>NZ_JAUFPK010000001.1:0-39203 GCF_030409225.1 Aquisalimonas lutea
CCACATGACCAATCGTACCGACATTGCAGTGCGGCTTCTTACGCTCAAACTTGCTCTTGGACATGGAGTTCTCCCGGCCTTTCCTTTTTCACGCTCGGAACCGCAGCCACGGTTCATCGTACGGACACGCAACAGAAATGGAGCCCATAGGCGGATTTGAACCGCCGACCTCTCCCTTACCAAGGGAGTGCTCTACCTCTGAGCTATATGGGCGCTGCCAACCTCTTTCGGGCCACCTCCGGCCTTCGGTCTGGAGCGGGTGATGGGAATCGAACCCACATCATCAGCTTGGAAGGCTGAGGTTCTACCGTTGAACTACACCCGCGGGAATCGGACCCGGGGCGCGCATCGCTGCCTCCGGCCAACCCGTTCAGACGAGCAATAGGCGCCGACCGAAGGCAGGCGCCCCGTTTGCCGCCCGAGGGCGACAACACTGCTCCTAAAATCGCGTGCCGGCGCTCCGGCGCCTCGCACTTTCAGCGGCCGGCCACTTCGCGAGCCGCTCGAACCTCTGTTCGGTTCGAATCCTCCCCCTGGGAGGCTTCGTTCCGCTCCGTGCCGACGTCCCGGCGCCGTGCACTGTCAGTGTTCGGTGGAGGGGGGGAGGATTACTCCGCGCCTGCGGCGCTCCGCCCTCCGGGCCGTTGCCGCTGCGCGGCAACGCTGTGGCTCGCTACGCGAGCCGCTCGAACCTCTGTTCGGTTCGAATCCTCCCCCCTGGGAGGCTTCGTTCCGTTCCGTGCCGACGTCCCGGCGCCGTGCACTGTCAGTGTTCGGTGGAGGGGGGAGGATTCGAACCTCCGAAGGCTGTGCCAGCAGATTTACAGTCTGCCCCCTTTGGCCGCTCGGGAACCCCTCCGTTTTAGAGCGCGATACTCTGCGCCAGATGGCGTGTCGCTGTCAACTGTCCCGTTCACGCGCCCATCGCCGCCCTGCGTCACCGTTGCCCTTCGGCCGCGGACTGCCGCTCGGCCTCGCTCCAGCCGCCTCCCATGGCCTTGAACAGGGTGGCCGTCGCGCTCAGGCGGTCCCGCTTCGCTTCGGCCAGGGCCAGCTCCGCGTCCAGCAGCGCGCGCTGGGCATCCAGCAGCTCGATAAAGCTTGTCAGCCCCTCGTCGTAGCGAACCTGGGCGATGCGCCGCGTCTCCTCGATGGCTGCCACCTGGCGTTCCACGGCCTCGACCCGCTCCTGGGTGGTCTCGTAGAGAACGAGCGCGTCCCGCACCTCCCGGAAGGCGTTGGTGACGGTCATCCGGTACTGGGTCTCGGCCTGTGCCCGGCGCGCCTGCGCCGTATCCACGCGCGCAGCGTTGCGGCCGAAGTCGAGGATGGGCCCGAGCAGGGACGCCCCGACCCCCCAGGTCTCCGCGGGGGCGGTGAACAGATCGTCCGTCGCCGTGGCCGTGGAGCCGAGAAACGCCGTGAGATTCAGGCTCGGGAGCCGGCTCGCCTCGGCTACGCCGATCTCGGCATTGGCCGCGATCAGCGCTGCTTCGGCGGCCCGGATATCGGGGCGGCGCTGCAGGAGCTCCGAGGGCAGCACCGACGGCACGTCCTCCGGCAGCCGCACGTCCACCAGGGAGCCCTCGGCGAAGTCGAGCTGCTCGAGAAGCTCGGCCGGCGACATGCCCACCAGCACCGCCAGGGCACTCTCCAGGGTCCGCACCCGCTCGCGCAGGGGCGGGATCCGGGCCCGTGTCGTCTCCAGCTCCGACTCCGCCTGGCGCAGCGCCAGGGCGTCCGTCTCGCCGGCCTCGTAGCGCGCCTTCTCGAGATCGTAGGTCCGCTCGCGCGACTCCAGGGTGCGCTCGGTGATGGTCAGCTGCCGCTGTGCCGCACGCAGGTCGAAGTAGGTGGCCACCACGTCGGCGACCACGTTGAGGCGCACGGCGTCGCGGCTGAACACCGACTCCCGCAGCCGGGCGCCGGCCGCCTCCTCCTGGCGCGCCAGACGCCCCCAGAGATCCACCTCGTAGGCCAGCGTGCCGGTCACCGAGAAGAGGTTCCCCGGACCCGCCGCGCCGGGCACAGCAGCCGTGGTGCGCGGCTGGTTCTCCCGTGCGGCTTGCGCCTGGCCCTCGACCGTCGGGTACTGGTTGGCATCCGCCAGCCCGAGCTGCGCCCGGGCCTCGAGAATCCGCTGGGCCTCCAGCCGGATGTCCAGGTTGTCATCCAGCGCCCGGGCGACCAGGCGGTCCAGAACCGGGTCGTCGAAGCGGGTCCACCATTGCTGCCAGGCCGCGCGGTCCTCGTCCGAGAGCAGCACGTGCTCGGGCCACTCCGCGGGAAGGTCCAGCGCCGGCTGCTCGTAGTCGGGACCGACGGCACACCCGGCCAGGAGCAGGGCGCCGGCAACGGCGGCCAACAGTTTACGCATCGCTACGTCCCCCCTTGCGGCGCTGCTCGCGGCGCGCCGCCATGTCTTCCAGCAGGCGATAGAACAGCGGCACGAAGACCAGCGCCAGGGAGCTGGCGGCGATCATGCCGCCGACCACCACGGTGCCGATCTCCTGCCGGCTGGCCGCGCCGGCGCCCGAGGCGAACACCAGCGGCAGGGAGCCGATGATGAACGTCAGCGCCGTCATCATGATGGCGCGGAAGCGCTGCCGCGCCGCCGCGCTGGCGGCGTCCGTGGGGCTCATGCCGGCGTCCCGGTTCTGCGCCGCGAACTCGACGATGAGAATGGCGTTCTTCGCCGCCAGGCCGATGAGCACCAGCAGCCCGACCTGGAAATAGATATCGTTGGGGAAGCCGCGCAGCCACGACGCCACCGCCGCACCCAGCAGCGCGAAGGGCACCGCCGTCGCCACGGCCAGGGGCAGCGTCAGCCGCTCGTACTGTGCCGCCAGGATCAGGAACACCATGATCATGCCGAGGCCGAACGCCAGCCCGCCCGTGGCACCGGCATCCACCAGCTGGTAGGCCTCGCCGATCCAGCCCAGCTGCGCGTCGCGATCGAGGACCCGGTCGCCGAGCTCCTGCATCACCCCCAGGACATCACCCGTGGTGTACCCGGGCGCGGGATCGGCCATGATCTTCGCGGCCGGGTAGACATTGAAGCGGTTGAAGACGTCCGCCCCCTGGGTGCGCTCCAGGGTCACCAGCGAGCTCACGGGGATCATGTCGCCGGAGTCGGAACGCACGAACACCCGCCGGAGATCGTTGGGATGGCTGCGGAACGCGCCTTCCGACTGCAGATTGACCTGCCAGTTGCGCCCGGCCATGGTGAAGTCGTTGACGTACAGGGAGCCGAAGGTGCTCTGCATGGCCGCGAAGACTTCGTCCACGCGCACGCCCTGGGCCTTGGCCTTCTCCCGGTCGATCTCCGCATCGTAGCGCGGGATACCGGTATCCAGCGTCACGTTCACGCGCGCGAGCTCGGGACGCTCCGACGCCGCCGCCTGCAGCTCGCCGGCGATCTCGCGCACCTCCTCGGCATCGGCACCGCCGCGCACCTGGACATAGCCGGTCACTCCGCCCGTCAGCGACAGGCCCTGGATGGGCGGCGGCACGAACGCCATGACGCTGGCCTCCTCCATCTCCGCGCCGATTCCCATGATGCGACCGGCCATGCTCTGGGCATCCTGGCCGGGAGCCGTGCGCTCGTCCCAGTCCTCCAGGCTCACGAAGGCGGTGGCCGCATTGGTCCGCAGGGCGCCGGCAATGATGTCGTAGCCGGCGAAGCTCACCACGTCCTCCACCGCATCCATGGACGTCAGCCGCCCGACCAGGGCGTCGCGCGCGTCCTCCGTGCGCCCCAGGGAAGCGGCCGGCGGCAGGCTGGGCGAGACCAGGACGAAGCCCTGGTCTTCCTGGGGCACCAGGCCGGACGCCATGCGGTCCAGCAGAAAGAGCGAGCCGCCGATGACCACGGCGAACAGCACGACGCCGAGAACCGCGTGGCGCAGGATGAAGTTGACCATGGCGACGAAGCCGTTGGTCACCGCGTCGAAGCCGCGGTTGAACCAGCGCAGGGGCGCCGGCGTCGTCGTCGGCGTGCGGTCCAGCAGCAGGGCGCACATGGCCGGCGTCAGCGTCAGCGCCACCACCCCGGAGATCACCACGGACACCGCGATGGTAATGGCGAACTGCCGGTAGAGCTCCCCGGTCAGGCCGCCCAGGAAGGCCACCGGCGCGAACACGGCCACGAGAACGAGAGTCGACGCCACCACGGCCCCGGACACCTGCTTGACGGTCTCCACCGAGGCGTCGTAGGCGGACATGCCGTGCTCGTGCATGAGCCGCTCGACGTTCTCCATGACGATGATGGCGTTGTCCACCACCACGCCGATGGCCAGGATCAGCCCGAACAGCGTCAGCAGGTTCACCGAAAAGCCGAACAGCTGCATCCCGGCGAAGGTGCCGATGAGCGACACCGGGATCGCCACTACCGGGATGAGCGTACTGCGCAGGTGCTGGAGAAACACGAACGTGACCAGCACCACCAGGACCAGGGCGATGGCCAGGGTGATCAGCACCTCCTGGATGGAGGCGTCGATGAACTCGGTGGTGTCGTAGGGGATCCGGTATTCCAGATCCGCCGGAAACCGCTGCTCGATCTCCGCCAGGGTCTCGCGCACCGTGGCCGCCGTCTCCACGGCGTTGGCACCGGGCTGGAGGTAGATGCCGATGGGCACCGCCGGCTGGCCGTTGTGCACGGCGGAGAAGTCATAGCGCTGGGCGCCGAGCTCGACGCGGGCGACATCACCCAGCCGCAGGCTGCTGCCCTCGCTGCTGCTGCGCAGGATGATCTCCTCGAACTCCTGCGGCGAATCCAGCCGCCCCGGCGCGGACACGGTGTAGGTGAACGCCTGGTCCTCGGGCGACGGCTCCCCGCCGATGCGGCCGGCGGCGAACTGCGCGTTCTGCTCGCGCAACGCGGCCGCCACATCGCTGGGCGTCAGCCCGAACTCCGCCATCTTGTCCGGCCGCAGCCACACGCGCATGGAGTAGTCCTGCGCCCCGAACAGCGAGGCATCGCCGACGCCCGGGAGACGTACCAGCTCGTCGAGAACGTTGAGCAGCGCGTAGTTGCTGATCTCCACCGGGGTCATGGCACCGTCGGCGGAGCGCATGGTCACGACCTGCAGGATGGAGGTGGAGCGCGCCTCCACCTGCACGCCCTGGTCGCGCACCTGCTGCGGCAGGCGCGAGAGCGCGCGCTGGACCCGGTTGTTGACGTTGATGGTGGCCTGATCCGGATCGGTGCCGACGTCGAAGGATACGGTGATGCTTACCGAGCCGGCGTCGGTGCTGCTCGACTCCATGTAGATCATGTCGTCGACGCCGTTGATCTCCTGCTCCAGGGGCGCGGCCACCGTCTCCGAGATCACCTCGGCGCTGGCGCCCGGGTAGGCGGCCTCCACGACCACCTGCGGCGGCACCACGTCCGGGTACTGCTCGACGGGAAGGGTATAGAGCGCTGAACCGCCGGCAATGACGATGATGATCGACATCACCGAGGCGAAGATCGGCCGGTCGATGAAGAAGCGCAGCATTACTCGCCCCCTCCGTCGTCCGCCCGATCGGCGTCGACCTCGGCGCCGTCCCGGAGCCCGGCCAGGCCGTTGACCACGACCCGGTCACCGGGCTCCAGCCCGTCGAGAATCACCTGCCCCTCCGGCGTGACCGGGCCCAGCTCCACGGGCCGTGACCGCGCGGTACTGTCGTCGCCCACCAGGTATACCTGCGGCCCCTCGGGCCCCGAGCCGACGGCCTTCTCCGGCACGACGATGACGTCGTCCAGCGTTCGCAGAAGCACGCGCACCCGTACGAACTGGCCCGGGATGAGGACATCGTCCGGGTTGTCGAACACGGCCCGCGCCAGCACGGTGCCGGTGCTGCTGTCGATGGTGGAAGCAGTGAAGTCGATCACGCCGGTGCGCTCGTACTCGCTGCCGTCCGGCAGGATGACGCGCGCTTCCCGCTTGTGGTCGCCGTCACCGCCGTCGCGCATGGCCTCGCGGGCGGTCCGCTGGATGGCGGCATCGCTCTCGGGCAGGGCGAAGCGCACGTGTACCGGGTCCTGCTGGACGATGGTGGACAGCAGCGCTCCCTGCTCCAGCAGGCTGCCCTCCGGGCGCGCCTCGAGGCTGGTCACGCCGGACACGGGCGCCTTCACCTCGGTGTAGTCCAGGTCGAGCTGGGCCTGCTCCACCCGGGCCTCGGCCACCGCCACCTGCGCCCGGGCCAGCTCCAGCGCCGACCGGGCCTGGTCGCGCTCGCGCTCGCTGACGGCGTTGCGCTCGTACAGCCGCGAGGTTCGCTCCCACTCCCGCCGCGCCTGGGCGAGGTCGGCCTGGACCGTGGCGAGCTCGGCTTCGGCCGCCCGGACCGCCACCTCGAACGGCTCGGAATCGATGCGGAACATGGCCTCGCCCTGCTCAACGATCTGGCCCTCGCGGTAGAGGCGTTCCTCCAGGACCCCTTCCACGCGATTGCGGACCTCCACCTCGCGGGAGCCGCGCACGCGCCCGGCATACTGCTGCTCCACGTCCACGGAACCGGCCTCGGCGGTGATCACCGTCACCGGCGCAGGTCCGCCGCCGCCCGGGCCCGCCGGACCGCCCTGGCCGCCGCTGCCCTGCTCCGAGCCGCACGCGGCGAGCGCCGCGGCGACCACCACCAGCACGGCTCCGCGGGCCGCGCGTCGTCGGGCTCGTCCCTGGGATTCGAACATTCTCTCTTTGCTCCTGGCTTGGTTCACTCTCGGCGTGGTCGTTCAGGGGACTGCGGTATCGACTCGCAGCCGCGGGAATTGTTCATTAACGGGCCAGTACCCCGTACTCGAAGATGTCCAGGATCTCGCTCGCCCGCTCCCGGAGACCGCGCCGGTCCATGGACAGGCGGCTGCTCACCACCGTGCCGAACAGCAGATCCTCCAGCATCCGCAGGGCGGCATCGGCATTGCCGACCCGCAGCCGCCCCTGATCCGCCAGCTCCTGGACCAGGGCCAGCCAGCCGCCGCGCTCGTTGTCGGCATAGACGAAGTACAGGGGGCTGCCGCGCTCGCGGAACTCGGCCCGCTCCTGAATGACCAGCTCGACCACCTCCGGCTGGCTGTCGAAGAAAGCGAGGTACGCGCGGACACCGGCCCGGATCTTCTCCAGCGGGTCCCCGGATACCGTCACCGCGGCTTCGGCCTCGCTCTTGAGCTGCTCCATCACGTGCGTCAGGGTCGACAGGAACAGCACTTCCTTGGTCTCGAAGTAGCGGTAGACCGTCCCCTTGCCCACCTCGGCGCGATCGGCTATATCCTGGCAATCCGCCGCGCGATAGCCCTGATCCGCAAACACGGCAACGGCGGCGTCGAGGATTTCCTCGCGACGCTGCTCCGCCGGTTTGCGCACCCGCTTGCGCACCGGCCCGGTCGGTTCGTCAGTCATGATTTCGCTTTGTGGACGGACTAGTCAGTCGGTATGATGCCGTTGCGCCGCCCGTGATGCAAGGAAGATCTCATGCGCCCCGACAGACAACGCCCACGCACCGCAACCAGGTATCTCGCCCTGGCCGCCTTCTGGCTGGCATGCTCTGCCGCCGGCGTATCGCCTGCGACCGGGCAGGACGCCGACGGCGAACCCGGCCCGGGCGAGGACTCCGTACGCCAGGAAATGGCGAGCGACGACGCGCCGGCGCTTACCGTGCACGAGCCGCTGTACTTCGTGGTCGGGCGCGGCGCCGGCGAGGACACCAAGGCGCGTTTCCAGCTCAGCTTCAAGTACCGCATCCTGGACCGGAAGTCGTTACTGGCGCGTAACGCGCCCTGGCTGGCGGACATCCACTTCGGCTATACCCAGACCTCGCTGTGGAACTGGGACGAGGAGTCGGCCCCGTTCGAGGATTCCAGCTACAGGCCCAGCGTGTTCTGGCAGACCGGCAGGCTCCACGGTCCGAACAGCGGCAGCTTCCTGCGCATCGGCGTGGAACACGAATCCAACGGGCAGGCCGGCGACGAGTCCCGGAGCCTCAACACGGCCTTCGTCCAGCCGGGGCTGTCGCTGGACGTGCTCGACCGCGAGCTGCTCCTCGCACCGACGTTCCATGCCTACCTCGACAAGGGACGGTATAACACGGATATCGAGGACTATCGCGGCTACGGCGACCTGCTGCTGCGCTACGGCAACGACGACAGCTGGGTGGTCCAGACGCGATACCGGTACGGCCTGGGCGGCCACCACACCACCCAGGTGGACCTCTCCATCCCCCTGCGCGAGCGCATCTTCGCCCGCACCGGCGCCTACCTCTACATCCAGTACTTCAACGGCTACGGCGAGAGCCTGCTGGGCTACGACCAGCAGTCCGGCCCGACCCTGCGCGCCGGCATTGCCATCGTGCGCTGACGGCACCGTGCCGGGAGCCCCGCCCCCGGCAAACCGCTCGACGCCGCGGCAGGGGCTTCGGTAGGCTCCGGGTTCCGGCCCCGGGCCATATACGGACAGGACCGAACCCATTGCGCTGGCACAAGGACATCACCCGCGGCCCCAGGGCACGGGCCTGCATCGCCTGGCTCCTGGCGCAGTACATCCGCCTGGTGCGCGCGACCACGCGCTGGCAGGTCCGCGGCGGCGACGGCCCGCACGCGTACGTCCGCGCCGGGCGACCGGTGATCGTCGTCCTCTGGCACCAGCGCCTCATGATGCTGCCCTGGGCCTGGCAGGCCGTCGCCCGCGGGCACCCGTTCCACGTGCTCATCTCCACCCACCGCGACGGCGAGCTGCTGGCACGCGTGTTCTCGCACCTGGGCACGGACACCATCCGCGGCTCCTCCAGTCGCGGCGGGGCATCGGCCTTCCAGCAGATCCTCGCGTGCCTGGCGCGGGGCGAGGCGGTGGGCGTCACGCCGGACGGACCCCGCGGGCCGCGCATGCGGCTCGGCGGCGGCGTCGTCCACGCCGCGCGGCGCAGCGGCGCCGTCATCGTGCCGGTGACCTTCGCCACCTCCTCGCGGCTGGTATTGCGCAGCTGGGACCGCTTCGTGGTGGCGCACCCGTTTAGCCGCGGGATCGTCGCCTGGGGCGAGCCGATGGAAGTCGCCGCGGATACCGACGATCAGGGCCTGGAGGTGAAGCGCCGGGAGCTGGAGACCGCGCTCACGGAGCTCACCCACGGCTGCGACCGGGAGGTCGGCGCCACGCCCATCGAGCCCGCGCCGCGCACCGACTCCTGAGCGCCGCGACGGCGGGGCGCGTTGCCGTGCACAGCGGGCGCACCCCATAATGGCGTTCCCAGGCAATCAGGGAAGGACGACACGTGGCCCAATCCGCAATCCTCGTTACCGGCGGCGCCGGCTACATCGGCAGCCATGCCGCCCGCCAGCTCATCGCCCGCGGCGAACGCGTCGTCATCCTGGACAATCTGTCCACGGGCTTCCGGGAAGCGACCGAGGGCGCCGACCTCATCGAGGGCGACACCGGCGACCAGGCGCTCGTGCGCCGGATCCTGCGGGACTACGCCGTGGATACGGTCATGCACTTCGCCGCCCATACGGTGGTGCCCGAGTCCGTGGCCGATCCGCTCAAGTACTACCGCAACAACACCAACAACAGCCGCCTGCTCCTCGAAGCCTGCCTGGCGGAGGGCGTCCGGCGCGTGGTGTTCTCGTCCACCGCCGCGGTCTACGGCGAGGTGGACGGGGACGCGGCCGGCGAGGACAGCCCGCTGGACCCGATCAACCCGTACGGACGGTCCAAGCTGGCCACGGAGTGGATGCTCCAGGACCTGGCCACCGCCGGAGAGCTCAGCCACGTCAGCCTGCGCTATTTCAACGTCGCCGGCTCATCCCTGGACGGGCGCATCGGCCAGTCCACGCCCCGGGCGACGCTGCTGATCAAGGTTGCGGCAGAGGCCGCCGCCGGCAGGCGCGAGGGCATGCAGGTCTTCGGCACCGACTACCCCACCCCGGACGGGACCTGCATCCGCGACTACATCCACGTGGAGGACCTGGCCCACGCCCACGTGCTGGCGCTGGACCACCTGCGCGGCGGCGGCGAGTCGCTGACGCTCAACTGCGGCTACGGCCACGGCTACAGCGTGCTGGAAGTCCTCGACACGGTGGAGCGCCTCCACGGGGCCCCGCTCAACGTCACCCACGGCGACCGGCGACCGGGCGACCCGGCGCGGCTCGTCGCCAACGCCGACCGCATCCGCCGGCGCCTGGGCTGGGAGCCCGCCTACGATGATCTCGACGTCATCGTGCGCACGGCGCTGCACTGGGAGAACAACCGGCGGTACTAGGGATCGGGGGATCTATGCGCATCATCGTGATCGGCGCCGGGGTGCTCGGGGTAACGTCCGCCTGGTATCTCGCCCGCGACGGCCATGACGTCACCGTCGTGGAGCGCGCCTCCCGGCCCGGGGAAGAGACCAGCTTCGCCAACGGCGGCATGCTCCATGCCAGCCACGCGGAGCCGTGGAACGCGCCCGGGGTGGTCTGGCAGCTGCTGCGGTGGCTCGGGCGCGAGGACTCGCCGCTGCTGCTGCGTCCCGGCCAGATCCCGCGCCTGGCCGGCTGGGGCCTCGGTTTCCTGCGCAACAGCACGCGCAAGCGCTTCGAGCAGCACACCGCCGTCAACGCCTCGCTGGCCGTCTACAGCCTGGGCCTGCTGCGGGATCTGCGCCGGGAGACCGGCATCCGCTACGACGAGGCCGGCAACGGCATTCTCAAGGTCTTCCATGAGCACGAGGCCATGGACAAGGCCCTGCACGCCTCCCACCTCATGGCGCCGCTGGGCGTGCGCCACTCGGTGCTCGATCCGCGCCAGACCGTCGCCCTGGAGCCGGCGCTGGAGGAGGCCCGCCACCAGCTGGTCGGCGGCATCTACTACCCCGACGACGAGAGCGGCGACGCCCGGCTGTTCACCGAGCGCCTGGCCGCGCTGGCCGCGGATCGGGGCGTGGACTTCCGCTACGCCACCGCGGTGGAGCAGCTGCGCCTTGACGGCGGACGCTTCCAGGCCGTGGAGACCTCCAGCGGGCCGCTGCCGGCGGACGCCTGCGTGCTCGCCGCCGGCAACGACGCCCGCCGGCTGGCCGGCCGCGCGGGCGTGCGCCTGCCCATCTACCCGGTCAAGGGCTATTCCGTGACCCTGCCCCTGCAGGGCTGGAGCAACCCGCCGGCGATCCCGGTCATCGACGACGCCCGCAAGGTCGTGCTCACCGTCCTCGGCGACCGCGTGCGCCTGGCCGGCACGGCGGAGTTCGCGGGCTATGACAGCAGCCTGCAGACCCGGCGCGCCGCCACGGTGCTGCGCCAGGCGGCCGGGCTGTTCCCCAGCCTGGGCGAGCACGCGGACGGCTGCGAGCCCGCCTACTGGGCCGGCCTGCGTCCCATGACCGTGGACGGCCCGCCCATTCTCGGCGCCTCGCCGGTACCCGGCCTGTACCTGAATGCGGGACCGGGGCACCTGGGCTGGACCTTCGCCTGCGGCTGCTCGCACGTGGTGGCCGACGTCATCGCCGGGCGTGACCCCGCCATCGCCATGGACGGGCTGGAGCAGCGCCGCTTCCAGCGCTAGTGTCCTGTAACCCAAATGCCACGAAAAGCGGCCGGATTGCGTCGGGGCCCGCAATCCGGCCGCTGGATTTCAGGGGGAGTCTCACAGGCAGCGGCGGAAAGAACCGATGGGCCGTTCCTCCCGCCGCTGCTGCAGAAATGGCGGCGACATGCCGCCATTTCAACCGACTCCCGGCTTACGCGGCCTCGTTGGCCCGCCGGTCGAAGGTGAACGTGCCGTCCTTGTAATCCACCTCCACGAGATCCCCGGGGAGGAACTTGCCCTCCAGGATCTGGTGGGCCAGGGCGTTCTCCACCCGGGACTGGATCACCCGCTTCAGCGGCCGGGCACCGTAGACCGGGTCGAAGCCGGCCTCGGAGAGCTTGGCCAGGGCCGCGTCCGTGAAACGGATCGCCATGTCGCGCTCGGCCAGCCGCTCGGACAGGTACTGGGTCTGGATGGCGGCGATGGCCTTGAGCTGCTCCTGCTCCAGCGGGTGGAACACCACCACGTCGTCGACCCGGTTGATGAACTCCGGTCGGAAGTGGGTGCCGACGATATCCATCACCTGGTGACGCATCTGCGTGTAGTTCTCCTCGCCGGCCATGGCCTGGATCACCTCGGAGCCCAGGTTGGAGGTCATGACGATGACGGTGTTCTTGAAGTCCACCGTGCGCCCGTGACCATCCGTGAGCCGGCCGTCATCCAGCACCTGCAGGAGGATATTGAACACGTCCGCGTGCGCCTTCTCCACCTCGTCCAGGAGGATGACGGAGTAGGGCTTGCGGCGCACGGCCTCGGTCAGATAGCCGCCTTCCTCGTAGCCGACGTATCCCGGCGGCGCACCCACGAGCCGGGCCACGGAATGCTTCTCCATGAACTCCGACATGTCGATGCGCACCATGGCGTCCTCGGTATCGAAGAGGAACCAGGCCAGCGCCTTGCACAGCTCGGTCTTGCCGACACCCGTGGGACCCAGGAACAGGAACGAGCCGTTGGGCCGGTTGGGATCCGACAGCCCGGCGCGGGAGCGGCGAATGGCGTCGGACACCACCTTGACGGCTTCCTGCTGCCCGACCACGCGCTCGCTCAGGGCCTCCTCCATGCGCAGGAGCCGCTCCTTCTCGCTCTCGAGCATCTTGGCCACGGGAATGCCCGTCCACTTGGAGACCACCTCGGCGATCTCCTCCTCGCCCACGTCGCTGCGCAGCAGGCGCTTCTCCCCGGTCATGTCGGCCTGGGAGGCCATGTCCAGCTTGCGCTCCAGCTCCGGGATGGTGCCGTACTGGAGCTCGGACATGCGCGTGAGGTCGCCGGCGCGCCGGGCCGTCTCCATCTCCTGCCGGGCCCGCTCCAGCTGCTCCTTGATGGTGGTGGTGCCTTCCACTGAGGCCTTCTCCGAGCTCCAGATCTCCTCGAGCTCGGCGTATTCGCTCTCCAGGCGCTCGACCTCTTCCTCCAGGGTCTGCAGCCGCTTGCGGGAGGCCTCGTCCGATTCCTTCTTCAGCGCCTCGCGCTCGATCTTGAGCTGGATCAGGCGCCGTTCCAGACGGTCCATCTCCTCGGGCTTGGAGTCGATCTCCATGCGGATGCGCGAGGCCGCCTCGTCCACCAGGTCGATGGCCTTGTCCGGCAGCTGCCGGTCGGTGATGTAGCGGTGCGACAGGGTCGCCGCCGCGACGATGGCCGGGTCGGTGATCTGCACCTTGTGGTGGACCTCGTAGCGCTCCTTGAGCCCGCGCAGGATGGCGATGGTGTCCTCCACCGACGGCTCGTCCACCAGCACCTTCTGGAAGCGCCGCTCCAGGGCGGCGTCCTTCTCGATGTTCTTGCGGTACTCGTCCAGCGTGGTGGCGCCGATGCAGTGGAGCTCGCCGCGGGCCAGGGCCGGCTTGAGCATGTTGCCGGCGTCCATGGAGCCCTCAGCCTTGCCGGCACCGACGATGGTGTGGATCTCGTCGATGAACAGGATGATCTGGCCTTCCTGCTTGGCCAGGTCATTGAGCACCCCCTTGAGGCGCTCCTCGAACTCGCCGCGGTACTTCGCGCCGGCCACCAGCGCACCCATGTCCAGGGACAGCACCCGCTTGTTGGTGAGCCCCTCGGGCACCTCGCCGTTGACGATACGGCTGGCCAGCCCCTCGACGATGGCCGTCTTGCCGACGCCGGGCTCGCCGATGAGCACCGGGTTGTTCTTGGTGCGCCGCTGCAGCACCTGCACGGTGCGGCGGATCTCGTCGTCACGGCCGATGACCGGATCGAGCTTGCCCTGCTCGGCCCGCTCGGTGAGATCGATGGTGTACTTCTCCAGGGCCTGGCGCTGGTCCTCGGCGTTGGGGTCGTTCACCGACTCGCCGCCGCGCACCGCCTCGATGGCCTGCTCGACGGCATCCTTCGTGGCCCCGGCCTTGCGCAGCAGCTCGCCCAGGTTGCCCTTGTCCTCCACCCCGGCGAGCACGAACAGCTCGCTGGAGATGTACTGGTCGCTGCGCTTCTGCGCCAGCTTGTCGGTCTGGTTGAGCAGCCGCGCCAGGTCGTTGGACAGCTGCACCTGGCCGTCGCCGCCCTGCACCGACGGCAGCCGCTCCATGGCGTTGCCGAGCTGGGAACGCAGGTAGTTGACGTTGACGCCCGCCTGGTTCAGCAGGTGGCGCACGGTGCCGCCTTCCTGGTCCAGGAGCGCGACCATCAGGTGCACCGGCTCGATGAACTGATTGTCCCGCCCCACGGCCAGGGACTGCGCGTCCTGCAGCGCCGTCTGGAACTTGGTCGTCAGTTTGTCCATTCGCATGAAATCTGTCCCTCAAAAGCCTGTGGATATCTCTGACCCACTACATGGGGACAACATGCGGCAAATGGAAGACCGACCCTTTGATGCAGGTCAACGGATACGACGCGTGCGGCAGGGAAGGCGCTTCCCCCGGGAGCTGCTGCAGGAGGGGCTTCAGCCCCGATCACCCGGCGGATGAGGCTCTGGAAGGTCGCGGCTGAAGCCGCTCCTACGGCGGGCGATGGCCGGGATCTTCCGATGCCCGCCGTCATGGCTTCGGGTGGCATTGTGGGAGGGGGCTCAGCCCCGACGGGCCGATGGGCCCGGGCGGGGTGATGCTCTGGAAGGTCGCGGCTGAAGCCGCTCCTACGGTGGGTGATGGCCGGGATCTTCCGATGCCCGCCGTCATGGCTTCGGGTGGCATTGTGGGAGGGGCTTTAGCCCCGACGGGCCGATGGGCCCGGGCGGGGTGATGCTCTGGGAGGTCGCGACTGACGTCGCTCCTACGGCGGGCTACGGGAAAGACTTTCCAGAAACCCGCCGTAGGAGCGACGTCAGTCGCGACCTCCCAGAGCCTGACACTACCGGCTCCCCTCCTCCGCCAGCCAGATCACCGTCCCCATGCGCCCGGTCTCGCCGTCGCGGCGATAGGAGAAGAACCGGTCGGCCTCGGCATGGGTGCAGAATCCGCCGCCGGAGACATCCGCCACCCCCAGGCGCCCCAGGCGGCGGCGGCCCAGCTGGTAGAGGTCGGCATACCAGTGGCCGGGCCGGCTCGCCCGGAACGCCGTCTCGGCGCCGTCATCGGCATCGAGGAAGGCGCTGCGGACCTCGTCGCCCACCTCGAAATGACCGGGGCCGATGGCCGGCCCCATCCAGGCAACAAGCTCGGCCGGCGCGACATCCAGCGCGGCCACCGTGGCCTCCAGGACACCGCCGGCGAGACCCCGCCAGCCGGCGTGGGCCACCGCCACGCGGGTACCCGCGCGATCGCACAAGAGCACGGGCAGGCAGTCCGCCGTGAGCACCCCGCAGGGGAGCCCTGGGCGGTCCGTCCAGACGGCGTCGGCCTCGGGCTCGGGGTCGCTGTCGTGGGCGGCGACCACCCGGGTGCCGTGCACCTGCCGCAGCCAGAACACGCGGCCGGGCAACCCGGCCGCCCGGCGCAGGCACTGCTGGTTGCGGGCGACGGCCAGCGGGTTGTCACGGGTATGCCGGCCCAGGTTCAGGCTCGCGTACGGCGGGGCGCTGACCCCGCACCGGCGCGTGGTGGACACGCTCTGCACACGGGCGGGCGCCGGCCAGTCGGGTTCGATCCAGGGATGCGTCATGACGCCATGCGCCGGTCGTGATCACGCAGTGCCTGCAGCACCGCCTCCATGTCCGCGGGCCGCGGCACCTCCCAGGCCAGCTCGTCGCCGCTGTCCGGGTGCCGGAGCGCCAGGCGCGCGGCATGCAAGGCCTGCCGCCCGAGACCGCCGAGGGCGGAGCGCACGGCGTCGTCGGCCCCCTTGGGCAGGCGCGGGCGCAGGCCGTACACCGGATCGCCCACCAGCGGGTGCTGCCGGTAGGCCATGTGCACGCGGATCTGGTGCGTGCGGCCCGTCTCCAGGAACACCCGCAGCAGCGTGTGGGCGCTGAAGCGCTCGCCGATGCGGTAGTGCGTCACGGCCGGGCGGCCCGTGGCCACCACGGCCATGCGCTTGCGGTCCTTCGGATGCCGGGCGATGGGCGCGTCCACGGTGCCGCCGGCGGTGAACGTGCCCGCTACCAGAGCGTCGTACTCTCGCCCCACCGTCTTGTCCTGCAGCTGCCGGGTCAGCTCCGTATGGGCGCGATCCGACAGCGCCACCACGAGAAGCCCGGAGGTATCCTTGTCGATGCGGTGAATGATCCCGCAACGGGGAATGCGCTCGAGGTGAGGATGGCGGTGCAGAAGCGCATTCTGCAGCGTCCCGGCGGCGTTGCCGGCACCGGGGTGCACCACCAGCCCCGCGGGCTTGTTGACCACCAGCAGGTGCTCGTCCTCGTGCACCACATCCAGGGCCATGGGCTCGGCGACCACGGAGGGCGTGTCACTCTCCACGGACGCGCACACGCGCACGTGCTCGCCCCCGGCCACCTTGTCGCGGCCGCGCCGGTGGGCCCCGTCGACGGTCACGGCACCGTCCTTGAGCCATTGCTGCAGGCGGCTGCGGGAGTGATCGGGGAAGACGTCCGCCAGGGCGCGATCCAGGCGCGTACCCGCGGCCTCGGCGGGGATGGTGGCTTCCAGCTCCAGGGGATGGCTCATGGGAACTCTGCGACTCGAATCGACACTAAGCGGATGTGTACATGGACGCCGCCCTGCGGCGTAACGGAGCCATGATAGCAGTTCCGGCGCCCGGCGGCTGCCGTACGCATTGCCCTGGGCGCCCCTGAATACAGGACACCGGGGGCGCTGGCACGCTAGAATAGCGCCTCATTTTTCATGACGGATGGTTTCATGTCTCGCCTTTTCCCCGCACTGCTGCTCGTGCTGGCGATCGTGCTGGCGATCGTGCTGACCGCGTGCAGCACGCGCGACACCACGGAGGTCACCGGCTCGAGAATGCCCGACGCCCGCCAGCAGGAGGAGGAGCGGGAGGCCTCGGCGGACGAGCTCTACCAGCGGGCGCGCGAGGCCATGGAACGCGGCAACTACCAGACGGCCGCGGAGCGCCTGGAGGATCTCCAGACGCGCTATCCGTTCGGCCGCTACTCGCGCCAGGCGCAGCTGGACCTCATCTACGCCTACTTCGAGGCCGGGGAGATGGGCTCGGCCATCAGCGCCGCGGACCGGTTCATCCGCCTCCATCCGCGCGACGAGAACGTGGCCTACGCCCGCTACATGCGCGGCCGTGCCAACCTCGACCGGGGCAACGACTTTCTCACGCGCACCTTCGACATCGATCGCCGGACGCGGGATCCCAACGCCATCCGCGAGGCCTACGCGGATTTCCAGCAGGTAGTGCAGCGATTTCCCGACAGCGAGTACGCCGCCGACGCCGAGGATCGCATGATCCGCCTGCGCCAGCACCTCGCCTTCTACGAGATGTATGTCGCGGACTACTACATGCGTCGCGGTGCCTACGTCGCCGCCGCCAACCGGGCCCAGAACGTCATCGAGAACTTCCAGGGCACGCCGTCGGTGCGCCATGCCCTGCGCGTGCTCGCGGAAGCCTACGGCCACCTGGAGCTGGACAAGCTGCGCGAGGACGTGGTGCGCGTGCTGGAGATGAACTACGCGGACGACCCGGCCCTGCAGGATCCGCTGTTCTCGCCGGGCCTCGGCGAGGGCGAGGCGACGGCCGATACGCAGGAAAGCGGCTCGTAGACGGCGCGCCGCGGGAGTTCCGCCATACCGGTCATAGGACGGCCGTAGGAGCGACGTCAGTCGCGACGTTGCAGACAATCCCGCCACGGGCTCGTCGGGGCTGAAGCCCCTCCCTCAGCATCCTGCACCAGGCGCCGCCGAAGCTGTGTAGGAGCGGCTTCAGCCGCGACCTTGCAGAGTGGTCGGATTCCCTGGAAGGTCGCGACTGACGTCGCTCCTACCAGGATAATGCCCGCCGTGGGAGCGGCTTCAGCCGCGACTGGTTCCAGAGCCTGTGCGAATCGCGGCTGAAGCCGCTCCCACAACAGTAGTGGCAGGCGTAGGAGCGACGTGAGTCGCGACGTTCCAGGGAACCTGACGCTCTGCAACGGTCGCGACTCACGTCGCTCCTACGGCCGCTCCTGACAGCATCTCTCAAGTGCGACGACGCTGCCCCCGGTCAGATCGCCTCCTCGTCCTCCTCCCCGGTGCGGATGCGCAGGACGCGGTCCACCGGGGTGACGAAGATCTTGCCGTCGCCGATCTTGCCGGTCTTGGCGGCGCCGGTAATGGCTTCCACGCAGCGGTCCACCTGGTCGTCCCCGACCACCAGCTCCACGCGCATCTTCGGCAGGAAGTCGACCACGTACTCGGCGCCGCGATAGAGCTCGGTGTGGCCCTTCTGGCGGCCGAAGCCCTTCACCTCGGTGACCGTCATACCGGTAATGCCGATTTCCGAGAGCGCCTCGCGCACGTCGTCGAGCTTGAACGGCTTGATTACGGCTTCGATCTTCTTCATGGCAACCTCGCGTCGTGTTGCTGGTGTTCGCGCTGCGCCCGGCTCACAGCCAGGGGCGATAGCCCGACGTGATGGGGTAGCGCCGCTCGCGCCCGAAGGCCTTGCGGGTCACCTTGACCCCGGGGGCCGCCTGGCGCCGCTTGTATTCGTTCCGGTGCAGGAGCGCCACAGCCTGCCGCACCGCGCCGGCATCGTAGCCGTCGCGGATCAGCGTGTTCACCGAGACGTCCTCGTCCACGTACCGGTGCAGGATGGCATCCAGCACCGGGTACGGCGGCAGCGAGTCCTCGTCCTTCTGGTCCTCCCGCAGCTCCGCCGTGGGCGCCTTGTCGATGACCCGCTGCGGCACGACGCGGCCGCGGGCGTTGCGCCGCTCCGCAAGCCGGTAGACCAGGGTCTTGTAGACGTCCTTCAGCGGCGCGAAGCCGCCGCACATGTCCCCGTACAGGGTGGCATAGCCGACGGCGTACTCGCTCTTGTTGCCGGTGGCCAGCACCATGGGGCCGAACTTGTTGGACCAGGCCATGAGCATCAGCCCCCGCGCCCGGGACTGCATGTTCTCCTCGGTGGTATCCATGGGCCGGTCGCCGAACGCCGGCGCCAGCTCGTCCAGGCACGCCTGGTAGGCCCCGTCGACGCTCAGCCGGTCATAGCCGATGCCCAGCAGCCGCGCGCACTCGGCGGCATCGTCCAGGCTCTGCTGGGACGTGTGGCGGGACGTGAGCATGAGCGCATGCACGCGCTCGGCGCCCAGGGCATCCACCGCCACCACGGCGCTGAACGCCGAGTCGATGCCGCCGGACAGCCCCAGCACCACGCCGGGGAAGCCGTTCTTGTTGACGTAGTCGGCAAGGCCGCGCACCAGGGCCCGGTAGATCAGGTCCTCCTCCTCCGGAAGCTCGGCGATCTCGCCGGCCTCCGGAACCAGGCCATCGGCCCCGCGGGCGAGCGTGACCGGCCACAGGCCCTCGGTAAACGCCGGCGCCCGGGCGGCCAGCGTGCCGTCCCCGCCGTAGGCCACGGACACCCCGTCGTAGACCACCTCATCCTGGCCGCCCACCAGGTTGACGTAGATCACGGGCAGCCCGGCCTCCTGCTGGCGCGCGTGGATGACGGCCTGGCGGTCCTCGAACTTGCCCTGGTGGTAGGGCGAGGCGTTGAGGTTGAACAGCACCTCGGCGCCCTCGTCCGCCGCCCAGCGCGCCGGCCCGGGGTGCCAGAGGTCCTCGCAGATGGTGATGCCGCAGGCGTGGCCGTGGATATCCACCACCAGCGGCGTACTGCCGGGCTGGAAGTAGCGCTTGTCGTCGAACACGCCGCCGTTGGGCAGGTGGTGCTTGTGGTAGACGCCCAGCACCATGCCGTCCTGCAGCACCGCCGCGGAGTTGCACAGCCGCTGCTTCTCGTAGTGCGGGAAGCCCACCACCACCGCGACACCGGAGACCTCGTCGCGGATCCGCGCCAGGGCCTCGCCGATGCTGTGAATGAAATCCGGGCGGAAGAGGAGATCCTCCGGCGGATAGCCGGTCAGGGTCAGCTCCGGGAAGACCACCACGTGCGCGCCGTGGTGATCCCGGGCCCGGAGCGCGGTGGCAATCACCTGCTCGGTGTTGCCGGCCACGTCCCCCACCCGGGTGTCCAGCTGGGCCATTGCGACGCACAGTCGCTCGGACATGCCGGTGCGCTCCATGCCAGGTTCAACAGGGCCGCCGCCGCGGGCCGGCGGCGGCGCGGCCGGAACGGCGGGCTCGGGGCGTCAGCCCAGCAGCGCCTTCATGCGCTCGCCGATCTCGGCGGGTGAGCGCACCGTGGCGACGCCGGCCTTTTCCAGGGCGCCGAACTTGTCGTCCGCGGTCCCCTTGCCGCCGCTGATGATGGCACCCGCGTGCCCCATGCGCTTGCCGGGAGGCGCCGTGACACCGGCGATGTACGCCACCACGGGCTTGTTGACGTGGGCCCGGATGTACTCGGCGGCCTCCTCCTCGGCGGTGCCGCCGATCTCGCCCACCATGACCACGCCCTCGGTCTGCGGGTCGTCCTTGAACAGCTCAAGGACGTCCACGAAGGACATGCCCTGGATGGGGTCGCCGCCGATGCCCACGCAGGTGCTCTGCCCCAGGCCGGCGTCGGTGGTCTGCTTGACCGCCTCGTAGGTCAGGGTGCCGGACCGCGAGACGATGCCGATGCGGCCCTTCTGATGGATGTGCCCCGGCATGATGCCGATCTTGCAGTCGTCCGGCGTGATGATGCCCGGGCAGTTGGGGCCGATCAGGCGCACGTCGTCGTAGTACGCCAGGGCCGCCTTGACCTTGAGCATGTCCAGCACCGGGATGCCCTCGGTGATGCAGGCGATGACCTTGATGCCGCCCTCGGCGGCTTCCAGGATCGCGTCGGCGGCGAAGCCACCGGGCACGTAGATCATGGAGGCCTGGGCGCCGGTCTCGCGCACGGCGTCCTTCACCGTGTTGAAGATCGGCAGGTCCAGGTGGGTCTCGCCACCGCGGCCGGGCGTCACGCCGCCGACGATGCGGGTGCCGTACTCCAGGGCCTGGGTCGCGTGGAACGTGCCCTGCTTGCCGGTGAAGCCCTGGACGATGACCTTGGTGTCCTTGTCGACGAGAATACTCATTACAACAACCTCGCAGTGATTCGGTGGCGTGGACTCAGGCGGCCTTGCCGACGGCGGCGACCATCTTCTGCGCCGCATCGGAGAGATCGTCGGCAGCAATGAGATCCAGGCCGCTGTCCCGCAGCATGGCCTTGCCCTGCTCCACGTTCGTGCCTTCCAGGCGCACCACCACGGGGACGTTCACGCCCACTTCCTTCACCGCGGCGATGATGCCCTCGGCGATCATGTCGCAGCGGACGATGCCGCCGAAGATGTTCACCAGCACGCCTTCCACGGAATCGCTGGAGAGGATCAGCTTGAACGCCGCGGTCACGCGCTCGGTGTTCGTGCCGCCGCCGACGTCCAGGAAGTTGGCCGGCTCGCCGCCGTGGACCTTGACCACGTCCATGGTGGCCATGGCCAGGCCGGCACCGTTGACCATGCAGCCGATGTTGCCGTCCAGGGTGATGTAGTTGAGGTTGTGCTCGGCCGCCTCGACCTCGGTGGGGTCTTCCTGGGAGGGGTCGTACATGGCCTCGATGGCCTTCTGGCGGCCCACCTCGATGGCGTTGTCGTCGACGTTGACCTTGGCGTCCAGCGCGAGCAGCTCACCCTCTCCGGTGACGATCAGCGGGTTGATCTCGATGAGGCTGAGGTCGCGCGCCATGAACAGCCGGTAGAGGCCGTCCATTACCTTCGCGAGCTGCTTCACCTGGTTGCCGTCCAGCCCCAGGGCAAAGCCCACCTGGCGGCACTGGAACGCCTGCAGCCCGGCCACCGGGTTCACCGCCACGGTGACGATCTTCTCCGGCTCGGTCGCGGCGACTTCCTCGATGTCCATGCCGCCGGCGGCGGAGGCCATGAACACCACGCGCTTGGAGCTGCGGTCCACCAGGGCACCCAGGTACAGCTCGGACTGGATGTCCAGCCCCTGCTCCACCATGACGCTGTTCACCGGCATGCCCTTGTCGTCGGTCTGGTGGGTGACCAGGCGCGTACCGAGAATGGACTGCGTGTACTCGCGGACCTCGTCCCTGCTCTTGCAGACCTTGACGCCGCCCGCCTTGCCGCGGCCGCCGGCATGGACCTGGGCCTTCACCACCCAGACGCTGCCGCCGAGCTTGTCGGCAACGGCCACGGCCTCGTCCGCCGAGGCGGCGACATCGCCCTTGGGGATGGGGATGCTGTATTCGGAGAACAGTTCCTTGGACTGGTACTCGTGAAGATTCATGGTAACGCCCGACCTCCCGAGAAAATGGAACCGCAATTCTCCACCAAAGGCGGCCGCAAATCAAAGCGCACCGCCGGTGCGGAACCACGTCACACCGCCGTGTTTGCTCAACGACTATAATGCCGCGGCAACTCTCCCGAGATCGGGGGCGGGCGGATGCCCGCCGGTACAGGGCAGGAGGCTTCGCACCGTTGAGCGTGCTCAACGACACCATCCGCGGCAGCACCACCAGCGGCCAGGAGCGCTACACGTGGCGCCCCCTGCGGCTGTTCGCCTGGTACCGCCTGGTCGTGGCGCTGATGCTGACGCTGGCGTTCGTCACCGGCCAGGACACGTTGTTCATCCGTTCCGATCAGCCGGTGCTGTTCCTCCAGATCGCCGTCGTCTACCTGACCGTCGCCCTGGTGGCGCTGGTACTCGCCTACCAGGTGCGCCGGCTCCTGACCCTGCAGGTGGGCCTGCAGACGCTGCTGGATATCATCATCCTCAGCGCCCTCATCTACACCGCGGATGCCCAGGATCCGGGCCTGGCGGCGCTGATGCTCGTGGCCGTGGCCGGAGGCGGCATCCTGGTGGCGACGCGCCTGGCCGCGCTGTTCGCGGCCCTGGCCTCGCTGACCCTGCTGTTCCTGGAGTTCCTCACCCAGCTGGATGCCACCGCCGACACCGCCGGCTACGCCCGGGTCGGCGCCTTCGGGGTCGCCCTGTTCCTGGTCACGCTGGCCGGCAACCTGCTCGCCCGGGGCGCCCGCGAGGGCCACGCCCTGGCGGAGCAGCGCGGCGAGGACCTGGCCGACCAGGAAGTCCTCAACGGCCACATCGTCCAGCGCCTCCAGGACGGCGTGCTGGTGCTCGACCGCGCCGGCCGCGTGCGGCTGATGAACGCCACCGCCTGGCAGTTCCTGGGCCGGCCCGCCGAGCTGGACGCGCCGCTTCTCGACGACCTGTGCCCGCCGCTGGCGCGCGCCCTGGCGCGCTGGCGCGCCGAGCCCCGGCGCGAGCCCGAGTCCGTCCAGGCGGCCCCGACCGCGCCGCAGCTCCAGCCGCGCTTCCGCGTGCTCTCCGATGCGCCCGGCGGCGGCGTGGTGATCTTCCTGGAGGATCTCGCCGAGATGCACGCCCAGGTGCAGCAGGCCAAGCTCGTCTCCCTGGGCCGGCTGACCGCCAGCATCGCCCACGAGATCCGCAACCCCCTGTCGGCCATGACCCACGCCGGACAGCTCCTGGGGGAAGCGGACCTCGGCAGCGGCGACCGCCGCCTGGTGGACATCATCCATCGCCACGGCCAACGCCTGAACACCATCGTCGAGAACGTCCTGCGGCTGTCCCGGCGCCAGCAGCCGGACCAGGAAGCCATCGACCTCGCCGGCTTCCTGGCCGAGCTGCAGCGGGACGTGGACAGCCAGCCGGAGCTGCAGCCGGTCACGCTGGACACCGGGGGCGTCGACGAAGGCTTCACCGTCGCCTTCGACCGCGGCCACCTGAACCAGCTCCTCATGAACCTGATCACCAACGCCGCCCGGCACGCGCGCCGCCCGGAACGCAACCTCGCGCTCACCTTCGAGACCGGGCACGACGTCCGCGAGCAGCCCTACCTGGATCTCGCCGACAACGGCCCGGGCATCCCGGAGACCGACCGCGAGCGGCTGTTCGAGCCCTTCTTCACCACCGCGGGTGACGGCACCGGCCTGGGCCTCTACCTTTGCCGGGAGCTCTGCGAGGCCAATCACGCACGGCTGGGCCTGGTCCACACGGACGCCGCCGGCACCCGCTTTCGTATCACCTTTTCCGCGACAGGACACGAGGCGCCATGAGCACGGAACGTCCCCTGGCACTGGTCATCGACGACGAGCCCGACATCTGCGAGCTCATCGTGGTCACCCTCGAGCGCATGGACATCGACGCCGAGCAGGCCGGCACCCTGGAAGAGGCGCGACGGCTGCTGGACGAGCACAGGTTCGACCTCTGCATCACCGACATGCAGCTGCCCGACGGCAACGGCATCGATCTCGTCGCCGAAATCAACCGGGAGCGCCCCGAGTTGCCGGCGGCGGTGATCACCGCCTACGGCAGCATGGATGCCGCCGTCCAGGCCCTCAAGGCGGGCGCGTTCGACTTCGTGCCCAAGCCGGTGGACCTGGGCATGCTCCGCCAGCTGGTGGACGGCGCCATGCGCCTGACGCGGGGTCCGCGCATCGACCGCCGCTCCCGGGACACACTGCTGGGCGAGTCCCCGGCCATGCAGAAGATCCGCGGCACCATCGTCAAGCTGGCCCGCTCCAACGCCCCCATCTACATCAGCGGCGAGTCCGGCACCGGCAAGGAGCTGGTCGCGCGCACCATCCACGACAAGGGCAACCGCCGGGAGGCGCCCTTCGTTCCGGTCAACTGCGGCGCCATCCCGTCGGAGCTCATGGAAAGCGAGTTCTTCGGCCACGTGAAAGGTGCGTTCACCGGCGCCAGCCGCGACAAGCAGGGCCTGTTCCAGGCCGCCGACGGCGGCACGCTGTTTCTGGACGAGATCGCCGAGCTGCCCCAGCCCATGCAGGTCAAGCTCCTGCGCGCCATCCAGGAGAAGGCGGTGCGCCCGGTGGGCGGCGAGCACGAGCAGCCCGTGGACGTGCGCATCCTCTCCGCCACCCACCAGGATCTCGCCCAGCTGGTGGAGACCGGCGACTTCCGGCAGGACCTGTTCTACCGCATCAACGTCATCCAGCTGGCTGTGCCCAGCCTGCGCGAGCGCCGCCAGGACATCCCCATGCTCGTGGACCACATCCTCGGGCGGCTCACCGGCGACGGCGACCACCGCATCCGCGTCAGCGACACCGCCCTGGGCACGCTCCGGGCGTACGCATTCCCGGGCAACGTGCGCGAGCTGGAGAACATCCTCGAGCGTGCCCTGACGCTGTGCGAAGGCGACACCATCGAGGCGGAGGACCTCCAGCTGCCCAGCCACGAGGGCAACGGCACAGCCGGTACCACCGAGGCCACCCCCGAGCCGAGCGAGGACTTCGCCCTGGACGACTACCTCGCCGACGTCGAGCGCAACGTCGTGGTCAAGGCCCTGGAGAAGACCCACTACAACAAGACCGCCGCCGCCCAGCTGCTGGGCATCAGCTTCCGCGCCCTGCGCTACAAGCTGAAGAAGCTGGACATGGAGTAGCCGGATCGGGGCTGAAGCCCCTCCCACATCTGAACGTGGGGAGATGCCCCCGTGGGAGGGGCTTCAGCCCCGACAGGCGACTGACAATTTACGTCACCCGACCCGACCGCCATGTGACAAACCCGGGCACCCCACACACCCAAAATGTGAACCAGTTCACACCGACCTCCCCGCCAGCCCGCAGGACACGAATCGGGCACCTACTTGGCACGGTCCGTGCTCTAGTCAGACCAGAACTTGATCACACCGACCCGGTTGAGAAGTTCTTGCCGATCCGGTAAAACCCGGTTGCACTCGCTCAGGACCGAGCGGGTCAGCCGAAACCAAGATGGAAGGAGCAATACCATGAAGGCACAAAAGGGTTTCACGCTTATCGAGCTGATGATCGTCGTGGCGATTATCGGCATCCTGGCGGCCATCGCGCTGCCGGCTTATCAGGACTACACCGCCCGGGCGCAGGCCTCCGAGGGCTTCTCGGCCACTTCCGGGCTGCGCTCCGATATCGCTGTGTACTTCTCCGAGAACGGGGCGGGTGCTGACCCGACTTCCGACGCCGCCATTCCGAGTCAAGCGGCCTCTCTCAACGGCCAGTACTTCAACGCTGGCAACGTTTCCGTCAACTCCAGTGGTGCAATCTCCGTTGCTTTCCAGGACGGGGTGCATTCAGGCGAAACGATGGCCCTTACACCGTCTATCGAATCATCCGGCCAGATTTCCGGCTGGAATTGCAGCGGGCTGGACCCGGAATACCTGCCTTCCGCCTGCCGCTAACTCCGTTAGCGTTGAAGCGGGGTGTGCGTCCGCACACCCCGCTTTTCGTCCCATAAAGGGTACGAACCCTTTTGGGATCACCATCTTTGCCGCATAAAATACCTCTTCACTTTCTGCTAGAGGTAGAAAATAGCTAACTGCAACAGAATCACGGAAACCGGCTGATGCGTCCAACAAAACGGATTTTTCTATACGCCGTATCAGTCCTGATACCGATCTGTGTGCTCTTGTGTGTCTACGCCCTGTACCTGCCCGGCCTCGCTTCAGGGTTCCAGTTTGACGACAATATTAATCTTCGTGCACTTGAGGAAATCGGCTCCTCTATCTCTATTGCCGAATTCATTTTCTCAGGCCAAGCTGGCCCTCTAGGTCGGCCAATCGCTCTCGCAAGCTTTGTTCCGCAGGCGGATGCATGGCCAGACAATGCTCGGCCCTTCCTCCTCGCGAATGTCCTGCTGCACCTGCTGAATGGCGTGGCCGTAGGATCCTTGGCGTATTTGCTCTTACGGGCGTCGGGACAAACTAGGGACGTGCGGAAGAGTTACTGGATTGCGGTAGGTGCTGCAGCGATCTGGCTGTGCCTTCCCCTCCTTGCCTCGAGCAATCTCTTCATTGTCCAACGAATGACGACACTGGCCGCATTCTGGGTACTGTCGGGACTGTGCCTGCACGTGACCGGAAGGCGCTTGGTGGAAGACCGGCCGTCCACCGGGCTTGGCTTGATGTCTCTGGGAACATGTATTGGATTGGGACTTGGCGTATTCACCAAGGAAAACGCGGCCGTCTTCCCTCTGCTCGTCCTGGTTCTCGACCGCACCTTGTTCAGTCACCGGATAATGCCCGACGCCTATCGTTGGTGGCGCTATATCTTCGCGATTACACCCACAGTGATGATCGCCTTGTACATGCTGTATCGACTCGTAGACGGAGGAGGCTATGACATACGGCATTTCACGCTCTTAGAGCGGATGTTCACGCAAGGCGTGGTCCTATTTGATTATCTACGCCTGATGCTATTACCGAACAGCGCGTCCTTCACGCCCTTCGGGGACGGCTATCCGCTATTCGGTGGCCTGCCCGTCATGGCGGCTGCCTTGGTTACGATTGCCTGGTTCGCGGCAGCAGTAGGTGCTGTTGTCGCAGGGCCTCGATGGCCGGTACCGTCGTTCGCAATACTCTGGTTCCTTGGCGCGCATTTGCTGGAGTCCACTTGGATTCCCTTGGAACTCTACTATGAACACCGCAATTACTTGCCGTCCGTCGGAATTATTATCGCCTTCTTGTTCGCCATAGGCCGTCTTCAGGGCCTCAAAAGGAACCTGGCAATCGTAGGCGTAGTAGGATACGCCGTTGTGCTCGGACTTTCTTTAGTCCAAGTTACTACATTGTGGGGGACACCACGCATCGCCGCGGAGCTATGGTGGGATCGTAATCCCTCCTCGGCACGGGCAGCGCAACACTTGGCACAGTACCACCAGCGGGAGCAGAATCCGCTAGCCGCCATCCATGTGCTCGACGAATCAGCGCAACGACAACCCAACCAGATGACGCTCCCTTTACGCGCACTGAGGATTACATGTGAGCTTGGGCGCGACTCAGAGACTCGTCGACGCTTTGAGGAAATCCGTGGGAAAGCGGCAACATCGGTATTTATTAATCACAATCCGTCGGGTGACACCAAGACGCTAAGCGAACTGTTCAGCGACGTTCAGTCCAATAGATGCGGCAGTCTCACGCCGCTGGATATTCGCTCACTTGCGAAACAGTATCTGGCCAATTCCTCGATACAGGCTAGTGATACTGCTGCGGCGAACGTGCACATCATTCTCGCTCGAGTGGCGTATAGCAGGGATAAAGGGGACCGCGCCATGGAGCATCTGTTCACCGCACTGCGGAAGAATGCGACCGTGAACACCGCCGAGCATGCCTTGCGTCTCGCGGAAGAGCACCAGCGCCCCGAATGGGTAAGGACCGTCATCGAGATCCTTGACCCGCTTTGTTCCTTGGCACCATGGCAATACAACGCTGAACTCTGTCAACTCATAGCCAACGCGAGACAGCTCGTGAAGAGGATGTAACACAAGGAGTCGGCGATAGGCGTGGAGAGGCCCACTCAGGATACCTCCCAGTAAAGACGTCCGAGACTGCTCGGCACGGAGACCAAGCCGGGTTATGACCTTCAGAGCAAACATGTCACTGCTCACGCGCTTCGTTCTAGGGCTCGCACTCATTGCGGGAATTGTCGCGATATATTGGCCTGGACTTAACGGTGCCTTCCTCTTCGACGACGCTCCGAACCTTGAAGGGCTTTCAACAGTATCGGACCTTCGTTCAGCCATCACCTTCATGCTATCCGGAGAGGCCGGACCAACCGGGCGCCCGATTGCACTGGCGTCATTCTTACTACATGTTGATGCTTGGCCGGACAACCCTCGTCCGTTTCTGGTACTAAACCTTGGCATCCACCTGTGCAACGGCTTTCTGGTAGGACTGCTCGCAGCCATGTTGGCGCGTCACTCTCCAAGAAATACGGGCGGCGCTGCCACGTCCTTTACCCCGTTCATCATCGCGGCATCGATATGGCTGTGCCTGCCTTTATTAGCATCCAGTACGCTCTTCGTAGTGCAGCGTATGACGACGCTGTCCGCCATGTTGGTCCTCGCGGGGCTAGTAATGCACTGCTACGGCAGGACACGAACCGTTGAGCGGCCGGCCTATAGCGTCGTCTTCATGACCGGCGGCGCGACGGTAGCCATGATCATGGGCATACTCGCCAAGGAAAATGCGGCGGTTTACGGCCTCATCGTGCTCACCCTTGATCGCACGGTATTGTCGAATCTTCAGCAACCTTCGCACTACCGACTCTGGCGATCGGTAGTTATCGGTATGCCGGTTGTAGCCTTGCTGGCTTACCTTGCTTATCGTTTCCTCACCGGTATAGACGAGGCCGGTTTTGAGGCACGCGCATTCGATCTTGGAGAGCGCCTACTTAGCCAAGGTGTTATACTGTTTGACTATCTGCGTCAATTACTCTTGCCGTATAGTCCGACCATCGGACCGTTTCATGATAATTATCCCCTGTACGGCGGCCTCCCTCAGTGGATCGCCGCCCTAGCACTCCTTACCTGGGGTGTAGTAGGCCTTGCGGCGCTCGCGTTAGCCCATCGCTATTCGGTCTTGTCCATGGCTATCCTGTGGTTCTTGGCCGGCCATATCATTGAATCTACTTGGCTGCCACTGGAACTCTACTACGAACATCGCAACTACCTCCCGTCTGTCGGCCCTGCTATTGCCATAGCCCTCGCTGTCCAAGTTCCTCAAGGATCTAAACGCCGGCTTGTCCTTTCCGGCGTAGTCTCGTATATCGCGGTGCTTGCATTCTCCCTACTGCAGGTAACAAGTCTCTGGGGCAATCCGCGCATCGCGGCCGAACTCTGGTGGGCACGAGCCCCCGGGTCCGAGCGCGCCGCCCAGTTTCTTGCGCGATACCACCTGCAGGAGAATGCCGCTCCAGTAGCTCTACGGGTTCTCGACAAGACCTCCGAACAGACCCCTAGCCGCATCATATTGCCGTTACAGGCACTTGAAATCTCATGTTCCCTTGACCGAGAACAGGAAACTCAGGAAAGACACCAGAGAATCCTGCGACAGGCGCAGCGAGCAACGTTCGCCGGGAAACCGGGATTTACCGCAAATCTCTTAAATGGCCTGATCGACGATATCGAGGCCGGGCGGTGCACAGCGTTGGCTGCGGCGGATATCAGCCGGCTGGCAGACGAACTGTTGCGGAATCACGCCGTGCGCGCATCGGCTACTGCCGAAGCGAGTTTACATACTGTACGTGCCCGCACCGCTCGCCTCGCCAACCAGTCAGCCATAGCCGCTAAGCACCTACTTCACGCGTTACGACTACAACCGGACCCCGAGACCGCCCGTTGGGCGATCACGATGGTCCGTAGTGCGGAACAATCAACGCTTGCAGATGAGCTTGTCGCAGAACTCCAGCATTTAGCCCGCACTACCGCGTCTACAAATGCCGTTTGGCAAGAAATACTCTCGCAAGCGGAGCAAACGCGATATCGACTTCATAGCCAGCGGACAACAGATAACGGGTAGTTTTCGTTACGGTACCAAGGCATCACGTGCGCATGGAGAGGACCAGTCATGTCACTCAGCATCATATTACCAGCGAAAAATGAAAAAGATGGCCTAGCCGAGGTATTACCGAAGCTCCAGAACCTTTTTCCAACGGCAGAAATCATTGTTGTCGATGACGGCTCCACGGATAGTACCGCCACGATTGCAAAAAGCGGCGGTGCGCACGTGATTCAGCATCCTCAAAGTTTAGGTAACGGCGCCGCCGTAAAGCAAGGAGCGCGCTCTGCCACCGGAGAGATCGCGGTTTTCATGGATAGCGACGGGCAGCATGATCCTGCTGATATTTCCGCTTTACTCGCGAAATTGGACCAAGGTTACGACATGGTTGTAGGAGCCAGAATTTCCAACACACATACTTCCTGGCTTAGACGCCTCGGAAACGGATTCTACAACCGTCTAGCGTCATTCATGACTGGCCACAACATTCAGGATCTAACTTCCGGTTTCCGAGCTGTAAGGCTGCGAAAATTCAAACAGTTCCTTTACCTTTTACCAAATGGCTTTTCCTACCCGACCACTTCAACAATGGCTTTCTTTCGATCCGGGTACCCCGTCGCTTATGTTCCAATCAAGGCAGCCTCTCGCCAGGGTAGCAAAAGCAGTATTAGAGTCGTTAAAGATGGAATGCGCTTCTTTATAATCGTCCTTAAGGTCGGTGCACTTTACTCACCTATGAGACTATTTCTTCCGGTGAGCTTCTTCTTCTTTTCTGTCGGTCTTCTTTACTATGGATACACCTTCATAACTGCGCATCGCTTCACTAATATGAGCGCACTTCTTTTTATTACTTCGATGACAACATTCTTGATTGGAATAGTCTCGGAACAAGTTTCTTCTTTGCACTATCGCAATTTTGAGAAAGATAATTAATTCAGCATACAAAGAAGCTCAATATGATTTCTAACCATCATAAAAAACACGCTCACAATGACAAACCCCAACTCCTTGTCGTAACGTCGACCTTCCCTCGATGGCATGGAGATTCCGAGCCGGGATTTGTCTATCAGCTGTGCACGCAGCTTCTTGACCATTTTTCTATCACTGTTATCGCCCCAAGTGCCCCAAAGGCTAAACATAGAGAAGAAATGGATGGCCTTAACGTCGTACGCTACCGATATTTTATTAACCGTTACGAGACTCTCGCGACGGCGAACGGCGGCATCATAGCAAAATTGCGAGCAAATCCAGCTTGCTATCTTCTTTTGCCACTATTTCTCCTCGCACAACTAATAACTGTCGCTCGTCACGTCCGCACTGGCCGCTACGCGGTAATCCATTGTCACTGGCTTATACCTCAGGCCCTTGTCGCGCTACTCGCGTTGCGGCTTGCCTCCAAACAAACTCCGCTGGTATGTACCTCCCATGGGGGGGATCTATATGCCCTTCGCGGCTGGCCGTGGCAAGAAATAAGAAAGTGGATAATAAAGAAGCTACAAGCTCTTGCTGTGGTTAGCAATGCGATGCGCGACGATATAATTTCCTGTTACGGGAATAGACACGATTTCCCCCCCATAAAGGTCGCACCCATGGGTGTAGACTTGACGCACAGATTCACTCCACCCAATCGCCCATTGGATCGGGAGGTTAATCAACTTCTTTTTGTCGGTCGCTTAGTTGAAAAAAAGGGGTTAGCTGTGCTTCTCCAAGCTTTTCCCTCCGTACTGGCCCACTATCCCGATATCAACCTCAAAATCGCAGGCGATGGTCCGCTTGCGCCGGAACTCCGCAAACTCGCCGGTAAACTCGGAGTGGCCTCTCATACGGAATTTCTCGGCATGATCAACCACGACGACTTACCCGGACTTTACCAGAAATCAACTGCGTTGATCGCGCCATTCGTAGTTGCGCACGGGGGCGATCAAGAAGGCCTCGGCTTGGTACTGGTAGAAGCACTCGGTTGCGGTTGTCCAGTAGTCGCCTCAGATCTCCCGGCGGTACGGGACGTCCTTTCTCGCGAACGCGCCTCCCTCGTTCCTCCAGGCAACCCCGACGCCCTAAGCAAGGCTATCCTTGAACTGCTGTCCGACTCGATTCGGCGACACCGTTTCAGCGAAGCCGGCCTTGCGTTTTCTCGCACCGTGTACGATTGGCCCGCCGTCGCCAACCGTTATACTTCCATCATAAAGGACGCCGCCGGTTTAACAACTAGATCTGGAATTATCTCGTGAATATCTTAAGTCATTTCTCAAGAATAATCGACATATGCACTGATAGAATTGAGAACTGGATATCCCATAAGCAAGCGAATGTGAAATCAAAAAGAACTCTAAAATCATTTTTTTACCTCCTTAGCATTCTTCTTTTCATAGGAGGTTTATACTTTTCCATTGCTTCGTCTCCAGCAATATTATACAGAGTCAATTGGTTCACGGCCCTCCTTCTAGTTATCGCTTGGACTCCTGCCGGGATCATCGCTGCAGCTGTCCGGCTACGGTATACAGCCCTCGTCATTGGCTACAAAATGAGCCTGAACCGTAGCGTCATAGTTACGGCATACAGCATTCTGGCCAGTATCCTACCTGCCGGGCGCATCGTTGTGCGTACTGTAGGGATGAAGGAAAAAGGGAAGCCATTCTCGGGAGCTCTCTCTGGCTCTTTAATTAATCTATTGACCAGATCTGCGTTGATTATAGCGGTTGCAGGGTCAGGATTTTTTATCCTCGACTCGCAACCAATAGGTTTTATATTTGTTTTTTTGTCTCTATTTCTGTTACTTTTATCGTTCCTGTTTGTAAAGAAAAAAAACCCTAACTCATCTTTTCTATATCTTATTTTTCTTGAGATAATTTTTTTCCTTCTGTATTTTTATCGCATTCTCTTTTCATCACTCGCCTTAGGAGCAGCCACTGATACGTGGACCGTCGTCTGTATATTGATTTCTAGCGTGGTTGGATCATTAGTAGGAATCGCCCCTTCAGGCATAGGTGTTAGCGAGCTTATTGCAATGTTTACAGCTCCCCTAACCTCGAACTCGGCGCAGGAAGCGTTCTTGATCTTGGCACTCGTGCGTGTAGCCAGCATTTTAGTAGCGGCCTGCATTGCCTTAATACATATGTCGTTATACGGAAAAAGATTAAGGAAAGAACCTTAAATAATCAAATTATACTTTCTGTGATAATTAGACGATAATAAAAAATCTCACCGATCCTATAACCTATACCCCCAGCGCTCAGCGAAAGGATAGCACCAAGTGCTAGCCGCATCCTTTATTCGTTTTTCTTCTTCTTCAGTTACACTAGTGTCTGGGGAGGAATTTAGCTTTTCGGACAAAATATCAGGGGAGAATGCGGTGCTGAACTTCCGGTCATCGAACGCCCCCAAAAACTCTGCGAGGCGAACGAATTCAGTTGAATCTCCATTCTCATTGAAAATATCTTCAAATCGAAATACCCTTACTCTCTTGTTATCATCTTCCGTTTCTTTTATCCTTGTGTATACAATATGCCAAAACCACGCTATCCGTTCTATAGGATGCATACGTCCCCACCGGATTGCGGTCTTCTTGTCTCCAATCATTTCTGGAGATATTCGCATATTAAGTTTTTGCAAATAATCTTTCTTTCCGTATCTATCGCCTCTTTTCCAGTACGAACGAATCCATGATTCAGGCTCCCTGACTATAGCGGCAACATTGTAGTGGAGAAAAACCTTTTCAATAACAGGGAGCAATCCGTATAAAGCATAGTTTGATTCAATAATTAGATCGCGACTGACTTTTCTGTAGAACTTGGTTCTGTTTTTGGCAATCTGTTCGGCGGCCTCTTCATCGCTCAATCGACCGGCAAGGTATCTATTATTTATATTTCTAACGCCGGTTCGAGAGATAATCTTCCCAAGTAGACCTCTATAGATTCCAAATTCAGAAATAACACGAAACGCGTCAGATACAACACGCCCTCTATGGATTCCGTCAGGCTCATGAAATGCAGCGGATCCAGGGAATATCTCGCTCATCTTTTGTCCGCAGAACGCAGTTCCTGTACGGCCGGCAGAGACAACAAAGCCGACGTGCTGATTCTGTAGATCTCGTATCACCAAATCATTCCTTAAATTCAGAAAAGGAGGCGGCAGGAGGGACTACACACCGGCTCGCCGTAGTCCCCCATAGCTCGAAACTTTTATTCGCCTTGGCACGACCTCACCTGTCCATGAGTTTATGCTACCTATTCATCCAGTTGCGCGACGCAATGCGTCGAGAAGATCCTCGCGGGCTACAATGCCAGCCAACCAATCTCCGTCCATGACCGGCAAACTCTTCACCCCCATTTCCACCAGTCGCTGCAGCACGCGTGTCAGCGGCTGGTCCGGCGGTACGGTGATCGGCTCACGGGTCATCACCTTACTCACCGGCTCCTGCATGATCTCGCTGTACGGGGGCACGATGTGTTCCGGCCGCAGGGTGAAGGCGCGGAGGATGTCCATCTTGGTGACGAAGCCGGCCAGGCGGCCTTCGTCGTCCACCACCGGCATGCCGTTGAACCCGTGCTCCTCGAACAGCGCCTGGGCGTCCGCCAGCGTCGCCCACGGGCCGACCGTTACCGGATTCCGGATCATCACGTCGGCCGTGGTGTACTGCACGAACTCGTACATGGTTGCTCCTGCCTCGGTGTTCGTGGCGTTATTCTAGCGGACGCGCCTTCGGGTGTCGTTGCGCCCCCCCGGTACGCCCGGGGCGATTGCTACTGCAACGTCTCGCTGAAGAACCCGACCATGTCCTCGCGGAACCTGCGTGCCAGCTCCGGCGTGGAGCCGAACGACGCCCCCCGCTCGGCGAGGCCGGATTCCATGACCTGGCGCATGCGGTCCCGGTCGCTCACGCTGCCCTCGTAGTCGCCGTCGCGGTAATCACGGAACTCCGCCTGGCCGTTGATGTACCAGATGGGGAACCGGGTCGCCTTGGTGGCGGCGGGCACTTCCTGGACGTCCACCTGTCCCCGGTCGAAGGCGTGGTGGGCACCGGGAACAAGCCACAGCGACGACTGACCTTCGTTGAGCAGGCCGATGGCCTGCTCCCACGCCTGGCACTTGATCGGGGACACCCAGTTGTCCTGGTCCCCGATGGCAATGCGGACCTGCGTATCGCCCACCTCCGGCCGGCGGAACTGCGCTCCGCACCAGGGGTAGGCGCCGTAGGCCGCGGCGAAGCCGGTGTCCTCGCCCAGTAGCGGATCCGCCAGCTGGCGCATGGCCGCCTGGACGGCCACGTAGCCGCCCCGGCTGAATCCGATCACGCCGATACGGTCACCATCCACCGCGTCATGCTCTTCAAGGAACTGGTACGCGGCGAAGGCGTCATAGACAGAAGTCGCCCAGGAGATCTTCGTCTGGTCGCTTATCGTGTCCTCCACGCCCCGGGGCGTGAACGGGTCCACCACCAGGGCGCCGATCCCGGCGTCGAGCAGGAGGCTTGCCTGCTGGGGATCCGCGTCCGGGCGCACGCCTCCGCTGCCGGGCATGAAAACCACCACCGGGTGCGGCCCTTGCCCTTGCGGCAGATACAGCCGCGCCGCCAGCTGCTGGTCCTGCTCCACCTCGTCCGCCACCAGCTCGTCCAGGACCGCCGGGTTGCCGCTGGGGAACGTGACGGTCTCCCCCTGGCCGCCAAGTTGCCACGCGGGATGCCCGAAGGGCGTCTGTGCTGCCGCGACGGAACACGCCAGGAGCATCAGGACGCCGGCACTGACGAGACGGAGATACGGGAAACGTACGGGCATGGCCTTCTCCCCTTCTGGTTTTCTCGCGGCGCGGACGGCGACATTCCGTCGGCTCATGCCCGTGCAGGTTACGTCGGGGCATCTGGCCGCTTCAACCGGGAGGGGAAGGAGAGAAATGGTGGCTACGGGTGGATTTGAACCACCGACCCTCGCATTATGAGTGCGATGCTCTGACCAACTGAGCTACGTAGCCACGGGTCCTTGCGGGAAGCGGGATTGTCCAACCGATGGGGCGAGGTGTCAAGCCGCGGGCGGGGGAGATGCTCTGGAAGGTCGCGGCTGAAGCCGCTCCTACATGTGCCGGCATGGCGCCCGCGCGAAAGCCTTGTGGGAGGGGCTTCGGCCCCGACTGCCCGGGGCACAGGAATATTCTCTGGAACGTCGCGGCTGAAGCCGCTCCTACGGCCTTCGGACGGCTACCGGCCGCGCCGCGGCTCAGACGTTGAAGCGGTAGTGAACGACGTCGCCTTCCTGGACGACATATTCCTTGCCTTCCAGGCGCATCTTGCCGGCATTCTTGGCGCCGGTCTCGCCCTGGCAGGCGACGTAGTCGGCGAAGCTGATGACCTCGGCGCGGATGAAGCCCCGCTCGAAGTCCGTGTGGATGCGGCCCGCCGCCTGGGGCGCGGTATCGCCCTTGCGGATGGTCCAGGCCCGCACTTCCTTGGGGCCGGCGGTGAAGTACGTGCGCAGGCCGAGCAGGTCGTAGCCGGCACGGATCAGCACGTTCAGCCCGGGCTCTTCCAGGCCGTACTCGGCCAGGAACTCGTCGCGCTCCGCCTCGTCCAGCACCGACAGCTCCGCCTCGATGGCGGCGCACAGGACCACCACCCCGGCCTGCTCGCGCTCGGCCATGGCCCGGACGCGATCCAGGTCGGGATTGTTCTCGAAACCACTCTCGGTGACGTTGGCCACGTACAGCACCGGCTTGGCGGTGAGTAGATGGAACTCCTTCACCAGGGCCTGCTCGTCGTCGCCCAGATCCAGCAGGCGGGCGGGCTCGCCCTCGCCCAGGTGATCGCGCAGCCGACGCAGTACGTCGCGGCGGCGCACCGCCTCCTTGTCGTTGGACTTGGCCTGACGCTCCACCTTCTGCAGCGCCTTCTCCACGCTTTCGAGATCCGCCAGCACCAGCTCGGTATTGATGATCTCCGCGTCGTCCACCGGATCCACCCGGCCGGAAACGTGGTGGACGTCGTCATCCTCGAAGCAGCGCACCACGTGGACGATGGCGTCGGTCTCGCGGATATTGGCCAGGAACTGGTTGCCCAGCCCCTCGCCCTTGGACGCACCCGCCACCAGGCCGGCGATGTCCACGAACTCCATGGTCGTGGGAATCACCTTCTCCGGCCGGGCGATGGCCGCGAGCTGGTCGAGCCGCGGATCCGGCACCGGCACGATGCCGACGTTGGGGTCGATGGTGCAGAACGGGTAGTTCTCCGCCGGGATCTCGTTGCGCGTGAGCGCGTTGAAGAGCGTCGACTTGCCCACGTTGGGAAGGCCGACAATGCCGCATTTGAAGCCCATGGTGCGTTGTCCGCGGTTGGTGGCGTTGATTGTGCTCTGGGAAGTCGCGGCTGAAGCCGCTCCCACAGCGAGGCTTTCACCTAACTAAGCACTGAGTCGTTTTCGCGAACCGCTGTGCGGCGCCTCGCGACCCGGCTGCGCCCGCGCTGCCCGGGAAAAGGCGCGCAAACGGTTCAGCATCTCCCTAGCGGGTGTGGAGCTGCTGCATGGCCTTGTCCATCTGGCCGTCCAGGATCAGGGTCATGGCCTCCACGGCCCGGTCGACGGCGTCCTCGATGGCCCGGCGATCGTCCGGCGACGGGCGGCTCAGGACGTAGGGCACCACGTCGTCGGAGTGCCCCGGATGGCCGATGCCCAGCCGCAGGCGGTAGAAATCCCGGGACCCGAGCGCCTGGACGGTATCCCGCAGGCCGTTGTGGCCGCCGTGACCGCCCCCGCGCTTGACCCGTACCGTGCCCGGGGGCAGGTCGAGCTCGTCGTGGGCGACCAGGACGCTCTCGGCCGGGATCTTGTAGAACCCGGCGACCGGGCCGATGGACTGGCCGCTGCGGTTCATGTAGGTCGACGGCTTGAGCACGTGAACGGGGCCGCCGGCGGTCTCCAGACGGGCCGCCTCGCCCCGGGAGCGGGCATCCGCGCGCAGCGACGTGCCGTGCCGGCGAGCCAGCTCGTCCACGAACCAGTAGCCGGCATTGTGGCGCGTCCCCGCGTACTTGTCCCCGGGGTTGCCCAGCCCGACGATGAGCCGGATGGGCGCATGCTCATTCGTCATGGCGCCCACCCGCCGTCCGCCGCCCGGTCATTCCTTGTCTTCGTCGCCTTCGGCGTCGCCGCCCTCGTCGGCCCCGGATTCGTCCTCGGCACCGGTGTCGCCGGCGGCCTCCTCGGCAGCGGCCTCTTCCTCGGCGGCTTCCTCTTCCTCGAGCTTGGCGGCACGCGGCTGCGCGATGCTGACAACGGCGTGGTCGTGGTCATGCATGTCGCCGCCGTGGGCGAACGCCTCCAGCTCCACGCCCTCGGGCACTTTGAGCTCGGACAGATGGACGGAATCGCCGACGTCGAGGTCGGCCAGGTCGACCTCCAGATACTCCGGCAGGTCCTTGGGCAGGCAGCTGATGCCCACCTCGATGAGGTCCTTGTGGACGACACCACCGGCCTTGACACCCTTGCACTCCTCCTCGTTGAGGAAGTGGACGGGGATGTTGGTGGTCAGCTTCTCGTCGGCCTTGATGCGCAGGAAATCCATGTGCATCACCAGATCCTTGAAGGGATGGCGCTGCAGGTCCTTGAGCACCGTCTGCTGCTTCTTGCCGCCAACGTCCAGGCTGACGATCTGCGAGAAGAACGCCTCCCGCTCCATGAGCTTTGACAGCTCGAAGACACTGACCTGGATCTGCTCCGGGTCCTTGCCTGCGCCATAGACAATGGCCGGCACCTTCTTCTGCTGACGCAGGCGGCGGCTCGCACCTTTCCCTGCGTCCGTGCGCGGCTCGGCACCGAGTTTCAGTTCAACGGACATGGCTTCGTCTCCATAACGAATGAAACCCGAACGTCCCCGCGACCAGGGAAGATCGGGTAGAAAGAGTCTCTTTGTCTGTAGGAGCGGCTTCAGCCGCGACCGCCCCAAGCGCTCTGG
>NZ_JAUFPK010000001.1:39229-249237 GCF_030409225.1 Aquisalimonas lutea
CCCGCTCCCACGCCTGTTCGCGTGCTACTCCACGAACAGCTCGCTCACCGACTCGTCGTTGCTGATGCGGCGGATGCTCTCCGCCAGCAGCTCGGCGATGCTCACCTGCCGGATCTGCGGGCAGGCCTCTGCTTCCTCGCTGAGCGGGATGGAATCGGTCACCACCAGCTCGTCCAGCGACGAGGCGCTGATCTTGTCGATGGCCTTGCCCGACAGCACCGGGTGGGTGATGTACGCCAGCACCCGTTCGGCGCCGTGCTCCTTGAGGGCACCGGCTGCCTGGCACAGGGTGCCGGCGGTATCGACGATGTCGTCGACGATGATGGCGGTCTTGCCGCGGACATCGCCGATGATATGCATGATCTGGGACTCGTTGGCCTTGGGCCGGCGCTTGTCGATGATGGCGAGATCGGCGTCGCCGAGGCGCTTGGCCAGCGCCCGGGCCCGGACCACCCCGCCCACGTCCGGGCTGACCACGACCTTGTTCGGGTAGAGCTGGCGCCAGATGTCCCCCAGCAGGATGGGGGAGGCGTAGATGTTGTCCACGGGGATGTTGAAAAAGCCCTGGATCTGGTCGGCGTGCAGATCCAGCGTCAGCACGCGGTTGATGCCCGCCGTCTGGATCATGTCCGCCACCAGCTTCGCGGAGATCGGCACGCGCTGGGAGCGCGGGCGGCGGTCCTGGCGGGCGTAGCCGTAATACGGGATCACCGCCGTGATGCGCGCCGCGGAGGAGCGCCGCAGGGCGTCGGCGATGATCAGCAGTTCCATGAGGTTGTCGTTGGTGGGCTGGCAGGTGGGCTGGACGATGAACACGTCCTTGCCGCGCACGTGCTCGTCGATCTCGACGTTGACCTCGCCGTCGCTGAAGCTGCCCACGACCGCATAGCCCGGCCGGATTTTCAGGTGCTCGTTGATCGCCTTGGCGAGCTGCGGGTTGGCATTGCCCGCAAACACCATCATGTGTCCGTTTTCAGTCACGCTGAAACCCGTTCGTTTACCTGCGGATGGAATGGCTGGGGTGCCAGGATTCGAACCTGGGAATCACGGGATCAAAACCCGTTGCCTTACCGCTTGGCTACACCCCAGTGGTCAGGAAACCGTCTGCTCTCCCGCTGCCTCCGCATCCACCTGGCGATGCAGCGGCGAATGATTCAACCCTCGGGCCACGAAGCCGTCCCAGCCGGCCTGTCGGCAATGCTCCCAGACGGCCCGGGCCTCGGCCTCGACGGCGCAGGCCAGGAACACGCAGCCGCCGGTCCCGGTCAGCCGCGGTCGCCCGAACGCCGACAATGCATCCAGCGCCCGGGCAACGCCCGCGTATCGCGCCCGGACGACGGGCTCGCAGTCGTTCCGGCCGCCGCCCTCAAGAAAGTCGGTTATTCTGATGGGGGGCGAATTTCTTGTCAATTCCGGTGCCTGGAAAACCTCCGCGGTCGACACCCGGCAGTCCGGCACCAGCACCACGAACCAGCACGGGTCCGGATCCAGGGGCTGCAGGTCCTCGCCCACGCCGTCCGCCCAGGCGGCGCGCCCGCGCACGAAGACCGGCACGTCCGCGCCCAGCTGCAGGCCCAGGCGGGCGAGAGCGTCCTCGCCCAGCCCGCATCCCCACAGGCGGTTCAGCGCCACCAGGGTCGTGGCGGCATCGGAGCTGCCGCCCCCGAGGCCGCCCCCGGCCGGGAGCACCTTGGTCACGCGGATGTCGGCGCCCAGGGCCGTGCCGCTGGCGCGCCGCAGGGCGCGCGCCGCCCGCAGCGTCAGGTCGTCGGCCTCGGGGATGCCGGGCAGATCCGCGCCGCGGCGGATGATGCCGTCGGCGCGCACCCGCAGGTGGACGGTATCGCAGCGGTCGAGGAACTGGAAAACGGTCTGGAGGCGGTGGTATCCGTCCGCCCGCCGGCCCAGGACGTGCAGGAAGCGATTGACCTTCGCGGGCGCGGGCCAGGCGGTCTCCGCCCCCGGGGCGGCGTCAGGTGCCATCCCGGCCCACCTCCCAGGAGCGGATGTGCGCGCGCAGGCTCACGCCGGGGCCTTCCATGGACAGCCGCACGGGCAGCGGCACGGGCCCGCCGCGGGCGTCGTAGCCGTCGTACTCGATCACCCAGCCGGCCTGCTCCATGCGCTGCACCCGGCCCTGGCCGTCCAGCGCCAGCGCGTCGACCCCGAGCGCGGGCGACGGCAGGCCGCGCAACCACCAGGGCAGGACATCCACCGGCAGGTCCAGCCCCGTGTGCCGCTGCAGCAGGCTGGCGGCATCGTCGGCCCGCTCGCGGGTGCCCTCGGAGGTGCGCAGGATCACGCCCTGGTCGTTGCCCTGCAGGCGCACGCTGCCGGCACCGAACGGCCCGCGCAGATCCACCCGGTAGGCGTCGGCCGCCTGCCGCCAGTCCAGGCTCAGGGTGACGCTGTCCTCCGGCGTGGTAATCGCCGCCCGCCCGACGGCCCGCCAGTGGGTCAGCGCCGCCACCGTCTCGCGGCGCTCCTCGTAGGCGGCCCGGCGGGCGTCGGGACCGGTCTCCTGCACGGCGGCGCATCCCCCGAGCACAAGGAGCACGAGCAACAGCGCCGCCATGCGCGGGCCACGGATCATCATTCCGGCAGCACCTCCGGCGCCAGACGCTCCAGGGTCTCGATCAGCACCCGGTGCTCCGGTGCGCGCTCCAGGGCGTCCCGCCATACGGAGCGCGCCCGCTCGCGCTCGCCCATCTGCCAGAGGACCTCGCCGAAGTGGGCGGCGATCTCGCCGTCCGGCTGCTGCTCGTGGGCCCGTTCCAGGTAGCCCGCGGCCTGGTCGTACTCGCCCAGCCGGTAGTGGGCCCACCCCATGCTGTCGAGAATGGCGGGGTCGTCCGGGTCCTGCTCGTGGGCGCGGCGGATGAGCTCGAGCCCTTCGCGGACGCGGTCGGTGCTGTCCACCAGGGTATAGCCCAGGGCGTTGAGCGCGTGCGTGTGCTGCGGGTTCTCGTCCAGGATGCGGCGCAGGTCTTCTTCCGCCGCCGCCACCTCGCCGCGGGTGGCGTGGATCAGCGCGCGCCCGTAGAGCAGATCCGTCTGCCCGGGATGGGCCGCCAGCGCCTCGTCGTAGACCCGGATGGCCTCCCGGGGCTGGCCGGCGTCGCGGAGCATATCCGCCTCCAGGAGGTAGGCGCGGATGGCATGCTCGGGGAAACGGGCCCGGTAATTGTCGAAGGCCTCGCGGGAGCGGACCATCCGGCCCTGCTGCCCCAGGATGACGGCGCGCCGCAGGGCCGCCTGGGAGCGGTACTCGCCTTCTTCGACCATGCCGTACCAGTGCAGGGCCTCGGTGATGCGGTCGCTGTCCTCGGCGATGCGCCCCAGGAAATAGTGCGCCGCACCCAGCCGGTCGCCGAGCTCCACCAGGGCGAGGAAGTACTCGCGTGCCTGCTCCGGATAGCCCGCCTCCAGGGTCAGCAGCGCGGTGGCGTAGAGGGCGTCGGCGTTGTCCGGGCGCGCCTCGTGGAGCTCCTCGAACTCTTGCAGCGCCTGCTCGCCGCGGCCGGCGTCCAGCAGCCGGCGCGCATAGTCCAGCCGCAGCTGCCAGTCGTCGGGATGCGCGCGGGCCAGGGACTCCATGGTGGCAAGGGCCTCATCGGTGGCTCCCAGCCTCAGCAGCGCCTGCACCCGCAGGCGGGTGAGATCCCGGTCCCGCGGCTCCAGGGCCAGTCCGGCCTCCGCCGCCTCCAGCGCGCGCGCCGGCTCGCCGGCCTCCAGCGCGAGCCGGGTCAGCAGCCGATAGCCGGCGGGCTGCTCCGGGTGCTCCTCGACCAGATCGGCAATGACCTCCAGCGCCGCGCGCTTGTCCCGGGTCGATCCCAGGGCCGATTCCAGCCGCTGGAACAACTCCGCGGGCGGGCGCTCGCCGGCGGTGAGCACCTCGCGCAGATGGCGCCGGGCGGGTTCGGCGCGGCCGTCCCGGAGATAGAGGAAACCGAGGATCTGGTGCAGCTGCGGGCTGGCCGTGTCCACCAGCTCGGCCCAGCGCTCGGCCGCTTCCAGGGCGACGTCCTCGTTCTCCGCGTAGAGGGCCAGGCGGGTCGCGCGCTCGGCCACGCGGGGATCGTCGGTGAGGCTCATGGCCCGGCGCCAGGCGGCCAGGGCCTGCTCCACGTCGCCGGCGGTGCCGGCGAGCTCCGCCACCAGCACCTGGTACACCAGGTCGTCCTCCGGCGGCGGCACCGGCTCGACATCCCGGACTTCCGCCCGGTCCTGCGTGCGCGGCGGCGGACCGTCCGGCGCCGTGGCACAACCGGCGAGCGTCAGCGCGACCGCACAGATCCAGGCCGGAAACACCCTCGCGGGACTCTTCGCCAGTGTCATCACCACCATTGTGTCGAACGCATCCTCCGTCACCCCCCGTGCGCGCATCCGCAGCCCGCACCACTATACGCACCGCAGCCGGCGCGAGACAGACGGCAGCGCCGCGTCTCTTGTATTCCCGCAGGGAATTCCCGACAATCTGCGGCCTTCGTGCCGGCAACGGACCGTGCTGGGTCGTTCGCCGTCACGCGGTGCGCTGACCTCCCGCCCATGCGGTATCATAACCGCATCAGCCCAGAGGTCAGTCGATCGCCGTTCATGCATGCGCACACGTCCGGACCATTCATGCCGCTGCTCACCCTCGGACTCAGCCACAAGAGTGCGCCGCTGGCCGTACGCGAGCGGCTGGTGTTCGACAGCGAGCACGTCGCCCCGGCACTGGCGCGGCTGCAGGCACACGAAGGGGTCCAGGAGGCGGCGCTGATCTCCACGTGCAACCGCACGGAGGTCTATACCGTACTGGACAGCGCGGCATCGGCGAACACCGTGCTCCACTGGCTGGCGGAATCCCACCGGGTGGACCCCGGCTGGCTGCGCCCGTACATGTACGTCCACCAGGACGCGGAAACGGTCCGGCACCTGCTGCGCGTCGCCCCCGGCCTGGATTCGCTGGTCCTGGGCGAGCCGCAGATCGGCGGACAGGCCAAGGCCGCCTACAACGAGGCCCTGAACGCCGGCACCCTGGGCCAGATCCTCGACCGGCTGTTCCAGTACGCCTTCGCCGTGTCCAAGCAGATCCGCACGGAGACGGGCATCGGCGCCCACCCGGTGTCCGTCGCCTTCGCCGCCGTCACGCTGGCGCGGCAGATCTTCGGCGACCTGAAGGGCTACCGCGGCCTGCTCATCGGCGCCGGCGAGACCATCGAGCTCACCGCACGGCACCTGCACGAGCAGGGCATGCGGGAGTTCATCGTCGCCAACCGCAGCCGCGAGCGGGCGCGGGAGCTGGCGGACCAGTACAACGGCCAGGCCATCGACCTGGCGTCGTTGCCGGAGCACCTGGAAGCCGCCGATGTGGTCATCGCCTCCACCGGCAGCCAGCTGCCGCTGCTGGGCAAGGGCAGCGTGGAGCGGGCCCTGCGGCGCCGCAAGCACCGGCCGGTGTTCATGGTGGATATCGCCGTGCCGCGGGATATCGAGCCGGAGGTCGGCGATCTCGACGACGTCTACCTGTACACCGTGGACGATCTCCAGGAGGTCATCGACGACAACATGCGCTCCCGCCGGGAAGCGGCGCGCCAGGCCGAGGAGATCATCGACCTGCAGGTCGAGCGGTTCCAGCAGTGGCTGCGCAGCCTCGACTCCGTCCCCGTCATCCGCCGTTACCGGGACCAGGGGATCGCGCAGCGCGACGAGGTCCTCGCCCGCGCCCGGCGCCGGCTCAACCGCGGCGACGACCCGGACGAGGTGCTGCAATACCTGGCCCATACGCTGACCAATCGGCTGCTGCACGAACCCACGGCCCGGCTGCGGGAGGCGAGCGAGTCCGGCCGCGCCGATCTGCTGGACGCCGCGCGCTTCCTGCTGGGCATCGACGACGATCGCGACCGATAGGAGCCAGTGGTGAAAGAATCCATCCATGCACGGCTGGAGCAGCTGCAGGAGCGCTTCGAGGAGATCTCGGAGCTGCTCGCCCAGCCGGACGTGATCCAGGACCAGCGCCAGTTCCGCGATCTCTCCCGCGAGTACGCCCGCCTGGAGACCCTGGTGGCGACCTTCCGCCGCTACCACCGGGCCGAGGACGAGCTGGCCTCGGCCGAGGCCATGCAGGCGGATGCCGATGACGACATCCGCGCCATGGCGGACGAGGAGGCCGAGGCCGCACGGCGCCGCCTGGAGGAGCTGGAGCGCGAGCTGGAGGTCCTGCTCCTGCCGGAGGACCCGAACGATGACGCCAACATCTTCCTGGAAATCCGTGCGGGTACCGGCGGCGACGAGGCGGCGCTGTTCGCCGGCGACCTCTACCGCATGTACACCCGCTACGCCGAGACGCGGGGCTGGCGGCTGGAGGTGGTCAGCGAGAGCCACGGCGAGCAGGGCGGCTACAAGGAGATCATCGTCCGGGTCATCGGCGAGGGCGTCTACTCGCGGCTGAAGTTCGAGTCCGGCGTCCATCGGGTGCAGCGCGTGCCGCAGACGGAATCCCAGGGCCGCATCCACACCTCCGCGTGTACCGTGGCCGTCATGCCCGAGGCCGACGAGCTCGAGGAGGTCGAGCTCAACAGCAACGACCTCAAGGTGGACACCTTCCGCGCCTCCGGGGCCGGCGGCCAGCATGTCAACAAGACCGACTCCGCCATCCGCCTGACCCACCTGCCCACCGGCATCGTGGTGGAGTGCCAGGAAGAGCGCTCCCAGCACAAGAACCGGGCCCGGGCCATGGCTTTTCTCCAGGCGCGCCTCATGGAACAGCAGCGAGCCCGGCAGGAGGCCGAGGAAACCGCCCAGCGCCGCTCCCTGGTGGGAAGCGGCGACCGCTCCGAGCGCATCCGCACCTACAACTTCCCCCAGGGCCGGGTGACCGACCACCGGATCAACCTGACGCTGTACAAGCTCGAGGACATCCTCCAGGGCGATCTCGACCCGGTGATCGGGCCGTTGATGCAGGAGCACCAGGCCAGTCAGCTGGCGGCCATCGCCCGGGGCGACGCCCCGGCCCGGTGACCGGCACCCGGGCCGGGGCGCCCGTCAGGCAGGGGTGTCGGCGGCCCGCTCCGCGATCCAGCGCTGGCGCAGCCAGAGTACGGCCCGGATCACGGCCACCAGCACGGTACCGAACAGCACGATGGCCGGGCCCGACGGCAGGTCCAGCCAGTAGGATCCGGCCAGCCCGCCGGTTGAGGTCACCAGCCCGGCCGCCACCGCGACCACCAGGACCAGGATGAACCGCTGCGCCAGCATCAGGGCGATGAGCGGCGGAATGGTGAACAACGCCATGAGCAGCACGATGCCCACCACCTGGATCAGCATGATCACCGACAGCGCCACCAGCACCAGCAGCAGCGTGGTCATGCGCCGCACCGGCACGCCCTGGACGGCGGCGAAGGTCTCGTCGAACGCCACCGCCACCAGCGGACGGTAGTACATGACCAGGATCACCACGACGACCACGGTCAGCGCCGCCAGCAACGCCACGTCCCGGCGGCTCACGGTCAGGATGTCGCCGAACAGGTAGACCAGGAGATTGGGGGCGTAGCCGGGCGTCATGTGGATGAAGACGATCCCCGCGGCCATGCCGCCGGCCCACAGCAGCCCGATCATGGCGTCCCGGGACCGGGCGCGGCTGTCGCCCAGGCCGCCCAGCAGCAGCGCCGCCAGCACCGCCACCACCACGGCGCCCAGCAACGGTGGCATGCCCAGCCAGTAGCAGAACCCCAGGCCGGCGAAGGCGGCGTGGCTGATGCCGCCGGCGATGAACACCAGGCGCTTGACCACCACGAAGGTGCCCACCGTACCCGCCAGGACGCTCGCCAGCAGCGCTGCGGCCAGGGCATTGCGGGCGAACTGGTAGTCGAACAGGCCCAGCAGCTCACTCATGGGCGGCCGCCTCGTCGCCGGCATGCTCGTGGAGCACCCGGTGCGGTACGCCGTGGGCGATGAGCTCCACGGGGCAGCCGTAGGCCTCCGCCAGGTCGGCGTGACTCAGGCGGCCGGAGCCGTGATAGAACAGACGCCGGTTGACACAGGCGATCTGCTTGACCTGGGCGGCGAAACTGGTGATGTCGTGGGTGATCACCACCACGGGGATGCGCTGGTTGAGCTCGGCGAGCAGCGATTCCAGTACCTGGCGGGTCTCCACGTCCACGGAGGCCGTGGGCTCGTCCAGGAACAGGATCTCCGGCTCCCCGGCCAGGGCACGTGCGATCAGGGCGCGCTGGAGCTGCCCGCCGGAGAGCTCGGCCACGGGCACGTCCGCCTGGCGCCCCAGGTGCAGCCGCTCCAGGGTGTGCGCCACGGCCCGGTGATCGGCCCGCGTGTAGCGCCCGATCCAGCCGCCGCGGCCCAGGCGGCCGGTGAGCACGGCGTCCCGCAGCCGCAGCGGGAAGTTCTTGTCGAAGGTGGAGAACTGCGGCACGAAGCCGATCGCCCCGCGGGCGATGCCGGACGGCCAGCGGATGGTCCCCCGCCAGGGCGTCTCCAGGCCCAGGATCAGGCGCAGCAGTGTCGTCTTGCCGCCCCCATTGGGGCCGATGATGGCCAGGAAGTCCCGCGGGCCGATGCGCAGGTCCACGTCCCGGAGAACCGGCTCGCGGTCGTAGCCGAAGCTCAGCCCCCGGACTTCCAGGATGGCATCGTCGCCGCTCATCGCGTCTCCGCATCGTGGATCGCCTCGGCGAACCGCCGCAGGTTGCCCGCCCAGTCCCGGGCCAGGGGATCGGCGGTCGCCACCACGGCGCCGATCTCCTCGGCGATGGTACGGGCGCTGCGCTCGGAGAAGCCCTGCTGGACGAAGATCACCTGCACCTCCTCCTGTCGCGCCTGCTCGATGAAACCGGCAAGCTGCGACGGCGACGGATCGCGCCCCCCGGATTCGATGGCCACCTGCTCCAGGTCGTAATCGCGGGCAAAATACCCCCAGCCCGGATGATTGACAACGAAGCGCCGCCGCTCGAGGCCCCCGAGCAGGTCACGGATGTCCTCGTCCAGGGCGTCGATCTCCGCGCGCACCGCTTCCAGCCCGTCGCGGTAGTGTGCCTCGCCGGCCGGATCCGCCGCGATCAGGGCCTCGGCGACACGCCCCGCCGCAGCCCGCATGATCGCCGGCGACACCCACAGGTGGGGGTCCGTCTCGCCGTGGGCATGGCCCTCGTGTCCAGCCTCATCCCCATGCTCCGCGTGGTGTTCGTGGTCGTGGTCGTGGTCATGGTCGTGCTCGTGGCCGTGCTCGCCAGCCCCGTGCCCGTCGTGGTGCCCCGCGTGATCATCGCCGTGCCCGCCGTGCTCCTGCATGGCCAGCACATCGACGCCCTGCGAAAGATCCACCACCTGCACGTCATCGCGCCGCGACTCCAAGTGCTGGAGGAAACGGCGCTCGAAGGCGAAATCCGGATGCCCGACCTTGAAGTAGACGCGTGCCTCGTCGAACGCCACCAGCCGCCGCGGCGCCAGCGAGAAGGTATGCGGTGAGCCCCCCGACTCGATCATGACCGAGACATCCACCCGGTCGCCGCCGATGCGCTCCACCAGGTAGGCCTGGGGCGGGACGCTGACCGTCACCGGCATGGCCGCCTGGACAGCGGCCGGGAGCAGCAAGGCCACCACTGCGGCAAGGCCGCGCACGAGAGCATTCATGTCATCACCTGTTCTGCGTCAACCAACCGATTTTGCAACATGATAACATTATGCCTCTGGAGCGAGAAGCAACCGCGGAAACGACAGACGGGCGGCCACCGCGAGGTGGCCGCCCGTCTGTCGCGGAGCGGGCCGGAGGATTCCGGCCCGCTCCATCCACCGTGGCGGACGCGGCGTCAGGCCACGCGCTGCTTTTCCCGGATTTCCTCCAGGGTCTTGCAGTCGATGCACAGCGTCGCTGTCGGCCGCGCCTCGAGACGCCGCAGCCCGATTTCCACGCCGCACTGCTCGCAGTAGCCGTAGTCCTCGCGGCGGATCGCCTCGAGCGTCTGATCGATCTTGCGGATCAGCTTGCGCTCGCGATCCCGCGTGCGCAGCTCCAGGGCGAATTCCTCCTCCTGGGTGGCACGATCCGCCGGGTCCGCATAGTTGGTGGCATCGTCGCGCATGTGATGGACGGTCCGCTCGACCTCCTCCTGGAGCTGGCGCTTCCACGCCAGCAACAGCTGGCGGAAATGCTCCAGCTGCTCGGCGTTCATGTACTCCTCGCCGTCACTCGCCTGGTACGGCGTGAAGTCCTCAACCGGCATCCTGTTTTTCTGATTCATGGCAGTTCCTCCTTCGTTCACGCCCCGCCAAAGTGTCATGGCCGGCTTCCCTGCCCGTACGAGCGGGGCGCCTCCGCGACCCGGGTGACAAAGCCTTTCCGGGGCCGCGCATTCATGCTGCCGTCCGCCACGGACGGCTCCTTTATAGCAGCGCCTCGCTGCGAGCGCAAAGCCCGCTGCTTACTCCGTGCGCTGCTCGAGAACCCCCTGCAGCCGGGACGCCATGTCCCGCACCGAGCGCTCCGTGGTCTCCCAGTCGATGCAGGCATCGGTAATGGAGACCCCGTAGGCCAACTCGGAGACATCGTCGGTGAGCTTCTGGTTCCCCCAGCCGATATTGCTCTCGACCATCATCCCCACAAGGGAGCGATTGCCTTCCGTGATCTGATTCACGAGATTGTCGAGAACCAGCGGCTGCAGCGCCGGGTCCTTGTTGCTGTTGGCGTGGCTGCAATCCACGACGATATTCCGCGGCAGCCCGCCCTCGGTAAGCTCCTTTTCGCACAGGGCAACGCTCACGGAGTCATAGTTGGGGGTTCCACCGCCGCCACGCAAGACGATGTGGCCGTACGGGTTGCCGCGGGTGCGCACGATGGAGCACTGGCCCTGGTAGTTGATCCCCAGGAAGCTGTGGGGGTTGGCGACGGAGTGCAGGGCATTGATCGCCGTCTGCAGGTTGCCGTCCGTGCCGTTCTTGAAGCCCACCGGCGTGGACAGGCCACTGGCCATCTCCCGGTGCGTCTGGGACTCCGTGGTGCGCGCGCCGATGGCCGTCCAGGTGATGAGGTCCTGGATGTACTGCGGGATAATCGGGTCCAGCGCCTCGGTGGCGGTGGGCAGTCCCATCTCGGCGCACTCCAGCAACAGCTGGCGGGCGTTGTACAGGCCCTCGTCGATGCGGAAGGAGTCGTCCATGTGCGGATCGTTGATGAAGCCCTTCCAGCCGACGGTGGTGCGCGGCTTCTCGAAGTACACGCGCATGATCACCAGCACGGAATCGGCCACCTCGTCGGCCAGGGCCTTGAGCCGCTGCGCGTAGTCACGCGCGGCCGCCATGTCGTGGATGGAGCACGGCCCGACCACCAGGAAAACGCGCGGATCGCGGCGGTCGAGGATGTTCTGCACCGCTCGGCGGCCGCCGAGCACGGTCTCCCGCGCCGCCGCGCTCAGCGGCAGGCGCCCGTGGACCTCCTCCGGCGTGGGCAGCAACTCCTGGGTAACGACGTTGACGTCGTCAATCGAGCCATTGACGGCAGCTGGATCAACCATAGGGACTCACCTGACATGGGGACGGAGTCGGGTATTGTTCGTTCCAAAGTCCCGTATGGTAGCGACCTGCGGCGTCGTTGGCTACGCTGCCGACGAATCGGCGAAGACGCGGCGGCGGGGTACGAGCCGGGCCGCCACCTTGTCGCCGTCCACGTCCACATTCACGCGCTCGACGTCCGCGCGTCCCGGCACCTCGAACAGGGCGTCGCGCAGGACGCCCTCGACCTCCGCGAACAGCCCGCGCGCGCCCATGCCCCGCCGCAGGGCGTTGCCGGCCATCCGCTCCAGTGCCGCGCCGGAGACCTGCAGCGCGCAGCCGTCCGCGGCCAGCAGCGCCTCCATCTGGCGAACCGGGGCATCCGGCGGCTCGGTGAGCAGCCGGCGGAGGACGTCGATACCGGGGGGATCCAGGGGCACATGGACGGGGAACCGGCCGACCAGCTCCGGGATCAGGCCCTGCCGCAGCAGCCAGCGGGCGTCGTCCTCCCCCGGGCGCGCGCCGCCCGCGGCTCTCCCGTCCCGGGCGAACACGCCGCCGCCGACGAACAGCACGTCCCGCGTGCTGACGCTCAGCCAGCGGCCGTTGGGGCGCTGCACGCCGACCCGGCGCCCCTCGAGGCACTGCAGGAGGGTCTGCTGCACGCCGGCCCCGCGCCCGTCCGGGTCCGGCCCGCCCAGCTTGTCCAGCTCGTCCAGGTAGACGATGCCGCGGGCGGCGCAGGCCGGATCCCAGTCGCAGTCCCGCAGCAGGGCCTGGATCACGCTCTCGATGCCGGCCCCCTGATGGCCCGACGGGGTCAGCGTGGTGGCGTCCACCGCCGCGAAAGGCACGTCCAGGCACCGCGCCAGGGACTCCAGCAACCGGGTCTTGCCGCTGCCGGTGGGCCCGCTGAGCAGTACGTTGCACTTGCCGGGGCCCGCGTCGGTGCCGTGCATGCCCCGCCAGGCGAGCCGCTTGTAGTGATTGTGGACCTGCACCGCCAGTACGCGCTTGGCCTGCTCCTGGCCGACCACGCGGTGGTCCAGCCAGGCGTGGAGCCGGGCCGGGGACGGCAGCGCGCGCACGCGCTCGCGCAGGATCGCGTGCTGATGATCCGCCAGCTCGTCCGCGAGAACGGCCGCGCAGTCGTTGCACATGGCGGCTTCGTGGCCGGCCACGAAGCCGTCGACGGCCTCGGCGTCGCGGCGGCAGAACGCGCAGATCTCGATGCTCGTGACAAGATCGTCGTGACGAAAGGCGGACAGGTCCATGCATGGGCTCCCGGCGATCGACCCCGCGGTTCGGAATCACTCCCTGCTCCCTGCAACGGCAACCGGGGCGATTTCTTTAAGGAAACGCTGAGCAATTCCTTCTAGAGTCGTCGCCGGCGCCCTCCAGGCGGTATGATGGGCGTACGGACTTCAAGGCAACGAGGCTACCCATGGCCGTCGATCGCAAGCTGCTCGAGATTCTCTGCTGCCCCGTCACCAAGGTCCCCGTGGAGCCCCTGCCCCGGGAACGCCTCGACGCGCTCAACGCGCTGGTCGAGCAGGGGCAGGCGCTCTACCAGGACGGCACCCCCGTGACCGGGCCGGTGACCGAGGCCCTGATCACGGAGAACGGCGAACGGATCTACCTGGTGGAGGACGGCATTCCGGTGATGCTGGAAGAGCGCGCCCTCACCGCGCGGGGGCTCGGCTGGATCTGACCTGAGGCCTGACAAGATTTCTGGGAAGGTTCGTACCTACATGCAACTGCTGCGGCAGGGCCGCAACCGGCTAGCGGGACGCGAGGCCGACTGGCTGCTCGCCCATGCGGCCGGGCAGCCGGCGGCCCTGCTGCGGGCCGGCGTGGACGAGGCCGCCCCGTCGCGGGTCGCCGCGGCCTTCCAGCGGCTGCTGGACCGGCGGGCCGGCGGCGAGCCTCTCGCCTACCTGCTGGGCACGCAGCCGTTCCGGTCGCTGGACCTGGCGGTCAGCCCGGATGTGCTCATCCCGCGCCCGGAGACGGAGCAGCTCGTGGACCACGCCCTCGCGCTGATGCCCCGGGATGCGCCGGTCCGGGCGCTGGACCTGGGGACCGGCAGCGGCGCCATCGCCCTGGCCCTGGCCAGTGAGCGGCCGCGCTGGCACGTCACCGCGGTGGAGCACAGCGCCGAGGCCCTGGCCGTGGCCCGCGCCAACGGCGAGCGCCTGGGCCTGGCCGTCGACTGGCTCGCCGGTGACTGGTTCAGCGCGGTAACGACAGGGCCCTTCGACCTGATCGTCAGCAACCCGCCCTACGTGGCCGCGGACGATCCCGATCTGGCCGCCGAGGTCGCCGCCCACGAGCCGCCAACGGCCCTGCGGGCGGGCGCGGACGGCCTGGCGGCGCTGCGGATCATCGCCGGCGGGGCGCCGGCGCACCTGCGCCCGGGCGGCTGGCTGATGGTCGAGCACGGGGCCCGGCAGGCGGCGGCCGTGCGGGGGCTGCTGCAGCGCGCCGGCATGACCGCGGTGGCCAGCCAGCACGATCACCAGGGCCATGACCGTTTTACCGCCGGCCGGGCGGAGGAGAGCGACAATGGATGACAGCGGACTGCTGCGCTACAGCCGCCAGATCATGCTGCCGGAAGTGGACATGGCCGGCCAGGAGGCCCTGTCCGGCAGCCACGTGCTCATCGTCGGCCTGGGCGGCCTGGGCTCGGCCGCAGCCCTGTACCTGGCCGCCGCCGGCATCGGCACCCTGACCCTGGCCGACGACGACCGGGTGGATCTCACCAACCTGCAGCGCCAGATCCTGCACGGCGCCGCGGACCTGGAGCGACCCAAGACGGAGTCCGCCCGGGACCGGCTGCACGCCCTCAACCCGGAGCCGGAGCTGCGCCTGCTGTCACGACGCCTGGAAGGCGACGCGCTGCTGGAGGCGGTCGCGGCGGCGGACGTGGTCCTGGACGGCACCGACAACTTCGCCACGCGCTTCAACGTGAACCACGCGTGCGTGATCACCGGCACGCCCCTGGTCTCCGGCGCCGCCATCCGCCTGGAGGGGCAGCTGGCCGTTTTCCGCCCGGATCGGGGCGGCGCCTGCTATGCCTGCCTGTTCCCGCCGGAGGCCGCGGACGAGGCACCCCGGGAGAGCTGCAGCGAGACCGGGATTCTCGGCCCGGTGGTCGGGGTCATCGGCAGCATGCAGGCCCTGGAGGCCATGCGCATCATCACCGGCTTCGGCACCCCGGCGGACGGCCGCTTCAGCGCCTGGGACGCCGCCAGCGGCGAATGGCAGCGCTTCACCGTGGCCCGGGATCCGGATTGCAGCGTCTGCGGCGAAGCCCATGCCGGGGACGCAACCCCCACCTCACCGCAACTGAAAACTGAAAACTGAAAACTGAAAACTGAAAACACCACGATGCTGTCACGGTGTCAGTGCAGCGTCGTCTCCGGCGGGCCGATACCGCCCTCGCTGAACAGCTGCTCGACATCCACGGCGTCGAAGCGGTAGGTGGTGCCGCAGAACTCGCACGCCGCCTCGATCTGGCCCTGCTCGGCGAGAATGTCCCGGGCCTCCGCGTAGCCCAGACCCTGGAGCACGCCGGCCAGGCGCTCGCGGGAGCAGTGGCAGCCGAAGCGCACCGGATCCGCCGGGAACACGCGGATATCCTCCTCGTGGAAGAGCCGCCGGATCACTTCCTCGGGACCGAGCCCGAGCAGCTCGTCCTCGGTGATGGTCCCGGCCAGGTGCTCGGCCCGGTTCCAGGCATCGGCATCGTCGGCGTCCTCGCCCGGCAGTCGCTGGAGCAGCAGCCCCGCCGCCCGCTCGCCGTCGCAGGCGAGCCACAGACGGGTGGGCAGCTGCTCCGACTGGGCGAAGTAGTTCTCCACCGCCGCGTTCAGGCGCTCGGTCTCCAGGGGCACGATGCCCTGGTAGCGGTTGCCGCCGTCCTCGGGATCGATGGTGATCGCCAGGTAGCCGCCGCTGCACAGGGCATGCAGCGGCGTATCCGCCGCCGGCTCGCCCTCGAGCCGGGCCAGGCCGCGCAGCTCCTGCTCGTGGCTCGCCCGCGCCACCAGCATAGGCACCGGCCCCTCGCCCTGCATTTGCAGGATCAGCGCGCCGCGGAACTTGACGATGGACGACAGCAGCCCGGCCGCCGCCAGGGCCTCGCCCAGCAGCCGCGTAACCGCTTGCGGATAGGACCGGCGCGCGAGCACCTCGGCGAGGGTCTGATCCAGGTGGATCAGCTCCCCCCGCACGTTGGCGTGCTCGAAGACGAAGCGCTGCAGGGTGTCGGGACGGATGGGCATGATGGGGCCTATGGGTTCACTCCGCCAACTTCTTCCGCAACAGCTCGTTGACCTGCTCCGGGTTGGCCTTGCCTTTGGAGGCCTTCATCACCTGGCCCACGAAGAAGCCCAGCAGCTTGTCCTTGCCCGCCTGGTACTGGGCCACCTGCTCGGGATTGGCGGCAATGACCTCGTCGATCATGGCCTCGATGGCGCCGGTATCGGTGACCTGCTTGAGCCCGTGCTTGTCGATGACGGTATCCGCATCGCCCTCGCCGTTCCACATGGCCTCGAAGACCTGCTTGGCGATCTTGCCGGAGATGGTCTGGTCGCTGACGCGCCGGAGCATGCCGCCCAGCATGGCCGGGGATACCGGGCTCTCCGTGATGTCCAGGCCGGCCTTGTTCAGGGCCCCGGAGAGCTCGCCCATGACCCAGTTGGCGGCCAGCTTGCCCTCGCCGCCCGCGGCTTCCGCGGTGGCCTCGAAGTAGTCCGCCAGCTCGCGGCTGGCCGTAAGCACGGAGGCGTCATAGGCCGGCAGCGCGTAGTCGTCCATGAACCGCTGCTTCTTGGCATCGGGCAGCTCCGGCAGCTCGCTGCGGACCTCCTCTACCAGCGCCTCGTCGATCTCCAGCGGCAGCAGGTCCGGGTCCGGGAAGTAGCGGTAGTCGTTGGCCTCCTCCTTGGTGCGCATGGACCGCGTCTCGCCCTTGACCGCGTCGAACAGGCGGGTCTCCTGCACCACCTTGCCGCCGGACTCGATGACGTCGATCTGGCGCTCCACCTCGTGGTCCAGCGCCTGCTGGACGAAGCGGAAGGAGTTGACGTTCTTGATCTCCGTGCGGGTGCCGAACTCGGCCTGCCCGGCGGGGCGCACGGACACGTTGGCGTCGCAGCGGAACGAGCCCTCCTGCATGTTGCCGTCGCAGATGCCGAGGTAGCGCACCAGGGTGTGAATCTTCTTCATGTAGGCCACGGCTTCCGCCGAGGAGCGGATGTCCGGCTCGGAGACGATCTCCAGCAACGGCGTCCCGGCACGGTTGAGGTCGATGCCCGTCACGCCCTCGAAGCCCTCGTGCAGGGACTTGCCGGCATCCTCCTCCAGGTGCGCCCGGGTGACGCCGATGCGCTTGGTGCTGCCGTCGTCCAGCTCGATGGTCACGGCGCCGTCGTGGACCACCGGCAGATCGTACTGGCTGATCTGGTAGCCCTTGGGCAGGTCAGGATAGAAGTAGTTCTTGCGGGCGAACTCCGAGCGCGGGGCGATGGTGCAGCCGGTGGCCAGCCCCAGCTTCACCGCCATGGCCACGGCGCCCTTGTTGAGCACGGGCAGCACGCCCGGCAGCCCCAGGTCCACGGCGCAGGCCTGGGTGTTGGGCTCCGCACCGTAGCTCGTGGACGCGCCGGAGAAGATCTTGCTGCGGGTGGCGAGCTGGGCGTGGATCTCCAGCCCGATGACCACTTCCCATTCCATCGTTTCGTCCCTCTTGCGCGGTTACGCGAACGCCCCGGGGGCGCGGGTGTGCCAGTCGGTGACCTGCTGGTAGCGGTGGGCGGCATTGAGAAGCCGGCCCTCGTCGAAATAGTTGCCGATGAGCTGCAGGCCCACCGGGCGGCCGCCGGCAAAGCCGGCGGGCAGCGAGATGCCCGGCAGCCCGGCCAGGTTCACGGCGATGGTGTACAGGTCGGACAGGTACATCTTCACCGGGTCGTCGGCGCGCTCGCCGATGTTGAACGCCGGCGTCGGCGAGGTGGGCCCGAGAATCAGGTCCACGTCCTCGAAGGCGGCCATGAAGTCGTTCTTGATCAGCCGGCGCATCTGCTGGGCCTTGCGGTAGTAGGCGTCGAAATAGCCGGCGGACAGGGCGTAGGTGCCCACCATGATGCGGCGCTTGACCTCGGCGCCGAAGCCCTCTCCCCGGGAGCGCTTGTAGAGGTCCTCCAGGTCCCGGGGCGATTCGCAACGGTAGCCGAAGCGCACTCCGTCGAAGCGCGAGAGGTTGGACGAGCACTCCGCCGGGGCGATGACATAGTACGCCGGCACGGCGAGCTCGGTATTGGCCAGGCTGATCTCGCGGAACTCCACGCCGAGCTCGCGGTATTCCCCGATGGCGGCATCGATGACCCGGGCGACCTCCGGATCCAGGCCGTCGCCGAAGTACTCCTTCGGCAGCCCGACCCGCAGCCCCTGGAGGCTGCCGGTGAGCTCCTGGCTGTAGCGGGGCACCGCCCGGTCGACGCTGGTGGAATCGCGCTCGTCGAAACCGGCCATGGCCTCCAGCAGCAGCGCGCAGTCCTCGGCGGTGCGGGCCATGGGGCCGCCCTGGTCCAGGCTGGAGGCGAAGGCGATCATGCCGTAGCGCGACACCCGGCCGTAGGTCGGCTTCAGGCCGGTGATCCCGCACAGGGCGGCGGGCTGGCGGATGGAGCCGCCGGTGTCGGTACCGGTGGCCGCCGGCGCCAGGCGCGCAGCCACCGCGGCGGCGGAGCCGCCGGAGGAGCCGCCGGGGACGGCATCCGTATCCCAGGGGTTCTTCACGGGGCCGTAGTAGCTGGTCTCGTTGGACGAGCCCATGGCGAACTCGTCCATATTGGTCTTGCCCAGGCACACCATGCCCGCCTGCTGGCACCGCTCCACCACGTGGGCGTCGTAGGGGGCGGTGAAGTTGTCCAGCATGCGCGAGCCGCAGCTGGTGCGCACGTCGCGGGTGCAGAAGATGTCCTTGTGGGCCAGGGGAACCCCGGTGAGGGGACCGGCGTCGCCGGACCGGCGCCGGTCGTCGGCCGCGCGCGCCGCCTCCAGGGCCCGGTCCCCGGTCACCGTGATGAAGGCGTTGAGATCGGCCCCGGCACCCTGGATGCGCTCGAGGTAAGCGCGGGTGATCTCCTCGCTGGAGAACGTCCCGGCCGCCAGGCCGGCAGCCAGTTCCGCGACGGTCTTGCTGGTATCGGACACGATTGCTTCCCCGCTGTGTCAGGAAACGCTGGATGACAAACCCGGATCGGGACCCCGCCGGACGACGGTGCGCGCGATTACTCGATCACCCGGGGGACCAGGTACAGCCCGGCTTCCACCTGCGGCGCCACGGCCTGGAAGCGCTCGCGCTGGTTCTCCTCGGTGACCGCATCCTCGCGCAGCCGCTGCGGCATCTCCAGGGGATGGGCCAGGGGCTCGACGCCGGTGGTATCCGCGGCATTCATGGCGTCCACGAACGACAGGATGGCCGACAGGTTGCTGGCATACTCGGGCAGATCCGCCTCGTCCACGCGCAACCGGGCCAGATGGGCGATCTCGTTGACCTGCTCGTTGCTGAGCGACATGACTTCCTCGCACCGCTTGCCGGGAAAACGGGAATTGTCGGTGAATCGCCCGCGCAGCGCAAACGTGATCCCTGCCACAAACCGCGAAGTTCTCCGCCGTTCGCTGCTTGCCGGGGGCCGGGTGCGCTGATAGATTAGCGGCCTTCATGCGCGAAAGGCGCTGGTTGCGAGAATTCAAGAGCAACCGGCCGGTGCTGCCCGGGAATACGCCGGCCGCCACGCCAGACGATGGCGGGGCGGCGTCTCGTTTCCTCCCCTGCCGGCCCGACCAGCCAGCGACTTGCATGCTCCGGGCGCACACCATGGCGCTTCATCGGAACAGGATACCGGGACCCAGCAATGTTCAAGGGCATTCGTGGACTCTTCTCCAACGACCTCTCCATCGATCTTGGCACCGCCAATACGCTGATCTACCTCCGCGGCCAGGGCATCGTGCTCAACGAGCCCTCGGTGGTGGCCATTCGCCAGGATCGCGACGGCGGCCCGCGCAGCATCGCCGCCGTGGGCGCGGAAGCGAAGAGCATGCTGGGGCGCACGCCGGGCAACATCCGCGCCATCCGGCCCCTGAAGGACGGCGTGATCGCCGACTTCACGGTCACCGAGAAGATGCTCCAGCACTTCATCAAGAAGGTCCACGAGGCGCGCTTCTTCAAGCCCAGCCCGCGCGTGCTGGTCTGCGTCCCGTGCGGCTCCACCCAGGTGGAGCGGCGCGCCATCAAGGAGTCCGCCGTGGGCGCCGGCGCGCGCGAGACCTATCTCATCGAGGAGCCCCGGGCGGCGGCCATCGGCGCCAACATGCCGGTGGACGAGGCGCGCGGCTCCATGGTGCTCGACATCGGCGGCGGCACCTCCGAGGTCGCCGTGCTGTCGCTCAACGGCATCGTCTATTCCGCCTCCGTGCGCATCGGCGGCGACCGCTTCGACGAGGCCATCATCAACTACGTCCGCCGGAACTACGGCATCCTCATCGGCGAGTCCACGGCCGAGCGCATCAAGCACGAGATCGGCACGGCGTTCCCGGGCACCGAGGTACGCGAGATCGACGTCAAGGGCCGCAACCTGGCCCAGGGCGTGCCGCGCAGCTTCACCATGAACAGCAACGAGATCCTGGAGGCCCTCCAGGAACCGCTGTCCGGCATCGTCGGCGCGGTCAAAACCGCCCTGGAGCAGACACCGCCGGAGCTGGGCGCCGACGTGGCCGACCGGGGCATCGTCATTACCGGCGGCGGCGCCCTGCTGCGCAACGTGGACCGGCTCCTCATGGAGGAGACCGGCCTGCCGGTGGTGGTGGCCGACGACCCGCTCACCTGTGTCGCCCGCGGCGGCGGCCGCGCGCTGGAGCTCATGGACGAACAGGGCCTCGACCTGTACACCATGGAGTAGCCTGCGGGAGGCCGGCCCGTGCCCCCTCGGCGACACGCAGGCCGGTACCGGGAACCTCCGGCTGCCCCGCGCAGTGACCTGATTCACGGAACGTTTTCCGTTACAGTGGGAGGCTGACGGCTGGTGACCGCGTGCCACCCGATGGCACGCAGCGCGCAACATCCTGTACACGGACGGGGAGCACCATTAAACCACTATTCGCCCAGGGCCCATCGGCGACGACGCGATTGATCCTGCTGGTTCTCGTATCAGTCGGGCTGATGACGCTTGACCACCGGGAACAACTGGGCGAGCCGATCCGCACCGCCATCCAGACCGCGGCACAGCCGGTGCACTATGCGGTCAACCTGCCGTTCGATCTGGCGCAGTTCACCTCCCGGCACCTGGCCAGCCGCGCCGCGCTGATCGAGGAGAACGCGCGCCTGCGCGACCAGCACCTGCTCTACCAGGCGCGCCTCCAGCGGCTGGACCAGCTGGAGCGCGAGAACATCCGGCTGCAGGGTCTGCTGGGCTCCGCCTACGAGGTGGAGGAGTCCGTTCTCATCGCCGAGCTGATGCGCGTGGACCTGGACCCCTACCGCCACATCATCCGCGTGGACAAGGGCTCGGAGAGCGGTGTCTTCAGCGGCCAGCCGGTCATCGACGCCGAGGGGGTCATGGGGCAGGTGGACAGCGTCAGCCGGGGAAGCGCCGTGGTGCGCCTCATCACCGACCCCAGTCACGCGATCCCGGTCCAGGTCAACCGCAACGGCCTGCGGACCATCGCCTTCGGCAGCGGCAACCTGCGCGAGCTGGACCTGCCCCATCTGCCCAACAATGCCGACATTCGCAACGGCGACCTGCTGGTGACCTCGGGCCTGGGCGGGCGCTTCCCGCGCGGCTACCCCGTCGCCCGGGTCACCGCCGTGGAGCGCCAGCCCGGGGAGTCGTTCGCGCACGTCACCGCGCGCCCCCTGGCCCGCCTGGACCGCAGCCGCGAGATGCTGCTGGTCCGGGCCGAGGAGGAGCAGGAATTCGAGGAGCCGGACCTGGAGGAGCTCCAGCGCATGGAGGAGCTCGCCCGGGAGGATGACAGCCGATGATACCGGGACTCCAGCGCGGCGGCGGCATCATCTTCGCCAGCGTCATCGCCGCGTACATGCTGACCATCATGCCGCTGCCGGACTGGGCGGGCATGGCCCGCCCCGAATGGGCGGCCCTGGTGCTCATCTACTGGTGCATGGCGGTACCGCACCGGGTCGGCGTGGTCATCGGCTGGCTGGTGGGCCTCGGCCAGGACGCGGTCCAGGCCACGCTGCTGGGCCAGCACGCCCTGGCCTATGCCATCATGGCCTATGTCGTGCTGCGTCTGCATCAGCGCATCCGCGTGTATCCGCTGCCGCAGCAGGCGCTGATCGTGATGCTGCTGTTGCTGCTGGTCCACGTCATCCAGGCCTGGATCAGCGGTCTCGCAACCCGGCCGGTTCCCGGGGTGGCGTACTGGCTGCCGCCGCTGGTCGGGACCCTGCTCTGGCCCTGGGTGTTCATTCTCATGCGCGGCGTGCGCCGCCGCTTCAGCGTTCAATAGCGACAACGGTCGGGCATGGCCAACGGCAGGAACAGCGACGACAATCAGCTCCGGGACCGCACCGGCGAGAAGCGGCAGTTCACCCGCCGCACGTTCGTCGCCGGCACCGGCGTGCTCGCGCTCATGGGGCTGCTCGGCGGGCGCATGGGGCAGCTGCAGGTCGCCGGTCACCAGCGCTACAGCACCCTGTCCCAGGCCAACCGGGTCAAGCTCGTTCCCATCCCGCCCAACCGCGGCCTGATCTACGATCGCAACGGCATCGTCCTGGCGGAGAATCGCCCCAACTTCCAGCTGCTGGTCACCCCGGAGCAGATCCCGGACATGGAGGCGACGCTGAGCGGTCTCAGGCAGATCCTCGATATCAGCGACGCCGAGGTGGAGCGCTTCCGCGACCTGGTCGCCCGTTCGCGCTCGTTCGAGGCCCTGCCGCTCAAGGTGCGCCTCACGGACAGGGAGGTGGCCGTGTTCGCCACCAACCGGCACCGCTTCCCCGGCGTCGAGGTGGAAGCGCGCCTGAGCCGCCATTATCCCCACGGCTCCCACGCGGCGCACGCCATCGGCTACGTGGGCCGCATCAACGAGCAGGAGCTGCAGCGGCTGGACAGCCGCGGCTACGGCGGCAGCAGCCACATCGGCAAGACCGGCTCGGAGCTGCAGTTCGAGGAACGCCTCCACGGTGAATCTGGGCTGGAACGCGTGGAGACCAATGCCCTCGGCCGCGTCATCCAGCCCCTGGGGCGCCGTGCCCCCGAACCCGGGGACGACGTGGTCATGACCCTGGACAGCCGCCTGCAACGCGTTGCCGAGGACGCCCTGGGCGACCAGTCCGGGTCCGTGGTGGCCATCGACGTGCGCAACGGCGATATCCTGGCGCTGGCGAGCACGCCGAGCTTCGACCCGAACCTGTTCGTCAACGGCATCGACCGGGCCACGTATGCCGGCCTGCAGGAGAACCCGGAGCGCCCCCTGTTCAACCGGGCGGTGCGCGGCCAGTACCCGCCGGGCTCGACCATCAAGCCGTTCCTGGGCCTGGCGGGCCTCGAGCACGGAACGGTCGACCCCGACGACACCTACTACTGTCCCGGGTATTTCACCATCGACAATGTCAATCATCGCTGGCGCTGCTGGCGGCGCGTCGGGCACGGGGACATGGACTTCGCGTCGGCCATGGCCCAGTCCTGCGATGTCTACTACTACAATCTCGGCTACGAGCTGGGCATCGACGCCATGGCGGCGTTCCTGGGACGGTTCGGCTTCGGGCGGAAGCCGGGAACCGGTATCCCCGGCGAGCGTGACGGCATTCTGCCGTCCCGGGAGTGGAAGCGGAACGCCCGGGGGGAGAGCTGGTATCACGGCGAGACCATCATCACCGCCATCGGCCAGGGGTACTTCCTCGCCACGCCGCTGCAGCTGGCCCATGCCACGTCCGTCATCGCCAACCGCGGCCTGTCGTTCCCGCCGCGCATCCTGCGCGCCGTGCGCGAAGCCGCCACGGGAAAGACCGTGGAGGCCGCCGCACCGGAGCCGGAGCGCGTGGTGGAGCTGGACAACCCGGAGCACTGGGACTATCTCGTCGCCGCCCTGGAGCGTGTCATCCACGGCGAGCGGGGCACCGGGCGCAGTGTCGGTTCCGATCTCGGCTACCGCATGGCGGGCAAGACCGGAACCTCCCAGGTATTCAGCCTGGGCCAGGAGGAGGACTACGACGAGGAGAAGCTGCGCCGGGGGCTGCTCGACCACGCGCTGTTCACCGCCTTCGCCCCGGCGAACGACCCGCGCATCGCGGTCACCGCGGTGGTGGAGCACGGCGGCAGCGGCGGCGGGGTCGCCGCGCCCGTCGCCCGCAAGGTCATGGACGCCTACCTGAACCCGGCCGACGGCGGGGGCGATCGTGTCTGAGCTCGCCGACAACGTAGCCACGCGCCGCACCACGCCGGTCCTCCAGCGCATCCTCCACCTGGACGTGCAGCTGGTCACCGCGCTGCTGCTGCTGTCCATTGCCGGTCTCGCCATCCTCTACAGCGCCACGGACCGTTCCATGGAGGCGGTACAGAGCCAGCTCATCCGCATGGCCATCGCCTTTGCCACCATGGTCGTGGTCGCCCAGATCCCGCCGGACACCCTGCGCCGCTGGACCCCCTGGGTGTACCTCGGCGGGCTGGGCATGCTGGGGCTGGTCCTGCTGATCGGCACCATCGGCCAGGGCGCGCAACGATGGCTCGATCTGGGAATCGTGCGGTTCCAGCCCTCGGAGCTCATGAAACTGGCGATCCCCATGGCCATCGCCTGGTACCTGAGCATGCGGCCGCTTCCCCCCTCGCTGCTTAACGTCCTGGTGGCAACGGTGGCGATCGGCGTGCCCACGGGGTTGATCATCCTCCAGCCCGACCTGGGCACGGCGCTGCTGGTCGGCGCCTCGGGATTCTTCGTCCTCTTTCTCGCCGGCATGCGCTGGCGGATCATGATCGCCGCCCTGCTCGCCATCGTGGCGCTGATCCCGGTGTTCTGGCTGTTCGTCATGCGGGATTACCAGAAGCAGCGCGTGCTCACGCTGTTCAACCCCGAGCGTGACCCGCTGGGGGCGGGCTACCACATCATCCAGTCCACCATCGCCATCGGCTCCGGCGGCGTGTTCGGCAAGGGCTGGCTCAACGGCACGCAGTCGCACCTGGAGTTCCTGCCCGAGCGCAACACCGATTTCATCTTCGCCGTCTTCGCCGAGGAGTTCGGCCTCATCGGCGTGCTCCACCTGCTGGCGCTGTACCTGTTCATCATCGGTCGCGGCCTGTACATCGCCGTCAACGCCCAGGACACCTACGGCCGGCTGCTGGCCGGCAGCCTCACCCTGACATTCTTCGTCTACGTGTTCGTCAACGTGGGCATGGTCTCCGGGCTGATGCCGGTGGTGGGCCTTCCCCTGCCGATGGTCTCCTATGGCGGCACATCCATGGTGACGCTCATGGCGGCCTTCGGTATGCTCATGTCCATCCGCACCCACCGGAAACTCTGGGCGTCGTAGGCGGTCCGGATACAGAGCCGGACAGGCCGCACCGGGCTTTGCAGAGAGAAGCAGCACATGGACCGATTGTCCGCACGAGTACTTGCCTTCGCGATGCTTCTGCTGATCGCCGCCGGTAGCGCGGCCGCCGGGCCGCTGGACGAGCGTCGCGACGAGCTGGAGGCATTCTCCCGGGAGATGGCCCGGGAGCACGGCCTGGATCGGGAGGCCCTGCGGACGCTGCTGATGGACGAAGCCCGCCACCAGCCCGGGATCATCGAGGCCATCACGACCCCCGCGGAAGCCCTGCCCTGGCACCGGTACCGCCGCATCTTCCTCAAGGAGGACCGCATCAACGAAGGCGCGGCCTTTGTCGACGAGCATGCCGGGCTCCTGCGGCGGGTCGAAGAGGAGTACGGCGTCGACCGCCACATCATCGCGGCCGTTATCGGCATCGAGACCCGTTACGGCCGGCACCGCGGCGAACACCGGGTGCTCGACGCCCTGGTGACGCTCGCCTTCGACTACCCGCCCCGGGCCGACTTCTTCCGCAGCGAGCTCGAGGCGTTCCTGCTGCTCGCCCGCGAGGAAGGGCTGGAGACCACGGAGGTCCGGGGTTCCTATGCCGGCGCCATGGGGATTCCCCAGTTCATCGCCAGCAGCTACCGCCACTATGCCGTGGACGGCAACGGCAACGGACGCCGGAATCTTCTCGACAGCGTCCCCGATGCCGTCGCCAGCGTCGCCAACTACTTTCGCGAGCACGACTGGCGGCGCGGTGAGCCGGTGGCCGCGCCCGCACGGCTCGCCGACGGCGCCGACCCGGAGCCGTTCCTGGACGACGGCATGCGGCTGAACACCACCGTCGGGGCGCTGCGCGACGCGGGCATCGAGACGGACGCCGGTTTCCCCGCAGACGCCCGGGCGCTGCTGCTGGAGCTGGACACCGACGACGGCACGGCGTACTGGGTGGGGCTGCACAACTTCCGGGTGATCACGCGCTACAACCACAGCCCCCTGTACGCCCTGGCCGCCCTGCAGCTGGCCGGTGCCATCGAGGAATCCGGAGGGCAAAACGAATGACACGCCTGCTGCTGGTCGCCCTGCTGAGCGTGCTCCTCGCCGCCTGCGCCACCGGCCCCGCCGACCGCGCCCCCGACGACGAACGCGACCGGGGGCCGGAGGTGGCACCGGATCTCAGCGACGTCGAGGAGCCGGAGCCGCGGAACGAGCCGATGAGCCGGTACGGCAACCCGAGCAGCTACGAGGTCTTCGGCCGGCGGTATCACGTCATGGCCCCGGAGGAGGCCCGCGACTACTCGGAAGAGGGAACGGCCTCCTGGTACGGCGAGAAGTTCCACGGCCGGCGCACCTCCAGCGGCGAGCCCTACGACATGTATACCTTCACCGCCGCGCACACGCGCCTGCCGCTGCCCACCTACGCCCGGGTGACCAACCTGGACAACGATCGCTCCGTGGTGGTCAAGATCAACGACCGCGGGCCGTTCGCGCGCAACCGCATCATTGATCTCTCCTATGCCGCGGCGGACCGCCTGGGCATGCTGGAAGCGGGAACCGCCCCCGTGCGCGTGGAAAGCCTCAGCTTCGCCTATGACCCGGACAATCCGCCGCCGGCGCCGGCAGACGCCGCCGGGCCGTCCGGCAGCGAGGGCAGCACCGCGGACGGGACCGACGACGTCGTCACCAGTACACGCCGGGTCCCCGAACGACTGCAAGCGCAGGACGGCACCGCCGCGACCGCGCGGGAAGCCGGCGGGCGCTTCCTGCTGCAGATGGGCGCGTTCTCCAGCCGTGACAATGCCGAGACACTGCGCCAGCGGCTTGCCGCCCATGACGTCGGCACGGTGGCCATCCGTTCGGGCGGGGATATCCACCGCGTGCACGTGGGCCCGCTGGGCAGCCGGGCCGAGGCGGAAGCCATCGCCGAGCGGCTCCGGCAGAGCGGCTTCGCGGACGGCCACGTGATCACCGTGGACAATTCCTAGGGCCTGTTGAGGGCCCGGGCCGGCGTCGCCCGAGGGGTACACTGCCCGGGGGCTGCGCCTGGCATGATATGCTTCCGCGCCAACGATGCGCCGATACCCCCGAGACCGACACCATCATCCGGAACGAGACACGAAATGCGCCAGCGCCTGATTGCCCAGCTCCTCGTCCTTGCCGTCCTGCTCCTCGCCACCAGCACCGCAGTCGCACAGTCCGTGCCCACACCGGCGCCGCCGTCCGTCGGCGCGCCCAGCTACATCCTGATGGACTACGACAGCGGCCACGTGATCTCGGCACGCGACCCGGACACCGAGCACGAGCCGGCCAGCCTGGTCAAGCTGATGACCGCCTACGTGGTCTTCGGCGAGCTGCGGGACGGGCACCTGAGCATGGACGAGCAGGTCACCATCAGTGAGAAGGCCTGGCGCATGGGCGGCTCCCGGATGTTCGTGGAGGTCGGCGATACGGTCTCCGTGGAGGAGCTGCTCCGGGGAATGATCATCCAGTCCGGCAACGATGCCAGCGTCGCCCTGGCGGAGCACATCGCCGGCAACGAGGAGACGTTCGCCCAGATCATGAACCAGCACGCCAGCGAGCTGGGCATGAACAACACCAACTTCACCAACGCCACCGGCTGGCCCAATCCGGAACAGCAGACCACCGCCCGGGATATCGCCATCCTGGCCCGGGCCATGATCCGCGACTTCCCGGAGTACTACGAGTTCTACTCGGAGCGCCAGTTCACCTATGCCGGCATCACCCAGCGCAACCGCAACCGGCTGCTGTGGCGGGATGACAGTGTCGACGGCCTCAAGACCGGGCACACGCAATCCGCCGGATACAACCTGGCGACCTCCGCCGAGCGCGACGGCATGCGCCTGATTTCCGTGGTCCTGGGCACCGAGAGCGCCAGTGCCCGGATGGAGCAGACCCAGGCCCTGCTGGGCTACGGCTTCCGCTTCTTCGGCACCTACGAGCTCTACGAGGCCGACACACCCCTGGCCGAGCCCGCCCTCTGGAAAGGCGCTACCGATACGCTGCCCGTGGGCCTGACCGAGTCCCTGTATGTCACCGTGCCGGAGCGGGAGTACGATAATCTCGAGGCGACCATGAACCTCCGCTCGACGATCATCGCCCCGGTCGATCAGGGCGAGCAGCTCGGCACCGTGGAGGTCCGCATCGGTGATGCGCTGGTCGCCGAAGCGCCGCTGGTCGCCCTGGAGGCCGGCGAGGAAGGCGGGCTATTCGGCCAGCTCGTGGACAGCATCATGCTGCGCTTCCAGTAACGCACGCAGGTACGACGCCATGCACTCGTCCGATGAAGACACACTGCTGGAGTTCCCCTGCACGTTCCCGATCAAGGCGATGGGGCCGGCGGATCCGGATTTCGTGCTGCACGTGCTGGCACTGGTACGCGAGCACGTCCCCGACGTGCCCGATGACGCGGTGACGACCAACTCCAGCCGGCGCGGCACCTACGTCTCCGTGACGGTCACCGTCACCGCCACCAGCAAGGCCCAGCTCGACGCCGTCTATCGCAGCCTCCACGCCGACGACCAGGTGGTCATGACGCTGTGACCGGAACCGACCCCATGGCCATCCGCGTACGGGAACTGGGCCGCGTGCCCTACGAGCCCACATGGCGGGCCATGCAGGCGTTCACCGAGGAGCGCACGCCGGTGACGCCCGACGAGCTCTGGTCCCTGGAGCACCCCCCGGTTTTTACCCAGGGACTGAACGGGCGCCCGGAGCACCTCCTGGATCCCGGCGATGTTCCCGTGGTGCCGGTGGACCGGGGCGGCCAGGTCACCTACCACGGGCCCGGGCAGGCCGTGGTCTACGTCCTGGTGGACCTCCGCCGCCGCTCGCTGGGGATACGCCGCCTGGTCACCCTGCTGGAGACGGCGGTGGTGGAGCTGCTCGCGGAGCACGGCATCGATGGACGGCCCCGCCCGGACGCGCCGGGGGTGTATGTCGACGGCGCCAAGATCGCCTCGGTGGGCCTGCGCGTGCGGCGCGGCGCCAGCTACCACGGCGTCGCCCTGAACGTGGACATGGACCTGTCGCCGTTCACCCGCATCAACCCCTGCGGCTACCAGGGCCTGGCGGTGACCCGGATGCGCGACCTGGGCGCGGCCATCGATGCGCCCGCGGCCGGCCGCGCGCTCGTGCAGCGCCTGTGCTCGGGCCTGCGGCCGTTCCCTGGTGCCGGTGCCGACGATCAGGATAAGGTAACGGCTGCTACCGATAACGACACAAGGCCCTGACCATGCCCCGACTGGATGCGCAGCAACTGGAAACCATCCTGCACGAATCCTTCCCGGAGGTCCGCGAGGGGACCTGGCGCATCGAGGCGGTGGAGGACCGCTACGCGCGCGTGCGCCTGCCCTACCATCGCTCCAACCTGCGCCCCGGCAACACCATCTCCGGCCCGGCGCTGATGACCCTGGCGGACACGGCCATGTACGCGGCCATCCTGGCGGCCATCGGCCCGGTGCTCATGGCGGTGACCACGGCGCTGAACATCAACTTCATGCGCAAGCCCACCGGCGACATCATCGCCGAGTGCCGCCTGCTCAAGCTGGGCAGCCGCCTTGCCGTGGGCGAGGTCGCCATGTATGCCGACGGTGAGACCGAGATGTGCGCCCACGCCACCTGCACCTACTCCATTCCGCCGGAATCCCAGCGGGGCGAGTAGCCTCCGCGGCCCCGCCTCCACGCCATTGCATCCGGGCCGGGAACGGCTCAGTCACCCCCGGCGAGCGCCTGCTCCAGCGCCCGGAGGCGCTCCGGGGTGCCCACGTCGCACCAGCCCCCGTCGTGGCGGAAGCCGGTCACCCGGCCCTGCGCCACCGCTTCACGGAGCAGCGGCGCCAGGCGGAAGGCGCCGTCCGGGCAACCGTCGAACAGGCGCGGCGAGTACACGCCGATGCCGCTGAAGGTGAACGGCTCGCCGCCGGCGGCGACTACCCGGTCGCCGGCCAGCTGAAAATCGCCGTCGGGATGATGCGAGGGGTTGGGCACGAGTACCAGATGGGCCAGCCCCGACGGCGGAGTCAACACCGGGGAAAGGTCAAGATCGCACCAGATGTCGCCGTTGACCACCAGGAACGGCGCCTCACCCAGCAGCGGCAGGGCCCGGACGATGCCGCCACCGGTCTCCAGACCCCGCTCCCCCTCCCGGGAATACGCGACCCGCAGCCCCCAGCGGCTGCCGTCCCCGACATGGGCAGCGATACGCTCACCCAGCCAGGCGAGGTTGATGACGACTTCGGTGACGCCGGCCGCGGCCAGGCGTTCCAGGTGCCAGTCGATCAGGGGGCGCCCACCGGCCACCAGCAGGGGCTTGGGCGTGGTGTCGGTCAATGGTCGCATGCGTTCGCCGCGCCCGGCGGCCAGCACCATGGCGCGCATTGTCACGCCCCCCCCGCCGGCGACGGCACCCGGGAGCGGGCATGCCAATCCTCCACGAGCTCCGCGAGCCTGCCCAGTCCCGGTTCATCCTCCGCAGCGCGCTCCAGGTACGCCCGGAACCTGGGGGCATCCTCCAGGTAACGGGGTTTGCCGTCGCGGTAGCGGATGCGTGCGAAGATGCCCAGCACCTTGAGATGCCGCTGCACGCCCATCCAGGTGCAGTCCGACCAGAACGTCTCCACATGCGCCGGTACCGGCACGCCCGCGTCCCGCGCAGCGGCGTGGTAGCTGCGCAACCAGCGCCATTCCGTCTCCCGGGGCCAGGAGATGAAGGCATCCCGCAGCAGGCAGATCACGTCGTAGCTCACGGGGCCCTCCAGGGCATCCTGGAAGTCGAGTATCCCCGGTGACGGGCTGCCCGGCATGAGATTGCGGGGCATGTAGTCCCGGTGCACCCAGACCCGCTCCTGGGCCAGGGCTCGATCCACCAGCCGGCGGAACACGCCCTCCATGGCCTCCCGCTCGCCGGCGGTGGGCTCGACGCCCAGATGACGGGCCAGGTACCAGTCCGGGAACAGCTGCAGCTCCCGTTGCAGGACCGCCGCGTCGTACGCCGCCAGCTCGCCCCGGCGGGTGGCCGCCTGCCACTGCACCAGGGCCTCCAGGGCGGCCTGCATGAGCGCGTCGGCGTTGTCGTCATCGAGCACGTCCAGGTAGGTGCGCCGGCCCAGGTCCGACAGCAGCAGGAAGCCGTTGTCCGGATCCCGGGCAAGAATCTCCGGCACGTTCAGTCCCGCACCACGCATCAGGCCGGCAACGTGCACGAAGGCCGCCACGTCCTCGTGCTCGGGCGGCGCATCCATGGCGATGCGGTCCTGCCCGGCCACGGGCACCCGGAAGTAGCGCCGGAAGCTGGCATCCGACGACACCGGCGTCAGCGGCCCGTCGGCCACCCCCTGGTCGGCGAGCCAGCGCCGCAGCGCCTGCAGCCTAGTGTCCCGTTTCATAACTACGTGCCATTGCCGCGTCCTCCTGCCGGCATGATTGCCCGCAATTGTGCCCGAGGGCGCGCGGGCGTGCGAACCCGTTTGCCGCGCCCGCGCTTGTGTGCGACGTTACCCACCTCTCGACCCCTTGACGCCGGCCGCCGCCGTCGCGGTATCCGGTACTGTGCAGCCAGGGACACAGCACGCGTGCCACGGAATTCCTCCGCCATCCGCGCCGGTGCATGCGGCGGCCTGCTGATCGCCGTCACGGCGCTGGCCTGCCCCGCGGACGTTGCCGCGGACGACGACCAGTGGCCCCTGCTCAGCGGCGACAACGGACGCTGGGCCGGCTGCATCGCGCCCACGGGCCCGGCGACTCCGCCGCAACCGTCGCTGGCGTCGCCCTCCCGGGAGGGAGCGCGCGCGACCATCGACGCGGACACCCTGTACCACCGCGGCGAGACCGGCGTCACCAGCCTGCGCGGCGACGTGCAGCTCAACCGCGCCGACCAGCGCCTCGACGCCGACGCGATGCGCTATGACCGCCGCAACAACCGCGCCGATGCCCGCGGAGCAATCCGCTACCGGGAGCGGGGCCTGCGGCTGGGCGCGGATGCCGGATTTCTGCTGCTCGACGACGACCGCGGCGAGATGAGCAACGCCCGGTACCTGCTGCCGGAGACCCTGGTCCAGGGCCGGGCGCGCCGCATGCAGCTGGTCGACGAGGACGTCTCCCGAATCCACGGCGCGACCTACTCCACCTGCGAGCCGGGGAACGAGGAGTGGATGCTGCGGGCCGAGCGGGTGCGCCTGGACCAGGACACGGGCACCGGCGAGGCGTGGCACGCACGCCTGACCGTGGGCGATTTTCCGGTGCTGTACACGCCGTACCTGAACTTCCCCATCGACGACCGCCGCAAGAGCGGGCTGCTGCCGCCCACCATCAGCCAGTCGGAACGCAACGGCGCGGATCTCACCATCCCCTACTACTGGAATATCGCGCCCAACTACGACGCCACCCTGGCGCCGCGCTACCTGAGCCAGCGCGGGCTCATGCTCAACGGCGAGTTCCGCTACCTGCAGCTGTCGTTCTCCGGCGCCCTGGAAGGGGGCTACCTGCCCGGTGACGACCAGGCCGGTCGCGATCGCTGGCAGGTCGGCATGGAGCACCGGCACCGCTTCACCAGCCGCCTGCGCGGTCGCCTGGACCTGGCCCGCGTCAGCGACGATGCGTACTTCCAGGATTTCGGCGACAGCCTGCGCACGTCCACGACGCGGCACCTGCGCTCCCTGGCGCAGCTGCGCTACAGCACCCGCAGCGTTTCCGGGCGCCTGGAGGGCCAGGTCTATCAGACGGTGGATGCGGACATCCCCCGCGCGGGACGACCGTACCGGCGCCTGCCGCGCATCACGCTGAACCATCACCCCGGCGACCTGCCCCTGGGGCTGCGCTGGCGGATGAACAGCGAGCTGGTCCGCTTCGACCATCCGGCCCCCGATCGGCGCATCACCGGCTCGCGCCTGGACCTGGCGCCGCGGCTGTCGCGCCCCTTCGTCGGTCTGGCGGGCTTCTTCACGCCGGCGGTGACCCTGCGGCACACGCAGTACGACCTGGACAGCGCCACCGATCCCCGCAACACGACCCTGGATACCACGGAAGACGAGTCGCGCAGCCGCACGCTGCCCGTGGCCAGCCTCGACACGGGCCTGTACTTCGAGCGCCGCTTCAGCGCTTTCGACCAGCCCCTGCGGCAGACGCTGGAGCCGCGGCTGTTCTACCTGTACGCTCCCGAGCGCGAGCAGAGCGATCTGCCGCTGTTCGACACCGGGGAACCGGTGCCGGGCCTGTTCCAGTACTACTCCGAGAACCGGTTCAGCGGTCCCGACCGCATCGGCGACGCCAACCAGCTGACCACGGGGCTGACCAGCCGGTTTCTCAGCAGCGAGACCGGGGCGGAGTTCTTCCGCGTCGGTGTCGGGCAGATCCAGTACTTCGATGATCGCGAGGTCGTCCTGCGCGGCGAGCCGGGACCCGAGGAAGAGCGCGCGCGCTCGGACGTCATCGGCGAAGCGCGCCTGACGCTGCCGGACGGCTTCCAGGCCAGTACCCAGGTGCAGTGGAACCCGGATGCCGGGCGGACGGACCTCACCGGCGTGCGTCTGAGCTACCGGCCGGCCCCGGACAGCATCGTCAGCGCCAGCTACCGCGCGCGCCGCGACGCCATGGGCGATCTGGAGCTGGAGCAGCGCAACATCAGCGCCGCCTGGCCGGTCCACCCGCGCTGGCACGTACTCGGCGGCTGGCGGTACTCGATGCTGGAGGATCGAACACTGGAAAGCTTTGGCGGTCTACAATACCGCGATTGTTGCTGGAGCGTGCGGCTGGTGGGCCGCTACTACCAGGAAGAGGCGAGCGACGAGCCGGACCGCTCGGTGATGCTGCAGTTCCAGCTGCGGGGCCTGGGCTCGCTGGGCGACGACGTCCAGTCCTTCCTGGAAGACTCCATGTTCGGATACGGCAGGCGGAGGTAAGCGGATCGATGTACGGACCAAACGCGATGCACCGGCCCGGGCGGGCCGCGGTCGGCGTGCTGCTGACCCTGGCCCTGGTCCTGGCGAGCACGGCGGCGCCGGCGGCCCAGACGCTGGATCGCATCGTTGCCGTGGTCAACGAGGACGTCATCCTGGAGTCGGAGCTGGAAGCGGAGCTCAATCGCGTGCGTCAGCGCATGCAGTCCCAGAACCGCCGGCCGCCGCCCCGGGACGCCCTGGTGAACCAGGTCATGGATCAGCTCATCATGGAGCGGCTGCAGCTCGCCCAGGCGGAGCGCATGGGCATCACCGTGGATGACAACACGCTCAACGCCGCCGTCCGGCGTATCGCGCAGCAGAACAACATGAACCTGCAGCAGTTCCGCCGGGCGGTCACGCGGCAGGGCATGGATTTCGCCCGCTTCCGCGAGGACCTGCGCCGCGACATCCGCCTGCAGCGGCTGCGGCAGCAGCAGGTCCAGCAGCGCGTGGACATCTCCTCCCGGGACATCGAGGAGTTCCTGGAGAGCCGTGCCGGTCGGGCGGATGACACGGAGTTCCGGGTCTCCCACATCCTCGTCAGCGTGCCCGGCACTGCGGAACCCGAGGCCATCGACGAGGCCCGGTCGCGGGCCGAGGAGCTCATGCAGCGCCTGCGCGAGGGCGACGAGAAGTTCGCCCGCGTGGCGGCGGAGGTCTCCGACGCCGAGGACGCCCTGGAAGGCGGCGACCTCGGCTGGCGGCAGGCGGGCGAGCTCCCCAGCATGTTCCAGGACCAGGTACTGAACCTCAGCCCCGGCGAGCTCGCCGGTCCCATCCGCAGCTCCAGCGGCTTTCACATCGTCAAGCTGGAGGACACCCGGGCGGCGGATCCCGAGATCGTCGAACAGACCCGGGCCCGGCACATCCTGATCCGGCCCAACGAGGTCGTCAGCGACGCCGACGCCCGCGTCCGGCTCGAGGACCTGCGCAACCGCATCCAGCAGGGCGAGTCCTTCGCGGAGCTGGCCCGCGCCCATTCCGACGACCAGGGCACCGCTTCGGAAGGCGGCGACCTCGGCTGGACCAGCCCGGGCGAGCTGGACCCGGATTTCCAGGAGGCCATGGATCAGCTCGCCCCGGGGGAGGTCAGCCAGCCGTTCCGCACCCGCTTCGGCTGGCACATCGTCCAGGTGGAGGAGCGCCGGGAGCACGACAGCACCCAGGAGCGACGCCGGGCCCGGGCCGCGCAGCAGCTGCGCCAGCGCCGCAGCGAGGAGACCGTGCAGTCCTGGCTGCAGCAACTCCGGGATGATGCCTACGTGGACGTCCGGCTGGATCAATGACCATGGATGCCGGGGGATTGCGCATCGCTCTCAGCACCGGCGAGCCGTCCGGGATCGGCCCGGACCTGGCGGTGATGCTGGCGGCTCGCGGCGCCCTGGCCGACACGGTGGTCATCGGCGACCCGGAGGTCCTGACGGCCCGCGCCCGGCAACTGGGCGTGACACTGCCGCCGATCCGCCGCGTGGCAGCCGGGCACGACCCCGGCGCGCACGACGGGCTGGCCGTGCTGCCCGTGCCGGTGGCCGAAGCCGTCACGCCGGGCCGCCTGGACCCCGGCAATGCCCCGGCGGTCGTGGAGATGCTGCGCGTCGCCTGCGACGGCGCCGTGGCCGGCGACTTCGACGCCATCGTCACGGCCCCGGTGCACAAGGGCGTGATCAACGAGGCGGGCGTGCGGTTCACCGGCCACACGGAGTACTTCGCCGAGCGCACCGGCGCTGCGGTTCCCGTCATGATGCTGACGGCCGGATCGCTGCGGGTTGCCCTGGTCACCACGCACCTGCCCCTGCGGGAGGTGGCCGATGCCGTCACCGCCGGGCGCCTGGAGCAGGTCGCCCGCGTGCTGGCCCGGGACCTGCGCACCAAGTACGGCCTGGACCGGCCGCGCATCCTGGTCAGCGGCCTCAACCCGCACGCCGGCGAGGGCGGCCACCTCGGCCACGAGGAGCAGACGATCATTACGCCGGTTCTGGAGAGCCTGCGGCGGGAAGGCCTGGATCTCCGCGGCCCATTGCCCGCCGATACCCTGTTCACGCCCGACGCGCTGGCCGGGGCCGATGCCGTGCTGACCATGTACCACGACCAGGGGTTGCCGGTGCTCAAGCACGCCGGCTTCGGCAGCGCCGTCAACGTCACCCTGGGCCTGCCCATCATCAGAACGTCCGTGGACCACGGTACCGCCCTGGACCGCGCGGGCACCGGGGAGGTGCATACCGGCAGCCTGGACGCCGCCCTCGCGCTGGCCCGCGAGCTGGTCCGGCGCTCCGGGACCCGCACCGGAAGCGCGGCCCGGCCGTCATGAAGAGCGGTCACCGGCCGCGCAAGCGGTTCGGCCAGAACTTCCTCCACGACCCCGCGATCATCCGGCGCATCGTCGGCGCCATCGCGCCGCAACCGGGCGACGCCCTGGTGGAGATCGGCCCCGGCCAGGGCGCCCTGACCGCTCCCTTGCTGCGCGCCGCGGGACGGCTGGAAGCCATCGAGATGGACCGCGACCTAGTCGCGCCCCTGCAGGAATCCCTGGCCCCACTGGGCGAGCTCGTCGTGCACCAGGCGGACGCGCTGGAAGCGGACCTGGGCCGCTTCCACGACGGCCGTGCCCTGCGCGTGGTCGGCAACCTGCCGTACAACATCTCCACGCCGCTGCTGTTCCACCTGTTCGGCCAGGCGCACCGGATCCGGGACATGCACTTCATGCTGCAGCGGGAGGTCGTCGACCGCATGGTCGCCTCCCCGGGCAGCCGGACCTACGGGCGGCTGTCCGTGATGACCGCCTACCACTGCCGCGCCGAGCGCCTGTTCACGGTGGCCCCGGGGGCATTCCGCCCCGCCCCGGCGGTAGAATCGGCCATTGTCCGCCTGGTTCCCCGCGCCGGGGCCGTGGATGACCCCGTCGCCGCGGAACGGCTGGCCCGGGTGGTCACGCAGGCGTTCGGGCAGCGGCGCAAGACGCTGCGGAACACCCTGCGCGGGCTGCTGACGGAGGACGATCTGCGCGCCTGCGGGGTCGATCCCGGCCAGCGGGCCGAGCAGCTGGATCTGGCCGCATTCCGGCGCCTGGCCGGGCGACTCTCGCATTGCGCCGAATAGCGGCCCTATACTGGTTCACGAACGCGCCGGAGCGCAGCCGGGAGGCCGAGCCGTGACACCCTACAACACCATCCTGCTGGCCGTGGACTTCACCCCGGATGCCAGCCTGATCGCGGACCGCGCCCGCCGCCTGGCCCACGCCAGCGATGCGCACCTGCACCTGATCCATGTCGTCGAGCACATCCCCATCGACGCCGCCGGCGAGTTCATGGGCCCGCCGCAGACGGACCTGCACGAGGAGATGATCGAAACCGCCCGGGAACGCCTGCGTGACTATGCCCGTGCCGAAGGCCTGGAGCACGCCGCGCGGCACGTCGCTGCCGGCTATACCAAGCAGGAGATCCTGGTGCACGCCGAGACCATCGCTGCCGACCTGATCGTCGTCGGCAGCCACGGACGCCACGGCCTGGCCCTGCTGCTCGGCTCCACGGCCAACGCCGTCCTCCACGGCGCGCCGTGCGACGTCCTCGCCGTCCGGCTGTACTGAACCGTGCCTACAGCGACGTGACGATGACCGCCACCACGACGGCAACGGCCAGCACCAGGAGCGGATCCGGCCTGCGGAAACGTGAACGATGCCTTGACATGATCGAATCAACCTTCTCGCCTTGTCCGGTCCGTAGTGGGAGCCGGTCAAAGGTTCTTCTGTTTGTTGTTGTGTTCATGCACTGAGAGTACGGCATGCAGCAAGCCGCAGATCATTGATTATTCCAGATTTTACCCCGGCTTACCAGCCACTCGGGGCGCTACCGGGACCCGCGCCCTTTTTGGGGGGACCGCGAACCGTTAGACTAGAGGGCTCCGAAGAGGCCGCCCGGACGTCCGGGCAAGCAAGGCGAGAGCGTTCCCCATGAGTACGAACCCCCTGAAGACCCTCGGTCAGCTGGGCCAGAGCGTCTGGTATGACAACATTCACCGGGACATGCTGGAACGTGGCGACCTGGCGCGCCTGGTCAGCGAGGACGACCTGCGCGGCGTCACCTCGAACCCGACCATCTTCGACAAGGCCATCTCCGGCGGCGACACGTACGACCGGGCCATTGCCGACCTGCTCCGGGACGAGCCGTCCCTGTCCTCGGCGGAGCTGTTCAATCACCTGGCCATCGCGGATATCCAGGCGGCCGCGGACGTCCTGTTCCCGGTCTACGAGCGCACCGACGGCGTTGACGGCATGGTCAGCATGGAGGTGTCCCCGGAGCTCGCCCACGACACCGAGGGCACCGTGGCCGAGGCGAGGCGCCTGTGGGCCTGGATGGACCGGCCCAACGTCATGGTCAAGGTACCGGCGACCGCCGCCGGCGTGCCGGCCATCGAGACGCTGATCGCCGAGGGCGTCAACGTCAATGTCACCCTGCTGTTCTCCCTGGATCGCTACCGCGAGGTGGTGGACGCCTACCTGGCCGGGCTGCAGCAGCGCGCCCGCCGCGGCGAGGCGGTGGCGGGCGTGCGCTCGGTGGCGAGCTTCTTCGTCAGCCGCGTGGACAGCGCCGTGGACCCTCTTCTGGACGATTCACATGCGGAGCTCCGGGGCGCGGCCGCCATCGCCAATGCCCGCTGCGCCTACGCGCACTTCCAGGACGTCTTCGACGGCAGCCGCTTCGACGACCTCCGGGCGCTGGGCGCCCGCGAGCAGCGCCTGCTGTGGGCGAGCACCGGCACCAAGAACCCGGACTACAGCGATGTCCTGTACGTGGAGGCGCTCATCGGCGACCGCACGGTGAACACCCTGCCGCCGGCCACCTACGATGCCTACAAGGATCACGGCGACCCCCGTGCGCGCATCCAGGACGGGATGGACCAGGCGGCGGCCGTGCTCGAGCGCATCGAGCGCGCCGGCATCGATCTCGCGGAGATCACCGCGACGCTGGAACGCGACGGCGTGCAGGCGTTCCTGGACTCCTACACCAATCTCCTCCGGAGCCTGGACGAAAAGGCGAAGGCGCTGGCCGCGTGAAGCGGCAAGGGACCGACACAACGATGACAATGACCGAAAGCACGCGCTACAGCATCGAAGTGGATGTCGAGCCGGCCTATCTGGACGAGGAGTCCGAGCCGGAGGAAGACCGGTTCGTGTTCAGCTACACCATCACCATCCGCAACGTCGGCGACGTCCCGGCACGGCTGATCAGCCGCCACTGGGTCATCACCAACGCCAACGGCGAGGAGCGGGAGGTGCGCGGCGACGGCGTCGTCGGCGAGCAGCCGCACCTGGAGCCCGGCAAGGGCTTTCGCTATACCAGCGGCGCCATGCTGGAGACGCCCGTGGGAAGCATGCACGGCAGCTATGAGCTGCTGGCCGACGACGGGGTCACGTTCACGGCGGAGATCCCCGCGTTCACGCTGGCCGGCCCACGGACACTCCACTGACGCGCGGACACACCGTGGCTATCTACTGCATCGGCGACATCCAGGGGTGCAACACCGAGCTCCAGCGGCTCCTGGCGCAGCTGCGGTTCGACCCGGCCCGGGACTGCATCTGGTTCGTCGGCGACATCGTCAACCGGGGTCCGGAATCGCTGGACGCCCTGCGGTTCGTGCACTCCCTGGGTGACAGTGCCATCACCATCCTGGGCAATCACGACATTCATCTGCTGGCGGCCTGGCGGGGCTACGCGACGCTCAAGCCCGCGGACACGCTCCAGGAGGTGCTGGATGCGCCCGACTGCGAGGAGCTGCTGCACTGGCTGCGGCGGCAGCCGCTGATGCACGAGGACCGGGACCTGGGCTACGCCATGCTGCACGCCGGTCTCTATCCCGGCTGGAGCCTGGCGGACGCCCGTTCCCTGGCGCCGGAGGCCGAGGACGCCCTGCGCGCCCCCGAGGACGCGTTCGACGCGTTCATGGCGAACCTGTACGGCGATCAGCCCGACCGCTGGTCGCCGGAGCTCGCCGGGTGGGACCGCCTGCGCTTCATCATCAATGCGTTCACGCGCATGCGCTACTGCGATGCGGAGAAGCGCATGCTCATGGATTACAAGGGCGCGCCGGACACGCGCCCGGAAGGCTACTGGCCGTGGTTCGCCGTGCCGGGGCGTCGACCCGCCGGGGAACCCCTGACCATTGTCAGCGGCCACTGGTCCACCCTGGGGTTCGAGGAAGGCGACGATTTCATCGCCCTGGACACCGGCTGCCTGTGGGGCGGCGAGCTCACCGCGCTGCGTCTCGACGGCCCGCGGGAGCGAGTCGCCTGCAAGTGTCACGGTGCACTGACGCCGGGCGCGTGATGGCCGTTCGGGCGGGGTGCCGCGCCCGGATCAGGCCAGCCAGCCGGTCAGGGTCAGCAGGGCGATGGCGACCAGCCAGACGACCAGGGTACGGAACAGCAGCTGCCGCGCCTCCTTCACCCAGCGTTCGGGCTCATCCAGGGCGCCGCCGTGCTCCGGGAAACGCAGGGCGCCGAACCCGGCGCCCCAGAGCACGGCCCGGTGGCTGTCGCCCTCGGTGGCACGGGCCAGCTGCCATCCCCGCCAGGCATCGCTGAGGCTCCCGGCGAGCCCCAGGGCCAGGGCCGTCAGCCGCGCCGGAATCCAGGCCAGGACCACGAACACCCGCCGGGCACTGCGCCGGAACCGCGGGCCGGGATTGGCGGCCCGGGCGCCGTAGCGCCACGCCAGGTAGCTGACCCGGTAGAGCACGATCCCCACCGGCCCCAGCACCAGAAACCAGAAGACGGGGGCGAAGACGGTATCGCCGGCCCTCTGGAACGCCCCCGCCAGGGCCGTGCGGACCTGCCCGTCTACGTCCCGGGGCACGACCACCCCCGGTGCCAGCCTCCCCGCTTCCCGGGCGGCCGCGACGCCGTCACCCCCGGCCAGGGCCCGGTCGAGGCGCTCCAGGGAACGGTCGATGCGCCCCTCGCCCAGGGCCCAGAGCAGCAGCACGAGCCCCAGCCCGAGCTGCGGGATCCCCATGAGAACGCCGGCCAGGAGCCACTGCGCCAGGGCCACCAGGGCCACCGGCGGCAGCATCACCAGGATCAGCCCCACGGGACTGTCCCAGATCCGCGCCTGCGCCAGCCTGCCGTGCAGCCGACCCAGGCTCCCGAGCTGCCGCTGCTCGTCCCTCCAGGGGGCATGCCCGTCGATCCGGCCGTGCAGCCAGAGGGCCACGAGAATGGTGATCAGATGCATGGTCGCTGCCCCCGCGTCAGTCGTCCCCCCGCCCGGCAAGCCCTCGCCACAGGCGCTGCCAGTCGAATGCCGGGCCAGGGTCCGTCTTGCGCCCGGGGGCGATGTCGCAGTGCCCCACGATCCGGTCCGGCCCGAGATCAGGATAGGCGGCCATCAGGGCCCGACACAACGGCACCAGGACCGAATACTGGGCCTCGCTGTAGGGATGGTCGTCCGTGCCCTCCAGCTCGATGCCCACGGAGAAGTCATTGCACGCCTCGCGCCCCTGCCAGAAGGACCGTCCGGCATGCCAGGCGCGCCGGTGCAACGGCACGTACTGCACCAGGTCGCCGTCGCGGCGGATGAAAAGATGGGCGCTGACCCGCAGCGCGGCGATCTGTGCGTAGAACGGGTGGGCGGCGGGATCCAGGGTATTGGTGAACAGCGCATCGACGCCCCCGCCGCCGAACACGCCCGGGGGCAGGCTGATGCCGTGGAGCACCACCAGCTCCGGGCGCGCGCCGTCCGGGCGTGCGTCCTGGTTGGGCGAGTGCGCCCGGAGCGCGCCCTGTACGCAGCCACTGGCCACATCCACGCTCAGTCCTGTTCCCGTCGCCACGTCCCGGCTCCCGTGAGGCCCGGCAACGGATGCTACCATGACCGTCAGGCAACCGGGTGACGGCCGTCACCCCGCGATTCCCGGAGTCCCCCATGCAGGCCACACCGCGCAACCGGCTCGCCTCGGCCACCAGCCCGTACCTGCAGCAGCATGCGGGCAACCCGGTGGACTGGTATCCGTGGGGCGACGAAGCCCTGGAACGGGCGCAGCGGGAAGACCGGCCGATCCTGCTGTCCATCGGCTACGCCGCCTGCCACTGGTGCCACGTCATGGCCCACGAGTCCTTCGAGGATGCCGACGTGGCCGAGGTCATGAACCGCCTGTTCGTCAACATCAAGGTGGACCGGGAGCAGCGCCCCGACCTGGACCGCATCTACCAGACCGCGCACCAGCTGCTCACCGGCCGCGGCGGCGGCTGGCCGCTGACGGTGTTCCTGACGCCGGACGACCGGCTGCCCTTTTTCGCCGGCACCTACTTCCCTCGCCATCCGCGCCACGGCCTGCCGGGCTTCCCGGACCTGCTCGAGCGCATCGCCGCCCTGTACCGGCAACGCCGGGAGGAGATCCGGGAGCAGAATCAGCGCGTGCAGGCCGCCTTCGAGCAGGTCAACGCGGCCCCGGGATCGCCGCAGGCCGCCCTGGACGCGACGCCGCTGGACCAGGCCCGGTCCGCCCTGGCAGAGGCCTTCGACTCCCACCGGGGCGGCTTCGGCCAGGCGCCGAAGTTTCCCCAGCCGACGCTGATCGAGTGCCTGTTGCGGGACTACGCCCACGCCCCGGCGGAGCGCCGCGAGTCGCTGCACATGGCCTGCACCACGCTGCGCCGCATGGCCCTGGGCGGGATCTACGACCAGGTCGGCGGCGGCTTCGCTCGCTACGCCGTCGACGACGACTGGATGATCCCGCACTTCGAGAAGATGCTCAGCGACAACGCGCTGCTGCTGGCGCTGTACAGCGATGCCTGGCAGGCCACCGGCGACCACCTGTTCGCACGCATCGCCGGGGAGACCGCCGACTGGGCGCTGCGGGAGATGCGCGACCCGGCCGGCGGCTTCTACAGCGCCCTGGACGCCGACTCCGAAGGCGAGGAGGGGCGCTTCTACCTGTGGACCCCCGACGAGGTCCGGGCGCTGCTCACGCCGGAGGAGTACGCGGTGGTGGCGGCCCGCTTCGGCCTGGACGGCGCGGCCAACTTCGAGGGGCGCTGGCACTTCCACGTGCACGCGTCGCTGTCGGAGCTGGCCAAGTTCCTGCGCCTGCCCGGCGAGACTGTGCGCCAACGCCTGGACAGCGCCCGGCGCAAGCTGTACGCGGCCCGCTGCCAGCGGCCGTGGCCGCTGCGCGACGAGAAGATCCTCACCGGCTGGAACGCCCTCATGATCCGCGGTATGGCGCGGGCCGGACGGCTGCTCCGGCGCGACGACCTGGTGCAGGCGGCGACGCAGGCACTGGCCTTCCTGCGCCGGGAGCTGTGGACCGGCTCGGGCCTTCTGGCCAGCTGGCGGGACGGGCGGGCGGAGCTGCCGGCGTATCTGGACGACCACGCCTTCCTGCTGGATGCCGTCCTGGAGCTGCTCCAGTGCGAATGGGACAGCGAGGCGGCCGATTTCGCCCGGTCGCTGGCGGAGCGGCTGCTGGCGGGCTTCCAGGACCCGGACGGCGGCGGATTCTTCTTCACCGCCCACGACCACGAGGCGCTGCCGACACGCAGCCGGCCGCTGACCGACGACGCCCTGCCCGCGGGCAACGGCGTCGCCGCCCGGGCCCTGCTGGACCTGGGTTGCCTGCTGGGCGAGCCGCGCTACATCGACGCCGGCGAGCGGGCCGTGCGCAGCGCCTGGCCGGCCCTGACACAGCTGCCCCACGCCCATGCCACCCTGCTGGGCGCGCTGGAGCGGGTCCTCCGGCCGCCGAGGCTGATCACGCTCCGCGGCGATCGTGACGCATGTCACGCCTGGCGGGAGGACCTGGAGCGATACTATGAGCCTGGACGCCTAGTGTTCGTCGATCCCGGGGCGGCCGGGTCGCAGGTCCGGGCGCAGCTGTGTCTCGGCACCGTCTGTCAGGCGCCGGTGGAGCAGCTGGAGTCCCTGCGCGACCAGCTCGGCCACCCGCGCACGGGGCCGGAACCGGCACCGCCGGAGAACTGACAGCGACGGTTGCTTCTATACTGCCGGGAATCCCCGGACGGCGGGAGGTCCCCATGACGCCGGATACCATGGTCGCTCGGCTGGACAACCTGGTTTCGTTCCCGGACGCCTACTACCGGGTCGAGCACCTGATCGCCGATCCCTACGCCACCTTCTCGGAGATCGGCGCCGCCCTCAGCGGCGACCCGGCCATGGCGAGCCGCGTCCTGGGCGTGGTCAACAGCGCCTTCTACGGTTTCCCCAGCCGCATCGACTCCATCCCCATGGCGATCACCATCATCGGCACGCGGGGGCTGCGCGACCTGATGCTGGGCATGGCGGTGGCCCGGCAGTTCCGGAACATCGGCACTGATCTGGTGGACATGGAGCGCTTCTGGGAGCACTCCATCTACTGCGGCCTCATGGCCCGGGCCCTGGGGCGGGAGGCGGGCGCGCAGGAGGCGGAGCGGCTGTTCCTGGCAGGGTTGTTCCACGACCTGGGCAAGCTGGTGATCTACCAGGTCGTCCCGGCCGAGGCGGAGGCCATACTGCGGGAGCTCGCCGGCGGCGACCGGCCCCTGCAGGAGCTGGAACGGAGGCGTCTGGGCTGCGACCACGCCGAGGTGGGTCACGAGCTCCTGCGCCGCTGGCAGATGCCGGCCATGCTCCAGGAGGCAGTCGCCTGGCACCACGCACCCGACCGGGCCGCGGAGCATCCGCAGGCGACGGCCCTGGTTCACGTGGCGGATGCCCTGGCCCAGCGCGTGGAATCCGGCTACCGCTTCACCCCCGGGGAAGACGGCGAGGCCGTCCACCCGGCCGCCCGTTCCCTGGCGCCGAAGGACGAGGCGACCCGGGAGCGATTGCGCCTGACGGTGGACCTGGAGACGGTGGAGCTCTACGAGCTGCTGTTCGCCGAGCCCTGATCCCGGCCCACGGCCCGGTAGCCGATATCCCGGCGGAAGTACACGCCGTCCCAGTGGATGCCCTCGGCCAGGGCGTAGGCATTGGCCCGCGCATCGGCGACGCTGTCGCCCAGGGCGCACGCGCACAGCACGCGGCCGCCGCTGGTGACGATGGCGCCGGTCTCGTCCAGCGCCGTGCCGGCGTGGAACACCTTACGTCCCGGCGCCTCCGTCTCCGGCAGGCCGTGGATGACATCCCCCTTGCGGTAGCTGCCCGGGTAGCCGCCGGCGGTCATGACCACGCCCAGGCCCGCCTGCGGCGTCCAGTCGGCGCTGGCGGCATCCAGGCGGCCGTCCAGCGCGGCGTCACACAGCTCGGTGAGGTCCGACTGCAGACGCATGAGCAACGGCTGGGCCTCGGGATCACCCAGCCGGCAGTTGAACTCCAGCACCCGCGGCGTGCCGTCGGGGGTGATCATCAAGCCGGCGTAGAGAAAGCCGGTATACGGCTGCCCCTCGGCGGCCATCCCCGCCACCGTGGGCCGGATGACCTCCTCCATGACCCGCCGGTGCACGGCGTCGGTGACCACCGGCGCCGGCGAGTAGGCGCCCATGCCGCCGGTATTGGGCCCGACGTCGCCCTCGTCGCGGGGCTTGTGGTCCTGGGACGAGGCCAGCGGCAGGGCGTGCTCGCCGTCCACCAGGCAGATGAAGCTGGCTTCCTCGCCTTCCAGGAAATCCTCGATCACCACCCGGGCCCCGGCCTCGCCGAAGACGCTGGCGTCCAGCATGCTGTCCACCGCCGCCAGCGCCTCGTCCACGGTGCCCGCCACGACCACGCCCTTGCCGGCGGCCAGGCCGTCCGCCTTGACCACCAGCGGCGCACCCCGCTCGGTGATGTAGTGATACGCCTCGCCGGGATCGGTGAAGCTGGCATAGCCGGCCGTGGGGATGCCGTGACGCTCCAGGAAGGCCTTGCTGAAGGCCTTGGACCCTTCCAGCTGCGCCGCGGCCATGGTCGGCCCGAAGCAGCGCAGCCCCGCCTCGCGGAACGCATCCACCACGCCCACGACCAGTGGCGCCTCCGGGCCGACGATGGTCAGCCCCACGTCGTAGTCCCGTGCCAGGGCGACCAGCGCCGGCACGTCCTCGGCGCCCACCTGGACATTGACGCATTTCGGCTCGCCGGCCGTACCGGCATTGCCGGGAGCCACGTAGACGGTGTCCACGCGCGGCGAGCGGGCCGCCGACCAGGCCAGCGCATGCTCGCGTCCGCCGCCGCCGATAATCAGTACGTTCATGGTGACTGCACCCAACGCTGCCTGTCAGTGCCGGAAATGGCGCATGCCGGTGAAGACCATGGCCATGCCGTGCTCGTCCGCCGCCGCGATGACCTCGTCGTCGCGTACCGATCCGCCCGGCTGGATCACCGCCCGGATGCCGGCCTCGGCGGCCTGGTCGATGCCGTCCCGGAACGGGAAGAAGGCGTCCGAGGCCATCACCGCCCCGGCGACCTCCAGCCCGGCATCGATGGCCTTGTCCCGTGCCAGGCGCGCGCTCCACACCCGCGACATCTGGCCGGCGCCGATGCCGATGGTACCGCCGTCGCGCCCGTATACGATGGCATTGGACTTGACGAAGCGCACCACCTCCCAGACGAAGCGCAGATCCCGCAGCGTCTGCGCATCGGGCTGCACAGTGGTGACCACGCGCAGGTCGGCATCGGCGACGAAGCCGATGTCGCTGTCCTGCACCAGCAGGCCGCCGGTGACCCGCTTGTAGTCCGCCTGCCCCTGGCGCTGCCCGTGCCACTCGCCGCACACCAGCAGACGCACGTTGCGGCGGGCGGCGACGATCTCCGGCACGCCGTCGGCCACCGCGGGCGCGATGATCACCTCGACGAACTGGCGCTCGACGATGGCATGCGCGGTGGCCGCATCCAGGGTCCGGTTCACGGCGATGATGCCGCCGAACGCCGATACCGGGTCGCACGCGAAGGCGCGCTCGTAGGCGCGGGCCAGATCCCCCGCTTCGGCGGCGCCGCACGGATTGGCGTGCTTGACGATCACGCAGGCCGGATCCCGGAAGCGCTTGACGCACTCCAGGGCCGCGTCGGTGTCGGCGACGTTGTTGAACGACAGCTCCTTGCCCTGGAGCTGGCGGGCCGTGGCCACGCAGGGCTCGGCGGGCGCCGGCTCGCGGTAGAACGCGGCGCTCTGGTGGGGGTTCTCGCCGTAGCGCATGCTCTGCACCCGCTGGAACTGGAGGTTCAGCGTCCGCGGATAGCCCTCCGGCTGCAGGTCGGCGTTGAGCCGGCCCAGATGGGAGGCGATGGCGCCGTCATAGGCCGCGGTGTGCTCGAAGGCCTTGACCGCCAGCTCCAGGCGCAGGTCGAAGCGCAGGCCCCGCTCGCGCGCGAGCGCCTCCAGGACGCGCGGATAGTCCGCCGGATCGGTCACCACGCCGACGCCGTCGTGATTCTTGGCCGCCGCCCGCAGCATGGCGGGCCCGCCGATGTCGATGTTCTCCACGGCGTCGGCAAAGCTGCTGTCCGGCCGCGCCACCGCCTCCCGGAAAGGATAGAGATTCACCACCAGGAGATCGATGGGCTCGATGCCGTGCTCCGCCATGACGGCATCGTCGATGCCCCGACGTCCGAGCAGGCCGCCGTGCACGGCGGGATGGAGGGTCTTCACCCGTCCGGCCATGATCTCGGGAAACCCGGTCAGGTCCTCGACCTCGCGCACCGCCAGGCCGTCGTCGCGCAGGGCGCGCGCGGTGCCGCCGGTGGAGATCAGCTCGATGCCGTGCCCGGCCAGGGCACGGGCGAGATCAACGATCCCCGTCTTGTCGGAGACACTGATCAGGGCGCGGCGCACGGGGCGCAGACCGGCGGTGGCAGTCATGGTGAACGGGATCCTCGGTTGGTCAGGGTCGGCATGTTCCCCCGGGAGCGGTCAGGTGCGGATATCGTACTGCAGCAGCTTCTTGCGCAGGGTGCCGCGGTTCAGGCCCAGAAGGCGGGCAGCGCGGGTCTGGTTGCCCTGGCAGTGGTCCAGCACCGCCCGCAGCAGCGGCGGCTCCACCTGGGACAGCACGAGATCGTGGAGATCGCTGCAGTCGTGCCCGTCCAGCTGGTACAGGTACTCGCGCACGGCCTGGTCCACACACGCCCGGATGGGGCCTACGCCGGTTTCGTCATCGGCCTGCTGCAATCGACTTGCCTGCTCGCTCATGGCGGTTGTCATCCTGGATCACGGCTGTGGACTGCCGGACATGCACCGGAGTGGAGAGGGCCGGCATGATACCCCAAAGGCGGCGCCCGGGAAACGCCGCGCCCGACTCGTCCGGGGGCCTGGAGCCCGTTACGGGGACCTAGCGCAGGTCGAAGATGTACTGCCGTGCGCCCGTGCCCGGATCCTCGAGGACCAGCCGCACCCGGCTCGTCGCCCCGGGTGCCATGCCCGCCGTCCAGTCGCGCCGTCCCGCCCCGTCGCCGAGATAGTCCTCGGGGTGGAACCAGCGCTCCCCCGAAATATTCTGGTTATTATCCAGAAGTGACAGCTGAAGCAAAGGGTACGGTTGCCGGAAGGAGGCATCATTGACCAGCGCAGCGGTCGCGACCAGGGCGCCGGGGATCTCCGGATGCTCGGTCACCCGTCCCCGAACCAGGCGAATGGCGTCGACATCCCGCATCAGCGGCAGCTCGCAGCCGGCGACGCTGCACATCGCCTCCAGCCAGGGGCGCCAGCGCGCGTCGCCGGCGAGATCGTCGCGCATGACATAGGCGGCCTGGAGCCCCAGCGTCGCCGTCAGCAGGACGATCCCCGCCAGCCAGCCGTACCGCCGTGACCGGCGCGCCGGTGCAGCCGGCGGCGCACTCTCGATCTCCATGCGGGAGAGATCGTGCCAGTCCGCCGCCAGGCCGGCCCCCATGGCCACCCCGGGGTCCGGCTCGGGCACGCCCGCGGGTCCGGCCTCGGGGGCGTCCGCCGCGGCTGCGGCAGCATCTGCTTGCACCGGTGCATGCGCCGACGCGTCGGCCCGGTGGCCCGCGCCCGCGCTCGGTTCGGGGGCAGCCGCCGCTGACCCCGGCGATGCCGCCGGCGACCGGGACGCGGACGAGCGCCCGGAATGCCCGGGGATCACCGGAACCGGCCCGGAGAGCCAGTCGATCTGGCGCCGGCGGGGGGCCGCGGCAGGCTCGGGTTCGGACTCGGGTTCGGACTCCGGCTCCGGCTCCGGTTCCGGTTCCGGTTCCGGTTCCGGTTCCGGCAACAAGGCTGCCATGGCCTCGGGGAGCGCGGTCGCCAGGCGGCGGCGGGCGTCGAAGGCCCGCAGGCAGTAGCCGCAGCACACCACCCCGTCCGCGCAGGCGAGTTCCTGCTCGCTCACCCGGAAAACGGTGGCACAGGTGGGGCACTGGGTGTACATGGCTGCGTCCGGCGGCCGCCTCGTCAGGGTTGCATTGTCGGGACGCCCGTACGGACTGTAAAGAAGAACTCAGGCGCCCCGCCGGACGCCGGCGAGAAGGGTCCAGCCGTCCCGGAAGCGCGGGCGCTGGAAGTCGACGAACTCGCGGTAGGCTTCCTCGACGGTCCCGGCCTGCTGCTCCATGATGCCGGACAGGGCCACCTGCCCTCCGGGCCGCACCAGGGCCATCAGCCGGGGCACCAGGTCGATGAGAATCCCCGAGAGGATGTTGGCGACCAGCACGTCGGCCACCGGCGGGTCCGCTTCCTCGTTGTCACGCAGGTGCAGGCGGGACTCGACCCCGTTGCGCCGGGCATTCTCCCGGCTGGCGACCAGGGCCTGGCGGTCGTTGTCCACGCCGTGGGCCTCGCCGGCGCCGAGAAGCAGCGCGGCCACGGCGAGGACGCCGGACCCGCAGCCGTAGTCGAGCACCCGCCGGCCGGCGACGTTCTGCTGATCCAGCCACTCCAGGCACAGCGCCGTGGTGGGATGCGTTCCCGTGCCGAAGGCCAGGCCCGGGTCCAGGCGGATGTTGACGGCCCGGGGATCCGGCGGCTGATGCGTGCTGGGGCAGACCCAGAGGCGCTGGCCGAAGCGCATGGGCTCGAAGGTGTCCATCCACGCCCGCTCCCAGTCCTGGTCGGGGATGGTTTCCTCGTGCCAGCCGGCGAGCACGTCCGGGCCCAGGGCTTGCTCCAGGGCGGTGCGGATCCCGGGCACGTCCACATCACCATCGAACAGGGCCAGCATGACCACCTGCTCCCACAGCGGGCTGCTGCCGGGATCGGGTTCCAGGATCGGCTCACCGCCGGAGTCCTGCAGGGTGACGGAGTACGCCCCCTGGTCGACGAGCACGGTCTCGGCGCGCGCGCACGCGGCTGCCGGCAACGTGCAGCGGATCTGACGGTGATGCATCGGGAATCCCTACCGGGTCTCGTTCTCGCCGCGGGCGACCAGCTCGGCCGCCTGCGCCCGGGTGAAGAACTCGCCCTCGCGCTCGAAACCGGCTTCCAGGGTCGGCTTGACACAGACAACCTGCCCGCCCGTGCCGCGCTCGGTAACCACTTCAGCGGGCAGGCCGTCCAGGCAGTGGAAGGGGCAGGGGGACCCGCTCGCATTCAGGGACGGATAGATCGCCCCGGTCTCGCCGTCCTTGAACGCCGGCCGAAACCCGAAGCACCGGTTGTGCTGGCTGACGCCGCCGGTGGCCCCGTAGGCCTGGTTCTCCCGCTCAAGACGCCGCTTGCCCATGACCCCTGCCGTCGCCATGAAGCCAACTCCGTCCGCCTGTTTGTCGCACGCGTGTGCCACCTTCCGGCCGCGCCTCGGCGCGGCATGCTGCACTGCATCGAGGCCCGATTATAGGCCGGCTGCAGGCCATGTCCACCCCTGCGGAACCGTGTTCTGCAGGTCGGCAGCCCCATGGCACCACAGCCGGGCGCCAAATGCACGCGTCGCCGCGGATTCAGCCCTCGCGCTGGTAGCGATCGACGGCGTCGCGGAGCTCCTGGCGGGCGGCCTCGGCCCCCTTCCAGCCATCGACGCGCACCCACTTGCCCTTCTCGAGGTCCTTGTAATGCTCGAAGAAGTGGCCGATCTGCTCCAGCAGCATGGGCGGCAGATCCTCGGGCTCGTGCACCCGGTCGTAGAGGGGCGTCAGCTTGCTCACCGGCACGGCGACGATCTTGGCATCCTCGCCGGCCTCGTCGGTCATCTCCAGCACGCCCACGGGGCGGCAGCGGATCACCGAGCCGGGGACCAGGCCGAACGGAGCGATCACCAGGACATCCGCCGGGTCACCGTCACCGCAGAGCGTATGGGGCACGTAGCCGTAGTTGCACGGGTAGTGCATGGCGGTGAACATGAAGCGGTCCACCTGCAGGGCGCCGCTGTCCTTGTCCACCTCGTACTTGACCGGATCCGCGTTCTGCGGGATCTCGATGATCACGTTGATATCGTCGGGCACGGACTTGCCGACCGGGATGTTGTCCACGTTCATGGGTGCACCTCTCTTCGTTGCCAGTAACTGAATTCCGGGATTGCCGCCGGGCGGCCCGCCCTACACGTCGAAACCGGTGCCCAGCACCCGCGGCACGGATACGTTCTTGAGCGTCACGTAGGCGGGCAGCCCGTCCCGGTAGGGCGGGTAGTCCTCGCCCTGGATCAGGGGCGTCAGGTAGCGCCGGCACGCCTCCGTGATGCCGAAGCCGTCCTCGGTAATGTAGTGCGCCGGGACCTTGCGTTCCACGTTGGCGACCTGCGCCAGGGGCACGGTGCCGATTTCCCACTGGTAGGGCTCGTCGGCCTTGCGGACGATGGTGGGCATAATGGCGTTGTCGCCGGCGACGGCGCGCTCCACGGCCGCCCGGCCCACGGCGTACGCCTGGTCCACGTCGGTCTTGGAGGCCAGATGCCGCGCGGAGCGCTGCAGGTAGTCCACCACGGCGCAGTGGTGCTTGTAGCCGAGCCGTTCCTTGCACAGATCCGCGATGATGGGGCCGACGCCCCCCAGCTGCGTGTGGCCGAAGGCGTCCTGGCTGCCGCCGTCGGAGATGTACCTGCCGTCGCGGTCCTTGAGCCCCTCGGAGACCACCACCACGCAGAAGCCGAAGCGCTCGACGCTGTCCCGGACCCGGGCCAGGAATGCATCCGGGTCGAAGGTGACTTCCGGAAACAGGATGACATGGGGCGCATCGCCGGTGTGCTCGGCGGCCAGGCCCGAGGCCGCGGCGATCCAGCCCGCGTGCCGGCCCATGACCTCCATGACGAACACCTTGGTGGAGGACTCGGCCATGGAGCGCACGTCCAGCCCCGCCTCCCGGGTGGACACGGCCACGTATTTGGCGGTGGAGCCGAAGCCGGGACAGGTATCCGTCTCGGCGAGATCGTTGTCCACGGTCTTGGGGATGCCGATGCAGGTAATGGGGTAGCCCAGATGCTCGCCCAGCTGCGAGACCTTCTGGGCGGTATCCTGGGAATCGCCGCCGCCGTTGTAGAAGAAGTAGCCGATGTCGTGGGCGGCGAAGACCTCGATCAGGCGCTCGTACTCGGCGCGGTTGTCCTCCAGGCCCTTGAGCTTGTAGCGGCAGGAGCCGAACGCCCCGGCCGGCGTGTAGCGCAGCGCCGCGATGGCCTCGGCGGACTCCTGGCCGGTATCGATCATGTCCTCGCGCAGGGCGCCGATGATGCCGTTGCGCCCGGCGTAGACGTGGCGGATATGGTCGGGGTGCTGTCGTGCCGCCTCGATGACCCCGCAGGCACTGGCATTGAGCACGGAGGTTACGCCGCCGGACTGGGCGTAGAAGGCGTTCTTCGGAGGCATGGGCTGTCCCTCGCTGGGTTGCACTGGTCGCGACCGGACCGTCTTGCCGGGCCCGGGGGCGGCGGCCGCCAGAAAGCGCCGCAAGGATAGCTCAAACCACCCCGTTCCCGAAATCCCGGGCAAGGCGCCGCCCGGACGCTGTTACCGACAACCCGGGCGTACCGCCGGATTCCGGCGCCGTTGCGCGATCCTCCGGGCGCGGGTCCTACCCAAGAATGCGCCGCTCCGGTAGCCTCTCCGGCAATCACCGACCTTTCAGGAGCACGCCCCGATGCACATCCACATCCTGGGCATCTGCGGCACCTTCATGGGCAGCCTGGCCCTGCTCGCTCGGGAAGCCGGGCACCGGGTCACCGGCTCGGACCGGGGGATCTATCCGCCCATGAGCGATCTGCTGGCCGCCCAGGGCATCCCCGTGGGCCCGGATGACGACCCGGAGCAGCTGGTACCCGCACCGGACTGCGTCATCATCGGCAACGCCCTGTCCCGCGGGCACCCGCTGGTGGAGGCGGTGCTGGACCGCCGCATCCCCTACACCTCCGGGCCCCAGTGGCTGGCGGACAACCTGCTGCGGGACCGCTGGGTGATCGCCGTCAGCGGCACCCACGGCAAGACCACCACGGCCGGTCTGACGGCCTGGCTGCTGGAGGACGCCGGGCTGGCACCGGGCTTTCTCATCGGCGGCGTGCCCGGCAACTTCGACGTCTCGGCCCGCCTGGGGGCATCGCCGTTCTTCGTCATCGAGGCCGACGAGTACGACAGCGCCTTCTTCGACAAGCGCTCCAAGTTCGTGCACTTCCGCCCGGATACGCTGGTGGTCAACAACCTGGAATTCGACCACGCCGACATCTTCCCGGACCTGGACGCCATCCAGCGCCAGTTCCACCACCTGGTCCGCACGGTGCCCGGGCGCGGCCGCATCATCGCGCCGCAGGACGACCCCGGGGTCCGGGACATGCTGGCCATGGGCTGCTGGAGCGAGCTGGAGGCCATGGACGACCCACAGGGCTGGCACGTGGAGCCGCAGGGCGCCGGATTCCGCGTCATGGCGGGCGATCGCGCGCAGGGAGAGCTGAACTGGTCGCTGGCCGGCGTTCACAACGCCCGCAACGCCCTGGCGGCGCTGCTGGCCGCCCGCCATGCCGGCGTGCCCGTGGCGCAGGGGCTGGCATCGCTGGCGGGCTTCCGCGGCATGCGGCGGCGCCAGGAGCTGCGGGGCACGGTCAACGGCATCCGCGTGGTGGACGATTTCGCCCATCACCCCACGGCCATCCGCGCGACCCTGGAGGCGCTGCGCCCGGCCGGGCGCCTGCTGGCGGTCCTGGAACCGCGCTCCAACACCATGCGCCTGGGCGCCCAGCGGGCCGCCCTGCCCGGCGCGCTGGCCCCGGCCCAGCGCGCGTTCCTCTATCAGCCGCCGGGCCTGGACTGGTCGGTGGCGGAGGTCAGCGACGCCATGGCCGGCACCGGCGCCTGGTCCGACGACCTGGCGGAGCTGGTCGAGCGGATCGCCGCCGAGGCCCGGCCAGGCGATCAGATCGTGGTCATGAGCAACGGCAGCTTCGGCGGCATTCACCAACGCCTGCTGGATGCCCTGGCCAGCCGCCACCACGCCCCCATCGAGGTACCGGCATGAACATCCGCGACGACGGCATCACCCTGGCGCTCACCGGCGCGTCCGGCGCCCAGTACGGGCTGCGGCTGCTGGCCTGCCTGCTGGCGGCCGGCCGCCCCGTGCACCTGCTCATCTCCGATCCGGCGCGGGTGGTCATCGGCATGGAGACGGAGGAATCCCTGCCCGGGCGCAACCGCGACGCCGAGCGCTACCTGGCCCAGCGCTACGGGGCCGCGGACGGGCAGCTGCGCCTGCTGGGCCAGAACGAGTGGACCGCCGCCTGCGCTTCCGGCTCCGGCGCGCCGCGGCGCATGGTGATCTGCCCCTGCACCACGGGCACCCTGGCGGCGCTGGCCGCCGGCACCAGCAACAATCTCATCGAGCGCGCCGGCGACGTGGCCCTGAAGGAGCGGGGGCAGCTCATCGTCGTACCGCGGGAGATGCCCTTCTCCACCCTGCACCTGGAGAACATGCTGCGCCTCAGCCAGGCCGGCGCCGTGATCATGCCGCCGAGCCCGGGCTTCTACCACCACCCGCAACGCGTCGAGGATCTGGTGGACTTCGTGGTGGCGCGCATACTGGACCATCTGGACATCCCCCAGGAGCTCATGCCGCGCTGGGGGCACGGCCCGGAGAACGCGACGTGACCACCGAAGGACCCGAAAGTGCCCGGGAGATCGCGATCTTCCCCCTGCGTACGGTGCTCTTCCCCGGGGGGCCCCTGCCCCTGCGGATCTTCGAGCCGCGCTACGTGGACATGGTCAGCCGCTGCCTGCGCCAGGAGCAGCCCTTCGGCGTCTGCCTGATCCGGGAAGGGCGCGAGGTGGCCGACGCGGCAACACCCCACGGCCTCGGCACCCTGGCGCGGATCGTCGACTGGGAGCAGCGCAGCGACGGCCTGCTGGGCGTCACCGCCCTGGGCGAGGAGCGTTTCCGGATCCTGCGCAGCCGCCTGGCCCCGGACCGCCTGCGGCTGGCGGAGATCGAGCGCCTGGGCCCGGAGCCGGCGGTCACCCTGCCGCCGCAGCCGGCGGACATCACGCAGCTCCTGGACCGGGTACTGGCCATGACCAGCCTGGGCTACCACCACTGCCCGCGCCGTGACACCGACGCCGCGTGGCTCGCCGGCCGGCTGGCCGAGGTCCTGCCGGTCTCCCTGGAGCACAAGCAGCAGCTGCTCAGCCTGGACGACCCCGTGGACCGCCTGCGCACCCTGCAGGAGATCGTGCCGCAGCTGCGGCTGGAATAGTCCGGAACGACAGCCGCTCAGAAGAAGGTCTTTCCCGTACGTCCGGTTGTCACTGGCGGGGGTTCCGGTTCCGGACACGCCGTGAATACCTGCTGCGCTTCGCTGTCCTGCTCCGCTTGCAGGCCCTGGGCTCGCCATCCCTGGCGAGCCCGTTCGGCCGGCGGGAGCGCCACTGGCGCTCCCGCTGAATCGGCCTCACCCATGTAGGCTCGACTGCGGCCGTCCTGGCCGCAGACGGTCCGGAACCGGGATCCCCGCCAACGCGCCCCGGATACCCGCCCGCGATGCTACAGCCGCTGCAGCACCCGCGCGGCCATATCCAGGGTCAGCTCGATGACCGCGTCATCGTGGGCGGTGGAAACGAAGCTCGCCTCGAACGCCGCCGGGGCGAAGTAGACGCCGTTTTCCAACATGCCGTGGAAGAACCTGCCGTAGCGCTCGGTATTGCTGTCCACCACCTGCTGGTAGGTGCGTACCGGGCCGTCCTCGGTGAAGAAAAGCCCCATCATGCTGCCCATCTGGTTGACCTGCAGCGGCACGCCCGCCTGCTCGGCGCGCTCGCGCAACCCGTCCGCCAGCGTGCGCGTACTCTTCTCCAGCGCCTCGAACGTGCCGGGCCGGGAGAGCACCTCCAGGGTCTTGAGCCCCGCCGCCATGGCCACCGGATTCCCCGCCAGGGTCCCGGCCTGGTAGATCGCCCCCAGGGGCGCGAGCTGCTCCATGATCTCGCGCCGGCCGCCGAAGGCACCCACCGGCATGCCGCCGCCCACCACCTTGCCGAGGCAGGTAAGGTCCGGCGTCACCCCGTAGCGGGCCTGGGCGCCGCCCATGTGCACCCGGAACCCGGACATGACCTCGTCGAAGATCAGCACGCTGCCGTGCTGCGTGCACAGCTCCCGCAGTCCCTGCAGGAACTCCGCGTCGGCGGGGACCAGGTTCATGTTGCCGGCCACCGGCTCCAGGATCACGCCGGCGATCTCCTCGCCGTACTGGTGAAAAGCCTCGCGCACGCCGTCCAGATCGTTGTAGGTCAGCGTGATGGTGTCCGCCACCACCGCTTCCGGCACCCCGGGCGAGGTGGGGTTGCCCAGCGTCAGCGCCCCGGAGCCCGCCTTCACCAGCAGGGCATCCACGTGGCCGTGGTAGTTGCCCTGGAACTTGATGATCTTGTTGCGCCCGGTGTACCCGCGCGCCAGCCGCAGCGCGCTCATGGTGGCCTCGGTGCCGGAGCTCACCAGGCGCAGCATCTCCATGGACGGCACGTGGGCCTTGATCTGCTGCGCCATGCGGGTCTCGGCCTCGGTGGGCGCACCGAAGCTCAGCCCCTGCGCCGCCGCCTGCTGCACCGCCTCCACCACCTCCGGGTGAGCGTGGCCGAGGATCATCGGCCCCCAGGAGCAGACGTAGTCCACATAGCGCTGGTAGTCCTCGTCGTAGAGATACGGCCCCTGCGCCCGGCGCATGAACACGGGCGTGCCGCCCACGCCGCGGAAGGCGCGCACCGGCGAGTTCACGCCCCCGGGGATGTGCTGGCAAGCAGCCTCGAACAGGGTTTCGGAGTGTTTCATGGAATTGCGCTCCTCCGAAGGAAAGTTCGGTCCTCTGGGTCGGCCAGTGTATCAGCCTTGCGCGTACAGGGCCGCGATCCGCGCCGCGGCGGCCTCGGGGTCGTCGACCGCGAACACGCCGCTGATCACGGCCACGGCGTCGACACCGAGCGCCGCCAGGGGCGCCGCGTTGTCGGCGGTAATGCCGCCGATGGCCACCACCGGCTGGCGGTACCGCGCCACGGCCGCCTCCAGGGTCTGCCAGGCCACCGGCGGGGCGTCGGGCTTGGTGGGCGAGGGATAGACGCGGCCGAACGCCAGGTAGTCGGCGCCGGCGGCGGCCAGAGCATCGGCGCGCTCCAGCGAGCCGTAGCACGACACCCCCAGCATCACGCCGGCGCCCAGGCGCTGCCGGGCGGTGGCGAGGTCCGGGTCCTCCCGCCCCAGGTGGACGGCCGGCGCGGCCACCGCCGCCGCCAGCTCGACGTCGTCGTTGACCACGAACAGCGCCCCGTGCTCCCGGCACAGCCGCAGCAGTGCCGAGGCTTCCTGCCGGCGCCGGGGGGCGTCGTCGCTCTTGTCGCGATACTGGATGACGGCCGCGCCGCCGCGCAGCACGGCCTCGACCTGCGCCAGCAGGGTCTCGCCCCGATGGCGGGTGGTGTCCGTTACGGCGTAGAGGCCGCGCACCGATTGCCCAGCCGGCATGTTGCTCCTCCCGTGTTGCATCCCCCGGTTTGGACCGCCGGGGCCGAGCAGGTAGAGTATCGCGCCTGCACAACAGGCATCAGGGCGGAAACCATGGAATACAAGTCGTACATGTGCGTGGTCTGCGGGTGGATCTACGAAGAGGAGGACGGCCTGCCGGAAGAAGGGATCGCGCCGGGTACGCGCTGGGAGGACATCCCGGACAGCTTTACCTGCCCGGAATGCGGCGCCGGCAAGGAAGACTTCGAGATGATCGAGATCTGAACCGGCCCCGGTAGCCGCCGTATCAGGCCAGCCCGCCCAGGAACCAGAACGCCGCACCCGACAACCCGGCCAGCAGCAGCACCAGAGCCGCCACCGTCGGCCAGCGGGTCCGGCTGCGCTGTTCGTCATCGGCGGCAGGCGCCGGCGCAGGCTCCGCGTCCCGCTGCGCCGATGGCGCCGCCGAGCCGGACGGGCTGCCGGTTGCCCGGGCGGGCGAGGGCGTCGCGAACGCCCCGGAACGCCGCTGTGCATCGCGTTCGCGGCGACGATCCGCCTCGCGCTCGTCCTCGCGTTCCACCTGCTCCTGCAGGCGCCGCAGCTTTTCCCGGTCCAGGGACGTATCCGCCTGGATCAGCTGGAATTCGTCGGCCAGCTCCGCTCCCAGGGACAGGGTGTTCTCGTCGGCGGCACCAGCGCCGTCATTCCCGCTGTCGCCGTGGGCCGCGCGGAGCACCGCGTTGGCCTCGGTCAGGTCCACCGGCACCGGATTGCCGGCACCGCTGCGGGCGGGGGCCTGCCCGGGCGCTGACGCGGTCGGCGTTTCGGCCTGCCGCGCGGATCCGTCGCGCTCCTGGCCGGCCTGCAGCGCCACCAGCTTCTCGGCCAGACGCACGGCCCGCTGATTCGCCTGGCCGCGGCCCCGCTCCGAGAGGTTCAGCGCCTTGCGCAGCGTGGTCACCTCCTCCAGGAGCGCCGCCTCGCGGTCCTCGTCACTGGCGCCTTCCAGCCCCTGGAGGCTGCTGAGGGTCTCCTCGAGCTGGCGATTGCGCTCCTGGGCCTGCTGGAGCTCGCGCCGGGCCTCGTTGAGGGCCTTCTCCATGCTGCCCAGCTCTTCTTCCGCGCTCTGCCAGGCGGCACGGGCGGCGGCCCGGGTCTGCGCCACCTGCTCCTCGGCGTTGAGGCGCGCGTTCTCTTCCTGCTGGAGATACTGGCGATTGAGCTCGTCGTAGCGGCGCTGGAGGCGATCGGCGTGCTCGCGGATCTCGCGCAGCTCGGTCTGGGTCCGGGCGAGCTGGTCCTCGACCTCGCGCCGGCGGGCAACCTCCTGGGCATGAATGCGGAGCTGTTCCGCCTCCACCCTCTGGCGCGTGGTCTCCGTCTCCGCCTGGTAGTAGGCGACCTCGTCGTGCAGCCGCTGCCGCACCGCCGCGAGCTCGCGCTTGAGGCGCTCGACCTCGCTGCCGCCGTCCTGCCGTCGGGCTTCCTGTGCCGCCATGTGCCCTCCTTAACTCCTGCGTCGCGACCCTTCTTGCCGGGGCCTGCTCGCCGCGGGCGTGCTGCAACCGCCCTGCCGCCGCCGTCACGCGGGCGGGTCAGTAGCCGGCGAGATCCAGGTCGAGCCCCGCCGGGACCCGGGTCAGGCGCTCGACCCCCGTTGCCACCGTGCCGCCCGGCCCCAGCTCCAGCCAGCGATACCCCGGAGGCTGCGGGTCGATACTGAAATCGTCGCTGCTGGGCGAGAACTGGATGCAGGTGCTCGGGCTCGCCAGCAGCCGGACCGGCCCGTGCCAGTCATCGTATTCCTGGTGGATATGCCCCCAGATCACCGCGCGAACAGTGTCGTGACGATCGAGGATGCGGAACAGGGCATCGCCGTTGTCCACTCCGATGCGATCGATCCAGCGGCAGCCGACGGACACCGGATGGTGGTGCAGCCCGACGAGCACATGGCGATCGGGATTGGCCCCGAGGCAGTCATCCAGCCACTGGAGCTGCTCGTCGGAGAGGTGGCCGCCCGTGGCTCCGGGAATCGTGGAGTCCAGCATGATGAACAGCCAGTCGCCGGCGACGAGGTGCGCGGTACGCTGCACCGGGCCGGTGTGGAACACGCGCGCCATGGCGTCGGCATCGTCGTGGTTCCCCGGAATCACCAGCCCGGGCATGCCCAGGGCATCGAAACGCCGCTTGGCCTCGCGATAGGCGGACTCGCGGTCACGGGCGCCGTCATGGACCAGGTCGCCGGTGAGCAGCAGCAGGTCGGCCCGGTCCCAGCGGCGGCGCACCTCGTCGACGACGGCGTCGCAGGTGGCCTCGGTATCAACACCGGCCAGCCGCCCGCTGTCGCCGTACAGGTGCGTATCCGTGATCTGCAGCACCCGCAGGGTCCGCCCCCGCGGCAAGTCGGCTAAATGCATACGCGCCATGGCCTCTGGATGATGCCCTTCCCAGGCACTGATATGATGACGAGTCTTGCGTGAACAAACCCTTGTTTCTGTTGTGGCCGTCACATTTCACGGGTCCGGTCTGCATCCGGACCCCATCCGCCGGAAGTGCCATGACCGAAAAGACGCTCAACCTCGACACACGCCTTCACGACTACCTGCTGGACATCCTGCCGCCGGAGAGCGACGTGGAGGCCCGCCTGCGACGGCGTACCGCGGAGTACGCCGCCCCGCAGATGCGCATCGGCCTGGAGCAGGCGCGCTTCATGCGCGTTCTCGCCCGGGCAATGGCGGCTCGGCGGGTGCTGGAGATCGGCACGTTCACCGGCTACTCCGCCCTGGCCATGGCCCAGGCCCTGCCGCCCGACGGCCGCCTGGTGACGCTGGACCATGACCCGGAGAGCACGGCCGAGGCGCGCGGGTTCTGGGAGCAGGCCGGGGTCGCCGACCGCATCGAGCTGCGCCTGGGGGATGCCGCCGAGTCGCTGCAGGCACTGATGGACGAGCACCGGGCGGGAACGTTCGATCTGGCGTTCATCGACGCCGACAAGGAACGCTACCACCACTACTACGAGTGCGCCCTGGAGCTGATCCGGCCCGGCGGCGTCATCGCCGTGGACAATGTCCTGTGGTCCGGCGCGGTGGCCGACCCGGAGGACACGCGGGCGAGCACCGAAGCGCTGCGGGCGTTCAACCGGCGGCTGCGGGACGACGCCCGGGTCGACGTCAGCGTCATCCCCATCGGCGACGGCGTCACGCTGGCCACCAGGCTGAGCTAACCGGGCTCTGTCGACAACGTTGCCCGCGGAGACACGCCGACGAACGCCGGCTTTGCGGCATTGGCAACCCCATGGAGGCGCTGTGGATCCTGGTTCAGCATACCCGGGGATCGACAATGCGCCATGACCACCCGTCCAGCGTCTCCGCCCCTCGGGGCTGGAGCACCGCAGCACGGCGGCGGCCAAAGCGACCCACGACGTCGTATTGGTCACGACCCCGTCAGGATCCGGCAGGCAATCCACCGCTTCGCCGATCGATTCCGTGGCGGCGCATCCTCCGGTAGAGGGTGCTGCGGCCCAAGCTGAGCGCTTCGGCCGTACGCGTCACGTTCCAGTCGTGGCGGCGCAGGCAGTCGATGAGCACATCGCGTTCCGCGTTGGCAAGACGGGTCGCTTCCGTGGGCCGTACCCGCGGCCGCGATCCATTGGCCTGCGGGATTTCAGCGATTCCGGTGCTCAAGTCTTCCGCATGAATGACCCCGGCGTCAGACAGCGCTGCTGCGGTACGCAACTCGTTCCGGAGTTCCCGCAGATTGCCCGGCCAGTGATAGTTCAACAGACGGGCGCGGGCCTGCTCACCAAGATGCAGCTCCGGACCACCCTCCTCGCGGAGAATTCTGTCGATCAGATCATCGAGATCACTCCGGTCCCGGAGCGCCGGCAGCTCGACTTGCAGGCCCTTAAGGCGGTAGAAAAGATCCTGGCGGAACTGTCCCTGGCCCACCCGTGCCTGGAGGTCGCAGTGGGTCGCGCTGACCAGATGGATATCGACGGGGATGGCACGGTCCCCTCCCAGCGGGATCACCTCGCGCTGCTCCAGTACGCGGAGAAGCCGGCTCTGCAGCTCCAGGGGCATATCTCCGATCTCGTCGAGGAACAACGTCCCACCGTCAGCCTGGGCGATCTTCCCTCTTCTTCCGCCCTTTTGCGCCCCAGTGAACGCACCGGCCTCATAGCCGAACAGCTCGCTCTCTATGAGGTGCTCCGGGATGGCGGCACAGTTCACGGCAACGAAGGGTTGATCACGGCCGGCACACCCATCATGCAGCGCCCGCGCAAACCACTCCTTACCGGTGCCGGTCTCACCCTGGAGCAGAATCGGTATACCCCTGGTCATTACGCGCCGGGCACGCTCTGCTTGCCGCTGCACGTTGTCATCCTTGCCCAGGGATGCCTGGCCACCCGCGTTACGCCTCGCCGATGTTATGCCTAGCGCATTTCTTGCCTCTCTCGCCCGGTCTCCGGGCACGCCCATATCGCGGCCGTGCTCGGCACTCGCAAAGTACTGCGTGCCGTGATTCAGCGAGCGGATGGGTCGCAGACGAATCTGCCGGGCCCCCGCCAGCTGGTCCAGTTGCGCCAGGTCCAGATCGAACACCTGGTCGACGCGGGAGCCGACGAGCGCATTGCGGTCAGCGACGCCCAGATAGTTGAGAGCGTTCTGATCCACCGCAAGAATCAGGCCCTGCTCACTCACCGCCATAGCGGCATCATTGATCAGACCCACGTACTCGGGGCGCGCATGGAACCGAAGCAGAAGGGCGTCCGGGAAGTTCCGGACAAAGTAGCACTTGGCAATATGTTGCGCCGACATGGTCACCAGAGCCAACGTATGGAGTTGGCTCTCCGGGGTATCCCGGGCATTGACGGAAGATGCATCCAGCACGCCGAGAAGCTCTCCCCGAGGATCCAGAATCGGAGCGCCGGAGCAGCTCAGGGCATGGTGACGACTGCGGAAGTGCTGGTCCCGGTGAACGGTCACCGGCTGACGTTCGACGATGCAAGTCCCCACTCCGTTCGTCCCCTCGGTACGCTCGTCCCAGACCGCACCAAGCCATAATCCCGCCGCGCGAAAATCGCGCTTCAGGTTGGGGTCGCTGACCGAGTCGAGAATCAATCCGTCCGCGGACGTCAGAAGAAGGGCGTAACCGGAACCCGCGATTTGCTGATAGAGAGTGCTTATCTCCGCGCGGGCCAACCGGACGAATTCGCCGTACTCATCCACGCGCTCGGAAAGTGTGGCATTCTCTACCACCGTCGGCTGCGAGCGTTCACCACGATCAATCCCGTACTGCTCGTCACACCGGCCCCAGGACCGGAGGATCATGGACTGGTTGACTTGCTGCGGCCGCGGGACGCCTCGTCCGGTGGCAATCCGTGAACTCGCTGGTGCCTCCGGAAGCGCACCACGTTGCACGCGCGGCATGGTGTCTCTCCTCCTCTGGCGCGTTCCGGCGCCCTGATTATCGTTCCAAGCTAGCAGCCCCCCACGCTACTGTCATCCTGGAGGAGCCGACCAGGAATCACCGATCACCCGAGGCAACTGGCTGTCGCTCAAGTTGCTCCTGCTCCTGCTCGGAAAACAGCCGCGAGCGCGTCAGGAAGCGAACCCCTTCCGGCCCTTCCAGCGAGAACATTCCTCCGCGCCCCGGAACGACATCGATGATCAACTGGGTATGGGCCCAGTACTCGAACTGCGACCGGCTCATGTAAAAGGGAGAGTCGCCGATTTCACCGAGCTTCACATCGGAGCTCCCGACCCGGAGCTCGCCTTGCGGATAACACATCGGCGAGCTGCCGTCGCAGCAGCCTCCCGACTGGTGAAACATCAGCGGTCCGTGCTCCGCCCGCAGCTGTTCGATGAGCTCCAGGGCCGCGTCCGTCGCAACCACTCTTGCCACCGGTTGATCCACCATCACGCTCCTCCTTGCAACAGGCGTTTCAGGCCATTCCGGCCTGGAGAGTGCAGGCCGGAATGAAGGGAAGGCGGGGTCTATCCGCTTGCCAGATCGAGCACGACGCGACCGTCGATCTTGCCGTCCCGCATCTCCTGGAGGACGCCGTTAATATCTTCCAGCCGCGCCGTGCGAACCGTCGGACTGACAAGCCCCTCCTTCGCAAAGTCCAGGGACTCCTGCAGATCCAGCCGTGTACCCACAATGGACCCGCGCACCGTGATGCCATTGAGAACGACGTCAAAGATGGGCAGCGGAAAATCACCCGGCGGCAGGCCGTTCAAGGCCACGGTGCCGCCGCGCCTTACCATTCCCAGCGCCTGCGAGAATGCGGCATTGGAGACCGCGGTGACCAGAACCCCATGGGCGCCGCCGATGTCCTTGTGCAGCCGGCCTGCCGGGTCCTCCTCGGCGGCATTGACGGTCAGCTCGGCACCGAGGCGTTCGGCCAGGGCGAGTTTGTCATCGGAGATGTCCACGGCCGCCACATGCATGCCCATGGCGCGCGCATACTGGACGGCGACATGCCCCAGACCACCAATCCCCGAGATCGCCACCCACTGTCCGGGCTTGGTATCGGTGACCTTGAGGCCCTTGTAGGTTGTCACGCCGGCACACAGGATGGGGGCCAGCTCGTTGAACCCGACGTTGTCGGGCAGGCGGCCAACGTAATGGGCATCAGCAACCACGTAGTCGGCATAGCCCCCGTTTACCGAATAACCGGTATTCTGCTGCGATTCGCACAGAGTCTCCCAACCCCCGAGACAATGCTGGCAATAGCCGCACGCGGTATAGAGCCAGGGCACGCCGACCCGATCACCCTCCTTGAGGTGCTTGACACCGGCTCCCACGCCGGAAACGAACCCCACGCCCTCGTGCCCGGGGATCAGCGGCAGGTTCGGTTTCACGGGCCAGTCGCCCTCGGCGGCATGCAGATCGGTGTGGCAGACCCCGGATGCCTGAATGCGCACCTGGATATCGCCGGGTCCGGGCTCCGGGACGGGCACTTCGTCGATCCGAGCGGGGGCGCCGAACTCACGGATCACTGCGGCCTTCATGGTCTTGCTCATGGCAATCATCCTCCTCCGTATTCTCTGACTTCCCTTTCTAGAAGAGCCCCATCGGGTTCGGGTCGTAGCTCACCAGCATGTTCTTGGTCTGCTGGTAGTGATCCAGCATCATGCGGTGGTTCTCGCGGCCGATGCCGGATTGCTTGTAGCCGCCGAACGCCGCATGCGCGGGATAGAGGTGGTAGCAGTTGGTCCAGACGCGGCCGGCCTGAATGCCACGCCCCATGCGGTAGGAGCGATTGGCGTCCCGGGTCCAGACACCGGCGCCGAGCCCGTAGAGCGTGTCATTGGCCATGTCCAGCGCCTCGGCATCATCCTTGAACGTGGTCACTGAAACCACCGGACCGAAGATCTCCTCCTGGAACACACGCATTCGGTTGTGCCCCTTGAAGACCGTCGGCTCGACGTAGTAGCCGTTTTCCAGGCCGCTGACCGTCTGTCGCCGCCCGCCTGCGAGAAGCTCGGCACCCTCCTGCCGGCCGATGTCGATGTAGCTCAGGATCTTGTCGAGCTGCTCGGTGGACACCTGCGCACCGATCATGGTCGAGGGATCAAGCGGATTCCCCTGCCGGATCTGCTGCCAGCGCGCGAGAACGCGGTCCATGAACCGCTCGTAAATGGATTCCTGGATCAAGGCACGGGACGGGCAGGTGCAGACTTCACCCTGGTTCAGCGCGGTCATCAGGAAGCCTTCGACACACTTGTCGAGGAAGGCATCGTCCTCGGACATGACGTCGTCGAAGAAGATGTTGGGTGACTTTCCGCCGAGCTCCAGGGTCACCGGAATCAGATTCTCCGTGGCGTACTGCATGATCAGTCGCCCCGTCGTGGTCTCGCCGGTGAACGCCATCTTGGCGACGCGGCTGCTCGACGCCAGGGGCTTGCCGGCTTCCAGGCCGAAACCATTGACCACGTTGAGAACGCCCGCCGGCAGCAGATCCTCGATCAGCTCCAGCAACACCAGGATGGAGACCGGGGTCTGTTCCGCAGGCTTGAGCACGACACAGTTGCCGGTGGCCAGAGCCGGAGCCAGCTTCCATGTCGCCATCAGCAACGGGAAATTCCACGGGATGATCTGCCCGACAACCCCCAGCGGCTCCTGGAAGTGATACGCCACCGTATTGTCGTCAATCTGGCTGATCCCGCCTTCCTGGGCACGAATGGCTCCCGCAAAGTAGCGGTAGTGGTCCACGCACAGGGGAATGTCCGCGGCCAGGGCCTCCCGGACCGGTTTGCCGTTGTCCCAGGTTTCCGCCACGGCGAGCATTTCCAGGTTCTGCTCGATGCGGTCGGCGATCTTCAGCAGGACGTTGGCGCGCTCCGCATACGATGCCCGCGCCCAACCGTCCTTGGCCGCGTGCGCGGCATCCAGGGCCTTGTCGACGTCCGCCGCCGTGGATCGCGGGATCTCGCAGAATGCTGCACCATCCACCGGGCTGACGTTGTCGAAGTATTTCCCTTCGACGGGGGGCGTCCATTCGCCGTTGATGAAGTTCGCGTAGCGGGACTTGAAGTTGATCAGCGAACCGGGTTCGCCGGGCTTTTCGTAACCCATGATGACTCCTCCAGAACAACCATTGTTTTCGTTGCGAGCCCCGACTTCGGTGTCGGTGCCCGCCCTGAGAGCGGGCACGGACCGTGCCACTCGCTACAAATCCGTTGACTGAGAGGGCCTTGCGGAAGGAAAGGAATTTCAGGCAGACGCGATTGTGCCGTTCCCGGCACAGTGCGCAGTGGAAGGCCGAGGGTTATCTGTTTCGGTTCCGGGACACTAGGTGAAACGCTGAATAATTCCCGCGTGCCTCTGCGCGCCACAGCGGCGTTGTGGCAAGGCGGCATTCGCCGTGAATGGCCGTCGCCCTTTACAAGAAGGCCAACGCAGTCCACAACGCCGCTGTGGGGCGCCCTTCGGGGCCGAGCAGCGCGAGCGCAGCCGGCGTTGCGTTGCTTGACTGTACCGCCAGTACAGCGCGGCGCAACGCGCCTTGCCTGCGCCCGCGCTGCTCGGCCAGAGGCTCGCGCGAATTGTTCAGCGTTTCCCTAGTCCTTCCGGCCGATGGCCTTGATCAGCACCTGGGAGCGCCGCTTGAGGTTGTAGAGGGCCTGGCGGGCCACCGGCAGATCATCCAGCCGCGCCGGCTCGAAGCCCCGCTCGCGGAACCAGTGGGCGGTCCGGGTGGTGAGCACGAACAGCCGCTCCAGGCCGTGCGCCCGGGCCTCGCGCTCGATGTGACGGAGCAGGCCGTCGCCGCGGTTGCCGCCGCGGTACTCCGGGTGGATGACGAAACACTCCAGCTCGGCCATGCCGGCGCTGTGGTGGGGTGACAGCGCGGCCGTGGCGATGATCATGCCGTCGCGCTCCACCACCAGGTAGTCGCCGATGCGCGTCTCCAGCTCTTCCCGCGAGCGCCGCACCAGGACGCCGTCGCGCTCCAGCGGCTCGATCAGCTCCAGGATGCCGCCGACGTCGTCCACCGTGGCCGGACGCAGGGTCTCGTAGGGATCGCCGGTGATCAGGGTGCCGACCCCGTCCCGGGTGAACAGCTCCAGCAGCAGGCCGCCGTCGTGCCGGCGGTCCACCAGGTGGACGCGGTGGACACCGTGGCGGCAGGCCCGCACGGCGGCGTCCAGCAGCCGCGCCGGCCCTGACTCCGGCGCCGCCCGCAGGCCGTCCAGGTAGCGGCTCGCCTGCTGCAGGCCCAGGTCCCGCACCAGCTCGCCGTCGTCGTCCCGGAGAGTCTCGCCCTCGGTGAGATAGACGAGCTTGTCCGCCTCCAGCGCCGTTGCCGCAGCCAGGGCGACGTCCTCGGCCACCATGTTGAACACCTCGCCCGTGGGCGAGTAGCCCAGCGGCGAGACCAGCACGACGTTGCCGGCGGCGAGGCGCTCCTGGATGCCGGCGGTGTCCACGCGGCGGACCTCGCCGGTGTGCTGGTAGTCCACGCCGTCGCGCACGCCCAGGGGGCGCGCGGTGACGAAGTTGCCGGAGGCCACCCGCAGGCGGAACCCGGCCATGGGCGAGTTGGCCAGGCCCATGGACAGCAGCGCCTCGATGTCCACGCGCAGCGCGCCCACCGCCTCCTTGACGCACTCCAGGGCCGCCGGATCGGTGATGCGCGAGCCCTGGTGATAGCGCATCTCGGCGCCGCGCGCCTGCAGCCGCTCTTCGACCTGGGGCCGGGCCCCGGGCACGAGCACGACCCGCAGGCCCAGGCTGTTGAGCAGGGCGATATCCTGCAGCAGCGCCGCCGCCTGCGGCCCGCGCAGGGCCTCGCCGCCGACGCTGACCACCAGGGTGCGCCCGCGGTGCGCGTTGATGTAGGGCGAGCTGCGGCGGAACCACTGGACGTAGGCGGCATCGTCACGCGTCATGCCGGATACCCCCGCCCTCGATGCAGAACCGCCGGATCAGGCCCTGGAGCAGGGACACGGTGGGTGCCAGGCGCCCGGCATCCAGGTATTCGTCGGGCTGATGGGCCTGGGCGATATCGCCGGGCCCGAGGATGACGACATCCATCCCCAGCTGCCGCAGATACGGCGCCTCCGTGCCGAAGGCAACCGCGCGCGCCTGCGATCCCGTCAGGGCTTCCGCCGCGCGCACGATGGCGGCGTCGCGGTGCGTCTCCAGCGCGGGCAGCCCGGGCGAGAGCGATTCCATGGTCACGCTCAGGCCGGTCTCGCCCAGGACCCGGGGCAAGCGCTGGGCGAGCACGCCGCGCAGATCCTCCAGGCTCATCCCCGGCAGCGGCCGGATGTCGATGTGCAACTCGCAGTGCGCGCAGATGCGGTTGGGATTGTCGCCGCCGTGGATGAAGCCCAGATTCACCGTGGGCACGGGGACCTGGAAACGCCGATCCACGTTCCGCGACTGCAGCTGCTGACGCCACGCGAGGATGTCGCTGAGCACCCGGTGCATGCCTTCCAGCGCGCTGTTGCCCAGCGCAGGATCACTGGAATGCCCCGAGTGTCCGCGCACCCGGATGGCCTCGGCGAGCACGCCCTTGTGCACGTGCACCGGCTGCAGGCCGGTGGGCTCGCCGATGACGGCGTGCCGGCCCAGGCGCCGCTCGGCGTCCACCAGGGCGCGGGCACCGGCCATGCCGCTCTCCTCGTCGGCCGTGGCCAGCACCACCAGCGGCGCGTTCAGGTCGCCGGCGCGCAGGTCCCGTACCGCCTCCAGCATCAGGGCGAGAAAGGATTTCATGTCGCTGGTGCCGAGACCGTACAGGCGCCCGTCGCGCTCGGTGAGCGTGAACGGATCCGCGCTCCAGCCGGTGTCGTCGAACGGTACCGTGTCGGTGTGCCCGGCGAGCACCAGGCCGCCCTCGCCGCGCCCCAGCGTTGCGATGAGATTGGCCTTGTCGTCGCCGCCGGGGACGGGCTGGATCTCCACCGCGAACCCCAGGTCCTCCAGCCAGCCGGCAAGGCGGTCCACCACGGCGCGGTTGCCCTGGTCCAGCGCCGGATTGGCGCTGCTCACCGACGGGATGGCAATGAGCTCGCGGAGCATCTGTATCAGCGAGGGCGGCTGCTGGGCCATGGTGAATCCCCTTGTGCTGGTCGACCCCCCGGCCACGCAGGCCCGGCTGCGGGGTTCCGGTTGCGCCATTGTGCAGCAATGGCTCCGGTATCCCGAGTCGGATTCTGGCGAAACGCCGGCGTCTGGGCAACACGAGGCGCCGCCGGGGCGGCGAGCGCGCGGAGTGTCAGAGCCCGCCGCCGCTCCAGCCGGAGGAGCGCCGCCAGCGCAGCCGCGGCAGGATCAGCCCGGCGAGAATGCCGACGAACAGCACGGCGGCTCCGACGACGAACCAGCGCTGCTCGTCCCGCCCCCGCAACCGGTCGCGCTCCTGCTCCAGATCCTGGATCTCGCGCTCCAGGTCGATGACCTCCTTCTTCAGGGATTCATTCTCCTCGTACAGGTCCAGCCCCTGCTCGGCCCGCTCCATGCGCTGCTCCAGGGTCTGCCGCCGGCTCTCGCTCTCGGCCAGGCGCGACTCCAGCTCCTCGACCCGGGCCCGGGCCGCCTCCAGCTCCTCGCTCAGCCGGCTGTTCTCCTGCTGCACCTGCTCCAGGGTGCTCTGGGCCCGGCTCAGGCGTGCCTGGGCGCTGGGCTGATCCGACAGCAACCGCGTGAGAACCCAGCCCTCCAGGCCGTCCGGCAGGCGCACCCGCGTCCAGCCGCTGTCCTCTTCCAGCACCTGGACCTGCGTCCCGGCGGGAACCATGCGCTCAATGCGGTACTGGTTGCCCGGACCCGCGCGCAGGTCCAGGGCAAGATCATCGCTGATGTATCGCTCCTGCGCGAGTGCACCCGCCGGCAGCAGGCAGAGGACGAGCAGCGCAACGGCAATCCACCGGACGGCAGAACTCACGGCACAATCTCCAGAAGCAACAAGGGCGCGACCCGCGCATGGAAGCGCGTATTCTAGTAGCAACCGCCGGGCCGTCACGGTGACGCCCACGGGCGACAGCCGCACCATGACCGGAAGTCCCGGCTTCCGCGCGGACGCCGGCCGGTCAATATACACCGCAGGAACCCGGCACGACATCACCCGGCCCCAATGGCCGGGCCCGCTGTAGTAGAATCCCCGCCCTCGAACACACCCGATCCGGAGGCGACCATGGCGGAGACGCGCCCTTCCCTGTTCCTCAAGCGCGGCGAGGAGCGACGCCTGCGCGCCGGACACCTGTGGGTGTTCAGCAACGAGGTGGACACCGGGCGCTCGCCCCTGCGCGATTTCGCCCCCGGGGAGCAGGTACTGCTGCGCGACCACGGCGGCCAGGCCATCGGCGCGGCGACGGCCAACCCGCACTCGCTGATCTGCGCGCGGCTGGTCAGCCGCGACCCGGAGCGCAGCCTGGACGAGTCCCTGCTGGTACATCGCCTCAACCGGGCCCTGGCCCTGCGCGAGCAGCATTTCGACACACCCCATTACCGCCTCGTCCACGGCGACGGCGACGGCCTCTCCGGCCTGGTCATCGACCGGTACGGCGATGTCTGCGTGGTCCAGCCCAACACCGCCGGCATGGACCATGCGCTCGACGCCGTCACCCGGGCCCTGGAGCGCGTGATCGCCCCGGCGCACATCCTCATCCGGGCGGACAGCCCCCTGCGCGAGCTGGAGGGGCTGGAGCAGTACACGCGCTGGCACGGAACGCCCGGGCCGGACACGCTGACGGTGGAGGAGAACGGCCTGCGGTTCCAGGTGCCGGCCACCACCGGGCAGAAGACCGGCTGGTATTTCGATCATCGCGCCAACCGCGCCCGGCTGGCCCCCTATGTGCAGGGGCTGCACGTGCTGGATGTCTTCAGCTATGCCGGTGCCTGGGGGCTGCAGGCGCTGCGTGCGGGGGCGGCCTCGGTCACCGCGGTGGACAGCTCCGGCGCCGCCCTGGATACGCTCCAGGCCAATGCCGACGCCAACGGCCTGGGCGACCGGGTCACCACCGTCGAGGGCGATGCCTTCGAGGTGCTCCAGGCCCTGCGCCAGGAGCGCCATCGCTTCGACGTGGTCATTCTCGACCCGCCGGCCTTCGTCAAGCGCCGCAAGGACATCAAGGCCGGGCTGGCGGGCTACCGCCGGCTGAATCAGCTGGCGCTGCAGGTACTGGAAAAGGACGGCAACCTGATCACGGCGTCGTGCTCGGCGCACGTGGACGAACGCGCCCTGCTGGACGAGGTCCTGGGCGCCGCCCGGCACGTGGACCGGACACTGCAGGTGGTCGCCCGCGGCGGGCAGGCGCCGGACCATCCGGAACACCCGGCCATCCCGGAGACCCGCTACCTGAAGGCGCTGTTCACGCGCGTGGCGCCGGCGTGGAGCACGCCGTAGGACGGCTCCGTCGGAGGCGGGCGGCGCGGGTGCGGGGGATTCCGGTTCGGGCTCCGGAGCTCCGCTTACGGCCCCTGCTTCGGTGGAAGCAGGGGCCTATCCTCCGCTCCGGCCTGGCCGGCTGACAGCACATCCCTGTGCTGACAGCCGGTGGCGGCATCCCTGCCGCCACCCCTTCGGGGCCGGACGGCCTGCGCTCCGGCGCTGCGCAAGTCGCCCGAACCGGAATCCCCCGCACCCGCGCCGCCCGCCTCTCCACGGAAAGCCATCAAGGTGCTGCGTCATTCCCTCGGTACAGGTACCATCCCCGGTCATGCTGACATACCCTGACATCGACCCCGTTGCCATCGAGCTGGGCCCCGTCGCCATCCACTGGTACGGCCTCATGTACCTTGTGGGCTTCCTGGGCGGCTGGCTGCTGGGCCGCTGGCGGGCGCAGCGCGCCGACAGCCCCATTCGCCCGGCGCAGATGGAGGACATGCTGGTCTACGTCGCCATCGGCGTCATCGCCGGCGGCCGGATCGGCTACATCATCTTCTACGACCCGGGCATCCTCGCCCGCGACCCGCTGGCCATCGTGCGCGTATGGGAAGGCGGCATGAGCTTCCACGGCGGCTTCCTGGGCGTCCTGGCGGCGCTGTGGCTCTACGGGCGGCGCATCGGGGCCGGCTTCTTCCGCCTGACGGATTTCGCCGCACCGCTGATCCCCATCGGCCTCGGCGCCGGGCGCCTGGGCAATTTCATCAACGGCGAGCTCTGGGGCAAGACCAGCGATCTCCCCTGGGCCATGGTCTACCCGCCCATGGGGCCGGAGCCGCGCCACCCCTCGCAGCTCTACGAGTTCGCGCTGGAGGGCGTGGTCCTGTTCGCCGCCCTGTGGCTGTTCTCCAGCCGGCCGCGGCCGACCATGGCGGTATCCGGGCTGTTCCTGGTGCTCTACGGCGGCTTCCGCTTCCTGGTGGAGTTCGTGCGCCTGCCCGACGAGCACCTGGGCTACCTGGCATTCGACTGGCTCACCATGGGGCAGCTGCTGTCGGCGCCCATGATCGCCCTGGGCGTCGTCCTGCTGGCGCTCGCCTATCGCGTCCCCAAGCCCGACGGAGCGCAGACGTGAAGCAGTATCTCGATCTCATGCGCTACGTGCGCGACCACGGGGTCCGCAAGGAGGACCGCACCGGCACGGGCACCCTGTCGGTATTCGGCCACCAGATGCGTTTCGACCTGGCGCAGGGCTTCCCGCTGGTTACCACCAAGCGCATCCACCTCAAGTCGGTGATCCACGAGCTGCTGTGGTTCCTCAGCGGTGACAGCAACATCGGCTACCTCAAGCAGCACGGGGTCAGCATCTGGGACGCCTGGGCCGACGACAACGGCGACCTGGGTCCGGTGTACGGCGTCCAGTGGCGTTCCTGGCCGGCACCCAACGGCGAGCGCATCGACCAGATCAGCCGGCTGCTGGAGCAGATCCGCCGCAACCCCGACTCCCGCCGCCTGATCGTCTCCGCCTGGAACCCGGCCGAGGTGGAGGACATGGCCTTGCCGCCGTGCCACACGCTGTTCCAGTTCTACGTCGCCGACGGGCGCCTGTCCTGCCAGCTCTACCAGCGCAGCGCCGACCTGTTCCTGGGCGTGCCGTTCAACATCGCCTCCTACGCGCTGCTGACGCTGATGGTCGCCCAGGTCACGAACCTGCGGCCGGGCGAGTTCATCCACACGCTGGGCGACACCCACCTGTACCTGAATCACCTGGAGCAGGCGGACACGCAGCTGGCGCGGACCCCGCATCCGCTGCCCACCATGCACCTCAACCCGGACGTGGACGACCTGTTCGCGTTCCGCTACGAGGATTTCCGGCTGGAGGGCTACGACCCGGAGCCCCATATCAAGGCGCCGGTGGCGGTGTAGAGGGAGCTGAAGAATGCAGCGGACGCGGACGAGGGCACAAGCTTCGGGCGGGGTGACCGGTCACGGACCGTCACCGGCCATGGATGGCCGGTGTCGAGCGTACATGGATGTATTTACAGCGTGTCCGTGACCGGTCTCCCCGCCCGAAGCTCCCGGGACAAGAGGGAGAGTCCGGGGCACGAGGCGGGCCGTTCGGTTCCGGACACGCCGTGAATACGTCCCTGTAGGCTCGACTGCGGCCGTCCTGGCCGCAGACGGTCCGGAACCGAACGGCCCGCCTCGTGCTGTGCCCGGGCTCGATACCATCGACCCAGGTTCAACCGCGAAGCAGAAACCTAGTGAGCCCCGTAATGATCGCACTCATCGCCGCCCTCACCCCCGACCGCGTCATCGGCCGCGACAACGGGCTCCCCTGGCACATCCCCGACGACCTGCGCCACTTCAAGCGCCTGACCCGGGGCAAGCCGGTCATCATGGGACGGCGGAACTACCTCTCCATCGGCCGGCCGCTGCCGGAGCGCACCAACATCGTGCTGAGCCGCAGCCAGGACTTCGAGGCCCCGGGGTGCCGGGTGGTCGACACGCCCGAAGCCGCCGTGGAGGCCGCCGGCGACGCCGGCGAGATCATGGTCATCGGCGGCGCCGAGATCTACCGGCTGTTCCTTCCCCGAGCACAGCGCATGTACCTGACCTGGGTGGAGACGGATCTCACCGGGGATACCCATTTCCCCGCCTACGACACGGCCGCCTGGCGCGTCGCGGACGAGCAGCGCCAGCCCCCGGGGGAAGGGACCCCGTACGCGCTTTGCTACCAGACCCTGGAACGATGCCCGGAGCCTTGTTGAACCGGCCCGGGAATCCAGCGATGATAAACTGATACAATAACTATACAACGGCCACCACGGCGGCGACCCAAGGGAGTGCAAGCCTTGAGCAAGGGTCTGTATCCAATACGAACCATTGCGGCCATGACCGGCGTCAACCCGGTGACACTGCGTGCATGGGAGCGCCGCTACGGCATCATCCGGCCCCAGCGCACCCCCAAGGGGCACCGCCTGTACACGGAGCGCGACATCGACCGCATCCGCCAGGTCCTGGTCCTGCTGGAGCGCGGCATCCCCATCAGCCAGGCCCGCCAGGTGCTCGACGAGGGCGAGCCCGGAGCGCAGTCCGGCGCCGCGGAGCCGGCCCGGGCGGAACCGGATGACAGCGTCTGGAGCAGCTTTCTGGCACGCATGCGCACCTCGGCCAGCGTCTTCGACGAGCACGGCCTCGACGACGTCCTCCAGGAAGCGCACTCGCTGTTCCCCGCATCCCGGGTCCGCCACCACCTGATCGAGCCGCTGTACCGCCAGTTCGCCGGCTCCCGCGAGCCGGATGCCCGGACCGCCCAGGACGCCTTCCTGAGCGGCTGGCTGAGCACCGTCCTCGGCACCCGGCTGCGCCATCGCAGCCCGCGTACGTCCGGCCCTCGGCTGCTCCTGGCGTCCCTGGGCGCAGCGCCGGACCCCGTTGCCCTTCTGCTGCTGGCCTGCGAGGCCGTCGATCGCGACTACCGGGTCACCCTGCTGCTGGGCGATCTGCCCGTGCAGCAGCTGGAGGCGGCGGCGCGGGACAGCGGGGCCGAGGCGATCCTCCTGTGGAGTGGACAGGCGGCCGAGGAAGCCGTCGCGGCCGCGCCGGACAGCACCGAGTTCCCGATCTTCCTGGCGGGCCCCGCCGCCCGCTCCCCGGACGGGCAGACGGGCCCGTTCATCCCCGTACCCGGAGACAGCCGCGACATCCTCACGGGCGTGGACACCCGCTATCACGCCCCGGGGTGGGCCACTGCATGAGGCCGACGCTGGTCTGGTTCCGTCGGGACCTGCGCCTGGCGGACAACCCGGCGCTGGCCGCGGCGGCCGAGGGCGGCCCGGTGCTGCCGGTCTACATCCACGCCCCCCACGAGGAAGCCCCCTGGCAGCCCGGAGCGGCGAGCCGCTGGTGGCTTCATCACAGCCTCCACGCCCTCGCGGCCCGCCTGCGCGCGCGGGGCCTGCCGCTGATCGTCATCCAGGCGGAGGCGACACTGGCCGCCCTGCGTGGCCTCGTCGCCGACACCGGCGCCCGGCGCATCGTCTGGAACCGGCTCTACGAGCCCGCCGTGATCACCCGGGACCGGACCATCAAGCAGGCCCTGCGCGCGGACGGTGTCGCCGCGGAGAGCTACAACGCCGCGCTGCTCTTCGAGCCCTGGGAGATCCGCAAGCGCGACGGCGGCCACTACAGGGCCTTCACCCCCTTCCACCGGGCTCTGGAGGGCGCGGGCGATCCCCCGGCGCCGCTGGACATTCCGCACCTGGAGCCGGCCCACACGATCCCGCGGTCCGCGACCGTCGACGACCTCGGCCTGCTCCCCGCAGTGCCCTGGGACCGGGGCCTGCGCGCGCGCTGGACACCGGGTGAAGAAGGCGCCCGGCGCCGCCTGGAGCAGTTCGTCGGCGAGCGCCTGGAAGCGTATGCCGAAAACCGGGACGTGCCGGCGCAAAGCGGGACGTCCGGCCTGTCCGCACCGCTGCACTTCGGCGAGGTCGGCCCGCGGCAGATCCACGCCGCCGTGCGCGGGCGCATCCACGACGACGGCGCCGGAGCATTCCTGGGCGAGATCGCCTGGCGGGAGTTCGCCCACCACCTGCTGTTCCACTGCCCGTCGATGCCGGACGAGCCGCTGGACACCCGTTTCCGGGCGTTCCCCTGGCGCGCGGATCAAGCCGACCTCCTGCGTGCCTGGCAGGCCGGGCGCACCGGCATCCCCATCGTCGACGCGGGCATGCGCGAGCTGTGGACCACCGGCTGGATGCACAATCGGCTGCGCATGGTGGTGGGCTCGCTGCTCACCAAGAACCTGCGCATTCCCTGGCAGGAGGGCGAGCGCTGGTTCTGGGACACGCTGGTGGACGCCGACCTGGCCAGCAACAGCATGGGCTGGCAGTGGATCCAGGGCTGCGGCGCCGACGCCGCCCCGTACTTCCGCATCTTCAATCCGGTACGCCAGGGCGAGCGTTTCGACCCGGACGGCGCCTACGTGCGGCACTGGGTCCCGGAGCTGGCGGCCCTGCCCGCTAAGCACATCCATGCCCCGTGGCGGACGCCGGCGGCCGAGCTCCGTGAGGCCGGGGTGCAGCCCGGCCGCACCTACCCGGAGCCCGTGGTGGATCTCGCCGCCACCCGGAAGGAGGCGCTGAAGGCCTACCAGGCCATCCGCTGAGGGCACGCCCCTTACCACCCGGGAAGGGCCTTCCGGTATGATCGTCGGCCTTCGATCATTGAAGGAATCGGCGCCATGACCCAGCCCCCCGCGAGCCTCTACCAGAGCGAGCTGACGAGCCTGCCGCTGGTCCAGCGCGGCAAGGTGCGCGACATCTATGCCGTGGACGACGATCACCTGCTCATCGTCACCACCGACCGCCTGTCCGCCTTCGACGTGGTGCTGCCGGATCCCGTGCCCGGCAAGGGCGAGGTCCTGACCCGCGTGTCCGATTTCTGGTTCCGGCACCTGGGCGATGTCATCGCCAACCACGTCGCCGCCATGCCGCTGGAGCGCGCTGTGCCGGACGCCGACGACCGGGCCCAGATCGCCGGGCGCGCCACGGTGGTGCGGCGGCTCCGGGCCCTGCCGGTGGAGGCCATCGTCCGGGGGTACCTGAGCGGCTCGGGCTGGCAGGACTACCGGAACAACGGTGCCGTGTGCGGCATTCCGCTGCCCACGGGGCTGCAACAGGCCGAGCAGCTCCCGGAACCCATCTACACCCCGTCCACCAAGGCGGAGGTCGGCGATCACGACGAGAACGTCGCCTTCGAGGCCACCGCGGCGAGCCTCGGTCACGACCTGGCCGCGCAGGTACGCGACACGGCGCTGGAGCTTTACCGGCGCGCCGCCGCCTACGCGGCCCCCCGGGGCATCATCATCGCGGATACCAAGTTCGAGTTCGGCCTGGACGCCGACGACCGGCTGACCCTCATCGACGAGGCGCTCACGCCGGACTCGTCACGCTTCTGGCCGGCCGCGGAATACCGCGTGGGCACATCACCGCCGAGCTTCGACAAGCAGTACGTGCGGGACTACCTGGAGACCCTGGACTGGGACAAGACGGCCCCGGGACCGCACCTGCCGGAGACCGTCATCCGGCGCACCGCGGACAAGTACCGGGAAGCCGAGCGCCTGCTGGTGTCCTAGGGAATTCCCTGGCAGCCGCGGCAACGCCCCGAAGACAGCCGGTAGGAGCGACGTGAGTCGCGACCTTTTAGAGAACCTGATGCTCTGGAAAGTCGAGGCTGAAGCCTCTCCCACAGGATCTTGCAGCTTGCCTCACCGAAGCCGTGTAGGAGCGGCTTCAGCCGCGATCTTGCAGGGCGTCGGGCTCTCTGGAACGTCGCAACTCACGTTGCTCCTACAGCGCTCAGCCCCGGGCCCGCTGTTCCAGAATGGCCACCGCCGGCAGGGTCCTGCCTTCCAGGAACTCCAGGAATGCGCCGCCGCCGGTGGAGATGTAGGACAGGCGATCGGCCACGCCGTAGCGGGCCACGGCGGCCAGGGTGTCGCCGCCGCCGGCGATGGAGAAGGCGTCGCTGGCGGCGATGGCCTCAGCGACGCGGCGCGTGCCGGCACCGAACTGCTCGAACTCGAACACGCCCACGGGCCCGTTCCAGACGATGGTGCCGGCCTGCTCCAGCAACTCTGCATAGCGCGCCGCCGTCTCGGGGCCGATGTCCAGGATCAGGTCCTCGGGTCCGACCTCCTCGACGCGCTTGGTGGTGGCCTCGGCGTCCCCGGCGAAGCGCGGGGCGGTCACCACGTCCGTGGGCACCGGGATCTCGGCACCCTTGGAGCGCGCGGCGTCCATGAGCCGCTTCGCCTCGTCCACCAGATCCGCCTCGTACAGCGACGCCCCCACGGGATGGCCCGCCGCCGCGATGAACGTGTTGGCGATGCCGCCGCCGACGATGAGCTGGTCCACGACGCCGCTCAGCGACTCCAGCACGGTCAGCTTGGTGGAAACCTTGGAGCCGCCCACGATGGCGGTCATGGGCCGGTCGGGGGCTTCCAGCGCCTTGCTCAGGGCGTCCAGCTCCGCCGCCAGCAGCGGCCCGGCGCAGGCCACCGGCGCGAACCGCGCCACGCCGTGGGTGGACGCCTGGGCCCGGTGGGCGGTACCGAAGGCGTCCATGACGAAGACGTCGCACAGGGCGGCCATGCGCCGCGCCAGGGCCTCGTCGTCGGCGGTCTCGCCGGCGTTGAAGCGCACGTTCTCGCACAGCACCAGCTCGCCGTCGTGCAGCGTCACGCCGTCGAGCCAGTCGGCCTCCAGGCGCACCGGCTGGCCCAGCAGCTCGCCCAGCCGCTCGGCCACCGGCGCCAGCGACGACGCCGGATCCGGCACGCCCTCCTGCGGCCGTCCCAGGTGGCTCATCACCATCACCCGCGCGCCGGCGGCCAGCGCCGTGCGCAGGGTCTCCAGGGACGCGCGCAGCCGCGTGTCATCGGTCACCCGGCCCTGGTCATCCACCGGGACGTTGAGATCCTGGCGGATCAGCACCCGCTTGCCGGCCAGATCCAGGTCCGTCATGCGCTCAACGGCCATTGTCAGCTCCTCTTCATTGCCTCGTCCTGACGCGCCGCGCCGGGCGCTCCCCCCCGGCATCACGCCGCGCGGCCGAGCCAGCGGGCGGCGACGTCCACCATGCGGTTGGCGAACCCCCACTCGTTGTCGAACCACAGCATCAGGTGCGCCAGCCGGCCGCTGACCCGCGTCTGGGTGCCGTCGACGATACCGGAGCGGGGATCGTGGTTGAAATCACAGGAGGCGTGGGCCTCCTCGCTGTAGCCGAGAATGCCCGCCAGCTCGCGTTCGCACGCCGCGGCCAGCAGGCGGTTGACGGCATCGGCGGTCGCCGGCTCGCGGAGCTGGACGTTGACGTCCATGGCGGAGACGTTGAGTGTCGGCACCCGCACGTGCTGCGCGTGCAGCCGGCCGCTCATCTCCGGCATGAAGCGCTCGATTCCCCGGGCCAGCCCGGTGGCCACGGGAACCATGGACGTCAGCGCCGAGCGCGTGCGGCGCAGGTCCGCGTCGTGGTAGCCGTCCACCAGGGGCTGATCGTTCATCACCGAGTGGATCGTGGTCACGCTGGCCGCCTCGATGCCGTAGCGCCCGTGCACCTGCTGCAGCACCGGCAGCAGGCAGTTGGTACTGCAGGACGCATTGGACACCAGCCGCTGCTCCGCGCCGAGGTCCTCATGGTTGACGCCGAGGATGACGGTCAGGTCCACGTCCGAGGCATCGGCCATGGGGTGGGACATCAGTACCCGGGGCGCCCCCGCCGTCAGGTGCGCCTCGGCTTCGGAACGGCGGGAAAAACGGCCCGAGCAGTCCAGCACCAGGTCCACCCGTTGCTTGCGCCAGTCCAGCGCGGCCGGATCCGATGCATGGGTGACCGCGATGGGCTGCTCGTTGATCCGCAGCTCACCGTCCGCGGCGGCCACGGTGCCGGGAAAGATCCCGTGGGTGGAATCGAAGCGCGTGAGGTGGGCCATGCCCTCAAGGCTCGCCGGCTCGTTGATCGCGACCACCGGCATGTCCGCATCCAGGCCCCGCTCGTACAGGGCCCGCAGGACGCACCGGCCGATGCGGCCGTAGCCGTTGATGGCGAGGCGCGGCATGTCAGCCCTCGAGCACGCGTCGTGCCTCGGCGAGCACGTTGTCGACGGTAAAGCCGAAGTGCCGGAACAGGTCCCCGGCCGGCGCCGATTCGCCGAAGCCGGTCATGCCGATCACGCGTCCGCGCGGCCCGACGAAGCGGTACCAGTACTCCGCTGCCGCGGCCTCGACGGCGACCCGGCGCGTGCACGCCGGCGGCAGCACCGCTTCCTGGTAGCCGGCATCCTGCTGCTCGAACACGTCCACGGACGGCATCGACACCACCCGGGCGGCGACACCGTCGGCGCGCAGCTGCTCCCAGGCGCCCGTGGCCAGGGCCACCTCCGCGCCGGTGGCGATGAGGATCAGCTCCGGCTCACCGTCGCAGTCGCGCAGGATATAGCCGCCGCGCCGGATGGCGGCGAGCTGCTCGCCGTCGCGCTCCTGGTGCGGGAGGCCCTGGCGGCTCAGCACCAGGGCCGTCGGCCCGTCGCGGCGCTCGATGGCGGCGCGCCAGGCGGCCACGGTCTCCACGGCATCGCACGGCCGCCAGAGGCTGAACCCGGGGATCATGCGCAGGCTCGGCAGCTGCTCCACCGGCTGGTGGGTGGGGCCGTCCTCGCCCAGCCCGATGGAGTCGTGGGTGTAGACGAGGATGTTCCGCTGCCCCATCAGCGACGCCATGCGCACCGCGTTGCGGGCGTAGTCGGAGAACACCAGGAAGGTGCCGCCGTAGGGGACGAAACCGCCGTGCAGGGCCAGCCCGCTCTGGATGGCGGTCATGGCGAACTCGCGCACGCCGTAGAAGATGTAGTTGCCGTCGCCGTCCTCGGCGGTGACCGGCGTGGAACCGGACCACTTGGTGTTGTTCGAGCCGGTGAGGTCCGCGGAGCCGCCGATGAGCTCGGGCAGGTACGGGCCGAAGCCCTCCAGGGCCTGCTGCGAGGCCTTGCGGCTGGCCACCTCGTCGCCCGCGGCCGCGGCCTTGTGCAGCAGCTCGTCGGCGTGCTCGGCGAAGGTCGCCGGCAGGTCGCCGCGCATGCGGCGCTCGAACTCCTCGGCCAGCTCCGGATGGGCGCGGCGGTAGTCCGCCAGCGCCTCCTGCCACTGCGCCTCGGCGGCGGCACCGCGATCGCGGGCGTCCCAGTCATGATAGACGGCCGGCGGCAGCTCGAAGGGGGCATGATCCCACTTGAGAAACTCGCGGGTGGCGCGGATCTCGTCCTCGCCCAGCGGCGCGCCGTGGACACCATGGGTGCCGCAGGCGTTCGGGGCGCCGAAGCCGATCACCGTCTTGCAGCAGATCAGCGTGGGCCGGTCGGTGACGTCGCGGGCTTCGCGGATGGCGGCGTCCACCGCCGCGCTGTCGTGGCCGTCGACATCGGCGACCACGTGCCAGCCGTAGGCCCGGAAGCGCGCCGGCGTGTCGTCGGTGAACCAGCCTTCCACCTTGCCGTCGATGGAGATGCCGTTGTCATCATAGAACACCACCAGCTTGCCCAGGCCGAGGGTACCGGCCAGGGAGCACGCCTCGTGGGAGATCCCCTCCATGAGGCAGCCGTCGCCGACGAAGCAGTAGGTATGGTGATCCACCAGGGTATGGCCGGGCCGGTTGAACTGCGCGGCCAGCACCTTCTCCGCCAGGGCCATGCCCACGGCATTGGCCAGCCCCTGGCCCAGGGGGCCGGTGGTGGTCTCCACCCCCGGCGTGTAGCCGTACTCCGGGTGCCCCGGCGTGCGCGAGTGCAGCTGCCGGAAGTTGCGCAGATCGTCGACCTGCATGTCGTAGCCCGTCAGGTGCAGCAGCCCGTACAGCAGCATGGAGCCGTGCCCGTTGGAGAGCACGAACCGGTCACGGTTCCACCACCCCGGGTTGGCCGGGTTGTGGCGCATGTAGTCGTTCCAGAGGACCTCGGCGATATCCGCCATGCCCATGGGTGCACCCGGATGGCCCGACTTTGCCTGCTGCACGGCGTCCATGCTCAGGGCGCGGAGGGCGTTGGCTCGTTCACGACGGGATGGCATCGATGGTGGTCTCCGGATTGCATGCGATGAAAACCGGCGCGGCGATTCCGGCCAGCCTGAAAGCCGTGAATTGTCTCGAAATATGCGCATGCGGGCAAGGCGACGCGGCCGGCGCCGGCGCCGGCCGCGACGGCCTCGCCGCCATGACGATTCCGTGAACGGAACCGATCAACGGTTGAAATCTTGTCAGAACACGGTAGCTTGTAGGGTCGTAGTTGTTCACGGAGAGCCAGACCGAAAGGAACTGGACCAATAAGATCGCCCTTCGCCGCGTACAGGCGCTCGTCATAACGATCGACCGGACGACCCGTACGCGGGAATTCACGCACCGCGCTGGCAAGGCAGCGACGTTGCGTCTCCTTCGGGCTGCTGGAGCTGGATGACCTGCATCACCAGGTTTCCTCATCCTTCTCTGCAGCCAAAAAAGCAATAGTTTTCGAGTGCGGTTGGCTTCAGTAACGCGGAGCCCCGCAGACAGGCAGCAGACTGCACACCACCAGTGCATTCTGCATTGCGACAGTGCAGCTGTCCGGCGTCGACCCAGGGTCGCGCGTCGCAGACGTGCATCCTTTCCGGGGGCAAACCGGAGAGGCGTGCATTCTGTGGCGGCCGATCCGGGCGCCGGGCTGCACGAATACTGGACGGTGGGAGGTACGATTATGTCTTCGACAGCAACAGACCAGGCGTTCGGGAGCCGACCCGAGGAATGCCGCGACACCGATCACTACGTGAACGAGTACAACCAGGGTTTCGTTGACAAGTGGGACGAGCTGATCGACTGGGACAGCCGGGCCGAGAGCGAGGGTGACTTCTTCATCCAGACGCTCAAGGAGCGCGGCGTCAAGCGGATCCTGGACGTGGCCTGCGGCACGGGGTTCCACTCGGTACGCCTGATCGAGGCCGGCTTCGACGTGGTCAGCACCGACGGCAGCGCCGAGATGCTGGCCAAGGCGTTCGAGAACGGCTACCAGCGCGATCATGTCCTGCGCACCGCCCTGGCCGACTGGCGCTGGCTGAACCGGGACATCCACGGCCGCTACGACGCCGTGATCTGTCTCGGCAACTCCTTCACCCACCTTTTCAACGAGAACGATCGCCGCAAGGCGCTGGCCGAGTTCTACTCCGCCCTCAACCACGACGGCATCCTGATCCTGGACCAGCGCAACTACGACTCGATCCTGGATCACGGCTACTCCAGCAAGCATACCTACTATTATTGCGGTGATGACATCTCGGTGTATCCGGAGTACGTGGACCCGGGCCTGACCCGTTTCCGCTACGAGTTCCCGGACAAGTCCGTGTACCACCTGAACATGTTCCCGCTGCGCAAGGCCTACACGCGCCGGCTCATGCGGGAGGTGGGCTTCCAGCACATCGAGACCTACGGCGACTTCAAGGAGACGTTCCGGGAGACCGAGCCGGACTTCTTCATCCACATCGCCGAGAAGAGCTACCAGGAGGCGGACGAATGAGTAACACCAACTACACCGGCGCCGTCGCCACGGCGCGCGAGTACTACAACAGCGACGACGCGGATCGCTTCTACCACACGGTCTGGGGCGGCGAGGACATCCACGTGGGCCTCTACGAGAGCGACGAGGAGCCCATCGCCGATGCCAGCCGCCGCACGGTCGCCCACATGGCGGACCTGCTCGGCGAGCTCACCCCGGAGCACCGGATCCTGGACCTGGGTGCGGGCTACGGCGGTACCGCCCGCTACCTGGCGCAGACGTTCGGCTGCCCGGTGGTGGCGCTGAACCTCTCCGAGGTGGAGAACGAGCGCGACCGCGAGATGAACAAGGCGGTCAACCTGGACCACCTCATCGAGGTGCTGGACGCCAGCTTCGAGGAGGTGCCGTACCCGGACAACCACTTCGACGTGGTCTGGTCCCAGGACTCGTTCCTGCACAGCGGCGATCGCGAGAAGGTCATCCACGAGGCGGCGCGGGTGCTCAAGCCCGGCGGCGTGCTGATCTTCACCGATCCCATGCAGACCGACGACTGCCCGGAGGGCGTGCTGCAGCCCATCCTCGACCGCATCCACCTGGAGACCCTCGGGTCCCCGGGGTTCTACCGGCGCACCACCAAGGAGGCCGGGCTGGAGGAGATCGGGTTCGAGGATCACTCCCATCAGCTGCCGCGCCATTACGGCCGTGTGCTCGAGGAGACCAAGTCGCGCGAGGACAGCCTTGAAGGCATCATCTCCCGCGAGTACATCGAGCGCATGAAGCAGGGGCTTCAGCACTGGGTCAATGGCGGCAACAATGGCTACCTGGCCTGGGGCATCTTCCGCTTCCGCAAGGCCTGATCAGCGCCGGATGGATCGCGTGCCGCCGGCACGGCGGGCACGCGATCGGCAACCGGCTTCCTGAATCTCGACACGAAAAAAGGAGTACCCATGAGCAAGTCCTACATGTTTACCTCGGAGTCCGTCTCCGCCGGCCATCCGGACAAGATGGCGGACCAGATTTCCGACGCGGTGCTGGACGCCATCCTGGAGCAGGATCCCAAGGCCAAGGTGGCCTGCGAGACGCTGACCACCACCGGCATGATCATGCTCGCCGGCGAGCTCAAGACCACGGCCAACGTGCCGTTCGAGGACATCGCCCGCGCCACCACCAAGCGCATCGGCTACACGTCCTCCGACATGGGCTTCGACGCCGACACCTGCGCGTTCATCAACGCGCTGGGCAAGCAGTCCCCGGACATCAACCAGGGCGTCGAGCGCAAGCTCCCCGAGGAGCAGGGCGCCGGCGACCAGGGCATCATGTTCGGCTACGCCTGCGACGAGACCGATGTCTACATGCCGGCGGCCATCAACTATGCCCACCGCCTGGTGGAGCAGCAGGCCAACCTGCTGGCCAACGGCAAGCTCAAGTGGCTGCGGCCGGACGCCAAGAGCCAGGTCACCCTGCGCTACGAGGACGACCGCGCCGTGGGCGTGGATGCCGTGGTGCTGTCCACCCAGCACTCCGACGACGTCAGTGACAACGAGATCCACGAGGCGGTGATGGAAGAGATCATCAAGCCGGTGCTGCCGAGCCAGTGGATCGACAACAACACCAAGTTCCACATCAACCCGACCGGGCGCTTCGTGGTCGGCGGGCCGATGGGCGACTGCGGCCTGACCGGGCGCAAGATCATCGTCGACACCTACGGCGGCATGGCCCGCCACGGCGGCGGTGCCTTCTCCGGCAAGGACCCGTCCAAGGTGGACCGTTCCGCCGCCTACGCCGCGCGCTACGTGGCCAAGAACGTGGTCGCGGCCGGCCTAGCGAGCAAGTGCGAGGTGCAGCTGTCCTACGCCATCGGCGTGGCCGAGCCCACCTCCGTGATGGTGGAGACCTTCGGCACGGCCAAGATCGAGGAGTCCAAGATCGAGAAGATCGTGCGCGACCAGTTCGACCTGCGTCCGTTCGGCATCGTCAACACGCTGGACCTGCTGCGCCCGATCTACTCCAAGACCGCGGCCTACGGCCACTTCGGCCGCGAGGATGCGGACTTCACCTGGGAGCGGACCGACAAGGCCGCGGCCCTGAAGGACGCCGCCGGCCTCTGAGCCGACGCGGTCCGCTGGTCGCGGGGAACGAAACGCTGCTCGCGTGCGTCCCCGTGATCGGCACCATGCCATGCGGCGGTGCCCGGCAGGCATCGCCAGGGGTCGCCGGCCGCCGTGCGGCCGGCCGTCCGGCTGAGGAGCGCTGCAACAGGCACTGCGCCTGCCAGGCTCAGCCGGATGCCTACTCATACCAACGGCGCTATGGAAACAATCGGAGCCAGCACCAATGAATGCTGTCGTAGAGAGTCAGAACGATTATATCGTCCGTGATATCGGCCTTGCCGACTGGGGTCGCAAGGAGATCGAGATCGCGGAAACGGAAATGCCGGGCCTGATGTCCGTGCGCGAGGAATACCGCGCCAAGCAGCCCCTCAAGGGCATGCGCATCGCGGGTTCCCTGCACATGACCATCCAGACCGCCGTGCTCATCGAGGCACTGGTGGAGCTGGGCGCCGAGGTGCGCTGGGCCTCCTGCAACATCTACTCCACCCAGGACCATGCCGCCGCGGCCATCGCCAAGCGCGGCGTGCCGGTGTTCGCCTACAAGGGCGAGACCCTGGACGAGTACTGGGAGTACATCCACCGCATCTTCGATTTCGACGGCGGTGCCAACACCATCCTCGATGACGGCGGCGACGCGACCACGCTGCTGACCGTCGGCTCCAAGGCCGAGAAGGATCCGTCCTTCCTGGACAGCCCGGGCAGCGAGGAGGAAAAGGCGCTGTTCACGGCCATCAAGGCGCGGCTGGAGTCCAACCACGGCTGGTACACCAAGCAGCTGGAGCAGATCCGTGGCGTCTCCGAGGAGACCACCACCGGCGTCGCCAGCCTGCTGAAGATGGAAAAGGAAGGCTCGCTGCCGTTCCCGGCCATCAACGTCAACGACTCGGTGACCAAGTCGAAGTTCGACAATCTGTACGGCTGCCGCGAGTCCCTGGTGGACGGCCTCAAGCGCGCCACCGACGTCATGATCGCCGGCAAGATCGCCGTGGTCTGCGGCTTCGGCGACGTCGGCAAGGGCTCCGCCCAGAGCCTCAAGGCCATGGGCGCCACGGTGTGGATCACCGAGATCGATCCGATCTGCGCCCTGCAGGCCATGATGGAAGGCTACCAGGTGGTCACCATGGACGATGCGGCCGACAAGGCGGACATCTTCGTCACCGCCACCGGCAACTACCAGGTCATCACCCATGACCACATGGTGCGCATGAAGCACAACACCATCGTGTGCAACATCGGCCACTTCGACAACGAGATCGATGTCGCCAGCCTGCGCAAGTACGAGTGGGACAACATCAAGCCCCAGGTCGATCACATCACCCTGCCCAGCGGCAACAAGATCCTGCTGCTGGCCGAGGGCCGCCTGATCAACCTGGGCTGCGCCACGGGCCATCCGAGCTTCGTGATGTCCAACTCGTTCACCAACCAGGTGCTCGCCCAGATCGAGCTCGCCCAGAACCTCGACAAGTACGAGAAGAAGGTCTACGTACTGCCGAAGCATCTGGACGAGAAGGTCGCCGAGCTGCACCTGAAGAAGCTGGGCGCCAAGCTCACCCAGCTGACCCAGGAGCAGGCCGACTATCTCGGCCTGGACGTGAACGGCCCGTTCAAGCCGGATACCTACCGGTACTGAGCGACGCCTTTCAGTCCCCGGGTTGCACGGGCGGGCCTCCGGGCCCGCCGGCGCGACCCGTCCCGGTGGGCCGGCGACCGGCCGCGCCCACCGGCGATTCCCGCGATACGGGGGTGATTATGGAATCCCAGAAGAAACACTCGCCGGTTTTCAGTTTCGAGTTCTTCCCGCCCAAGAACGAGGAGGGGGAGGAGCGGCTGCGCAAGACCCGGGAGCGCCTGCAGGCGCTGGGTCCGCGCCTGTTCTCGGTGACGTTCGGCGCGGGTGGTTCCACGCGCGAGCGGACCTTCGAGACCGTCGTCGACATCCAGAAGCGTTCCGGCATCGACGTCGCGCCGCACCTGTCCTGCATCGACGCGACGCCGGACAGCATCCGCGAGCTGCTGGGCCGCTACCGCGACAACGGCATCCGCAACATCGTCGCGCTGCGCGGCGACATGCCGTCCGGCACCGGCGGCGGGCCGGGCCACTTCAAGTACGCCAACGAGCTGGTGGAATTCATCCGCCAGGAGCACGGTGACCATTTCCACATCGAGGTGGGCTGCTACCCGGAAATCCACCCGGAAGCCCGGAACGCCTTCGCGGATCTGGAGAACTTCAAGCGCAAGGTCGAGGCCGGTGCCGACAGCGCCATGACCCAGTACTTCTTTGCGCCGGAAGGGTACTACCGGTTCGTGGAGAGCTGCGAGAAGATGGGGGTAAACATTCCCATCGTGCCGGGCATCATGCCCATCGTGAACTTCCAGCAGCTGGCGCGCTTCTCCGACATGTGCGGGGCCGACATCCCGCGCTGGCTGCGCAAGCGCCTGGAGGCCTACGACGCCAACGGCGACAAGGAGTCCATGCAGGCCTTCGGCGTGGACGTGGTCACGCAGATGTGCTCCGAGCTCCTGGACGCCGGCGCGCCCGGCCTGCACTTCTATACGCTGAACCAGGCCAAGGCGTCCGAGGCCATCTGGAACAACCTGGGGCTCAGCCAGAAGATGGCGCAGGCGGACTGAGCCGCCGCGCCGTTGCAACCATCGCCCCCGCGGAGCCCGGCTCCCGGGGGCGATTCCGTTTCTAGCCGAGATCGCCCCGGAGTGTCTGCAGGGCGGTCAGGGCGACAATGCCGGCGGTTTCCGTGCGCAGCACGCGCGGCCCCATGCGCACGGGCTGGAAGCCGTGTGCACGCGCGGCCGTCACCTCGTCACTGTTGAGACCGCCTTCCGGGCCGACCAGCAGCGTGCATGCGGCCGCCTCCGGCAACTGCAGCGCGCGGATGCGCTCGCCGCCCTCCGGGTCCAGGAAAAGACGCGGCCCCTCGGGCAGGGCAGCCCAGCACTGGCCCAGGGACACCGGCTCGCGGAGCTCGGGGATGACGTTGCGTCCGCATTGCTCACACGCGCTGACGGCGACGCCGTGCCAGTGCCCGAGCTTCTTGCGCAGCCGTCCGGGCTCGGTATTGACCACGCTGCGTGCGGTGATCACCGGCACGATGGCCTGGACGCCGAGCTCCACGGCCTTCTGGATGGTCCAGTCCATGCGGTCGCCCTTGCTGATGCCCTGGACCAGGGTCGTCCGCAGGGGGGATTCCGCGCCCTCGCTCACCGGCGCCTCCAGGCGCACCGTCCCGCGGCGCCGCTCCAGCGCCACCAGCACGGCGCGGTAGCTGGTGCCGGCACCGTCGAAGATCACCAGCTCGTGGCCGGGCCGCAGGCGCAGCACCCGGAGATGGTTCGCGGCCGCCCCTTCCAGGGTATATTCCGCCCCTTCCGCGAGCGGCCCGGGGAGGTGAATGCGGGGGATGCGCACAGCGGCTGTCAGTGGTGCAGGGCACCGCGGATCCAGCCCTCCACCGCGGCCAGATCGGGGATCAGCGCCGGCTCGCCGTGGGCCAGAACCGCCTGCTGGATCCCTTGCGGCGGCGCTTCCTCGTCCCTGATCTCCAGCCCTTCCCGCTCGACATTGATCAGCCGCGGGATACTCCGGGTACGCACGGCGATGTACGGCAAGGTCGGGTCCTCGCCCACGGCCTTGAGCACGACCAGCCGGGCCCGCGCACCGGCGCCCTCCGGCAGGGACTGTCCGTCCAGGGATTCAAAGGCGACGCACGGCACCCGCTGGCCGCGCCAGTCGATGGAGCCCAGCAGCCAGTCCGGGGCGCCGTCACCCGCCGGTTCCGGCGGGACATACCCCACCACCTCGGCGACCACGGTCCCGGGCAGGAGGAGATTGTCGTCCTCCAGGGGCAGCAACAGGCTACGGATGGCGTCCTCTTGTTCCGGCATACCGCTTCGTCCTCGTTGATGGTCTTCGCCCGCGCCGCGGCGGGCTTCGCGCCCCGTTCTACAGCGGGGCCGCAGCGCGCAGGTACTGCACCATGGCCCGGGCCAGCTCTTCCGGGCTGCCGCGGCGGCTGACAACACCGGTTTCCGCCGCACTGTCCGGCATGCTGCTGATGGCGCAGCTGCCGGCGTCCTGGGCCCAGACCTCGCCGCCGGCGTCGGCGATGGCCCGCGCTCCCTCGGCACCGTCGTCGCCCATGCCGCTGAAAACGATCGCCGCCGCGCGCGGCCCGAACCCCCGGGCCATCTCCGCCATGGCCGCGTCGATGCAGGGGCTGTACGAGCGATCGCCCACCGGATCCGGCTCCAGCATGACACGGTGATCCTCGGTCAGCCGGAGCCTCCGGTCAACGGGCATGACGTGGACGTGCCCCGGGCGCAGGATCGCGCCGGAGACCAGGGGCAGGACCTGGAACGGCGTCGACCGGTTGAGCTGCGCCGAGAGCAGATCCACGAAGCCGTCACCGATATGCTGGACCAGGAGGAACGCGGCGTCCGGCACCTCCGGGATCGATTCCAGGAACCGCTTCACCGCCTCGGGCCCGCCGAACGAAGCCCCCAGGACCCAGTAGTCGGGCGCCTGCGGCGGCTCCGGCTCCGCGGGCTCGACACCGCCGGCATCGGGGGTCGCAATGGCGGCCAGCTTGCCCGCCAGGCGCCGCATCCAGACGTTCTCGTGCTCCGCCGGTGCATCCTCGTTGAACAGCACCGGGGGCAGTCCCTCCAGGGCGAGAAGATCCGGCAGGGCATCCAGCCCGTGGTCGTCCATGGCGTGCAGGTCCACGAGCATGACCTGTACGGGCTCCCGGCCGCCGGCGCCCAGAAAGCCGTGCAGGTCATCCTCGACGGCGACCGCAAGCCCGTACCTCTCCAGGCCGTCCCGCAGCGCCTGCCGGGACGGCCCCGGGGTACCGATCAGTCCCACGCGAACGGGGGCCCGACGGGTTTGGGCGGATGTGTCAGTGGCCCCCATGACCCTGCGTCAGCACCTCGTCCAGGTTGCCCAGCAGCTCCGACTCCTGGTACGGCTTGCCCAGGTAGCGGTCCACGCCGATATCCAGCGCCCGCGCCCGGTGCTTCTCGCCCGTGCGCGAGGTAATCATGATGATCGGCACATGCTGCAGGCGTTCGTCGTTGCGCATGTGCGTAGCGAGCTCATAACCGTCCATGCGCGGCATTTCGATATCCAGCAGCATGGCGTCCGGGACATGCTCCTGGAGCTTGGCCACGGCGTCGACACCGTCGTTCGCGGTGATGACCTGCATGTGGTTGCGCTCCAGCAGCCGCGAGGCGACCTTGCGCATGGTGATGGAGTCATCCACCACCATGACCAGGGGCTCGGGCTGGGCCTGCTCGGCGTCCTCGTCCGCCGCGGCCGCGGGCAGGGCCTCGTCGCCCGGGGCGGCCTCCGCGACGCCCTGGCGCATCAGGGCGCTCATCTCCAGGATGAACACCACGCGCCCGTCGGCCAGGATGGTGGCGCCGTAGATCCCGGGGACATTGCTGATCTGCGGCCCGACGGACTTCACCACGATCTCCCGGGAGCCGATCAGGCCGTCGACCTGCAGCGCCAGGCGGTGATCGCCGCTCTGCAGCAGCACCAGGGGTACCCGGGTGCCCTGCCCGGCCAGGTTGGGCTCGCCCTCGCCGAGGATCACCGACAGCGACGTGATCTCGTAGTCCTGGCCGGCATAGTGGTACAGGGCTTCGTCCTCCCGCGCCAGGTAGGTCTCCATCTGGTCGCGGGTGATGCGGACCACGCCGTCGATGCTGGTCAGGGGGATGGCGTACGCCTGGTCGCCGGCGGTGCACAGCAGCGCCTGGTTCATGGCCAGCGTAAAGGGCAGCCGCACCACGAAGCGCGTGCCGCGGCCGCGCTCGGAATCGATGTCCAGGGAGCCGCCCAGCTGCTTGATCTCGGCGTTGACCACGTCCATGCCCACGCCGCGGCCGGCGACCTGGGTCACCTCATGGGCCGTGCTGAAGCCCTGCTCCATGACGAACTGCATGACCTCGCGGTCCGTGGGCTCGCGCTCGTCCCGGAGGAGGCCGCGCTCCCGGGCCTTGCGCCGGATGGCATCCAGGTCCATGCCGCTGCCGTCGTCGGAGACGCGCAGCACGATGTCGGCGCCTTCGCGATCCAGGGTCAGCTCGATCTGCCCCGCGTCGGGCTTGCCGGCCGCGCGCCGCTGCTCCGGCGTCTCGATCCCGTGCGCCACGGCGTTGCGCAGCATGTGCTCCAGGGGCGCAACGATGCGGTCGAGCACGGTCCGGTCCATCTCGCCCTGGGCGCCGTGCACCCGGATACGCGCCTCGCGGCCGAGCTCGGCGGCCGTCTGCCGGACCACCCGGCGCAGCCGCGGGACGAGGCTGGCGAAGGGAACCATGCGGGTGCGCATGAGCCCGTCCTGGAGCTCGGTGTTGACCCGCGACTGCTGCAGCAGCAATGTCTCCGACTCCCGCGCCAGGTTGTCCAGCAGCGACTCGATGCTGGCCAGGTCGTTCACGGACTCCCCCAGGCCCCGGGAGAGCTCCTGCATGCGGGAATACCGGTCCAGCTCCAGCGGATCGAACTGCTCGTCGCCATCCGGGGCGTCCGCTGCGGAGACCCCGCCGTCCTCGGCGGCGCGCTCGTGACGATAGAGAATCTGGGCCTCGGTCTCGATCTCCAGGGTCCGCAACTGGTCGCGCAGTCGCTGCACGGTCTGGTCCAGCTCGGTGAGGTTGAACCGGAAGGCCCCCACCTGCTGGTCCAGCCGGGCCCGGTAGATGCTGACCTCGCCGGCATAGTTGACGAGGTTGTCCAGCAGGTCGGCCCGCACCCGGATCTGGTCGCCGCCGCTCGGCGAGGCGGTCTCGCTCGCGGCCGCGCCCGGCTGGTCGCCGGCGGCGCCGTCGGCGGGACGCTCGGCCGGGGCGGAATCCGTGTCGCCGGTATCCGGTGCCCCCGGCGCCTCCCCCTGCTGCCATTGCCGCAGCGCTGCCAGCAGGTCCTCGGCCTCGGCCAGGCGCTGGCCCTGTACGGCATGCTCGCGCATGAGATGCAGCCGGTCGTGGCAGCGCTCCAGGAGCTCGAACAGGCCGGCGTCCGGCACCGTGCCGGCATCGCGGAGCTGCACCAGCAGGCTCTCCAGGGCGTGGCTCAGATTGGCCACCGGCGTGTACCCGGCCATGCGGGCGCCGCCCTTGAGCGTGTGCAGGGCCCGCTCCAGGTCATGGATCCGGTCGGTCTCTTCCGGGGCATCCACCCAGGCCTGCTGGGCGGCCTCGATGTTCTGGAGGAGCTCCGCCGCCTCGTCGACGAAGACCTCGCGAAGCTCGCTGTCGCCCTCTTCCGGGGGGTCCGCCTCGGCGGCCGCGGGCGCCGGATGACCGGATTCCGGCCGCAGTGCCTGCAACCGCTCCACGGTCGCCGCGGCGTCGCCGCTGTCGCCCTGCTCCCGGGCAAGGGCCACCATGCCCTGAAGCTGGTCGTAACCGTCGCGCACGGCGGCGAGGACCTCGTCGTCCGCCGCGAGCTGGCCATGCTCCAGGTCGGCCACCCGCTGTTCCAGGGCGTGGCAGACACCGGCAACGCCGTCGAAGCGCGCCAGCCGGGCACCGCCCTTCAGGGTGTGCAGGGAGCGCTGCATCTCGGCCAGCGCCCCTTCGTGCGCCGGATCGTCCTCCAGGCGCTCCATGGTCTCGTCCATGAAGCGCAGGATATCGTCGGCCTCCTCCAGGAACAGCTCGACCAGATCCGGGTCGATCTCGGCTTCCTGGCTCGCCTCCCCGGCCCCCCGGTCCGCCGCCGTATCCTCCGGCGCATCGGGCTCGGCGCCGCCGGAGGTGGTGTCCGGGGCGCTGTCGCCGAGCTCCGCCAGCTCGGCAATTTCGCCGTGAAGCCCGTCGGCATCCGGCAGCGCCGTCCCCTCCCCCAGCGCCTGCACCATGGCCTCCAGCTGCTCGGCGCCGCGGGCGACGACATCGCGCTCCCGTGCCTCCAGGGGGCGATCCTCGTCGCGCCGGCTTGCGGCGAGCAGCTCCAGGTCCCGCGCCAGTGCGGCCACGGCCTGGACATCGGCCATCCGTGCGCTGCCGCTCAGGGTATGGAGCCCGCGCAGGAGATCGTCGGTCACGGTGCCGTCGCCGCTGGCCTCGGCATGCGCCAGGAACGCGTGCACCGTCCGCAGATGGTCGTCGGTCTCGTTGCGGAAGATCTCGTAGAGGGTGGGATCCATTCCCGGCGACGGCGCCCCGGCTTCGTCCTCGTCCTGGGCGGTCTCCCCGCGCCAGGATCGTTCCCCGTCGTCATCGTCGGCGTCTTCTTCCGGCGCACCGACCGGGGCGGGCCCGAGGTCCGCAGCCTCGGCACCGGTGTCGGACTCCGCTACCGCCGCCTCGTCAGGGATCTCCTCTTCTGCGGTCTCCGGCACGGCGCCGGGTTCCGTTGTCCCTTCCATGTCCGCCGTCGGGAGCACCGAGTCCACCGAGGCCTCCGGGGGCTCGCCCCCGGAGGCCTCGGTCGCGGCATCGCCGTGGTCGTCCGCCGCCCCGGCTCCGGAGGCCTCGGACGGGTCCTGATCCGGTTCCGGGGGAGGCTCCGGATCGGGCGCCGGCTGCCCGTCCGCCAGGCGCACCGCCTCGCGCATGAGCCCGCGCACGTCGGCAACCGGCGGCTCGCCGCCCTGGAGCTCGCGCACGAGCTGCGGGATAGCGGCCAGCGTGTCGTCCATGAGGGTGAACACGTCGGAAACCGGGGTCACGTGGCCGTCGATGATCCGGTTGAGAAGCCGCTCTACCGACCAGGCGAGCTCGCCGAGCAACAGGGCGCCCGCCAGCCGCCCGCTGCCCTTGAGGGTGTGGAACATCCGCCGGACCGTGATCAGCGGCTCCTGCTCCTCGGGGTTGGCCCGCCAGCGCGGATACGCGTCGTGGATGGTCTCCAGGCATTCGTCGACTTCTTCCAGGAAGATCTCGAGGATCTCCGGGTCCAGCTCGTCCGCCGCCACCGGAACCTGCAGGTCCACGCCGCCGCTCGCGCCGGTGCGCCCCGGCGCGGCGGGAGCGGGCGTGCCCTCCGCGGCGGCAGGAGCCGGCGAGGCCTCGCCGCCGTGCCCGTCCTCCGCCGAACCCGTCTCCGCATCCGGTTCCCGGGCTTCGGCATCCCGCGAGGCGTCGTCGGCGGCGACATCGCCGTCGCCGGTCTCCGACGTCGAGTTCCCGTCCGCGTCGGCGGTGGATGCCCGGTCCTCCGCGGGGGTTTCCCCGTCATATCCGAGGACGCGAACGCTGTTCTCGGCGACATCGAGAATGGTCTCGCGGCCGCTGCGGTTCTCCAGCACCGCCTCCAGGTAGTACTCGAGGCTGGTAATGGCATCCGCCAGGGCATCCATGCGCTCCTCGGCCGGCAGCTCCGGCGACGCCATGACCTCTTCGCGGATGCAGCGGCCGGCCGCTTCCAGCAGTCCGCCGGCGCGCTGCAGGTCCAGCATCTCCAGGGCACCCTGGAGGCGACGGAGAAGCGTTTCCATGCCGGCGAGCGGCTCCTCGCCGCGCTGTTCCATCAGCGCCACCAGGGCTTCCTTGATGGTGCCGATATCGGCGACGGCCTCCCGGATCGCCGTCTGGTAGACGGCCCGGTATTCCAGGTCGAACAGGTCGTCGTCCTGGAGTGCCACCGTCTCCTCGCCCAGCTCCATGGTGCCGGCTTCGCCCACGGAGGGCTCGTTGGTCTCCGTCAGCCCCTCCAGCGCGGACTCCACGTACAGCAGGGCCCGGGCGAAGTCCATGAGCTCCTGCTCGTCCGCGGCGCCACCACCGGCGAGCCGCTCGACGCGCTCCACCTGCTCCCGCACTACGCGGCGCGGGACGCCGAGCCCCAGCATGCCCAGCGTGTCGGCGACCCGCCGCAGCATGTCGCCCACGCCGCCGAGCCGCTCCGGTTCCTGCTGCTCGCTGCGGACGTAGAGATCCAGGGCGTCCTTGATCGCGGTGATGTCCTCGCGCAGGGCATCGGAGACGCTGCGCAGGATGTCCGAGCCCGGCCGGTAGCCGCCGTTTTCCTGGTTGCGGGCCCGCTCGCCGGCATCGGGCAGCAACGCCCCCAGGGAGAAACGCTCCTGGATGGCACCGAGGCGCTCGGTACTCGCCCCGGACTGCCCGACGTAGTACAGCATGTTCTTGAGCAGATCCCGGGGCGGGCTCTCGGCAAGCACCTGCTCGCCGTGATCGATCACCTGCTTGAGCTGGCGGTCCACCTGGCCAAGCAGGCTCTTCACCGCCGCCGTGGCCTCCAGGTCGCCGTTGCGCAGACCGTCCACGACCCCGGCTGCAATCCACCAGAGATCGCCGGTGCGATCATCCCCGGCCGCGGCGTCGAGCTGATCGAGAACGGTCTGCATGCGCTCGAGGCTGCGCTCCACCGCCTGGCCGCGCAGATAGGCCAGCAGGGCGCGCTGGTACAGGTGCCGGTGCTGCCGTGCCAGCCCCGCGATGGAGGCCTCGCTGCGCTCGTGCCGCGGCCGGGGCTGGGCGGCGTCGAGGTTCGGCGCGAACAGCGTGCTCTCGGTGAGCAGGGGCTCGCCGCGCGCGGCGCGCAGGTCGTTGAGAAGGGGCAGGACCAGCAGGCCGCTGTCCTGCTCGCCCTGCTGGATGCGCTCCAGGTAGTCGGACACGGACAGAATGCCGCGCATCAGGGTCTCTTCACCCTCGCCCGGCTGCGCCAGATCGCCGTTCACCAGGCCGTCGAGGACGTGCTCCATCTCCTCGACGAGCATGGACAGCCCGTAGAGCTCGAGCATCTGCAACGTGCCGTAGACCTGGTGCAGATAGGTCATGCAGAACCGCAGCTGCGTGCGATCACTGCGGTCCTCGGCGTATTCCTCGAGTGCCTGGGCGGACTGCTGGAGCGTCTCCTCCAGCTCCTTGCGGACCCATCCCAGGGTGCTCGTGTCGTTGTACCGCTCACTGGTCATTCGTCGCACCCACGTTCACTGGACGGGGCGCCGGAAGGCGAGCACATCACCCGCTTCCCGGGCCCGTACAAGCCCTTCGGGCGGCCCGCGAACAAGCTCGCCGGCACCCAGAACAAGCGTCCCCTCGGGCCGCAGATGCCGCGCCAGCCCGTCCACGATGGCCCGGCGCCGCTCCTGGTCGAAATAGATGAGAAGGTTCTGGCAATAGATCACATCCATGCGCAGGCTGGGCGCACGCGGCGCATCCAGGACATTCATCTGCGCGAACCCGACGCGCCGCCGCAACGCCCCCGTGACCCGGAAGCGATTCCCCCCGGGAAGCTCCTCGCAGTACGCCTCCCGCTTGTCCTGCGGAATATCATGCATGCGCCGCCTGGCATAGGTTCCGTGCCGCCCGACGCTCAGCGCGTGCAGGCTGATGTCCGTGCCGGTGACGCCGAAATGCGGCGGCTCCGGGTAGGTGCTCACCGCGTCAGCGACGGCCATGGCCAGCGTGTAGACCTCCTCGCCGGTGGCGCAGCCCACGCTCCAGAGGTTGAGCTCACGGCTGCCGGCGGCCACCAGCCGCGGCAGGACCTGGTCCACGACGTACGCCACGGCGCACGGATCCCGGAAGAAGCGCGTCTCGTGCACCGTCAGCCGGTCAACCAGGGCCGCCCACTCGAGATTGCCGGCGACCCCGGAGACCAGGTGCCGGTAGTAGGCGTCGAAGTCGTCGAACCCGATCTCGCGCATCCGCAGGCCGACGCTGGTGACCAGGAACGACTTGCGCTCGCTGGGCATCGCCATGCCCGTGCGCCGCTCCAGGAGGTCCACCCAGCGGGCAAACTGCTGATCATCCATCTCCGGCAGGGCCCCGAGGCCCTGCCAGGATTGTGCAAGTTGCTGATCAGCGACGGCCATGCCAGTGCGCCCGCTCAGCTTTGCTGCTCGGGCAGCTTGAACCCGGCCACGGACTCACGCAGCTCGTTGGCGAGATCCGCGAGGTTGCCGATGGAGGTGGCCGTCTCGTTGGTGCCCGCCGACGTCTGGGAGGTGATCTCCTGGATGACGTTCATGGTGTCCGAGATGTTCGACGCGGCCTCCGCCTGCTGCCGGGCCGCCTCGGAAATGTTCTGGATGAGCCCGGCCAGCTGCTGGGAGGTGGACTCGATCTCGCGCAGCGCCTCGCCCGCCTCCTCGGCCTGGTGAGCGCCGCTGACCACCCCGGCGGTGGACTGCTCCATGGAGATGACCGCCTCGTTGGTATCGGTCTGGATGGTCTTGACCAGCGCCTCGATCTGCTTGGTCGCGTTACCGGAACGCTCCGCCAGGCGCTGCACCTCGTCGGCCACCACCGCGAAGCCGCGGCCGGCCTCGCCGGCCATGGCGGCCTGGATGGAGGCGTTCAGGGCCAGGATGTTGGTCTGGTCCGCGATGTCGTTGATGAGCTCGACGATGTTGCCGATCTCCTGGGAGGACTCGCCCAGGCGCTTGATGCGCTTGGAGGTCTCCTGGATCTGCTCGCGGATGGAGTCCATCTCGTTGATGGTCCGGCGCACGGTCTCGCCGCCCTTGGTGGCCAGCTCCACCGAGCGCTGCGCCACTTCCGCCGACTCCTCGGAGTTCTTGGACACCTGGTCGATGGACACCGCCATCTCGTTGATGGCCGCCGAGGCCGCCGTGATCTGGTGCGCCTGGTGGTCCGAGGCCTCGGCCAGGTGCATGGCCGTCGCCTGGGTCTGCTGGGCCGCCGAGGAGACCTGGACGGAGGTGTCGTTGATGGTGGTCACCAGGCTTCGCAGGGCGTCGATGGCGTCGTTGAAGGCGTCCCCGATGGCGCCCGTGAACGCCTCGCCCACCGAGGCCTGCACGGTAAGGTCACCCTCGGACAGCCCCTGGATCTCGTCCAGGAGATCGAGAATGGCCTGCTGGTTCTGCTTGGACTGCTCGTCGGTGCGGCGCTTTTCCTCCTCGGCCGCGGCCAGCTCCCGGCGGGCCTGGACGCGGGTGAGGAAGCCGCGGCCCACGAGCAGGACAAGGGCCACGCCGCCGAAGGCGAACCCGTACCACTCCTGCAGCGGCCGCTGATCGGACAGGCCACGGTACACACCCAGGAGATGGTCGGTGGTCGCCTCGAGGCGGTCCGAGTTGACGAAGATCCGCTCGGAGGCGTCGCGCACCTCGTAGAGGTCCGGCGACCCCGCCAGGATCTCCTCGACCTGGGCCTCGAGCTCGCTGAACCGGGCGTCGATCTCGCTCAGCGTCTCGGCGGCCTGGCCGCCGCTGATCGCGGGCACCGACAACGCTCCGTCGCCCTGGAGGGAGTTGAGCACGGTGCGCAGGTCTTCCTTGCTTCGCTCCAGGCGGTCGGCGGCGGTCACGTTGCCGATGCCGCCGCGCAGCATCTCGCCGGTATTGCGGCCGATACGCTCGGCGTGCAGCGCGATCTGGCCGGCCTGGTAGCTCTGGGAGGCGGGGGCGTTGGCCTCCGCGAGACTGCTGGCGAGACCCTCGGCGGATCGCTGGATCCGGGGCACGGCCACACGGAACCGCTCGGCGAGCTCGTTGACCCGCACCACCATGTCCTGGCGGTTGAGAATGGCGTCCGTGTCCTCGTCGATCAGGTTCCACGGCCGCTGGACCATGGTCAGAGCGTCGGCGGCCTCACCGCTGATCTCCTCGGTCGCCGGCAGCCCCGTCTCGGGATTGCCCTCCGCGAGGATGGCGATGTGCTCGCCCAGCTGGCCGCGGGCGTCATCGAGCATGAAGAACGCGTCGGTGTTGCCGTTGGCCGCCTCCGAGGCGTTCTTGGCCAGTGTCTGCGAGAGCACCCGGACGGCTTCCGCGCGCTCCAGGTACTCGGCGTCGAACCGCGCGTAATAGGCAGAATAGCCGAAGCTCGCCACCATCAGGATGATGGCCACGATCACCAGCGCACTGAGCGCCGTGACCGCCTTGCGAATCCCCTCGGCCGATGCCGGGTTTTGCGCCCCTTTCATGGTTATCGTCCCTCCAAAGCAATCCTGCCCCGGGCAAGCGGCCGCACCGCGTCCGGGAGTGTTAGCTGGCCACCATCAGGAACTGCGGGTCCTCCGCCAGCGCCCGCATGCTGAACACCAGCCAGCGCTCCCCCTGATCCTCCACCTGCCCCGTGACATACGGGGCGTAGCGGGCCTCGACACCCTCCGGTGCCGCGCCCACGTTCTCTTTCGGGAAATGCCGCATGCCGAAGACCTCATCCACCAGGACCCCCGTGTAGGCATTCTCGATCGGCATCACCAGTACCCGGCTGAGACGGGTCAGGCTGGAGACGTGCTCACCGAGATAGCCGTTGAGATCCATCACCGGCAGCAGCGTCCCCCGCACGTTGGCCATGCCGCGAACCCACGACTTCGTGCGCGGGATCGGAGCCAGGTCCGGATACTTCAGCAGCTCCGCGACCTCCGCCATGGGTGCGACAAAGCGTTGCCCGCCGAGCCGGAAACCCACCCCGACCCAGTCCTCACCGGGCTCCTCCCGGGCAGGCAGGTCCGCGCCGTGCTCACGGCCCAGGCGTTCCAGTTCCAGCAGTGCGTCAAAAGCCGAGGCCGCCATCCCGTGATCAGCCCTTGAGGGCACCCTCGATCTTCTCCAGCAGCTCCTGCTCGGTCACCGGCTTGCTGATGTAGTCCCGCGCCCCCTGGCGCATGCCCCAGATGCGATCGGTGTCCTGGTCCTTGGTACTGATGATCACGATGGGGATGCCGGCAGTGGCCGGATCCTTGGTCAGCTTGCGGGTGGCCTGAAAGCCGTTGACGCCGGGCATGACGATATCCATGAGGATGACGTCCGGAGCCGCGTTCTGGGCCAGCTTGATACCGTCTTCGCCGTTGTCGGCCACCGAGACCTGGTAGTCGTGCTTTTCCAGCATCTCCCGCAGCACATGGGTTTCCGTCGGCGAATCATCAACAATGAGAACCCGGGTCATTCAGACTGTCTCCCGTTCCGTCTTTCTCTGTCCGGATGGCTCCGGCGCACGCACCCCGTGGGGCACGCCTGCATTGCGCACCGGGGCATCCGCCCTCCTGGCAGGCGTGTCATGCCGCCTGATTGATGTGGCGCTTGATGGCGCCAAGAAGCTCTTCCCGCGTGAACGGCTTGGTCAGATACTGCTGCGAACCGACGATCCGCCCCCGTGCCCGGTCGAACAGGCCGTCCTTGCTCGAGAGCATGATCACGGGCGTATCCCGGAACATCTGGTTGTGCTTGATCAGCGCGCAGGTCTGATAGCCGTCCAGCCGCGGCATCATGATGTCCACGAAAATGATGCTCGGCTTCAGGTCGGCAATCTTGGCAAGGGCTTCGAAGCCGTCGTTGGCGGTAATGACTTCGCAGCCTTCCTTCTTCAGCAGCGTTTCGGCCGTTCGCCGGATGGTCTTGCTGTCGTCAATGACCATGACCTTGAGGCCCGAGAGTCCTTCCTGTGAGCTTTCGTTATCCACCGGCTCCCCCGACTCAAACTCGTTGTACCCTGCCGCGTGTGGCGGCACCGAGCGGCATCCGTTCCATAGCCGTACTGCCCTGTGTAACATATGGCCCTGGCGCGCGCCAGATCGTCGGCTGGCGGCACGTCCCCGCAATTCGCCACGGGCTGCAGCCCGCCCTGCGCACCGGTCCGGCGAACCACTGGAAGTCGACGCTACCAGAGCCGACAGAGCAAAACTGTGAACACTGTCGCTTGCAGAACACGCGTTCACGCACCGCTGCCCACTGGTCCGTCATGCGGGTACCGCACGGCCCACCGGAAACACGACACGGAGCTCCCGTCCCATGAGCGTTCGCCTCGGGGTCGTCATGGACCCCATCGACCACATCAAGCCCTGGAAGGACACCACGTTCGCGCTGCTGCTCGCCGCCCAGGCCCGCGGCTGGGAACTCCACTACCTGGAGCTGGGCGACCTGTTCCTGCGTGACGGCGAGGCCTGGGGCCATACGCGCCCGGTGACCGTGCGCGACCGCAGGACGGACTGGTACGAGCTCGGTCCCGGGGCATCGCTGCCCCTGGGCGATCTGGACATCATCCTCATGCGCAAGGACCCGCCGGTGGACGCGGCGTTCACCTACGCCACCCACCTGCTGGAACGTGCCGAGGCCGCCGGCGCACGCGTGGTCAACCGGCCGGCCGCACTGCGGGACGCCAACGAGAAGCTGTTCACCGCCCATTTCCCGGAATGCTGTGCACCGACCCTGGTGGACAGCGCGCCGCAACGCCTGCGGGCGTTCATCAGCGAGCAGGGCAAGGCCGTGCTCAAGCCACTGGACGGCATGGGCGGGCGTTCCATCTTCGTGGTGGCCGACGGCGACCCCAACACCTCGGTGATCATCGATACGCTCACCGAGGGCGGCAGCCAGTACATCATGGCCCAGCGCTACCTGCCGGAGATCCGCGACGGCGACAAGCGCATCCTGGTCATCGACGGCGAGCCGGTGGCCACCGCGCTGGCGCGCTTCCCCGCCGCCGGGGAGACCCGGGGCAATCTCGCCGCCGGCGGGCGCGGCGAGAGCGTCCCCCTGAGCGAGCGTGACCGGTGGATCTGCCGCCAGGTCGCTCCGGCGCTGGTCGCCCGGGGCCTGCGCTTCGTCGGCCTGGACGTCATCGGCGAGTTCCTCACCGAGATCAACGTCACCAGCCCCACCTGCGTGCGGGAGCTGGATGCCCTGAACGGAAGCGATATCGGCGGCGATCTCCTGGATCGCCTCGCTGCCGATCCATGACCCCGGGGCAGCGGATACGCCGCGCCGGGCGCCGCCTGCTGGCCCTCGGCCTGGCGGCCGCTGTCCTGGCGGCGTGCAGCGGCGAACCCGATGTCCATCACCGGCGCATGCTGGTGTTCGGAACCATGGTGGACATCAGCCTCTACGGGCTTCCCGACGACCGGGCGGAGCCGCTGCTGGCCGAGATGGAGGCGCACCTGCGGCAGCGCCATGACGCCTGGCACGCGTGGGAGGACAGCGCCCTGACCCGTTTCAACGAGCAGCTCCGGAAGGAGGGGCGGGCCCGCATCCACGGCCCCCTGCGCCCGCTTTTCGACCAGGGTCTGCCCCTGGCCCGGCGCACCGGTTACCGCTTCGACCCGGGCATCGGCGCACTGGCCCGGGCCTGGGGGTTCCACGGCGACCTCTCCGGCGAGGCACAGCCGCCGTCCGATGCGTTCCTGCGGGACTGGCGCGCGCACCCCCACAGCGCCGCGGACCTGGAGCGCGACGGCGACATGGTGACCACCGATACCCGCGACATGCGCCTGGATTTCGGTGCCGTCGCCAAGGGCATCGCCCTGGCGGAGGTCCACGAGCAGCTGGCGGCGACGGAGGTGGATGCCGGCATCGTCAATGCCGGGGGCGACCTGGTGACCATCCGGCAGCCGGGGCAGCGCCGCTGGCGCATCGGCATACGTCATCCCGAGGCCGAGGGCGTGGTCGGCACCCTAAGCGTCGACGCCGACGAGGCAGTGTTCACCTCCGGCGACTACGAGCGCCGCTTCGAGCACGAAGGCAATCGCTACCATCACATTCTCGATCCGGACACCGGGCGGCCGGCGCGGGGGCTGCGGGCGGTGACGGTCATCCACGAGGATCCGGCCCTGGCCGACGCGGCGGCCACGGCGCTCATGGTGGCCGGCCCCGATGACTGGCGGCGCGTGGCGGCGGAGCTGGAGCTCGACCACGTGCTGGTGATCACGCCGCAACAGCGGGTCCGGGCGACACCAGCCATGGCGCGGCGGCTGGACCCCGACCGGGAGGCCGACATGACGTTCGAGACCGTCGAGCTGCCATGACCCGCGTGGACATCGCCATCCTGGTCCTGGCGATGGCCGGCACGGCAACGCTGTACATGGCGCTGTGGCAGCCCGGGGGCAGCGCGGCCCGGTACGCCACGGTCCGGGTCGAGGACGAGACCGTGCTGCGCATCGACCTCCGCCGGGACGGGGTCCACGCCGTGGAGGGCCCCCTGGGCACCACACGCATCCAGGTCAGCGAGGGCCGGGTCCGCGTCACCGACTCCCCGGGCCGGCGCAGGATCTGTGTCCGCGACGGCTGGCTGGACCGCCCCGGGGCCGCGACGGTCTGCCTGCCCAACCGGGTCGTCGTCGCCATCCCCGGCACCACGGAGACGGAACTGGATGGCATTACCTGGTAGGCATCCGGCAGCGCCCGCGCGGCTGTCGCGGACACTGACCCCGGAGCGCTCGGACCTCCGGGTGGCGCACCTGGCGGCGCTGGCCGTGGCCATCCACGTGGCGGAGGCCGTCATCCCCAGCCCGATCCCGGGCGTCCGCCCGGGGCTGGCCAACATCGTCGTGGTCGTGGTGCTGCAGCGCTTCGGCGCAGGCACCGCGGCCTGGGTGGCCCTGCTGCGGGTCGTGGCCGGGGGGCTGCTGCTGGGCACCTTTCTCGCGCCCACGTTCCTGCTCAGCCTCACCGGCGCCGGCGCGGCCGCCGCCACGCTCGCCGCGGCATGCCGCATCCCGGGGATCGGCACGGTGGGCCTGAGCCTGCTGGCAAGCCTCGCCCACGTCAGCGGCCAGTTCCTCCTGGCCTGGCAGTGGCTGGTGCCCCACCCGTCGCTGCCGGTAATTCTGCCGGTGCTGCTCACCGCTGCGATCGCCACCGGCTGTGTCAATGGTATGATAGCGGCGAGTCTGCTGCGGCGGCTCGACAGTGACGGCAGGGACCCCCGACGACCCACATGAGCAAGCCGCGCATCAACCCCGGCGACCGCCTCGGCATGACCCTGTTCATGGCCGCTGCCCTCCACGGCGCGGTCATCCTGGGCGTGGGCTTCACCATCGCCCCGGGCCGGCCGGACACGCCGCCGCTCATCGAGATCACCCTGGCGCAGTCCCCTTCCGAGGAAGCCCCCGAGGACTACGACTTCCTGGCACCGGACGACCAGCAGGGCGGCGGCACCGCCGAGGAGGCCATGCGCCCGTCGGAGCCGAGCTCGCTGCTCCCCGACCCCCGGGACATGAGCGATGCCGTCTCCGCGGCGCCGGAGCGCCAGCCGGATCCCGCCGCCGACGACAGTCGCACCGTCACCACGGACGAGGCCGACGAGCAGGTACCGGATCCGGAGGTCAACGAGCCGCAGCCGGAGCACTCGCCCAACCGCGACATGATCCAGGCGAACGAGCAAGTCGCCCGGGACATCGCCGACACCAGCCAGCGCATCGACTGGGACGCGCGCTACCCCTCCAAGCGCCGCATCAACGCCCGCACCCGCGCCCACGACGCAGCGGCCTACATGCAGGGGTGGATCGAGCGCATCGAGCAGGTGGGCAATCTCAACTACCCGGACGAGGCGCGCCGCCGGCAGCTCTCCGGCCGGCTCATCGTGGAGGTGACGCTGGCTCCCGACGGCGAGGTCGTCGAGATCAAGATCCTGGAGAAATCCGCCCATGCCGTCCTGGATCAGGCGGCCCGGCGCGTGGTGGAGCTGGCCGGGCCCTTTCCGTCCATTCCCGAGGACGTCCTCGACGGCAAGGACCAGCTGGTCATCACCCGGACCTGGCAGTTCGAGAGCGACGGCGAGCTGCAGGCACGTTAAGGACGACGGGTTCCCGCGTGCTCCTGCGCGCCGCCGCCGTACCTCCGGGCGCGGCGGCTGTCGAGTAACCGCTATTGAGCCGCCGCCATGCACTGACGGATACTGTGACCCATGGACGAACAAGCTTCCCTGACCAATCATTTCCTCATCGCCATGCCGACGCTGGAAGACCCCAACTTCCACCAGGCCGTGGCCTACCTGTGCGAGCACAACGCCGAGGGGGGACTGGGCATCATCATCAACCGCCCCACCGACGTCACCCTGGGGGAGCTGCTGGAGCACTTGGAGATCGAGCCGGTGTCCGCAGCGATCGCCGGCCAGACCGTCTACATGGGCGGGCCGGTGCAGCGCGAGCGCGGCTTCGTGCTGCACAGCCCGGACAGCGAATGGGACTCGAGCCTGCAGGTCTCGGATCACGTCAGCGTCACGACGTCCCGGGACATTCTCGCCGCCATCGCCCGCGGCGAAGGCCCCCGGCGCTACCTGGTGGCGCTCGGCTACGCGGGCTGGGAGGCGGGCCAGCTGGAGCAGGAGCTGGCGCAGAACGCCTGGCTCAACGGCCCCGCCGACCCGGATATCATTTTCGAGCGCGACAGCGGCGAACGCTGGCAGGCCGCCGCGGCACTGCTCGGCGTCGACATGACCCTGCTGTCGTCCGACGCCGGGCACGCGTGACGGCCAGTCGGGACACTAGCACGCTGCTCGGCTTCGACTACGGGCGTCGCCGGATCGGCGTCGCCGTCGGCGAGACTGTCACCGGGGGTGCCCGCCCCCTGACCACGCTGCCCTGCGCCGCCGAGGGCAAGCCCGACTGGCACGCCATCGAGGCGATCATCCGCGAATGGCAGCCCGGGGCGATGGTGGTCGGCCGCCCGGAACACGCCGACGGCACGGCGAACGCGGTCACCCTGGGCGCGGAACGCTTCGCCCGCCAGCTCGAGGGCCGTTTCGGTATCACCGTGCACCTGGTGGACGAGCGCCTCAGCTCCCGCGAGGCGGAGCAGCGGCTGGCCGCGCGCGGCCGGCGCAGGCCGGCTCGCGGCAGCGGTGACGCCCTTGATAGCATGGCCGCTTGTGTCATTCTGGAAACCTGGCTAGCGGATGATCCCCATGAGTGAGCTCGCCCCGGTCCCTTCCCTGCTCGATCGCATGCGCGACGACCTGCAGGCCCTGCTGCACCGGCGCGGCATCCACGACCCGGCCATGATCGGCATCCACTCCGGCGGCGCCTGGGTGGCCCACGAGCTGCACCGCCGCCTCGACGTCGGCACCCCCCTGGGCACGCTGGATATCGCCTTCTACCGCGACGACGTGGGCACGCGCGGCGTGCATCCGCAGGTCCGGCCGTCCAACCTGCCGTTCGCCGTGGACGACCGCGACATCGTCTTGGTGGACGACGTCCTCTACAGCGGCCGCACCGTCCGCGCCGCGCTCAACGAGATCTTCGATTTCGGGCGCCCCCGGCGGGTTCTGCTGGCCGTGCTGGTGGACCGCGGCGAACGGGAGCTACCCATCGCCGCCGACGTCGTCGGCACGCGCATCACTCTCGACCAGGGCCAGCGCGTCAAGCTGCACGGCCCGGACCCCCTGGAGCTGACCATTCAGGACGCCGCATGAGCCGACGGGACATCCAGCTTGACGACCAGGGCCGCCTGCGCCATTTCCTGACCACCGAAGGGCTGCCCCGGGACCTGCTCGAGCGCATTCTCGACACCGCGGCCTCGTTCACCGGGGTCATCGAGAAGTCCATCAAGACGGTCCCGCTGCTGCGTGGGCGCACCGTCATGAACCTCTTCTTCGAGGCCAGCACGCGCACCCGCACCACCTTCGAGCTCGCCGCCAAGCGCCTGTCGGCGGACGTGCTCAACCTGGACATGGGCAGCTCGTCCGCGGTCAAGGGGGAGAGCCTGCTGGACACCCTGCGCAACCTGGAGGCGATGCAGTGCGACATGTTCGTGGTGCGGCACGCCGACAGCGGCGCAGCGCACTTCATCGCCGAGCACGTGGGTGACGACGTGGCCGTGGTCAACGCCGGCGACGGCCGGCACGCCCACCCCACCCAGGCGATGCTGGACATGTACACCATCCGCCGCCACAAGGGCGACTTCGAGCCCCTGCGCGTGGCCATCGTCGGCGACATCCTGCACTCGCGGGTCGCCCGCTCCCAGATCCACGCACTCAACGGCCTGGGCGCCGGCGAGGTCCGGGTAGTGGCGCCGCGCACGCTGCTGCCGCGGGATGTCGAGCGCCTCGGCGTGCACGTCTACCACGAGATCGAGGCCGGGCTGCGGGACGTGGACGTGGTCATCACCCTGCGGCTGCAGCGCGAGCGCATGCAGGGCGCCCTGCTGCCCAGCGAGCAGGAGTACTACCAGCTCTACGGCATCAGCCGGGAGCGGCTGGCGCTGGCGGCCCCGGACGCCATCGTCATGCACCCGGGCCCCATCAACCGGGGCGTCGAGATCGAGTCCGCCGTGGCGGACGGGCCCCATTCCGTGATTCTCAACCAGGTCACCAACGGCATCGCCGTGCGCATGGCGGTCATGTCCATGTGCCTGGAAGGCCGCGGCAGCCGCGCCGAGGAGGACGAATGAGCGCCAGCGTGCACATCCGGGGCGGGCGCGTACTGTGCCCGGCCCAGGGCATCGACCGCAGCACCGACGTATTCGTCGGCGACGGCCGCATCCTGGCCCTGGGTGAGCCGCCCGAGGGTTTCCATGCCGGGCGCACCCTGGACGCCCGCGGCCTGCTGGTCCTGCCCGGCCTGGTGGATCTGGGCACCAACCTGCGCGAGCCGGGCGCGCGGCACAAGGCCGACATCGTCAGCGAGCTCCGCGCCGCCGCGGCGAGCGGCATCACCACGGTCTGTGCGTCGCCGGCGACGCGCCCCGCCGTGGACAACACGGCGGTCCTGGAGCTGGTCCAAGGCCAGGCGCACAAGGCCGGCGCCAGCCGGCTGGTCCCCCTGGGGGCGCTCACGGCGGGCCTGGACGGCGAGCACCTCAGCCAGATGGCCGCCCTCAAGCGGGCCGGCTGTGTCGCCGTCAGCGACGGCGGCCAGCCGGTGGCGAACACGCTGGTCCTGCGGCGTGCGCTGGAGTACGCGGCCACCCACGATCTGCCGGTGATGGTCACGCCCCAGGACCCCGATCTCACCCGGGGCAGCAGCATGCACGAGGGCTGGATGGCGACCCGGCTGGGCATCGCGGGCATCCCCGTGGCGGCGGAAACCGTGGCCCTGGCACGCACCCTGGCCCTGGTCGAGGAAACCGGCGCCCGGGTGCATTTCATGCGCCTGTCCTCGACCCGCGGCGCCGAACTGGTGGCCCGGGCCCGGCGGGACGGCCTGCCGGTGAGCGCGGACGTGGCCATGCACCAGCTGTTTCTAACGGAGATGGACGCCAGCGGCTACAGCACGACGGCCAACGTCCTGCCGCCGCTGCGCGGCGAGCGTGACCGCGCGGCCCTGCGCCAGGCCGTGGCCGACGGCGTGATCCAGGCCGTGTGCTCGGACCATCAGCCCCACGACGCCGATGCCAAGGCCGTCCCCTTCGTCGCGGCAGAGCCCGGTGTCTCGGGCCTGGACACCCTGCTGGCCCTGGCGCTGCGCCTGGAGGACGAGGGGGCCCTGCCCCTGCTCACCGCCGTGGAACGGGTCACCAGCGGCCCAGCAGCGCTGCTGGGGCTGCCCGGCGGCACCCTGCGGCCCGGTGCCCCGGCGGATATCTGCCTGGTCGATCCCCGGGCCCCCTGGTGGGTTACGCCGGAAGCGCTGTTCAGCCGCGGCCGTAACACACCGTTCGGGGGATGGGAGCTGACCGGGCGCGTCCGCCACACCCTGGTGGACGGCACCCCGGTCTACCCGGAGGAGACCGCGCCGGCGTGACCCGAGTCCTGGGCAACACGGAGCTGCCCGATGCCAGCCGGCTCCTGCGCGTGGCGGCGGACGGCGGCGCCTCCCCCGCAGCCGGGCAGTGGTATCGGCTGCAGGGGCCGGACCGGGATCTGGAGCTGCCGGTGCTGGACCACTCGCCGGCGGAAGGCTGGCTGGCCTTCCGCGCCCCGTCCGTGACCGCCGCCTGGGGCCGTGGAACCGGCTGCCGCCCGGCGGGCCCCTTCGGTGACACGATCCCCGCCGCCCCGGCCGGACGCGAGCTGGTGATCATCGCCGACACGGCGGGCCTGCCGGCCCTGCTGTTTGCCTGCCGGAACCTGGCGATCCACCTGGCGCTGGTCGGCCTGGGCGCAGACCCTGCGCCGTTCCGGTTGCGGCCGTCCCGGTACATGGTCCCGGGCCTCGCCGCCGGCGCCATTGCCGGCATCGGCGTACTGGAGGACGCCGGCGTTGCCAGCCGCATCGCCCACGACGAGCCGTTGCCCGGCTGCCGCGAGGGGCCGCTGGCGTCGCTGGTGGACGAATGGCTGCGCAGCCGCGCGGCCCAGGACCGGTGGCAGACGGCCGCCGTCGTCGTCGGCACGCCGACCACCCTGGACGCCCTCCGCGATCATCTGCGCGGCCGCGTCGGTGAGCAGCACGAACGGCCCGTCCCTGCCGCGGCCTAGCCGCGTCCGTCAGGCTTCCACCATACGGTGCAGTATGGTACAAGTGTGACCAGGGTCTGCTCACGCACCCGGCGCCCGCACCCGGTGCGGACCCTGGCCTGACGGCGGTGATGCGTTGCGTCACTGCACCGCACGTCATGGAACCGACCGCGAAGGGTTCGCGGGTCAGCAGTCATGTCACGCGCGGTGGCCCGCGCCGTATGACAGGGAGAATGGACATGTTTACGAGCCTCATGCGCTTCATGCGCACCAACAACCTCCTGCCGCGCATTTCCGATACCGAGCGCCAGGCCCTGGAAGCCGGAACCGTCTGGATCGACGGCCAGATCTTCTCCGGCAACCCGGATTTCGGCGAGCTCCTGCGCGAGCCCTACAACCGCCTCTCCGACGAGGAGCAGGCGTTCCTCGACGGCCCGGCGGACGAGCTCTGCCGCATGCTCGATACCTACGAGATCGCGCGCACGCGCCGGGCGCCGGACGAGGCGGTGGAGTTCATCAAGAACAACGGCTTCATGGGCCTGCTGATCCCGCGCGAGTACGGCGGCAAGGGCTTCTCCACCCTGGCCATCTCCGCGGTCATGGCCAAGGTCAACAGCTACTCGTCCACCGTGGGCACCTTCGTGGTCATCCCCAACTCCCTGGGTGCGGCGGAGCTGCTCAAGCACTACGGCACCGACGAGCAGAAGAGCCACTACCTGCCGCGCCTGGCCAGCGGCGAGTACGTGCCCTGCTTCGGCCTGACGGAGCCCACCGCCGGCTCCGACGCCGCGTCCATCAAGGCCGAAGGCGTGGTGTTCCGCGACGACGACGGCGAGGTGAAGATCCGCCTGAACTTCCGCAAGCGCTACATCACGCTGGCCCCCGTGGCCAACCTGATCTCGCTGGCCTTCCGCATGCACGACCCGGACAACCTGCTGGGCAAGGGCGAGCACCCCGGCATCACCGTGATCATGCTGCACAAGGGCACCCCCGGCCTGCACAACGGCGACCACCACATGCCCGTGGGCGAAGGCTTCTACAACGGCCCCATCATCGGCGAGGACGTCATCGCCTCGCCGGAGCAGATCATCGGCGGCCGCGACTACGCCGGCCAGGGCTGGCGCATGCTCATGGAGCAGCTCGCCGGCGGCCGCGCCATCTCGCTGCCGGCCGGCGCCATCGGCGGCATGAAATCCACGGCCGCGGTCACCGGCGCCTATTCCATGATCCGCGAGCAGTTCGGCTTCCCCATCGGCCTCATGGAAGGCGTCCAGGAGAAGGTCGCGGGCATCGCCGCCACCACCTACATGTTCGAGGGCGCCCGGGTATATTCCTGCTCCGCCATCGACGGCGGCGAGCAGCCGCCGGTCGTCTCCGCGCTGCTCAAGTCCAGCAGCACCGAGACCGTGCAGAAGCTGCTCATCGACGGCATGGACGTCTTCTCGGGCGCCGGCGTCATGCAGGGGCCCAACAACATCCTGGCCTCGGGCTACCACGGCGCCCCGGTGGGCATCACCGTGGAAGGCGCCAACATCATGACCCGGACGCTGATCATCTTCGGCCAGGGGGCGACCCGCTGCCACCCGTACGCCCTGCCGTTGATCCGGGCCGTGGAGGACGACGACAGCGACGCCTTCCGTCGCCATCTCACCGGCTGGCTGGGTCACACGGCGGCCAACTGGCTGCGCACCAAAGTCCGCGGCCTCACCCGCGGCTACAGCGCCGGCAGCCCGGTCCCGGGCCCCACGGCCACGTACTACCGGCGCCTGGCCTGGGCCTCGTCGCGGTTCGCGCTGCTCACCGACCTGGCCATGTTCTGCATCGGCGGCAAGCTCAAGGCGCGGGGAAATCTCACCGGCCGCTTCGCCGATGCCCTGACCTGGCAGGTCCTGGCCCTGTCGGCGCTGCGCCGCTTCGAGGCGGAAGGCCGCCGCGAGGAGGACCTGCCGCTGGTCCAGTATGCCTGCGAGCACGCGCTGGCCCGGATCCAGGAGGCGTTCGAGGGCATCCATGCCAACTTCGACGCCCCGGTGGTGGGCTGGTGGCTGCGCAAGCCGGCCGCGTTCTTCCTGCGCATCAACCCGCTGTCCCAGGGGCCCGGCGACCGGCTGACCGCGCCCACCGCGGCAAGCATCCAGAGCCTGGGCGACACCTACCGGCGCATCACCGACGGCATCGTCCGCCCGGACGAGGACGCGCCGGGCGCAGGCCGGCTGCTGCGGGCATTCCGGCTACACCAGGAAGCGGCGCCCGTCGCGGACAAGATCCGCCGGGCGCAGAAGAAGGGCACGCTGGCGCGGGGGCACGCCTACGAGATCATGGACGAGGCCCACCGCGCCGGCATCGTCACGCAATCCGAGCTGCAGCAGCTCCAGCAGGCGCGGGACGCAGCGGCCGAGGCCATCGAGGTGGACGTGTTCACGCCGGAGGAGTACTTCGGCTCGGACGCCCTGCCGCCCCACGGGCAGGCCGACGACCGGCGCGCCGCGAACGCCTGAGCAGCTCGCCCCCGGCGCGCCGGCGCCGGGGGCCCCGGCCGCCCTTGAAACACGCTCCCGGACCCGCCATGTCCATTAGGGAATGGCTCAGCGTTTCCCGAGAAGACGGCGGGCATGCGAATGCCCGCAGGTCCACGAGCACAAGGCGCGAGGGAGTTGCTCATGCAGGTACAGATCAACCCCGGTCCGGACATCACCGTCTCCGAGGCCCTGGCGGACCATCTGCGCAAGCGCCTGGCGACCATCGATGAGCGCTTCGGCGATCGGCTCACCCGGATCGAGGCGTACTTCGCCGACGTCAACGGCCCCAAGGGCGGCGAGGAGAACAAGCAGTGCAAGCTGGAGGCGCGCCCCCGCGGGCTTGACCCGGTGGCCGCCGAAGCGCTGGACGAGAGCGCCTACGATGCCGTGAACACCGCGGTGGAGCGCCTGGAGAAGGTGCTCGACAAGCGCTTCGGCAAGCTGGAGGACCGCCACTGACCCGCGGCGCCGCCGGCGATACGCGGCGTTCAGTCCGTGCGCAGCCGCTCCAGTGCCGCGCGGATGGTGTCGGGGATCGGCACGGAGCGATTGGCGGCGCGGTCCACGAACACGTGCACGAACTCACCGTGGGCGCACACGGCCGGGTCGCCCTCGCGGAAGATGCCGACGCCGTACTGGACCGAGCTGTTGCCCAGGTGCTCGACACGCACCCCGGCCTCGATGCGCTCCGGGAACGCCACCGGCCGCAGGTAGCTGCAGCTGGAGCGGACCACGAAACCCACCACCGGGCCGTTGTGGATGTCCAGCCCGCCTTCCTCCACCAGGTACTGGTTCACCGCGGTGTCAAAGTACGCGTAGTAGGTGACGTTGTTCACGTGCCCGTACAGGTCGTTGTCCATCCACCGCGTGGTGATGGGATAGAACACCCGGTAGTCGGCCCGGGCGGGCGCGCTTGCGGTATTCATCGGCACTCCGTGGCTGCGCCCGTCAGCGTTGCGGATCGTCCGCCAGGCTCATGTCGTCGGCGGCCGAGGTATAGTCCTGCTCGCGGCTCTCGGAGCCGAGCTTGGCCTGCAGCCGCACCTCGTTGGCGGAATCGGCGTAGCGGATGGCGTCGTCGTAGGTGATCCGCCCTTCCTGGTAGAGCTGGTAGAGGTGCTGGTCGAAGGTGCGCATGCCGTGCTCGCCGGAGCGCTTCATGATGTCCTTGAGCTCGTGCACCTCGCCGTTGCGGAGCTTGTCCTGCACCAGCGGCGTCCCCAGGAGAACCTCGATGGCCGGCACGCGGCCGCTGCCGTCCGGCGTCGGCACCAGCTGCTGGGCGACCACGCCCTTGAGGTTCAACGACAGGTCCATGAACAGCTGGTTCTGCCGCTCCGGCGGGAAGAAGTTGACGATCCGGTCCATGGCCTGGTTGGCGTTGTTGGCGTGCAGCGTGGCGAGGCACAGGTGGCCGGTCTCGGCGAAGGAGATGGCGTAGTCCATGGTCTCCCGGGTCCGGATCTCGCCGATGAGGATCACGTCCGGCGCCTGGCGCAGCGTGTTCTTCAGCGCCACCTCGAAGGACTGGGTGTCGATGCCCACCTCGCGCTGGGTCACGATGCAGCCCTGGTGCTGGTGGATGAACTCGATGGGGTCCTCGATGGTAATGATATGGCCCGTGCTGTTGTGGTTGCGGTGCCCGATCATCGACGCCAGCGAGGTCGACTTGCCGGTGCCGGTAGCGCCCACGAAGATCACCAGGCCGCGCTTGGTCATGGCCAGCTCGCGCAGCACCTCGGGCAGGCCGAGCTCATCCAGGGACGGGATCACCGTCTCGATGCGCCGCAGCACCATGCCCGGCTGGTTGCGCTGGTAGAAGGCGCTCACGCGGAAGCGCCCCAGGCCCGAGGCGCTGATGGCGAAGTTGCACTCCCGGCTCTCCTCGAACTCCTTGCGCTGGGCCTCGCTCATGATCGACAGCACCACCTGCCGCGTCTGCTCCGGCGACAGCTTGCTCTTGGTCACGGGCGTCACGCGCCCGGCCACCTTCATGCTCGGCGGCATGCCCGCGGTAATGAACAGGTCCGAGGCCTTCTTGTTGACCATGAACTCGAGCAGCGCGTTGAAATCCATCGTGTCCTCCGTGGACCGCGGGGCCTTCCCCGCCGGTCAGTTGAACAGGTCCCTGTTGACCGCCTTGATGCGGGCATCCTGCTTGCTGATCAGCCCCTTGCGCAGCAACTGCTGGAGGCACTGGTCCAGCGTCTGCATGCCCAGGGCCTGCCCCGTCTGAATGGACGAGTACATCTGCGCCACCTTGTCCTCGCGGATGAGGTTGCGGATAGCGGCGGTGCCGATCATGATCTCGTGGGCCGCCACCCGGCCGCCCCCGACCTTCTTGAGCAGGCTCTGGGAGATCACCGCGCGCAGCGACTCCGACAGCATGGACCGCACCATGGATTTCTCCGCGGCGGGGAAGACGTCGATGATGCGGTCGATGGTCTTGGCCGCGGAGCTGGTGTGCAGGGTGCCGAAGACCAGGTGCCCGGTCTCGGCGGCGGTCAGCGCCAGGCGGATGGTCTCCAGGTCGCGCAGCTCGCCCACCAGGACCACGTCCGGGTCCTCGCGCAGCGCCGAGCGCAGGGCCTCGGAGAAGCCCAGCGTGTCCCGGTGCACCTCGCGCTGGTTGATCAGCGACTTCTTGGATTCGTGCACGAACTCGATGGGATCCTCGATGGTGAGGATGTGCTCGTGGTAGTTCTCGTTCTTGTAGTTGAGCATCGCCGCCAGCGTCGTGGACTTGCCCGAGCCGGTGGGGCCCGTGACCAGCACCAGGCCGCGGGGGTTGTCAGAGATCTCCCGGAAGACATCCGGGGCCGCCAGATCCTCCAGGGTCAGCACGTTGGACGGGATGGTCCGGAACACCGCCGCCGCGCCGCGGTTCTGGTTGTAGACGTTGACGCGGAAGCGCGCCAGGTTGGGAATCTCGAAGGAGAAGTCCGTCTCCAGGAACTCCTCGTAATCCCGGCGCTGCTTGTCGTTCATGATGTCGTAGATGAGGCCGTGGACCTCCTGGTGCTCCATGGCCGGGAGGTTGATTCGACGCACGTCGCCATCCACACGTATCATTGGCGGCAGTCCCGCCGACAGGTGCAGGTCGGAGGCGTTGTTCTTGACGCCAAAGGCAAGCAGGTCGGCAATGTCCATCGGGCATCCTCTGCGCTGTCGGATGATTGTTGTTCGATGCGTCCGGCGAGGCCCGGCATGGCGCGGGCCGCTCAACCGTACAGTGATCACCGGAACCAGGCAACATGACCCAGATCGCCGAACGCCTCGCCCGCGTGCGCACCCGCATTCGTACTGCGGAGGCGCGTTTCGGCCGCCCGGAGGGCAGCGTCTCGCTGCTCGCCGTCAGCAAGACCAAGCCGGTTGCCGCCATCCGGGAGGCCCTGGCCGCCGGGCAGGCCGACTTCGGCGAGAACTATCTCCAGGATGCCCGGGACAAGCAGCAGGCCCTCGACCCGGGCGAGGCGCGCTGGCATTTCATCGGACCACTGCAGTCCAATAAAACAAAACCCGTCGCCGCGCACTTTGACTGGGTTCACAGTGTGGAGCGGGAGAAGATCGCGAAGCGTCTTTCCGAGCAGCGCCCGGAGCATCTGCCGCCGTTGAACATCTGCCTGCAGGTCAACGTCAGCGGCGAGGCCACCAAGTCCGGGCTCCAGCCGGAGGCCGTGCCGGAGCTGGCCGCGCGTATCGCCGGGCTGCCGGGGGTGCGCCTGCGCGGCCTGATGTGCATCCCGGCCCCAGCCGCCGATTTCGACGCCCAGCGCGTGCCGTTCCGCCAGTTGCACGAGCTCCGGGAGAGCCTGGTACAACAGGGCCTCGATCTGGATACTCTGTCCATGGGCATGTCTGCGGACCTGGAGGCCGCCGTCGCCGAGGGCAGCACCCTGGTCCGCGTGGGCACCGATATCTTCGGGCCGCGGCAAGACCAACCTTCAGCAAGCAGGGAAGGTGACCATGAATAACCAGACCATTGCCTTCATCGGCGGCGGAAACATGGCGCGCAGCCTCATCGGCGGCCTGATCGCCGACGGCTTTCCGCCGCAGCGCATCCGCGTGGCGGAACCGGACGCCGACCAGCGCGGCGAGCTCGCCGGCGCCTTCGGCGTTCACGTCACCGGCGACAACCTGGAAGCCGCCCGGGGCGCGGACGGCGTGGTGCTGGCCGTGAAGCCCCAGGTCATCCGCGATGTCGCCGCCGAGATCGGCCCCCAGGCGGCGGCCGACGGCGCGGTGGTCATTTCCATCGCCGCGGGCATCCGCGAGGCGGACCTCTCCCGGTGGCTGGGCGAAGGGCTGCCGGTGGTGCGGGTCATGCCGAACACGCCGTCGCTGGTGCAGAGCGGCGCCACGGCGCTGTACGCCAATGCCCGCGTCTCGGAGCAGCAGCGCAGCCTGGCGGAGTCGCTCATGCGCGCCGTCGGGCTGACCTGCTGGCTGGACGACGAGTCGCTGATGGACGCCGTCACGGCCGTCTCCGGCAGCGGCCCGGCGTATTTCTTCCTGCTCATGGAGCTCATGGAGGACGCCGGCGAGCGCCTGGGCCTGCCCCGGCAGACCGCCCGCCTGCTGACGCTGCAGACGGCCCTGGGCGCCGCCAAGATGGCCCTGGAGAGCGAGGACGACCCCGCCCGGCTGCGCCAGCGGGTCACGTCGCCGGGGGGCACCACGGAACAGGCCCTGCAGTGCCTGGAGGACGGCGGCATGCGGGACCTGGTCGACCGCGCCCTACGGGCCGCGGCGGAGCGCGCCGGGGAGCTGGGAGACGAGCTCGGCCGCAGCTGAGCGGCCAGGGGCGACGGGCAGCTTGTGCGGGCCCTGCCGGCCTTGGCGCGTCGATCGTACTGACGGACCAACCATCAACACCGGGAGTCATGCATGACCGGACAATATCTCGCGGATCCTCTGGCCTTTCTTGTCAACACGCTGTTCGGCCTCTACATCCTCACCCTGATGCTCCGGTTCCTGCTGCAGTGGGTCCGCGCCGACCACCGCAACCCGGTATCGCAGTTCCTGATCCGTGTCACGCAGCCGCCGCTGCAGCCGCTGAAGCGGTTCCTGCCCCCGGTGGGCCGCGCCGATACCGCCATTCTCGTACTCATGGTGCTGCTGCAGTTCTGCACCCTGGCACTGGTGTACTGGATCAACGGCACCCATGTCGGCGTCGGGTTCCTGGCGGTGCGCTCCGTAGCCGAGCTGCTGAACCTGCTGCTCAACGTGTTCCTGGTGGTGATCATCATCCGCGTGATCCTCAGCTGGGTGAGCCCGGGCCAGTACAACCCGGCCATCGGCCTGATCGACAGCCTGGCCGAGCCGGTCCTGGCCCCGGCCCGGCGCCTGATCCCGGCCATCGCCGGCCTGGACCTGTCGCCCATCGCCGTGCTGATCGCCATCCAGCTGGCCAAGATGCTGCTCGTGCGGCCGATCCAGGACTTCGCCATGGTGTGGCTGTAGTCTCCTGCAGGACGCGAGTGTCCTGTACCCCTGGCCGTAGTTGTCACCCCGGGGGTGCACCAGTAGACTCGGGAATCTTTGCCGGAAAGCCGCAACGGATCGGATGTCTGAACAGTTTCCTGCCGACTCCGTCGGTCTCGTCACCCCGCAGAGCATGCACTTCGATCAGCCCCTGGAGCTGGATTGCGGGCGTGCGCTGCCGGAGTACGACCTGGTCTACGAAACCTACGGCGAGCTCAATGCCGATGCCTCCAACGCCGTCCTGGTCGCCCACGCGCTGTCCGGCGATCACCATGCCGCCGGCTACCACAGCCCGGACGAGCGCAAGCCGGGCTGGTGGAATGCCTGCATCGGGCCGGGCAAGCCGCTGGATACCGACCGCTTCTTCATCGTCTGCAGCAACAACCTCGGCGGATGCAGCGGCTCCACCGGGCCGCTGAGCACCAACCCGAAGACGGGGGCGCTCTACGGCGCCGACTTCCCCATGGTCACCGTCCCCGACTGGGTGCGCAGCCAGGCACGCCTGGCGGACGGGCTCGGCATCCGCCAGTGGGCGGCCGTGGTCGGCGGCAGCCTGGGGGGCATGCAGGCGCTGCAATGGGCCATCGACTTCCCGGACCGCATCCGCCACGCGGTGGTCATCGCCGCGGCGCCCAAGCTGTCCGCCCAGAACATCGCGTTCAACGAGGTCGCGCGGCAGGCCATCCTGCAGGACCCGGAGTTCCACGACGGGCGCTACGCCGAGCACGGCGTCATACCCCGTCGCGGGCTGGGCCTGGCGCGCATGCTGGGCCACATCACCTACCTCTCCGAGGACGCCATGCGCGCCAAGTTCGGTCGCGAGCTCCGGGAAGGCAAGATCAACTTCAACTACGATGTCGAGTTCGAGGTGGAGAGCTATCTCCGGTACCAGGCGGAGAACTTCGTCGACCACTTCGATGCCAACACCTACCTGCTCATGACCCGGGCCCTGGACTACTTCGACCCGGCGTCCGTGCACGACGACAACCTGGCCGCGGCGCTGCAGCACGTCACCGCGTCGTTCCTGATCCTGTCGTTCACCAGCGACTGGCGGTTCCCGTCGAGCCGGTCCCGGGAGATCGTGCGGGCGCTGCAGGACGGCAACAAGCGCGTCACCTACTCGGAGATCGAGGCCCCCCAGGGGCACGACTCGTTCCTGATGCCCATTCCGGTGTACCGGGACCTGCTGCGCGCATACATGCAGCGGGTCGCGGGGGAGACGCAGTCATGAGCGTACGTTCCGAGCTGGCGCTGATCAGCGAATGGATCCGCCCGGGGTCCCGGGTGCTGGACCTCGGCTGCGGCGAGGGACTGCTCCTGCGCCACCTGCGCGACACCCGCGACGTCATCGGCTACGGCCTGGAGATCGACCCGGACAACATCCGCAGCTGCGTGGAAAAGGGCATCCCGGTAATCCAGACCAACCTGGACCAGGGACTCCAGGATTTCGACCCGGCGTCGTTCGACTACGTGGTCATGACGCAGACCCTGCAGGCGGTACGCTACCCGGAGCACCTGCTCAACGAGATGCTGCGCGTCGGCCGGGAAGGGATTGTCACGTTCTCCAACCTCGGCCACTGGCGGTGCCGGCTCAAGCTGGCCCTGTCCGGGCGCATGCCGGTGAGCGGCGACCCGGGCTGGGAGTGGTACGACAGCCCCAACATCCACCTGTGCACCGTCCACGACTTCGAGGCCCTCTGTGATACGGCGGGCATCGGCATCGTGGAGCGCACGTTCATCGATAACGCCCATCGGCGCCACGTCGCGGCACGACTGCTTCCGAACCTCCTGGGAGAGGTGGCACTCTACCGGTTCCAGCGGACATGAGGAGCTCGGCCATGAAACGCGCGATCCGGCTCATTGCGGGCATGGTGGTGGCCTGGGGGCTCGCCGTCGCCACGGCGCAGGCGAGCAGCCCGGAGCGCGTCGAGCGCTACGACGACATCAGCATCTACTACAACGCCATGCCCACAACCCGCCTGGCACCGGACGTGGCCAGCGACTACGAGCTGCAGCGAAGCCGCGTGAGCGGTCTTCTCACCATCGCCGTGCAGCGGAACGGGGAACCGGTGAACGCCCGCATTGACGCCCGGGTGCTCAATCCGCGGAATCAGCTGCAGACCATCCGCATGCGGGAGCACGCCGGCGGCGACAGCATCTACTCCGTGGGCACCTTCCGCATGGAGGACGGCGAGCGCATGCGCTTCGAGGTGCGCGTGCGCCCGCAGGACCACGACGAGGAGTACCTGCTGGAGTTCAGCCAGCGGCTGTTCAGTGACTGACCGCGTCCCGGCGCGGTCGGGGGCTGGCTACATGCGCTGGTAACGGTCCACGTACTGACCCTCTCCGGACCGGAAGTCCTGGAAGAAGTTCTCCAGCCACGGATGCTCGACCGGGCTCGCCGAGCGATCCGATTCCAGATCGGCCTCGGCGGCATAGGCGGCGAAGTCCGCGCCGTCCACCAGCAGGTGATACCACGGTTGCGCGCGATCGGGCCGATGCTGCATCTGGGCGTCGTACCATTCCCGCGAGCCGTTGTAGCGTGCATCCACGTCGACGATCACGGCGCGATAGCCGTAGGGTCGATGGTAGACGATCTGCCCGGGGCTGAACCGGGCGGTTACAATGGATTCGGTCATCGTCATCTCCTTCGTCCTGTCGCGGCGGCCCTGCAGGGCCACCCTGCTTATTTCCTGATATGCGGGCGAAGCGGGGATGACACAATGGGCAAGTCAACCAGCGGCGCAACCGGGGGAGCCTCATGTCGACCTGGATCATCACCCATGAAAGCTGCCTGCGGCACGACACCGGTCCGGGCCACCCGGAGTCCGCCCAGCGGCTGGAGACCGTGCTGGATCGGCTGCGCGGGCCGGACTTCGGCGAGCTGCACTGGCAGGAAGCGCCCCGGGCCGAGCGGGAGCAGTTGATCCGGGTGCACAACCCGGGATACGTCGATCAGGTGCTGGGCTCGATCCCGGAGCACGGCAGCCGCTTCCTGGACGGCGACACGGTGGTCTGCCCCGCCTCCGGCGAGGCAGCGCTGCGCGCCGCGGGAGCCGCATGCGCGGCGGTCGACGCCGTACTCGCGGGCGAGACGCGGCGCGTATTCTGCGCCGTGCGGCCGCCGGGGCACCACGCCGAGCCGGACCGGGCCATGGGGTTCTGCCTGTTCAACAACGTCGCCGTGGCCGCAGCCCATGCCCGGGCGGCCCATCACCTGGAGCGCGTCGCCGTGGTGGATTTCGACGTGCACCACGGCAACGGCACGCAGGCGATGTTCGGCGGCAAGCGCGGGCTGTTCTACGCGTCCACCCATGAGCACCCGCTTTTCCCCGGCACCGGCGGCGGCCCGGTGCCCGGTGCGCCGAACGTGGTCAACGTGCCGCTGCCGCCCATGACGGACTCCGCCCACTTCCGCGACGCCTTCCGCGAGCACGTCATCCCGGCCCTGCGCCGGTTCGGCCCCGAGCTGACCCTGATTTCCGCGGGATTCGACGCCCACGGCTCCGACCCGCTGGCCAACATGGAGCTGACCGAGGAAGACCTCGCCTGGGCCACCCGCGAGATCGCCGCTGTGGCGGCGCGGTTCGGCAACGGCTGGCTGATCTCGACACTGGAAGGGGGATACAACCTCCGGGCGCTCGGGGACTGCGTCGAGGCACACGTGAGAGCGTTGTCAGAAGAGTAATCGAGGGTTGACACACGGCATCGAAGGACGCTGCGCCGGACAGTTATACACAACCGGGAGGTGCTGCACCGCAGCTGTCCAATAAAGCGCCCCACACATCAGAGGGTTACGCGGGAATAAGCGTAATCCATTGATTTAAAAGAAAACGGGGAACATGACGAAAAAATGAACGGGCCTTGAAACAGGGCCTGATTCCGGGGATAAGCGGCGTGTTTGCACGGTTCGTCCACAAAGTTATCCACAGGTTCTGTGGATAGTCGCGAATCGCCAGACCGGCCAGAATGTTAGCGCCACTTTCGCGACTCAGCCTCAATAGCGGCGGCTACTGCCCGGGCCCTTGCCTGCCTTGCCGTACGTTCACGAGACCCAGGTTACCGAGATGTCGTCCACGTCGATCCAGGCCAGCGGGCCAAGCGGCATCACGCGCGCCCCCGGCAGGCAGGGATACATCCGGTGATACGCCGGAACCGTGAACCCGGAAACGCTCTCGTGCCCGGTAAACCGTTGCGCCACCCGCAGCAACGGCAATCCGGCCCGGGGGCTGAAATCGAGCCGGCGCATGGTGCCTGCCGCATCCACGCACAGGACGTGGCTGCGCCGCAGGCAGGGAATATCCGCCGGATAGGTGAACGCCAGGCGGTGCAGCCGTTCGCCGCCGACCTGCAGCGGGGGCAGTTCCGTGACGTGACAGCCCTCGCGCAGGAGCGCGAAGGGCAGACACAGGCTCTGCCAGAGCACGTTGCCGGCATAGTAGAGCACGTCCAGGTAGTCCCACCACAGCCAGTGCGCGTACGAGCGCAGCTTGGCGCCCGGTGCGGTACGCTCGGTCACCAGGCGTCCATCCCGGTACGTGATCCAGGCCCGGTTGGGCTGGCAGTGGGCCACCCGGTCCGGCTCGGGCCAGCCCGTGAGGGTGACGCTGGGCCAGGCCGCCAGGGCGGACACCTCGACCCCCTGCACGGGACTCGGCTGCAGCCGCGTCGCCAGCCCGAACCCCCCCAGGGAGACCCGCGCCATGATGGCGTGCACGTCCTGCCAGCGGCGTGCCCCGCCGTGGGCCTCCAGGGTCCGCTCGAGGAGTTCCATGTCACCGCCCTCCGGGACCGGGATCACGCCCTGTGCGCGCCGGCCAGATACTCGTGGGACTGCATCTCGTGCAAGCGGCTGAGCGTCCGCTCGAACTCGAACCGCAGCCGGTTGCCCTGGTACAACGCTTCCGGCGAGGCATCGGCCGAAAGGATCAGCTTCACGCCGTGATCATAGAACTCGTCAACCAGGGCGATAAACCGCCGCGCCTGATTCTCCCGGGTCTCGTCGAGCACCGGCACGTTCCCCACCAGGACGCTGTGGAAGCTCCTGGCAAGCTCGATATAGTCCGCCTGGCCGCGCGGGCCGTCGCACACGGCGGCAAACTCGAACCAGGCGGTGTCGTCGGCCAGGCCCCGCACGGGGATGGTGCGCCCCTCCACGGTGATCTCGGTGTCGAACACCGGTTTCTCCGGCGCCAGGCGCTCGAACTCCTGCCGCAGCCGCTGATCTCCGGCGGCGTCCAGCGGCCAGTGATAGAGCTCGGCCTGGGCCAGGAAGCGCAAGCGGAAATCGGTATCACCATCGAGCTCCAGAACGCGCGCATGCGCCTCCAGCAGGTCGATGGCGGGAACGAACTGCTCCCGCTGCAGGCCGTCGCGGTAGAGCTCCCGCGGCGGGATGTTGGAGGTCGCCACCAGCGTCACCCCCTGGCGGAACAGCCCGCGCAGCAGCCCGCCCAGGAGCATGGCGTCGGTGATGTCCGAGACGTGGAACTCGTCGAAGCACAGGACCCGGGTGTGCCGGGCGAACTCCCGCGCCACCAGGGCCAGCGGGTCCTGCACGTCGGTGAGCTCGCCGAGCCGGTGATGCACCATCTGCATGAACCGGTGGAAATGCAGCCGCTGCTTTTCCGGTAACGGCAATGTCTCGTAGAACAGGTCCATCAGGTAGGTCTTGCCCCGCCCGACATCGCCCCAGAGATACAGCCCGTCGACCTGCGGCCAGCGCGGCTCCCGGCTCGGGCGCAGCCCCAGCCGTTGCAGAAGGCCCGGCGCGGATGTCGACGGCGGATTCCGGAGCAGCCGGTCGTACAGGTCCTGCAGGGCCCGTACCGTTTTCTCCTGGGCGGGATCACGAACGAAGTCGGGGTGGGCGCGATCAGCCTCGTAGCGCTGCCATGGGGTCATGGAGCGTAGTATGCCGGCCGACGGCACCCCGAATCAAAAGCACCCGTCACGTTGATCTAGACAAACAGATCCAGTCGCCCGCCCCGGCGCAGCAGCTCTTCATCACCCATGGCGGCAACGTCCGAGAACGCCCGGGTAGCCGCATTGCCGTCGTCGCCGCCCGCCATGTCCGAACGCGCCCGGGTGGCGTTGGCGCGGGCTTCCCGGGCCACGGCCAGATCCGCCGCGGACGGCTCGGCCGGTGCCAGGGCGGCCCGCGCCACCTGCTCCATCTTGTCGACGGTGGCGGCCGGATCGCCCTCCACCGGCGACGTATCGATCTGCACCCGGCCGCCCACCGCATAGGCGCGACCGTCCGGGCCGAACGTCAGGGTATAGGCCGGCGTGCCGGCATGGGGCCCACCGACGCTGGCATGCGCCTGCTCATGGGCCCGCACTTCCCGGTCCCGCGCGCGGAGCTCGCGGACGACCGAGCCGTTGTCAGCATCCGCGGCCCGGGCACGACGCGGATTCGCCGCCTTCGCCGACGGCCAGCTGGAACCATCATTCCGGACCGGTCCGGTCTCCACGACGCACCTCGGGCACGGACTGCGGGGAAAGGGCATCCAGGGACGGAGCCCGCTGTACATGGTAGTTACCAGATCCTCGCGGCGCGTGCAATCACCCCATGCGACCCGGCAGCGCTGCTACAATACGCCCCTGTCTCGCAACGAGCGCAACAATACGACGGAGAAGCGGAGATGGCGGATAACAGGCGGAGCAAGGCGGTCACCCAGGGGTTCCAGCGGGCACCCAACCGGGCCATGCTGCGGGCGGTCGGCTTCCGGGACGGGGACTTCGACAAGCCCATCGTCGGTGTAGGCAATGCGCACAGCACCATCACGCCCTGCAATGTCGGCATCGGCGCCCTGGCCGAGCGCGCCGAGGAGGCGCTGCGCAACGCCGGCGCCATGCCCCAGAAGTTCGGCACCATCACCATCTCCGACGGCATCTCCATGGGCACCGAGGGCATGAAGTACTCCCTGGTCTCCCGGGAGGTCATCGCCGACTCCATCGAGACGGTGGTCCAGGGGCAGAGCATGGACGGCATCCTGGCCACCGGCGGCTGCGACAAGAACATGCCCGGCGCCATGATCGCGCTGGCGCGCCTCGACGTGCCCGGCATCTTCGTCTACGGCGGCACCATCAAGCCCGGCCACTACAAGGGCCAGGACCTCACCATCGTCAGCGCCTTCGAGGCGGTGGGCCAGTACTCCGCCGGCAACCTCAGCGACGAGGACCTGGCCGGCGTGGAGAAGAACGCCTGCCCCGGGGCCGGCTCCTGCGGGGGCATGTTCACCGCCAACACCATGTCCAGCGCTTTCGAGGCCATGGGCATGAGCCTCATGGGCTCCTCCACCCAGTCCGCCGAGGACAAGGAAAAGGGCGATTCCGCCGCCCGCTCCGCCGAGGTCCTGCTGGAAGCCGTCAAGGCGGATCGGCGGCCGCGGCAGATCATGACCCGCCACGCCTTCGAGAACGCCTTCGCGGTGGTGATGGCCCTGGGCGGCTCCACCAATGCCGTGCTGCACCTGCTGGCCATCGCCAACGCCGCCGAGGTGGAGTTCTCCATCGACGACGTCGAGGCCATCCGCCGCAGGGTGCCGGTGCTGTGCGACCTCAAGCCCTCGGGGACCTACGTCACCAGCCAGTTCCACGCGGTCGGCGGCACGCCGGTGGTCATGAAGATGCTCCTGGAGGCGGGGCTGATCCACGGCGACTGCCTGACCATCACCGGGCAGACCATCCGCGAGGTCCTGGCGGACATTCCCGCGACGGCGCCGGCCGACCAGGACATCATCCGCTCCATGGAGGAGCCGCTGTACAGGGAAGGCCACCTGGCCGTGCTCAAGGGCAACCTCGCCGAGGAGGGCGGCGTGGCCAAGATCACCGGCCTCAAGAAGACCAGCATCACCGGGCCGGCCCGCGTGTTCGACTCCGAAGAAGAGTCCATGGACGCCATCGTGAACAACCGGATCAAGCCGGGCGACGTGCTGGTGATCCGCTACGAGGGCCCCAAGGGCGGCCCGGGCATGCGCGAGATGCTCTCGCCCACCTCCGCCATCATCGGCGCCGGCCTCGGCGACGACGTGGGCCTGATCACCGACGGCCGCTTCTCCGGCGGCACCTACGGCATGGTGGTCGGGCACGTGGCGCCGGAGGCGTACGTCGGCGGCACTATCGGGCTGGTGGAGGAAGGCGACAGCATCACCATCGATGCCGAGCACAATCTTCTCCAGCTCAACGTCTCCGACGAGGAGATCGCGAAGCGCCGCAAGCGCTGGCAGAAGCCGGAGCCGCGCTACCGCCGGGGCGTCCTGGCCAAGTACGCCAAGCTGGTCTCCTCCGCCAGCTACGGTGCGGTCACCGACCGCGATCTCGACCTCTAGGCCGAGCCCTCAGCCGCCGGCCTGCTGGAGCTTGCGATAGCCGGCCTCGGTGACCAGAACCACGTTCACCGAGGCCGGGTAGATCAGCCCCTGTTCCCGCCACGCGGCGATGGCGTCCGCATGCTCCTCCGCGGGCAGATAGAAGAAGTCGACGCCTTCCTCCAGGTCCACGCAACGCTTGAACAGCCGGAACGTGGTGCCCTTGGCCAGCCCGTTGAGCTCGTCCAGCTGCCGGAAGCTCAGGGTGTTGTGGCCCTGGTACTCGATGAACCGCATTGCCGCTCCCTTGTGGGCCGACGAAAGCGCCCGCCCGATGATGCCCTACCATCGACAGGATACGTGATACGAATCCCGGGTCCCGGATTGGGATGTTCGGTCACGACGGGAGGTGGCCGGGTCGCCTGGGGTGGCGGAGAGGAACATCGGTATGGGCGACTTTGCGCAGCGCCGGAGCGCAGGCCGTCCGGCCCCGAAGGGGGGCAGCGGCAGGGATGCCGCCACCGGCTGTCAGCACAGGGATGTGCTGTCAGCCGGCCAGGCCGGAGCGGAGGATAGGCCCCTGCTTCCACCGAAGCGGGGGCCGTAAGCGGAGCTCCGGAGCCCATACCGATGTTCCTCTCCGCCACCCCAGGCGACCCTGCCAGACCAACCAGCGAGCCGTCGGTATCCACCAACAAAAAAAGGGCCCCTGACGGGGCCCTTTTCCTGTTGGCTGGGGGACCAGGATTCGAACCTGGGTTGACGGAGTCAGAGTCCGTAGTCCTACCGCTAGACGATCCCCCAATAAACGGGTTGCAGTTTAGCGCTTGCTGTACTGCGTGGCGCGACGCGCCTTGTGCAGGCCGATCTTCTTGCGCTCGACCATGCGGCTGTCACGCGTGACGAAGCCGGCACGGCGCAACGGCGCGCGCAGCTCTTCGTCGTAGTTGATCAGCGCCCGGGTCAGGCCATGGCGAACAGCGCCTGCCTGCCCGCTGCCACCGCCGCCTGCGACGGTAACATTGACGTCGAACTTGTCCAAGGCGTCCACCAGCTCCAGGGGCTGGCGCACCACCATCTGCGCCGTCTCGCGCCCGAAGTAGTCCTCCAGCGAACGCCCGTTGACGCGAATGTCGCCGTTACCGCGGCGCAGGAACACGCGCGCCCGGGATGTCTTGCGGCGACCGGTACCGTAGTACTGCTCTTGTGCCATTGCTGCTTCCGTCCGATCGTTGGTCCGCGGGCTCCTCAGAGCTCCAGCGGCTTGGGCTGCTGCGCGTGGTGCCGGTGCTCGGCGCCGGCGTACACCTTGAGCTTCTTTGCCATGGCACGGCCGAGCCGGTTGCGCGGCAACATGCCCTTGACCGCCAGCTCCACGACGGACTCCGGCTTCTCGGCGTGCTGCTTGGCGAACGTGGTGCTCCGCAGATGCCCCGGAAAACCGGTATGCCGGTAGTACATCTTGTCCGTCGACTTGTTGCCGGTGACCTTCACCTTGTCGGCGTTGATCACCACGATGTAGTCGCCCGTGTCCACGTGCGGCGTATATTCCGGCTTGTGCTTGCCGCGCAGGCGCCGCGCCACTTCGGTGGCCAGGCGGCCGAGGGTCTGGCCGTCGCCGTCCACGACGAACCAGTCGCGTTCTACTTCGGCCGGTTTCGCGCTAAAGGTCTTCATGCACACTCACTCCGAGCGCCGTCGTCCTGTTCAGAAGGCCGCAGATAGTAACCAAAAGCCTGCGCCGGTTCAAGCCACGCGTATCCGGGCGGCAACGCGGCGACCGCAGCGCGTGCTACTGATCGGCCAGCTGCAGCCGTGCTACCGGATCACCGCCGCACAGGTGGCGCTCCACGATCTCGTCGAGATCCTGGTGGCTGCGGAACGTATACCAGATCGCCTCCGGGTAGACCACCAGCACGGGACCGTCGCCGCAGCGGCCCAGGCAGCCGGCGGTGCTGACGCGTACGCCGCCGCGGCCGCGCAGCCCCAGCGCCCGCATCCGGTCCTTGAGGTACGCACCGGCATCGTCCCCGCCGGTGGCGGCGCAGCAGGTGCGGCCGCCGTCGCGCTGGTTGGTGCACACGAACACGTGCCGACGGTAGTATCCCACGCTGCCGCGCCCCCTACCGGAATTCCAGGCCGAGCGAGACCTCCTGGCCCGGCTGCAGGTTGCGGCCGTAGAAGATCTCCGCCATCTCGCGGCGCAGCTGCATGCGGATCTGCTGCTTGTCCTCCTCGGAGAAGTCCGCCGCCGACTCTCCGAAGAGATAGTTCGACAGCTTGGGCTCCTTGAGCAGCATCTTCGTGTGGAACATGTGCTCCTGATAGACGTTGACGTCGATCAGGTGGTACTGCTCCTTGGTGTCGTCCGACAGATAGTTCTGGATCGAGTTGATCTCGTGGTCGATGAAGTGCTTGTGCCCCTCCACGTCCCGGGTGAACCCGCGCACCCGGTAGTCCATGGTGACGATGTCCGAGTCGAACGAGTGGATCAGGAAGTTCAGCGCCTTCAGCGGCGAGATCACCCCGCAGGTGGACACGTCGATGTCCGCGCGGAAGGTGCTGATGCCGTGATCCGGGTGGGTCTCCGGATACGTATGCACCGTGATATGGCTCTTGTCCAGGTGCGCCAGCACCGTATCCGGCAGCGGACCGGGGGCGGCGCTGCCGATCTCGGCGCCCTCCACCTCCTCTTCCTCGGAGATGAGCAGCGTCACGCTCGCCCCCTGGGGCTCGTAGTCCTGGCGGGCGATATTGAGGATGTTCGCGCCGATGATATTGGCCACCTGCGTGAGGATCTGCGTGAGCCGCTCGGCGTTGTACACTTCATCGATGTACTCAATATAGCGCTGCCGCTGCGCCGCGTCGCGCGCGTAGCAGATGTCGTAGATATTGAAGCTCAGCGACTTCGTGAGGTTGTTGAACCCGTGAAGCCTCAGCCCCTCTGACTGGACCAATCGCCCGTCCTCCATTCGTCGCCGGGGAATACCTAACTGCCGCCGCGGGCGGCACCGTCATCGTCAGTCAGTCACGACCTCGTAGTCGTGGGTGAGTTCCGCCACCTGCGCAAGCATGATGGACGCCGAGCAGTACTTCTCGGCGGAGAGCTCGACGGCGCGGCGCACCGGGGCGTCGCGGAGCCCGTCGCCGCTGACCCGGTAGTGCATGTGGATGCGGGTGAACACCTTGGGGTCGCTGGCCGCCCGCTCGGCCTCCACGTGGACCGTACAGTCCGTAACGGGATGGCGCCCGCGCCGCAGGATATGGACCACGTCGAATGCCGTGCAGCCCCCGAGGCCCAGGAGCAGCATCTCCATGGGACGCACGCCGCTGTCCTGCCCCCCGAACTCCGGGGGACCGTCCATACGCACGGTATGACCGCTCGCTGCGGTTCCCTCGAAGGCGGCCTCACCGACCCATTTCACCGTCGCCTGCATGGCCAGCTCCTCGTTTTGGGTCCCGCACGCGTAACCGCGGCATTATAGACACTTGGCGGAAACGGGTAAAATCGGCGCGGCTGCGTGGCGGATGCAGAATCCGTGGATGACGCTACCGGCAAACATGCGCCGTGCAATCCGTGTCGCAACCCCGGCAAATTCGGCTACCATGAGGGACATCATGCCGTTTACTCCCGCGCGGGCACACGGGAACTGCAACGGCGGACACGGAAGCAACCGGAACAGGGTGGATGCATGACCGTTGCCGAGCCGATGAGAAAAACCAACTGGTCCATCGACAACCTCCTGCGCCATTGCCATCGGCGCCGCTACCCCAGCAAGACCGGCATCATCTACGCGGGTGACCCGCCGGACGCGCTGTACTACATCACCGAAGGCTCGGTGAGCGTGGTCATCGAGGACGAGAACGGCCACGAGATCGTGCTCGCCTACCTCAACGCCGGGGATTTCTTCGGCGAGCTGGGCCTGTTCGGCCAGGAATCCACGCGCAGCGCCTGGGTGCGTACGCGTACCTCCTGCGAGGTGGCGGAGATCAGCTACTCGCGCTTCCACCAGGTGGCGGCCGAGGACCCGGAGATCGTCTTCTACCTGGCCGGCCAGATGGCCGAGCGCCTGCGCAAGACCAGCCGCAAGGTCGGCGATCTGGCGTTCCTGGACGTCACCGGCCGGGTGGCCCGGACCCTGCTGGACCTGTGCAAGGAGCCGGACGCCATGACTCACCCGGACGGCATGCAGATCCGCATCACGCGCCAGGAGCTCGGGCGCATCGTCGGCTGCTCCCGGGAGATGGTCGGGCGCGTCCTCAAGGACCTGGAGGAGCGCGAGCTGATCTCGGTCTCGGGCAAGACCATGGTGATCTTCAATACCCGCTAGCGGAACAGCGCCCGCAGCTCCGCTCCCGGGTCCGGGGCGCGCATGAAGGCCTCGCCCACGAGGAATCCGGGAACCCCCTGTTCCAGCATGGACACGACCTCCTCCCGGGTGCTGAAGCCGCTCTCCGTGACCACGAATGCGCCTTCCGGAATGCGCTCCAGCAAGCGCAGGGTGGTCCGGAGATCGGTCTCGAACGTGTGCAGGTCCCGGTTGTTGATGCCGATCAGCTCCGGGTTCAGGGCCAGCGCCCGGTCCAGCTCGGCGTCGTCGTGGACCTCCACCAGCACGTCCATGCCCAGGCTGCGGGCCAGCCGGTAGAGCTCTTCCATGCGCTCGTCAGCGAGAGCCGCCGCGATCAGCAGGATGCAGTCCGCGCCCAGCACCCGCGACTCCCAGATCTGGAACGGATCGATGATGAAGTCCTTGCGCAGCACGGGCAGATCACAGGCGCCGCGGGCGGCGCGCAGGTCCAGGTCGTGCCCCTGGAAGAAGTCGCGGTCGGTGAGCACCGACAGGCAGGTCGCCCCGCCGTCGGCATAGCTGCGGGCCAGGGCCTCGGGATTGAAATCGCTGCGGATGCGTCCCTTGCTGGGCGAGGCCTTCTTGATCTCGGCGATGACCGCCGCCCGCCCGGCATCCCGCTCGGCCCGCAGGGCCGCGAGAAAGCCCCGGGGCGCCGGGACGGTGCCGGCCTCGTGACGCAGGCTCTCCTGGTGCACGGCCTGGCTGTTGCGGGCGACGTGCTCGGCCTTGCGCTCGAGGATCTTCTTCAGGATATCCGGGGTATCGGTCATGCCCGCGCTCCCAGCTGCCGGGTGAAGTCGACGAACTCCTGCAGCTTCGCTTCCGCCGCGCCGCTGGAGAGAATCGCGCGGGCCTGCTCCACGCCCTCGGCCACGCTGTCCGCCAGGCGCGCGGCATAGATGGCGGCCCCGGCGTTGAGCGCCACCAGGTCCGAGGCCGGGCTGGCGTCGCCGGCGAAGACCTCGCGGATGAGGGCGAGGCTCGCCCGGGCGCTGTCCACGCGGATGCTGTCCAGCGGTGCCCGCTCCATGCCGAAGTCCTCCGGCACGATGGTGTACTCGGTCACCGTGTCCTCGTCCACCTCGGCCACCGAGGTCGGCGCGGCGATGCTGATCTCGTCCAGCCCGTCCTCGGCATTGACCACCAGGACGCGGTTGCTGCCCAGCTGCAGCAGTACCTCGGCCAGGGGCCGCACCCACTCCCGGGCGTAGACGCCCAGCAGCTGATGGGGCGCGCCCGCGGGGTTGGTCAGGGGACCCAGCACGTTGAACAGGGTGCGCACGCCCATTTCCTTGCGCGGCCCCACGGCATGCTTCATGGCCGAGTGGTGCACCGGCGCGAACAGGAACCCGACGCCGGTCTTGTCGATGCACTCGCCCACCTGCTCGGCGGTGAGCTCCAGGTTGGCGCCGGCGGCCTCCAGCAGATCGGCACTGCCGGACGAGCTGGACACCGAGCGGTTGCCGTGCTTCGCCACCCGGCCGCCGGCGGCCGCGACCACGAAGGCCGTGGCCGTGGACACGTTGAAGGTGCCGGAGGCGTCCCCGCCGGTGCCGCAGGTATCCACCAGGTGCTCGGTGTCCACGTCCACCATGGTGGCCAGCCCGCGCATGACGCCGGCCGCGGCGGCGATCTCGTCCACGGTCTCGCCCTTCATCCGCAGCCCGATGAGGAAGCCGCCGATCTGGGCCCCCGTGGCCTGGCCGGTCATGACCAGCCGCATGACATCGGTCATCTCGTCGCGGGTCAGGTTCCGGTACTCGGTCACCGCGCGAATGGCTTCTTGCATGTCCATGTCCGCCCCTCCTCGGGATTCAGGCTGCCTGGCCGGTGGGCCGCGGGCGTTCCAGGAAATTGCGTAGCAGCGCGTGCCCGTCCCGGGTGAGAATCGACTCCGGGTGGAACTGCACGCCCTCGACATCCAGGCTGCGGTGCCGCAGGCCCATGATCTCGTCCATGCCCCCGTCCGGGGCCTCGGTCCAGGCGGTCACCTCGAGGCAGTCCGGCAGGCGGCCCTTGTCCACCACCAGCGAGTGGTAGCGCGTCGCCGTCATCGGGTTCGGCAACCCGGCGAACACGCCGCAGTCGCGATGATGGACCTCGGACGTCTTGCCGTGCATGACCTCGCCCGCGTGCACCACGAAGCCGCCGAACGCCTGGCCGATGGCCTGGTGCCCCAGGCAGACCCCCAGCAGCGGGATGCGCCCGGCGAAGCGCTCCACGACCTCCAGGGAGATCCCCGCCTCGTTGGGCGTGCACGGGCCCGGCGAGAGCACGATGAACTCCGGGCGCAGCCGCTCGATGGCGGCGGTGTCCAGGGCATCGTTGCGCTCGACACGCACGTCGACGCCCAGCTCGCCGAGATACTGCACCAGGTTGTAGGTGAACGAATCGTAGTTGTCGATCATCAGCAGCATGGCGCTCTCTCCTATTCGTCCAGCCCGCGCTCGGCCATGGCCACGGCCCGGATGAGCGCCCGGCCCTTGCTCAGCGTCTCCTCCCACTCGGCGCTGGGCACCGAGTCCGCCACCACGCCGGCACCGGCCTGGACATGCACCTGGCCGTCCTTCACCAGGGCGGTGCGGATGGCGATGGCGGTGTCCATATTGCCGGACCAGGACCAGTAGCCCACGGCTCCGGAATAGACGCCGCGGCGGGACGGCTCCACCTCGTCGATGATCTCCATGGCGCGGATCTTGGGCGCGCCGCTCAGCGTCCCCGCCGGGAACGTCGCCCGCAGCACGTCCATGGGGCTGAGGTCCGGGCGCAGCCGCCCGGTGACGTTGGAGACAATGTGCATCACGTGGGAGTAGCGCTCGATGGCCATGCGGTCGGTGACCTCCACCGAGCCCGTCTCGGCGATCCGCCCCACGTCGTTGCGCCCCAGGTCGATGAGCATCAGGTGCTCGGCGCGCTCCTTGGGGTCGGCGAGCAGCTCGCGCTCCAGGGCGGCATCCTCGGCCTCGGTGGCGCCGCGCTTGCGCGTGCCCGCCAGGGGCCGGACGGTGACCTCGCCCTCCTCCACCCGCACCAGGATCTCCGGCGACGAGCCGGCCACGTACATGTCGCCCAGGTTGAGATAGAACATGTACGGCGACGGGTTGGTGCACCGCAGGGCGCGGTAGAGGTCCAGCGGCGCGGCCCCGTACGCCGTGCTCATGCGCTGGGACGGCACCACCTGCATGGCATCGCCGTCGATGATGTAGCGCTTGATGCGCTCCACGGCCGCCTCGAATCCCTCGCGGGAGATCTCCGAGCGGAAGTCGGCCTCGCTGACCTCGCGCCGGCCGTGCTCGGGGCGGTAGTCCGTGGACGCCGTGCGCAGGGCCCGCACAAGGGTCTCCAGGCGCTGCTGCGCCTGCTCCCAGGCATCCGCCCGGCCGGCGTCGGCGTGCACCACCAGGTACAGCCGGCCGGCCAGGTTGTCGAACACCAGCACCTCGTCGGCGACCATGAGCATGATGTCCGGCACCTCCAGGGTGTCCGGATTGGGGCACACGGCCAGCCGCGGCTCGATGTAGCGGATGGTGTCGTAGCCGAAGTAGCCCACCAGGCCGCCGGTGAACCGGGGCAGGTGGCCGTACCCGGGCGGGGTGGGCACGGCGTGCCGCCCGTGGAAGGCCTCCAGCCAGGCCAGCGGGTCCTGTGGCCGGGCCTCCTCCACGATGGCGCCGTCGTGCTCGACGGTTACGTGCCCCTGGCGAACGCGCAGGACTGTGCGGCAGGGCAGCCCGATAATGGAATAGCGCCCCCACTTCTCGCCGCCTTGGACGGACTCCAGCAGGAAGGAATAGGGGCCGTCGGCCAGCTTCAGATAGGTACTCAGGGGGGTGTCGAGGTCCGCGAGCACCTCGCGGATGACCGGAATGCGGTTGTAGCCCCGATCAACGAGTTCCCGGAATTGTTCCCTGTTCATGGACGTTCACCACCGGTTGCAGGCAAGGACGAAAGCGGATCTGGCGCGGCTCAGGCCCGCCACCGCCATCGTGCACTGCACGTCATTGCCCGCGATTCCGGTGATGTCATCATCATGATCCTGGCTCCCGGCGAGCCCGGCTCGCGCCTCGACAGGCGGGGTCACCCGTGGGGCACGACGCTGGTGCTCAGCCGGTCGTGAAGTTCCTCGATACTGCCGACCACGGCGTCCGGCCCCATGGCCCGGACATCCTCGCCGCCATTGTAGCCGTAGGGGACGCATACCACACCGGTCCCGGCGTTGCGCCCCGCATCCACGTCGGCGCGCGAGTCGCCCACCATCAGCGTCCTCTCCGGCCGCCCCCCGAGCGCCGCCATGGCGTAGTGCAGGGGAGCCGCTTCCGGCTTGCGCTCCGGCAGGGTGTCGCCGCCGACCACCACCGGCAGGTATCGCCCCAGCCCCGTGGCGTCCAGCAGGGCCCGTGCCAGGGCTTCCGGCTTGTTGGTCACGCAAGCAAGACCATACCCGTCCGCGCGCAATCGGTCCAGCCCGTCGACGACGCCCGGGTACACGCGGCTGTCCACGCTCAGGCGCTCGCCGTAATACGCCAGGAACGCGGCCAGGGCGCGCTCGGTCTCGTCATCCGGCGGCGCGCCGTCCATGTCGCCGGTGAGCGCCCGCATCACCAGCCGGCGGGCGCCGTTGCCCACCCAGCGGCGCACCCGCTCGACGCCGGCCGGAGGGCGCCCCAGCTCGGCGAGCATGCGGTCCACGGCCACCGCCATGTCCGGCGCGCTGTCGACCAGGGTGCCGTCGAGGTCGAACAGCACGGTCCGGATGCCCTGCATCATGACCGCGCCTCCGCGATCTCGCGCCGCATCCCGGCGATCACGGCAGCGTAGTCGGGCTGCCCGAAGATCGCCGAGCCGGCCACGAACGTATCCGCCCCGGCGGCGGCCACCGGGCGGATGTTGTCCGCCTTGATGCCGCCGTCCACCTCCAGGCGGATGTCCCGGCCGCTGGCATCGATCAGCTCCCGCGCGCGGCGCAGCTTGTCCAGGGTGGACGGCAGGAACGACTGGCCGCCGAACCCCGGATTCACCGACATGAGCAGGATCATGTCCAGCTTGTCCATGACGTACTCCAGGTAGGTCAGCGGGGTGGCCGGATTAAACACCAGGCCGGCCCGGCAACCGTGGTCGCGGATGAGCTGCAGGCTACGGTCCACGTGCTCGCTGGCCTCGGGGTGGAAGGTGATCCAGTCGGCGCCGGCGGCGGCGAAGTCCGGAATGATGCGATCCACGGGCTTGATCATCAGGTGCACGTCGATCTCCGCCGTGACGCCGTAGTCCCGCAGGGCCCGGCACACCATGGGGCCGATGGTGAGATTGGGCACGTAGTGGTTGTCCATGACGTCGAAGTGGATCATGTCGGCACCGGCGGCCAGGACGGCGTCGACTTCCGCGCCCAGCCGGGCGAAATCGGCGGCGAGAATCGAGGGTGCGATGCGATCGGCGCTCTTGCTCTCGGCACTCATGGTCACGGTCTACCCTGGCTGCTCCGCCACGAGACTGTACCGGAACCCGGCGGCCCGGGCCACCGGGCGATTCCGGCGGCCGGGGCGCTACTGCTACACTGCACGCGACCCGATGAATGGGGAGGACAGCGCGTGAACAGCATTGCCAGCCTGCTGCATGTATTCTTCGCCGTGATCTGGGTCGGCGGGATGTTCTTCGCCTACCTGATCCTGCGCCCCGCCGCCGGCAGTACGCTGGAAACCCCGGAGCGCCTCATGCTCTGGCGCCGCGTGCTGGCCAAGTTCTTCGTCTGGGTGTGGAAGTCCGTGGTGATCGTGCCGCTGACCGGCTACTGGCTGGCGTATTCGCTGTTCAGCACCATGGCCGCCTGGCCCACCCACGTCCACGCCATGCACGGTCTCGGCCTGATCATGGTGCTCGTGTTCCTGGCGGTATTCTTCCTGCCGTTCCGCCGGCTGCGCGACGCCGTGGACACCCAGGACTGGCAGCGCGGCACGGAAGCGCTCGCCAACGTGCGCCGGCTGGTCGCCGTCAACCTGGTGCTGGGGCTGCTGGTGGTGGTCATCGCCAGCGGCGGCCGCTTCGCGCTGCTGGGCTAGTGTCCTGTAACCCAAGTTCGTTGCATTTTGAGCGTCTGTGCGGCGCCAGGGCGAGGCGCGACTCGCAGGCAATGGCCGTCGCCCTTGGCAAAAGGCGCAACGAAGCCCTGGCGCCGCACAGACGCTCCCGCAGGGCCTGCCTCTGGGCCGCTGAGGCGGCGTTGCCGGCCCTCGCCGTAGGACGCGCTACGCCGTCGGGCCGACGGCCTTGCCTCAGCGGCCCAGAGAGCAGGCAAAATCCAACGAACTTGGGTTACAGGACACTAGTGCCGGCAAGCCCCGGTCAGAACCCCTGCTGACGGCGAATCTGATCGTAGGCGCGCCGGGCGGCGTGGGTGCGGCTGGCGCCGGCACGGATCTCCTCCTGGGAACACCCCCGCGCCTGGAGACGATCCGGGTGATTGCGGCTGACGAGCTTGCGGTAGGCCAGCCGTACCTGGTCGGGCGTGGCGCTCTCCGCCACGCCAAGCACGCGGAACGGGCTCTGGGGCATGGCGCGCACCTCGCCGCCGTGGCGCTGGCCGCGCACCAGGCGCTGGAACTCGCCGTCGGTGAACCCCAGGCGGCGGGCGATGCGCTGCAGGACACGCCGCTGGTCGTCCTCCGGCGTGCCGTCCGCGTGGGCGATGGCGACCTGGTACTCGAGGAACGCCAGCAGCAGCTCATCCTCGCCGCCGCACACCCGGCGAAAGCGGCGCACCATCCAGGCCAGGGGGAAATCCGGACGCTTTCCCCGCGAGAACAGCGCAATGGCCTCGGGGCGCAGCTCGCCGCCCATCTCCAGGACATCGAAGACGCGGCTGGCCAGGGCGATCTCCGCCTCGCTGACGCGCCCGTCGGCCTTGGCCACGTGCCCCATGACCGCGCAGGCGGTGGTCAGGTACTGGCGCTGCACCGGGTCGGGTATCCGGTGCCGGAGGCGCCGGCCGGAAACACGCCAGCGCCGGAGCGCCACGTCGCCCACGGTGCCGAGCACCAGGCCGCCGGCCGCACCGGCCAGGCCGAAGCCCGCGGCGCCGATGGCCGTGGCGCCGATGCGCCCGGCGGCGCCGCCCAGGCGGTGCCGCCACTGTCCGCCGTCTCGTTTCGTCATCAATTGCTTGGCATGGTTACGGCCCGGGGCTCGACGATGCCCATGGCCACGGCCCGGGCGACCGCCTGCTGGCGGCTGTTCACGCGCAGCTTCGTGCTGACGTTGCGCAGGTGGAAGGTCACCGTGCGCGCCTTGATCTGCAGCCGCTCCGCGGTCTCGCTCGCCGTGTGCCCTTCCGCGCACCACAGCAGGCACTCCCGCTCCCGGGGCGTGAGCGCGGTGGCGTCATCCAGGCGCATGAGGCGGGTCGCTGCATCATGCAGCAGGGTTCCGGCCAATGTCGCCCAGGGCGCGACATCCCGGAGATACCGCCGGGCCCGGGTGTCGTCCCGGGACGTGGCCACGGAGAACGCGGAGAACTCGCCGCCGGCGCCGCGATAGCCGCAGGTCAGGCCGACGCGCAGGCCGATGGACCGGATCTTCGCGACATAGCGGCCCGACGGCGTATCGGTACTGGTCTGCTCGAAGACCTCGTCCCAGAATACCGGGGCCGACTGCTCATAGCAGCGCAGCAGCACCGGGTCCACGTGCAGGCCGTCCATGGCCACGTAGACGTCCCGGAAAGGGGCGGGGAAGGAATCGTAGACGTACAGCTCCGGATCCAGGAACGACGTGGGCAGCCGCAGGGCGAAGCAGTGATACGGCAGGCCGAATCGCTCGCACGCATGCCGGCAGGTGAGGTCCACCTCGTCCAGGTCGCGGACCGCGCCGGTCTTCCGCCGAAAATCTGCCAGCCACTGCGCGTCCACCGTCCTGCTCCCGGCCACGGTCACCCGGCCGCGGACACCCTGCGCAGCGCGCGCTCCACGGGCATGCCCAGCTCCGCGCGCAGCTGGTCGACCACCCGCTGAAACGCTTCCGGCCCGCCCACGCGGGCGATCTGCAGACCGCCCTGGAGCGACGTGAGAACGGTCAGGGCCTTGCCGTCGGAGGTGCCGTCGAAGGTCATTACGCCGCGGCGCGCACCCTCGTCCAGGGTCCGCGTCAGCCAGCCGAGCAGCTCGCCCACGAACACCTCGGTCTCGCGTCGCATGGAATCCGGGATCCCGGCATGCTCGACGCCCACCACGCCCAGCGGGCAGACCTTGCCCTCGCGCAGGTACCGCTCCTCCAGGTCGAAGAACCCTTCCAGGCGCCCCACCGGGTCGACGCCCTGGCTTTCCAGCTGATCGATCCACCACGCGAAGTTGGCGCGGTACCTGCGGATCAGCGCCACGCCCAGATCCGTCTTGGACGGGAAATGATAGTGAATGGCGGCATTCTTCACGCCCAGCCGGGTGGCGATGTGCTGGTAGCTGAAGCCGCTGAACCCGTTGCGCTGGAGCAGCTCGCCGGCGGCATCGAGAATGCGCTTCCTGGTGCCCTGTCGTGCCTTCACTCGCAGCCTCCCGAACGAATTCGCCCACACCTTCGCCGCCGGCAAACCATCCGGCGGCCCGGTCCACGATGTGTCTACAGGATACGACACCACGGTACGGATTCAGAAGTACAGGGGAAATCCACCGGAGCGTTGCGCTCACGGCAAGGATGGTATGCGCGCCAATTTCCTATACAATAACGATACAATCATTGGATGACACCATCATGAACCAGTCACGCATCGCGGTCGTCGGAGGCGGCATCAGCGGCCTGGCAGCCGCCTGGCTGCTGAGCCGCCGGCATCACGTCACCCTGTTCGAGGGCAACGACTACCTGGGCGGCCACACCCGGACCCGCGACGTCCCCGGGGCCGACGGCCCGGTACCGGTGGACACGGGCTTCATTGTCTTCAACGAGCGCAACTATCCGCTGCTCACGGGGCTGTTCGGCCATCTCGGGGTTGCTACGCGCGCCAGCGACATGTCGTTCGCGTTCCGCTCCGCCGACGGGCGGCTGGAGTGGGCGGGGGACAACCTGGACAAGGTCTTTGCCCAGCGCCGGAACCTCCTGCGCCCGTCGTTCCTGCGCATGGTCGCCGACGTCGTGCGCTTCAACCGTGGGGCGAAACGATTCCTGGCGGCCGGGGACGGCGGCGAGCCGACGCTGGCGGAGTTCCTGGACGCGCTCCATGTCTCCCGGGCGCTGCGTCACCAGTATCTGCTGCCCATGGCCGCCGCCATCTGGTCCTGCCCGCCGGACGACATGCTGCGCTTCCCGGCCCGGCAGTTCCTGCAGTTCTTCCGCAACCACGGCCTGCTCGATCTCGCCGACCGCCCCCTGTGGCGGACCGTGGCCGGCGGCGGCCGGGAATACGTGCGGCGCCTGGCCGCCGGTATCAGCGGCGGCCACCACGTTGGCACGCCGGTCCGGCGGATCCGTCGCCACGCCGGCGGCGTGGAGCTCTTCGCCGACACCGGGCCGGCGGGCGTGTTCGATCAGGTCGTGGTGGCCACCCATGCCGACCAGGCCCTGGGCCTGCTCGAGTCGCCGGGCTACTGGGAGCAGCGGCTGCTGGGATCGTTCCCGTATCAGCGCAATGACGCCTGGCTGCACTCCGACCCCCGGCTGATGCCCCGGCTCCGGCGCGTCTGGGCCAGCTGGAACTACCAGGCCGGCGACGACAGCCATGCGCCGTCGGTCACCTACTGGATGAACCGCCTGCAGGGGCTGGCCGGCACCGGCAATCAGTTCGTCACCCTGAACCCGGCGACCCCGCCGCGACCGGAAGCCACCCACGAGCATACCGTCTTCCGACATCCGGTGTTCGACACCGCGGCGATCCGGGCCCAGGCCATGATGGACCGGATCCAGGGCCAGGACCGGGTGTGGTTCTGCGGCAGCTACCTCGGCTACGGCTTCCACGAGGACGGCCTCCGCTCGGCGGTGCGGGTCGCGGACGCCTTCGGTATCCGCCCGCCCTGGCACGACGCCGGCGCAACCGCCCGGGAGACGGCCCCGGCCCCTTTCATCGCGGCCGCGGAGTGGCAGGCACCGTGACAGCGATCCCTCCGGCACCGGCGCTGTATACCGGCACCGTCACGCACCGGCGTTTCGGCGACGTGCCGTACCGCTTCAGCTACCGGGTTCCCAGCCTGCTGCTGGACATCGACGGCATCGATGCCGCGGTCCGCGGACTGCGCCTGCTCTCCCGCAACCGCTTCAACCTGTTCGGCTTCCACGACCGCGACCACGGCCCCGGGGACGGCTCACCCCTGCGCCCGTGGATCGACGGCGTGCTGGCGGAGGCCGGCGTGGCGCTGGCCGGCGGCCGGGTCCTGCTGCTGTGCATGCCCCGGGTGCTGGGCTACGGCTTCAACCCGCTCAGCCTGTGGTACTGCTATCACGCCGACGGCAGCCTGCGGGCCGTGCTCTGCGAGGTGCGCAACACCTTCGGCGAGCGGCACGGCTACCTGCTCCACGGGCAGGGCCGGCCCATGGCGTCTCCCGTGCGCGACCAGGCCGGCAAGGTGTTCCACGTCTCGCCCTTCTTCCCCGTCGCCGGCCACTACCGCTTCCGCCTGGCTCCGCCGGGGGCCTCGTTCACGACGGCCGTGGGCTACCACCAGGGCGGCCGCACGCGCCTGGCCGCCGTGCAGCAGGGCCGGCGGCGCCCCCTGCGCGACCGCGAGCTTCTGCGCGCGGCCTGGCGCTACCCCTTCGCGGGCCGGGCGGTCATGGCCGCCATCCACTGGCAGGCGCTCAAGATCTGGCTGCGCGGCGGGCAGCTTCATCGCAAGCCAACGAGACCGCGGGAGGACATCAGCTGATGGCATGGGACAGCTCCATGGAACACGCGACCACCGCCCTGCCGGGGCTGGTGGGACGCTACTATGCCCGGGTGCTGCGCCGGCTCGAGCACGGCACGCTGGATCTGGAGCTCGCCGACGGCAGCAGCCAGCGGTTCGGGCAGGACGGCAGCCTGCAGGCGGATCTGCGGCTCCGGCGGCCGGCCCGTCTGCTGCGCCGGCTGCTGGTGCACGGCGCCCTGGGCCTGGCGGAGGGGTATATCGCGGGCGACTGGGAGACCCGGAACCTCACCACCCTGCTGCGCCTGCTCAACGCCAATGAGACGGCGCTGGAGCGCGCCGCGCGGCCGGGCCTGCTGGCGCGTGCGGCCCTGCGGCTGCGCCATTACCTGCGCAGGAACACGCCCAGCGGCAGCCGCCGCAATATCGCCGCCCACTACGATCTCGGCAACGCCTTCTACCGCCTGTGGCTCGACCCCAGCATGACCTACTCCAGCGCCCTTTTCGGCGACGCAGAAAAGCCGGCCACCGACCGGTTCACGCTGGCCCAGGCGCAGCAGCACAAGTACCGGCGCATGCTGGACCTGCTGGATGCGCGACCCGGCGAGCGCGTCCTGGAGATCGGCTGCGGCTGGGGCGGCTTCGCCCGCGCGGCGGCCGAGCGCGGCCTGAACGTCACCGGCCTCACCCTTTCCCGGGAGCAGCTGGACTGGGCCCGGGCGAACCGGGTGGCGGCGACCCCGGGCAGCGTCGAGTACGCGTTCCGGGACTACCGCGAGGAGACCGGCCGCTACGACCACGTGGTCTCCATCGAGATGTTCGAGGCCGTGGGCGAGGCCTGGTGGCCCGCCTACTTCCACAACCTCTGCCGTTGCCTCAAGCCCGGCGGCCGTGCGGCGCTGCAGGTGATCACCATCGACGAGGAGGCGTTCCCCCGCTACCGGCAGAACCCGGACTTCATCCAGCTCTACATCTTCCCCGGGGGCATGCTGCCCACGACCACGCATCTCTCCGGCCTGGCCCGTGAAGCGGGGCTGCGGGTCCGCCGCATGGACCACTTCGGCCTGCACTACGCCGAAACCCTGCGGCTGTGGCAGGAGCGCTTCAACGCCTGCCGCTCGGCCCTGCGGGATCTGGGCTTCGACGAGCCGTTCCTGCGCATGTGGCGCTACTACCTGAGCTACTGCGAGGCGGGCTTCCGCGCCGGGCGGATCAACCTGGTGCAGCTGGCCCTGGAACGTCCCGGGATCGGCGCATGAACCCCATCGCCCGCAGCCGCATCCTGCTGTACGGCCTGCCCGGGCTGCCGCTGGCCATCCTGGGCATCCCGCTGTATGTCTACCTGCCGCCGTTCTATGCCGAGCAGCTCGGCGTCGGGGCGGTCGGCGGGCTGCTGCTGCTCGCGCGCCTGTGGGACGTAGTCACGGATCCGGTGGTCGGCGGCATCGGCGACCGGCTCCGCGTCGGCTTCGGTCGCCGCAAGACGCTGATCCTCATCGGCGTCCCCCTGCTCATGTTCGGCGTGGACCAGCTGTTCCGGCCTCCCGCCGGTGCCGGCGGCAGCCACCTGCTGGTCTGGAGCTTCGTCACCTACCTGGCCTGGACACTGGTGTCACTGCCGTACACGGCCTGGGGCGCCGAGCTCAGCCGCGACTACGACCAGCGCTCCAGCATTACCGGCAGCCGCGAGGGGTTCATCCTCGCAGGCATGCTGCTCGCCATCGTCCTGCCGGCCATCACCCTGGCGGACCCGCAACAGTCCGCCGGCACGGCCCTGGAGCAGCTGGCCTGGCTGCTGTGGTTCAGCCTGCCGCTGACCATCCTGGTCACGCTGGTGGCCGTACCGGAGCCGCGCAGCCCCCTGCCGCCGGTCCCGTGGCGCCAGGGGCTGCAGCTGCTGCGCGGCAACCGGCCCTTCTTCGTCCTGCTGATCGCCTACATCCTCAACGGCCTTGCCAACGCCCTGCCGGCCACGCTGTTCCTGCTGTTCGCGCGGCACGTCCTGCAGGCCGAGGCCCAGGCCGGGATCATGCTGGTGGTCTACTTCCTCGCCGGCCTGGCCGGGATTCCGCTGTGGCTGTGGATCGCCCGGCGCATCGGCAAGCACCGGGCCTGGGCGTTGTCCATGCTCTGGGCGGCGGGCATCTTCGCCTGGGTACCGCTGCTGGGCCCGGGGGACGCCTGGCTGTTCGTGGGCATCTGCGTGCTGTCCGGCCTGAGCCTGGGCATCGACATGGCCCTGCCCGCCTCCATCCAGGCGGATCTCGTCGACCTGGACACCGCCCGCGGCGGCGGCCAGCGCACCGGGCTGTTCTTCGGCCTCTGGGGCATGGCGACGAAGCTGGCCCTGGCCCTGGCGGTCGGGCTCGCCTACCCGCTCCTGGGCCTCGCGGGCTTCGACGCGCAAGCCAGCAATCCGGAGGGTCTCTGGGCGCTGTCCCTGCTCTACGGCCTGGCGCCCATTCCGTTCAAGCTGGCCGCGGTCTGGCTGGTGTGGTGGTTCCCCGTGGATCGCGCGGTACAGACGGCGACGGCAGCCGAGGTAGAGGACCTCGAGGCCGCCCGGGCCCCCTGAACCGCCGGGACGCGGTACAGTATGCGCGGTTACCAGCGACCCGCGCATGGAGGATGCATGGAGTTCATCTACGACTACGGCCTGTTCTTCGCCCAGACACTCACCCTGGTCGTGGCCGTGCTCGTGGTCGCCGCCGGCGTCACCGCCCTGGCCGGGCGGGACCGGGACCAGGGCCGCGAGTCCCTGCGCGTGCGCAAGCTCAATCAGCGCTACCGCGACATGCGGCGGACCATGGACCAGGCCCTGCTGGACCGCAAGGGCCTGCGGCGGCTGCGCCGCACGGAGAAGGCGGAAAGCAAGAGCGAGAAGAAGCGGGACGCCGCGGATGCGCAGCAGCGCCGGCGCGTGTTCGTGCTGCGCTTCCAGGGGGATCTGCGCGCCTCGGCGGTGGACAACCTGCGCGAGGAGATCACCGCCGTGGTCAGCCGCGCGCGCCCCGGCCACGACGAGGTGGTCGTGTGCCTGGAGAGCCCCGGCGGCATGGTCCACGGCTACGGGCTGGCGGCCTCCCAGCTGGCCCGGCTGCGCGAGCGGGGCATCGAGACCACCGCCAGCGTGGACCGCGTGGCGGCCAGCGGCGGCTACCTCATGGCCGTGGTCGCCGACCGCATCGTGGCGGCGCCGTTCGCGGTGGTGGGGTCCATCGGCGTGGTCGCCCAGCTGCCGAACTTCCATCGCCTGCTCAAGCGCCATGACATCGACGTGGAGCTCCACACCGCCGGCGAGCACAAGCGCACCCTCACGGCGCTGGGGGAGAACACCCACGCGGGCCGCCGCAAGTTCCAGGAGGAGCTGGAGGAAACCCACGGGCTGTTCAAGCGGTTCGTCCACCGGTACCGACCCGCCCTGGACCTGGAGCAGGTGGCCAACGGCGATCACTGGTACGGCGAGCAGGCCATCGACATGAACCTGGTGGATGCCCTGCAGACCAGCGACGATCTCCTCCTGGCCAAGGCGGACGAGGCCGACGTCTTCGAGGTCACCTACCGCCGCAAGCAACCCATGAGCAAGCGCCTGGTCCTGGGGGTGGAAACGCTTCTCCACCGCTACTTCGGGCGCTAGGGCCGGTTGCCCGTCCCCTGCCATCATCGCGCCGGCCTATTGATCCGGGGCACCGGTGCGGGGAGTTCGGTCACGGACACGCCGTAAATACGTCCCTGTAGGCTCGACTGCGGCCGTCCTGGCCGCAGACGGTCCGTGACCGAACTCCCCGCACCGGCGCGTGCCACGATCCGGCGTCGGGTGGTGCACCATGACCCGACGGTGCCCGTCGCACGGGGATGGGGTGCGTTGGTGGGGGCGACTTGCGCAGCGCCGGAGCGCAGGCCGTCCGGCCCCGAAGGGGTGGCGGCAGGGATGCCGCCACCGGCTGTCAGCACAGGGATGTGCTGTCAGCCGGCCAGGCCGGAGCGGAGGGTAGGCTTCCTGCTTCAACCGAAGCAGGAAGCCGTAAGCGGAGCTCGGAGCCCCCACCAACGTACCCCATCCCCGTGCGACCCATGCAAAGGCAGCCATGACCGGAATGCATGAAGACAGAGTACCGGCGACCTATTCGCCCTTCTCCACCAGGAAGTAGTACACGCCTTCCTCGTCCCAGTACTCGACCATGCGATTGGGGGTCTTTTCCGTGAAGGCGAGGAAGTCCACCACCGAGTGCGGGTCGGTGGCCAGCACGCGCAGGACCTGCCCCGTTTCCATGCGCACCAGCTCGCGCTTGGTCCGCAGGATGGGCAGGGGGCAGTTGAGGCCGGTGACGTCCAGTTCCTGATCGTAGTGCACGGTGCCATGACAGCGGTTGCGGTTGTCCGCGGCAGGATACCACGGCGCCCGGGGCGATCAGTTATACTGGCCGCCGATCCATCAGACGAGAGGTCGCCATGAGCAAGCGTGACGACAAGCACGATCCCGACACGGACCCGCGCTCCTATACCGACAAGCAGGTCCTGGACGAACATCCCCGCGAGCAGGTGGAACGCTGGCGCAAGGAGGCGTTCGAAAAGCACCGCCGGTGGATGGACGTCATGAAGAACGACTACGGCAAGAGCTAGAGTCCTGTAACGACGCCTACCCGAGAAACGACTCCAGCACCGCGGCCAGCGCCTGCGGCTGGTCGTGATGGATCATGTGGCCGGCGTCGTCGATGACCACCCGCTCGGCGCCGATCACCGACCGCCGCCGCTCGACCTCCGCCTCGCCGTCGAAGGCCGACAGGGCACCCGAGGCCGATCCCACGACCCAGAGAACCGGCGCCTGGATACGACGCCAGCAGGCCTCGGCCTCCTCGAGACGATAGAGCACGGGGTTGGTGCGCTTGTGGGCCGGATCCCCGCGCAGCTGCCACATCCCTCCGGCCGCCGCGCGCAGCCAGCACTGCGCCACGAACAGCGCCCGGTCGGCGGGCAGGTGCGGGTGGCGCTCGCGCAGCCGATCCGCGAACGCTTCCGGTGATTCCGGCGCCTGGAGCGTCGGCGGGCTGCGCCACTGATCCAGCCAGCGGGCATAGTTGTCCGGCGCCTCGGCCGGATCCCGGGCCCGGGTACCGAACCCCTCCACCAGAGCCAGCCGCCGGATCCGCCGCGGCCGGATGCCCGCGTACAGCCCCGCGACGTTGCCGCCCATGCTGTGACCGACCAGGTCCACCGCGTCGTCGCCGACCTCGCGGTCCAGCAGGGCCTCCAGGTCGGCAAGATAATCCGGGAAGTAGTAGCCATCGGCCACCCAGTCGGAATCGCCGAAGCCCCGCCAGTCCAGGGCGACGACGTGCCGCTGCGCCGCCAGCGCATCCACCACGAACTGCCAGGTCCGGCCGGTATCCATCCAGCCGTGCAGCAGCACCAGCGGACGGCCCTCCCTCGGTCCCCAGCGGTGGAGGCGATGGCGCACGCCGCGCAGGTTCACGTCCTCGGCGGCCGCCGGCACGGCGGGCAGGTAGGCGGCGCTGTCAGCCACCCCAGCGCTCCCGGTGAGCGGGCTCCGTGAACGACCACTCCTCGGCGCTGAACGCGTCCGCTTCCACCTCCAGCAGCAGCCAGGCGGTGAACCGGGCCACCTCGGCCGGGTCCTCCAGCTGCCCGGTGGCGTGCAGATCCAGGAAGCGCTGCACCATGGGGAAGCGCTCCGGGGGCTGCTCGCGGATCAGCGCCTGCATGGGGGTATCCACCACCCCCGGCCGCAGGCTGCCCACGGCGATGCCGCGGTCGCGCAGCTCTTCCCGGAGCACCTGGTAGATCATGTGCAGCGCCGCCTTGCCGGTGCAGTAGCTGCCCCAGCCGGCATACCCGTGGTGGGCGGCACCGGAGGACATGTGCAGCACGCGGCCGCCCTGGAGATTGTCAAGCAGCCCCTGGGTGAGGAACAGCGGCGCCTCGACGTTCACCGCCTGCGCCTGCCGCCAGTCCTCCAGGCGCACGCCCGCCAGGGGACCGATGGGCTCGAGGGCGCCGGCGTTGTGCACCAGTCCCGCGAGGGAGCCGTCGCCCAGGGCCTCGACCACCTCGGCACGGCCTTCGGCGGTGGCCAGATCGGCAGCCACCGTGGTGATGCGTTCCGGGTCCAGCGAGCGGGTGCCCTCCAGCGCGTCCCTGCGGCGGCCCACGGCGACCACCTGCAGGCCGCGCTCGGCGAGCTCACGGCAGATGGCCCGTCCGAGACCACTCCCCCCTCCGGTGACGACCATGCGTTGTGACACGAGCTCCTCCTGTTGGCCGCGGCGCCGGTCCCACACCGGCATCCGGCTCGCTGCCGGGCCGGTGCCGACACCGTACGCCGTTCGACGATTGCCGAAGGCGGCTTTTTTCAGCAGCCTGTTGACGAATCACAAGCATACTAATCTTGCCGGGGAAATACGTAATACTGCATCCACGGCCCGCGCCGCCGGAACGCTTCCGCGGCCACCAAGGGCGCACCGTTGCGGTACTGGAGGAGACAGGCATGAACTACGCAGCGCTTTACCAGCGGTCCATCGACGACCCGGAAGGCTTCTGGGGCGAGCAGGCCCAGGCCCTGGACTGGTTCCGTCCGCCGCAGCAGGTCCTCGGCCGGGACGACCAGGGTCTGCACCGCTGGTTCCAGGGAGGCGAGCTGAACATGGCCCATCTCGCCCTGGACCACCACGTCAACCAGGGCCGGGGCGGCCAGACCGCGATCATCCACGACTCCCCGGCCACCGGGACCCAGCAGCGCTACACCTATACCGAGCTGCGCGACGCCGTGGCGACCTGCGCCGGGGCCCTGCGCGAGCTGGGCGTGGCCAAGGGCGATCGCGTGGTGCTGTACATGCCCATGATTCCCGAGGCCGTCATCGGCATGCTGGCCTGCGCCCGGCTGGGCGCCATTCACGCGGTGGTCTTCGGCGGCTTCTCGCCCCACGAGCTGGCGGTGCGCATCGATGACGCGGCGCCGCGGGTCATTCTCACCGCGGGCTGCGGCATGGAGTTCACCCGGGTCATCCCGTACAAGCCCCTGGTGGACGAGGCCATCAGCCAGGCGCGGCACAAGCCGGAAGCGGTGGTGGTCAAGGCCCGCCCGCAGGCCGATGCCGAGCTCCAGCCCGGCCGCGACCACGACTGGGACGCGCTCATGGCGGGGGCGAGCCCGGCGGACCCGGTGCCTGTGGATGCCACCCACCCGCTGTACATCCTCCACACCTCGGGCACCACCGGGAAGCCCAAGGGCGTCCTGCGCGACACCGGCGGCTATGCCGTGGCCCTGAACTTCAGCATGGGCGCCGTCTACGACCTGCACCCGGGCGAGGTGTTCTGGACCGCCTCGGACGTGGGCTGGGTGGTCGGCCACTCGTACATCGTCTATGCACCGCTGATCCGCGGCTGCACCTCCGTGGTGTACGAGGGCAAGCCGGTGAAGACCCCGGACGCCGGCGCCTTCTGGCGGGTCATCGCCGAGCACGGCGTGAAGACCTTCTTCACTGCGCCCACGGCCTTCCGGGCCGTCAAGAAGGAGGACCCGGACGCCCGCCACATGGCCGATCACGACCTGAGCTGCCTCAAGGCGCTGTTCCTGGCCGGCGAGCGCCTGGATCCGCCCACCTACGACTGGCTCAAGCGCATCACCGGCGGGCGGCCGGTGATCGACCACTGGTGGCAGACGGAGACCGGCTGGCCCATCGCCGCCAACCCGCTGGGCATCGAGCCCCAGCCCGAGAAGAGCGGCTCCGCCACCTTCCCGGCACCGGGCTACCAGGTGGAGATCCTGGCCCCGGGCGGCGAGCGCCTGGGCCGCGGCGAGCAGGGGCACATCGCCATCCGCCTGCCGCTGCCGCCCGGCTGCCTGCCGACCCTGTGGAACGACGACGCCCGCTTCCGCTCCTCGTATCTGGAGCGCTTCCCCGGGTACTACGACACCTCCGACGGCGGCTACATCGACGAGGACGGTTATCTGTTCGTCATGGGCCGGGTGGATGATGTCATCAACGTGGCCGGGCACCGGCTGTCCACCGGCGAGATGGAGGAGATCATCGGCAGCCACGAGGCGGTGGCGGAATGCGCGGTGGTGGGCATCGCCGACGAGCTCAAGGGCGAGATGCCCGTCGGCTTCGTGGTGCTCAAGGACGGCGCCGAGGTGGATCACGGCACGCTGGAGACGGACCTGGTGGAGATGGTCCGCCGCAACATCGGCGCCTTCGCCTGCCTGCGCAGCGTGGCCATCGTGCAGAAGCTGCCCAAGACCCGCTCGGGCAAGGTCCTGCGCAAGAGCATCCGGCAGCTCTCCTCCCAGGCCGAGGTCCCGGTGCCGCCGACCATCGACGATCCGTCCAGCTTGGACGAGATCCGCGACGCCATGCACGAGCAGGGAATCGGGCAGCACAAGGGCTAGCCCGTTGTCGGCCGGGGCCGCCCGCACCTGCCGGCACCGCGGGCCCGGCAAGGAAGCATGCGCACGTCGCGCCACCGGCACAGCGGCATCGGGGGAAGGCCATGGGCACCCACTACCTGGAACACTTCTTCCGCCCGGAGAGCATCGCCGTCGTGGGCGCCAGCGAGACCCCGGGATCCGTGGGTGAGCAGGTCATGCGCAACCTGCTCGACGCCGGTTTCCGGGGCGCCATCAGCCCCGTGAATCCGCGCCACGGGGAGGTCCACGGCCTGGCCTGCGCCCCGCGGGTCCGGGCCCTGGAGCATGCCCCGGACCTGGCCGTCATCTGCGTGCCGCCCCGGGCGATCCACCAGGTCGTGGAAGAATGCGGGCGCCACGGCATCCGCGCGGTGGTCATCCTGGCCGCCGGCATGGGCGAGTCCGGCACCGGCGTCAAGCGCCTGGAGCAGGCGGTCATGGCCACCGCGCGCCGTCACGGCGTGCGCGTCATCGGCCCCGACTGGGTCGGCCTGATGCGGCCGCACCTGGGCCTGAACGCCACGTTCTCCCGCAGCCGTGCCCTCCCCGGGCAGCTGGCCCTGGTCTCCCAGTCCGGGGCACTCACCTCCGCCGTCCTGGACTGGGCCGAGAGCCGCCGGGTGGGCTTCTCCACGGTCTGCTCCCTGGGCGACACCACCGACGTGGACTTCGGCGACGTCCTCGACTACCTGGCGCTGGACCCGGAGACCCGCAGCATCCTCCTGTACGTGGAAACCATCACCGACGCCCGGCGCTTCATGGGCGGGCTGCGGGCCGCGGCCCGGCTCAAGCCCGTCATCGTCATGAAGGTGGGCCGGCAGCAGGAGAGCTACCGGGCCACCAGCTCCCACACCGGCGCGCTGGTCGGTGCCGACGACGCCTTCGACGCCGCACTGGGACGCGCCGGCGCGGTGCGCGTTCCCACCATCGGGCAGCTGTTCGCCGCCGCCGAGCTGCTGGCCAGCGGCAAGCGCCTCGCCGGCGACCGCATCGCCGTGATCACCAACGGCGGCGGGCCCGGCATCATCGCCACCGACCTCCTGGTCGAGCGCCAGCTCCAGCTGGCCCGCCTGGGCGAGAAGACCCTGGCCGCCCTGAACCGGCACCTGCCGGCCCGCTGGCCCGGCGACAATCCCGTGGACGTCCTCGGCGACGCCGACCCGAAGCGGTTCGCCGCCGCACTGGACGCCTGCCTGGACGACGACAACGTCGACGGCGCCCTGGTGATCCTCGCGCCCCAGGCCCGGACCGACCCGGAAGGCACGGCCGAGCAACTGTGCCAGGCCGACACCCGCCGCAAGCCGGTGCTGGGCAGCTGGATGGGGGGCAGCCGCATCCGCACTGCCCGCGAGCGCTTCACCGCGGCGGGCTTTCCCAACTTCGCCACCCCGGAGAACGCCACGGAGGCGCTCTCGGCCCTGTCGCGCTACCGGCGCAGCCAGGCGCTGCTCATGCAGCTGCCGGATGCCGCCAGCGCCCGCTCCGAGCCCGACCTGCAGACGGCCCAGGAGGTCATCAGCCGGGCCCTGGAGGCAGGACAGACGCGGCTCACGCCGTTGCAGTCGAAGACGATGCTGCAGGCCTTCGCGATTCCGGTGACCACCACGATGGTCGCCCGCTCGGCGGAGGAGGCCCGCGATGCCGCGCAACGCCTGGGGCTGCCGGTGGCCATGAAGATCAACTCGCCGGAGATCACCCACAAGGCCGCCGTGGACGGCGTGCGCCTGAACCTCGTCGACGGCGAGGCGGTGGCAGCCGCCTACACGGATATCCTCGAGGCGGTCCGGAAGGCGCGCCCGGACGCGGCCGTCGACGGGGTCTCCGTGGAGCCCATGCATACCCCCCGGCACGGCAGCGAGATCATGCTCGGCGTGGTCCGCGACCCGGTGTTCGGCCCCGTGATCAGTTTCGGGGCGGGCGGCTCCATGGTGGAAGTCATCCGCGACCGCGCGGTATCGCTGCCGCCGCTCAACGACTTCCTGGCCCGGGACCTGATGGCCCGGACCCGGGTCGGCCGCTTTCTGCAGCTGGACCAGGACAGCCACCTGCGCCGCGAGCTGGAGCATGCGCTGCTGCGCCTGTCCGACCTGGTGTGCTCCCTGCCGCGGGTCACCGACGTGGACATCAACCCCGTCATCGCCGACGCCCAGGGCGTGGTGGCCGTGGACGCCCGCATCCACGTGCGCGACAGCCGCAGCGACGGCTACGGGCACATGGCCATCATGCCCTATCCGCGCCACCTGGCGCGCCGGGAGACCCTGCCCGGCGGCCACGAGGTGCTCGTGCGGCCGATCCGGCCGGAGGACGCGGAAATGGAGCAGGCGTTCATCGAAGGGCTCTCGGACCGCTCCCGGTACTACCGCTTCATGGACCACATGGGGCATGTCGGCCTGGCCATGCTGGTGCGCTTCACCCAGATCGACTACGACCGCGAGATGGCCCTGGTGGCCGTTGACGACAGCGGCGAGACACCGCGGCAGGTGGGCGTCGCCCGCTACGTCACCAACCCGGACGGGCGCAGCTGCGAGTTCGCCGTGGCCGTCGCCGACGACTGGCAGGGGCGCGGGCTGGGACGGCGGCTCATGGAGCGCCTCATGACCGTGGCCCGGGAACGCGACCTGGATCGCATGGAAGGCCAGGTCCTGGCCGAGAACCGGGGCATGCTCGGCCTCATGGACCGCCTGGGCTTCCGGCGCCAGCGCATCCCCGGGGACTACAGCGTGGTCCAGGTGGAGCGTTCCCTGTAACGTGACGCGCTTCCTGCGACGCTTACCCCTAAAGATGTATTCTGCCCTGCCGATCACGTCATCGGCCCGGATGCGGCAGCACCCCCGGCAAAGAACACATCCATCCGCTTCATCAAGGGATATCCATGCGCAGGAACCTTCCCGTCACCGGCCGCGAACACGTCTTCGACACCGAGGCCCGCCTGATCAGCACGACGACCCTCAAGGGCGTCATCCAGCACGTCAACGACGACTTCTGCCGGGTCGCGGGATTCTCCCGGGACGAGCTCATCGGCCAGGCGCACAACATCATCCGGCATCCGGACATGCCGCCCGCCGTATTCCAGGATTTCTGGGACACCCTCAAGGCCGGCGAGCCGTGGATGGGCATCGTCAAGAACCGCTGCAAGAACGGCGACCATTACTGGGTCAGCGCCTACGTCGCGCCCATCTACGAGCAGGACCGGATGGTCGGCTACCAGTCGGTGCGCACCGCACCGGACCGGGACGACGTCCGTCGCGCCGAGAAGGTCTACCGCGAGCTGTGGCGTGCCCGGCGGATCCGCCTGCCGTCTCCGGGGCTGCGGGGACGGACCGCGGCCGGAATCGGTGCCGGCGTCGTTGCCGGGCTCGGAGCGGGGAGCATCGGTGGCGGCATGGGTGCCGCCGTTGCCGGTCTCGCCCTGGTGCTCGCCTGGCCGGCGGCCCTGGCGGTGACCGCGCGGGTGCGCCGCGCCAGCCAGGCCGCACGGGCCACGTTCGACAACCCGGTTGGCCGGCGCGTCTATGGCGGCGCCGACGACGAGGCCGGTCAGGTGCATCTCAGCCTGGCGATGCAACAGGCCCGGGTGCGGACGCTGCTGGGGCGGGTGGGCGATGTCACCGGTCAGCTGCACGACACCGCCCGGGCCTCCGAGGACGCCGCAGGCCGCAGCGGCAGCGCCATCGCCGCGCAGCAGGACGAGATGGCCCAGGTCGCCACGGCCATGAACGAGATGTCGGCAACCATCCAGGAGGTCTCGCGCAACACGAGCCACGCGGCGGACCGGGCGGGTGACGCCCACGGTCGCGCCGCGGACTGCCATCGTCTGGTGGAGGAAACCGGCAGCGCCATGAGCCGCCTGGCCGATGAGACGCACAGCGCCGGCGAGGCCATTCGCAGCCTGATCCGCAGGACCGAGGGAATCCACGGCATTCTCGACACCATCCGCGGAATCTCGGAGCAGACCAACCTGCTGGCGCTCAACGCCGCCATCGAGGCCGCACGGGCCGGCGACAGCGGGCGGGGATTCTCCGTGGTCGCCGAGGAGGTGCGCAAGCTCTCCGCCCGGACCGGCGAGGCCACCACCGAGATCGAGTCGGTGCTCGGCGAGCTGCGCACCGGCGCCGAAGAGGCCGGTACCGTCATGGACCGCGGACAGGCCTCCAGCCAGCGGGTCCAGGAGCTCACGGACCGGGCCGCGGACGCCGTCCAGGGCGTGCTGGCGGCCGCCAACGACATCAGCGACATGAACACCCAGATCGCCAGCAGCGCCGAGGAGCAATCCGCCACGGCGGAGGAGATCAACCGCAGCGTCAGCCAGATCAACGAGGCGTTCACGGAAACCGCCAGCACCGCCACCGGCGCACGGGAGACCGCCGAATCCCTCACGCGGATGGTCGCCGAGCTGGACAGCCTGGTGCGCCAGTTCCGGGCCTGACCCGCCTTTCAGGACGTGGAATTCACCACACCTGCGCTCGCGCGCCCTGTCGGCATGAGGAGACGGTATTCAGGCCCCCCGCAGGCGGGTACCATGACCAAGCTCAGGGTTCTCTCCAAAACCCGCCACGCGAACCGCGCCTCGTACCCATGGACACGGTCTACACCCCTGCCGCCGTTACCGCGCTCCTGCTCCTGCTGGCGTTCTTCGTCTGGACCGCCCGCCGTCGCCGGCGTACCCCGCGCATCAGCGTGCGACCGCGGGAAGTGCTCACCGCCGCGCAGCAGCGGCTTTACCGGACCCTGTGCGCCGGCCTGCCCAATCACTACGTTCTGGCCCAGGTCCCGTTCGCCGCGTTCCTGGAGCCGCGCGGCCAGGGGCAGCAGCCGCCCGTGCCGCTGAGCGGGCAGTGGGCGGACTTCCTGATCTGCGACCAGGCCTTCAGGGTCATCGCCGTGGTGGAGCTCGGCGCCGGGCAGCGCAGCGCCCAGCATGACGAGCTCCTCCGTGATGCGGCCCTGCCCCTGATCCGCTGGCAGGACAACGCCCTGCCCGATGCCAGCGAGGTGCGGGAGACGGTGCGCGACCTGGAATCACTGCGGACCCTGGGCGAGCAGGTGGGCGACCCGGAGCCCGGCCCGGGATCGGCCGCCGCCGACCCGATGGATGCCGATGACGCCGCCGCCGGCGGCGGGCGGCGCCGCGAACCCCATCTCTGAATCCCGCCGGGCTCAGTCCACGCGGCGAACCGCCCGGCCCCGGCGGAAGGCGCCGATGTTCTCCGCCATCTGGCCGACGATGCGCTGGCGCGCCTCGCGGCTGCCCCAGGCGGAGTGCGGGGTGACGATCAGGTTCGGGATATCCGGCTCCAGCAGCACGTTGCCGTTGCGCGGCGGCTCCTCCGTGAGCACGTCGAACCCCGCCCCGCCGATGCGCCCGGCCCGCAATGCGTCGGCCAGGGCCTGCTCATCCACCAGGCCGCCCCGCGAGGTGTTGATCAGCAGCGCGTGGGAGGGCATGGCCGCCAGCTCCTGCGGCCCGATGAGCCCGCGCGTGGCCTCCGTCAACGGGCAGTGCAGCGACAGCACGTCCACCTGCGGCAGCAGCTCCTCCAGCGGAACGCGATCCGCCTCCGGCTTGCCGCCGGGACGCTGGGCCACCCGGACGTCCATGCCGAACGCCCGGCCGAGCTCGGCGACGCGTCCGCCCAGCGTCCCCAGGCCCACGATCCCCAGCGTGCGCCCGGACAGCTCGACAATAGGGTAGTCCAGCAGGCAGAACTGGGTGCTGCGCCCCCAGTCGCCGCGGGCCACCGCCCGCTGGTAGTCGAGCATGTGGGTCGCCAGGGCCAGCATCAGGCCGATGGCGTGCTGCGCCACCGAGTCGGTACCGTACCCCTGGCAGTTCGCCACCGCGACCCCGGCCTCGCGGCAGGCTTCCACGTCGATGTTGTTGACCCCGGTGGCGGCGACGCAGACGAGCTTGAGATCCGGCAGGTGCGCCAGGCTCTCGCGGTCGATCACTACCTTGTTGACCACGGCGACCTCGGCGCCGGCGAGCCGCTCCACCACCTCGGCGGGCGCCGTACGCTCGTGGTACACCAGCTCGTCCACTGCGGCCTCCAGGCCACCCATGTCCAGATCATCCCGATCCAGCGACTCGCGATCCAGAAAAACGGCCTTCACAGGCTTCTCCCTCGTTTCGTCGTACCGTGCCGATGCGCCGTCGCGCTCGTTTTGCCGCTTCCCCGGGCTTGGTATGATTCCCGGTTTACGGCGGACGTGCGGATGCGCCCATGCAGATCGGCCCCTACACCCTCGACGGCAACGTGGTCCTGGCCCCCATGGCCGGGGTTACCGACCGGCCCTTCCGCGTGCTGTGCCGGGTCCACGGGGCCGCCCTGGCTGCTTCTGAGATGGTCCACGCCAGCGCCCGTTTGCGCAACAGCCGCAAGAGCCGCCTGCGCGCCGACCACCGCGGCGAGCCCGCCCCGCGGGTGGTCCAGATCGCCGGCGGCGAGCCCGAGATGCTGGCCGATGCCGCCCGCGCCAACGTCGCCGGCGGCGCGGAGATCATCGACATCAACATGGGCTGCCCCGCCAAGAAGGTCTGCAACCGCCAGGCAGGCTCCGCCCTGCTGGCCGACGAGGGGCTCGTGGCGGCGATCCTCGAGGCGGTGGTCGACGCCGTGGACGTCCCCGTGACCCTCAAGATCCGCACCGGCCCCGATCCGGAGCGCCGCAACGGCGTGCGCATCGCCGAGCTCGCCCAGCGCGCCGGCATCGCCGCGCTGGCAGTGCACGGGCGGACCCGGGCGGCCCTGTACAACGGCCGCGCCGAGTACGACACCATCCGCGCCATCCGGCGCGCCACCACCCTGCCGCTTTTCGCCAACGGCGACATCGACGGCCCCGAGGCCGCCGCACAGGTGCTGGAGTACACCGGCGCCGATGGCGTCATGATCGGCCGGGCGGCCCAGGGGCGCCCGTGGATCTTCCGGGAGATCCAGCACTACCTGGACACCGGCAACCATCTTGCCCCGCCGTCCGCCGGGACGGTGCGGGATCTGCTCCTGGAGCACGTGCAGGCCCTGCACGCGTTCTACGGCCCGGAGCAGGGCGTGCGGGTCGCGCGCAAGCACATCGGCTGGTATCTCGCCGGCCGCCCCGACGGTGAGGCGGCCCGAAGGGAGCTGGTGCGTCTCACGGGCCCCGACGAGCAGCTGGAGCGGATCCACGAATACTTCCTGGGGCGGACCGGGAGTGCCGCAGCATGAGCGGGGCGAGGCGCTGGTGGCCCGCCATGGCGGGCATGGTGGCCGGCTACTGGTTCCTCGGGGCCGTAGGGGGCTTCGCCGGCCTGGGTGCCGGCTGGTGGTGGGCTCGCAGCCGCGAGAAGGATCGCGAGGCCCGCCAGGCCCTGCCCCCGGACCTGGCCGCGGCCTACCGCACGCTGGGCGTCTCGCCCCGGGCCGGCGAGGAGGCCGTGAAGACCGCCTACCGCCGGCTCATGAACCGCCACCATCCGGACAAGCTGCCGGCGGACAGCGACGCGGCGACCCGCAGCGAGGCCGGCGACAGGGCCAGGGAAATCCGCCAGGCCTACGAGCGCATCCGCGCCAGCCGCGATTCCCGGGACTAATGTCCCGTTAACCCGCGTTCGTTGGCGCTCCCCGTCATGCCGGCATCCGCCGCTCGTAGCTCCGCTGCAGGTGCAGCCCGTAGCCGGCGTGCGCGGCCAGCGTCAGCAGGATCAGCCCGCCGCCCAGCAGCGTCGCCCCCGGCGGCTCCTCGCCCAGGAACAGCCATACCCAGAACGTGCCCAGGACGGTCTCCACCAGCAGGAACAGCGACACCTCCGCCGACGGCAGGTATTTCGTGGCCTCGCCCATGAGGCCCAGGGCCATGGGCATCTGGATCAGGCCCATGACCGCCAGCGCCGCGACGCCCGCGGCGGGGACCGCAGCCGGGCTGGCGAACGGAAGAGCCAGCAGGCAGCCGATGGCGCCGCCGCCGGCGACGATGGCCATGCGATCCACCCCCGGGGTCCGCCGCAGCAGCGTGAAGTTCGTCCCCGCCGCCAGCGCCGCGCCCAGGGCGAACAGATCACCGACCCAGCCGCCGAAATCCACCGAGCCGCCGAAGACCAGGACAATGCCCACCAGGCACAGGAGGATGGCGACCCAGGTGCGCGGCGGCACCCACTCGCGCAGGAAGATGCCCGACAGCAGGGCCGCGAACATGGGCGCCGCCGACAGGATCACCACGACGTTGGCCACCCGGGTGTTGAGCACCGCCAGCACGAACAGCAGCAGGGTCGCGGCGAATCCCGCGCTGGTGGCCCAGCCCGCCCAGCCCGCGCGGGCGACGCACTGCCACGCCCACTCGCCGCGCCACAGGCGCAACACCATGGTCATGGACACGGCCATGAGCAGGCCGCGCCAGAAGATCACCGTCGCGCCCTCGGCCATGGCCAGCCGCACCAGCAGGGCGTCGAAGCTCAGGGCGATCACCCCGACCAGGGCCAGCATCGTCCCGCGCCGGTGGTCGACCGCCCCCGGGGCCTGCGTCATTGCGTACCTCCCGCCGTTCCACGTGCCTTCGCACCACATCGGTGCGGGCGCCAGAATACCCGTTCCCGGCATGTCTTGCATCCGCGGCGGCCGGCCGCACAATGAGTCACGAACCCTCGTCGATTCGCCACCTGCGGAGACGCCTTGCTCCAGCTGCTCGTAGCCGCCGCAGTCCTCGGACTCGTGGTCTATGCCTTCCTGCCGGCGGACCGCCGGCGCGCCTGGGGGCGCAAGGCGCTGCTCTGGGGCGGTGCCGGCTTCCTGGTGCTGATGCTGGTCACCGGACGGCTGCACTGGCTGTTCGCCGTCCTCGCCGGCCTCTGGCCCCTCGCCGCCCGGCTGCTGCCGCTGGTCCGCGCCTGGCCGTGGCTGCGGCGCTGGCTGGGACGTGGACCAGCGGCGGCGGACGCCGCCGGCAATCAGCTCCGCGCACGCCTGCTGACGCTGACCCTGGGGGACGGCGACACCCTGGCCGGCCTGGTCCACGCGGCGCCGTGGGAGAACGCCCGCCTCGAGGACCTGTCCCTGGACCAGCTGCAGGCGCTGCTGCGCTACTGCGAAGCCCGGGACGCGGCCTCGGCCTCCCTGCTCCGCGCCTACCTGGACCGCCGGCACGGCGCCGCCTGGCACGGCCGGGGCCCGCAAGCCGACCCCGGCCCGATGACCCGCGAGGAGGCCTGTGCCATCCTGGCGGTGCCGCCCGACGCCGCCCGCGAGACCATCGTCGCGGCCCACCGCCGCCTCATGCAGCGCCTGCACCCGGACCGCGGCGGCTCGGATTACCTGGCGGGGCGCATCAACGCCGCCAAGCGACGCCTGCTGGAGCCGTGAGCGACACAGCCGACCCGAACCAACCGGTATGCGCCCTGTGCGGCCGCGCCGAGCGCCTGACGCGGCATCACCTGATCCCGCGCACACGCCACCGCAACCGGCGGGTGCGGCGCCACTACACCCTGGACACGCTGCACAAGGCCGTAATCCACGTCTGCCGCCCCTGCCACAGCCACATCCACCGGGTGCTCTCGGAGAAGGAGCTGGAGCGCGAGTACAACACGCTGGCGGCGCTGCAGGGGCACCCGGAGATCCGGCGCTTCGTGGCCTGGATCCGCGACAAGCCCCCGGGCTTCAAGCCCCGCTCGCCGGGCCGCCGCGGTTGATTCCCGTCATCCGGTCCGCCGCGCGCGTGCCGCGTTTCCCGCCGGGAACAGGCGCCCGTCGCCGGGGGCATTTGTCTGCAATGCGGCTGTGCGTCACACTTGTATCAACTGTGAGCCGCGATTTGCGAGCGATAGCGGGAGACCCGAATGAGCCGATTGAAGGACATTCCCGTGGTGGTCAGCGGGAGCAAGTTCCGCACCGAGCACGGTTTCAGCGCCATCAAGAACGGCGTCAAGCAGCAGCGCAATGCCGCACCGGTGCCGCGGGGCGATAAGCCGCCGTGGCTGCGCGCCCGGGTACCCACGGGCAAGGGCTATAGCGAGGTCAAGCGCACCGTGCGCGAGCACCGCCTGAGCACGGTCTGCGAGGAATCCATGTGCCCGAACATCGGCGAATGCTGGAACGCGGGCACCGCTACCATCATGCTCATGGGCTCGGTATGCACCCGGGCCTGCCGCTTCTGCGCCGTGGACACCGGCAACCCCGGCGGCTGGCTGGATCCCGAGGAGCCGGCCAACACGGCCGAGTCCGTGCGGCTCATGGGCCTGAAGTACGTGGTCCTGACCTCCGTGGACCGGGACGACCTGCCGGACGGCGGCGCCGGTCACTACGCCGACTGCGTGCGCGCCATCCGCGCCGAGAATCCGGAAACGGCGGTGGAGGTGCTCACCCCGGATTTCTGCGGGCGCTCCCACGACATCGAGAAGGTGGTCGATTCCGGCATCTCCGTGTTCGCCCAGAACGTCGAGACCGTCCGCCGGCTCACGCACCCGGTCCGCGACCCGCGCGCCTCGTACCAGCAGACGCTGGACGTGCTCGCCCACGCCAAGGCCCACCGGCCGGACGTGCTCACCAAGACCAGCCTCATGCTGGGCCTGGGCGAGACGGACGAGGAGATCGACGAGACGATGGACGACCTGCGCGCCCACAACGTGGACATCGTCACCTTCGGCCAGTACCTGCGCCCGACGGTGAACCACCTGCCCGTGGAGCGCTACGTCACGCCGGACCAGTTCGCCATGTACCGCGAATGGGGGCTGGCCAAGGGCTTCCTGGAAGTCGTCTCCGGCCCGCTGGTGCGCTCCAGCTACCGCGCCGAGCGGGTGCTGGAGAAGAACAACGTGGGCCTGGGCGACGAGAAGGAATCGGCGTAGGTCCGGTGGGTCCGGCCCGTGGCCGCGCCGGGGCATTCCGGCCGGGCTCCGGAGTTCCGCTTACGGCCCCCTGCTTCCTCCGAAGCAAGGGGCCTATCCTCCGCTCCGGCCTGGCCGGCTGACAGCACATCCCTGTGCTGACAGCCGGTGGCGGCATCCCTGCCGCCACCCCTGCGGGGCCGGACGGCCTGCGCTCCGGCGCTCCACGAGTCGCCCGGCCGGAATGCCCCGGCGCGGCCACGGGCCGGAATCGCACCCGGGAACCGCCTCAGCGGCTCAGAGCACGTCCTCCGCCTGCAGGGCCAGCCGGGAGCGCTCCACCTCCTGGAGGGTGACGTGGGCCGCGTGGGGCCAGCGGCGGAAGCGCTGGACCAGGTACGTCAGGCCGCAGGTGGTCTCCGTGAGATAAGGGCTGTCGATCTGGCGCACGTTGCCCAGGCAGATGATCTTGGTGCCCCGGCCGGCGCGGGTGACCAGGCTCTTGATCTGCTTCGGCGAGAGGTTCTGGGCCTCGTCGATGATCAGGTAGGTGTCGTTGAACGTGCGCCCGCGCATGAATACCGGCGAGCGGAACAGGATGCGGCCGGCGAGCATGTCCTTGCCGGCGGCCGCGGTCCAGCTGTCCTCGGTGCGCAGCAGCTCCTCCAGGTTGTCCTGGATGCCGCCCATCCAGGGCGCCATCTTCTCCTCTTCGGTGCCCGGCAAGAAGCCGATGTCCTCCCCCATGGGCACTGTCTCCCGGGTGACGATGATGCGCTCGAAGCGGCGGTCGTCGTAGAGCTGGTGCAGCCCCGCGGCCAGGGCCATGTAGGTCTTGCCGGTACCCGCCTGGCCGGCGATGGTCACCAGGTCGATGGCCGGGTCCAGGAGGATGTTGAGCGCGAAGTTCTGGCGCGTGTTGCGGCCGTTCACGCCCCAGATGCCGCCGCGGTCGCCGCGATGGCTGCGGCAGACCTCGAGCACCGCGGCATCGCCCTCGTGCTCGCGTACGATGGCCTCGAAGCCGCTGTGCTCGTTCTCGCAGACGAGAAGGCCGGGATACCACTCGGACACGGCCGGCCCGGCCACCCGGTAGAAGGTCTGGCCGCCGTCCTTCCAGGAGGTGACATCGGCGCCCAGGTCGTCCCAGAACGTCGGCCCGCCGACGTGCACGCCGCTGGTCATGGCCGCGATGTCGTCCAGGACCTGATCGTTGCGGTAGTCCTCGACGCGGATGCCCAGGGCCGCACACTTCACGCGCAGGTTCACGTCCTTGCTGACCAGGATCACCGCTTCTTCGGGGCGCGCGCTCTGGGCCTCGCGCACTTCGGCGATGATCCGGTTGTCGGCGGACTCCCGCTCCAGGCCCGGGATCTCCCGGTCCGCCCCGCGCATGAGGAAGTACAGCCGCCCGGGCGCCACGTCCGGGTCCGGCGGCTGCCCGACCGGAATGCCCTGCGCCACCGCGCCCTGGTCCATGCGGTCGAGAAGCGTGCCGAGCGTCCGGGTCGCCTGGCGTGCGCTGCGGGAGACATCCGTGCTTCCGCTCTTGAGCCGATCCAGCTCCTCGAGCACCGTCATGGGGATGATGACGCTGTGCTCCTTGAACTTGTACGGCGCGCCGGGATCGTGAATGAGCACGTTGGTATCCAGCACGTAGGCGCGCAGGCCGTCGGTCTCGGTGCTGCCCATTCTTCCCTCCGCAGTTCCGCGTCCGTCTACGTCCAGCATAACGCCGCGGCAATGACGGCGCGATGACCATCGGCTAGGTGCCGCTCCCCCCGAGCAGGTCGGCCTTGAGGCTGTCCGACAGCGGCATCTCCCCCAGCCAGATGCCCAGGTACGCCCGGGCGAAGTCCGCACCGCTGACGGTTCCCTGCAGCTCGCCGTTGCGGTACAGGCGGGACGCCTCGCCGTCCGGGTGGTACTCGTAGGCATAGCGGTCGCCTTCGCCGACATCCTCGTACAGGGCGTTGAACGCCTCGAAGCGATCGGCGAAGGCCGCGCGCTCGGCCGCGGAGTACTGCTCGGCCAGTACGACGTCCGTCGCCTCGCGGATATCCACCGCCGCCACCGAGCGCAGGTAGGTAATCTCCAGGCGCCGGGGGACATTGCGGTCCAGGAGATCATCCGGGGGAACATCGCCGGGGCCGTACAACGCGGCCACGTAGACCCGGAAGATCCCGGCATAGCGGGCAACGCCGTGGCCGAACCGGACCAGCTCCGTGTCGGCGACCGTCGCCGTCGCCGGGATCTCCACGCCCTGGCTGGTCACCGCCTCCGCCTGCGCGGGTCCGGCGCCGACCAGTAGCGCCAATCCCAGGACCCAGCCGGTGATTGCTCGTGTCATGCCGGTATGCTCCTTGTCGGTAAGCGGGTACTGCGTCTAATCTATACATTTATTATACAATAATAGTACGAAGTGAGCCCGTTCCGGTTCCGGGGAACCCGGCCCCATTCCCTGCGGTCGCCCGGGGAGACACGAGCCACCCAGGCGAGGCAGACTGCCGCCATGAGCGATTCGGCATCACCGGAGCAATCAAGCGCGATACGGCAACAGTACCTGGAGGCCAATACCCACGGGCGGGACCTGGTGTTCGGCGACCTCCACGGTTGCCGCGCCGTCTTCGACCGGGCACTGGAGGCACTGCATTTCGATCCGGCCGCCGACCGGGTGCTGGTGGTAGGCGATCTCATCGACCGCGGCCCGGACTCCCCGGGCTGCCTGGCACTACTGCAGGAACCCTGGTTCCACTCGGTGATGGGCAACCACGAGGACATGCTGGCGCAGCGCCTGGCCGACGGCGATCAGGACTTCTCCCAGGCCAGGCAGCTGCACCTGCTCAACGGCGGCGACTGGTTCCCGGGTACCGGGCGGCTGGCCGGCGACGAGACCTTCACCGCCGCGGTGGAGGCCGCCGCACGGCTGCCCCACGTGCTCGTGGTGGGCAGCGGCGAAGGGCGCTATCAGCTGGTGCACGCGGAGTTGCCGCCGGGGCAGCGCACCGCCGTGATGACCGATGCGGACATCGACGCCGGCCTGCCCGGAGTCGAGCCGCAGACCCTCGTGTGGACGCGCGACCTCATGGCGCGCCCGGCCGGCAGCGATCTGCCGGAACGCCAGCCCGGGCTATCGCCCACGTACTGCGGGCATACGCCGGACCCCGAAGTGCGCCGGCGCCTGTCCCACGTGTGCCTGGACACCGGTGCGGTGTTCGGCTATCTGGGGGCGGGGTATGGCGATCTCGCACTCACCGTGGCGGTCCGGGCGGGCAACCGGGAGCAGGCGCTGCACCGCTTCACGCCGTAAAAGAAACGCCGAACCATTCCCGCGCCGGCAGTACCGCCTCAGTCCCCGGGGGTATAGATCCGCGGCTCGCGCTCGATGCTCGACAGCGTGGCGGTGTAGTTCTCCCCGCCTTCCTGTTCCTGGCGCACCACCAGGGGGATGAACTCCAGCGCCGGGGCGAACCACATGACCGTGGTGCGCTTGTCCGAGCCGCCGACGCGCTCGACCTTGACGGCGTCGTAGGTGCCGGCCCCGGTCTCCACCGGCTCCTCGCCCACTACGGCAAAGCGGTAGACATCCCGGTCGCCGTCGCCTTCGACGACGGTGAACTCCATCTCCGTCTCGCCCGCGCGCACGGCCAGCATGAGCCGGAGCTGCGAGAGCAGCTCGTCCATGACCTCGCCGTCCAGGTGATCCTGCCACTGGTCGTCGCCGCGGCTGCTCACCCGGCCGGTCCGGGGGTCGAAGAACAGGCGCACGTACTCGTCGTTGTCGCCCCGGGCGGACTGGCGATAGGTATAGTCCCGCGGCTCGATGCCGTCGCCGTCGAACCGGAACTGCGTGGACTCCTCGATCCGGCCCCGCAACAGCAGATCGATGAACCCCACCGTGCGGCCCTCGGAGGTGAACCGGCACATGCCGTCGTCACAGCGCAGGGTGCGGGTCAGCCGGGCGGCGCGCATGCTGTTGCGCTCCAGCTCGTACTCGGCGCGGAACTCCGGGATTCCTCCACTCGCCGTCGTATCCGCCCCGGACGACGCCGGCAGCGGCGGGACCACCGCCAGCACCAGCAGGCACAGCGGCGGCCCGAGCCAGCCCCGGAAGGCCCGGAGTGCATACCCGACGGCGCCGTTGCAGGCGCTCGCTGTCCGCATCAGTCAGCCGCCAGGAAATCGAGAAGATCCACGTTCAGCAGCCGCCCGACGCCGCGACCGAAGACGGCATCCAGGTATTCGGCGTTCTCCCGGGCATCCGGCCGGGTCATCACCTTGTCCGAGTCGCTGGCCACGGCCCGTCCGGTCAGGCGGTGGTCGCCGCGATAGGCCTCGGAGCGGAGCTCGACCCGGGTATCGACCTCGCGGGGCACGGCGGACGAGACCTGGTGGCTGACGTCCACGATCTCCACCTGCAGGCGACGCCGGGCGTTGTCGTCCCACCCGATGACGGTGAAGCCGTTCGCCTCCAGGGCCTCCTCCACGGTGCCTTCCAGCACGTGGCGCAGATCCGTGGCGCTGGTCAGCGTGCCGTCCTCCTGGTCGCGGTTCTCCAGGGTGCCCAGGGTGGGATCATCCCGGGTATCGACGATCCGCACCGCCACCTCGCGGCCCTCGCTGATGCCGCTTCCCTGCACCTGCGCTTCCGGCGCCAGGCGCACCTGCTGGCTGGTCTGCGCGCATGCGCCCAGCGCAAGTACCGCGAGCGCCGCCAGGCACAAGCCGATCATGCGTCGTCCCGTCGTCATGGTCATCGTCCTCCTGGTGAAACGGTTCGTGGCAACCCTCCGCGTGTCCCGGATACTCTCGCACAGCGTTGCGACGGATAACATTGTCGCCGTGACGGCAGGTATCATGGAGGCCAGGCACCCCGCATCGGGCAGGAACACATGGCAGGCTCCGGCAACCTCGTCCTCATCGGCATGCCCGGCAGCGGCAAGAGCACCGTGGGCCGCGCACTCGCCGAACGGCTCGGCAAACGCTTCCTGGACACCGATACCCTTGTGGAAGAGCAGGAAGGCTGCTCGCTTCAGGCCATTGTAGACAGCAAGGGCCCCGGCGGAGTTCTCTCCGCCGAGGCCCGGGAAGCGCAGAACCTGGACTGTGACGATACCGTCATCGCCACCGGCGGCTCCATGGTCTACAGTGAGCCCGCCATGGAGGCCCTGGCCCGGCTGGGCACCGTCGTCTGGCTCAACGTTCCCCTGGCCGAGCTCGAGCGCCGGGTCGGCGACGGCGAGAACCGCGGACTGGCCATGCGTCCGGATCAGGACCTCTCGGACCTGGCGGCGGAGCGCCTGCCCCTGTACGCACGGCATGCCGACCTGCGCATCGACTGCGGCGATGTCCCCCCGGAGCAGGTCGCCGCCCGCATCGCGACCCAGCTGCTTCGTTAGGAAAACACTGCCGGAACCGGCAGCAAATGGTTGACGCCACTGAACGATTGCTCAACAGTAGCATCATGGTCAATGTCTCCGTCGACGCCCTGCGACGCGCCCGTCTCAACGAGCTGCCGAGCCCCCCGGAACTGCTGACGCCGCTGCTCCGGCTCTGTGGCGACGAGGAGGCCGTGCCCGCCGATGCGCGCCGGATCATCAGCCGGGACGCGGCCATCAGCACGCGCGTCCTGGCCGCGGCGTCGGCGCCGGTTTTCGCCCGCAGCCACCCGATCACCACCCTGGAAGGCGCCGTCTACACACTGGGCATGGATACCGTGCGCAGCCTGGCACTGGCGGCCACCGTCCAGCAGTTCTTCAGCTCCATCGCCGGCCAGAACCGGAACTGGCTGCCCATGCTGTGGGAGCAGTCCCTGGACTGCGCCACGCTGGCGCGACAGATCGCCCGGCATACCGGCAGTGCCCGGCCGGAGGAGGCCTACCTGGCCGGGCTGCTGCACAACATCGGCCAGCTGGCCCTGTCCTACCAGCTCAAGGAAGACTACAGCGCGATCCTCGACGAGGCCCGCGCCGACGATCGCTACCTGCCTTCCCTGGAGCGCGAGCGCCTGGGCGTGGATCATCTCGCCCTGGGCGGGGACCTGCTCCAGCGCTGGGGCCTGCCGCCGCTGCTGGTGGACGCCGTGCGCTACCACCAGGAAGAAGCCGATACCCTGGCCGACGCCCACGGCCTGGTCCGGACGGTGGCCGTCGCCCGGGCCCTGATCGGCACCAGCACGGAACCGGACGCGGTTGCCCGCTACGTCGCCGGCCGCCTGTTCGACCTGGGGCCCACGGCGCTCTACTGCATCAGCCACCAGGGCCGCAGCGACCGCGAGCGAATCCAGTCCGCGCTAGCCGAGCACGGCGAGCCGGCGCCGCTTCCCACCCAGGCAACCGGCCGCGACAGCGCCGTCGGGCAGGGGCTGCGCCAGGCCACGCTGATCGGCGACGTACGCCGCCACCTGTTCAGCGACCAGCCCGTCGACGGCATCGCCCGGTGCGTCATGCTGCTGTTCGGCATCCCCCACGTACTGTGCCTGCAGCGCGAAACCGACGGCGGGTTCCTGCGCGTCGACCCGCCCACCGGGCACGACCCGCGCCTGGCCGAGTTCCGCGTGCCCCTGGCGCGCGAGCGGAGCCTCCTCGCCCGGTGCCTGCTGGACGACCACCCGCTACACACCCTCGACCCCGAGGTGGAATCCGGCCTGAGCGTCATCGACCGGCAGCTGTGCGCCCAGCTGCCCGGCGACGGCCTGTTGTGCATGCCCATGCGCGCGGATCGGACCCCGGTCGGCGTGCTGGTGCTCGGCATCCGCCACGACCAGGTCTCCGCATTGCTGGACGAGTCCCCGCTGCTGCTGGCTTTCGCCCGGGAGGCCGGGCGCGCCCTTCTGGCGGCCGAGCGATGGCGGCGCCGGCAGGATGATCAGCTCCGCGAGAGCCTGGCCGCCACGGCCCTCGAGCACGACGAGCTCCGCCAGGAAGCGGGTACGCCGCTGGCCATCATGCAGAACTATCTCGCAGCACTGGAGCAGCAGCTGGAGGCGGATCATCCCGCACGCACCAGCCTGCTGGCCGTGGGCGAGGAGGCCCAGCGCCTGGCGCGGCTGCTGGCGGAGGACAACCCCGACTCCGGGGAGCCCGCATGGGCATCGGTCAACGAGCAGGTCCGCCGGGTGGCACAACTGGCCGCGCGCAGCGGCGCGTTACCGGCGGGCCTCACCCCGGCGCTGGCGCTCGACCCGGTACTCGACCAGTCGGCCGCGAGCGCACCGCCGGCGCTGCAGCAGGTGCTTCTGAACCTGCTGCGCGCCGTGGGAGGCCACATCAACGGCGCGTCCCTGGTCACGCTGCGCACGTCGGGTTTTGTGGAAACGGCCGGACAGCGCTACATTGAGATTGTCGTTGAAGACAACGGATCCGGGTTTCCCGATTCCGTGCGGGAACAACTGGTCGGAGAACGAGCCGCACGGACGGACGGCGCCGAAGGGGAGCGCCTCAACGTGGCCAACGCCCTGTTGCGGGACATGGGCGGCTGGCTGACCCACCGGCAGGTGCCGGGCGAGGGAACCCGTATCCAGGTGCTCGTACCTGCGTCCTTTCCGGATGACTCAGGCGTGACACACACCGAGTGAATAATGGCGGACCGGGCCGGGTGTGGCCCGCACCGGGCATGTGGCGATGGATTTGGGTGGGATAGTAGCCATGAACGGAACGGATGAACGGATTCTCGCGGTGGATCCGCACCCGCGCATGCTCGCCAGCCTGGAAGCGCTGGCCGCCGCCCGCTCACTTCCCCTGGACACCGCGGCAACGCTGGCCGAGGCGCGAACGGCGCTGCAATCCGGTGGTTACGGGGTCGTGCTGGTGGACCCGCAGTTCCCCGACGGCGACGGTCTCGTTCTCGTGCGCGAGCTCCGCGACAGCGACGTCGACATCGTCGTGTTCACCGCCGACCCCTCCGCCAGCGCGCCCATCCAGGCGCTGCGCCACGGCGCTGCGGATTTCCTGCGCAAGCCCTGCGGGCCCGACGAGCTGCTTCTCACGGTACAGAACACCGTCGAGCGACGGCGACTGTCCCGCACCAACCGCGAGATGAGCAGCCGGCTGCGCCGTTCCGAGCGGCTCTACCAGTTCATCGTCGACAACTCCCCGGACCTCATCTACGTGCTGGACAACGAGGGCCGTTTCACCTTCGTGAACAACACCGTCCGTCATCTGCTGGGATATCAGCCCGAGATGCTGCTCGGCCGGCATTTCAGCCAGATCATCGTGCGCGCGGACCGGGCGCTCGCCCGCTACTGCTTCAACGAGCGCCGCACCGGGGATCGCGCCACCCGCGGCCTGGAGCTGCGGCTGCAGCGCTCCGGCGGCGGCGACCCGGTGCACGTCGACCTCAACGCCACGGGCATGTACGGCGACGGCGGGGGGGACCCGGAGGGCGGCTTCCTCGGCACGTACGGCGTCGCCCGGGACGTCACCGAACGCAAGCACGCCGAGGCCATCATCCGCCACCAGGCCTACCATGACATGCTCACGGGCCTGCCCAACCGCGCGCTGTTCCAGGACCGCCTGCGCCAGTCCCTGGCCCAGGCGCGGCGCTCCCAGAACCGGGCGGCAGTGCTGTTCCTGGACCTGGACCGGTTCAAGATGGTCAACGACAGCCTCGGCCATTCCTTCGGCGACCGGATTCTCGAGCAGGTCGCCCGCCGTCTCCGGGAATGCCTGCGCGAGGGCGACACGCTGGCGCGCATGGGCGGTGACGAGTTCACCGTGCTGCTGCCCAAGCTGGAACGCGAGGACTCCGCTGCGCGGGTGGCGCAGAAGTGTGTCGGGGCCCTGGAGACGCCGTTCGAGCTGGACGACCAGGAAGTCTATCTCGGGGTGAGCATCGGCATCGCCGTCTACCCGGAACACGGCGAGACCATGGAGAGCCTGGTCAAGCACGCCGATACCGCCATGTACCACGCCAAGAGTCACGAAGCAGCCCACTACGCCTTCTACGATGCCGGCATGGGCAACCGCATGGACCACTACCTGAGCATGGAAACCGGCCTGCGGCGGGCGCTGGGCAACCAGGAGCTCCAGGTGGTGTACCAGCCCCAGGTGGACACGGACGACGGCAGCATCGTCGCGGTGGAGGCCCTGCTGCGCTGGCGGCATCCCGAGCGGGGTATGATCACGCCCATGGACTTCATCCCGGTGGCGGAGCAGACCGGCCTGATCGTGCCCATCAGCCTGTGGCTCCTGCGCGAGGCCTGTCGCGAGTGCCTGCGCTGGGGCAGTCCCGAGGCGCCGCCGCGGCTTGCGATAAACCTCTCCAGTCTGCAGGTGGAGCAGCCGGATTTCGTCGAGGGTGTACTGGCCGTACTCCACGAGACGGGCTTTCCGCCGGAGCGGCTGGAGTTCGAGATTACCGAGCACCTGCTCCTGCGCAACGTCGACGCCGTGGTGGACAAGCTGCGCGAGCTCAGCGGGCGGGGGATCCGTTTCGCCATCGACGATTTCGGCACCGGCTACTCGTCCCTGAGCTACCTGCAGCGGCTGCCCATTCACTCCCTGAAGATCGACCAGTCCTTCATTCACGGGATCCACACGACGGCCGATGAAGGCACCCTGGTGCGCACCATCATCAGCATGGCCCGCGGGCTGGGCCTGAGCGTGGTTGCCGAGGGCGTCGAGACCCGCGAGCAGCTGCAGACGCTACAGAACATGCACTGCCGCGCCATGCAGGGGTTCCTGTTCAGCCGGCCGCTGGCCGCGGCGGACATGGCCGCGCTGCTCGGCAGCTGGGACGGCGGCCAGTCGATGCGCGCGGCGGCGCTGTCGTGCTAACACGTCCCATGGGGCACGGCGCCGGCAGCCGTTCCCCTCACCGCCGGATCTCGACCCGGTACGCCAGGGTCACCTCCTCCTCCGCGGGCACGGTCAGCGTCCAGCGCGCGTGCCGCGCATCCGGGCGCTCGAATTCCCGGGACGCCTCCAGGATGGTCCAGTCGCCGGGAAACGCCTCCTCGACGCGCACGGTGCGATCACGGTCGCCGGCGTTGCGTATGCGGATGCGCCAGCGCTGCTCCTCGGTATCGTCGTCCAGGCGCCGATAGCCGGTCTGGCGGCGCTCGGCGACAAGATCGAAGGCGGCTCCGGTGGTCAGCGCCACCGCCTCGCCCGACGGGGTGGCCGGCATTCGATCCTCCCCCATGAGCACCGGCTCGCCGTCGTCGTCACGCTGATAGACCCGCACCGGACCGGCCGGAAGGGGGCGCCCCAGCCCCGGTCCGGTGTTGTCGAAATGCAGGTGGGTGGTGACCGGCGGCTCGCCGGCCCGCGTCTGCTGTCCGAACGTGACCTGGCCCTGCAGCCGGTACGTACGCTCCACGGCGTGGTCGGCGGCGGCAAGCAGGCGGACCTGGTGCTGATCCCCCGGCTCCAGCGACACCGGCTCCTGCAGCCGGAAGCGATATTGCTCGGCGACCGCTTCCGGCTCACTGACAGCCCGCTCCATGGTATGCATGGCGTGGTCGGCGGAGCGTTGCAGCCCCGGCACCGAGGCCCCGGCGACCAGGCGGATGTCCGCATCCCGGAAAGCCGTTGCCGTGTCATTGCTCAGCTCCGCCCAGCCTTGCAGCCCCATGTGCTCGGCATCTATGTCGAGGGTGAGCACGTACCCTGCCTGCCAGCCGAGCCCCGGTGTCAGATAGCTCATGGCCAGCCACTGGCGGCCGGGCAGCTCCGAGGTCAGCTCCAGGTCCAGGGCGGGCACGGTGACCAGGGAATCCGGCACACCCGGGACCACGACCCGCCAGGGACCGTCCCGGGCGAGCAGCTCCACGCCATCGTCCCCGGCGACCGCCACCTGCCCGTCGGCAACCCCGAGCAGCCGCCCCCGCCGCTGCGCCCGCGTGCCATCGGACCGCTCGCGGACCAGGCGCACCTCCCGGCCCCGGTAGGCATCCAGGAGCCGGTCCGGCGACACCAGGCGGTTGCGCAGGCGCACGCCGTGCACCATGGGCTCTCCCTCCCCCGAGACGGTCAGCGTCCGCGTCTGCATCTCGGCCGGTACGCCCTGGAGGCGCAGGAGCTGCCGCTGTGCCCGCAATCCCACCTGGCGGCGTTCGAATACCTGCGCGAGGCCGCCCTGGTGCAGGGTGAGAACCAGGCGCTCACGGTCGCCGGCGCCGGAAACGGAGCGGTCCCCGTCGGTCAGCTCCTCGCCCTGTAGCGCCCCGGAGCGGAGCTCGGCGGGAACGCCCCGCGGCTCGGCCTGCCCCGCCGCCATGGCGAGACCCAGAAATGTCAGCCCCACGCCGTACAGCATCAGTGTTCGCACGGCCGTCCTCCCTGCTCGTTGACCTGATCACACCCGCTTGCAAAACTTCAGCGGACCATCACCCACCGCCATCACAAGGAACCATCATGCCCCGGCCCCCATGGCTCCGCCTCTTCGCCCTCGGCCTCGGCCTCGTCGCCACCATTGTCGCCGGCGGCACCGTCCACGGCAAAAGCATCTTCGGCTGGACCGAACGGGTCAAGCTCGTCGATGCCGACATGACCCTGGAAGCCAAGCTGGACACCGGGGCGGAGACCTCCTCGCTGCACGCCCCCGATCCGGAACCGTTCGAGAAGGACGGCGAGGACTGGGTGCGCTTCGAGGTGGCCGACGACGACGGCAACGAGCACACCTTCGAGCGACCGGTGGAGCGCACCATCCGCATCCGCAGCGCCTCGGGGGTGACCGAACGCTACGTGGTCGAGCTGGCCCTGTGCGTCGGCACGGTGGAACGAACGAAGGAGATCAACCTGGCTGACCGGGAGGAGCTCAGCACGCGCATGCTCGTGGGCCGCAACTTCATGGCGGGGGAGATTCTTGTCGACCCGGGCGACGAGTTCACGCGGGATCCGGCCTGCGACGATGGCGACGATCGCGAGGAGGACGACGACTCCGAAGACGACGATGATGCCGAAGATGACGGCGATGAGGACGATGACGGCTGATGAGGCGTCCCCGCTTGCCTGGCGGCCGGATCACGGGGTCATGCCAGCCGGCGGCCGGGGTCCTGGCGGAAGTACTGCCGCAGCTGGTCGTAGACGGCGGGCATGGCGGCGCGCAGGGCCCGGGGACGCTCGAAGAAGGATTCGCACGCCACGGCGAAGAACTCGCCCGGGGCCTCGGCGGCATAGGGATCCAGCAGCGTCTCGCGGCCCGCCTCCACGTCTGCGCACATGCGATCATAGGCCTCGGTGAACGCCTGCGTCCACGCCGCCAGGGGCATCTCGGCCGGCAGCGGCGGCAGGCCGTTGGCCTCGCCGTTGCTCATGTCCAGCTTGTGGCAGAACTCGTGGATCACCACGTTGTAGCCGTCCAGCTCGAGGGAACGCTCCACGTCCTCCCAGGACAGGACCACGGGCCCGCCGTCCCAGGCCTCGCCCGCCAGCGGCGCGACTTCCTCGTGGGCCAGGCCGGCATCGTCGGTATACGCATGCCGGGCCAGGAACTCCTCCGGATAGATCAGCACCGTGCGCCAGCCGCGGTAGGCGGCCAGGCCGAGGTTCAGCACCGGCAGGCACGCGAGCGCCGCCAGGGCCGCCCGTCGGGATTCGTCCAGCACCACGCCGGCCAGCGGCTCCAGGCGCTTGTCGTGCAGGAACAGCGACGCGGTCCGGTGCAGCCGCGCGCGCTCGTCGGCATCCAGCCCGGCGCACACGGGCAGGCCGGTCATGAGCTCGTCCCAGACGGCAGTGTTGATGGCGGCACGGCGAAGCACGCGGCGGCTCCGCCAGCGGCGGATTCGATCCAGCATGCCTGCAAGCCTACCGCCCGGCGGCCTGCCTGTCGCCCCGCGGCGTCTCCCTTGGTTGCCATGACCGGATCATGGATAATCGCCGCTCCACGATGCCAACGGGGCCATCATGTCTGCAGCAGCCCAGTCCGGCGGCCCGCGCCGGGAAATCCAGTCGGGTGACAGCCGGTACACGCTCCTGGGCACGGCCCATGTCTCCCGCGCCAGCGCCGACGAGGTCACCGAGCTGATCCGCTCCGGCGAATTCGACGCCGTTGCCGTGGAGCTCTGCGCGACCCGCTATCAGAGCCTGATGCAGCCCGACCGCATGGCGCAGATGGACCTCTTCCAGGTCTTCCGCGAGGGCAAGGCCGGCATGGTGGCCGCCAGCCTGGCACTGGGCGCCTACCAGCAGCGTGTCGCGGACCAGGCCGGCATCCAGCCGGGCGCGGAGATGCAGGCCGCCGTCCAGGAGGCGCGCGCCGCCGGCCTACCGGTGCTGCTCATCGACCGCGAGATCGGCACGACCCTGCGCCGCGTCTACCGCAACATCCCCTGGTGGCAGCGCTTCGGCCTGATCTCCGGTCTCCTGGCCAGCCTGGTCACGCGCCAGGACATCAGCCCCGAGGACATCGAGCGGCTCAAGGAAGGCGACGTGCTGGAGTCCACGTTCGCCGAGTTCGCCCAGCGCTCCGAGCGGCTCTATGAGCCGCTCATCGCGGAACGCGATGCCTACATGGCGCTGCGCCTGCGCGAGGAGAACGCCCAGGGCCAGTACCGCAATATCCTGGTGGTCATCGGCGCCGGGCATCTCAAGGGGCTGACGGGCCATCTGCAGCGCGATGACGCATCCAACCCCACGGAAGCGCGCCGGGCGCTGGACACCGTTCCCCGGGGCGCCCGCTGGACCCGGGCGATCCCGTGGATCATCGTGGCGCTGATCCTGTCCGGCTTCGTCATCGGCTTCAGCCGCAATCCCCAGCTCGGGGCGCAACTGGTCGGCGAGTGGTTCCTGATCAACGGCGTGCTCTCGGCGGCTGCGACGACCCTGGCCTGGGCCCACCCGCTGACCATCATCGGCACCTTCTTCGCGGCGCCGCTGACCTCCCTGAATCCCACCATCGGCGCCGGCTTCGTGGCAGCCGCCATCGAGATGACCATGCGCAAGCCCAACGTCGGCCACTTCGCCAGCCTGCGCAGCGACGTCACCTCCATGCGCGGCTGGTGGCGCAACCGCGTCGCCCGCACCCTGCTGGTGTTCCTGTTCGCCACCCTGGGCTCGGCCGCGGGCACCTACATCGCCGGCTTCCGCATCTTCGAGCAGCTGATCTCGCTGTAGACCACAGCCCGTCGCGCGGCCAGTCCGGGGCGCGGGAGCGGGGCCTCCGGTCACGGACACGCCGTACACACGTCCGTGTAGGTAGCCCCGGTAGGCCGGATAGTTTGATCACCCTGTAAGGCTTGCGGCCGGGTCGGTGGTTGGCGGGGGTACGTTGGGGTGGGCTCCGGAGCTCCGCTTACGGCCCCTGCTTCAGTGGAAGCAGGGGCCTATCCTCCGCTCCGGCCTGGCCGGCTGACAGCACATCCGTGTGCTGACAGCCGGTGGCGGCATCCCTGCCGCCACCCTTCGGGCCGGACGGCCTGCGCTCCGGCGCTGCGCGAGTCGCCCACCCCAACGTACCCCCGCCAACCACCGACAGGCACCGCCAAACGCTGATGGATCCCCGAAGGCCGAACCTCGGCACGCGCAGGAGCGGGCCGCCTACGCTCACTGCAAACGGAACACTGCCAACTGCAAACTTGCTAATGCTCCCGCGTCGCATGGAACTCGATATCCGGCCAGCGCTCCTGGGTGAGGTCCAGGTTGACCTTCGTGGGAGCCAGGTAGGTCAGGTTGCCGGCGACGTCCTCGGCCAGGTTGTCCCCGGCCTTGCGGCGGAACTCCTCCAGCTTCTTCGGGTCGTCGCAGCTCACCCAGCGCGCCGTGTTCACGTTCACCGGCTCGAACAGGGCGTCGACGCCGTACTCCGACCTGAGCCGGTGCGCCACCACGTCGAACTGGAGCACGCCCACCGCGCCGACGATGAGATCGTTGCTGTGCAGCGGCCGGAACAGCTGCGAGGCGCCCTCCTCGCAGAGCTGCTCGATGCCCTTCTGCAGCGCCTTCATGCGCATGGGGTCCTTGAGCACCACGCGGCGGAACAGCTCCGGGGCGAAGTTGGGGATGCCGGTGAACTTCAGCGTCTCCCCCTGGGTGAAGGTGTCGCCGATCTGGATGGTGCCGTGGTTGTGCAGCCCGATGATGTCGCCGGGGTAGGCGTCCTCCGCCTGGTCCCGGTCGGCGGCCATGAAGGTGATGGCGTTGGGGATCTTCACGTCCTTGCCCAGGCGCACGTGGCGGAGCTTCATGCCCCGCTGGAAGCGCCCTGAGCACACCCGCATGAACGCCACCCGGTCGCGGTGATTGGGATCCATGTTCGCCTGGATCTTGAACACGAAGCCGGTGAGCTTTTCCTCGCGGGGATCGACGGTGCGCTCCCGCGCCTCCCGGGGCTGCGGCTCCGGCGCATGGGTCACGAAATCCTCGAGCAGCTCCTGGATGCCGAAGTTGTTGATCGCCGAGCCGAAGAACACCGGCGTGAGCTCGCCGCGCAGGTACGCCTCCTTGTCGAACGCGTTGCTGGCGCCGCGGATGAGCTCGATCTCCTCGCGCAGCTCATCCGCATCGCTGCCGAAGAGCTCGTCCAGCCGCGGGTTATCGAGCCCCTGGATGATCTCGCCCTGCTGCACCCGGCCGCCGTGGGTGGGCGTGAACAAGTGCACCGCCTCGTTGTACAGGTGGTAGACCCCCTTGAAGCCCTTGCCCATGCCGATGGGCCAGGTAATGGGCGCACAGCGGATGTTGAGCACTTCCTCGACCTCGTCCAGCAGCTCCATGGGGTCGCGCCCCTCGCGGTCGAGCTTGTTGACGAAGGTCATGATGGGCGTCGTGCGCAGCCGGCAGACGTCCATGAGCTTGATGGTCCGCTCCTCCACGCCCTTGGCCGCGTCGATGACCATGAGCGCCGAATCCACCGCCGTGAGCACGCGATAGGTATCCTCGGAGAAATCCGCGTGTCCGGGCGTGTCCAGCAGGTTGATGATGCCGTCGCGGTAGGGGAACTGCATCACCGACGAGGTCACGGAAATGCCGCGCTCCTGCTCCATCTGCATCCAGTCGGAGGTGGCATGGGCCGCGGCCTTGCGGCCCTTGACCGTGCCCGCGATCTGGATGGCACCGCCGTAGAGCAGCAGCTTCTCGGTCACTGTCGTCTTGCCCGCGTCGGGGTGGGAGATGATCGCGAAAGTGCGGCGCTCCGCCACCGCATCGGGAAGCTTGCTCATGCGCTCCATCCGGGGGTTACCATAGTGTCGCTCCGCGCACGGGCACCGCTCGGCCCGCACACCGCCGAAGGCGCGGGATTATAACGCCGCGGCGCCTGTCGTGTCCCGCGGAATGCACGCCCGGGAAACGACACCAGGCATCGTCCGACCCTGATCCGGAGGCCGCCCCCACCCCATGAATCGCATGTCGCTCATCGCCCTGCTGGCCTGGCTGTCCCTGTGCTTTGTCGTCGCCACCGGCAACGCCCTGGTCACCGACCCGGGCACCTGGTACGCCGGGCTGGCCAAGCCGGCATGGACCCCGCCGGACTGGCTTTTCGGTCCCGTGTGGACCCTGCTGTACACGCTCATGGGCGTGGCGGCGTGGATGATCTGGGAGCACCGGCGGCGGGACCCCGGGGCCACCGTGGCCCTGGCGCTGTTCCTGGGCCAGCTCGCGCTCAACGGCCTGTGGTCGTGGCTGTTCTTCGGCGAGCACGCCCTGTTCGCAGCGTTGGTGGACATCCTCCTGCTGTGGGTCGTGCTCGCCGCGACGATCATCGCATTCCTGCGCATCCGCATGGTCGCCGGGCTGCTGCTGGTGCCCTACCTGATCTGGGTCAGCTATGCCGTGGCGCTCAACGGCGCCATCATCGTGCTGAACGCCTGACCACGGCGGGGAGGAGAAGCCATGGCAACGGATCCGGCAGCGCCCTTCTGGGAGCACAAGTCGCTGGAAGAGATGACCGACGCCGAGTGGGAGTCGCTGTGCGACGGCTGCGGGCGCTGCTGCACCCACAAGCTCGAGGACGAGGACAGCGGCGAGGTGTTCGCCACCGGCGTCGCCTGCCGGCTGCTGGACTGCCACGCCTGCCTGTGCACCGACTACCCGCGGCGTCACCGCGAGGTACCCGACTGCCTGCAGATGACCGCCGAGATCGCCCGCACGGCGCCCTGGTTGCCGCCCAGCTGCGCCTACCGGCGCGTCGCCGAGGGCCGGGGCCTGGCCTGGTGGCATCACCTGGTCAGCGGCTCCCGGGAGACGGTGCACGAGGCCGGGGTGTCGGTGCGCGGGCGGGTGGTGCCGGAGCAGGCCGTGGACCCGGAGACCCTGGAAGACCACCTGGCGGACTGGGTGCACGACGACCCCGACGCACCCGGGCACGGGATCAGTTGATCCGCTGGTCGCTGTCCTCGTCCAGGCGGCGGTACACCGTCCGGCGGCTGACGTTGAGCAGGGCCGCGGCCCGGCGCTTGTTGCCCCCGACCTGGTCCAGGACATAGCGGATGTAGCGCCGCTCCAGCTCGTCCAGCGTCGGCAGGACGGGTCCGTCCAGGAACTCGCCCATGACCTGGTCGGCCCCGGCGGCCTGGATCCGCGGGCGCTGCTCCAGGTGCATGCGCGCGGGCAGGTGCTCGACATCCACCTGCTCGTCGTGACAGAAGGTCACGGCCCGCTCGATGGCATTCTCCAGCTCGCGGACATTGCCCGGGAAGCCGTACTGCTTGAGGCACTGCATGGCCGCCGGCGTGAACCCGCGCACGTCGCGATCCATCTGCACGGCGAAGCGCTCCAGGAAGCGCGCCGCCAGCAGCTCCATGTCGTCCTCGCGCTCGCGCAGGGGCGGCACCCGCAGCGTGAACGTCTCCAGCCGGTAGAACAGGTCCTCGCGGAAGTCGCCGGATTCGATGAGCTCCTCCAGCCGGCGATTGGTGGCGGCGACGATACGCACGTCCACCTGGTGTTCCCGGTTCCCGCCCACCGGCCGGATCACGCCGTCCTGGAGCACGCGCAGCAGCTTCGCCTGCAGGGCCATGGGCATCTCGCCCATTTCGTCCAGGAACAGCGTGCCGCCGTTGGCCTGGTCGAACAGGCCCTTGTGCGCCCGGGATGCGCCGGTGAACGCGCCCGCCTCGTGCCCGAAGAACTCGCTCTCCAGCAGCTCCGCGGGCACGCCGGCGCAGTTCACGGCCTGGAACGGCGCACGGGCGCGGCTGCTCTCGGCATGGATGGCCCGCGCCACGAGCTCCTTGCCGGTTCCGCTCTCGCCGGCGACCAGCACCGGGCCGGCGGCGCGCGCCAGCTGGCGGATCTGGTCGAACATCACCTGCATGGCGCGGCCGCGCCCGACCATGCCGTGGAAGCTGTCCTGCTCCATGAGCTGGCGGAAGCGCTGGACCTCGCCCCGCAGCCGGCGCGTCTCCATCAGGCGCTGGACGGCAAGCATGAAGTGCTCCAGGTCCAGCGGCTTGGTGAGGAACTCGTCGGCGCCGCGCTTCAGCGCCTCCACCGCCTGGGAGATGGTGCCGAAGGCCGTGATGATGAGAAACGCCGGCCGGGCGTGCAGGTTGCGCACCTCCTGGAGCAGGGCCATGCCGTCCATGCCCGGCAACCGCAGGTCGCTGATCACCAGGTCCGGACTGGCCTGCTGCAGGGCACGCAGCGCCTTCTCCGCCGAGTCCGCAGGCTCCACGGCCATGCCGGCCTCCTCAAGCTCTTCCTGGAGCAGCTCGCGCAGGCCGGCGTCATCCTCGACCAGCAGGACCGCCTCCGCCCTGGTCGTCGTCTTGTCCACCATGATCACTCCGCTGTCGTGTCGCATCCGCCCCGTCGGCCTGACGAGGCAGGATCACCCGGAAGCGCGCCCCGCCTTCGGGACTGTCGTCCACCGCAATGGTGCCGCCGTGCTCGGTGACGATGCCGTGGACCACCGCAAGACCGAGACCGGTGCCCTCACCCACCGATCGCGTGGTGTAGAACGGCTCGAACAGGCGCTCGCGGTTGTCGTCGGCGACACCGGGTCCGTCGTCGTCCACGCACAGGCACACCCGTTCCTCGTCGGCATCCCAGCGCAGGCGGACACACTGGGCGCCGGCCTGGATGGCATTGCGCACCAGGTTCACCAGCACCTGCTCGATACGGACCGGATCCACGTGCAGCTCCGCCTCCGGCGCCCGGTCCGCCGGCACCACCGTGACGCCGTGCTCGCGAATGACGTCCTCCAGTGACGCCACCGCCGCGCGCACCAGGTCGCCCACGCGCGTCCAGCGGAACTGCCGGTTCGCGGAGCGCCCGAACTCGAGCAGCTGCCGGACGATGTGCTCCATGCGCGCGACCTCGCCGCGAATCCGCTCCAGCGCCTGCTCCTGGCGGGAGTCCTGATCCGCGTGCCGGAGCGCACGCTGGGCCTTGCCGTCGATCACGCTCAGCGGCGTACCCAGCTCGTGGGCCACCCCCGCCGCCAGGCGACCGATGGCCGCCAGCTTCTCCGCGTGCCGCAGCTCGTCCTCGAGCCGCGCCTGGTCCGAGCGGCGCCGCGCGATCTCGGCCTCCGCCGCCTGCATGCTGTTCAGCATGGTATTGAAGGCGGAGCTCAGCGACCGGACCTCCTTGGGACCCTCGGTCGCCGCGCGATGCTGGCGGTCCCCGGCCTCGATCCGGGCCATGCTGCCGGCGAGGGCTGAAAGGTACTTGCCGATGGCTCCCCGGTGACCCACCAGCAGGAGCAGCGTAATCACGCCGCCGGCCACCCCCATGAAGACCGTCGCCTGCAGCCGCAGCCGGGCGATGTCGTTGCGGAAGTCGCTGCCGCGGCGGGTCACCTGGAGGAGACCGCTGCTGTCGCCGCCGGCATCGGTCAGCGGCTCGAAGTAGGAGTAGACCTCGCGGCCCTGGATCCGCTCGTAGCTGCCTCCCCGCTCGCCCTGGGATGCCCGCTCCGCCAGGGCCCGGCTCCGCGGCGACGGGTTGAATGCCCCCACGGCCGCGACCAGGTCGCCGTTGTCGTCGTACACCGAGGCGCCGTAGACCCGCCCGATGCGGAACACCGACTCCAGCGCCTGGCGGACGCTGGCGTACTCGCCGCGCTCCAGGCTGTCGCTGATGGGCAGGCGGACGGCGCGGGCGATCAGCTCCACGTCCTCCTTCATCCGTGTCTCCAGGGCGGACTCCAGGGTGCGCAGGCCGACGACGGTGATCAGCCCCATGGCCAGGAGCAGGGGCACGAGAACGCGCAGGATCAGCGCCCAGCGGAGGCTGTAGCCACCGCTCCAGGCAGAGCGCAGCTGTCGCAGGGCTACGGGAGATTCTGGCGCATGTGCCATAAATACACACTACATGTCACACGGTTCTCCTGCCACACGCGCCGACCCGTGCCCGGAGCACCGACTGACGCCGCCCCGGACCGGGGAGCGCGCCCGGATCGACCACGCCTTCCCTCGGGTGGCACAGGGGATGCATCACCCGGGCCATCATCCATCACGCACCGTTCGAGGAGACTCCGATGAAACAGCGCAACGCCCTTCGCGTCATGGTTCCGCTGCTGTCCGGGCTGCTTCTGTCCCCCCTGCTGCACGCGCAGGACGACCCGGGCGGTCAGAGCGCGCAGCAGGAGCAGGCCCCGGCGGAAACACGGCAACAGCAGGATTTCGACGACGAGACCCTGGAGCAGTTCGCGGATGCCTACGTGGAAGTCGGCGAGGTCCACCGCGAGTACTCGGAGCGGCTGCAGGACACGGAAGCCACCGAGGACGCCCAGCAGCTCCAGCAGGAGGCCAACGACAAGATGGTCGCGGCCATCGAGGCCAACGGCCTGGAGGTCCAGGAGTACTCGGCGGTGGCCGCGGCGCTGGAGCGCGACCCGGAGCTGCGCGAAGAGGTCGTCGGCATGATCGAGGAACGCCAGTAGGCCCGGGCCCGGGCCCCACGACAGCCGTCGGCGCCGCGGCCCTGCCGCCGGGCAGACGCTGAACCATGCCTTACGTGATTGCCCTCCACGCTTGCCCCGTGTCCGCACGGGGTTTTTTTTGTCCGGCGCCGGCAACCGATCACTACTCGATCCCCGGCGACGTATCCCTTACACTTTGCCCGTATTCACGAACGCCGTGCCCCGCTGGCGACAGCGCAGGCACGGCCCGAGGAACCAATGGCCACCAATCCGCATTATCTCAAGAACGACTCGAGCTTCGACTACGAGAGGCTGATCGAGTGCGCCGAGGGCAGGCTGTTCGGGCCGGGCAACCCGCAACTGCCGAAGCCGAACATGCTGATGCTCGACCGGATCGTACACATTGACGACACGGGAGGTGCGTACGGTAAGGGCCAGATCCATGCAGAGCTGGACATCCACCCGGACCTCTGGTTCTTTGCATGCCATTTCGAGAATGATCCGGTGATGCCGGGCTGCCTCGGCCTGGACGCGATGTGGCAGCTGGTCGGCTTCTTCCTGGGCTGGAAGGGCGGCCAGGGCCGCGGCCGGGCCCTGGGGGCCGGGGAGGTCAAGTTCTTCGGCCAGGTCCTGCCCAGCGCCAAGCTGGTGACCTACCGGATCGACATGAAGCGGGTCATCATGCGCAAGCTGACCATGGGAATCGCCGATGCGGAGATGCTCGTCGACGGCCGGGCGATTTATAATGCCTCGGACCTTCGCGTCGGCCTGTTCCAGTCCCCCGAATCCATGGAACAGGGCGGTTGACGGCGAACGCGGCCCGGGCGTGACATGCACTGCGCGGCCGCGTCGTCCCGGGCCGGCCGTGGTGCATGCCCGAAGCCATGTTCGCGCTGCGTGAGGAGCGAACCTGTATGAAACGCGTGGTTGTGACCGGACTCGGCGTTGTCTCGTGCCTGGGCAACAGCAAGGCCGAGGTAACGGAGAGCCTGCGGCACGGACGCTCGGGGATCCGTTACCGCGAGAGCTACGAGGAGATGGGGCTGCGTAGCCGCATCGCCGGGGTCGTGGATCTGGACCTGGAAGAGCACGTCGACCGCAAGCCGCGGCGATTCATGGGCGATGCCGCCGGCTACGCGTACGTCGCCATGCAGCAGGCCATCGACGACGCGGGCCTGGAACCCGGCGAGGTCTCCAGCCCCCGCACCGGCCTGATCGCCGGATCCGGGGGCGCGTCCACCGAGAACCTGGTGAAGGCGGCCGATATCCTGCGCGAGCGGGGCGTCAAGCGGGTGGGGCCGTACATGGTGCCCAAGGTCATGGGCAGCACCGTCTCCGCCTGCCTGGCCACACCCTTCCGCATCCAGGGCATCAACTACTCCATCACCTCGGCCTGCTCCACCAGCGCACACTGCATCGGCAGTGCCATGGAGCAGATTCAGCTCGGCAAGCAGGACATCGTCTTCGCCGGCGGCGGCGAGGAAGAGCACTGGACCATGACCATGCTGTTCGACGCCATGGGTGCGCTGTCCTCGCGTCGTAACGACACGCCGGCCACCGCTTCCCGCGCCTACGATGCCGATCGCGACGGCTTCGTCATCGCCGGCGGCGGCGGCATGCTGGTCATCGAGGAGCTGGAGCACGCACGGGCCCGCGGCGCGACCATCTACGCCGAGATCACCGGCTACGGCGCCACCTCGGACGGCTACGACATGGTCGCTCCCTCCGGGGAAGGGGCCGAGCGCTGCATGCAGCAGGCGCTGGCGACCCATCAGGGCCCGGTGGACTACATCAACGCCCACGGCACCAGCACGCCGGCCGGCGATATCACCGAGCTCAACGCCATACGCAACGTCTTCGGCGCCGCGCCCCCCGCGGTCAGCTCCACCAAGTCCCTGACCGGTCACTCGCTCGGTGCCGCCGGCGTGCACGAAGCCATCTACAGCCTGCTGATGCTCCAGGGCGACTTCATCACCGCCTCGGCCAACATCGAGAACCTGGACCCGGAAGTGGGCGACATGCCGGTCGTCCGCGAGCGCCGGGACCATGCCGGGCTCAATGCGGTCATGTCGAACAGCTTCGGCTTCGGCGGCACCAATGCCTCGCTGGTGCTGCGGCGCTGGCAGGACGAATGACGCCGAGCGAGGCAGCCCCTCTTGCAGACATCCGGAGAGACCACACCATGAAGCAACGCCTCCGCCCCCTCGTCGCCGCGGCCGTGCCGCTGCTGGCCATCAGTATCGCCGGGTGCACCACCACGGACCCGTACACCGGCGAGGAGCGGACCGCACGGGCGACCACCGGCGCCGCCATCGGGGCGATCGCCGGCGCGGCCATCGGCATTGCCACCGGCGACGATAGCCGCGAGCGCCGCAAGCGGGCCCTGATCGGGGCCGGCATCGGCGGGTTGTCCGGCGGGGCCGTGGGCGCCTACATGGACCGCCAGGAGCGGGAGCTCCGGGAGCAGCTCCGCGGCACCGGAGTCAGCGTCACGCGCCAGGGGAACGAACTCATTCTGAACATGCCGGGCAATATCACGTTCGGCTTCGACAGCGCGGATCTGCGGGCGGATTTCTACGAGGTGCTCAACAGCGTGACCCTGGTGCTGGAGGAGTACGAGAAGACACTCATCGAGGTCGCCGGGCACACGGACAGCACCGGCAGCACGGCGTACAACCAGCGCCTGTCGGAGCGGCGCGCGGAGAGCGTGGCGCGCTACCTGGAAAGCCAGGGGGTTCGCTCACGGCGCATTGCCACCGCCGGGTTCGGGGAAGAGTACCCGATCGCCGACAACAGCACGGAACAGGGGCGCCAGGCGAACCGCCGCGTGGAGCTGACGCTGGTGCCGCTCACCGAGGAGTAGAGGCAACGCTGCGGCGGCGCCTGCGCGCCCTCCCCTCAGGACGGCAGCAGGCGCAGAAGCAGCGGCAGGTAATGATCGGCCAGAAGCAGCCCGAACAGGCCCATCAGGTACGTGATGGAATAGCCGAACGAGCGCATGGGCAGCCGGTCGTCCTCCGAATACAGCAGCGCGAAGGCGTAGTAGAGATAGCCCGCGTTCAGGATCACGACCCCCGCCAGGTACAGCAGCCCGCTCATCCGGGTCGCGAAGGGCAGCAGGCTCGCCCCCACCAGCAGCAGCGTGTACAGCAGGATCTGGACCTCGGTAAAGCGCACGCCGTGGGTGACCGGGAGCATGGGAATATCCACCCGGGCGTATTCCTCCCTGCGGTGAATGGCCAATGCCCAGAAGTGGGGCGGCGTCCAGATGAAGATGATCAGGAACAGCAGCAGGGCGTGGGGGTCGACGCTGGCGGTCACGGCCGTCCAGCCGAGCACGGGCGGCGCGGCGCCCGCGGCGCCGCCGATGACGATGTTCTGCGGCGTCGCCCGCTTGAGGAACAGCGTGTAGATGAACGCGTAGCCCATCAGCGAGAGAAACGTCAGCAACGCGGTGAGCGGATTCACCAGCCAGTAGAGCATGCCCAGCCCGACCACGCCCAGCGCGCCGGCGAACAGCACGGCCCGGCCGGCCGGCAGGGTCCCCTGGGGCAGCGGGCGGCCCCGGGTACGGGCCATGGCGGCATCGGCCTTCTCGTCGACGATCTGGTTGACGGCGGCCGCCGAGCCGCTGCTCAGCGCGATGCCGAGACTGCCGAAGATCAACGCGTCCCAGGGCACCTCGGCCGGCGGGGCCGCCAGCACCATGCCGACAATGGCGGTGAACACCAGCAGTGCCACCACTTTGGGCTTGCACAGCTGGTAGTAGTCCTGCCAGCGGTAGCTCTCCAGCGCCATGCGCTCACGCCCTGCGGTTGTCGCCGACTTCATGAAGGAATGCCTCGTTCGGCCCGGCCGCCGTCCCGCGCGGAATCATGCGGACGCAATGTATGGTAAAGCGTCAGGAGGCTCAACAGCAGTAACGCGGCGCCGCCGTTGTGCGCCACGGCGACCGGCAGCGGCAGGCTGGCGAGGACGTTGGTGATGCCCAGCAGCCACTGCGCGACAAGCAGGGCAACCACGACGGCGGTTGCCCGGCGCGGGACCGCGCTGCGGACGCGGCTCCACACGGCCACGGCCAGGGCGATCACGGCCAGGGCGGTCACCGCCGCACCGAGGCGGTGGACGAACTGCACGGCCACCCGGGCGGGGTGGTCCAGCACCCCGAACTCGTAGTCCACGCCCAGCCCCTGCCACAGCACGAAGGCATCGGCGAAATCGGCATCCGCCGGCCACAGGCTGCCGCCGCAGCGGGGGAAATCGGTACAGGCCAGGGCCGCGTAGTTGGTGCTGACCCAGCCGCCGAGCGCGATCTGGACCGCCACGACGGCGACGACGACGAGCACCCACGGCTGCATCCTCCGGGCCGTCGACTCCGCCGCGGCTGGCAACAACCGGCCGGTACGGAGGCTGAGCCACCACAGCAGCGCCAGGGTCGCCATGCCGCCGAGCAGGTGCAGCGTCACCACCAGCGGCTTGAGCTGCCAGGTGACCGTCCACATCCCCAGCACCGCCTGGGCGATGATCAGTCCGGCGAGAAATACCGGCAGCACCAGGGGCTGGTCCGGTTGCCGCCGCCGGCGGACGGCGGTGGCCGCGATGGTGAAAACCAGCAGACCCAGCCCGCCCGCCACGTACCGGTGAACCATCTCCTTCCAGGCCTTGCCGGCATGCACGGGCCGCTCGGGGTAGGCCTCGTTGGCGGCCTCCACGGCGGCCTCGGTATTCGGCACGCCCAGGAGCATGCCGTAGCATCCCGGCCAGTCCGGACAGCCGAGGCCGGCATCCTCCAGGCGCACCCAGGCCCCGAGAAGCACGACGATCAGCGTCAGCACCGAGGCGGTGAAGCACAAGCGAAAGAACAACCGGTTGCCCATGGCGTCAGCCTCCCTGCGACAACCCGTCGAGGGTTTCCAGCTCGCTGTTGGACAGGCGCAGCAGATGCCGCAGATCCTCCAGCATGCCCGACGGATTCAGCGGCTGCGCGTAGCGCATCATCTGGAATCCACGGGTATCCACGAGGCTGATGGACACCACTTCCCCGTCCCGGGGCGTCCGCGTCCACTCCAGTGACCGCGTGGTCACCACGTGCAGATCCTCCTGGCCCAGAAGCTGGCGCTGCGTCGGCGGCGTGCCGTGCTCCGGGACCACGAGCACGCGCTGCAGGCGGCGGGCGTCCTCCGCCAGGGCGAGCCGGATCTGGCGGGTCTGGCGCAGCCGCTCCATGCAGACCTCCCGGCAGGTGCCGTTGAGCGTCATGAGCAGCGTCCACTCGCCCCGCAGGTCCGGTGTCCCGGGATCCGGCCCCGCGACCCGGCCCAGCTCCGGCGCCTCCAGCCGTACCGGCGGATCCAGGAGCTCACCGTGATTGGACGTGCTGGCCGGACGCCAGCCCGAGAAGTACAGCGTCCAGGCAATGGCCGGCGGCACCAGGAACAGCAGCACGAGCAACAGCAGCAGCCGGCGGCCACGCCGGGTCCGGTGATCATTGGGCGTCATCAGGACTCATCCGTCGCGTATTGACCGTTACGTAAATCACCGCCAGGGCCAGCGCCAGGGCGAACCACTGGAGGGCGTAGCCCTGGTTTCTCTCGGGCCCGTAGCCCTCGCGGAAGGCGGGCCCCCAGTCGCGGGTATAGCCGTGCGGAGCTTCGGGATCGAGGCGCAGCACCGAAGGCACCAGCGGGTAGCCGAGCCGCTCCTCCAGGGCATCGAAATCCAGATACTGGATTCTCAGCGGCCAGCCCGTCTCCCCTTCGGCCATGCCGCCCAGCCGGATGCCGGTGGGCGGGCCGTCATCCAGATACCCCGTCACCTCGACGGGATGCTCGGGCACCGACACCTCCGGAAGCTCGGCGCGGCTGTCGCCGGCCGGCACCCAGCCGCGGTCCACGAGAACCGCCGCATCCCGCCCCCTCAGGCGCACCGGCGTGAGCACGTGATAGCCCGTCTCACCCCGGTATGTCTGATTGTCCAGCAGCAGCTGGCGGTCCGCGTCATAGCGCCCCTGCGCCACGGCGTTGTGCGGGGGGCCGTCCGCCGACGGCGCTCGCTCCCGGTTGAGGTCCACCGTCGGACGCTCCTCGCGGCTCTCGTAGGCCTGTTCCAGGGCGCGGCGCTGCTCCGCGCGGTCCAGCTGCCAGAACCCCAGCGCGATCAGTACGGGCAGCAGCACCACGGTCGCCAGCGTCGGGATGCGCCCCGGTGAGAACTGGTACCGCCCGATGCGCATGCATCCTCCTAGTCTCCGGGTGGGCGCTTACCGCCACGACGGGTATGATGGGCACCGTTCCAGGGCGTTTCGCCCGCCTATGACCGCAGCTTCCGGACGCCTTGCCATGACCCTGGTCATCAAGATTGCCGTGATCCTGGCCATGCTGGCCATCGTGGTCAGCCTGTTCTCCGGCGCCTTCTTCCTGGTGCGGGACCGGAGCAACTCGCGCCGGGTCGTACGCGCCCTGACCTGGCGAATCGGCCTCTCCGTCGGTCTGTTCCTGATCCTGCTGCTGCTCATCTTCGCGGGCATCATCGAGCCGCACGATCCGCTACGGCCGTAGACACGGCAGCACCGGGCGAATTCCCCGCAGAGCGTGAAGCCGCGGGTGCCGCAGCATGGCACCCGGGCAGGTCCAGGGCGGGCTCAGATCAGGTAGACGAACACGAACAACCCCAGCCACACCACGTCGACGAAGTGCCAGTACCAGGCCGCGGCCTCGAAACCGAAATGATCATCCGGCGTGAAGTGGCCCCTGAGGACGCGCAGCAGGATCACCAGCAGGGTCAGGGCGCCGATGATCACGTGCAGGCCGTGGAACCCGGTGAGCATGTAGAACAGCGACCCGTAGATCCCCGTGCTCAGCTGCAGGTTGAGATCGTGCCAGGCGTGAATGTACTCGTACCCCTGGATGAAGCTGAAGGTCGCCCCCAGCAGCACCGTGGCCAATAGCCCCAGAACCACCTTGCTGCGGTGATTCTCCTTGATGGCGTGGTGCGCCCAGGTCAGGGTGACCCCGGATGTCAGCAGGATCAGCGTGTTCAGCGCCGGCAGCATCCACGGGCCCATGGCCTCGTACTGCAGATCCTGCATGCCGGGGCCGGCCGTGGGCCAGGAAAGGAGCACGGAATCCCAGAGGTACTGGCTGGTGGCCGGGTCCGCCCCGCTCAGCCACGGGACGATGAACACCCGGGCATAGAACAGCGCCCCGAAGAAGGCACCGAAGAACATGACCTCGGAGAAGATGAACCAGGCCATCCCCTGGCGGAAGGAAACATCCACCTGGTGGTTGTACTTGCCGGAGACGCTCTCGTTGATCACGTCCCGGAACCACATGACCACCATCATGAGAGTGATCACGGCCCCCAGGACCATGGTGGGCACGCCCCAGTCGCCGCCATTGAGATAGACGGCAAAACCGGCGGCCAGGAGAACCATGCCCGGCACGCCGTAGACCGGCCATCGGCTTTCGTGGGGGACGTAATAGCTGCCTTCTGCTTGGCTCATCGTTGTGTATCCTCGTTTCTCGGCATTCAGCCCGCGCGCCGGGGCCGATCGCTGTGGCCGCGAGCCGGGCCGCGGCGGGCCGCCGTGCCCCTCATAACTGCACCTGGACCAGGATGAAGCTCAGGTAAAAGCCGAAGGCGGCGGCGGCCAGGAGCAGGGCCGTAATCAGGGCGCGCCGCCGTCTCGGCCTGCGATCGTCGTCGTCGCTCACCCGGCCTCCGTTACTTCACCACCGGCGGTGTCTCGAACGAGTGGTACGGCGCCGGCGAGGGCAGCGTCCACTCCAGCCCCTGGGCCCCTTCCCAGACCTGGTCGCTGGCCTTCTCGCCGCCGCGCACGCACTTGATCACCAGCCACAGGAACAGCAGCTGCGAGAAGCCGAACACGAACCCGCCGATGGAGGAGATCATGTTGAACTCCGTGAACTGCACGGCGTAGTCCGGAATACGGCGCGGCATGCCGGCGAGGCCCAGGAAGTGCTGGGGGAAGAACAGCACGTTCACCGAGATCACCGACAGCCAGAAGTGCCACTGGGCGAGCTTCTCGTCGTACATGTGGCCCGTCCACTTGGGCAGCCAGTAGTACACCGCCGCCATGATGGCGAACACGGCGCCGGTCACCAGCACGTAGTGGAAGTGGGCGACCACGAAATAGGTGTCGTGGTACTGCAGGTCCACCGGTGCCAGCGCCAGCATCAGCCCGGAGAGCCCGCCGATGGTGAACAGGATGACGAAGGCAAGGGCGAACAGCATGGGCGTCTCGAAGGTGATGCTGCCCCGCCACAGGGTCGCCATCCAGTTGAAGATCTTCACCCCCGTGGGCACCGCGATCAGCATGGTGGCGAACATGAAGAACAGCTGCCCGGCCAGCGGCATGCCCACCGTGAACATGTGGTGCGCCCAGACGATGAACGACAGGAAGGCGATCGCCGCCACGGCGTACACCATGGAGCTGTAGCCGAACAGGGGCTTGCGCGCGAACGTCGGGATGATCGCGGAGACGATCCCGAACGCCGGCAGGATCAGGATGTAGACCTCCGGGTGACCGAAGAACCAGAAGACGTGCTGGAACATCACCGGGTCGCCGCCGCCGGCCGTATTGAAGAAGCTGGTGCCGAAGTACTGGTCCGTGAGCAGCATGGTGACCGCCCCGGCGAGCACCGGCATCACGGCGATGATCAGGAAGCCGGTGATCAGCCAGGTCCACACGAACATCGGCATCTTCATCAGGGTCATGCCCGGGGCGCGCATGTTCAGGATGGTGGCGACGATGTTGATCGATCCCATGATCGAGGAGATGCCCAGGATGTGCACCGCGAAGATCAGGAACGGGAAGGCGTCGCCCATCTGCAGCACCAGCGGCGGGTACATGGTCCAGCCGCCGGCCGGGCCGCCGCCGGGCATGAACAGGGTGGCCAGCAGGAGCACGAAGCCCGCGGGCAGGAGCCAGAACGCCCAGTTGTTGACGCGCGGCAGGGCCATGTCGGGGGCGCCGATCTGCACGGGCACCAGCCAGTTGGCCAGACCCGTGAAGCCCGGCATCACGGCCCCGAAGATCATCACCAGCGCGTGCATGGTGGTCATCTGGTTGAAGAAGTACGGATCCACCACGTTCAGCCCGGGCTGGAACAGCTCCGCGCGGATCACCATCGCCATGGCGCCGCCCACGAAGAACATGAGCAGGGCGAACGACATGTACAGAACGCCCAGGTCCTTGTGGTTGGTGGTAAACAGCCAGCGGGTGATGCCGTACGGGGGAGCGTGGTGATCCCCGTGCTCGTGATGCGTGTCATGCGTCGTAGAGGACATGGCCGAACCCTTCTCTTGCAGAATCCCGAACGAAGTCAGCGGGCCGCCTGGACGGCCGCCGGCTGTACGACATCGCCGGTATCATTATCCCAGGCGTTGCGAATATAGGTAACCACGCCGGCGATCTCACGGTCGTCGAGCCGATCGCCGAATGCCTGCATGGCGGTGCCGGACACCCCGTTCATGACGACATCCAGCACCTCCTGCGGATCCTCGGCGGTCACGACGCTGCTCCCGGCCAGCGCGGGGAAATTCCCCATGCCCTGGCCGTCGGCCTGGTGGCAGGCGGCGCACTGATTGCCGAAGACCTCCTCGCCCTGGGCCATCAGCTGGTCTTGCGACAGTTCTTCCGGCTCGCCGCCGCCGGCCTGCTCTCCGGATTCACCACCCCCGGATTCACTCCCTGATTCGTCCCCGGACGCGGCCTGCGCGGACTCCTCGCCGCCGGTCTGCTCATCGACCCAGGCCTCGTAGTCGTCCTGCTCCATGGCGACCACCACCACGGGCATGAAGCCATGGTCCCGGCCGCACAGCTCGGCACACTGGCCGCGGTAGACGCCGGGCTCCTCGATGGTCGCCCAGGCCTCGTTGACGAAGCCGGGAACCGTGTCCTGCTTCCAGCCGAGCTCCGGAACCCACCAGGAGTGGATGACATCGTTGGAGGTGAGCAGGAAGCGGATCTTCGTATCCACCGGCACCACCAGCGGGTTATCCACGTCCAGCAGATAGTGGTCCACCTCCTCCGGCGCCACCTCGGGATTGCGCTGCCGCGCACGCTGGCTGTCCTCGTCCAGCCGGCTGAAGAAGCTGATGCCCTCGTCCATGTACTCGTACTCCCACAGCCACTGGTAGCCGGTCACCTTGACCGTCATCTCGTGGTCGGTGGTGTCCCTCATGGTGATCATGCTCTGGGTGGCGGGAATCGCAATGCCCAGCAGGATCAGGAACGGGATGACCGTCCAGATGATCTCCACCATGGTGTTGTGGTGGAACTGGGCCGGCCGCGCACCGGCGGAGCGGCGGAACCTCCAGACGGAATAGAAGATCCCGATGAACACGAACGCGCCGATGGCGCAGACGATGTAGAAGACGAGCATGTGCAGGTCGTAGGTTTCCTGGCTCAGGCTCGTCACCCCCTCGGGCAGATTCATGCCCCAGGGCTGGCGCCAGCCGGACTCACCGGGCTCGGCGGCCGCATGGGCCGCGCTCGCGAGCAGGCCGATGGCGGCCAGGGCTCTCACCAGCATCTTCGAAATCATTCCACGCGCTCTCCCAAATGGAACTGGCGGCTTTGCCTGTTTGCTGTCACTCGCCCCGCGGGGCGGCCGAGCGCGGCGGTCTGCCGTCACCGCCGGCCATGGGGCCGATGCAGCCCGTAAGCTCCGCGGCCAGGCTCTCGCGCTCCTCGTCATTGAGAAACGCGCCACACTCGACCTGGTCGGCACCCGACCGGATCACGAGACGGGCCGGATACCACTGTACCGGCGACCGCTGAAGCTCCACTGCGGACCAGGCCCGCCGGAACTCCCAGGTCTGCTCGGGCTGGCGACGCCCTTTCTCCACGCGCACCCGGTCCGGGCCTACCCGGATCACCTCGCGGTAATCCCCCCGGCGCGCTGAAACATACAGCGCCGCGCCCAGCGCCACAACCTCCAGACCGGCGAAGGGCAGGATCGGCCAGAATCCCGCGACCGTGAACGCGATCGCAACACCGAGGCAAACCGCGGAAAACATCAGGAAGATGACCAGGGTCTGCTGCCAGTAGACACCGGCGTTCGGGCGCAGATCAAACAGCCGCGTATCGGCCGCCGTCTCGGTTCGCGTCATCGCCATGGCGGCACAAACCCCCAGGGCCCCACGGGCGACCCCGGCATGCCAGGACCGGACTGCCATGACACCGGATCGGCCTTGCATTCTAGAGAACTTCCCCCCCGGAGAAAAGGCGGCACCGGCGCCCGGGGCGCCGTCGCGCCCGTTCAGCGCCCACCGGGGACGACCCGGGCCCGTGCCCGGCACGCCCCAGGGCGGATCATTACGAGGAGGAGTCCTTCCGCAGCCGGCTGCGGAAGGACTCCAGGGAGAACGTGACCGCACCGCTGGCGTCCTTGTGCTGCGGCAGCTCGTCCGTGGCCCAGGCATGGCCGTAGACCACCTCCCAGGTCGCCGGCAGCCGGCCGTCGACGCCCCGGTAGCGCTCATAGGCAGCGGTCATGCGCCGCAGGTGCCCACGACCGGTGAGCCCCGGGGCGCGCCCGCCCCGCAGCGTACCGGCGCCGACGGCCTTGAGATCGCGCATCAGGGAATCGACCGATTCGTAGGTCAGGTTGAAGTACTCCATGTCCATGACCGGGTCGGCGAAACGGGCGGAGATCAGCGCGTCGCCGATGTCGTGCATGTCCACGAAGCGGTTGACGTGGCGGGCGTCATCGGCGTCGGACCAGCTCTCGCGCAGCTCCCGCAGGGTATCGGGCCCGAACGTCGAGAACATCAGCAACCCGCCCGGGCGCAGGACCCGCTGGCATTCCTCGAACAGGCGATCCAGGTCGTCACACCACTGGAACGCGGTATTGGAGAACAGCAGGTCGACACTGCGGTCGGCCAGCGGCAGGGCCTGGGCGTCGCCGCAGACCACCGGCAGCGGCCGCAACCAGCTGCCGTGCTCCCGGGCCCGGCGCAGCATGGCCGGCGACAGGTCCAGCGCCATGACCCGGGCCTTGCGGTAGCGCTGGCGCAGCGCCGCGGTCAGCGTGCCGGTTCCCGCGCCGACATCGACCACGCGCTCCGGCGCCAGGCGGATGAAATCCAGCCGGCCGAGCATGCGCTGCCCCACCTCGTGCTGGAGCACCGCGGCGTCGTCGTAGGTCGCCGCCGCGGCATCGAAGGCACGCCTGATCGCGCCGCGGTCGAATCGTGGTTCCTGTTCGCTCATGCGCACACCTCCGGGACCCGGTATCGACCATGATACCCCTGTGCGCAACCCCGGCGGCACCGCCAGCCGCGCAGCGCGCGGACAAGCCGGCGGGAGGCGCAGCACCCGGAGCGCGTCGTGCTGCCGGTCGCGACGGATCGCCTTCGGTCCTTCAGGCATTCCGGGGATGTGCCCCGGTATTGCGGTGGCTCCCGGTGTCTGCGATGTTGGCGGCGAACACGGACCCGTGAAGCCGGAAGCCATGGAGCAGGCTGCCAAAGCGATCCGCCGCCTCCAGGCGCTGCTGCCCGCCTGCTGCCTGTGCTGCGGGCAGACCGGCCTGGGTACGCTGGACCTGTGCGCGGGCTGCTATCGCGACCTGCCCCGGAACCGCTTCCCCTGCCGGCACTGCGCCCTGCCGGTACCTCCCGGACAGCCGGACTGCGCGCGCTGCCAGCGCCGGCCGCCGCCGTTCCGGTCCCTGCTCGCGCCGTGGCTCTACGATGAACCCCTGGACGGGCTCATCCAGGGACTGAAGTACCACGGCCAGCTGCCGGCGGGCCGGGTGCTCGGTACGATCCTGGCCCGGCAAATCGGGCGGACAGGGGCCGCGGCGGACGTGCTGATCCCGATGCCGCTGCATCCCCGCCGGCTGCGGGAACGCGGCTTCAACCAGGCCACGGAGATCGCACGGGGCATCGCCGCGCACCGGGGGATTCCGCTGGGAGACCGGTGCCTGCGACGGGTGCGGGAGACGGCGCCGCAGTCCGGCCTCGGCCGGGACGAACGCCGCCGCAACATGCGGGGCGCGTTCCGCGCCGCCCCGGCCGTTGCCGGAAAGCGCGTCGCCCTGGTGGACGATGTCGTCACCACCGGCAGCTCCACGGAAGAGGCCGCCCGCGTCCTGCTCCGCGCAGGCGCCCGCGAGGTCGTGGCCTGGACGGTGGCACGGGCCAGCCTGCGCGGGTAATGTGGGCGCCGATGATCGCCGGACCTGACCCCTTGCTCGCCACCGTTACCGCCGGCCTGCTGCTGGCCGTTGTCGCCGCCGTGTTGCTGCTGCGGCTGCGCGTGGTCTTCATCGTCGAGCTCACCGGCGGCCGCGCCAGTATCCGCCGGGGGCAGCCGCCCACCGGCTTTGCCGCCGCCTGCGAGGACGTCGCCCGCCGCCACGGCATCACGTCGGGCCGCATCACCGGCGTGCGCAGCGGCAGCGGGGTAGGGCTGCGGTTTTCCCGCGACATCCCGGCCAGAAGTCACCAGGCATTCCGCAACGTCTGGACGCCGCCACCCTCCGGGGGCGGCCCGTCGGGGGGCGGCATGCGCGCACAGGGCTAATCGCCGCATGGGGGCCGGCTCCGGCAGCGACTGCCGGAGCGCCCCACGGGCCGTCACTCGGCCGGGTCCGAACCCGGCTTGCGTTGCGTGCCCGTCACCTCCGAGGGGTCCGGCGCGGTTGCCGCATCGGGCGCCGGCGCCTCGGCGGCGCCGCCGAGCATGCGGACGTTGGCCGGCGGCGCGGCGCCATCCTTGTCCTGGCCGAAGTACAGCGTCATGTGCGGGAACGGGATCTCGATGCCGGCGGCATCCAGGTGGCGCTTGACCAGGCGGTTGTACGCCCGGCCCACGGCCCACTGCATGCCGGGCACGGTCTTGATGCGCACGCGCACGCTCACCGAGCTGTCGCCCAGGGCGGTGACGCCGAAGACTTCCAGTCCGCCCAGGATGGCCTTGCTCTGATCCGGATCCTGCATCAGCTCGTCGAAGGCCTCCTGCAGCCGGGCGATGACCTCGTCGGTATCCTCCCGGTAGGCAACCCCGTAGTCCCCCAGGTGGTAGCCGTAGTCGCGCATGTAGTTGGACACCGTATCCACGCTGGAGAACGGCACCATGTGGTAGGTGCCGGCGAGGTCGCGCATCGCCAGGGAGCGGATGGTGAGCTTTTCCACGGTGCCGGACAAACCGCCGGCGGTGACGAAATCGCCGACGTTGATGGCGTTCTCCAGCTGGATGAACACGCCGGTGATCACGTCCTGGACGAGCTTCTGGGCACCAAACCCCACGGCCAGGCCGAGCACGCCGGCGCCGGCGATCAGCGGCCCGATGTTGATGCCGATCTCCGAGAGCACGATCATCGCCGTCATGGTCATCAGGATCACGGCAAAGGCGTTACGGAAGATCGCCAGCAGCGTCCGCTCCCGGGAACCCGCCTCGCGCCCCCGGGCCTCCGGGGTCAGCCGGTGCTCGATCCAGCTGGCCACGGCGATCCAGATCCCGGCCGCCGCCGCCACGATCAGGGCCACCGTGACGGCCGTTGCCAGCGTGGCGGTCCCCGCATCCGAGGCAAGCCAGGCGCCGAGATCGAAGATGGACCAGGCATCCAGCACCAGGCTCACGACCCCGATCAGGATCACGCCGCGCACCACCTTCAGGGCCGTGGGCACGAACGCGTTCAACCGCTCCTCCAGGGACGGGAAGCGCTGCCGCGTCTCTTCGGGCACATGGATACGCCGTCCGATCACCTGGCTCAGCAGCACCGACACGAAAACCCCGCCGCCAATGGCCACCAGGGTCTGCAGCGTGGCCTGCACCATGTACGGCAGGGCGTCCTCGGGCCGCACCAGCGTGGCGACGGTCAGCGCCGCGAAGTAGGCAATGGCCAGGAGGTGCCAGACGCGCCCCAGGAGCTGGAGCGCGGAGCGGCCGAACCCGGTGGCGGCGCTCGCCGCCCGGGCGCCGAGCTTGTCGCGCACCCGCTGGCGGTTCTGCAGGATGATGACCAGCGCGTACAGGAAGGCCGCGGCCATGATCGCAATGGCCGCCACCCGGCCCAGCTCGGGGGCAAGATCGGCGTTGATGATGGGCACGGCCACCATGAGCCCGTAGCCGATGACGCCGGCGAGCCGCGCCAGCCAGAGATTCCAGTAGGCCGCCTCCTCGCCTGCCATGGGCAGCAGGCGCAGGCCCTCGTCCCGGGAGGCGAACACGATGCGGATCACCGCCTTGAACACCTCGATGAGCAGGAAGGCATTGAGGAAAAGCGCCTGCCGCGTATCCATCATCCCGGCATCGCCCAGTACGAACAGCGCCAGGGCGTACCCGGCCAGCCAGGCGAGCACGATCACCACCAGATCCGCCAGCGCGGCGGCAACCACAGCAACCGCGCGGCGAATCAGCCCCAGGCCGTCGCCGAAACCCGCCATGGCCCAGGCGCTGGTGCGCGCGAACAGCGGCCGCGCCAGCCGCCGCAGCAGGAAGAACGCGGCCAGGGTCACCGCGATGACCAGAACCAGCTCCAGGGCCGCGGCACCGAAGCCGGAGAAGTCCGCCCCGGCGCCGGTCGAGCCCAGCCGCCCGAGCACGCCCGCGGCCTCCCGGAACTCGGAGACGAACCCTTCCGCCAGTCCCTGGGTGAAGTCGGCGATCTGCCGCGGCAGCGAGGCCGCCTCACCGGCGGCTTCACCGCCATCCGCGGCGGTCTGCTCCCCCGCCCCGGCATCGCCGGAGCCGGCCTGGCTGCGCAGCTCGCTGATCAGCCGCTCGCGGGCCTGCTCGTCCTCGAGAATGTCGGCCAGGCGGGCGTAGGACTCGCTGCGCTCATCCCCGGAAGCGGCGTCCTGGGCGGCCGCCGGCATCGTTACCAGCCACAGGGCCACCAGGATCGAGACCATGGGCACAAGGCCCCGGCGCAACACCATCGAAAGCATCTCGTCTCCCCCGATACGGTTACCGGAGTGGCGGGATCCGCCACCCCCGGATGATCAAGCCTGTTGAACGGCCTCTTCCTGCGCCGCTTCGTGCGCCTGCGTCTGGGCGACGGTCAGCGCGCTCATGTTCACCAGCCCGCGCACGGTAATCGACTGCGTCACCACGTGCGCGGGCTGCCGCGCGCCGATGAGAATCGGCCCCACGGACACGCCGCCGCCCAGCACCTTGAGCAGGCTGTAGGCGATGTGCCCGGCGTCCGCGCCCGGCATGATGAACAGGTTGGCCGCTCCCTGCAGCCGCGAGTCCGGATACGCCGCGTCGCGGATCTCCTGGGACAGGGCCGCGTCGGCGTGCATCTCGCCGTCCACCTCGAGGTCCGGCCGCTCCCGGTGCAGGCGCCGCACCGCCTCGCGCATGCGCAGGGAGGCGTCGGAGTCCTGGGTGCCGAAGTTGGAGCGCGACACCAGCGCGATCTTGGGCTCCATGCCGAAAGCGCTCACCTGCTCCGCCGCCATGCCGGTCATCTCCACCAGCTCCTCTACCGACGGTGCCATGGAGGCGTGCGAGTCGCAGATGAAAAATGTGCCCGCGGGCAGTATCAGCGCCGTAATGGTCGCCAGCGAGTGCACGCCGTCAGCGACGCCGATGACGTGATCGACATCGTCCAGGTGCCGCTGGAACTTGCCCACGGAGCCGCAGATCATGCAGTCGGCATCGCCCTTGCGCACCATGAGCGAAGCGATCACCGTCGCGTTGGTGCGCACCGTGGCCTTGGCCTCGTCCGGGGACACGCCCCGGCGCCCCATGAGCCGCTGGTACTCCGTGTGGTAGTCGCGGAAGCGGGGGTCGTTGTCCACGTCGACGATGGTCACATCCTGGCCCGCTCGCAGGCGCAGGCCCAGCTCGCTCATGCGCGCCTCGATGACCGACGGCCGCCCCACCAGCATGGGTGTCGCCAGGCCCTCGTCCACCACTTCCTGGACGGCCTGGAGGACGCGCCGGTCCTCGCCCTCGGCGTAGACCAGCCGCCGGGGCCCGTGGCGGGCCCGCTCGAACAGCGGCTTCATGAGCAGCCCGGACTTGTACACGAACTGGATGAGCTGCTGCCGGTAGGCGCCGAAGTCCTGGATGGGCCGGACGGCGATACCGCTGTTCATGGCCGCCCGCGCCACCGCCGGGGCGATGCGCACCAGCAGCCGCGGGTCGAAGGGGCTCGGAATCAGGTAGTCCGCGCCGAAGCGCGCCGCCGCGCCGCCGTAGGCCTTGGTCACCAGCTCGGAGGGCTCGTCCATGGCCAGGTCGGCGATGGCTTCCACCGCCGCCATCTTCATGGCGTCGTTGATATCCGAGGCGCCCACGTCCAGGGCGCCGCGGAAGATGTAGGGAAAGCAGATGACGTTGTTCACCTGGTTGGGGTAGTCCGAGCGGCCGGTGGCGATGATGGCGTCGGGACGCACCTCCCGGGCGGTCTCCGGCAGGATCTCCGGGGTCGGGTTGGCCAGCGCCATGATCACCGGATGATCGGCCATGCGCCGGACCATGTCCGGCTTGAGCACGTTGGGCGCCGACAGCCCCAGGAACAGGTCCGCCCCGTCGATGACCTCGTCCAGGGTGCGCGCGTCCGTGTCCCGGGCATACGCCGCCTTCCAGCGGTCCATGCCGTTCTCGCGGCCGGTATGCACGACGCCGTCGATATCCGTCACCGTGATGTGCTCGCGCCGCACCCCGAGCTTCACCAGCAGGTCCAGGCAGGCCAGCGCCGCCGCCCCCGCCCCGCAGCACACCATGCGCAGGTCCTCGAAGGACTTGCCCACCACCCGCAGCGCGTTGGTCACCGCCGCGGCGACAATGATCGCCGTGCCGTGCTGGTCATCGTGGAACACCGGGATGTTCATGCGATCGCGCAGCGCCTCCTCGACCACGAAGCACTCCGGCGCCCGGATGTCCTCCAGGTTGATGCCGCCGAAGGTGGGCTCCAGGCGCGCCACCGTCCGGACGAGCTCCTCCGGATCGTTCTCCTCCACCTCCAGGTCGAAGACGTCGATATTGGCGTACTTCTTGAACAGGACGGCCTTGCCCTCCATCACCGGCTTGGCCGCCAGCGGCCCGATGTTGCCGAAGCCCAGCACCGCCGTGCCGTTGGTCACCACGGCCACCAGGTTGGCGCGGATGGTCACGCGTGCCGCCTCGTCCGGATCCGCTAGAATGGCCTGGCATGCCGCGCCCACCCCAGGCGAGTACGCCAGGGACAAATCCCTCTGGTTGGCGAGCGGCTTGGTCGGGGCGATCTCCAGCTTGCCGGGGCGCGGCTCCCGGTGGTATCGCAGTGCCTGTTCCTGGAAATCCTTGCTCATGGGCGCTCCCGCTGTTCTGGCTGACTCGGTGTGCGGGCCGGGGGCACCGGCACCCCGTCAAGAGTACGCGTCTTTGCCGCCGGCGTGGCAGCCCCCGGAATCGCCGCCCGCGCGGCGCACGTGGTTCGGTTGTTCGTGACGCCCCGGGGCCTGCGGGACATCAACGTCCGGTCCAGAGGCTTTCCGGATGATCGATGGGTCGATTCTCGCTGAGCCGGGACAGCCCCACCGCGCAACGGACGATCATCCAGATCATCCAGGCGAACAGGATCAGCAGCCCGACGCCGAAGACCGACAGCAGCGAGCCGACCACCACGGCCAGCAGGCTCCACCAGAACGTCCGGATCTGGAAGGCGTAATGGCTCTGCACCCAGGCCGGGGCATCGCCGCGGTTGACGTAGGCCAGCACGACGCCGACCAGCGCGGTGATCGCGGTGACAAAGCTCACCAGGTACAGGATGTACACCACCATGGGCATCTGCCGCGGATTGCCGCCGCCCGCTTGCGGCGCTTCGGCGCGCGAGTCCGTCGCCGGCTCTTGTGGCTCGGTACTGCTCATGGGCGTGATCTCCTGCGCCTGGCCTGCGAGCGAAGCATTGTTGCAGCCCGGGCGTCAGCGGCCAAGCCTTGGTGCCGGTGACGGAGCAGCCAGGCGACATCCACCAGGAACGAGCCCGCGAGCACCAGGAGCGCCGCCGCCACGCCGCCGCGGGCCGCCCCTGCGGGGACACCGGGCACGAGCACTGCGGTGAGGGTGATGCCCGGGATCACGCACGCCGCCTTGCGGCGGAACGATGGCGGCAAGGGCGCCCGCAGGACCGGCAGCAAACAGCCGGCGACAACGAACGCGTAGCGCATGGCACCGATCAGGAGGACCCAGGGCCCCGTCAGGCCGGTTCGCCACACCAGCAGGCCGAGCGCCAGGAGCACCAGCGCGTCCAGCTCCATGTCGAACCGCGCGCCGAAGGCGCTGCTCGACCCGATGCGCCGGGCGAGCCAGCCGTCGACCCCGTCGAGGACCAGAACCATCGCGGCAAGCACCGGGGGCAACCAAGCGCCGGATCCGGCCAGGGCCTCCGGGTGGAGCGCCAGCGCCGGCAACGGCAGCGCCAGGACGCCGCGGCCCAGGGTGACCCGGCTGGCCGGGCCCAGGCCGCCGACGGGCAGCTGCGCCCGCAGGAGAAACAGTCCGGCGGCGCCGGCCAGGGCCAGCATCATGACCGCCACGGGGACCCTCGGCGGCACGGGCAGCACGGCGTACACTGCGGCGGCGAGGCCCGCGGATGCAGCCAGGGCGAGGAGCAGCTCCAGCGACAGCATGTGCCCGCGATGGGGCACCGCGCCGGAGGCGGTCCGGCGAGAGCGGCTACCGTGGATGTACATGCCTGGTATATGGTCCCTACAGGAACGGTATACCGGAATCCTACCATGCGCCCATGCAGGTGGAGGCAGAGGTGAGCCCCCCGACGACAGCACGCCAGTTCCGCATCCTGGAGCCGGGCCGCGGCGCCCTGGTCTCCGTGCCCCTGGAACGCCCCGGCCCGGACCAGGTGCTGGTCCGGGCGCTGTACTCCGGCGTCAGCCGCGGCACCGAGAGCCTGGTCTTCCACGGCCGCGTACCGGCCAGCCAGCGCGAGGCCATGCGCGCGCCCTTCCAGCAGGGAGACTTCCCGGGACCGGTGGCCTACGGCTACATCAGCGTCGGCGAAGTCGTGGACGGGCCGCCCGGGCTGGCGGGCCGGACCGTGTTCTGCCTGCATCCGCACCAGGATTATTACGTGGTGCCGGCCGATGCCGTCACCCCGCTGCCGGACGGTATTCCCCCGGAGCGCGCCGTGCTCGCCGCCGGCATGGAGACCGCCCTGAACGCTGTATGGGACGGCCTCCCCGGTCCCGGGGATACCGTCACGGTCATCGGTGCGGGTGTCATCGGCCACCTCATCGCCTGGCTGTGCCGGGATCTTCCGGGGGCCCGGGTGACACTGGTGGACCCGGTCGCCGCCCGGGAGGACAGCGCCCGCCGCCTGGGCGTCGCCTTCGCGACGGCAGCGCCGGAGGCGCCGGCGGACCGGGTCTTCCATGCCAGCGGCACGGCCGCCGGCCTGGCCTCGGCGCTGGCCTGCGCCGGCGTCGAGGCCCGGGTGGTGGAGCTGAGCTGGTACGGCGACGAGCCTGTCGCCGCGCCCCTGGGCGAGGCGTTCCACTCCCGGCGCCTGCAGCTGCGCAGCAGCCAGGTGGGCCGGGTCCCGCCGGACCGCCAGCCCCGCTGGGACACCGCACGGCGGCTGCGGCTGGCGCTGAGCCTGCTCGCGGACCCGGCGCTGGACGCCTTGATCTCGGGGGAGAGCACCTTCGGCGAGCTGCCGGCACGCATGCCCGCGCTCGCCGCTGCCCCCGACGGCATCCTGTGCCACCGCATCCGCTACCGTTGAGGATACCGAGCCATGTACAGCCTGACCGTTCGCGAGCACATCATGATCGCCCACAGCTTCCGCGGCGAGGTGTTCGGCCCCGCGCAGCGGCTGCACGGGGCCACCTATCTGGTCGATGTCACCTTCCGGCGGCCGCACCTGGACCGCGACAACCTGGTGGTGGATATCGGCCGGGCCACGGAGCAGCTCCGCGCCACGCTCGCGCCGCTGAACTACGCCAACCTGGACGACGACCCGGCGCTGGCCGGCCAGAACACCACCACGGAGTTTCTCGCCGGGACGATCTTCGCGCGCCTGGCGGCGGCCATCCGCGACGGCCGCCTGGGCGAGCAGGCCCGGGGCGTTACCCACATGGCGGTCACCCTGCACGAATCCCACGTCGCCTGGGCCTGCTACGAGGCCGCGCTGGGCGACGACACCCCGGGCGCACCGGCGTGACGGAGGCGTTGCACTTCCTGGTCCCCGGATCCCTGGAGGCGTGCACCGGGGGCACGCTCTACGACGCGCGCATGATCGCGGCCGCGCGCGCGGCGGGCACGGTGGTGCCCGTCCACGAGCTGCCGGGGCGCTTCCCGGACGCCGATGCCGTCGCCCGGGACGCGCTGCACGCCGCCCTGGGCGCGGTCCCCGACGGCGCCGTCGCCGTCGTCGACGGCCTCGCCCTGGGCGACCAGCCGGACACGGCCATCCGCCACGCGGGGCGGCTGCGTCTGCTAGCACTGGTGCACCACCCGCTGGCCGACGAGACCGGCGTGGACGCGACCACCCGGCAGCGGTTCCTTGAGCGGGAGCCGCGGGCCCTGCACGCCTGCCGCGGGGTCATCGTCACCAGCGCGTTCACCGCCGAGCGCCTGCAGGCGCTCGGCCTGCCGGCCGGGCGCATCCGCATCGCCGAGCCCGGAACCGCACCGGCCGCGCCCGCCCGCGGACCGGGCCCGGGCGCACCGCCGGCACTGCTGTGCGTGGGCAGCCTCACGCCCCGCAAGGGGCAGGACGTGCTGGTCGCCGCCCTGGCGACGCTGGCGCAGCGACACTGGACCTGCACCCTGGCCGGGTGCACCGACGCCGATCCGGCCTTCGCCGCCGGCGTCCGCGAACGCATCCGGGCAACCGGCCTGGGCGATCGCATCACGCTCGCCGGACAGTGCCCGCCGGAGGCACTGGATGCCCTGCTTGCCGGGGCATCGATCTTCGTGCTGCCGTCGCGCTACGAGGGCTACGGCATGGCCCTGACCGAGGCCCTGGCCAGGGGGCTGCCCGTGGTCAGCACCACCGGCGGCGCCATCCCCCGGACGGTGCCGGCGGACGCCGGCCGGCTGGTCGCGCCCGGCGATCACCGCGCGCTGGCCCGGGCACTGGACGAGCTGCTGCAGGATCCCGCCGCCCGCGCGGCGGCCGCCGAGGCGGCCCGGCGCCACGCCGCGGGCCTTCCGGACTGGCCCCGGGCCGCCGGGCAGTTCGCCCGGGCCGTGGAGGCGCTGTCGTGAGCGACCGTTTCGCCGCCGACTGGCTCGCCCTGCGCGAGGCCGCCGATCGCGACGCCCGGGCCGAGGCGCTGCTGACCCCGCTGCGGGCGCACCTGGGCGAGCGGCCACTGCAGATCACGGACCTGGGCGCGGGTACCGGCGCCAACCTGCGCTACCTGGCGCCGCGCCTGCCGGGGCCGCAGTCGTGGACCCTGGTCGACCATGACGCGGAACTGCTTTCCCGGGCTCGCGCGCCGGGACCCGACGTGCAGGTCCAGTGCATGGCGGCGGATCTCGCAGCGACCCCGCTACCGGGCGCCCGCGCTGCCGACCTGGTGACCGCCTCGGCCCTGCTGGACCTGGTCTCGCAACCGTGGCTGGACGCGCTCGCCGGCGCCTGCCGGCAGCAGGCAAGCGCGGTCCTCCTGGCGCTGAGCTACGACGGGACCATCCACTGGCAGCCCGGCATCCCGGACGACGAGATGGTCCGCGAGCTCGTCAACTGCCACCAGCGTCGCGACAAGGGCTTCGGCCCCGCCCTGGGACCCGAGGCCGGAGCGGCGGCGGAGGCCTGCTTCCGCGCGCACGGGTTCACCACCTGGCTGCGGGCGAGCCCGTGGTCGCTGCCGCCGGCCCGTGCCCCCCTCCAGCACGCCCTGGTGGAGGGCTGGCTGCACGCCGCCCGCGAGCAGGCTCCGGAGCAGGCGCCGCGATTGAAGGCCTGGGCGCGCAGCCGCCGCGACGCCGTCGCGGCGGGCACGCCCTCGCTGCGGGTCGGCCACGTCGACCTGCTGGCACTGCCTCCCGGGCCGCCATGACACGCCGCACCGGCCTGCTGCTGCGGCTGTCCGTGAGCATCGCCCTGCTGGTGGCGGTGGCGACCGTGGTGGATACCGACCGCCTGCTGGGCCATCTGCATGCATTCCACCCGGGCTGGACCGCCCTAGCGCTGCTGCTCATGCTTGTGCAGCACGGCATCTCGGCGTGGCGCTGGCGTTTCACCGCGCACCGCCTGGGCGTGGACCTGCCCCGGGGGACGGCCGTGCGCGAGTATTTGCTGGCCGGCTTCGTCAATCAGGTCCTCCCGGGCGGCGTGCTCGGGGACGTCTCCCGGGCCTGGCGGCACGCCCGCGGCTCGGGATCCGCGGCCGCCGCCGTCTACGCGGTGGCGCTGGAGCGGGCCTCGGGTCAAGCGGTCATGGCGCTGCTCGCCGCCCCGGCGCTGCTGACCCTGGGCGGCCTGGTCCCTCCGGGCATCGCCTGGCCGGCGGCGGCAGCGACGGCAGCGGGCGCGCTGGTGGCCGCCAGGTGGCTGCCCGAGCCGCCCGGCACGGGCGCCGGCGGCTTCCTGCCGGCGGTCCGGCAGGCCCTCGTGGCCCGGGCGGCGCTGCCCGTGCAGCTGCTGAGCTCGGCCCTGGTCGTCGCCACCTACCTCGCAGTCTACTACGCGGCCGCCCGGGTCATTGGCGCGGACATTGCCGGGGCCACGCTGCTGCCCCTGGTTCCCGTCGTACTCCTGGCCATGCTGGTGCCGGTCACCGTCGCCGGCTGGGGCTTGCGCGAGGGTGCCGCGGCGCTGGTGTGGGCGGCGGCCGGGCTGGACCCGGCCCAGGGCGCCGCCATCGCCGTGGCCTACGGCGTGCTGGTTCTGCTGGGCAACCTGCCCGGGGCCCTGTGCCTCAGTCCCCGCCGGATGCGGGGCGACCGGTGAAGATCCCGGAAAGCAGGAAATCGAACAGCACGTCGTCGCCGAGGCGGAAGTTCCGGCACGCCGGCCGCATGGCCTGGTCCATGGTGGCGATGGGCGGCAGGCTCAGGCCGGGGCGCCCGGAGCCGATCACCACCGGTGCCACGGTGACGTGCAGGCGATCCAGCACGCCGGCGGCGAGGAACCGCGACACCGTCTGCCCGCCGCCCTCGATGAGCACCCGCTGCCGGCCGTGCCGCCGCAGGAGGGCGAGGACCTCCCCCGGGGCGAAACCGTCCTCGCCCGCCGGGAGCACGGCCCGTTGCGTCTCCCCGCCGGGCTCGGGCTCGGCGCGGCTGCGGATCAGCAGCGTCGGCCCGGCGCCGTCCCGGAACAGCCGGAAGCCGGTGTCCAGCCGGTTGCGCGGATCGAGGACCACGCGCAACGGCTGGTCCCCCGGGACTTCCCGCACCGTCAGGCGCGGGTTGTCCGCGACGATTGTCCCGGGGCCGACCACCACGGCATCCGCCAGTGCGCGCAGCCGGTGCAGATGACGGATGTCCTCGGCGCCGGTGACAAATCGCGAGTGGCCGGAGTCCGTGGCGATGTGGCCATCCAGGCTCTGGCCGAGCTGGGCGATGGCATAGCAAGGTTGAACCGCCAGCGGCAGGTAGAGGTCGAATAAATGGTGTGCCTCGGCATTCACCGGCAGCAGGGGCTTCCAGTGGCCACCCGGCAGGACCCGGATGGCGTCCTCGCCGCCGGCGCGCAGTACGTCGTCGTCCGTGCCGGGGCAACGGGCCTTGCACCGGCGAATCAGGTCCCACGCAGTGGCGGCGTCAATCGGGTCCAAGATCGGTCTCCCTGCCCCCCGGCCGCATCGCGTCCGGAGGAACGGCTGTCAAACTTACGGTACACTGCGGTGGATCGAAGCACATCAGTACAAGGATTCGACAGAACATATGCAACAGGCTGAACGTGCCATTTTCGATCTCCGCCGCGGGCAGCCGGTACGCATCACCGACGGCGAGTGCGACGTGCTGACGCTGGCCGTGGAGAGCCTCACGGAGGAAAGCCTGGCGCGCCTGCGCGGGATGTGCAACGGGGCCCCGGCGCTCGTCATTACGGCCAACCGCGCACGCACCCTGGATCTCGACCCCGGGGACGCGCCGGCGGTACGCCTGGCGCTGCGCGAGGACGCCGCCACCGCGGACATCCATGCGCTGGCCACCGCCGTGTGCAGCGACCCCGCGGACCATTCGCTGCACCCGACAACGGTGCCCGCCGCCCGCGCCGAATATGCGGCCACGCACATGGCGCGCGCCGGGAAGCTGCTGCCCGCGGTGATCACCATCCGCGCCCGGGGCACGGACGCGACCGGGCTCGATCGCCTGGAGAGCGACGGCACCATTCTTCACGTCACCGCGGACGAGGCGCTCACGGTTCCGACCACGCCCTGGCTCGATCCGGTGCATGTCAGCGATGCCCGCGTCCCGCTGGCCGATGCCGACAACACCCGGTTCCTGCTGTTCCGCGAGGCCAACGGGCTGCACGAGCACGTTGCGGTCGTCATCGGCGAACGCGGGCAGTGGCCCGACCCGGTGCCCATCCGGATGCACTCGGCCTGCCTCACGGGCGATCTGTTCGGCAGCCTGCGCTGCGACTGCGGCGAGCAGCTGCGCAACAGCGTGCGCACCATCGATGCCGCCGGGGGCGGCGTGCTGCTGTACCTGGCCCAGGAGGGCCGCGGCATCGGGCTCGCCAACAAGCTGCGCGCCTACAATCTCCAGGATGCCGGCATGGACACCCTGGAGGCGAACTGCTCCCTGGGATTCGGCGCGGACGAGCGCCACTACGACGCGGCCGTGGCCATGCTCCGGCACGTGGGCGTCGAGCGCGTCTCGCTGCTCACCAACAACCCCCTCAAGATCGGCGCCCTGGAGGAAGGCGGCATCACCGTCGCGGACCGCCAGCCCCTGCACGGCTCGCTCAACCCCCACAACGTGCGCTACCTCAACACCAAGGCGGAACGTTCCGGCCATTGGCTGGACGAGCTCTTCGCCCGGGCGCTGCCGGACGAGTGATCCGCCGGGGGCGGGCGTCCGAATGCAAGAGGCGTCCGGGCCCGCGTGGGTGCGGGCGGGATCGCAGGGGTCGCGACCGTGGGAGGGGCTTCAGCCCCGAATCCAGGGCCCGGGGCGCTGCGGGAAGTCGCGGCTGAAGCCGCTCCCACAGCCATGCGAGCCGTCCGCCGTCGCAGGGTCAGTCGCGACCCGCCTCCGCCCCATCAGCGCGCAACGCATAGATATCCCCCGAGGCCGCCCCGTCCGCGCCGCCCGCGAGCCAGGCATCGATATCCGCGCCGTCGTGCCAGTGCGGCCATCGATACCGCCGGCCCTCGCCGATGATGACGTTGAAGCGGTACGCGCCGAGCTGCCCGAGACGCGCCACGCAGGACCGGGCGATGTCCAGGCCGCCGGCGACGAACTCGAACGACAGCGCCGCCAGCGGGCGGCTCAGCCCGGCAAGCACCTGGGCCTCGTAGCCCTCGACGTCGATCTTGCAGAACGCCGGCTCGCCGTACTCCCGGATGAGCTGGTCCAGAGTGACCACGGGAACGGTGACCGTCCCGGGCCACGTCACCCGCCCGAAACCGGCGTTGGCCGCGTGCACCGCCGATCGCCAGGGGGCGCTCATGGACGACACGGAGGGATGGGATAGGCTTACGGCCAGGACGGCCTGCCCGGAGGCGGCGCCGACGGCTTCCGGACGGATGGTGACCGCCGGATGACGGCCGGCGATGCGCTGCAGCCACCGGCGGATCAGCGGCTGGGGCTCCAGCGCCACCACTCGCGCCCCCAGGCCCGCGAAAGCCATGGTACGGTCCCCCAGATGGGCGCCGATGTCCAGGACCAGGGCACCCGGCCGGATCCACGGTCGGTACATCCGCCGCAGGGCCTGCTGGCGCCCCGGGCGCCAGTAGATCAGAAGCGACCGCAGAAGGCCCGGGACGCCCCGGAGCCCGGAACGTGTTTCCTTGCTGGACACAGCGGGCCTCCCGTTTGCTCCACCCCGCGACATGGATCACGGGCGACGTTCAGGGGATCGATTATCCTGGTTTCCTGTAACCCAGGTTCGTTGGATTTTGCCTGCCCTCTGGGGCATCGAGGCAAAGTCGTCGGTCCGGCGGCGTAGCGCGCGCGACGGCGAGGCAGCGAGATCGGATTACAGGGAACCAGGTCGGCAGGGCAGGAACAAGGATCGTGTGATGACAGGGACATCAGGGGGAACACCGCCGGGGGGCCGGCCGGGGAGCGCCGTCGATATTGCCGGGCTCCACCGGGCCTGGGACCAGGTCGCCGACAGCGGCGACGGCATCGGCCGCGTCCATGAACGGGCGGCAGCGCTGGCGGATACCGCCCGGGCGGCGGGCGAGCCGCGCATCGCCGAGCTGGCCGTGATGGTCGGGCTGCTGTGCGAACCCGTAGTCAGCGGTGAGGAGACGGTTACCCGCGAGTTCCGGTCCACCGTGAACAACTACATCGAGGCCCTGGACCGGGCCCACGAGGAGCGTGAGCGCGCGGCGGAAACCGAGGAGCACACGCCGGTCGCCCACGGCCGCATCTGCCTGCTGGCGGACGACGGCGACCACGGCATCCAGGAGCTGATCCGCCAGCTGGAGCACTTCGGCTACACCGTCGTCCTGGCGGCGGACGACGCGGGCCTGCTGGACGAAGTCCGGCGGGTGGTGCCCCTGGCCGTCATTGTCGACCACGATCACTTGCCCAACGACTCGGTACTGGGCCAGCTCCCGGCCCCGCTGCGCCGGGCGGCCGGGGACAACCTGCCCGTCCTGGCGCTGAGCTCCTCCGGCGGCATGACCTACCGGCTGTACGCCGCCCGGGCCGGCATCCAGGTCTACCTGGTGAAGCCGGTGAGCACCCATGACCTCATCGACCAGCTGGAGCAGTTCGCGCCGGCCACGCCGCCGGAGCCGCTGAGCATCCTCCTGGTCGAGGACAGCCGGACGCAGGCCACCTACTTCGCCTCCATCCTGGAGCAGGCCGGAATGCGCGTGCGTACGGTGGCCGATCCCCTGCGGGTTCTCGATACCCTGCAGGAGGAGTCCACGGACCTGATCCTGATGGACATGTACATGCCCCAGTGCAACGGCCACGAGCTCGCCCGGGTCGTCCGGCAGGTACCGCGCTACGCCAGCATCCCCATCGTGTTCCTGTCATCGGAGACCCAGGTGGACCGCCAGCTGGATGCCATGAGCCGCGGCGGCGACGATTTCCTGGTCAAGCCCATCGAGCCCGGCCACCTGATCCGCTCGGTGGCCATCCGTGCCGAGCGGGCACGGACCCTGCGCTCCCTCATGGTCACGGACAACCTTACCGGGCTGCTCAACCATACCCGCATCAAGGAAGAGCTGGACAACGAGGTCAACCGGACCCGGCGCCGCGGCGGTACGCTGGCGTTCGTCATGCTGGACATCGACCACTTCAAGGCGGTCAACGACAGCCACGGCCACCCGGCCGGCGATGCCGTGCTCCGCAGTCTGGCGCGCCTGCTGCAGCAGCGGCTGCGCCGCTCCGACGCCATCGGCCGCTACGGCGGCGAGGAGTTCGCCATCATCATGCCCGACGCCGATGCCGAAAGCGCAGCCGGCGCCCTGGAGAGCATTCGCCGCAGCTTCGCCAGCCTCTATCACGACGGCCACGATGGCCCCTTCCGCGTGACCTTCAGCGCCGGCGTGGCCGCCTTCCCCGCCCACGAAACCCGCGACCGGATCACCCTGGCCGCGGACAGCGCCCTGTACCGGGCAAAGGAGCAGGGCCGCAACCGCATCGTCCTGGCCGAGTAGTCGCGGGGTCCCGCCGGGTTGCCCCCG
>NZ_JAUFPK010000001.1:249283-350583 GCF_030409225.1 Aquisalimonas lutea
CTCCCCGAGGCAACCCGGCGGGACCCCGCGAACGAGGGCCATTGCCGCAAGGCCCGGTCAGGTCTCAGCGTTGCCGGCGACGCAGATGCGGTTGCGGCCGAGGCGCTTGGCGGCGTACATGGCCTCATCGGCCGCCTGCAGCAGCTCGTCGGCGGAGCCGCCGTGGTCGGGGAATACCGCGACGCCGACACTGACGGTCACCCGCACCGCGCCGGCCCCGTCCACCACCAGCGGCCGGTCGCCGGTCAGGGCGCGCAGCCGGGCCGCCGCTTCGCGGGCCTCGTCCACACCCATCTCGGGCATGACCACGGCCAGCTCCTCGCCCCCGTAGCGGGCCGCGTAGTCCACGTTGCGGATGTTGTCCTGCAGCAGCCGCGCCAGCGCCCGCAGCACGTCGTCGCCGACGAGATGGCCGAGGCGGTCGTTGATGCCCTTGAATTCGTCGACGTCCAGCCAGAGAAGGGCCAGCGGGCGCTCGTAGCGGCGCGCACGCTCGACTTCGTCGGCGAACTGCTGGTCCAGCTCGCGCCGGTTGTAGAGGCCGGTCAGGGGGTCGTGGATGGCGAGGCTGGCAAGCTTGCGTTCCATCTGCTTGCGCTCGTCGATCTCCATGATGATGCCTTCCAGCCGCGCGCCGTCTTCGCCGTCCACGGAACAGCCCTGCTCCCAGACCCAGACCTCGTCCCCGGAGCGCCGCCGGATGCGATACTCCAGGGCGAACGAGCGCCCGGCGGCAAGAGCGCGCTGGACCGCCTCGTCGGCGCTCTGCCGGTCCTCGGGGAGGATCAGGTCCGCGAATGCCACCTCGCGGTTGTCCAGCAGCTGCTCCGGCTCGTAGCCGGTCACCTCGCGGGCGCCCTGGGACACGTAGAGCATGGTCCAGTGGGCGTCGTTGCGGCAGCGATAGGCCATGCCGGGGAGGTTGCCCAGCAGCGTGGCCAGCTCGCGCTCACGCTCGCGCAGTGCCTCCTCGGTGCGCCGGCTCTCGGTCACGTCGCGACCGATGGCCACGATGCCCATGGGCGTGCCGCCGACGCCGAACAGGCGCCGCGACGACCACAGCATGGTGCGGTCCTCGCCGCCGCGGGTACGGATACGGGTCTCGAAGTCATCCAGGTCCCCGCCGCTGCGCATGAGATCACGCATCGCCCCGGCGATACGATCGCGGTATTCCGGGTCCGGATAGAGCCACTCCCAGACGGTACTCCCGAGCAGCGCCTCGTCACGGGAATAGCCGCTGATCTGCTCGGCGGCCTTGTTCCACAGCGTCACGGAGCCGCCGCGGTCGAGAACGTTGATCCAGATGCTGGCATTGTCGATCACGGCCTCGCGGAACTGGTTCAGCTCCTCCAGCTCGCGCCGCTCGGCCTCGCGCTCGGCGAGCACGCGCGCATCGTGGAGAAACCGGCGCCGCAGGATCAGGAAGAACGCCAGAGCCGTGATGCCGACGAAAATCCAGCCCTTGCCGGTCTGCACGGCCGTGCGAACCGCCGGCTCGGAGAACAGCCATACCGTGATCTGATCGGAGAACGTGATCCAGAGCGCCCCGAACAGCGCGTAGACCAGTCCCATGCGGGCCGCGCGCCGCACCGCCCGGCGTTCTTCTTCGCTGCTGTACATACTGTCCTCATGCGCGCCCCCGCCGGTCCCCGCAGTCCGCCGTGCCCCGGGGCGATGAGATCATTCTGTCGAATCCAGTGTGCGGTGTTTGCGGGTGAATGAGAATAGCGGTCAGTCACACAGGGCACTGCGCGCCTCGGCACGGGTCACCTCGTGGCCCGAGGGCAGCGCCGCCCCGTGGTTCAGCAGCCAGGCGCGGATATCGGCGCGCACCTGGCCGGCTCCGGAGTAGCGGGTGAGCATGTGGTAGCCCTCCGGGTAGAGGGCCATGCGCCAGGGCGTTCGGCCGGCGTCCGGAAGCCGGTCCAGCATCCGGCACACCGGCTCGGCGGGAATGATCTCGTCCTCGTCGCCGTACAGGATCAGCGCCGGCCCGGTCAGGCGGGCGGTGGCCTCCAGCGCGTCGTCCATGAGCTCCGACAGCCCCTCCAGGGTATCCACCCGAGCCTCGCGCTGCACCAGCGGGTCGTCCCGCAGCTGCTGGAGCACTTCGTCCTGATCCGTGGGGCTCTTGCCCAGCATCTGGCCGAGCTGGGCCGAGAGCCGCATCCCGGGGGCCACGGCCTCCCCGAGCCACAGCCCGAACTGCTGGTACCAGGGCATGACCTCGTCACCCCAGACGGCCGGGGCCAGCAAGACCGTGCCGGCCACCTGCGGAGCGGGCTCGCGATCCAGGGCCAGCAGCGCCACGGCCCCGCCCATGCTGGCGCCCAGGAGGTAGACGGGGCGACCGGGATAGCGCTGGTGCAGGAGATCGATGGCCGTGACCGCGTCGTCGACCAGCAGCTTGCGGCCGGCCCACACGCCCCGCGGGCCGGAGGCGCCATGGCCGCGCTGGTCGTAGGCGTACACCGCCATGCCGGCCTGGTTGAGAGGACCGGCAAGCACATCGAAGGCGCCGGCGTAGTCGTTGAAGCCGTGCAGGGCGAGCACCACGGCCTCGGGCCGCCCCTGCGGCAGCCACCGGCGCAGGCGCAGCTCGTAGCCGTCGGCGGCGATCATGTGCTCGCCGGCGAGGGCGGGTTCCGTCGGACCCGGGCCCACCGGGCGCTCGGCCGAGCGGGCACAGCCGGCGGCGGCCAGCACCGCCGCCACGACGAGCAGCCAGGAGGTCCAGCGTGCCATGGTGCTCATCGGCCCTATCCCAGCGCCTCGTTTACGGCACGGCCGGCCGTGCGCCCGGTGAACAGGCAGCCGCCCAGGAACGTCCCCTCCAGCGAGCGGTAGCCGTGCATGCCCCCGCCGCCGAACCCGGCCGCCTCGCCAACGGCGTACAGCCCCGGCACCGGGGCCCCGTCGGCGCCCAGGACCCGTGCCTGCAGGTCCGTCTCCAGACCGCCCAGGGCCTTGCGCGTGAGCACGCTGAGCCGCACCGCGATGAGCGGGCCGTGCTTCGGATCCAGGATCCGGTGGGGCCGGGCGGTGCGGATCAGCTTGTCCCCCAGGAATCGGCGGGCGTTGTGAATCGCCATGATCTGGAAATCCTTGCAAAAGGGGTTGTCGAGTGCCCGGTCGCGGGCGGCGATCTGCGCCTCCAGGTCCGCCGGATCCAGAAGGTCGTCCCCCGTGAGCGCGTTCATGCCGTCCACCAGCTCCCGCACCGAGGAACGGACCACGAAATCTGCCCCGTGTTCCTTGAACGCCTCCACCGGCCCGGTGGCCTTGCGGCCCACGGCGCGCCGGGCGGTCAGGCGCCAGCTGCGGCCGGTGAGGTCCGGGTTCTGCTCGGAGCCGGACAGGGCGAATTCCTTGCGGATGATACTCTGGTTGAGCACGAACCAGCTGTAATCGAACCCCGTGGTCGCCAGGTGGGCCAGCTGGCCCAGCGTATCGGACCCCGGGTACAGGGGTGCCGGGAAGCGGCGGCCGCGGGCGTCGAACCACAGCGCCGACGGCCCCGGCAGCACGCGGATGCCGTGCCCCGGCCAGACGGGGTTCCAGTTGTGCAGCCCTTCCACGTAGTGCCACATGCGGTCGCGGTTGATCAGCCGCCCGCCCGCGGTGCCCGCGATCTCCAGCATGCGCCCGTCCACGTGGGCGGGCACGCCGGTGACCATGTGCGCCGGCGGCGGGCCCAGCCGCTGCGGCCAGTGGCGGCGAACCAGCTCGTGGTCGCCGCCGATGCCGCCGGAGGCGACGATCACGGCCTGGGCGCGCAGGGCGAAGGCGCCGGTCTCCGCCCGCGACGTGGCCTGGCCGCGGGGTGCATCGTCGGGGCACAACACGGCACCGCGGACCCCGTCCACGCGGCCGTCCGTGGTCAGCAGCTCGTCCACCCGGTGGCGGAACCGTAGGGTGACGCGCCCCTGCGCCTCGGCCCGGCGGATCCGGTCCTCGAACGGCTCCACCAGCCCCGGCCCCGTGCCCCAGGTGATATGGAACCGCGGCACGGAGTTGCCGTGGCCGCCGGCATGGTAGCCGCCGCGCTCGGCCCAGCCGAGCACCGGAAAGCTGCGATGGCCCATGGACCGCAGCCAGGCGCGCTTCTCGCCGGCGGCGAAATCCAGGTACGCCTCGGCCCAGCGGCGCGGCCAGGCGTCCTCGGGCCGGTCGAAGGCGGCGGTGCCCAGCCAGTCCTGCCGGGCCAGCTCGCGGGAGTCGCGGATGCCCATGCGCCGCTGCTCCGGCGAGTCGACGAAGAACAGCCCGCCGAAGGACCAGTACGCCTGCCCGCCGAGATTCTGCTCCGGTTCCTGGTCGACGATGACGACCCGGCGCCCGCCGTCCGCCAGCTCCGCCGCCGCCACCAGCCCCGCGAGCCCGGCGCCGACGACGATGACATCCGCATCCAGGGCCATGCGCCCTCCTTCCGTGTCGGTCTCCGTGCCGTCGTGTCCCGATTCCCGGGGACGCGCCCTGCTCTGGCGGCGCTGTCGGCCGCGGCACTGGCGCGTCCCCGGGAGCCGGGACACCAGCCTACCGTACGCGGCCCCGGAATACGCAGACCAGAGGGCGGCCCCTCCGGGGGCAGTCAGCCCGAGCGCGTACGGAGCTCCGCGAGCACCGGCACCAGCCGGTCCGCCAGGGTGTCGAGCGCATCCACGGGCTCGAGCAGCAGCGTACGGCAGACGTTGGCCAGCATCAGGTTGAGACCCCGGTCCTCGCCGCCGCGGAAATCGGTGCGCACGCCCACCACGGGCACGCCGCGGGCGTGGGCGTAGCCCAGCTCCAGGCTGGTGCCGGAGTCGGCATCCGGTCCATCCAGCACGGCGAGCACGGCATCGCTGGCATCGATCATCGCCAGGCAGTCGGCGAACATGCACTGTGACCAGTCCTCCCGGCCCAGGAACTGCTGCGCGCGCTCCTGGGGCAGAATGAAGTCCACGCCGTCCAGGCGCCCGCTCAGCGCGTCGGTGAGCTGCCGGTTGAAGCGCTTCTCCGCCAGCCCGAACAGCGCCCCGGCAAAATAGACCTGCATGGTTCTCGTCTCCCTGTCTGCAGTGACATACTCGGTTCGCAAAGCGCAGGGACCATACCCGGGTTATCGTGTCCGGCCAAGACCGGCGCACAGACCGGGCGGGCCCCCGGGCGCCCCGACAACACAATGGAGGAGAGACCATGATCTCCAGCGAGGAACCCGCAAAGAAGACCGCCACCGTCCACGGCAGGACCATGGCCTACGTCGAGCGCGGCAGCGGCGATGCCATCGTCTTCCTGCACGGCAATCCCACGTCGTCGTACCTGTGGCGCAATATCATCCCGCACCTGGAGGGGCTGGGGCGCTGTATCGCGCCGGACCTCATCGGCATGGGCGACTCCGACAAGCTGGACGACCCGGGTCCGGAGCGCTACCGCTTCGTCGAGCACCGGGAATACCTGGATGCGCTGCTGGAGCAGCTGGACCTCGGCGACCGGGTCACCCTGGTGATCCACGACTGGGGCTCGGCCCTGGGGTTCGACTGGGCCCGCCGGCACCCGGAGCGCGTCAGGGGCATCGCCTACATGGAGGCCATCGTGCGCCCGCTGTCCTGGGCGGAGTGGCCGGAGTCGATCAAGCCCATCTTCCAGGGCTTCCGCTCCGAGGCGGGCGAGGAAATGGTCCTGGACAAGAACCTGTTCGTCGAGCGGGTGCTCCCCGGCTCGGTGCTGCGCGGGCTCAGTGACGACGAGATGGCGGTCTACCGCCGCCCGTTCGCCGAGCCCGGCGAGGCGCGGCGGCCGACGCTCACCTGGCCGCGGCAGATCCCCCTGGACGGCGAGCCCGCCGACGTCCACGAGATCGCCTCCGACTACGCGCGTTGGATGGCGGACAACGATCTGCCCAAGCTGTTCGTCAACGCCGACCCCGGCGCCATCCTGACCGGCCCGGCGCGCGAGAGCTGCCGCCGGTGGCGCAACCAGACGGAGGTCACGGTGCCCGGCAGCCACTTCATCCAGGAGGACTCGCCGGAGGCCATCGGCGAGGCCGTCGCCGACTGGTACCGGCGCCTGGAGAGCTGACGACCGCCGGCACGGGCGGCGCCACGGAGTGGGCTCGCACCGCGGGGAGGCCGACGATCCGACGGCGGCCCCCTGGTATCGCGGGTCCGCGCCTGCGCCGCCTCGTAGCCGCTCGCGTGCCACCTTTGCCCACCGGCGAGGCTGCCCCGTTCAGTCCAGCGCGATGAGCACGACACAGGCCGCGGTCAGCCCGCCCATGACGCGGTTGAACCAGCGCCACGCCCGGGCCGTGTGCAGCAGCCGGCCGATGCCGGTGCCGAACGCCGCCCATATGCTGATCGACGGCAGGTTGACCAGTGAGCAGGTCAGCGCCACCGCGATCGCCGAGATCACGTAGGCGTCGCCGTTGACGGTGAACGCGCTCACCGCCGATATCGCCATCACCCAGGCCTTGGGATTGGCGTACTGGAAGCCGGCCGCCTCCAGGAAGGTAATGGGCCGGCCGCCGGCATCGACCTCGGTCTTCGGTGCCGCCGTCGCAATGCGCCACGCCAGGTACAGCAGATAGAGCGCGCCGACGACCTCGAGCGTGGTCTTCACCGGCGGATAGGTGACGAACAGCGCGCCCAGTCCGGCGGCCACCACCGTGATGAGCGTGAGAAACCCCACCGAGATCCCCAGCATGTGCGGGATGGTCCGCCGGAAGCCATAGTTGGCGCCGGAGGCCGTGAGCATGACGTTGTTCGGACCCGGGGTGGCCGACATCGCGAACGCGAACAGCACCACCGGCAGGAAGAAGCCGTCGAAGTCCAGAGCGTTCATGGGTTGACCCACTCCTGATTGTATCGATACAAATAAACGAAATACTGGGCTTTTTGGCCTGTTTTAACGACAAAAACAAGATTACACTTGCACAAAATGCATGCAATCGGATTTTTGTAACCATGACATTCTGGCAACCCGAGCTGGAGCGCTACCCTGGCCCCCGCTACAAGGCCATCGCCGCCGCCGTCGCCGAGGACATTTCCGGAGGGACCCTGCAGCCCGGCGACCGGCTGCCGACCCACCGGCAGCTGGCCGAGGCCCTGGGCGTGACCGTGGGCACCGTGACGCGGGGCTACGCCGAGGCCGAGCGGCAGGGGCTCGTGGGCGGCCGCGTGGGCAGCGGCACCTACGTGCTGGGTGACGGCGACGGGCACCGGGTGCCCTTCGGCATCCCGGCAGAAGCGCCGACCGACGGCGACGTCAACTTCGGCCTCGCCTTGCCGGTGCCGGCGCGCCGCGAGAGCATGCTGGCCGATGCCCTGCGGCGGCTGGCGGACGACCCGGCGGCACTTCATGACACCCTGTCCTACCAGCCGGAGGCCGGCCTGCGACGGCACCGGGACACCCTGCGCGACTGGCTCGCGGACTGGGGCGTGGCGCTGGCCGGTGACGAGGTCCTGCTCACCCTGGGCGGCCTGCACGCCGTGCACCTGGCGCTGCAGGTCCTCGCCCGGCCCGGTGAGACCGTCGCCACCGAGGCGCTGACCTACCCGGGACTCATCGCCGCCGCCCGCCAGCAGCACCTGGACCTGCAGCCCGTAGCGCTGGACGACGAGGGCATGATCCCCTCGGCCCTGGCGCGGCTGTGCGAGCAGCGGGCCGTGCGTGCCGTCTACTGCGTGCCCAACCAGAACAACCCCACCACGGCGTGCATGAGCGAGGAGCGCCGCCGGGAGCTGGCCGCCGTGGCCCGCCGGTACGGCGTATTCTTCATCGAGGATGAGGTCCACCTGGTGGACGGCAGCGAGCGCCCGCCCAATCTGGTGGATCTCGCCCCGGAGCGGGTGCTGTACGTCACCAGCTGCTCCAAGATCCTCGCAGGCGGCCTGCGGGTGGGAATCCTGCGGGCGCCGGGGCACCTCGTGCGCCCGCTGGAGGACGCTCTCCGGAGCCACTGCTGGATGGCCCCGCCGCTGAACGCGGAGCTCGCCTGTCGCTGGATCACGTCGGGGCTGGCACGGGAGATCGCCGACTGGCAGCGCCGGGCCATCGGCGAGCGGCAGGCCCTGGCGGCGGACCGGCTCGCGGGACACACGTTCCGCGCGCAGCCCTACGGATTCAACCTGTGGCTGCACCTGCCGGAGCCCTGGCGGGCCGGCTCCTTCGTCACCGCCTGCGCCAGCGAGGGTGTCCACGTGAAAAGCGGCGAGCCCTTCGCCGTGGGCCATCAGCCCGTGCCCGAGGCGATCCGCCTGGCACTGTCGGCGCCGGCTTCCCTGGACGACGTCCGTCGCGGCCTGGACGTCGTGCGCGGCCTGCTGGAGCACGGGCCGCGCCCCCCTTCAACCCTGTGACAAGCTGAGCCTCAAGAGCACAGGATTTTTCATGTCTGTTCCGCAGAATCACAGGTAATGTGAGGCAAACCCGGATGATGCGATGCGTCATCGGCTGTAAAGTACTGGCCATACTGAACGAGCGTCCCAAAGGAGGGAAACACCATGGCCAGAACGAACGCCTTCGAGATCGATCGCACCTACTCCGTGGACCAGATTGCGCGCATCGAGCGGGAAGCCCGCCGGGCCCGGGACGAGTACGTGGCCGGCCTGATCCGCGCGGCCTTCCGGCACACCCGGGCGGCTCTGCGCGACGCCATCGGCACCGCGGAGCCCCGCGCCAACGGGCGGGTCCGGGAGGCCTGACGCCTCCCGGCACTTGCCGCCGCCGACGGAATGGACGACTATTTGAGGCAATCGGTCCAGATTTTCCGGGCAGCGCGGGCCCGGCCTGGAGTGCTGCCTAGTGACCGTCCCGCATCATCCGGATTCCGGCCATCCGCTGTCATTGCTCGGCGAGCGGGAGGGCTGGAAGCTGATCCAGGACCTCTGGGCCCACTTCCCCGAGAACATGTTCGTCATCGGGGTTCTTCCCGGCGACACGTTCGTCGTGGAAGCCATCAACCCCGCACAGCACGCTCTGCTCAACCGACCGCTGCACGACTGCCTCGGCCGGCGCCTGGATGAGCTGTTGCCGGCCCCCGGCTGTGACGAGATCCTTGCCAACTATCGGCGGTGCGTCGCAGCCGGCAAACCACTGCGTTACGAGGAACGCGGCGTGTACCTGGACGACGTCGGGGCCGAGCGCCGCGGCCACTGGCTGACGCTGCTCGTGCCCATTCGGGACGATCAGGACACGATCCGGCACCTGTTCGGCATCTCCCAGAATGTCACCGACATTTATCGTGCCCGTCGGGCGGTGGAGGAGCAGAATGTGCGCCTGGAACAGCGTGTCGCCGCGCGCACTCGCGAGCTGGAGCAACTCAACCGCCAGCTTGAGGAGCAGGCAAGCCGGGACGGCCTCACCCATGCGCTCAATCGGCGCGTCCTCTACCGCATCGGCACCGAGGAGCTGGAACGGGCGCGCCGGTACGACCATGAGCTCTCCGTTGTGATGCTGGATGTCGACCACTTCAAGTCGTTCAACGACGACCACGGTCACCACTACGGCGACGCGGTGCTGGTGGATCTGGTGCGCACCGTCCAGGACGCTCTGCGCGATTCCGACCGGCTGGGCCGGGTCGGCGGCGACGAGTTCGTGATCCTGCTGCCGGGCACCGGTCTTGCCGACGCGCGCTGCACGGCCGAGCGGCTGCGCACGTTGGTCCGGAGCAACACCCATTGCTCCATAAGCCTGGGGGTGGCATGCCGGGACACCGCGGACACGGCCATCGAGTCTGTGGTCCTCCGCGCCGACGAGGCCTTGCGCCAGTCCAAGCGCGAGGGTCGCGACCGCTCCTCGGCGTCCTAGCGGTCGGACTGATGGGTAAGCAGGCCACGGGCCTCGTTGTAGGAGAGCTCGCGGATCCCTGAACGCTCCATGGACGCGCCCAGGGAATGCGCCAGGCCGTAGGCGTAGGCACGCTGGTAGAACGGCAGCCGCCCGTCGTGCACGGGCAGCGCGTCCTCCAGGGTGTCCGCCGCTTCCAGGGCCTCCTCGAAGCGGGCCCGGCGCTCCTCCAGGTAGCGCACGAACACCGGGTCCTCCGCAACCTCCTCGGCCAGCATCAGCGTCCAGCTCATGTCCTCCTGGAGCCGGCACTCGCCGATGTAGCGGCCGTACACCGTGGGCGACCACTGGTCCGGCGGCAGCGGCGACAGGCGGAAGCGGCCCTCCTTGTGGTAGAGCCAGTACGACTCGCCGACCACCGGCTGGAAACCGAACTCGCTCTCCAGCACGAACAGCGAGGTGAACAGCTCCACTGACACCTGCTCCACGTTCTTGGCGGGTACCGCCCGCGCCGCCCGCTGCCCCTCGGCCAGGGCGGCCAGCACCGGCACCTGCCCCTTGCCCTGGGGATTGGGATTGTCAGGCATGGCGTCTCGGCTGCGTTGCGTTTGTTCCGGAAAGGCTGCAAGAGTCTACTAACGTTTCCGGGCCGATTGCCAGGTCCGGGCGCCGGCGGCACGGGTCGAGGAACCGCGGCACACCTGCCGTGCGCCCCGGCGGGCCGGAATTGCCTGCCTTTCCCCGGCTCCGGTATCTTCGGGCCCATGCAGCGCATCCTCATCATTACCGGCATCCTCGTCCTGGCCGCGGGCCTGCTCTGGCCGTGGATCAGCAAGCTGGGCCTGGGCCGGCTGCCCGGCGACATCGTCATCCAGCGCGAGGGCTTCAGCTTCTACTTCCCCATCACCACCTGCATCGTTGTCAGCGTGGTCATCACCATCATCTTCTGGCTGTTCCGGAAATAGCGGACCCGATCCCTCGCATCTTCCGCAGGAGGGGCTTCAGCCCCGACCAGTCCGGGAATCCACCTCGCGCAACGGCACCACAAGCCGCTGTTACACACCGCCGGTTTGTTGCAACGCGTCACAACTCGCCCTCGACGCGACGGCTCACATGGCTATACTCGGCGGAAACAATGACAACCCGGGCATCAGGAAGTGGCTTTCCGGGAACGGAGAACGGATATCCCTTGCTTTTTGCGCTACCCACGCCATCCACACTTCCCCGGGCGCCCGGCAGCAGCCGCGACACCATCGACGGTTCTGCGTTTTTACCCTTCATTTGTTGTTATTTAGCAACGAAACTTAAAGTAGTTTCTTAGCATTGTTGATCATTGCGAAAGATTGTAGTAAACACGTTTGTACGTGTCGTAGACACTTCGCCGGGTTGTCTCGTGGCATTTGCGCAACAACCCGGTGGGCTTTCGGGTGGCAACACCCACCGGGTCGTGTGGGGGGCCCGGCGGCGGCAGCAACCGCCGATGCACCCACGGAAGTACCAAAACAGAAATCTCAAGGGGAAGCATCCATGAAAAAAGTGACTTCAGCTCTGGCTCTCGCCGCCCTGATCGGCAGCCCGGCGGCTTTCGCACAGGTCGAGTTCGGCGGCGATGCGGAATTCAACGCCTACAACGTCCGCAACGGGGCTGCTGCGCAGAGCTCCGATCGCACCAGCGGCATGCAGCAGCGCATCCGTCTGCAGGCGGCCTTTGAAACGGACGGGGGCGTTGAAGTCCACACGCGCCTGAACCTGTTCAATGACCGGTGGACCGGTGACGCCAGCGGCGACGGCGGTCTTGACGAGCAGCCTTTCAGCAACCGCGACCATCGTGGCGTTGATCTTGATCTCGGCTACATCAGCCTGCCCATCGGCATCGGCCGCATGAACATCGGCCGCCAGGCATCCAACTGGAACCACAACTTCACCGCCAGCGACGACCGCCGTGACCGCATCGGCTTCGTCATCCCGCTCGGCGGCGGCCATGTCTTTGCGCCCAGCTATGACCGGCGCACCACGGACCAGACTACAGCCACCGGCAACAACGCCGCGCTCGATGGCAACCAGCTCAACCTCGCGGTGCTGGGTCCACTCGCGCAGGGCATGAACTACGGTGTCCTGTACACGCGCTGGGAATCCAGTGACTCCGGCGCCGGTTCCGCTGGCTATGCACTGCGCGGCGCCCAGCTCTTCGCACCCTATGTTGCCGGCGAAGCCGGAAACTTCGACTACAAGGTCGGTGGGCACTATCTCGGCGACAGCCGCGGGAGCGTCTACACCGAGAACACCTACGGCACATATCTCCGTGGCGGTTTCCAGCTCACGCCGGAATTCAAGGCAGAAGCGCAGGTCATGTACATGGCCAAGGGGACTCTGGTTGCCGGCGGCTATGACACCTTCTCCAGCCTGATCCACAACAGCCCGGACCACAGCCAGTCACCGACGCGCATCGGCGGCCTGAATCTCGGCGGTCAAGGTACCGGTCAAGGAAGTGCGTTCGGCGATCAGACCGACGACACCCGCACCCTGGTTGCCGCCCGCGGCACCTACGACGTGATGGACTGGACGTTCATGGGGGCCGTCGGCTGGGTCAACTATGAGCTGGCTGCCGGCACGGCTGTCAACACGACCGCCAACGACGTGGATGAGGACGTCATGTTCGCGGACCTTCAGGCGCACTACAGCCTGACGCCATCCACGACCGTTTACGCTACGGCGGGATATGCCCAGACGGAGGATTACTTCAACGCTCTGGGCATGCGCGAGAAGGACAGCTACGCCACGAGCCTGAACGTGGAGACCCAGTTCTAGGGCTTGCACTGACTGGAGTGATCAAAAAGGGCGCCCGCGGGCGCCCTTTTTTGTGCTGTCTCTCACAAACAACACCTTGCCGCGCGGATGCAACGGAGCTACATTCACGGAATCCCCATCATGGACGAGGCAAGCGCCGTGACGACCCGTTTCGCTCTTCTCGCAACCGCGGGCCTGCTGCTGGCAGCCGGGCCCGTGCACGGTGGCGACTGGAACGGCCCCTATGCCGGCCTGGGCGGGGCAGCCCCCAGCAGCTCGGTGACCGGCAGCAGCTACCGGTCCCCGTACCACGGCGATGCGCTGGGCCTGGATGCGGACCGCGCCGGCGCCCTGCTCAGCGGCTACAGCGGTTTCGGCTGGAGCCGCGGGGGCCTGTACCTGGGCGGCGAGGCCGGCCTGGACCCGAGCTTCGGCAGCCGCCGCCCGGCCCACGCCCTCGACGACGCCGACCCCGCCCCGCGCGGCCCGCTGGGAATCTCCGGCCTCATGGGCGGGCTGGTACGGCCGGACACCCTGCTCTACGGACGGGCCGGCTACCTGCCATCCCGCAGCGGCCCGCTGGTTCCGGGATTCCGCGACGGCGACCTCCTGAACGGCCTGCGCCTGGGCGCCGGCGCGGAGTTCCGCCTGTGGGACAATACCCGGCTGCGCCTGGAGTACAACCACGTCTGGCACGACAACGGCGCGGGAGTCGACGACGGCGCGGTCGGCGACAATCCCTACAGCGAGTCCTGGTTCGAGGCCGGCGGCGTGCTCCGCTTCTGACGGCATGGCCCGGCGCGTTGGGATTGCCCCTGACCGCGTGCTCTCCTATGCTCGCCTTTTCACGAATATGCGGAGCCTGCATGATGCGACGTCCGACCGCAGCCCTTGGCACGATCACCCTGAGCGTCCTGCTCCTCGCCGGTTGTGCCGGTGACGGCCTGACCGAGGAGGAAAGAAGCCGCTATCAGGAAGCCTACGGCCTCGAGCACGAGGACTGGTCGGACCGGCCCAGCCTGTTCCGGGACCTGTTCGGCAACGAGGAAGGCACCGCCGAGGCGGACGAGGAGCGTCTGGCGGAGCTGGAGCAGGCGATCCGGGAGCTGGAGGAGCAGCGCAGCGAACGCGCCGACGCGCGCGGCAGCGACCGGGAGCCCGTGGACACGGACCAGCCGCGCACCCGGGTGGGCCTGCTGCTCAGCGGTGATGCCGATGCGCTGGCCGCTGCCTTCCGCGACGTGGCGCCGGACCACCCGGTGGTGCTCATGGGCGACGGCGCCACCCGGGACAGCCTCGCCGAGGCCGGCTGCGACGCCGCCGACCCATCCACCTGCGCCGAGGCGCTGTCCCTCTACCCCGGCCTGCGCGCCGTCCTCCGGGTGGACGTCGACGGCAACGAGCTGCGCTGGTCCAGCTACGACGTGGTCCTGGACCACGAGCATGCCACCCGCGTGGGCGAGGCGCCGGAGGTCGACGGCGAGGTCCCCGAAGGGGCCTGGCGCGCCTTCGCCGACCAGGCCCTGATCGCCACGGTGGACCGCCTGGACACCGCGCCCTGGCACGCCCGGGCATTCTCCCGGCAGGACGACGGCTGGGCCATCAACGCCGGCCGGGCCGCGGGCCTGGAGCAGGGCCAGCAGCTCGCCGTCCGCGGCGAGCCCAGCATCATCCGCACCCCCGGCGGCCGCCCGGTGGCCTGGCGCCCGGGCAGCCGCAAGGGCGTGGTCGAGGTCATCGACTTCGCCGGGGATGATGTCGCCATCGTAAGCCTGGTCGAGGGTGAAGGGCCCGGAGAGGAGGATGTGCTGGTGACCGAGGATTAGCGGTTCGATTCGTCGGGGCTGAAGCCCCTCCCACAACCAGTGCCGGCCCATATCCCGGTTCTTGTGGGAGGGGCTTCAGCCCCGACAAGCAAAAAATGACTCGGAAGCAGAAGGATCTGCCCCATGGGAAGGACTCCCCAGCGCCCAGGGTACGCCGCCCTGCGGCGCGGCCGTGTATCTCTGGCCGATCATTCCTATCTGGTTACCGCGGTCACGGCGGGTCGTCGCCCCGTTTTCCGCGACCTCACAGCCGGTCGGCTGGTGGTCCGGGCCTTACGGCGAATCGAACCCGTGGCACCCACCCATTGCTACGTGATCATGCCGGACCATCTGCACTGGCTGCTTCATCTTCGCGGTGCCATGGACCTGGCTTCCGTCGTCCAGCGCGTGAAGGGCTGGTCCGCCCGGGATATCGGGCGGGTTACGCCACGCCATCGCCCCGTCTGGCAGGCCGGTTTTCACGACCACGCCGTACGCGCCGACACGGACCTGCGAGGGCTCGCCCGCTACATCGTCGCCAACCCCCTGCGCGCCGGCCTGGTGGAGCACATCGGGGACTATCCGCTGTGGGATGCGGTCTGGGTGGAGGATGGAGGGGCGGGAGGTTGAGGCTCAGAAGCCACTCTGGAAGCGGTCGCGGCTGAAGCCGCTCCCACCAAAAGACACCGCTCACCGGCCTGCCGAGGCAGGCCAGTCCGGATCGGTCTCACGAACAATTCGCTCCAGAGGCGGTTCTCGCGAACCACCCCCGTCTCGTTGTGGGAGGGGCTTCAGCCCCGACAAGTCCGGAAGCAAGCGCTTGCGACAGGTCGCGGCTGAAGCCGCTCCTACAAAGGAATGCCGTATCAGGGCAGGATCCCCCTGTCCGCATCGCTCCTCAAAAAAACGGCGCCCCGCGGGGCGCCGCCTCTCCTCCTCCAGGTATTGACTCCCGGTTGGTCAGCGCTTCATGGCCTCGAAGAACTCGCTGTTGACCTTGGTGTCCTTGAGCTTGTCCAGGACGAACTCGATGGCGGCGAGCTCGTCCATGGAGTGCAGGACCTTGCGCAGGATCCAGATCTTCTGCAGCTCGTCCTGGGGCATGAGCAGCTCTTCGCGGCGGGTGCCGGAGCGGTTGATGTTGATGGCCGGGAAGATGCGCTTCTCGGCGATGCGCCGGTCCATGTGCACTTCCATGTTGCCGGTGCCCTTGAATTCCTCGTAGATGACCTCGTCCATGCGCGAGCCGGTCTCCACCAGGGCGGTGGCGAGCACGGTCAGGCTGCCGCCCTCCTCGACGTTGCGGGCGGCGCCGAAGAACCGCTTGGGCCGGTGCAGGGCATTGGCGTCGACACCGCCGGTGAGCACCTTGCCGGAGGACGGCACCACGGTGTTGTAGGCCCGGGCCAGGCGGGTGATGGAGTCCAGCAGGATGACCACGTCGTGCTTGTGCTCGACCAGGCGCTTGGCCTTCTCGATGACCATCTCGGCGACCTGGACATGGCGGCTGGCGGGCTCGTCGAAGGTACTGGAGACCACCTCGCCGCGCACCGAGCGCGCCATCTCCGTGACCTCCTCGGGGCGCTCGTCGATGAGCAGCACGATCAGGTAGGCCTCGGGGTTGTTGGCGGCGATGCTCTGGGCGATGTTCTGGAGCATCATGGTCTTGCCGGCCTTGGGCGGCGAGACGATGAGCCCGCGCTGGCCCTTGCCGATGGGCGCGCACATGTCGATGACCCGGGCGGTGAGGTCCTCGGTGCTGCCGTTGCCCCGCTCCAGGCGGAAGCGCTCGCGGGTGAACAGCGGCGTGAGGTTCTCGAACAGGACCTTGTGCTTGGCGTTCTCCGGCGGCTCGAAGTTGATCTCGCTGACCTTGAGCAGGGCGAAGTAGCGCTCGCCTTCCTTGGGCGGCCGGATCTTGCCGGAGATGGTGTCGCCGGTGCGCAGGCTGAAGCGCCGGATCTGGCTGGGCGAGACGTAGATGTCGTCCGGGCCGGCCAGATAGGAGCTGTCCGCCGAGCGGAGAAAGCCGAAGCCGTCCTGGAGGATCTCCAGCACCCCGTCCCCGTGGATGTCCTCGCCCTTTTTCGCGTGCGCCTTGAGGACGGCAAAGATAAGGTCCTGCTTGCGCGAGCGGGCCATGCCCTCGATCCCGAGCTCCTGGGCCAGGTCCAGCAGCTCCTTGGCGGGCATTTTCTTGAGTTCGGTCAGATTCATGGCGTTGTCTGTCAGTAAGAGTTGATCGGAATTCGCGGGCTACGCCCGCCGTTGGTGTCGCACCCGCGCCGCGGCCGACATGGTTCAGAATGCTCGTGGATCGTCACGGCCGGTGGTGGCCGCAACCGCTACCTATCGTTACCCGTAGCCCCCGGGGTGGCCTGCAAGGGGCCGGTCCCTCGTGCGGGCAGCTGCATCGGGACCTGCCCCGCGCGCTCGCCCTTCACTGTTATCCCGCTGCATCAATCGCCCAGCTCGGGCTCGTGGTATGCGGGGCCTGGGGTGTTGTCGCCGACGGCCGCGGGGAGCGGCCGCCGTGCCCGGCGTCTCTGCCCCGGCGGGGGCTGCCGCCGCCCGGGCGCTCAGAGATTGCTGTCGATGAACGCCGCCAGCTGCGACTTGGAAAGTGCGCCGACCTTGGTCGCCTCGACATTGCCGTTCTTGAACAGCATCAGCGTCGGAATCCCGCGAATACCGAACTTCGGCGGGGTCTCCGGATTCTCGTCGATGTTCAGCTTGGCGATCTTCAGCCGTCCCTCGTACTCGTTGGAGATCTCTTCCAGAATCGGAGCGATCATCTTGCACGGGCCGCACCATTCTGCCCAGTAGTCCACGAGCACCGGCTCGCTGGCCTGCAGGACCTGCTGCTCGAAATTGTCGTCCGATACGTAGACTATCTCTCCGCTCACGGTTGCGTGCCTCCAGAGTGCTTGGGTTCGGAGTGTTCAGAAATGATCGATGTCGTGGAAATGCGAAGCGGGGGTTCGCGTTGGGCGCGCTCCCTGGATACGAGGCGGCCGGTCGTTAACGGTGAACGATAGCGGGGGCACATCGGCATGTCAATCATCCACTGCCACCCGGGCCGCCCCCCGGTTGGGCCGCGCGACGACGCACCGAGGGTGTAGACTGGGACGCGTCATCCCTGTCGCAAGCTACGGAGAGACCCCGCATTCATGCCGAACAAACCCGCGATCCTCGATACCCGCACCGTCGCTCGCTCCCGGCTGTTCCGGATCGAGGCGGTGGAGCTGCGCTTCGACAACGGCACCCAGGTGGAATTCGAGCGCATGCGCGGCTCCGGCCGGGTGGGGGCGGTCATCGTCGTGCCCGTGCTGCGCGATGACACCCTGGTCCTCATCCGCGAGTACGGCGTGGGCGTGGAACGCTACGAGCTGGGCCTGCCCAAGGGCCGCGTGGAGCCCGGCGAGGACCTGCTGGCGGCCGCCAACCGCGAGATCATGGAGGAGATCGGCTACGCCGCCGAGCGCCTGACGCCGATCCGCGCCCTGAGCCTGGCCCCGGGCTACTTCGGCCACCATACCCAGGTGATCCTCGCCGAGGGCCTGTATCCCCAGTCCGCCCCCGGAGACGAGCCCGAGCCCCTGGAAGTCGTCGAGCGCCCCTTGGACGAGCTGGAAGCGCTCGTCATGGAGGAGGAGTTCAGCGAGGGGCGCTCCATTGCCGCCCTCTACCTGGCCCGGGATTTCATCCGCCGCCGGCAGGGAGGAAGCGAGGCGCGGTGAACCGCGATGCCCTGCGACGGCTTCTGCCCCAGGCCTGCCAGATCGCGCGCCGGGCGGGCCAGGCGGTGCTGCGTATCTACCGGGACGATTTCGCCGTGGCGACCAAGGCGGATACCTCCCTCATCACGCCGGCCGACGACCGGGCCAACGAGATCATCCGCGACGCCCTGGCCCGCCTGACGCCGGCGCTGCCCGTCGTCTCCGAGGAGACCACGGCGCCCGCCTTCCGCGAGAGACGCGGCTGGCGGCATTACTGGCTCGTGGACCCCCTGGACGGGACGCGGGAGTTCGTGGCCCGGTCCGACCAGTTCGCCGTCAACATCGCCCTGGTGGAAGACCATCGCCCGGTCCTGGGTGTCGTCCACGCCCCGGCTCTCGGCGTGACCTGGTTCGGCGGCCCCGGGCTGGGCGCATTCCGCCAGGCCGAGGGGGAGGAACCGCTGTCCATCCGCGCGGCCCCCCGCGTGCGCCACCCGCTGCGCGTGGTGCTGGGCCGCCGGAACCCCGGACCGCGGACCCGCGCCGCGCTGGCGGAGCTCCCGGAGCACGACACCCGCGTGTGGGGCGCGGCGCTGAAGTTCTGCCTGATCGCCGAGGGCGGTGCGGACCTGTTCCCGCGCTACGGCCCCATCTCCGAGTGGGACATGGCCGCCCCGCAGGCCATTCTCGAGGCCGCCGGCGGCCACCTCGCGGACATGGCCACCCTGCGCCCGGTGCGCTACAACACCCGGCGCGCCCTGACCACCAGCGACGTGCTCGCCTATGCCGACGACCGGGTGGACTGGCGGCGATACCTGCTGAATGAAGAAACTTGAGGGCACGGAACCGCGGTCCCCGCTGCGGGTGCCGTCAGGGTCTACTCCTCCCGGGGCCGCCGGGTGCCGCAGTTCCAGCACTGACCGAACTGGGGCTCCAGCTCCTCGCCGCAGCCCGGGCAGCGCCAGTGGCTCCCCGCGGCGGGACCTTCGGCCTGGGCCTCGCGAATGATCTCCTCGGCGCGGTCGTGATCGATGGCCCGCTCCACCCACAGCTCCGGCCACACGGCCGTGGGCGGCAGCTCGCCGGCGCCGCCGACCAGGCCCATGTTGCGCGTGAAGCAGCGGATGCCCTCCAGCTCCAGGAGGTTGCGCATGTGCCCCACCAGGAGTGGACTGTCGGTGCTGTAGACGCGTTTCATGGCAGTTGCCGGACCCTTGGGGATGCCTGGAAACGGATCGCGGCTGAAGCCGCTCCCACGTGTGCTTCACCCAGGGACTACGATAGCAGCGCCCGGGTGTGGCGGGCGATCATGCCCTCCTCGTCCGTGGGGATGACCAGCACCGGCGGGCTGCCCTCGGCCTGCACGGCGCGGCGGTTGGCCCGGTTGGCCTCGGTATCGAGCCGGAACCCCAGCCATGCCAGCTGCTCGACGATGCCCTGGCGCACCGCGGCGGCGTTCTCGCCGATGCCGGCGGTGAACACCAGCGCATCCAGACCGCCCAGCGCCACGGCCAGGGAGCCGATCTCGCGGGCAGCGCGGTAGACGTAGGTGGCCACCGCCTCGGCGGCGGCCGGGGCGTCGCTGTCCAGGAGCTGGCGCATGTCGTGGCTGATGCCGGACATGCCCAGCAGCCCCGAGCGATGGTAGAGCATGTCCTCGATCTCGTCGCGGCTGAGCCCCTGATCCAGCAGGTACAGCACCACCCCCGGGTCCAGGGCGCCGCACCGCTGCCCCATGGGCAGGCCGTCCAGCGCCGTGAAGCCCATGCTCGTCGCCACGCTGCGGCCGGCATCCAGGGCGCACAGGCTGGCGCCGTTGCCCAGGTGCCCGACGATCACCCGCCGCTGCGCCAGATCCGGGTAGTCCTGCGCCAGGCGCGCGGCAACGGCCTCGTAGGACAGCCCGTGGAAGCCGTAGCGCAGCACGCCGCGCTGCGTCCACTCCCGGGGCAGGGCGAAGCGCTGTGCCACCGCCGGCTGGGTGCGATGGAACGCGGTATCGAAGCATCCCACCTGGGGCAGCTCCGGGCGCAGCTCCGCCAGGGCGCGGGCGGGGGCCAGGTTGTGGGGCTGGTGCAGCGGCGCCAGGCCGGACAGCGCCTCCAGGGCGTCCATGTTCGCGTCCGTCAGCCGGACCGGGGCATGGAAATCCGTGCCGCCGTGGACGATGCGGTGTCCGACGGCATGCAGGCTGCCGTAGCCCACGTGCTCGTCCAGCCAGTCCAGCAGGCGCTGCAGCGCGTGGCGGTGCGTCGATTCGGCCAGATCCTCCTCGGCGGTTTCGCCCCCGGCCGTGGTCATGCGCAGTCGCGGGCGGTCACCCCCCAGGCCGTGGGCCTGCCCCTTGCGGTCCGGGCCGCCCCCGGGCGCATCCCAGGGATAGACGGCGAACTTGATGCTCGACGAGCCCGCGTTCAGCACCAGCAGGGTGGCATCGGCGCTCACGTCATCCTCCCCTTGCGCTGGTGCTCGGCCAGCAGCAGCGCGACGGCGCAGGAGGCGGTCCGCGAGAACAGGTCATCGGCGCGGCTGGTGAGCACGACGGGCACCCGGGCACCGAGGACGATGCCGGCGGCCTCGGCGTCGGCCAGGTAGTGGAGCTGCTTGCCCAGCATGTTGGCGGACTCCAGGTCCGGTGCCAGCAGGATATCCGCCAGCCCCGCCACCTCGGAGCGGATCCCCTTGGTGCGTGCCGCCTCCTCGGAGATGGCATTGTCGAACCCCAGGGGGCCGTCCAGGCGGCCGCCCCGGATCTGGCCGCGATCGGCCATCTTGCACAGCGCCGCGGCATCGATGGTGGAGCGGATCTGCGGGTTCACCTCCTCGGTGGCCGAGAGAATGGCCACCCGGGGGTTGTCCACGTCCAGGGCCCGGGCGAGATCGATGGCGTTGCGCGTGATGTCCGCCTTGGTGAGAAGATCCGGCTCGATGTTCAGCGCCGAGTCGGTGATCAGCAGCGGCCGCGGGTAGGTGGGCACGTCCATGGTCCAGACATGGCTCATGCGGCGCTCGGTGCGCAGCCCGCCGCCGCGCGCCACCACGGCGCGCATGAGCTCGTCGGTGTGCAGCTTGCCCTTCATCAGCGCCCCGACATGCCCCCGCGCGGCCATGTGAACCGCGGTCTCCGCGGCTTCATGGCTGTGCTCGGTGGCGACGATCTCGGCCTGCCCCAGATCGAGGCCGTTCGCATCCGCGCACGCGCGGATCTTGTGCTCCGGGCCGACCAGGACCGGCGCGATCAACCCGCGCCGGGCGGCCTCCAGGGCCCCGGCCAGGCTGGCTTCGTCCACGGGGTGGACGACGGCCATGCGCAGCGCCTCCAGCCCCTGTGCCTGCTCCAGCAGCCGGTTGAGCTGGCGGTGGTGCTCCCGCGGGATGTCCGTATTCCCCATGTCCGCCTCCTCAGCCGAGAACGTGATAGCCGGCATCAATATAGGTGATATTGCCGGTGAGTGTCTTCGCCCGGTCGCTCACCAGGAACGCGGCCATGGCACCGACATCGTCGATGTCCGCCAGGCTGTGCTGGGGCGCCCGCTCGCGGGTGCGCTCCAGGAGCTCGTCGAAGCGCTGGATTCCGGATGCCGCCCGGGTCTTCAGCGGGCCCGGCGACAGCGCATGCACACGGATGCCCTGCGGCCCGAGCTCGGCGGCGGCGTAGCGCACGCTGGATTCCAGGGCCGCCTTCACCGGGCCCATGAGGTTGTAGTCCTCCACGACCTTGTCGGCGCCGTAGAACGTCACGGTGAGCAGCGTGCCGCCGTCGGGCATCAGCGGCTCGGCCTGCCGGGCCATGCGCAGGAAGCTGTGGCAGGACACGTCCATGGCCTGGAGGAAGCCCGCCTGGCTGCTGTCCACCACGCGCCCGTGGAGGTCCTCCCGGGGCGCGAAGGCGATGGAGTGCAGCAGGAAGTCGAGCCGGCCCCACCGGGATTCAATGGCGTCGAATACGGCTTCCAGCTGGCCCGGCTCACGGACGTCGCAGGGCAGGAACAGGTCGGCGCCGACACGCTCGGCCAGCGGCTCGACGTAGGGGCGGGCCTTGTCGTTGAGGTAGGTAAGCGCGAGCTCGGCGCCGAGCTCGTGGAAGGCGCGGGCACAGGCCCAGGCGATGGAATCCTCGTTGGCAACGCCGACGACCAGCCCGCGCTTGCCCTGCAGAGACAGAAAATCCGACATAGCGGCAACCCCTTTATCGCCACCACCCCGGGGCGCCCGCCGCCCGGGATGGTGCACTGCATCGAGACGCGTCCAGGCTACCCTTTCCGCCCTCCCTCGTCTTGATCCGGATCAGCTTCGCGGGTTCCGTCCTCCGCCCCGGCGCCGCGCGTCACCGGGAAAGGACCCGTACCGCTGCCGGCGTAAAGGCTGAGATGGGGGAACGGGATCTCGATGCCGCGGGCATCGAACTCCTTCTTGACCTCCAGGGGCAGGCTGTTGCGCAGGTCCAGGAAGTTCTCCCGCAGCGCCCACACGGAGAACTGCAGGTCCACGGACGAGGCCCCGAACCCCTGGAAGAAGATCTGCGGCCGGGGCTCCTCCAGGCACAGGGGGTTGGCGTCGGCGGCGGCCTCCAGCGCCTCCCGCACGCGGTCCAGGTCCTCCCTGTAGGCCACACCCAGCATGAGGTCGTAGCGGCGGATGGGAAAGCGCGAGTAGTTGGTTACCTGCGCCTTGACCAGGGTTTCGTTGGGCACGCGCACGAACAGGTTGTCCCGGGTGCGCATCTTCACCGAGAGCAGGTCGATGGAAAGCACCTCGCCCGTCGCCTCGTTGGCCACCTGGATGAAGTCGCCGATCTGGAAGGGCCGCTCGGCAATGAGGAACAGCCCGCTGATGAGGTTGGACGCGGAGGTCTGGGACGCGAAGCCGATGGCGACGGTGAGGATGCCGGCCGCGCCGAGCAGGACGCCGAGGCGGAAGCCCAGCTGATGCAGCGCCGAGGCGATCGCCAGGCCGACGATGACGTAGAAGATCACCCGGCGCAGGATGGTGGTCTGGTGCAGATCGAGCCGCAGGGCCAGGACGCGGCCGGCGGCGCGGGAGACCACCCGGGCCAGTAGCATGCCCACCCCGAGGATGATCAGCGCCCGCAGCAGCCCGGCCCAGTTGAAGGCCAGCAACTGGCTCCAGAGAGTCGTGCCGAGATCACCCACCTTGCATCTCCCCCTTCGTTGTCGCCGTGCTCTGCCGAGCGCCCCGGTCCCCAGGCTGCTGTCGGGGCTGAAGCCCCTCCCACGACGGATCTTCCACCTTGTGGGAGGGGCTTCAGCCCCGACACACCTCACCGGCATGCCGGCTCACGGCGCAGCGCTAGAACAAGGCACTGAACGCCCGCACCAGGGTATTGCGTTGCGGTGCCTCCCGCGGCTCGGCAATGCGGCTGGCGCCGGCCGCCTCCGCCGGGGCGCCGCTGCCCAGGGCCAAGTCGGCCAGGCCGCCCCCGGCCTGGCGGGTCAGGGTCACCTCCTGGGTCCAGAAGCGGCCGTCGGCGTCGCGGTACAGGCTCAGGGTCGCCACCGGCAGCCTGACACGGTCCAGCAGCAGCGTCTCCTTCGCCTGGTTGCGGATCACCAGCGGCGTGATGGCGCGATACGGCAGGTGCGGATGCTCGGCCAGGTCCAGCCGGCAGCGGCTGCGGGTGGCATAGCACAGCACGCCCTCCAGGGTGTTGTCACCGAACCAGGTATCGGACAGGCGCATGCTGGGAAACTCCAGCAGCTCCCGCGCCGGCGCCCCGGCGGCCACGGTCACCCACAGCGGGTAGCTCAGGTACAGCCGCGCCGTCTCGCTGGCGGGAATGCTCAACGGCGTCAGCGGCCGCGAGACGATGGCCCGGTCCGGCAGTCGCGGGGCGATGCGCAGGGCCGTGCTGTCGCCGGTCAGCACGAACCGGTGCTCGCTGCGGTCCTCCGGCTCGCTGCGCGCCTCCTGGCGGCGTTCCAGCGTCACGCCGTCGGCGTACAGCTCGCCCGTACTCTGGTGGCGAATCAGCCATTCCCGCGGGCTGCGGTGCACATTGAGCGACAGCGGTCCCACGGTGAGCGCCAGGCTGCTGCCCACCGGCACGCTGAAATCCCCGATCCAGGCATCGGGCCGCAGCCGTTCGCTGCTGGTCATCGACGCTACACCCTTGACGGCACCATGAGCACAGCTTCACCCGTTACCACGGCCTTGTCACCCACCAGGGCTTCCGTGCGGCAGGTGACGATGTTCTTCTCGGGCATGAGCTCGCGCACTTCCACCCGGGAGACGACGCGGTCGCCGATACGCACCGGTGCGCGGAAGCGCAGCGACTGCTCCAGGTAGACGGCCCCCGGACCCGGCAGGTGCATGCCCAGCACCGCCGACAGGTACGCACCACTGAGCATGCCGTGGGCGATGCGCCCGCCGAAGCGGGTATCGGCCGCGAAGGTCTCGTCCATGTGGAGCGGATTGAAATCGCTGCTGACCCCGGCGAAATTGGCCAGGTCCGCCTCCGTGACCGTCTTGCTGAAACCGGCCTCCATGCCGACTTCCAGATCCTCGAAACAGTATCCCCGATTCAACATGGGTCTCCCGGTAACACGCACCTTCCCAGAAGGATTGCAGTTAATGGCGGCGGCAGTGTAGCCCAAGCGGCTCCCCGAAACGAATGCCCTTGACGACTCACGCTTCGTCGGCGTCCTGGAGCAAGCGCATGGGCGAGACCCGGTAGAGCCGCCTTGTGGCCAGCCACCCGGCCAGCGCCACCACGCCCGCCCCGGTGGCTGCCCCGATGAGGGGGAACCAGGGGTTGAAGGCGTATTCCAGGTCGAACAGCTGCCGGCTGATGACAACACCGGCCAGGGTCGCACCGGCACCGGCCAGCAGGCCGGCGACGCCGCCCAGCAGCACGAACTCGGTGACCGCGAGCCGGCGGATCAGGCGCCGACGCGCCCCCAGGGCCCGCAGCAGGGCGCTCTCGAACTGGCGCTCCTCCCGCGTGACCTGCAGCGCCGCCAGGAGCACCACGATGCCCGAGAGCAGGGTCAGCAGGGCCATGAGCTCCACCACGCGTGCGCCCTGGTCCATGATGCTGCGTACCGTGTCCAGGATGGCGCTGACGTCGATGAGCGTGACGCTGGGGAACTCGTCCACCAGCCGCGCCAGCAGCCGGGAGCGTTCCGGCGGCAGGTAGAAGCTGGTGATATACGTCGCCGGGGCATCGTCCAGGAAGCCCGGCGCGGCCACGGCGAAGAAGTTGACGTTGAAGCTGTCCCACTGCACTGAGCGGATATTGGTAATGGGTGCGCTGTAGCGCTCGCCGGCGACATTGAAGTGCAGGACATCGCCCACACCCACACCCAAACGCTCGGCCATGCGCGCTTCCAGGGAATACTGCGCCGGATCGGCCGGTTCCGGATTCCAGAACGCACCCACCTCGATGCGATTGTCCTCGGGCAGGCGCTCCAGCCAGGAAAGGTTGAACTCCCGTGCCACGAGGCGCCGCGTTCGCGGGTCCTCGTAGTCCGAGGGGCGGACGTCGCGCTCGTTGATCCCCACCAGCCGGCCCCGGACCATGGGATAGAGCGTGGTGTCCACCCCGGCGTCGTCCAGTAGTGCCGTCAGTTCCTCGACTTCTCCCGGCTGGATATTGATCAGGAAGTAGTTGGCGGCATCGTCGGGAACCCCGTCCTGCCATGTGGCGAGCAGGTCGTTGCGTACCAGGGTGAGCAGCAGCAGCGCCATCAGCCCGAGGCCCAGGGCCATGATCTGGATCACCGCGGTCCAGGGCCGCCGCACCAGCCCCGAGAGCAGCAACGAGGCGTTACCGCGGCGCCCCCGGGCCAGGCGCAGCACGCGGATGAGCACCGCGGCCGCCGCCGCCAGGGCGGCCAGGGTGCCCAGCACCGCGCCCAGGACGTAGAGGCTGAGCTGCAGATCCCCGGCCTGCCACCACATCAGGGCGAAGACTGCGGCCAGGGCGAAGACGTAGACACCGCCGCCGCGGTAGACGTCGTCGCCGAGATCGCGGCGGAGGACCCGCAGCGGCGGAACGCGCTTGAGCCGCAGGACCGTGGGCAGGGCGAACCCGAGGAGAATCACCTGGGCGGTGAGCAGACCCACCAGGGCGGGCCGCAACGACGGCCCGGGCAGCGGCGGCAGGAGATCTGCCACCAGGGCCAGCATGAGCGCGTGCACGAGGTAGCCCAGCAGCGTCCCGACAAGACCGGCGAACAGCCCCAGCCACACCATCTTCCAGCCGAGCATGGCCACCACCTGGCGCTGGGTGGCGCCGAGGCAGCGCATGACGGCGACGCGGTCCAGATGCCGGGCGGCGTAGCGGCGGATGGTCAGCAGCATACCCACGCCGCCGACCACCACCGTCAGCAGGGCGCTCAGCCCCAGGAACCGCCGCGCTGCGGTCATGGCGCGGGTTACGCCGGGGTCCTGCTCGCCGGGGGTCGCGATTCGCGCCCCCTGCTCCAGGGACGGGCGCACCTGGCTCTCCCAGGCCTCCACGCGGTCCGGGTCACCGGCCACCAGCAGGCGGTGGCGCACCCGGCTGCCCTCCTGGATCAGCTCCGTGGCCGGCAAGTCGCTGCGGTGCATCATCACCCGCGGGGCGAAGTTGCGGAAGCCGCTGCTGCGGTCCGGCTCCAGGAACACGACACGGTCGATGGTCAGGGTGGTGGCGCCGACGTCGAGCGGGTCGCCCGGGTCCAGGCCGAGCTGGCGCAGGATCCGCGGGTCGACCCAGACATCGCCCGGAGACGGGACACCTTCGGCAGCGACGCGCCGTGCGTCGAGGTTGTCGCCCACCAGCAGCTCGCCGCGCAGCGGGTAGCCGTCGCCGACCGCCTTGATCGCCGTGAGCAGCGTCTCGTCGCCGGCGAGTACCACGCTCGCGAACTCCTGGGTCCGCGTGGTCGCCAGGCCCAGCTCCCGGGCCAGCTCCTCCGGCCCGTCGCCGATGGGCCGGTCGCTCACCAGGGCGCGGTCACCGGCCAGGAGCTCGGCGGCCCGGCCCTCGGTGCCGGCGGCAACACGGTCGGCCAGCCAGGCCACCGCCGTGATGGCGGTCACGGCCAGCACCACCGCGGTGGCGAGCAGTCGCACCTCGCCGGCCCGCCAGTCCCGCCGGAGGAGCCGGAACCCCTGGCGCGCCGCCGTCATGCCGCAGCCACCAGCCGGCCGCCGTCCAGGTGCAGGACGCGCTGGCATCGCTCCGCCAGGGCGGGGTCATGGGTTACCACCACCAGCGTCGTCCCCTGGGCGCGGTTGAGCTCGAACAGGAGGTCCTGGATGCGCGCGCCGGTGGCGCGGTCCAGGTTGCCCGTGGGCTCGTCGGCGAACAGCACCCGCGGCGCCCCCACGAAGGCACGGGCGATGGCGACGCGCTGCTGCTCGCCGCCGGAGAGCTGCTTGGGGTAGTGGCCGGTGCGCTCGCCCAGGCCCACGCGCTCCAGGGCCTGGCGGGCGGCCCTGGCGGGATCCGGCCGCTCGGCCAGCTCCAGCGGCATCATGACGTTCTCCAGGGCCGTCAGCCCGCCCAGCAGATGAAAGGCCTGGAACACGAACCCCACCTGCTCGCCCCGGACCCGGGCCCGCTCGTCCTCGCCCAGGGCGGTGAGCTCCGCGTCCCCGACCCAGACCCGCCCCTCGCTGGGCAGATCCAGGCCGGCGAGAAGCCCGAGCAGGGTGGACTTGCCGGAGCCGGAGGCGCCGAGAATGGCAAGCGTTTCGCCGCCACGGATGGCAAGATCGACGTTCCGGAACAGTCGAATGTCACCTTCAGGACCGTGGAACGCCATGCCCAGACCGTCCGCCCGCAAGACACTGCCCTGCCCGTCATTCACCATGGGTCGTACGCTCCTGCTGCGGCTCGCCGTAGCGGCCCTGTTGCTGCTTGTCCTGGCCCCGGCTGCCGCCGCGGACCGTACCATCGTCGTTCTCGGCGACAGCCTGAGCGCCGCCTACGGCATGGACCGCGATCAGGGCTGGGTGGCACTGCTGAACGAACGCCTGCGCGCCAACGATCTGCCCTGGGAAGCGGTCAACGCCAGCACCAGCGGCGACACCACGCGTACGGGGCTGAGCCGGCTGGACTCGGCGCTCGAGCAGCACGCCCCGGGCATCGTCATCGTCGCCCTGGGCGGCAACGACGGGCTGCGCGGCATCAGCCCCGGGGAGATCGAGCGCAATCTCGGCCGCATCGTGGCCACCGTGCGCGAGCACGGCGCCCGGGTGCTGCTCGCCGGGGTGCGGATCCCCCCCAACTACGGCCGCGCCTACACCGAACGTTTTACCGAGACGTTCACCAATGTTGCCACGGAATACGACGTCCCCCTGGTGCCCCGCATTCTCGCCGGCGTGGCCGGGCGCAGCGAGCTGATGCAGGACGACGGCATCCACCCCCGCGCGGAGGCCCAGCCGCGCATCCTGGACAATATCTGGCCGAAGCTGAGACCGATGCTGAGGGAGTAAGGTTCCGCGGCACCGGCAATGGCTCGATTCTATTCGGTGCGCCGTAGGAGCGACGTCAGTCGCGACGTTCCAGAGAATCCGATGCACTGCAACGGTCGCGACTGACGTCGCTCCTACGGCCCTCGGCCCTTCAACCGGCCAAGGAGAACTCCGGAGCTGCCAGCCCTTTGCGCCTGCCGCCCCGGATATCGGGGCTGAGGCCCCTCCCACAGCATCCTGCACAGGCTTCACCGAAGCCGTGTAGGAGCGGCTTCAGCCGCGACCGTTGCAGGCAATCGGGCTCTGGAACGTCGCGACTGACGTCGCTCCTACAGGCGCTCCACCCGATCACGGAAACTCCGGCCAGAACGGTGCCGGCTCAGCCCCGGTCGTCGGCCATCACCTCCAGCAGGCGGGGCATCAGCCGGCCCAGCTCCAGGCTCATGATGGCGAAATCGCTGTCGAAGCGCTCGGCGTCGGTATTGGTCTCGGTCTCGGCGCGCTCGTCCTGGACAGCATCCAGGAAGCGCAGGCGCTTGAGGCTCATGTCGGCGTCGAGCACGAAGCTGACGCGGTCCTGCCAGGTCAGCGCCAGGCGCTGGACGCGCTTGCCCGCCTTGAGGTGGTTCTTGATCTCGCTGGACGACAGGTCCAGGCGCTTGCAGCGCACCTCGCCGCCCTCGAGCTCCGGGTCCACCAGCACGCACTCGTCGCCGAGGGTGAAATCCGACGGCGGCGCGTCGCGGGTGAGCCAGCGGGTCATCACCGCCTGGGGCGCGGTATCCGCCTCCGGCGGCTGCACGGGCAGGGTGCCCAGGACGTCGCGCAGCCGCTCCGTGAACTCCTCGGCCTTCTTCCACGTGGCCGCATCCACCAGCAGCCAGCCATTGCGGGTATCCAGGTAGCCGAACGTGCGCTTGCTGCGACTGAACGCCCGGGGCAGCAGGTCCAGGACGATCTCGTCCTTGAGCCGGTCCTTCTCCTTCTTGCGCACCTTGCGCCCTTCCTGGGCCTCGATGGCCTGCACGCGCTCATCCAGGGACTCCCGGATCACGCCGGCGGGCAGGAGCTTGCTCTCCTCCTTGAGGGCCATCATCAGGCACGGCCCGGTGGCGTGGACCAGCTGCGCGGAGCCGTCGCCCAGGGGCGGGCTCCAGCCGCCGGATTCCATGTCCAGCCGCCCGCAGGACTCGAAGCCGTCCCGGGCCAGCCGTTCATCCAGCCCCTCGGCGTCGAAGGGGAATTCCTGCTCCAGGGTGTAGAGACACAGGTTCTTGAACCACATTCAGGCGTTCCTTGTCGGGTTGCATCGTGGTCGGCGGGTTTACGAGCCGCCCAGGGCGGCGCGGGCAGCGACGGCGCGGCGGCGCGCGTCGTCGCGGTCGCTGCCGAAGGCGACCAGGTGGCCCATCTTGCGGCCCGGCCGCGCTCCGGCCTTGCCGTAGAGGTGCAGCTTGACCCCCGGGTCGCGCAGGGCGGCGCTCCAGTCGGGCTCGCCGCCGTCCCACAGCTCGCCCAGCAGGTTGGCCATGGCGGCGGGCCGCAGGAGCTCGGTGCTGCCCAGGGGCAGGCCGCACACCGCCCGCACCTGCTGCTCGAACTGGCTGGTGACGCTGGCATCGAAGCTGAAATGGCCGGAGTTGTGGGGCCGCGGCGCCAGCTCGTTGACCAGCAGCTCGCCGTCCCGGCGCAGGAAGAACTCCACGCACAGCACGCCGACCACGTCCAGGGCCTCGAGAATGCCCTGCGCCACGGCCACGGCGCGCTCGCGCACCGCCTCGGCGACGGCGGCCTGCGGCACGGACACGTCGAGAATGTGGTCGCGATGATCGTTGGCCACCACGCCCCAGTGGGCGAACTCGCCGGCGACGCTCCGGGCGGCGATCACGGATACCTCGCAGTCGAAATCCACCAGCGCTTCCAGGACCGCCTCGCCGCCGCCCAGGCCCGCCCAGGCGGCTTCCAGCTCGTCTTGGTCGCGGACCACCGCCTGGCCCTTGCCGTCGTAGCCGAAGCCCGCCGTCTTCAGCACCGCCGGCAGCCCCAGGGCGGCAACGGCCTCGTCCAGGGCGGCGCGGTCGGGCACCTCGCGGTAGGGAGTCACGGGGAAACCGTTATCGTGGAGGAACCGCTTCTCCCGCAGGCGGTGCTGGCAGACGTGGAGCACCCGTCCGGCGGGACGCACCGGCACCAGCGCCTCGGCACAGTCGGTGGTCGCGGAGGGGACGTTCTCGAACTCGAAGGTCAGGACATCGACGTCCCGGGCGAACGCCGCCACGGCGTCGAGATCCTCGTAGGCAGCGGTGACCTCGCGGTCGGCCAGGTGCCCCGTGGGCGTGTCACGGTCCGGGGACAGGGTATGCACGCGATACCCCAGGCGCCGCGCCGCCGACGCCGTCATGCGCCCCAGCTGGCCGCTGCCGAGGATGCCGATGGTGGCCCCGGGGAGAATCGCCTCGCTCACGACAGGCTGTCCTCCATGACCGACCGGGCCTGCTTCTCGCGGAAGGCATGCAGCTGCCGGCGCAGCTCCGGACGGCTGTTGGCCAGGATGGATACGGCCAGCAGCGCGGCGTTGCGCGCGCCGGCGGTACCGATGGCGAGGGTGCCCACGGGCACGCCCGCCGGCATCTGCACGATGGAATACAGCGAGTCCAGGCCCTTCATGGTCCGGCTCTCCACGGGCACGCCGAGGACCGGCAGCGTCGTCTGCGCCGCGACCATGCCGGGCAGATGCGCCGCGCCGCCGGCGCCGGCGATGATCACTTCCAGGCCGCGCTCTTCCGCCTCACCGGCATACTGCGCCATCCACTCGGGGGTGCGATGGGCGGAGACGATGCGGCATTCGTGCGCGACCCCGAACTCGGTGAGCACCTCGTCGGCGTGCCCCATGGTGTCCCAGTCGGACTTGCTGCCCATGATCACGCCCACCAGCGACTGTTCACTCATAGCGATTCCAGTGTGCAAGGAAAAACGATCAGTTTAACACTCCTCGGGGGAGGCGGCGTAGATGCCGTCCCCGGCCGCGAACTGCCGCAGATCACCGAGAAAACCCGGCAGATCATCCTGGTGCGGCGAATGCCCGGCCACTGCATGGATCCGCAGGCGGGCGTCCGGCATGCGGCGGTAGACGTAGCGCGCCACCTCCAGCCCGTAGAAGCTCTGCGCCCCGAAGACCAGCAGCGTCGGCACCTGTACCTGGGGCAGGACCTCGCGGTAGTCCTGCCAGGAGAAGCTCTCCCAGGCGCGGATCCAGGGCGCCGGGTCCAGCGACTCGATGCGCTGCCGGCGTGTATCCCGGAACATGGCCTCCAGCCGGGCGGCGCCGCTGCCCGGGGGGGCGCGCCGGCTGCGCGCGACGAGGTCCAGGGCGGCGGCCGGGAAGTCCTGCCACATCCAGTCGATGAAGGCGCGGTTCGCCTCCGGCGTAAAGCCGCCCTCCAGTCCCAGGGACCAGTCGTCACCGGTCACCATCCGCGGCGCCTGGTCCACCAGGCAGAAGGCGCCGATATCCGCGCAACCGAAGCGGCGCACATACTCCCAGCAGGTCAGCGCGCCCATGGAGTGCCCCAGGACCACCGGGCGCTCCAGGCCGAAGCCCGTGATCAACGCCCGCAGATCCGCCGCCATGCGGTCAATGGTCGGGGTCGCGGCATCGACGTAGGGGCGCGCCTCCCAGACGTAGCAGGTGTGCCGGTCCGCCAGGCGCCGCGTGACCGGGTACCAGTCGGAGTACGCGCCCAGCCAGCCCGGCACCACCACCAGCGGCGGGCCGCTGCCGAGAATGCGCACGGACAGGCGCAGGCCGTCATGACTGGCAAAGGTCTCGTGGTTCATGGCTCCGCCGCGTCCAGCAGGCGCCCGATTATGCGCAGGCCCCCGCCCCCGGGGCAAGAACGGTCACGGGCACCGGATGGCGTGACACAGTTCACAAAACAGCGGGCGCTGGGGGATGATAATGTGCAGTACAGCCTACGAGGAAGCGTGTCCATGGACATCAACAGCGCGTTCAATGCCGCGGCGGGCGGCCTGCAGCGAGCGGACCAGGGTCTCCAGCGCAACGCCGAGACCGTCGCCCGCGCTACGGCCGATGTCGGCGACAACGAGGACCTGAACACCGCCCTGGTGGAAGCCTCCGAGAATGCCAACCTGGGGCGCGCATCCGTGAGCGCCGTCAACAGCGTGGACGAGGCCATGGAAACCCTGGGCCGGCTGGTGGACACCCGCGCCTGACCCTTCCCGCCGTTACGCCACCCGGGCCAGCTCGGCGGCAAACGACTTGAGCTGCTCATCCTCCCGGCGGCAGCTCATGGCGATATTCTCCAGCTTCGACTCGGAGATCCCGCGCAGGATCCGGCTTTGCGGCAGCTCGCGGTAGCCGGTCCGGTACCAGTCCACGCTGGCTCCCACCATGTTCGTCAGGCGGCTCCAGTCGCCCCGGTAGGCCGGATCCATGTGATTGCCCACGGCCGTCACCACGGCCTCGGGCAGCTGCCAGCGCCGCAGCAGCGCGGCGCCGGCCTGGTAGTGATCGAAGCCGAGATGATCCACCTCGACCGCCGCCAGGCAGGACGCCTCGTCCGCGGCCGCGGCCAGCACCCGGCCCATGGCCTCGGGGAAGGTGCAGGCATTGGCGAGAACGCCGATGTTGTGCAGCAGCCCCGCGAGATACGAGGCCGGCGTGCCCGTCTCCAGCGGCACGTAGTTGGCCAGCTTGCTGGCGCACAGGGCCACGTTCATGCTGGACCGCCAGAACCGCCCCTGGTCGAAGGCGGGGCAGGTATCGGGCTGGAACTGGGCGCTGAGAAGCGCCGTGGACGCCAGTACGCGCACCCGGTTGAGCCCGAGCCGCACGGCGGCGTCGTCGACGCTGTAGATGGGCTGATGGCCGGTAAAGAACGCGGCGTTGGCCGCCGCCACGATGCGGCCGCTGGCACCGGGGTCCACCGCGAGAGCGGAGGCGACGTCCGCGAGCGGGGCGTCCTTGTCGTTGACCACCGCCAGGATGTCCTGCACGAATCGGGGAAGCGTCGGTAGTTCTTCGAGTTTTTCCAGGTCCGGCTCGGTCATGGGCTTTCCCGGCGCAGGGGCGTCATGCGCGAATTTTCTGCAGGTATTCGATTCGCCCGGACTCGTCATAGTAAAGACGGAAGAGACCGTGAACTCCGTCATGGTTCACAAAAGTACGCAAGCGACCGGCCGGGAGCTGGATCCACAGGCCGTCCCGGCTGCGGACCACCACCCGGGACCCCTGGCCGGCGTAGTACAGCAGCATCTCCTCCCGGGAGATATCGAGTCGGAACTCCGCCACCGGCACGGCAACCCCCTGTTCCGGCGGTCACGAACCCGCCGTGCACCCGCTCCCGGAGAGGGAGTCAGGCCTTTTCCCTGACGTAGCTGCCCGGGGCGTCCTCGATGGGCGTCAACCCGCCGTCACCCGGGGTCCGGGCGGGCACCGTTCCGCCGGCCCGGTCGACGAGCCACTGGTTCCATTCCGGCCACCAGGAGCCCTCGTGGCGGGTCGCCGTGTCCAGCCATTCGGCGCCCGTGGGCGGTGTCGCATCGCTGGTCCAGTACGCGTACTTGGCGCGGGCCGGCGGGTTGACGATCCCGGCGATGTGCCCGGCGCCCCCCAGGATGAAGCGGTTGTCCCCCTGCATCAGGTGCACCCCGCGATAGCAGGTATGCCACGGGGCGATGTGGTCCTCCCGCGCCGCCACGAAGCAGTGCGGAGTGCGGATCCGCTGCAGATCGATGGGCACGCCCCCGAGCTCGATACCGCCCGGCTCCTTGAGCCGGTTCTCCTGGTACATGTTGCGCAGGTAGAAGGCGTGCATGCGCGCCGGCATGTTGGTGCAGTCCTGGTTCCAGTAAAGCAGGTCGAACGGGAACGGGTCGTCGCCCTTGAGGTAGTTGTTGATGAAGAACGACCAGATCAGATCGTTGGCGCGCAGCGTCGCCATGGTGGTGGCCATGGCATTGCCTTCCAGGTAGCCCTGGCTCTCCATGCGCCGCTCCAGGTTGTCGAGCTGCTCCTCGTCGATGAATATCTCCAGCTCCCCGGGCCAGCTGAAATCCAGCATGGCGGTGAGGAACGTGATGCTGCCGAGGCGATCGTCGCCCTGCGCGGCCATGTAGGCCGCGGCGGCCCCCATCAGCGTGCCGCCCAGGCAGTACCCTGCGACATTGACGCTGCGCTCGCCGGTGGCCTGCTCGATGGCGTCCAGGGCGGCCAGCGGCCCCAGGAACATGTAGTCCTCGAAATCCATGTCCGCGTACTCGCTGGTGGGATTCTTCCAGGAGATGACGAACACGGTATGGCCCTGCTCCACCATGTAGCGAATCAGGGAGTTGCCGGGCTGCAGGTCGAGGATGTAGTACTTGTTGATCCACGGCGGCACGAACAGCAGCGGCCTCTGGTAGACCTGCTCCGTCGCGGGGCTGTACTGGATGAGCTGGATGAGCTCGTTCTGGTAGACCACCTTGCCCGGGGTCACCGCCAGGTTGCGGCCCACCTCGAAGGCCTCGGTGTCGGTCATGCTGATCCGCAGGCGGCCGTTGCCGGACGACAGATCGTCCAGGAGATTGCGGAGGCCGCGCAGGAGGTTCTGCCCGCCGGTCTCCACGGTCCGCTCCAGCACTTCCGGGTTCGTGGCCACGAAGTTCGTCGGCGACAGCGCGTCGACGAACTGCCGGGTGTGGAAATCCACCTTGCGCGCCGTGGCCTCGTCCAGCCCGTCGACGTTGCATACCGTGGAATGGACGTAGTCGGCCGCAAGCAGGTACGACTGCTTGATGAAATCGAACAGGGGACTGTCATCCCAGGCATCGTGAGCAAAGCGCTTGTCGCCCCGGGCGGGATGGATCACGCTCTCGCTAGGCTGGCCCAGCATCCGCAGGGCCGTGCTGTTGATCAGCTGCAGGTAGTCCTGCCAGAACGCGATCTGGCCCTGGGCCAGCTCCACGGGGTTGGTCACCATGCGGCTGGTCAGCTGCTGGAACAGCCCCACCAGATGCAGGGCATCGTCCATGTCGATGCGATGGGCGGACTGCTCGCGGGTGACGAACTCGTTGACCAGCTCCTGGCTCCGGGTGCTGATATCCACCAGCGTCCGGGAGAGTTCATGGACGTCCATCGGAGTCGTTCCTGCCGCCTGATTCTCGACCATCGATTCTGCCCTCGGAGCCGCCGGACGCGCCGGCGCGTGGACCACCGCCCGCGGCGATCGAGCGCGACAGCGGTGGCGCGAACGTTCCGCGCCAGTGACGCCCGATGCGCGGTACGATGACGCTATCTTACGGCAGCAGGCGACCCCCCACAACTGCCACAAGGCCGGCAACTCATCTTCATCTGACTGATTTCCTTGTTTTTTCCATGAGACAGAAGGCCACGGAACACTGTTACGTCGCCGCTGCCACGCCGGAGGACGCCCCGGCGGCGGACGCGGTGGCACACACCTGGAACCTGCCCCGGGCGTCCGCCTCGACACCACCCGGGCTGCGCCTCTGGGCAGCCGCACATGCGCTGCAGCTCGGGGACTCCCGCCCCGGGAAGCCGGGCTCCATCCGCGTCGATTTCCTGGAGGAGGGGTTCCTGCGCCGCCTGCAGCAGGCCGGCGCCGCCCGCGAGCCTCTGGCGCGGGCCGTGGGGGCCCGCCGCGGCAAGCGCCCCCGGGTCGTCGACGCCACCGCCGGTCTGGGCCAGGATGCGGCCGTCCTGGCGGCGGCGGGCTGCCCGGTGGTGCTTGTGGAGCGCTCGCCGGTGATCGCGGCCCTGCTGGCGGACGGCATTCGCCGCGCCGCGGACGATCCCCGGACGGCGGCGATGACGCAGCGACTGGCGCTGGTCCACGATGACGCCCTGGATTACCTGCGGCGGCTCGCGCCGGACGAGCGGCCGGATGTGGTCTGCCTCGACCCCATGTACCCAGTCCGCCGCGGAGGCGCGCGCTCGGGCCGGTCCATGCAGCACCTGCAGGCCCTGCTGGGCCACGATCCCGACCCGTCGGCGCTGCTGCAGGCGGCACGGGCCGCCGCCACCGGGCGCGTCGTCGTCAAGCGCCAGCGCCGTGCGCCGGCGCTGCGGGGGCCGGCACCGGATTTCACCTGCGGCGGCAGCAGCACCCGCTTCGACGTCTACCTCTGCAGCGGCTGACGGGCCGCGGCAACGGCTAGCGGGCGGCGCGCAGCAGGGCGGCGGCGGTATCGAGCATCCGGTTCGAGAACCCCCACTCGTTGTCATACCAGGCGCAGACCTTGATCAGCCGGTCCTGGCAGACACGGGTCATGGACGGGTCGTAGGTCGCCGACGCGGGGTCATGGTTGAAATCCTTCGACACCAGCGGCTCGTCGCAGACATTGAGAATCCCCGCGAGCGGGCCCGCAGCCGCCTCGCGGAGCGCCCGGTCCACGGCGTCGGCGCCGGCGTCCCGGGACGGCTGGAAGGTGAAGTCCACCAGCGAGACGTTGATGGTCGGAACCCGCACGGCGAAGCCGTCCAGCCGCCCGGCCAGCTCCGGCAGCACCAGGCCGACGGAAGCGGCCGCGCCGGTCTGCGTGGGGATCATGGACTGGGTGGCGGAGCGGGCGCGGCGCGGGTCCTTGTGGTAGACATCGCTGAGCACCTGGTCGTTGGTGTACGAGTGGATGGTGTTCATCAGGCCGCGCTCGACGCCCACCGCCTCGTGCAGCACCTTCACCAGCGGCGCCAGGCAGTTGGTGGTGCACGAGGCATTGGAGATGACCTCGTGCTCCGCCGTCAGGACATCATCATTGACCCCGTAGACGACGGTGGCGTCCACGTCGCTGCCGCCCGGCGCGGAGATCACCACGCGGCGCGCTCCCGCCTCCAGGTGCGCCGACGCCTTGGCCTTGCTGGTGAAGAGCCCCGTGCACTCGAGCACGGCGTCCACCTCCAGCTCCCGCCAGGGGAGCTTCGCCGGATCCCGCTCGGCGAGAACGCGCACGCGCCGCCCGTTGACCACCAGGTCGTCGTCGTCCACCGCGACGTCGCCGGGGAAACGGCCGTGGACGCTGTCGTGGCGCGTCAGGTACGCGTTGGTCTCGGCGTCGCCGAGATCGTTGACCGCGACGATGTCCAGGTCCGTGCGCCCCTGCTCATGGAGCGCACGCAGCGTATTGCGGCCGATACGCCCGTATCCGTTGATTGCGACTCGAAAAGCCATGGCTGTCATCTCCTTACCGGATCGGTGGCCGGAGCCGGTGCGGGCGACGTATCCGGCATGACACGCTATCCTCCGCTATGCTTTGGTTTATCGTTTTATCACGCAATTTTTTCGTTTTTGGTGATTTTGTCAAGCGCAGTTTTCGAAAACGAACATCCGGCACCGGCAGGGGACTTCCGATGGACGACATCACGCCGCGTCAGCGCGACATCATGCAGCGGGTCAAGCAGGAAGGGTTCGTGACCATCGAGGTGCTGTCCCGGGATTTCGACATGACCCCGCAGACCATCCGCCGGGACATCAACCAGCTCTGCGCGGCCGGCATGCTGCGCCGGCACCACGGCGGCGCCGGCCTGCCGTCCAGCGTCGAGAACGTGGCCTACCGCGCCCGGCGGGTGATGCAGCAGGAGGCGAAGCAGCGCATCGCCCGGCGCATGGCTGCGCAGATCCCCGACCAGGCGTCGCTGTTCATGACCCTCGGCACCACCACCGAGGAGGTGGCCAAGGCCCTGCTCGCCCACAACGGTCTGCGGGTGATCACCAACAACCTCAACGTGGCCACCATCCTCAGCGACAACGCGAGCTTCGAGATCATCATCGCCGGCGGCGTGGTGCGCTCCCGCGACCGCGGCATCACCGGCGAGGCCACCATCGACTTCATCCGCCAGTTCCGCGTGGACTACGGCGTCATCGGCATCTCGGGCATCGACACGGACGGTGCGCTGCTGGATTTCGACTACCAGGAGGTTCGGGTGGTGCAGGCCATCATGGCCCACTCGCGGCGGGTCTGGCTGGCGGCGGACCGCAGCAAGTTCGGCCGCAGCGCCATGGTGGAGCTCGGCCACATCCGCCAGCTGGATGCAGTGTTCACGGATGCCGATCCCCCGCCGCAGTGGCGGCGGTTGCTCGATGACAGCGACACCCGGGTGGAGGTCGCCGCCGAATGACTCCGGCGGAGGCGAGGCTTCACGGAACCCGACGGCACGCCCCGGCACCACGCCTCCAGCCCGCCACGGGCGGCCCCGGAATCGGGGCCGCCCGTGGCGGGCTGGCCATGCCTCGTTTTCGCCGCAGTGCGTATTGACCTTCGTTTTTTTCCTGCTATGTTCGTTTGAACCATACATCGAAAAAATCCGAAAACGCTCATGGCATCCCTGGACGACACGTACGACCTGCTCATCGTCGGCGGCGGCATCAACGGCACCGGCATCGCCCGCGATGCCGCCGGACGCGGCCTCAAGGTGCTCCTGTGCGAGCGCGATGACCTGGCCGCCCATACCTCCTCGGCCAGCACGAAGCTGGTCCACGGCGGCCTGCGGTACCTGGAGTACTACGAGTTCAGCCTGGTGCGCAAGGCGCTCATCGAGCGCGAGGTCCTGCTGCGGGCGGCGCCCCACATCATCTGGCCCCTGCGTTTCGTCATGCCCCACAGCAGGGGGCTGCGCCCGCGCTGGATGATCCGCCTGGGCCTGTTCCTGTACGACCACCTGGGAGGGCGCAAGCTGCTGCCGCCCTCGAACGGCGTCAACCTGCGGCGCCACGCCGCCGGCGAGCAGCTGCAGCCGAAGCTGACCCGCGGCTACGTCTACTCGGATTGCTGGGTGCAGGATTCCCGGCTGGTGATCCTCAACGCCGTCGACGCCGCCGAGAACGGGGCCACCGTGCTAACCCGCACCGCCTGTACGGGCGCGACGCGTCACGACGGCCACTGGGACGTGGAGCTCGCCGACCAGCGCAGCGGCGGGACGCAGCAGGTCCGCGCCCGGGCGGTGGTCAACGCCGCCGGCCCCTGGGTCAGCCGCTTCCTGGACCAGACCGGCCAGTCCCGTGCCGACAAGCAGGTACGACTGATCAAGGGCAGCCACATCGTGGTCCACCGGCTCTACGACCACGACTACGCCTACGTCTTCCAGAATCCGGACAAGCGGGTGATCTTCGTGATCCCGTACGAGGGCCGGTACACGCTGATCGGCACCACCGACGAGCTGTTCGAGGGCGACCCGTCGGTGGTGGAGATCTCCGACCGGGAGATCGATTATCTCTGCGACACGGTCAACACCTTTTTCGAGCGGCCGGTCACCCGGGAGGACATCGCCTGGACCTACTCCGGCGTGCGCCCGCTCTACGACGACGCCGCGGAGAACGCCTCCGCCATCACCCGGGACTACGTGCTGGACCTGGATGCGCGCGAGGGCCGGGCGCCCATGCTGTCGATCTTCGGCGGCAAGATCACCACCTACCGCAAGCTCGCCGAGGAAGCGATGGATCTGCTGGCCCGCCCCCTGCAGCTGCGCGAGACCCGGCGCTGGACCGCCGACACGCCCCTGCCCGGGGGCGACATCCCGGATGCCGACTTCGACGGCTACCTGGACCGGGTGCGGCAACGTTACCCGTTCCTGCCGGCGGAGCTGGCGTGGCGGTACGCCAGGAACTACGGTACGCGGACGGAGCAGATCGTCGGCGACGCCCGCTCGCTCGCCGAGCTGGGCGACGATCTCGGCGACTCGATCTATGCTGCAGAATTGCGGTACCTGCGCGATCACGAGTGGGCGGAGAGCGCCGAGGCGGTACTCTGGCGGCGCTCGCGGCTCGGCCTCCATGTCTCCGCGGCGACCCGGGAGCGGATCGAGGCGTGGTTCGCCGCAGTCCCGGAGACCGGCACCTCCTGAGACCGGTGCGCCGCAACAGAATAATGATCATGACGGAGAAGCCATGTCACTGCGACTGGAGAACATCAGCAAGGTGGTCGGGGGAGAGACCCACCTGTACCCGCTGGACCTGACCCTGGAGCCCGGCAGCTTCAACGTGCTCCTGGGCCGGACCCTGGCCGGCAAGACCACGCTCATGCGCATCATGGCCGGGCTGGACCGGCCGACCACCGGGCGCGTGGTGGAGAACGGCACGGACGTCACAAGGCAGTCGGTGCGCAACCGCAGCGTCGCCATGGTGTACCAGCAGTTCATCAACTACCCCGGCATGAGCGTGCGCGACAACATCGCCTCGCCGCTGCGGATCGCCCGGGAGCCGGCCGCCGAGATCGAGCGCCGGGTGGGGGAAATGGCGGAGCTGCTGCACATCGAGCACCTGCTCGACCGCCTCCCCGCCGAGCTCTCCGGCGGGCAGCAGCAGCGCACCGCCCTGGCCCGGGCGCTGGTGCGCGAGACCCGCCTCCTGCTGCTGGACGAGCCGCTGGTGAACCTGGACTACAAGCTGCGCGAGGAGCTGCGCGAGGAATTGCGCCATCTCCTCGCCGCGCGCGACGCCGTGGTGGTCTATGCCACCACGGAGCCCACCGAGGCGCTTACCCTCGGGGGCAACACCGCCGTCATGTACCAGGGGCAGGTGATCCAGTACGGGGACACCGTGGCCAGCTTCCTGCAGCCGTCGGATCTCCGGGTCGCCCGGGTGTTCAACGATCCGCCCATGAACATGGTGCCCGCGCGCCTCGACGACGGCACCCTGAAGCTGGACGACGGCCACGACATCCCGGTGCCCGCGCACCTGACCGGTCTCCGTGCCGGCCGCTACCACATCGGCATCCGCCCGCACCATCTCGGCTACGACGCCCCGGCGGCGGAGAGCCTCGCCATCGAGGGGACATGCGACCTGGTGGAGCTGAGCGGATCGGAGTCGCTGATCTATTTCCGCCAGGGCGACTACGAGTGGGTAGCGCAGATGGACGGCATCCACCATGTCGCCCCGGGCGAGCATGTGCGCATGACGGTACTCCCCCATCACCTGTACGCCTTCGACGACAGCGGCGCCCTCGCCGGCGCACCGGAGCGCAGCGCCAGGGGGGAGGGATAGCGCCATGGCCCGTATCGAGTTCGACGACGTCGCCCACAGCTACTCCGGCCGCCCGCAATCGGAGGCGGACTATGCCCTCAAGCCCATTGCCCACACCTGGGACGACGGCGGCGCGTACGCGTTGCTCGGCCCCTCGGGCTGCGGCAAGACCACGCTGCTCAACATCACCTCCGGCCTGGTGACGCCGTCACAGGGCCGGGTGCTGTTCGACGGCGAGGACGTCACCGCCATGCCGCCGGAGAAGCGCAACATCGCGCAGGTGTTCCAGTTCCCGGTGCTCTACGACACCATGACCGTCGAGGAGAACCTCGCCTTCCCGCTGCGCAATCGCGGCGCGCCGAAGGCGCATGTCCGCAAGCGCGTCCGGGCCGTCGCCGAGATGCTCGAGCTCGAGGGTATGCTCGGGCGCAAGGCGGCGAACCTGGGGGCCGAGGAGAAGCAGAAGATCTCCATGGGACGCGGGCTCGTGCGCGACGACGTCGCGGCGATTCTCTTCGACGAGCCGCTGACGGTGATCGACCCGCACATGAAGTGGGTGCTGCGGCGCAAGCTGCGGCAGATCCACGCCGAGTTCGGCCATACCCTCATCTACGTCACCCACGACCAGACCGAGGCGCTGACCTTCGCCGACAAGGTGGTGGTCATGGACGACGGGCGCCTCGTCCAGACGGGCACGCCGCAGGAGCTCTTCGAGAACCCGGCGCACACCTTCGTCGGCTACTTCATCGGCTCACCCGGCATGAACTTCCTGCCCTGCCGTATCGAGGGAGAGGCCGCGCGGGTCACCCCGGAGGTCGCCATCCCGCTGCCGGAGACGCTGGCAAGACGGGCCGCGCGGCTGTCGGGCGCGCTGGAGCTGGGCATCCGTCCGTCCCGCATGGAGGTGGCGCCGACGGCCGACGAGGGGCACTGCACGGCGACGGCGGAGACCGTGGAGGACCTGGGCAGCTACGCGCTGTGCCTGGTCACGATCGGCTCCCGGCGCGTGCGCGTCCGGGTCCCGGAAGGCCGGCGCGTCCAGCCGGGCGAGCGCCTCGGCCTGCGGTTTCCGCAGGAGTGGGTCCGGCTGTACTGCGACAACGAGCTGGTGGAGTAAGCGACAGCCATGGAAAAGATCCAGAATCAAAAAGCGTGGTTCCTGGTCCTCCCGGCACTTGCCGTGCTGTTCATCTTCAGCGCCGTCATTCCGCTGATGACGGTGGTGAACTACTCGGTCCAGGACATCTTCGGCCAGGACTACGCCAATGCCTTCTTCGTGGGCACCGAGTGGTTCCGGGACACCATCCGCGACCCGGAGCTGCAGGCCGCCTTCGGCAGGCAGCTGGCGTTTTCCGTGATCACCCTGCTCATCCAGATCCCGCTGGGGGTCGCCATCGCCCTGGCCATGCCCACACGCGGCATCATGGTGTCGGTGGCGCTGGTGCTGGTGTCGCTGCCGCTGCTGATCCCCTGGAACGTGGTGGGCACGGGCTGGCTGCTGTTCACCCGCCCCGACATCGGCCTGCTCGGCGTGGCCCTCAACGAGCTGGGGCTCGACTACAACATCCAGCGCAACCCCGTCGACGCCTGGCTGACGGTGCTGGTCATGGACGTCTGGCACTGGACGTCGCTGACCGTGCTGCTGGCCTACGCTGGCCTGCGCGCGATCCCCGGCGCCTACTACCAGGCCGCCCGCGTCGACGGCGCCTCGCGCTGGGCCATCTTCCGCTACGTGGAGCTGCCGCGCATGCGCGGGGTGCTGCTCATCGCCATCCTGCTGCGCTTCATGGACAGCTTCAAGCTCTACGCGGAGCCGTTCGTCCTCACCGGCGGCGGCCCGGGGACGACGACGACGTTTCTCAGCCAGTACCTCGCGACCATCGGCGTGGGCCAGTTCGACCTGGGCCGCGCCGCCGCGTTCTCGCTGGTGTACTTCCTGTTCATCCTGGCGCTGAGCTGGCTGTTCTACACGGTCATCACGCGCATGGACCGCGAGTAAGGAGGCGGTGATGCGAATCCGGACAAGCCATATTGGGCTGGCTGCCTACCTGATCTTCCTCATCCTGCCGCTGTACTGGATGATCAATCTGTCACTGCAGCCCAACCACGAGATCCTGGGCTCGTTCAGCCTCTACCCGGAGCGCTACACGTTCCAGAACTACATCACGCTGGTGACGGACGCCTCGTGGTACGGCAGCTATCTCAACAGCATCACCTACGTGCTGCTGAACATGGCGATCTCGCTGACGGTGGCGCTGCCGGCGGCCTACGCGTTCTCGCGCTTCTCCTTCCTCGGGGACAAGCACCTGTTCTTCTGGCTGCTCACCAACCGCATGGCGCCGCCGGCGGTGTTCCTGCTGCCGTTCTTCCAGCTCTACCAGAACATCGGCCTGTACGACACGCACCTGGCGGTGGCCCTGGCCCATGCGCTGTTCAACGTGCCGCTGGCCATCTGGATCCTGGAAGGCTTCATGCGCGGGATCCCCAAGGAGATCGACGAGACGGCCTACATCGACGGCTACAGCTTCTCGCGCTTCTTCGTGACCATTTTCATCCCGCTCATCCGCGGCGGCATCGGCGTGACGGCCTTTTTCGTGTTCGTGTTCAGCTGGGTGGAGCTGCTGCTCGCGCGCACCCTGACCGCGACCAACGCCCGGCCGTTCTCCGTGACCATGACCCAGACCATCAGCGCCACCGGCATCGACTGGGGCCTGCTCGCCGCCGCCGGGGTGGTGACCATGATTCCCGGCGCCGTGGTGATCTGGTTCGTCCGCAACAACCTCGCCCGCGGCCTGTCGCTGGGCCGCGTCTGACGGGAGACTCGGGATGCTCATGGAACTCGACTGGATGATGTGGACCTGGCCGACGGCGGGCTTCTTCATCTTCATCGCCACGCTGCTGGCCTGCATGACCGTCGCCGAGGTCGTCTACCCGACCGTGGAGCGCAAGGGCTTTCTGCCGCTGCGCACGACCCGGGGCGACCGGCTGTTCATCGGCCTGCTCAGCAGCGGCTTCATCCACCTGGCGTGGCTCGGCTTCACCGACATGCACGTGGGCTTCGCCACCGTCGCGTGCCTGGTGTGGATCGCCGTGCTCCTGCGCTGGGGCTGACGGGCCCATGCCGTCGTGGAGGGGGCGCAGCCTCCGTGACGCGCCACAACAATGCTGCGCACAGCGAGTTCGCGTTCCGGACTCGGGATGCAGAAATGGAGGAGAACCCTGATGTCTACCAACCTGCAACGAGCCGCATGCTCGGTGACGGCGCTGGCCCTGGGCCTGGTCGCCGCTTCCGCCGCGCATGCGCAGGACGACATGACCATGGAAGAACGCATGGAGATCGCCGAGCGCATCGTCGACGAGCATCTCCAGCCTTCGGTACTCAGCCGCGAGGAGCAGCTCGAGGAGATGCGCTGGTTCATCGAGGCGACCGAGCCGTACCGGGGCATGGACATCACCGTGGTCTCGGAGCCCATCACCACCCACCAGTGGGAGTCCGAGGTGCTGGCCGAGGCGTTCTCGGAGATGACCGGCGTCAACCTGACCCACGACCTCATCGGCGAGGGTGACGTGGTGGAGAACCTGCAGACGGAGATGCAGACCGGCCGCGGCATCTACGACGCCTATATCAGCGACGCCGACCTCATCGGAACGCACGTGCGCTACGACACGGTGTACCCGATCGAGGACTACATGAACGACAACCCGGACCTGGTCCTGCCGACCCTGGACCTGGACGATTTCATCAACCTCAACGCCGCCCGCAGCCCGGACGGCAAGCTGTACCAGATGCCGGACCAGCAGTTCGCGAACCTGTACTGGTTCCGCTATGACTGGTTCCAGCGGGAGGACCTGCGCGAGCAGTTCCAGGAGATCTACGGCTACGAGCTGGGCGTGCCGGTGAACTGGTCCGCCTACGAGGACATCGCCGAGTTCTTCACCGAGCACGTCGGCGAGATCGACGGCGAGCGGGTCTACGGCCACATGGACTACGGCCGCCGCGACCCGTCCCTGGCGTGGCGCTTCACCGATGCGTGGATCTCCATGGCCGGCGGCGGCGACACGGGTCTGCCCAACGGTCGCCCGGTGGACGAGTGGGGCATCCGCATGGACGAGGACGGCCATCCCAAGGGCGCCAGCATGAGCCGCGGCGGCGCCACCAACGCCCCCGCCGCCGTGTACTCCCTGGAGAAGTTCATCGAGTGGCTGGAGAACTACGCGCCCCCGGAGGCGAGCGGCATGACCTTCTCGGAGGCCGGGCCGGTCCCCGCCCAGGGCCAGATCGCCCAGCAGATCTTCTGGTATACGGCCTTCACGGCAAGCATGACCGACCCGGAGCTGCCCGTGACCGACGATGAGGGCAACCCCAAGTGGCGGATGGCGCCTTCGCCCCACGGCCCCTACTGGGAGGAGGGCATGAAGGTCGGCTACCAGGACATCGGCTCCTGGCTGCTGCTCAACCACACCGAGGAGGACGCGCGTGCCGCCGCCTGGCTGTACGCCCAGTTCACGGTCTCCAAGTCGGTGGACACGGCCAAGAGCCACGAGGGGCTGACCTTCATCCGCGACTCCACCATCCACCACGAGTCGTTCACGGAGCGCTCCGAGGCCCTCGGCGGCCTGATCGAGTTCTACCGGAGCCCGGCCCGCGAGCTGTGGACCGACACGGGCTTCAACGTGCCGGACTATCCGCGCATGACACAGATGTGGTGGCAGAACATCTCGGACGCCGTCAGCGGCAATGTCTCCGCGCAGGAGGCCATGGACAACCTGGCCACCGAGATGGATGAGCTCATGGCCCGCCTGGAGCGTGCCGGCGCCCAGGACAGCTACCCGGTCCGCCTCAACGAGGAGCGGGATCCGCAGTACTGGCTGGATCAGCCGGGCGCGCCGAAGCCCGAGCTGGACAACGAGAAGCCCCAGGGCGAAACCGTGTCCTACGACGAGCTGATCGAGGGCTGGCAGAACGAAAGCAACTAAGGCCCCTCCCTGACGGACGGTGCCGGGGCGCAATGCGCCGGCACCGTCCGCTTCCCTGCCGCGTCGGCGCGGGTGACGGGCCCTTCCCCACCGGGCCTGCACGGTCGCATGATGCCCGTAGTGATTGACGGAGGAGAGCCGCCATGGACAAGAACTACATCCTGGCCCTGGACCAGGGCACCACCAGCTGTCGCGCGATCCTCTTCGACCGGGAGGCGCGCATCGTGGGCACGGCACAGAAGGAGTTCACCCAGCACTTCCCCCACTCCGGCTGGGTAGAGCACGACGCCATGGAGATCTGGGGCGCGCAGATGGGCGTCGCCCGCGAGGCCCTGGAGACCAACGGCATCCAGCCGTCCCAGCTCGCCGGCATCGGCATTACCAACCAGCGCGAGACCACCGTGATCTGGGACCGGCAGACCGGCAAGCCGGTGCACAACGCCATCGTCTGGCAGGACCGGCGCTCGGCGGCCATCTGCGACGACCTCAAGGCCCGCGGCCTGGAGCCCTACATCCGCGAGGCCACCGGCCTGGTGGCGGACGCCTATTTCTCCGGCACCAAGATCCGCTGGCTGCTGGACAACGTCGACGGGCTGCGCGAGCGCGCCGAGGCCGGCGAGCTGCTGTTCGGCACCATGGATACCTGGCTGGTGTGGAATCTCACCCGCGGGGCCTGCCACATCACCGACTACAGCAACGCCTCGCGCACTATGCTCTACAACATCCGCTCCCTGGAATGGGACCAGCACCTCCTGGACGAGCTGGGCGTGCCGGTGTCGCTGCTCCCGGAGGTCCGCCCCTCCAGCGAGATCTACGGGCACACCGCCGAGAACCTCTTCGCCGGCGTGCGCGTACCCATCGCCGGCATCGCCGGCGACCAGCAGTCCGCCCTGTTCGGCCAGACCTGCTTCGACAAGGGCATGGCCAAGAACACCTACGGCACCGGCTGCTTCCTGCTGATGAATACCGGCGAGACCCCCGTGCCCTCGGAGCACGGCCTGCTCACCACCATCGCCTGGGGCGTGGACGGGCGCGTGGAGTACGCGCTGGAAGGCGCCATCTTCGTCGCCGGCGCCGCCATCCAGTGGCTGCGCGACGAGCTGCGCCTGATCGACTCCGCCGAGGACTCGGAATACTTCGCCGGCAAGATCCCGGATGCCGAGGACGTCTACGTGGTGCCGGCGTTCGTCGGGCTGGGCGCCCCGTACTGGGACATGTACGCCCGCGGCGCCATCTTCGGCCTGACCCGCGGCACCCGCAAGGAGCACATCACCCGGGCCACCCTGGACTCGCTGGCCTACCAGACCCGGGACGTGATCGACGCCATGCAGGCCGACTCCGGCATCACCCTGAAGGCCCTGCGCGTCGACGGCGGCGCCGTGGCCAACAACGTGCTCATGCAGTTCCAGGCCGACATGCTCGGCGTCAACGTCGAGCGCCCCACGGTCACCGAGAGCACGGCCCTGGGCGCCGCCTACCTGGCCGGCATCGCCGTGGGCCTGTGGAGCAAGGACGAGGTCCGCAACAAGGGTGCCCTGGACCGCGTCTTCGAGCCCGACATGGACACGGAGCTGCGCGAGGCCAAGTACCGCGGCTGGAAGAAGGCCGTGCAGCGGACCATGGGCTGGGCCCGGGAGGAGTGAGGGCATCCGCCCGGGCGAGCGCCGCGCGCGCGTAACGCCCTCACTGCATCGCGCCCGTGGCTACCCAGGCATGCATGGCGAAACCGAGCCGGTCGCCGCTTCGGTGCCGGCGGATCGTGTCCGCCGAGGCCCGCGTGACGGCGTCGACAAGGGCCGCTTGTGCCCCGGGCCCGGCCTGCCTGATCTCCGGTATCACCGCGGCGCCGGCCATCGCCGTGAGCTCGATGAAGCGGTCCGGATCGGGGAACTCGGCCGTGAACGATGCCGCCTCGATCCGGACGCCGCGAAAGCCTGCGGCCGTCAGCGTCCCCTGAAGCGCGTCCGCGTCGCCCAGGGAGAACGGCACCGCCACCCGGGCGAGGGGCACGCCCAGGTAGTCCGCCTCGGCCTCCATCAGCGCCCGGAACACCGGGTGGTGCTCCAGGGACCGCCACACGGCGATCACGGCGCGGCCCCCACGGTTCAGGACCCGAGCCATCTCCCGGGCGGCGGCTGCGCGATCCGGGAAGAACTGGAATCCCTGCTGGCAGACCACCAGGTCCGCGCCGCCGTCGGCCACCGGCAAGCCGTCCGCGCTGCCCTCCCGCCAGTCCACCAATGCGCCGTCGGCCGCCGGCAGCGACCGCGCCACGGCGAGCATGTCCGGGCTGATATCCACGCCGGTAATGCGCCCGTCCGGGCCGATCCGAGGCGCCAGGCGGCGTGTCAGGATGCCGGTGCCGCAGGCGACGTCCACGGCGGACTCGCCGGGCTGCGGGGCGGCCGCGGCGAGCACCCGGTCCGCGCAGGGGACGAACAGCGCGGGACCGAGATAGCTGTGGTAGGTTTCGGCCGGGTTTTCGGTGATTGCCTCGTCCATCGGTGTGCCCTCCGGTGCTGGGTGGTGGCAGCCTGCGGTCCTCGCGAGATCGGGCGTCTCCCGCTCAGGCGCGGGCTTCGAGCGCCAGGTTGAAGGGCAGTGCCGCCGGGCGTCGCGGCAGCGGCTGCCACGTCGGGTCCATTCCACTGCCGGGGGACGGCGGGAACAACTCCCGAATCTGTAGTGGAATCGGGCTGTTGTCGGGGCCAGAATCGTTACCAGAGAGCTGGGCAATACGGCAGCGATGCTGTCAGGTAGGCTTGGTATGGGTTACGGACAGTTCTGCCCCCTCGCCCTGGCCTCGGAGGTCGTGGGCGAGCGCTGGACCCCGCTGGTGCTCCGCGAGCTGTTGCTGGGCGCACGCCGCTTCAACGACATCCAGCGGGGCGTGCCCCGGATGTCGCCGTCGCTGCTGACGCGCCGTCTGCGGACCCTGGAGAACGCCGGCATTATCGAGCGCAGCCGGAGCGGCGGCCACGTGGAGTACGTGCTCACGCCGGCCGGCGAGGAGCTGCTGCCGACCATCCAGAGCCTGGCGGAATGGGGGAAGCGCTGGCTGCCGGCAACACTGAGCGCGGACGACGCCGATCCCGACCTGATCATGTGGGACATGCACCGGCGGATGGCGCTGGAGAACATGCCCGAGAGCCGGACCGTCGTCGAGTTCAACTTCTCCGATCAGCCGCGCGCCAGGCAGCGCCGCTGGCTGGTGGGCGACCGCAGTGGCGTGACCCTGTGCATCACCGACCCCGGCTTCGAGGTCGATCTGTTCGTCATGACCGACAGCCGGACGATGACCTGGGTCTGGTACGGCGACGTGTCACTGAAGCGGGCGATTGCCGACGGCACCATCCGTCTGCACGGCCCGGCCAGGCTTTGCAGCGCGTTCCCGACCTGGCTGAAGCTCAGCCATGTGGCCGATATTCCGCGGAACAACGCCCGGGCCGGGCTTGCCGGCTGATTTCCGGACAACCCCCGCCGTGCTGCCGTCGTTCAGCCGGCCGACAAGCCTCGCTGTGCTCCGGGGACCGCGCTGCCCCGCCCGCAAAGCCGATGCGGGCGCGTCGCCCTCGGTGCGGCGACGTCGCCCGGCCGCCTCGCCCATTCAGGGCGCCTCGTTATCCGCGCCGTCGCCGCCGTTGACGGCCTCGTCCACGGTCTCCCCGACGGATTCGGCACTCTCGCGAATTTCCTCCCACACCGACGAGCCGACTTCCTGCGCACGCTCCCAGGCGTTGCGGCTGCCCTCGCGGGTATTCTCCCAGGCCTGCTCCAGCCGGTCGCTGGTGCGGTTCCACCAGCCCTGGTCGTACTCGGGCAGGTTCTCCATCTCCTCGCCGCCGACGGTCATGTGGACCTCGTAGGCGATATCCTTGAACGCGCTCTCCGCCGCCACCGTCTCCACCGTGAACGTGCCCCGCTCGGCGACGATCTCGCGCCCGCCGAGGCCCAGGACGCTGTTGGTATGCACCACCAGCGAGTGGACCGCCATGGTGTCTCCCAGGAGCAGGTCGTCCACCGTGCCGACCCGCTCGCCCTCGCTGTCGTGCACCGGCGCCCCGAGGAGGCTGTCCGCCGAGTACAGCCCCTGCGCCGCACCTGCGCTCGCGCTCCAGCCAGCCGCGCCTGCGAGCGTGATGGCGGCGAGCTGCTGCATGCATCGCTTGCGTATCATTGCCGTCCCTCCTGATGATTCACCGCGCTCCACGGCGGCCTTGGCCCCGATGCTGCCGGGGCGGGCCGATGCCTGCCCCTCATGGTACACCGCACCCTCGCGACGCGTCGTTCTGACAACCAGATGGTGTGCGATGGCCGGATCGCCGGCGAAGCGGACATCCAGCCGCGGTGAGAACCAGCTCGTGCGGGGCGAGATCGCCTAGTGGACGTCGCCGCTCAGCGGTGCCCGATCCCCGACACCGCTCCACCACGGCAACAACCAGGGGTTCATTATCATCCAGAGAAGCATCGGCAGCGCCTCGTTCGGGAGCGGATGCTGTCAATATGGCCGCCCGCCCCCGGCCCACACGTCGAACCCCCGACGTGGCCGCCCCTGTAACAATTCCGTCACTGGAAACGGGTTACAAGATGCGGATAACGTCTATCCGCTCGGGCCGCGGGGAGAAGGCAATGAGCGACACCCGGTTCCATACGCTTTTCCTGTGCACCGGAAACTCGGCGCGCAGCATCATGGCGGAGACGATTCTCAACGATCTCGGCTCCGACCGGTTCATCGGCTACAGCGCCGGAAGCACGCCCGAAGGCGAAGTCCGCCCGGAAGCCCTGCAGCTGCTGGAGCGCATGCAGCTCCCCACCGAAGGACTGCGGAGCAAGAGCTGGGACGAGTTCGCCGCGGATGATGCGTCGTCGATGGACTTCATCATCACCGTCTGCGACCGTGCAGCGGCAGAACCGTGCCCCGTCTGGCCGGGCCAACCCGTCACGGCCCACTGGGGGATTCCCGACCCGGCCGGCGTGGAGGGCACCGAGCGGGAACGCATCCAGGCCTACCGGGAGGCGTTCTTCGCCCTGCAGAACCGCATCCGGCTGCTTCTCAACCTGCCGTTTGCATCCCTCGACCGAATGCGGCTTCAACAGCGGCTGGACCGGATCGGCCAGGACGGTGATACGGCTGAGTGAATCGTTCTAGCTTTTGCTACCGACCGTGCCGAGCATTGCCTCCGAGATCTCCTGCGCGCCACGCTTACGAAGTTCCTCGGCCGCGTTGACGCGATCTCGCTCGTCCTTGTTCTGGCTGAGCTTCCACTTGCCGATCATCTCCGTGATCTCGATCTCGATGCCAACGATGTTCGATAGCATCTCATCGATGTACTCCGGCGAAGAATCCGTCATCTTCCAGGGCCCGGGCGAGCCGGTCTGCCCTTCGTGCGTGCGCGTGAGCCGAGCGACCACGCCGCGCAGGAATCTCTCGTCGTCCCGGATCCGGACTCGTCCATGGACATGCACGACACGGTAGTTCCACGTCGGGACCTGGCGATGGGACTCGTGCTTGCTGGGGTACCAGTTCGGCGATATGTAGGCATCATCAGCGCGGAAGATAACAAGCGCCTCGTCCCCGTCGTTCGCCTCCCGCCATAAATGATTGGCCCGCGCGACATGGCCCAGGAGCTTCCTGTCGCCGCCCGCTTCGTCGATCAGAAAGGGCAGATGATTGGCGTCGAGCCCGTCGGGACCGTTCATCACCAATGCGCCCAGAGGACAGGCCGCGATCGTTCGCAGCAGCTGCTCATCGCGCGCTTCTTCAAAATGGCTTGGCAAATACATGAGATGACCTCAACGACATGATCCCCTGATCGTACCGGGTTAGCAGCCACGCGCCATATGCGTGTATTGCGATGGCCCGAGGTCGTCAGCGTCGCGGTTGCAACAGGGGCTCCCACTACGAGGAAGATCGATTCGTCCGACGGTCGACGACGACCCGGTTCCGGCCATCGTCCTTGGCCCGGTACAGCGCCCTGTCGGCGCGGCCGACCAACTCGTTGGCCGACTCGCCCGGCCGCCATTGTGCGGCGCCGATACTGGCGGTGACCGAAAGGCGTTCCGCGGGGCTGTCCATGACGGCAATCGCCTCGCGCAGCCGTTCGGCCAGAACGGCGGCGCCGTCGCCGTCCGTATTGGGAACGAGGACAATGAACTCCTCCCCGCCCCAGCGGGCAACCACATCCGGCGCCCTGAGGGTGGCCTGCAGCGTCGCCGCGACGCATCGCAGTACCTCGTCGCCCTGCAGGTGGCCGTGGGTGTCGTTGATCGCCTTGAAGTCATCGAGATCGACGAGCAGCAGGGAGAACGGGTCACCGTATCGGCTGGCTGCGTCGATCTGCGTGGTGAGCAGGGCATCGAAATGACGCCGGTTCGGAAGGCTGGTAAGCAGATCCGTGCGCAACAGCCGCTCGATTTCCTCGGCGCGCTGGCTGAGCGTGCGATTGGCGCGCACGAGGGCACGTTCCTGGTCGGCATAGTCCTCGGTCAACGCCAGGAGCTGGCGCTGCAGTTGCCGGTCCTGTTCAACCTCCCGCTCACACGCCACCACGAGATGAGCGCCCTGGCGATACACGCCGCCGACCCAGGTCTCCGATTCGCCGTCCATGTTCCCCAGCGTCATCCACCCGGTGAACACCTCGCCATCGGTGGCGGATTCCGCCTTGTCGAGGAGCTCGCCGAACCGCGGGTTGATGAACAGGGAGCGGACGTCCTGCCCGGACGGCGGGTTGTCCGCCGCGGACGCCAGCGCCAGGAATCCCTGGTTGGCATCCGCTACCCGGCCGCGGTGATCGAGCACCGCGAGCAGTACGCTGCGCAGCGGGCGGAGATAGGACGGGATCTCCGGGACACCGTCCGAGCCATTCGTCAGCGGAGCAGTCACGCGTACTCCTCCAGCGCAGTTCGTGGCTGCGCATGCCATTGATCCAGCCCGAGGCGTTGCGCAAGATTCGGAACCGCATCGAGACCGGCGCCCCCGGCGATGATCCGCGGCGCCGCGTCCCCGCATGCGGAACGAATGCGGTCCACGGCCTCCTTCAAGGCGGGCAGCTGCCGGATCAGCGCAACGGAGAGCCCGACCAGCTCCGGTTGCGTCTCCAGGATACGCTCGACCAGGGAGTCGATCGGCGTATCGGCGCCGAGGTAGTCCACCTCCCAGCCCTCGAGCTCGAAGGCGTCAGCCGCAATGCGGGCTCCCAGGACGTGCTGGTTGGAAGGAACGCACGCAAAGAGCGCCCTGCGGCCGTTCCCGGCTGCCGGCGTCGCCTCGGCGAGCTGCCGCACCAGCAATCGCTGCGCCAGCGCGGTCGCGAGTTGCTCCTGGGCCACGCTGACCTTCCGCGCCTGCCAGCCCTCGCCGATACGATACAGGGCCGGTTGCACCAGGCGAACGGCCATGTCCACATAGCCATGCTCGGCCGTCGCCGCGGCGACGATCTCCTCACAGCGGCGCTGATCCCCCCGTATCAGGCTCTCCGCGAGGACCTCCGTGCAGGGATGACAGGCCGTGGCGTCGATGGACGAGTGGGGACCACGGCCCAGAGCGGGTGATTGCTCGAGGGCACGGCGTCCACCCTCGAGAACCGCGTTCACCAGATCGAACTGCGCCGAGGGAAGCCGGTCGCGGAAGAAGTCGCGAAGAAGGTCGACCGATCGCGGCAGCGAGTCCGGAGGCACGCCGCGAGCCGCGAGAAGCTCGTTCAGCCATACCACATACTGGCCGAACAGGGCGGGCTCACCGGCAATCAGGCTCCCGGCGATGTAGTCGAAGAGGGCGTCCACATCGTCCCGGCCGCTGTCGCCGAACACATCCTCGCCCGCGGCCGTTCGCTCGCAGACGGCCGCCATGACCTCATCCACCGCCTGGGCACGGTACTGCTCCACGGCCTGCGCGGCTGCAGCGCCTTGTTCCAGAGGTATCGAGGGATTGGCTGGCACCATCCGTCCACCCTATTCGGTCACGCGTTGAGCCCGTGATCGTCTCCCCGCCGGAGCGGGACCCGGAGACGACCCATCACCGCCGACATTGTACAACCTCGGCCGGGTCAACCACGCCCGTGATCTCCGCCCCTGCCCCCTCGATCGGCGGTCGACCGCAAGCCACGGCCCGTTCAGCGGGCGTTCAGTTGCCATTCGTATCCTGGGTTGTGAGACGGGACGAATGCGTCACGAACAGGAGGAGGTGTGTCATGAGCAACCGAAACTGGCCCCGGAACGCGCTGGCGTCCGCCGCGCTGGTCCTGGCTCTGGCCGGCTTGACGACCCCGGCACTGGCCAAGGGCCCGCCGTCACACGCAGCAGCGCCGGCCCACGCGGCGACGGCGCATCACGGTGACAGGCATGGATTCCGGAGCGAGTCCCGGCGCTATTCCGATTACGCCCGGGTGGTCGAGGTGCAGCCCGTCTACCGGGAGGTGCGGGTCAGCCAGCCCCGCCGCGAATGCCACGACGAGCGGGTCGTGCACCGCCACCGCGAAGGCCCGGGCGAGGCCGGGTCGGCGATCATCGGCGGCATCGTCGGCGGCATCATCGGTCACCAGATCGGCGACGGCAGAGGTCGGGATGCCGCAACGGCGATCGGTGCCGTCGCCGGCACCGCGGCGGGCAGCCACTTCGCCCGCAGCCGCGGGCGCACCGTGGAGCGCACGGGCTACGAGACCGTATGCCGCACGGTCGACGAAGTCCACTACGAGGAGCGCGTCGACGGCTATGACGTAACCTACCGATACGATGGGCGCGAGTACACGACGCGCATGAACGAGGACCCGGGCAGGCACATCCGTGTCCGCGTCGGCGTCGACCCGGTGCGCTAGTGTCCTGTAACCGCTCGCTGTGGAGATGGCCATCCTCTACGGCGGCTACGCCTGCCGATGTTGGGTAGTCAGGCCGAACAGTTGGCGTGTACACGTGGCATTGAGCAAGGCCGTTGCCGCCAGCGTCGGGTTGCGCCGGTGCCCGGTTCGCGAGCGACATAGCCGGCTCAAGCCGGCCACGGACGCTGGAGGCACCAATTGCCCGCCAAGGAGAACTACTCGTCTTTCTCGAGCTCGTCACGCGCCCGCTCGTACTCGCGGTACGGCATATCGGCCTGACGCTGGCATTCCGGTTGCTCGCTGGGGGGCAGGCGCTCGCAGGCTTGCATGCGCTGGGGGCGGCTGCCTTCGTACAAGCCCCGGGAGGAGCATCCGGCGGCGAGGGCGATCACCGCGGCCAGGGCAACGACGAGCAGTACCCGCGACAGCGAGAACGGCGTTGCCGTGGCTTTCGTGGACGTGCGGCCGGGTCGGTTCGGAGGCCTTGTCATTCCGTCTCCTCAGGCGTGTAGCGCAGAATGTCGCCGGGCTGGCAGTCCAGGTATTCGCAGATCCGCGCCAGGGTCTCGAAGCGGATGCCTTTGACCTTGCCGCGTTTGAGCAGGGAGAGGTTTGCCTCGGTGATGCCCACGAACGCGGCGAGGTCCTTGGAGCGCACTTTCCGGCGCGCCAGGATCACGTCCAGGTTGACCTCGATGCCCATCAAACGATCTGCGCGTGCTCGTCCGCCAGGTCGGCCGCCCGGGCCATGACCGCCGCAATCGCCCACAGGACGCCGCCAAAGAACAAGGCCAGCACCGGCGTGGAGCCCACGTGGAAGGCCAGCGCCCGGCTGCCGGGCGGGTTGGACCAGGTCATCACCACGCTCAGCAGCGGCGGCACCAGCAACCCGGCGAGCCCGGACATGACCACCCGGGCGGCGAACGAGCGCAGTGCCCGGGCAATATCCGCCGAGAAGAAGACCCCGCCGCGGAACAGGCGAAAGCAGCGTGCCGCCGCCAGCAGCGCGGCCGCCAGCAATGCCGACGGCACCAGGGCCAGCGCGCCGCCGAGTAGCCACTGCCACGAGTCCAGGGCCACGGGCATGGGCAGATTGGCGCGCGCCATGATTGCTGCCGGGCCGCCCAGGAACCATAAGGCTGCCACCGACGCCGGAATGACCGTCGCCAGGCCCAGGCTGGTCCACGCCAGCCATGCGCTGAGCCGCTGTAGCCCGGGTTCGCTGAGCATTAAACGGGCGGTGGGCTGGGCCATGGGGCCTCCAGGCGTGGCGGTTGCTTGTGGAATTATTGTTTTACAGCAATTCAATATTGCCACGCAATAAATTAGGCGCCCGGGTTCGGCGCCGCGACAGGTACCGGGCGTGAGGCCCGCGGCACCGCCCGTGCTATGCCGTGGGGTCCGCGACCGGCCGCTCCGGGCGACCCTCGCGCTGGCGTTCCTGCCAGTCGGCGAGGGTGAACACCGGCGCGTCGGAGGGTGCCAGGGGCTCGCGGCCGAGGATGTGATCCGCCGCCTTCTCGGCGATCATGATGGTCGGCGCGTTGATGTTGCCGTTGGTGACGGTGGGCATGATCGACGAGTCCACCACGCGCAGGCCCTCCACGCCATAGACGCGGCACTGCGGGTCCACCACCGCGGTGGGCCCGGTGCCCATGCGGCACGTGCCGCAGGGGTGGTAGGCGGTCTCCGCGGTGCGGGCGATCCACTCGTCGATCTCGTCGTCGCTGCGGACGTCCTTGCCGGGGGAGAGCTCTTCGCCCCGGTACGGGTCGAAGGCGGGCTGGGCGAAGATCTCCCGGGTCAGGCGCAGGCCGTCCCGGTAGGCCTGCTTGTCGGCTTCCTCCTGGAGGTAGTTGAACACCAGCTCCGGCGCCGCCTCCGGATCGGCCGACTTCAGCTTGACCCAGCCGCGGCTCTCGGGCTTGTTGGCGCCCAGGTGCACCTGGAAGCCGTGCCCCCTGGCGGCGCTGGAGCCGTCGTAGGCGATGGCGCCGGCCAGGAAGTGGTATTGCAGGTCCGGGTACCTCAGCCCGGCACGGCTGCGGATGTAGCCGTTGGACTCGAAGTGGTTGCTCGCCCCCAGGCCGCTCTTGAACAGCAGCCAGCGGGCACCGATGAATGCCTGGCCGAAGGGGTTCAGCCAGCCGTTCAGGGTGATCTTCTGCGTGCAGCTCTGCTGGACCCAGACCTCCAGGTGATCCTGGAGGTTGCGGCCGACGCCGGGCAGATCCCGGACCACGTCGATGCCGTGCTCGCGCAGGTGCTCCGCCGGGCCGATGCCGGAGAGCATCAGCAGCTTGGGCGAGTTGAACGCGCTGGCGGCGATAACCACTTCCCGCCGGGCCTGCACCCGGTACGTTCGCTCGCCCTGCCGGTACTCGACGCCGACGGCCCGCTTGCCGTCCATGAGGATGCGCGTGGTCAGGGCGTGCATCTCGACCCGGAGGTTGTCCCGTTTCATGGCGGGCTTGAGGTAGGCGTTCGCCGTCGAGCAGCGCACGCCGTCGCGCACGGTCATGTCCATGCGGCAGAAGCCTTCCTGGCGGTAGCCGTTGTAGTCCCGGCTCTCGCCGTAGCCCGCCTGACGGCCGGCCTCGATGAACGCGCGGTAGAGCGGGTTCTTCATGTCGTTGCCGTTGCACACGCCCAGCGGGCCGCCGGTAGCGCGGTACTCGTCGTCACCGTAGAGGCAGTCCTCTGCGCGCTTGAAATACGGCAGCACATCGGCGTAGCTCCAGCCCTCGGCCCCGAGCTCGACCCACTCGTCGTAATCCCCCGCGCAGCCGCGGACGTACGCCATGCCGTTGATCGACGAGGAGCCGCCGATGACCTTGCCCCGGGCCTGGTGGATGCGCCGGCCCTGGAGCCCGGGCTCCGGCTCCGTGTAGAGCCCCCAGTCGAAGCGCGGCTTGTTCAGCGGTATGGAGAAGGCGGTGGGCATCTGGATGTAGACGGAGTTGTCCCTGCCGCCGAACTCCAGCACCAGGACCCGGTTGCTGCCGTCCTCACTCAGGCGATCGGCCAGCACGGAGCCGGCCGAGCCGGCCCCGACGATCACGTAGTCGACGGTCTGGTCGAACGTCTGGTCGTTCATTGCCCCGCTCCTCCGGTTACGGCCCCGCGGCCGAGGGATCGTCCGGCATCCCCGTGCCCGACTGCTGGTGTTGACGGCGTCACGGTGCCAGAGGGCGGTGCCGGGCGGAAGCCGCAAGGCGAGTTGCGTCCGTTGAAGAGCGAATGCGCCGGCGTATGGGTATTGACACGCGCTGCGTCATGAACAGAATTGTCTGCTCGACACGGAAGCAACCAACACGACGAGGACGTTATGCAACACGGTAATCTTTCCGTATTCGTCATCACCACGACCCTGCTGGCCGCCCCCGCGCTGACCCTGGCCGACACCGGCACGGACGCGTCGGGTTACGTCGGAGCACAGGCAGCGTTCGCGGAATACGACCCGGACAATGTCTCCGGTACCGCGGACCTGACCGCACTTGTCGGCCGCGCGGGCTTCCGGGCGAGTCGGTATTTCTCCATGGAAGCCCGGCTCGGGACAGGGCTCGGGGACGACTCCGTCGATGTCTTCGTGCCGGGCGCCGGCAATGTTGCCGTCGACGTCGACATCGACTACCTGTTCGGGGCCTACGGACGCGGGCACATACCGCTTTCGGACCGCTTCTCCCTGTACGGCGTCGCCGGCTTTACCAGCGGGGAGCTTACGTTCGACGCGGCCGGCTACTCCGACAGCGAGAGTGACAGCGGGCTGTCCTACGGCGTGGGCGCGGACTTCCATGCCACGGACCACGTCGGGTTGAACGTCGAGTACATGCAGTACCTCGACGAGAGCAACTACGAGATCAGCGCGCTCAGCGTCGGCGTCGTCGGCAGCTTCTGATCCGCGTACCCGAGGGGGCGGTCGTCCCGCCCCCTACTCCTGCTCGCCTGCCGCCGCCAGTCACAGCCCTTCCAGCCAGCGGACAACGCGGCCGGCCGCGGCCTCGCTGGCAATCAGGCCCAGGTGCGACAGGCCGTCGAGGGTGGCGACCGTGGCGCCCGGTGCATGCGCGGTAATGGTCGGGGCGAACGCCTCGGCCCGGAACGCCTCGTCCTCGGATCCGACCAGGACCAGCATGGGCACGTCCACCGCGGCGAGCTCCGCGGCATAGTCCTCGGGATTGATGCCGGTCATGAGCCGGTAGGAATACGCCAGCGTCTCCGAGCCGGTGCGGTACGCCTCCGGGAGGTTGAACCACAGGACATCGGTGTCGTTGAACCACTGCACACCCAGGGTATTGAGAACGGACAGCGTAATGATGCGTCCGACCCCCGGCTCGGCCCAGCCGGAGTCGTCGCGGGCCGTAGGCGCATCGTGTCCCAGGTAGGGCGCCAGCAGCAGGTAGGCCGCCGGCTCATCGCCGTATTCGGAACCGGCAATCCGCAGCGCCAGCCCGCCTCCCGACGAGTGCCCGCCGAGGACAAGCGGCCGCTGCTCGTCCGACTGCGCCCGGATGTGCGCCATAAGATCCGCGACATCGTCCTGCAACTGGTCGATGTAATCGATATCGCCACGCCGCTCGGGCGAGGGGCCGTGACCGCGCAGATCCGGGACATACACGTTGGCAACCCCGGCATCGCGCACGGCCTCGGCCAGCGGGTGCAGATAGGCGCTGTGGGCGGCGGAGCCGTGGAGCAGGATCAGGTCCTTCCCGGCCTGTGCCGGGTAGGCGCGGTAGGCCAGCCGGGTGCCGTCCCGTGCCTGGAAGGGCTGCAGTTCCGGAAGCTGGCCGGTTCCGTCCGCCTCCCGGGTGAGCGCATGGAAGTCCAGCGTCTCCGATCCCTGCGCTGACACGCCCTCGCCCCCCGCCAGAAGGATGAACCCCGCCAGCATGGCAGCGGCGAGGTAGGTCCGGGGCCGCAACCGGCAACGCGTGGCCCCGCGCAAGCGTCCACCGCCCCGCCGGCGCGGTGCCCGCGGTACCATCCGTGCTCCCGTCATGACCGCCTCCTCTGCGCCGGTTGCGCCCGCTTGGCATGGCGCTCAACCTAGCGTCCCGGAACCGGGCTCCGCAAGAGCCAGGTACGCCGCCGCGCCGCGCACCGTGTGTCACAATGGCGTGCCCACGCCCCGCGGCGACCGCCGCCGGACACAACGGTCGAGGACCCGGCGTACGATGACGAACGACACCGCCTATGCCGTCCGCAACGCCAGCTGGCCGGACGACCTCGCCGCCATCCGCAGCGTTCGCGGACCGGTCTTCGTTGACGAGCAGCGCGTTCCGGTGGAACTGGAATGGGATGAGGTGGATGCGACCTGCGTACACGTGCTCGCGGAGAGCCCGGACGACGGCCCGATCGGCACCGGCCGGCTCGCCCCGGACGGCAAGATCGGCCGGATTGCGGTGCTGCCGGGCTGGCGGCACCGCGGCGTCGGCGATGCCATCCTCCAGGCGCTAATCGACGAGGCCCTGGCGTCGGGGCTGTCCGAATGCCGGCTGCACGCCCAGGCCACCGCGCTGGACTTCTATGCACGCCGCGGCTTCACCGCGGAAGGCCCGGAATTCCAGGAAGCCGGCATCACGCACCGGCTGATGCGTCGACGCTTTGGCCCCGTTACCGCCCCGCGCGACCGCGCGGAGCGGTAACCGGCCGCTAGAGCGACGACCGCAGCGCCTCCAGCGTCAGTGCGGCGGTGCGGGCGCTGGACGGCGGGTTCTGCCCGGTCACCAGGCGCCCGTCGCGGACGGCGTGCTCCTGGAAGGGCGGCCGGGGATCGACGCGGGCACCCAGCTCGCGCAGCCGGCTCTCCAGCAGGAACGGCACATCCTGGTCGAGCTCCACGGCGCGCTCTTCCTCGTCCGTGAACACGGCGATCTGCCGGTCGGCGACCAGCGGCCGGCCATCCGGGCCGTTGACGCCGACCAGGCCGGCGGGTCCGTGGCAGACCGCGGCGATCACCTTGTCCGCCCGGGCGAACGCCTCCAGCAGCGCCTTGAGCGCGGGGTTGTCCGGCAGATCGAACATGGTTCCGTGACCGCCGGGCAGGAACACGGCGTCGAAATCCTCCGCCCGTACGTCCTCCAGGGGCAGAGTGTGCGCGAGACGCTCGCTGGCTTCCTGCCACTGCCTCGCCTGGGCCTCGTCCGGGTTGCTGCGGGGGTCAATGGGGGTTGCACCGCCCTGCGGGCTGGCCACGGTCACCTCCGCCCCCGCCTCGCGGAACGTCGCGTACGGAACGGCGAACTCCTCCAGCCACAACCCCGTGTCCTTGCCGGACGGCATGCGGGCTGCGCTGGTCACCACCATGAGAATGCGCGGCTGATCCATGGTTCTCTCCCCGTGTGACTGCGGAATGTATCTCCCCACATGGGGTGCAGCACCGCCGGGTTCAATCCGGAGGCTGCGCCGGGGATGCCGCCGCGCGCTGCTTCGGCGGCCTGACGGCATCGGTCCGCCCGGCGTAGTGCATCATCGCCGGCCGCACGCTGACCCCGTGCACGATGATGGACAGGGTCACCACCACCAGGGTGAGGTGGATGAGCTCCAGGGCCAGGTCCTCGGGAAGGCCCGACTGGACGGCGAACATCAGGTAGTACAGCGAGCCGATCCCGCGCACGCCGAACCACGCGGCCATGCGACGGTGCCGCACCGGCGTGCGGGTGCCCAGGGCGCTGATCATCACCCCCGCCGGGCGCGCCACCAGGAACAGGAACGCGGCGAGGCCCACCGCCCGCCAGCTCCAGGAGCTCAGGAACAGGGTGCCGCCGATGATCAGGATCAGAACGACCACCGACAGCCGCTCCAGCTGCTCCTTGAAGTGCAGGGATCCATCCGTCAGGCGGCCCGGCACGCCGGTCTCCGCCATCCCGGCCTGACCGGTCTGCAGGCGGAAAGGCTCCGGTGCCCGGCCGAGCAGCCGCCGCTCGGTCTGGCGCAGGGCGATAGCCGCCGCGAACACGGCGAGAAAGCCGCCTGCATCCACCAGCAGGCTGACCCCGTAGACGAAGCCGATCAGGCCGAGTCCCACGAAGTCGTCCATGAGACGGATTTCCGGGCGTCTCCGGCGCAGCGTCCAGACCCCCCAGCCCAGCAGGGTCCCGGCGGCCACGCCGATGGCCACGCCGCCGACCGTCGCCCAGAGCAGGTCCACTCCCAGCCAGCGGAATCCGCCGCCGAGCTCGTGCAGGCCCAGCAGCCCCAGGCTGAGCATGACCACCGGGTACGCGGTGCCGTCATTGATGCCGGCCTCGCAGGTGAGGCCGAAGCGCAGGCGGTCCCGGTCGCCGGGGTGGCGCACCTGGACATCCGTGGCCAGCACCGGGTCCGTCGGCGCCAGCAATCCGCCGAGAAGCAGCGCCGCCCCGAGGGGCAGACCCAGCGCGTAGTAGCCGAAGCCGGCGACCAGGACAACGGTGATCGCGAGCCCCAGCACCGCCAGGAAGATGGAGAATCGCCAGCGTTTCATGTCCACGGGAACGGGCATCTTCATGCCCGCGGTGAACAGCGACAGCAGAACCACCATCTCCGTGACCCGCTCGAGCAGCGCGGACTGCTCCAGCGGGTTGAAGTGGAACAGGTTCAGCGCCGTGGGGCCGATGACCACCCCGGCGGCCAGGTAGACCATGGCGTTGGTCACCGGCAGCCGCTTCAGGAAGTCCGAGGTCAGCCCCATGGCCAGGAGCAGGCCGCCGACAAGGAGAAACCACGCACTGGTTGCCATGAAACGGAATCCTCGATCGGGAACGCGAGTGGCGCGAAGCGCACTCTACGACCAACCGGGCCACCTGTCACCGTGTCGTGGGTGACCGACGCCATTGGTGGGCTGCCGCTGATCCGCGACTACGGCTGCGACGATTCCGTGAGCCCCACCGCCGTCTCGCTCAGCGGCCGCGCCATGGCGCCGTACTCGAGCGCCCTGTCGCTGGACGCGGTGCCGTCCAGGGCGCGCTTGTGGATACCCTGGAGAATGGCCGCGAGCCGGAAATAGTTGAACACGATGTAGAAGTTCCAGTCCGGAATCGCGCTGATGCCGGTCAGCCGGCAGTACTCCGCAACATACTCTTCTTCGGTGGGAATCCCCAGCGCGGCGCGGTCCAGGTCCCCCAGGCCCGGGATCGCTGCGTCCTGGGGCAGCCGCAGCTGCATGCACTGGTAGGCGAGATCCCCCCAGGGATGGCCGAGGGTGGACAGCTCCCAGTCCAGCACGGCCAGGATGTCCGGCTTGTCGGGATGGATGATCAGGTTGTCGATGCGGAAGTCGCCGTGGATCAGCGCCACCCGGCCGTCGTCGTCGGGCATGTTGGCCTCCAGCCACTGGATCAGCCGGTCCATGGCCGGGTTCGGCTCCGTCTCCGAGGCGTAGTACTGCTTGCTCCAGCGATTGAGCTGGCGGGCGAAGTAGTTGCCGGGCCGGCCGAAGTCCCCCAGGCCCGCACGCTCCACATCCACGCCGTGGATCGCGGCGAGCACCTGCGCCATGTTGCGGTAGACCGCGGCCCGCTCGGCGGGGCTGGACTCCGGCAGTGCGCCGTTCCAGTGAATGCGGCCGTCGACGTAGTCCATGACGTAGAACACCGAGCCGATGACGGTCTCGTCCTCGCACAGCACGTGCATGCGCGGTACCGGCACGGGCGTGTCCTGGAGCGCGCGCATGACCCGGTACTCCCGGTCCACGGCGTGGGCGGACTGCAGCAGCTCGCCCGGGGGCTTGCGGCGCAGCACGTAGCGGCCGCCGTCGGCGGTGATCAGGAACGTGGGATTGGACTGCCCGCCCGCGAACTTCTCGCAGGCCTGGATGGTGCCGAAGCCCGGGATGCGCTCGCCCAGGTACGGCTGCAGGCGGCGAAGATCCAGCTGATCCACTGCATTGCTCATGGCGCGACTCCTCAGGCGCTGTATTGGCCGATCACCTGCTTGCCCAGGGCCATCATGTGCACCTGGTCGGGCCCGTCGGCCATGCGGCACCAGCGGGCGTAGTTGTACGCCTCGGCCAGGAAGTAGTCGCCCGTGAAGCCGCCGGCGCCGTGCATCTGGATGGCCATGTCCAGCACCTCGGAGGTCAGCTGCGGCACCATGATCTTGGCCATGGCGATGAGGTCACGGGCCCCCTTGGCGCCGTCGCTGTCCATCTTTGCCGCGGCCCGCAGCGTCAGCAGGCGGCACATCTCCACCTTGGAGGCCATCACGGCGACGGACTCGCGCACGGAGCCCTGCTGGCTGAGCCGCTTGCCGAACACCTCCCGGCCCTCCACCCGCCGGCAGGCGACCTCCAGCCCCCGCTGGGCGGCGCCGACAAGCCGCATGCAGTGGTGAATTCGGCCCGGCCCGAGGCGGCCCTGGGCCACCTCGAAGCCGCGCCCTTCCCCGAGCAGCAGGTTCTCCCGGGGCACGCGGACGTTGTCGAAGACCACCTCGGCATGACCGCCCGGCTCGTCGTAGTAGCCGAACGTGCTCAGCGGCCGCACGATGGACAGCCCGGGCGTGTCCCGCGGCACCAGGATCTGGCTCTGCTGCAGGTGGCGGTTGGGGTTGTCCGGATCGGACTTGCCCATGACGATGAAGATCGCACAGCGCTCGTGCATGGCGTTGGTGATGAACCACTTGCGCCCGTTGATCACGTAGTCGTCACCGTCCGGGAGAATGGATGTCTCGACGTTGGTGGCATCGCTCGACGCCACATCGGGCTCGGTCATGGCGAACGCCGAGCGGATGCTGCCGTCGAGCAGCGGCTGCAGCCAGCGCTCCTGCTGGGCCGGGGTGCCGTAGTGGAGCAGCACTTCCATGTTGCCGGTATCCGGGGCGTTGCAGTTGAACACCTCCGGCGCCCAGAAGACCCGGCCCATGATCTCCGCCAGCGGCGCATACTCCAGGTTGCTCAGCCCGGGCCCGTAGCGCTCGTCGGGCATGAACAGGTTCCACAGCCCCTCCTCCCGGGCCCGGGCCTTGAGCTCCTCCAGCACCGGCGGGGACTGCCAGCGCTGCTGCTGCACCTGCTCGTGGTAGAGGTGTTCGACGGGATACACGTGCTCGTCCATGAACGCCGTCAGGCGCTGCTGCAGATCCCGCACGCGGGGCGAGTGCTGAAAATCCATGGTTTCTCTCCTCCAGGCCCGGCGAACCACCGGCGCGCGGGCGTCCGTGATCGCAACGGTGTTATTCATCTTCAGGTGCAGCATACCGGCCCGCCCCGCTTCGCGCAGCAGGGTTTGTCGAGCCGGTACGAGCGCTTCTCCACCACCCCTGGGCGTCAACCCGGAGCACCGGTGCCCGAGCAACCAAGGTTTGCGATCGTGATCGTCTTTGCTATGTTGTCAGACAAATAATCATAACCGGCAACCACGACCCCGGCGCGCCCAGTGACCACCGTTTCCAGCGAAACATCCGACTCCCGTCCGCACGCGGCCGACGCATTCGCCGCAGCGCTGCGCGATGCCGGCTTCAGCGGCGAGATCGCCGCGGACGCCGCGTCGCGCCTGCTCGCCGCCACGGACAACAGCGTCTACCAGGTAACACCGTCGCTGGTGCTGTTTCCGGCGAACGGCGACGACCTGCAGGTCGCCAGCACGGTAGCGGGGCGTGCCGAGCACCGGGCCGTCAGCCTCGTGCCGCGCGGGGGCGGCACGGGCACCAACGGCCAGGCCCTGTCCAGCCACGTGGTGGTGGACACAAGTCGTCATACAAATCGCATCCTTCATGTCGACGCAGCGGCAGAACGGGTCCGGGTCGAGCCGGGGGTGGTCCTGGCCCAGCTCAACGCCGCCCTGGCCGAGCACGACCTGTTCTTCCCGCCGTCCACCTCCACGGCGAGCCGCGCCACCATCGGCGGCATGATCGGCACGGACGCCTGCGGCAAGGGATCCCGTGCCTACGGGCGCACCGGCGACTACGTGGAGAGCCTGGAGCTGCTGCTGCCGGACGGCCGGGCGATCACCTGCCGCCGCTACGCCGCCGAGGAGCTGGCCGGCCCGGACCAGGACCCGGGCGTGGCACTGGCCCGAGAGGTCCATGCCATCCTCGCCGGGCACCGGGAGGCCATCCGCGAGCGGTTCCCCGACCTCAACCGCTCGCTGACCGGCTACAACCTGCGCGACGCCCTGGGCGATGACGGCTCCGTGGATCTGGCGCGCCTGGTAACCGGCGCCGAGGGCACGCTGGGGATGATCCGCTCGGCCACCCTGCGGCTGCGGCGCCGCCCCCACCACAAGGCCGTGGTGGTCATCCGCTACGAGCATTTCGACGCGGCGCTGCGCGACGCGCAGTGGTTGCTGGAATCGGCCCCTTCCGCCGTCGAGACCCTGGATGACCGCCTCTATCACCTGGCGCGGCAGGACAGCAGCTGGCCCCGGGTGGCGGCGGCCATGGCGGCCTCCAGCGACCATGTCGGCGACGTGATCACCAACTTCGTGGAGTTCAGCGATGACACCCGGGACCGGCTGCAGGCCCGGGTGGACGCGCTGACCCGGCGCCTGCAGGGGCGCGGCAGCAGCTTCCACGTCACCTTCGACGACGCCGAGATGGCGGAGCTGTGGAACATCCGCTCGCGCAGCGTCGGCATGCTCGGCCGCACGGCGGGCAACCGCAAGCCGGTGCCCTTCATCGAGGACACGGTGGTCCCGCCCGAGCACCTCGCCGATTACATCGCCGAGCTGCGGGCACTGCTGGACGACCACGGCGTCGACTACGCCATGTTCGGCCACGTGGACGTGGGCTGCCTGCACGTGCGCCCGGCGCTGGACCTGACCGTGCCGGAGGACAAGCGCCTGCTGCGGGTGATCAGCGACCAGGTGGTGGAGCTGCTGCAGCGCTACCACGGGCTGCTGTGGGGCGAGCACGGCAAGGGCTTCCGCGGCGAGTACACGCGCAGCTTCTTCGGCGACACCCTGTACGCGGCCCTCGGGCAGATCAAGGCGGCCTTCGACCCGGATAACCGCATGAATCCGGGCAAGATCGTCGCGCCGGACGCCGCGGCCGCCGCGGTAACGCCGATCGACGGCGTGCCCCTGCGCGGCGATCACGATGCCCGCATTCCCGGGCCGGTGCGCGGCGCCTGGAGCAAGGCCATCGCCTGCAACGGCAACGGCGTGTGCTTCGACTGGGACGTCGCCAACACACTGTGCCCCAGCTACAAGGCGACCCGCGACCGCATCCATTCCCCCAAGGGCCGCGCCATGCTGCTGCGCGAGTGGCTGCAGAGCCCGGGCGGCGATACCACCGATGGCGCCCGCCGGCCCGGTCTCCGGCGGCGCCGGCGCACCGGCGACGACGACATCGCCCACGCCGTGCACGACGCCATGGCGGGGTGCCTGGGGTGCAAGGCCTGCGCGACCCAGTGCCCGGTCCACGTGGACATCCCGGAGATGCGCGCGCGCTTCCTGGACGCCTACCATCGCCGCTACCGACGCCCCCTGCGCGACTATCTTCTGGCCGGGACGGAGCAGATGGCCCCCTGGATGGCCCGGGCCGGCGGCGCCACCCGGTGGCTGCTGGGAACGCGCCCGGCCCGGGCGGGCGGCGCGGCGCTGGGCATCGTCGACGCCCCGGTACCGGCCCGCCCGGCCGGGCTCCGTGCCGCCCGCGGGGCCGGCTACGAGGCCGCCCGCACCTGGGCCGCCGCGCGCGACTCCATCGAGCGCGCCAGCCTGCCGGTGGCCGTTCTCCCGGACGCGTTCACGGCCTTTTTCGAGTCGCGAACGCTGCCGGCCGTCTGCGGCCTGATCCGGGCCCTGGGCTACACACCCATCGTCCTGCCCTACCAGGCCTCCGGCAAGGCCCTGCACGCCCATGGCTTTCTCGACCGTTTCCGGCGCACCGCCGCCGGCCTTCTCGGCGAGCTGGAGGGGATAAGCGAGACCGGCGCTCCCGTACTGGCCATCGAGCCGAGCATCGGGCTGTTCCTGCGGGACGAGGCGCGGGCGGCCACCCCCGGCCGCAGCCGCGCCGCCGTGCACCTGCTGGCGGAGTGGCTCGCCGAGCGCGCGTGCCCCGAACCGCAGCCGGCCCGGGCGGGCTCCGCGGGTGAGCCGTACCGGCTGCTGCTCCACTGCACGGAGAAGACGGCCACGCCTGCCGCCTCCCAGTGGCAGCAGGCGTTCCGGCACGCGGGGCTGGCCCTGGAGACGGTGGCCAGCGGCTGCTGCGGCATGGCCGGGGCCTACGGCCACCAGAGCGAGCACCAGGCCACCTCGCGGACCCTGTACCGCCAGAGCTGGGCCCCGACGGTGACGAGCACCCGCGCGGAGCGCCTCCTGGCCACGGGGTACTCCTGCCGCAGCCAGAGCGAGCGGCTGGGCGGGGTGCGGCCGCGGCATCCCGCGGAGGTCCTGGCGGCGGCGCACGCGCGCGCGGGATGACACGAGCAACCTGCGCCCGCCAGGGACGACGGGCGTCCACGCAACGCAGAGTCGACACAACAGCAGAGGAGAAGACCCATGCGATTCCATCACCAACTCCTGATCGGGGCGACCACGGCCGCACTGCTCGCGACCTCCGTCGCCGGCGCCCAGACCACCCTGCGCCTGGGCTGGACCACGTCGGACAGCGAGACCGATCCCTACGCCATCGCCGCCCGTTACTTCGCCGAGGAACTCGAGAACGAGGCCCCGGGGGAGTTCGACGTACGCTTCTTCCCCAGCAACGAGCTGGGCGACGAGTCGGAGATGCTCCAGGGCATGCAGCTCGGCACCCTGGACGCGGGCGTGATCACCGGCACCCAGATCGCCACGGTGTCGTCGGCCTTCCAGCTCAACGACCTGCCGTTCCTGTACGCGAGCAACGAGCAGGCCCAGCGCGTGCTCGACGGCGAGGTCGGGCAGACCATGCTGGCGAGCCTGGAGTCCGAGGGCATCGTCGGCCTGGGATTTGCCGAGGCCGGCTTCCGGCATACCATCAACAACGAGCGGCCGATCCACACGCCCGAGGACATGGAGGGCCTGCGGCTGCGGGTCCAGCCCAGTGACCTGTTCATCGACAGCTTCCGCGCCATCGGCGCCAACCCGGTGCCCATGGCCTGGAGCGATGTCTTCACGGCCGTCCAGCAGGGCACCGTGGAGGGCCTGGAGATCCCGCTGGCGGTCATCCACGCCAACAACTACCCGGACGTGACGGAGTACCTGTCGCTTACCGCGCACAGCTACAACGCCCTGGGGCTGCTGGTGTCGAAGCAGACGTTCGACCAGCTCAGCGAGGCCAACCAGGAAGCCATGCGCGCCGCCGCGCGTACGGCCATCGAGCGTCAGCGGGAGCAAGTCGCGGCCAACAACGACGAGATCGCCCGGAGCATCGAGGAGGCCGGCATGGAGATCAACGAGATCGACAACGTCGAGGCATTCCGCAGCCGGGTGGAAGGCGTCTACGAGGAATACCGCGAGGCCATCGGCAGCGATCTGCTGGACATGGCCCTGGAGCAGGTCTCCGAATAGCGGCACACGCGGCGCGACGGCCCGCAGCGCGGCCGTCGCGCCCGCCTTTTCCTGACAGGCACCGGGGGGCTCCGTCATGCAATGGCTCCACCACACCCTGGATTCGGTCAGTCGCTGGCTGGCGCGCGTCACGGCGGTGATCGCGTGCATCACGGCCCTGGCGCTGGTGAGCTCCATGCTGGTCGGCATCTTCTTCCGCTACGTGGTCCAGGCGTCCCTGTCCTGGCCCGAGGAAGTCAGCCTGCTGCTGTTCACCTGGACCGTCTTCCTGGCCGCCAGCCTGGGCGTGCGGGAGGACTTCCACGTGCGCGTCACGCTCCTGCGCGACGCGCTCCCCCACCGGATCTCCGCGTGGCTGGAACGGCTCCTGCTGCTCAGTGTGGCCGGTTTCGGACTGGCCATGCTCTGGTACGGCTGGGCATTCGCCGAGTTCACGGCCGGCCAGGTCTCGGCCGCCGTACGCTACCCCCTCTGGATCCGTAACGCCGCCGTGCCCGTATCCGGCGCGCTGATCCTGGTGCACTGCGCCGCGCGGCTCAGCGACACGACGTCCTGCGGCGGCCGCCCGGCCATTGGAGCGACGCCATGAGCACGGTCGCCATCGTCATGCTCGTGGGCCTGCTCGTGCTGCTGGCACTGGGCATGCCCATCGCGTTCACCCTCGGGATCCTGGCGCTCACCGGGCTGTGGATTACCGACACCAACCCCCTGATTCTCAGCCAGCGGCTCGTCGCCGGCACCACCGTCAACAGCCTGCTGGCCATCCCGGGCTTCATCCTGGCCGGGGACCTCATGAGCGCCGGCGGCCTGTCGAAGCGGCTGGTACGGGTCGCCTCCGCTGTGGTCGGGCACTTCTCCGGCGGGCTGAGCATGGCCACCGTGGGTGCGGGCACGTTCTTCGGCGCGATCTCCGGCTCGGCGCCGGCCACCACGGCGGCCATCGGCTCCGTCATGACCCGGGAGCTGGAGCAGCGCGGCTACGGCCGCGGCTATTCCGCCGCCCTCGCCACCGCCGTCGGCCCCCTGGGCCAGATGATCCCGCCCTCGATTCCCATGGTGATCTGGGGCGTGCTGTCCGAGGAATCCATCGCCAAGCTGTTCCTCGCCGGCGTCATCCCCGGGCTCATCGCCGCGGGCGGCTTCCTGGTCATCAGCTACATCTACGCGCGGGTCAACAACGTGCCGCGGGCCGCGCGCTCCAGCCCGGCGGAGATCTACGCGGCGGTACGCCAGGGAGTCTGGGCCCTGCTGGCACCGGTGGTCATCCTCGGCGGCATCTACGGGGGCGTGTTCACGCCCACCGAGGCGTCCATGGTCGGCGCCCTGTACAGCTTCATCGTCGGCGTATTCATCTACCGCGAGCTGAAGTGGCGTGCGCTGCCGGGCATCCTGCTGGGCTCGCTGCGCACCAGTGCCACCATCATGTTCATCATCGCCGCGGCCTACGCCTTCGCCTGGGTCATCGCCAACGAGCAGATCCCGGCCCAGCTCGCCGAGCAGCTGCTGTCGCTGACGGACAACCCGCTGTTGCTGCTGCTCATGCTCAATCTCATGCTGCTGCTCCTCGGGGCCGTCATGGACAACATCTCGGCCATGGTCATACTGAGCAGCGTGCTCATCGCCATCGGCGCCCAGATCGGCCTGGAGCCCATCCAGCTCGGCGCCATGGTGGTCATCAATTTCGCCGTGGGCATGGTGACGCCGCCGGTGGGCTACTCGATCTTCATCGGTGCATCCATCAGCGGCCTGCGCATCGAGACCGTCGCCCGGCACCTGTGGCCCTTCCTGCTGGTGCTGCTCGGCGTCATCGCCCTGGTGGCCTACGTGCCCTGGATCACGCTGTGGCTGCCGGGCCTGCTGGACTGACGGGAGACGCTGCATGAAAACGCAGGGACTGGGCAAGCGGCTCCCCGCGGAGCTGGCGAGCGTGCTGGAACGGGACATCCGCGCCGGGCACCATCAGCCCGGAGAGCAGCTACCCACCGAGAGCGCCCTGGCCGCACGCTTCGCCGTCAGCCGCGCGGCCGTACGCGAGGCCATTGCCCAGCTGCGCAGCGCCGGGCTCGTCTACACCCGCCAGGGCGCCGGCACCTACGTCTCGCAGAACCCGTCGCGCGGCTCGGTGTTCTCCCTGCCGTCCGGCCGCTTCGACGCCGTCGAGCTGTGCTACATCTTCGAGATCCGCACCGAGGTGGAAGCGGGCGCGGCGGCGCTGGCCGCCCGCTACCGCACGGACACCGATCTCGCCGCCATGCGGGACGCCCTGCAGCGGCTGGATCATGCCGTCACGCGGGGCCAGCCGGCGGCGGAGCATGACATCCGCTTCCATCAGGCCGTCGCCGCGGCCTCGGGGAACGACTTCTTCACCGAGCTGCTGGACTTCCTCGCCGAGCGCATCGTGGAATCCATCGTTATCGCCCGGTCCAACACCGCGCAGACCGGCGGCCTGGAGCACAACGTCCAGCTGGAGCACCGCTCCGTCTTCGAGGCCATCGAGGACGCCAACCCGGAAGCCGCACGGGCCGCCATGCACGTGCACCTGTCCAACGCCCGCAAGCGCCTCGGGCTCCGTCGCCGGACCGCCGGCACCGAGGCACCGGAGAGCCGCCATGAATGACCGCATCCCCGTCACCCCGGCGCCGCACGCCCGGCCGTCGCAACCGGCCGAGCCGCTGCCTTCCGGCGCCTGCGATAGCCACGCCCACGTCTTCGGCCCCACGGGACGGTCGCCGCTGGTGCCCAACCGCGAGTACTCGCCCGCTCCGGCCTCGCTGGCCGACTACCAGGCGCTGCTGGCGCATCTCGGCTTCGACCGGGCCGTGCTGGTCCAGCCCAGCGTCTACGGCACGGACAACAGCCACATGCTGGACTGCCTGGAACGCAAGGACGCGACCGGCACCGGCGCGTTCCGGGGCATCGCAGTGGTAGACGACACGGTCACCGATACGGCCCTGGAGGCGATGGACGCCGTCGGCGTGCGCGGCATCCGGGTCAACGTGGTCTTCGGCGGCGGCGTGGACTTCGACGTGCTCGCCGACCTCGGCGCGCGCATCGCCCCCTTCGGCTGGCACGTGCAGTGCTTCGTGGACCTCTCGCGCCTGCCGGACTTTGCCGACCGCGCAGCGAGGCTGCCCGTGCCCGTGGTGGTGGACCACATGGGTCATTTCCCGGTCCGCCACGGCCCGGACCTGCCCGCGTTCCGGGATCTGGTCTCCCTGGTCCGGGAAGGCCGCGCCTGGGTGAAGCTCACCGGGCCCAACCGCATCAGCGGCGCCGAGCATCCCCCGTTCGACGACGTGCGCAGGCTGGTGGATCCGCTGGTGGAGGCGAACCCGGAGCAGCTGCTGTTCGGCACGGACTGGCCCCACGTCAAGCTGCCCACGCCCGTGCCCGACGACGGGGCTCTGATCGATGCGTTCTTCCGGTGGGTGCCGGATGCGGCGATCCGGCAGAAGATCCTGGTGGACAACCCCGGACGGCTGTACGGCTTCGGCGCGGGCTAATGCCCGAAAGGGGCTCGCACCCCGTGCAGCGGAAGAGTAGATTGGCGGCAGAACGGCCGCCGGCGCGGCGATCGTGACGTCTCGACCGACCCCGGGAGGTGCCCATGAAAGCGAGTCCGTCCCGCCCGATTGCCGCCGGAACCCGGATCGGGCACGTCCATCTCAAGGTCGCCGACCTGGAGCGTGCGCTGGGCTTCTACTGCGGCGTGCTCGGGTTCCAGCTGATGCAGCGCTTCGGTTCCCAGGCCGCATTCATCGCCGCCGACGGCTACCATCATCACATCGGCCTGAACACCTGGGAGAGCGAGGGCGGCGCGCCGCCACCGCCCGGCACGACCGGTCTGTTCCACCTGGCCATCCTCTACCCCACGCGCGCCGACCTGGCCGACGCGCTGCTGCGCGTCACCGAAGCGGGGATCGCCCTGGACGGGGCCGCCGACCACGGGGTGAGCGAGGCGCTGTACCTGCGCGACCCGGACCACAACGGCGTGGAGCTCTACCGCGACCGCCCAGAGGACCAGTGGCCCCGGACGGCGGACGGGCAGCTGGCCATGTTCACGCATCCCCTGGATACGCAGGCCCTGCTGGACGAGGCCCGGGCGGCGCACGGAAAGCCGGAGCCGTGACGCGTCAGCCCGGCTCCGGCGTACAGTGCATGGCGCTGCGGTCCGTTAGCGCCATCATCACGTCCAGCTCACGGGTCCCGCCCAGGGCCGGCACCTTGGCGACCATCTCGCGCGCCGCCCGCTCGCGCACTTCCTGCGGCGAGGTAGACTCCGCCATGTCCACCGTCACGGTATCCGGGAAATCAGCGGCGGAGACAAGCTCCCGGATCCGCGCAACCGTCTCCGGCGTCAGTTCACATCGCCATACAGCCATGGTTCCTCCTGCCGATCTGAGTCCTCGTCAACGGAAGCGTACGGGAGGCGCCGCGATGATGGCGGCTCCGCTCTCCCACGGAAGCTACGTTCACCACCGGCCGGTGGTTCCAGGGGCAGGCGGCGCCCAACGGCAGCCCTTTGCATCGCTGTCACGCAGAACGTGCGAGAATGCCGGCGGGCGGGTCGGTCGGCGTTGCTCCGGATGCGGATCGGGCACGAGCAGGCGTCGCCCGGGCCCGGCACCCCTGCGCCCCGGAGAGACCGCCCCATGAGCGTGACGCGCCTGGAGAAACGCAACGTCGCCATTCTGGTCATCGGCCAGACCCTGTTCCTGGTCGCCTCGATCACGGTGATGACGCTGAGCGGCGTCGTCGGCGGGCAGCTCAGCCCGGACCCGGGGCTCGCGACCCTGCCCATCGCCATGATGATGCTGGGCACCGTGGTCTCCACCCTGCCCGCGTCGCTGTACATGAAGCGCGTCGGGCGGCGCGCCGGCTTCATGACCGGGGTCGCGCTGGGCGGCGTCGCCGGCGGCCTGCTCAGCTTCGCGGCGGTTGCCGCGGGCTCCTTCGTGCTTTTCTGCGCCGGCAACCTGCTGCTGGGCCTCTACCAGGGCTTCGCCATGTACTACCGCTTCGCCGCCGCGGACGTGGCCAGCCCCGATTTCCGCAGCCGGGCGATTTCCTACGTCATGGCCGGGGGTGTCGCGGCGGCCTTCCTGGGGCCGTGGAACGCCAGCATCGCCTCGGACTGGATCGCCGCCGTCCCCCTGGGCGGCCCGTACCTGGTAATCGCCGCGCTGGCCCTGGCGGCCACGGGGCTGCTGGCCTTCCTGCAGGTGCCGGCGCGCGGCGAGCCGGACCCCGGCGATGCCCAGCGCCCGCTGGGCCGCATCGCCCGCCAGCCCGCGTTCCCGGTGGCCGTGCTCGCCGGCGCCGCGGGCTACGCCATCATGGTCCTGGTGATGACCGCCACGCCCCTGGCCATGCGCGCCCAGGGCCTGGGCATGGCGCAGGTGGCAACCATCATGCAGTGGCACGTGCTGGGAATGTTCGCGCCGTCGTTCGTCACCGGAAGCCTCATCGCCCGCTTCGGCGTGATCCAGATCCTCCTGGCGGGCACGGCCCTGCTTGCCGGCTCCGTGGCCGTCGCCACGCTGGGCGTGAGCCTCGCCCACTTCTGGGGTGCCCTGGTGCTGCTCGGCGTCGGCTGGAACTTCCTGTTCGTCGGCGGCAGCGCCCTGCTGGCCGGAATCCACACGGAAGCCGAGCGGGGCAAGGTCCAGGGCGTCAACGACCTGGTCATTTTCTCCCTGGTCGCATTCGGCTCGTTGATGTCCGGCACGCTGCTCCACCGGTTCGGCTGGGAGATGCTCAACCTGGCCATGGTGCCGGTGATCTTCCTGGTGGCGCTGGCCGCGCTCTGGTTGAAGATGGGACAGAGCCGCGCCCGCGAGGCGCCGACACCCGCCGGCCGGGACGCCAACCGGTAGCCGCCGGCCTCCGCCGGGCGGCTACCCGTCCCGCCGGCGCAGCCGGTACACTGCCGCCGCATGACCATCGCGCTGTGGATTCTCGCATGCCTGCTGATCGCGGCCGGCCTGGCCGGGCTGGTGCTGCCCGCGCTTCCGGGGCCCGTGCTCCTGTTCGCCGGCCTGTGGCTGGCCGCCTGGGCCGAGGGCTTCGCCCACGTGGGCGCCATCACCCTGATCATCCTCGGTGTCATGGCCGCCATGGCGCTGCTGGCCGATTTCGTCGCCGGAGCCTTCGGCGCGCGGCGCTACGGTGCTTCGGCCCGCTCCGTCACCGGGGCCACCCTGGGAGCCATCGTCGGCATCTTCTTCGGCCTGCCCGGGCTGATCCTCGGACCGTTCATCGGCGCCGTCCTCGGCGAGCTCTCCATGCGCAGCGGGCTGGCGGCCTCGGGCCGGGCCGGCTGGGGGGCCACCGTCGGGGTGGCCCTGGGGACCGCGGCCAAGCTCGCCTTCGGCATCGCCATGGTGGGGCTGTTCCTCGGGGTCCGGCTGCTGTGACGGATGCCGCGGCAACGGGCCTTCGGCCTGTGCCGGTACAAGGGCATGGTCCGGTTCTGCCATACTCCGCCGCATGTCCACGTCCGGTTCCGGCCTCCAGGTTCACGACCTCGACTGCGGCATCCTGTCGCAGATCTCCCTGACCGTGCGCCCCGGCGAGATCGTCTGCCTGTCGGGGCCTTCCGGCTCGGGCAAGAGCCGGTTGCTGCGGGCCATTGCCGACCTGGATCCCCACGCGGGCGAAATCCGGCTCGACGGTGAGCCGCAGACCGATGTTCCTGCGTATCGGTGGCGCCGCCGGGTCATGCTCCTGCCCGCGGAGGCGCCCTGGTGGCTGGAACGTGTCGGGGCCCATTTTCCGGACGGGCCGGATGCCGCGGCGTTCGAGGCGCTGGGACTGCCGGCGGACGCCCCGGATTGGCCCGTGACGCGGCTGTCCTCCGGGGAACGCCAGCGCGCGGCCCTGCTCCGGGCCGTGGCCCGGGAACCCCGGGCCCTTCTTCTGGATGAGCCCACGGCCAACCTGGACGCGACCACCACGGAGCAGGTGGAGGCCTGGCTCCGGCAGCGCATCGCCGATCGCGGCATCGCGGCCCTGTGGGTTGCCCACGACATGGCCCAGATCGCGCGCGTCGCCGACGCCCACCTGCGCATCACCGAGCACCGACTCGAGCCGGCGCCATGCAGATCATCGAGCTGAGCTGGTGGTCCCTCGCCGGCACCGCCTTACTGGTGCTGGCACTCGCCGTGTGCACGCACCTGGCGCGCCTCGGCGTCGCACGCGAGATCACCATCGCCGCCGTACGCACGGTGATCCAGCTGGCGCTGGTCGGCTTCGTGCTGGAGACGCTGTTCCGCTTCGCGGCGCTGCACTGGGTGGCGCTGATGGGCGCGGCCATGGTCCTGGTCGCCGGGCGCGAGGTCATGGCCCGGCAGAACCGCCGCCTCACCGGCGGCTGGGCCTTCGGCATCGGCACCGTATCCATGTTCGTGTCGTCGTTCGCGGTGGCGGTGCTGGCACTGACCGTCGTCATCGGCCCGGAACCCTGGTACCGGCCGCAGTACGCCATCCCGCTCCTGGGCATGTTGCTGGGCAACACCATGACGGGAATCGCCCTGGGCCTGGACCGGCTCACCGACACGGCCTGGCAGCAACGCCATGTCATCGAGGGGCGGCTGATGCTGGGCGAGCCCTGGTCGGCAGCCATCGGCGGCATCCGGCGCGATGCCATGCGCACCGGCATGATCCCCACCATCAACGCCATGGCCGCCGCCGGCGTGGTGAGCCTGCCGGGCATGATGACCGGCCAGATCCTCGCCGGGACGCCGCCGGCGCTGGCGGTGAAATACCAAATCCTGATCATGTTCCTGATCACCGTGGGCACCGGTTTCGGCACCGTGGCGGCGGTGGCGGCCGGCAGCCGGCGCCTGTTCGACGAGCGCGAGCGGCTGCGGCTGGATCGGCTGAGCCCGGCCCGGCAGCGGGGTTAGGGAAACGCGCTACTGCCGCTGCCGGCGCTGCAGCCACACCACCAGGCCCTGGGTATTCACCTGGATGTCCAGGGCCAGGCGATCCTCCACCTCGGCATCGCGCAGCCCGGCGCCGTGCTCCCGCAGCCGCCGGATGAACCACTGCAGCAGATCCGCGGCGATGGCGTCCGCCTGTCCGTGCCCGGCATCCGCGTGGCGCAGGGCGACGTCCACGTGGGCGTCGAGCCCCCGGTGCATCTCGCCCGCGAGCCGGGGGATGTCGGTCACCTCGCCGAAGTGGGCCACGTAGATGGCCTCCGGGCGGAGATCCCGCAGGCGGTCCACCGAGCGATGGGCCGCGTCCGGGTCGAAGTGCACCGGCGAGGTGGACGGGAAGATGAAATCGCCCTGGTCGGTCGCCAGGGAACGATAGGACACGCCGAAGGTATCCCCGGCAAAGATGCGGTTGGTGGTCTCGTCCACCATGGAGTAGTGGTGGTTCGCGTGCCCCGGGGTATCCAGGAACAGCAGGCTGCGGCCGCCGAGCTCCAGCCGGTCGCCCTCGTCGACGATGCGCACGCGTTCTTCCGGTACCGGTACGGGCTCGCCGTAGTCCCGGGCCATGACCTCGTCGCCGAAGATGCTCCGCGCGCCCGCGTACAGCGCCGACGGGTCGATCATGTGGCGGGCGCTGCGGGGATGGACCACCAGGGTCGCCTGCGGCAGGTGGCGCATCAGCTCCCCGGCACCGCCGGCATGGTCCAGGTGGACGTGGGTGACGCACACGTACCGGACCGCACTCCGCGCGATGCCCTTGTCGTCCAGGGCGCGGAGGATGTGCGGCACCGAGTGGTTGCTGCCGACGTCCACCAGGGCGGCCTCGCCGGCGTCCACCAGCAGGTGGCTCGCCACCTGGCCGGTGCGGCCGGCGAACTGCGCGTCGATGGCGGTCACGCCGGGCGCGTAGTCGATCATGGCGGCCTTCGCCATCATGCCTGCGCGCTGGGGCGGGCGCTGACCTCCCCGTACCAGCGGTGCAGGTGGGTGAGATTGTCGCCCGGCTCGATCTCCAGCGCCCGCCGGGCGAAGTCGACGGTCACCATGGCGGTGATGTCCGCCACCGAGAAGGTCTCCAGGGCCACGAACGGACTCTCCGCCAGGCGGGCGTCCAGGTCCTCCAGGAAGTAGCGGTAGCGCTGCGCACCCCGCTCCGCCAGGGCCTCGATCTGCGCCACCGGGTGCGGACCGGGTACGGCGCGGTCCTTGAACCCGGCGAACGAGTTGCGGAAGCCTTCGGCCACCGCCAGGTAGCCGTCCATCTCCACCCAGCGATCCCAGGAGCGCACCAGCGCCCGGGAGCGGGCATCGGTGCCCATGAGCGCGGGCTCCGGGTGGAGCGTCTCGAAGTACAGGCAGATGGCGTCGCTCTCGGCGATGCAGGTACCGTCGTCGAGTTCCAGCACGGGCACCGTGCAGCAGCGGTTGCGGCGGCGGAACTCGTCGGCGAACTGCTCCTGGTCGCGCAGGTCCACGTCCTGCACGGGGACCTCGATGCCCTTCTCCGCCAGGAAGATCCTCGCCCGGCGGGGGCTGGGGGCACCGCGGGCGCTGTATAGGACTGTCATCGGTTCGCTTCCTCCGTCTCGGGCCCCGACGCTGTCGGGGCGCTGGTTGTCCCGTCGCGGCGGAACACGACCGCGAGGTTGTTGGCCGGCAGGTCCGCCACGTGCTCCAGGGTGAACCCGTGGGCGCGTGCTGCGGCCTCGACGTCGTCGAGGTCGCGTACGCCCCAGCGCGGATCCCGGGCGCGGAGATCGGCATCGAAGGCCTCGTTGCTGGAGGCGGTATGCCGCCCGGCCCGCTTGTAGGGACCATAGAGGATCAACGCGCCGTTGTCTCGCAGCCGTGGCCCGGCGCCCGCCAGGAGCGCCTCCGTCACCGCCCACGGAGCGATGTGCACCAGGTTGATGGCCACGATGCCGTCGAAGGCGCCGCCCGGCCAGTCGCCGGCGACCACGTCCAGGCGCACCGGGGCGCAGACATTGGGGGTGCCGGCATGCCGGCGCCAGGCGTCGATGGATGCGACGGCTTCAGGGTCGGGGTCGCTGGGATGCCACTGCCAGCCGGGCATGGCGGCGGCAAAGTACACCGCGTGCTCGCCGCTGCCGCTGGCGACCTCCAGGATGCGCGCCTCGTCCGGCAATGCCTGCTGCAGTACCTCGAGAATCGGCTGTCGATTGCGGGCCGCCGCGGGCGACCGGAGACGGGCGTTCTGCATGGGGTTCCCGGAGTCGACGAGTGCTGACCCGTACCATCCTTGCAGGATACGGCGTCGGCGACCACCCCGGAATGCACCGGTGCCTCAGCGCCGGTGGTGGATGACCGGCAGCGGGTGGATTTCGCCGTGCGCCGCGCTGACAGCGCGGCGCACGGCGGTCACGGCGGGGTGCCCTAGCGCATGGCCAGCCCCGTGAGGGCAACGCGGTGCTCACCGGTGGCTTCGTCCCAGTGAACCCGGTACCCGTCCGGATAGTAACCGGCGGGCTCGTAGCGCTCCGCCACCGGAAGGCGCCGCACCGCATCCTCCCGGCCCTGCAGATAGGCCGTGGTCACCATGGGCTCCAGGAAGATCAGGCGCCCGTCCCAGGACCCGTACAGGAACGTATGGGTGAACGGCTGGGGCGTGTCCGGATGCAGCTCCGGGGAGTCGGGATCCACCAGATGAAGGCCCATCAGGGGCACGGGTGGGATACCGGGGTCCACGTAACCGGCAGGCACGAACGCCGCGTCGGGAAGCCGTTGCCCCTTGTCCGCGAACGCGGGATCGGAGGGATGGATGGCCAGGCGCTCGTCGTTGCTGATGACGTAGAAGTGCACGTCCAGGTGGGGGACGTTCCAGACGCCTTCCGGAACATGTCCGGCCGGGTTCCAGTCCAGGGTCAGGTGCCGGAACGGCGTGGGGTTGTTCTCGGGCATGGCCAGGACGTACTCGAAGGTGCTGTGGCCGTCGGGCATGACCATGCCGTGGGGTGCGCCGTCCGGCGGAAGGGCCGCGAGAAACGCGTCGTCGAGCGCGAGCCCGAGCTCCACCGGGGCGTCGCCCTCGGTGACCAGGTACACGCGCGCCGAGCCCTCGCCCAGCGTCAGGGCCGGGCCGTAGGACGTCTCGGCGCCGACGGCACCGGCTGCGAGCGCGAGCACGCCACCGGCCAGGTAACGCCATCCACTGGGCACGCACGCGATGCCCGTCCCACGATGCAGATCGCAGGAAGTCGACATGTCAATTCACTCCGGGAGGACGGCCGCAGTACGACCCGGTGGCAGGATGCTTCGCAGGTGCCCTCACGGAACGGCCGTCAACCACCGTGGGAGCAGGACGTAGTATAGAACGTCCGGCGAAACAAGACAGTCCCGGGCAAGCGCGAAGTGCCGGGGCAATGCCGGCGGAGCCGGTGGTCTTGCGACCCGCCCGGCACCCGCTGCCCGACCGGCGGCCGCGGGCTGCCCGGCGACGCGTCAGGTGGCCGGTCGCTCGCCGCGAAGCCAGCGCGGGTGCCGGTCCAGCCGCTGCACCGGCATGGGCCGGGGACAGGGCTGCGGCAGCGGCGGAAGCGCGCCCGCCGGCGGCAGCTGCACCGCGGGGGCGGCCAGGCGCTCGTCGAGCTGCTTCAGGGCACCGGGAGGCCGGGTTTCCGCCGGCGTCAGGAACAGCCCGCAACGCCGCAGCGCTCGCCCCCACGCGGGACGACTGGAAAGCACCACCACGGCCGGCGCCAGGACCAGCCCCGTGAGCACGGGGGTCAGGGCCCAGAAGAAGATGGGTGTAATGAACGCCGTGCCGATTCCCCAGAGTACGCCGGCGACGGTGAACACGCCCGTCTGATACACCGCCGTGCGCCATCCCACCTCGCGTCCCTCGCGGTTCTGCGGCTGCCATGTAGCGCGGCGCCCGAACAGCACGCAGGCCACGAAGAAGGCGTGGAACGTCATCATGATGGGGGCGATCAGAACGGAGAAGACCAGTTCCAGCAGGGCGCTGACGGTGACCCGGAGCCCGCCGCCGAAGGCGCGTCGCCGCTCGCGGTCGAACAGGCAGAGCAGGACGCCGAACACCTTGGGGAGAATCAGCATGGCGGCCACGGTGACCAGCAGCCAGAGCATGATCTCGGTGCGGGCGACCGGCCATTCCGGAAACAGCTGGTGGCCGGCCCCGAAATAGCTGGCGACGGTCAGCGCCCGGGAGCCGGCGTCCAGCGTGCCCACCGTGAGCATGAGCAACCACAGCAGCGAGCACCCGTACGCCAGTGCCCCCATGACGAAGTACAGCCGGCTCAACGGATGCAACCCCCGGGCGGTGAGCAGGCGCAGATGCTGGAGGTTGCCCTCCGACCACCGGCGATCCCGCTTGGCATAGTCGAGGATGTTGCCGGGGACCTGTTCGTAGCTGCCGCCCACCTCGGGCAGGAGATACACGTGCCAGCCCGCTCGCCGCATGAGCGCCGCCTCGACGAAATCGTGGCTGAGGATGTCGCCGCCCAGCGGCGGCTGGCCGGGCAGCTTCGGCAGCCCGCAGTGGTCCATGAACGCCCGGACCCGGATGATGGCGTTGTGTCCCCAGTAGTTGGACACATCCCCCTGCCAGAAGCTCATGCCCGTGGCCAGCATGGGACTGTACAGGGTGGCCGCGAACTGCAGGAAACGCCCGAAGAGGGTTTCCTGGCGTACCGGGATCGGCACGGTCTGGAGCATCCCCGCACCCGGGTTGGCCTGCATGTTCCGCACCAGGTCGGTCAGCGAGCGCCCGGTCATGATGCTGTCGGCATCCAGCACGACCATGTAGTCGTAGTGACCGCCCCACCGCCGGCAGAACTCGGCGATGTTGCCCGCCTTGCGGCCCTCGTTGTCGGTCCGGCGGCGGTAGTAGAGCCGGTCGCCGCCGGGCAGCCGCCGGCGCAACGCGGCGACGGCCGCCTCCTCCGCCGAGGCGGTCGCGGGATCGGCGGTATCACTGAGCAGGTACGTATCGAACGCGTCGCCGTCGCCTGTTGCGTGGACGTCGCAGAGGATGGCTTCCAGCCCGGCGGAAACCCGTTCCACGTCCTCGTTGCAGACCGGCATCACCAGCGCCGTGCGGGTCACGACGGGCTCCGCGCGCGGCGGACGCTCCGGCGCCCGCCGCAATGACAGGGGATCACGGCCCAGGGCCTGGACGACGAAGCCGGCGAGCGCCGTCCAGAAGGCGGTGGAGATCCAGGCGAAGGTCACCGTGAACAGGGCCAGGGTCGCCCCTTCCAGCGGCGTCATGCCGTTGGCCCTGACGATCCTGAGCATGAGGTCCACGCCGACGATCACGGTGACGACAACCAGGACGAACAACACCCGCCGCCGCCACGACAGGGCGGGCAGGCGGATGGTGGCGCCGGTCGGCTCATTCGCTGCTTCACGGGACATACGCATCACTGTATCGCCCTCGGATCCCAGACATAGTTCCAGGTCTCGCTGAGACGCTTGTCGCGCAGACGCAGGTGCATCCGCAGATCAACGGCCTCGTCCTCGTTCTCGGGGGCGAGCTTGAACGCGACCCGCCAGCCGCCCTGGTCCGGCAGCGGCTCCACGGTCACGTGCCGGACCTCGCCGTTGCTGCTGGACAGCTCCGCCTCCACGGGCTGCTCGGCGGCCAGATTGCGCAGGGGGCCGTCCTCGAAGTCCACCACGAACTGACGCAGGCTGCGGGGCGGCTTGTCGCTGCTCCCGGGCGTGGCGCCCCAGCCGATGCGCGTGCGCTTGACGCTCGCCAGCGTGTCCGGCGTCCTGCCGGCAGCGAAGGTCTCCACCCGATAGCGGAATTCCGTGGAATCGCCCGCGCTGAACGGCTCCTCCGGCACCCAGTAGGCGACGATGTTGTCGTTGGACTCGTCGTCCGAGGGGATCTCGACGAGCTGTACGGCACCCTTGCCCCAGTCCCCCTCGGGGCGCACCCACAGGCCGGGGCGCGACTCGTAGCGGGCACTCATGTCCAGGTAGTGGTCGAAGTCCCGGTCGCGCTGCGCCAGGCCGAAGCCCTTCGGATTGTCGACCATGAGCGAGCTCACCTGGAGGTCGACGGGGTTGACCAGGGGACGCCAGATCCATTCATCAGCGCCGGTGTGCAGGAGAAGACCGTCGGAGTCATGGACTTCCGGGCGGTGGTCGTCGCGGTGGCTGACGCTGTTCTCCCCCCACATGAACATGCTGGTCAGGGGGGCGATCCCGAGCCGTTCCACGTCGCTGCGCGCGAACAGCCGGGCGTGGACGTCCATGGCGGAGCGTTGCCCCGGATGGATATCGAACCGGTAGGCCCCCGTGACGGACCGGCTGTTGAGCAGCGCATACACGGTCATGGACGTGGCCTCGGGCTCGGGCCGGACCAGCCAGAATTCCTCGAAGCGGGGAAACTCCTCGCCCTTGGGCAGCGCCGTGTCGATGGCCAGGCCCCGGGCCGAGAGGCCGTACCGCTCGCCGCGCCCCACCATGCGGAAGTAGGAAGCGCCCAGGAAGACCAGGAACTCGTCGTCGTAGTCCGGGGTGTTCAGCGGATAGTGCACGCGGAACCCGGCGAAACCGAGATCCGGGCCCAGCGACCCGGCGACCCCCTCGTTGTCACCGTAGTCGAACAGCGCCGGCGAGTAGCGGAGCGTGTGAACGCGTCCGTCCACGACCTGGTGCAGCGTAACCGGCTGGGTGTAGAGAAAGCCCAGGTGGAAGAGCTCGATGTTGAACAGCGAGCGCTCCCGCCAAAGGGCCTCGGACTTGTTGAAACGGATGTCGCGGTAGTCCTGGTAGTCCAGGTTCTGCAGGGATTCGGGAATCTGCGGGCCGTCCGGCGCCTGGTACCGGCTCTGCGCCAGCTCCCGGGCCTTGCGGGTCACCTGCTCGAACAGGGACGAGTCCGTCGCGCCGCGGGATTCCGCGGACGCGGCGAAAAGCAGAGTCAGAAGAATGCTGCAAGTCAATGTGCGAAGCATGCGTGCTCCCTGCGTCCGTGCCCGTATGTCGCGCCTGCCGGGAATGGCGGCACGTGGTCTTATGACAGCCGCCGGACCGGAATCATTCCCTCGAGCCCTCATGAATGATTGCCCGATCGCGCGCCGATCCATCGGCCCGGCGGACCCGGCTCATTGCCATATACGCATGGGCAGGGGCGGGAGTTCCCGCGCCCGCGTGGTCATGAATCATCCGTCGACGGAAACTCCCTTTCGGCTTCGTCGAGCCATGCCAGCCAGGATTGCGCTCCCAGGATGCCGCGGCGCAGGGCCAGGTACTGCAGGCGATACCGGCGGGGCACGGATCCCGGATCCCGGAACCAGGTCCGCTCCATCTCGCGATAGGCAGCGAGGCGCTGTTCGCACTGCTGCCGCAGCTCCGCGAGCTCGCGGGCCATCACCCGAGCGTCCAGATTGTCCCCGGCGAACAGTTTCACCAGCAGCGGATCGCGGGTTGCCGGCCGCGGCTGCGGCGTGGCCAGCCATTGTGTCAGCGCCGTCTCGCCCGCCTCGCTGACCCGGTACTGCTTGCGGTCCGGACGCTCGCTCTGGGCGATGGTCTCCGCTGTCACCAGCCCCTCGTCGTGGAGCTTGCCCAGCTCACGGTAGATCTGCTGGTGCGTGGCGTTCCACACATGCGCCAGGTACGTGCGGAATCGCTGGGTCAGCTCATAGCCGGTGGCCGGTTCCTCCTGAAGCGCGGCAAGAAGGGCGTAGCGTAATGCCATCATCACTCCATATGCACTTTGTTGCATATCAAGGCGTCCCGATCTATTATGCAACAAAGTGCATATGGAGACCATCCGCCATGACGCTGCAACCGTTGCTCGCCAGCTCCGTCGCCATCCAGATCCATGCCCTCGCGGCCACTCTCGCGCTCGCCGTGGGCGTCGGCCAGTTCCTCCTGCCGCGGGGCTCGCGCATTCACAAGCTCTCGGGCTGGACATGGGTCGTGCTGATGACGGTAGCCGCCGTGTCTTCGTTCTTCATCCACAGCATGCAGGTCATCGGCATCTGGAGCCCGATCCATCTGCTGTCTATCTACACGCTGGGCATGCTGGGCGTTGCGGTGGTCGCCGCGCGGCGGCACGCCGTCCGGACGCACCGCCACACCATGATCCTGCTGTTCGTCTTCGGACTGCTGGTGCCGGGCGCCTTCACGCTGGTGCCCGGACGGATCATGCATGCCGTCCTGCTCGGCGGCGGGTGAGGGGGAGGTTCGAATCGGGGCTCCGAACACCGTCGGGTCGCGTCCGGCTCGCTGCCCCAACAACCGAATGGCGCCCTCGGGAGGATTGCTGCGGCGCCTCCGGCGCCGCGCCCTCCGGGTCCGTCTCGCTCGCGCGAGACGGCACGGGCCGCCTGGCGGCGGCCGGTCGAACCGAATTGTCCATGGTTGGAGGTTCGAATCGGGGCTTCGAATACCGCCGGGTCGCGTCCGGCTCACCGCCCCAACAACCGAATGGCGCCCCCGGGAGGATTCGAACCTCCAACCCCCGGCTTCGAAGGCCGGTGCTCTATCCAGTTGAGCTACAAGGGCGGTAACAGGCCTGACTGCGAGGCTGCTCAATCATTCCAGAGGTGGCGTGGGTCGTACAAGGATTTCGTTGACGTCCACGTGCGCCGGCTGGGAGACGGCGTAGAGCACCGAGCGGGCCACGTCCTCGGGCTCCAGCGCGTGGGCCGGCCTGTCGTCGAAGAAGGGTGTATCCACCATCCCCGGCTCGATCAGGGTCACGCGCACCCCGGTGCCGCGGAGCTCTTCCCGGACACCGTAACCGATGGCGCTCACGGCCCATTTGGTGGCGCTGTACATGGACCCCGGGATGGTGGCCCGGCCGGCGGCCGACCCGGTGAGCAGCAGGTGCCCGCGGGTCTTCTTGAGGGCGTCGAGGGTATGCCGCAGCGTGAGCCCGACCCCGTAGATGTTGGTGACAATCATCTCCCGCCACACGGCCGTGTCGGCGCCGCTGAAACCACCCGGACTGCCGCCCATGCCGGCGTTGGCAAAGACCGCGTCGATGCGGCCGAAGTGGTCCAGAACCTGCTCGACCATAGCCTGCTGGCTGGCCTCGTCGTTGACATCGCAGCGCACGGCGAGGGCCCGCTCCGGGCCGCCCAGCTCCTCGGCCAGGGCCGTGATACGCTCCTGCGATCGCGCCGCCAGGGCCACACGCCAGCCGGCCCCGGCGGCCTGCCGGGCCGTGGCCGCGCCGATGCCGCTGCTCGCGCCGGTAATCAGCATGACTGCATCACTCATCTACCGATCCTCCCATCGTGGCTGCCAACACTTCCGCGTGCCTCTGCCCGCCGAGGCGGTGTATTCGGCTGCCGGCGTAGGATACGCTACGATTCCCGGCCGGCGTCATGCGGCCGCCCGCCGGGGCCATCCAGGGCGGGGCCGGATGGCCGGAACGGGTTCTCCCGCAAGCCGACATCCACCCACGCAGCGTCGTTCCCGCCTGCCGGGCGCCGCTGCCGCGTCCGGGGACGTCCAGCGTGACACACGAAGACACCGCATCCACGGATCACCATCGCGCCGCCTTTCTTGCGGACGTAGTCGCCGGGCTGTCGGCGCCGGTCAAGCAGATCCCGCCCAAGTACTTCTACGACGATGCGGGCTCGGAGCTGTTCGACCGCATCTGTGAGCTGCCGGAGTACTACGTCACGCGCACGGAAACCGCCATTCTCCGCGACTACGCCCGGGATATCGGCGATGCCCTCGGCGCCCGGGTCATGCTGATCGAGCCGGGAAGCGGCAGCAGCGCCAAGGTGCACCTGCTGCTTGACGTGCTGGAGGACCCCGTGGCCTACGTCCCGGTGGAGATCTCGCGTGAGCACATGCTGGCCAGCCTGGCGCCGCTGCGGGAACGCTACCCGGGGCTGGAGATCCTGCCGGTGGCCGCCGACTTCACCGCGGGCTTCACCGTGCCGGAGTCCACCCGCGAGCCGGCCCGCCGGGTCGTCTTCTTCCCGGGCTCGACCATCGGCAACTTCCGCCCGGACGACGCGCTCACGCTTCTCTCGCGGTTCGCCGCCGTCGCGGGGCCCGGCGGGGGCCTGCTGCTGGGCGCCGACTTGCGCAAGTCGCCCGCCGTGCTCGAGCCCGCCTACGACGACAGTGCGGGTGTCACCGCAGCTTTCAACCGCAATGTTCTCACCCGCATCAACCGGGAGCTGGGCGGGGATTTCGACCCCGGGGCATTCCGGCACCGGGCCCTGTGGAACGAGCCCGAGAGCCGCGTGGAGATGCACCTGGTCAGCCTGCGGGACCAGCGGGTGCACGTGGGGGGAACCGCGTTCGACTTCCGCGCCGGCGAGCCCATCGTCACCGAGTACAGCCACAAGTACACGCTGGCGGGCATGGCCGATCTGGCGCAGCAGGCGGGCTTCCGGGTCGAGCAGGTCTGGACGGACGAGCAGGAGTGGTTCAGCGTGCAGTATCTGGTGCGCTGAGCCGCGGATGACGAACGGGCCGGGCCACACAGGTGACCCGGCCCGTCCCCGGTACGGCCTCGCCGAGGCCGCTACTTGGCGTCGTGGAAGCCCTTGCCTTCGCTCGCCAGCTGCTCCAGCAGGGGCGACGGCTTCCATTGCTCGCCGCCCTGGTCCTGGTAGAACTGCCGCACGCGGTCACGGATCTCGCCCAGGCCCACCTGGTCAGCCCAGAACATGGTCCCGCCGCGGTAGACCGGGAAGCCGTAGCCGTAGATCCAGACGATGTCGACATCCAGCGCGCGGGCGGCGATCCCCTCTTCCAGGATCTTGGAGCCCTCGTTGACCATGACGTACATGCACCGCTCCAGGATCTCCTGGTCGCTCACCTCCCGGGGGGTGATGCCCTTGTCCCGGCGGTGCTGCTCGATGAGCTCGGCCACTTCCGGGTCGGGCTTGGGCGTGCGGTCGCCTTCCTCGTAGCGGTACACGCCGGCCTGGGTCTTCTGCCCGTAACGGCCCTTCTCCGCCAGCTTGTCCAGCCAGGTGAGCTCCTGGGCGTCGGGATCACCGGCCTTGCGCCGCTCCAGGCGGATGCTGTAGCCGATATCCAGGCCGGCCAGGTCGGACATGGCGAACGGCCCCATGGGGAAGCCGAAGTCGTAGATGACCTTGTCCACCTGCTCGGGGCTGGCGCCCTCGTCCACCAGCGCCACGGCCTCGGCCTGGCGCTTGTGCAGCATGCGGTTGCCGACGAAGCCGTCGCACACGCCCACGCACACGCCCACCTTGCCGATGCGCTTGGACAGGTCCATGACCGTGGCCACGACCTCGTCGGAGGTCTTGTCGCCGCGGACGTTCTCCAGCAGCTTCATGACGTTGGCCGGGCTGAAGAAGTGCATACCCATGACGTCTTCCGGCCGGCCGGTGAACGAGGCGATGCGGTTCACGTCCAGGGTGGAGGTGTTGGTCGCCAGGATGGCGCCGGGCTTGCAGACGCGATCCAGGGTCTCGAAGACGTCCTGCTTGACGTCCATGCTCTCGAACACCGCCTCGATGACCAGGTCCACGTCCTTGAAGTCGTCATAGTCCAGGGTCGGCATAATCAGGCCCATGCGCTTGTCCACGTCGTCCATGGAGATGCGGCCCTTCTTCGCCGTGCTCTCGTAATTCTTGCGGATCACCGACAGCCCCTTGTCCAGGGCCTCCTGCTTGACTTCCTTGATGATCACCGGGATGCCGGCGTTGAGGAAGTTCATGGCGATGCCGCCGCCCATGGTGCCGGCACCCACCACGCCCACGGACTTGATCTCGCGCTTGGGCGTGTCCTTGCCGATGCCCGGGACCTTGCCCACTTCCCGTTCGGCGAAGAAGACGTGGCGCTGGGCCTTGGACTGCGGCGAGTCCATCAGCTCCTGGAACAGCTCGCGCTCGCGCTTGAGCCCCTCCCGGAACGGCAGATCCACCGCGGCGCGCACGGCCTTGACGCAATGGAACGGCGCCAGGAAGCCGCGCGCCTTTTTCTGCAGCCCCTTCTCGAAGTCGTCGAAGACGCTGTCGGACTCGGCGCTGGCCTCCATGTCGCGGATCGGCCGCCGCGGGGCTGCCTCCGAGACCAGCTTGTTGGCGTAGGCGACGGCCTCGTCCACCAGGTCCGCGCCGACGATGGCATCGATGATGCCCATGTCCCGGGCCTTCGGTGCCTTGACCTGGTTGCCGCCGGTAATCATCTCCAGGGCATTCTGCACGCCGGCCAGGCGCGGCAGCCGCTGGGTGCCGCCGGCCCCCGGCAGCAGCCCGAGCTTGACCTCCGGCACGCCCACGGCGGCGGATTCCACGGCCACGCGGTAGTCACAGCCCAGGGCCACCTCCAGCCCGCCGCCCAGGGCGGTACCGTGGATGGCGGCGACCACCAGCTTGTCGCTGCTCTCGTAGGCATCGATGACGTCCGGCAGGCTCGGCTCCTGGGGCGGCTTGCCGAACTCGCGGATATCCGCGCCGGCGGGGAAGGTATTGCCGCCGCCGGTGACCACCAGGGCGCGCGCCTCGCCGTCGGCCAACCCCTGGTCCAGGCACTCCTTGAGGCCCTGCCGCACGGCCTGGCCCAGGGCGTTCACCGGGGGGTTGTTGACGGTGATGACACCGATACCGTCCCTGCGCTCGTAGGTAACTGCGTCGCTCATGGATCCTCCTTTCACTTGGTTCCCGGGCTCCCGCCCGCCCCGGGGGCAGGGGCGGCAGCCCGCGCATTCGCCGTCCCGCGGGCGGCGTCACCCGCGGGCTCCGGGGTCAGAGACCGCCCATGCACAGGAACTTGGTCTCCAGGTACTCCTCGATGCCGTACTTCGAGCCCTCACGGCCGATGCCGGATTCCTTGAAGCCGCCGAACGGCATGCCCTCGTGCACGAAGCGCGCGGTGTTGCAGGCCACCATGCCGTACTCCAGGGCCTCGCCCACGCGCCACATGCGCCCGGGGTCACGGGTGAAGTAGTACGCCGCCAGGCCGTAGGGCGTGTCGTTGGCCAGCCGCACGGCCTCGTCCTCGGAGCCGAACCGGTACACCGGCGCCACCGGCCCGAAGATCTCGTTGCGGAAGCAGGCCATGTCGGGGTTCACGCCGGTGAGCACGGTGGGCTGGTAGAACGTGCCGCCCAGCTCGTGGCGCTGGCCGCCGCGCACCGCCGTGGCGCCGTGGCTGACGGCATCCGTGACCAGGCTCTCCACCTTCTCCAGGCCCTTGTCGTTGATCAACGGCCCATTGGTCACTCCCTTGTCGGCGCCGTTGCCGACGTTGAGCTGGTCCACCGCCGCCGTGAACCGCTCCATGAAGGCGTCATGGACGTTCTCGTGGACCATCAGGCGGTTGACGCAGATACACGTCTGGCCGCTGTTGATGAACTTCATGGTGGTGGCCGCCTTGACGGCGGCATCCAGGTCCGCGTCGTCGAACACCAGGAACGGCGCGTTGCCGCCCAGCTCCAGGCTGATCTTCTTGACGGTGTCCGACGCCTGGCTCATGAGCAGCTTGCCCACGGCGGTGGAGCCCGTGAACGAGAGCTTGCGCACGGTGGCGTTGGTGGACAGCTCGTGGCCCACCTCGGCCCCGTGGCTGGCGGTGACCACGTTGAGCACGCCGGCGGGGATGCCCGCCCGGTAGGCCAGCTCCGCCAGCGCCAGCGCGGACAGGGGCGTGTCCTCGGCCGGCTTGATCACCACCGGGCAGCCGGCGGCCAGGGCCGGGGACACCTTGCGGGTGATCATGGAGGAGGGGAAGTTCCACGGCGTGATGGCGCCGACCACGCCCACCGGCTGCTTGAGCACGATCTCGCGCTGCCCGGGCCCCTGGGGGCTGAGCAGGTCCCCCTCGATGCGCTTGGCCTCCTCGGCGAACCATTCCACGTAGGCGGCGCCGCTGAGGACCTCGCCCTTGGCCTCGGCGTGGGGCTTGCCCTGCTCCGCGGTCAGCAGCGCACCCAGGTCGTCGGCATGCTCGGTGATCAGGTCGAACCACTTGCGCAGGATCTTCGAGCGCTTGCGCGCCGGCGTGGCGCGCCACCCGGCGAACGCCTCCTCCGCCGCGGCGATGGCCTGGCGGGTATCCGCGGCGGTCATGTCCGGCACGGTGCCCAGGGTCTCCCCGGTGGCCGGGTTGCGCACCGCGAACGTGGCGCCGGCCGCCGCCGGCGCCCATTCACCGCCGACGTAGGCCTGGTTCTTCAGTAGCTGGGGGTCGTTCAGATTCACAGTCACGGCACATCCTCCTACGCCGGTTCCGGCCCGCATGAACACGGGGTGGGTTGCGGCTGCAATTGCGTTTTGCGAAACAGCGTTTCATTTATGTCGCATGAGACTAGCATCTATTCGGGGGGGTGTGGGGAGAGCACGGGGAAAACGTCCTGGCCGTGCGGCCAAAAAAATGCCGGAACCCGCACTGCGGATTCCGGCATGGAAGCGACTGCGTCCACTTGTTCTGGTGGCCGGGGAGAGAATCGAACTCCCGACACGCGGATTTTCAATCCGCTGCTCTACCGACTGAGCTACCCGGCCCGAGGCCGCACATTGAACCCGAACGGACCGGAACCGTCAAGCGCACGCGCCCGGCTCAGTCCTCCGGCGGCTGGTAATCCGGCGGCGGCGCGGCCCCGCCGCCGAAGAGGAATTTCTCCATTTCCCCTTCGAGAAACTTGCGCGCCTTGGGGTCCACCGGCGTGAGCCGGTACTCGTTGATGAGCATGGTCTGGTGGTTCAGCCACTGCTGCCAGGCCTGCTTGGAGATGTTGTCGTAGATGCGCTGACCCAGCTCGCCCGGATACGGCGGCTTGTCCAGGCCTTCCAGCTCCTGGCCCAGTTTCGCGCAATGCACCGTGCGCCCCATGCCTATGCCCCCTTGGGAAACGCTGAACAATTCCCGCGTGCCTCTGCGCCCCACAACGCCGCTGTGGGGCGCCCTTCGGGGCCGAACAGCGCGGGCACAGCCGGCGTTGCGTTGCTTGACTGTACCGCCAGTACAGCGCGGCGCAACGCGCCTTGCCTGCGCCCGCGCTGCTCGGCCAGAGGCGCGCGCGAATTGTTCAGCGTTTCCCTTGCTGCCACTGTTGCAATAGCCGGCTCACGGGCGCTGCCACGCCCCGATCCAGCGATGAGCGGTCGTTATACCAGATGCTCTCGCCGCCTGTCATGACGGCGCCGGCGTCACCCCGCACCCGGGCGCGCACGGGCTCGATCTCCAGGTGGTAGTGGCTGAAGGTGTGCCGGAACGACGGCCAGAACTCGGACGCATCCACGGCCAGGCCCAGCTCCTGCCGGCAGTGCTCCGCCGGGTCGCGGTCCGCCGGCATCTCCGGCAAGCTCCACAGCCCGCCCCAGATTCCGGTGGGCGGCCGCTTCTCCAGGAGCACGCCCCGCTCCGACTCCAGCAGCAGCATGCGCGTGCGCCGCACGGGCAGGCGCCGGGACGGCTTCGGCGACGGGTAGGCCTCCTGCTCGCCGGCGGCACGCGCCCGGCAGCCGTCATTGACCGGACACAGCAGGCAGGCCGGCGCCGTGCGGGTACAGACCGTGGCGCCCAGGTCCATCATGGCCTGGTTGTAGTCGGCACAGCGCTGCCCGGGCGTCAGGACCTCGGACAGGCTCCAGAGCTCGCGCTCCACGGCGGTACGGCCGGGCCAGCCCGGAATGGCGCCGTAGCGGGCCAGCACGCGCTTGACGTTGCCGTCGAGAATGGCGTGCGGCTGGTCCATGGACAGCGACAGAATGGCCGCCGCGGTGGAGCGGCCGACACCCGGCAGCGCCTCCCATTCCGCCCGCGTGGCGGGCATGGCGCCACCATGGCGGTCCATGATGCGCCGGGCGGCCTCGTGCAGATTGCGCGCCCGGGCGTAGTAGCCGAGCCCGGACCACTGCGCCAGCACCGCGTCCCGGGGAGCGGCCGCCAGCGCGGCGACGTCCGGGAACTGCGCCGTGAACCGCTGGAAATACGGCACCACCACGCTGACGCGGGTCTGCTGCAGCATGATCTCGGAGACCCACACGCGGTAAGGCGTGGCCGGCCGCTTCCACGGCAGGTTATGGCGCCCGTTGCGGTCGTACCAGTCGAGCACCCGGGCGCGAAAGCGCTCGATCTCTTCGGTGCCGAGTTGCATCAATCCAGGAGCCGGCGCAACTGATCCCGGGCACGCTCACGCACCTCTTCCTCGCGCTCGTCGGCCTCTTCCTCCAGGCGCTGCCGTGCCTGCTCTTCCTCCTCGCGCAGACGCTGGCGCTGCTGGCTGGTAATCGCCTCTTGCAGATTCAGGCTGATCTCCGGCGACAGCAAGGCCCCCTGGAACCGCAGGGGAATGGGCACCCGGCGCAGGCGGTCCAGCTCGGAGCCGCCCTGCCCCTCGAGGCTGCCGACCAGGTTGACCGTGAGATTGTAGTCGACGGTCTGCTCGAAGATGTTGGCCTCGCCGGCGCCCTCGACCCGGAACAGCGGCGACTGCATGCGCAGGTCGTCGCTGCGGATCCGGCCGCGATCGAAGCGGAGCGACCCGCGCAGGCTGGTAAAGTCGGTGGTGCGCTCCTCCGCCGCCGCGGTCGCCTCGCCCTGGAGACGGGCCGTGGCATTGCGCACCATCTGCGCCAGGTTCAGCCCCACCAGCGCGCCGTCGGCGAACGCCAGCTCGGCCTCGCCGACCAGTTGCCGCAGCATGGCCGCGGGTTCACGGCCCGTGGTTTCCGCCTGCAGATGCAGCTCGCCCACGCCCCGCAGCAGATCACGCCCGAGAAACTGGGTGACCAGCGGCTGTGCCTGCACCCCGGTGAGGCGCTCGTCGGCGCGGACGTTGAGCGCGTCCCCGGTCGCGTCCAGGCGAACGTCGCCGCGATAGGCGCCGCCGTACAGGCTCGCGGCCAGCGGGTGAATCCGGATGCGGCCGTCCGCGGCCTCCACCGTGATATCGATCTCCGAGAGCTCGAAACCGCCCACGGTCAGCTGCCCCAGCCGGATGCGCCCGTTCAGGTTCAGGGCCCGCAGGGGCTCCAGCGGAATCTCGGCGGCCTCGGCGTCCTCGTCCGCGGCCTCGCTCTCGCCCACGGCCTCGGCGCCCGCCCCTGCCTCGTCACTGCCCGGGGGCAGATAGCGGTCGGCATTGAAGCGATTCCCGGTGACATCGAAGCGGATGGCCGGGTCGGCGAAGTCGCGCACGCTGGCGGTACCGTCGAGCTCCGTGTCGTCCAGCACCACGGCGAGCTCGGTGATCTCGGCGCTGCCTTCATCCGCCGTGAAACGGCCGTCCAGGGAGAAGCGCTTGAGCACGTCCGGATCCGCCGTCTCCGGGATCTCCTGCCCCGCGCGATCCAGCACGTCCCGGAGATTCGCCTCCGGAACAGCGAACGAGCCCTCCACTTGCGGGGCCGTGGTCAGTCCGCGGACATCGGCGCTGGCGTTCAGCTGCATGCCGGCAACCCGGGCGGCAAAATCGGACAGCCGGGCGGTGTCCTGCTGCAGATCCATCTCCAGCAGAGCGCCCATCTGCATCTCCAGGCCGTCCTCCGGGAGCCCGTCGGCGAAGGCATTGAGACGCAGCTCCGTCACCTGGGCACGGAACCGTTGCAGATCCCCGCCAGCCCGGAGCATGGCCTCCAGGGTGCCTTCCAGGCGGGTTCCGTCCCCGATGGAGAGCACCCAGTCGGCATTCAGCGGAACGTCCTCGTCCAGCAGCAGCTCGCCCAGCTCCAGGTTGACGGGACCGGCGGAATGGCTCGCGCCGGTGCGGCGATTGTCGTAGCTGACGTGCAGGTCCGAGACCTGCACGCCGCGGATCGTGCCGATGGCGATCGGCATGCCGCCGTCACCGCGCTCGCCTGCCGGCGGCTGTTCCTCCGGCGCGGGCCCGCCCGGCTCCGCCGGCGCGTCGTCCGGGACGTCCAGCTCCCAGTTCGCCTCACCCGCCTCGTTGACCACCAGGTTGGCGCGCAGCCCCTGGAGGCGGATGGTATCCAGCACCAGCTCGCCGCGGAACAACGGCAGCACCCGCACGGCCACGCCGGCGCGATCCATTTGCGCCAGCGGCTCGTCGCCGAAGCCCTCGGGGTTCTCCACGCGCGTGCGGCCGAGATCGAGGCCCAGCCAGGGGAAGAACGACAGCTGGATGTCGCCCTCGATGACCAGCTCGTGGCCGGTGTGCTCCGCCACCACGCTGCTGATCTCGTCCCGGTAGTCGTTGGGATCGACGAGAGCGATGACGGCGGCCACGGCCAGCACGATGAGCCCGATCAGGGCCACCAGCACGATCAACAGCCACTTGAGGATTCGAGCCATGTGAGGTGTTCCTTTAAAAGTGCGTGTGGGAACTATACTTGAGGCAGGGACCTCCAAGACAGAGAAGGATGGCCCTCCGCCGCGGCGGAACCACTCCCGGTCCCACCGGGGTCGCCCGTCGTCAGGGTGATTCACGGTTCAGTTCGCCCCACACCTTTACGCGGCCCGGCCGCCATTTCGGGGAGATCACGTATGAGTCGTTATTGTGTGGTCGTTGCTGAAGGATCCAGAGCCCGCTTCTTTACCGTCGAAAAACCAGAGATCCCGGAACTCGAATCCGGCCCCGACCTGGTCGAGCAGAAGACCATGGCCAACCCCGAGCACAAGGCCCACGGCGATGACCTGCTCGCCGACCCGCGTTCGGGCCGTAACCGGTCCGGCGGAGGTCCCAGCCACGGTTACGACGATCACCGAGAGGACTACGACGACGAGTGCGAACGCCGCTTCGCCCGCGAGATCGCCCAGGAGCTGGACTCCATGGCCCGCGCCAACGGCACCCGCCGCGTCGTGCTCTGCGCGGAGAAGCGCATGCTCGGATTCCTGCGTTCCACCGTGCACAACAGCCTGCCCAAGGGCGTGGACCTGCAGGAAGTCCCCAAGGATCTCGCCAAGCTGTCGCCGAGGAAGCTCCACGAGCGTCTCGCCAATGACGGCCATATCCCCCGCCGACGCGACCGTCGGCACTGACGCGGACGGCCGCGACGCCATGCTGCGCCCCACGGCGGGCGCAGCACCGGCGCAAGACCCTGCGGTAGGGTCGGACAGCTGGTGTCCTGTAACCCGGGACACCAGGTATGGGATAGTGGACCCCGCACCTTGATCACCCGGGGCCTGCGAGCGGGCCGCGGCGGTTCCGCTCCCGGGAAGGTTGAAACCGGCATTCGTCACGGGAGGGAGAGGATGGATCTTGGACTCCGGCAGCGAACCGCGGTGGTGCTGGGCGCCAGCCGCGGGCTGGGACGGGCCATTGCCGCGGCCCTGGCCGCGGAAGGCGCGAACGTCCTGCTGTGCGCCCGCTCGGAGGAGGCGCTGGCAGGCGTCGCCGCCGAGCTCGACGGCCTGGGCAGCGGCCGGATCGGTCATCACGCCGTCGACCTGTCACGGCCCGGCGCACCGGCGGGCATCCAGGCCGCGGCGCAGGAACAGCTGGGCCCGGTGGACATCCTCGTCAACAATGGCGGCGGCCCGCCCCCGGGACCGATCGCCGAGACCGAGCGCGCCACCTGGCAGGAGCAGTTCGACAGCATGGCGGCGCCGCTGTTCGAGCTCGGCGGCCTCGTGGTGCCCGGCATGCGCGAGCGCGGCTGGGGCCGGATCCTGACCGTGGTCTCCAGCGGCGTGATCCAGCCCATCCCCAACCTGGGCCTGTCCAACGCCCTGCGCAGCAGCGTGGTGGGCTGGAGCAAGACCCTGGCCGGGGAAGTGGCCGGCGACGGCATTACCGTGAACTGCATCGCCCCCGGCCGCGTCGCCACCGACCGCACGGCGGAGCTGGACCGCAAGGCGGCGGAACGCCAGGGCATCAGCGTCGCCGAGGTGGAACGCAACTCCCGGGCGCTGATCCCCGCCGGCCGCTACGGCGAGCCGGCGGAGTTCGGAGACACGGCAGCGTTCCTGGTCTCCGCCCGGGCGAGCTACATCACCGGCAGCGTCATCCGCGTGGATGGCGGGCTGATCAAGTCCATCTGAGCCCGTGTCATGCGATTCGAATCGACATACCCGTCCCAACGCAGCCCGGTGCTCGCGGACAACATGGTGGCCACCTCCCAACCCCTGGCCGCCCAGGCCGGTCTGGACGCCCTGGCACGCGGCGGCAACGCCGTGGATGCCGCGCTGGCCGCGGCCATCACGCTCACCGTCGTGGAGCCCACCGGCAACGGGGTCGGCAGTGACGCGTTTGCCATCGTCCACGACGGCGACGGCCTCACCGGCCTGAACGCCAGCGGCCGCTCGCCGGCCGCGTGGACGCCGCAGCGCTTCGCCGGCTACGAGCGCATGCCCCTGCGGGGATGGGAGTCGGTGACCACCCCCGGCGCGGTCTCGGCCTGGACCAGCCTCTCCGAGCGCTTCGGCGCGCTGCCGTTCGCGGCGCTGTTCGAGCGCGCGGTCACGTATGCCGAGGGCGGCTTCGCCGTCTCGCCGATCATCGCCGCGTTATGGGCCAAGGGCGCGCGGGAGCTGCGCGATCAGCCGGGCTTCGCCGAGGCGTTCCTGCCCGAAGGCCGCCCGCCCGGCGCCGGCGAGCGCTTCCGCAACCCGGCGCTGGCGCGCACGCTGCGGCGCATTGCCGAGACCCGGGGCGAGGCCTTCTATCGCGGCGAGCTGGCCGAGCGCATGGAGCAGGCGGCGCGCGACCACGGCGCGGCCCTGCGCGCCGACGACCTGGCAGCCCACCGCCCGCAGTGGCAGGACACCATCGCCGTGCCCTACAACGGCATCCGGGCCCACGAGCTCCCGCCCAACGGCCAGGGGATCGCCGCGCTGATCGCCCTGGGCATCCTGGAGCGCACCGAGCTGCGGGAGGTGGGACCGGAGACCACTGCTGGGCTGCACCTGCAGATCGAGGCGATGAAGCTCGGCCTTGCCGACGCCCATGCCCACGTGGGCGAGCCGGAGACGATGACGGTAACGGCCGACGACCTCCTCGACCCGGCCTACCTGGACGCCCGCGCCGCCGCCATCGATCGCCGCCGCGCCGGCGACCCCGGGCACGGCCAGCCGCGCCCGGGAGGCACGGTCTATCTCACCACGGCCGACGACAGCGGCCGCATGGTCTCGTTCATCCAGTCCAACTACCTGGGCTTCGGCTCCGGGGTCGTGGTCCCGGAGACGGGGATCAGCCTCCAGGGCCGCGGCGGCGGCTTCAGCCTGACGCCCGGCCATGCCAACCAGGTCGGCCCGGGCAAGCGGCCCTTCCACACCATCATCCCCGGTTTCCTGACGGCCGCGGACCATCGGCCGCTGGCCGGCTACGGCGTCATGGGCGGGCCCATGCAGGCGCAGGGCCACGTACAGATGGTCATCCGGCTCGCGGACCTGGCGCAGGAACCGCAGGCCGCCTGCGATGCCCCGCGCTGGCAGGTCCTCGGCGGCCGGTCCGTGGCCGTGGAGCCGGCCGTTCCGGAATCCGTCCGGGCCGGGCTCGCCGGGCTGGGGCACGAGATCACCGCGGATGCGCAGGACGCCGCCTTCGGATTCGGCGGCGCGCAGATCATCTACCGGCTGGGCGACGGCTACGCGGCCGGCTCGGACCCGCGCAAGGACGGCCAGGCGGCGGGCTTCTGAACGCGTCCGACCGTGCCGCGCAGCCTCAGCCGGCCCCTTCTGCCGCATCCAGGGGAGCGGTCCGCAGCGCCCGGTGGGCCCGCAGCACGCCCCAGGCCATCAGAACCAGCGCCGGCGCCACCGCGGCCCAGGCGATGCGCTCGTCCGGATGGAGCACGATGACCAGGGCGAGCAGGGCGAGCAGGCCGCGCACGCCGAGATCGACCCAGCGCCCGGCGCCGTACTCGCCCTGCAAGGCGAGGATGGCGGCCCCCGTTCCCGCCAGCAGCAGGGCGAACGCGGGCAGCTGGGCGAGGCCGGGCTCCATCACCAGGCCGGGCCGCGTGTACACGCCCGCCATCATGATCAGCAACGGCACGCACAGGCCCAGCGCCGCGATCATGGTCTGCACGAACGGTGCCTCGGCGATGCGGGATGTCACCGCGGCGACCACCGACGTGGGCGGCGACAGCTCGCCGAACACCGCCACCAGGAAGGCAAAGAAGTGCGCGGTCCACGGGTTGACGTCGGCGCGGATCATGAACGGCGTGATGACCACGGCGACGATGATGTAGGTGGGCGCCACGGGCAGGCCCATGCCCACCAGATAGCCGAAGGCGAAGGCCACCAGGACCATCAGCGCCATGTGCGCGCCGGCGGTCTCCATGAGGAGAATGCCCACCTTCGTGGGCACGCCGGTAATGGTGAACATGGCCGTGAGAATGCCCAGCGTGGCCAGCAGCACCGTGAGCTCGGCGGTGTTCACGGAGAACGTCTCGATGATGCGCGCGAAAGGCTGCCCGGCCTCCCTCAGCCGGGCGGGCCGCAGCAGCGCAGTCAGCCGGCGCCGTGCCGACCAGAGCATGCGGCCCAGGAACAGCACCGTGAGAACGACGAACATCGACATGAACACCACCTGGGCCGAGGACATGGCCGCGCGCCGTTCCACCCCCATCAGCCAGATGAGGCCGAGCACGGCCAGGGCATAGGCCGCCAGGTTGACCCAGTCGAAGCCGCTGATGGGGTCGGTCCCCACCTGGACCCTCCGGCTCATGTAGTGACCGGACAGCAGATACACCGCCAGGCTCACGCCGAGGAAATAGAGGATGGCGGGGGCGAATCCCCGCGCAACCACGTCGAAGTAGCTCACCCGCATGTACTCCGCCATGAGGAAGGCCGCGATGCCCATGAGCGGCGGCATCAGCTGCCCACCCAGGGAGGTGGCGGTCTCGATGGCGGCGGCCTTGACCCGCGGGAAGCCCGCCCGGATCAGCGCGGGAATGGTCGCCGACCCGGTGGTGGCGGCATTCGCCGCCCCGCTGCCGGAGACGGCGGCCACCGAGAAGCTGCCGATCACCGCCGCCTGGGGCAGCATCCGCGGCGACCACGCCGCCAGCCGGGTGCTGGCCACCAGGATGGAATCGATGCAGCCGAACGCCCGCAGGGTCGCCAGCACCATCATGAACGAGCCGATCAGGGTCAGGCCGAGCTGGGACAGGCGCTCGAACACCCCGGTGGCGATCTCCACGCTGGACGCCGTCAGGATGCGCTCCCAGCCGATGCCCGGATGGTTGAACATGCCGGGGACCACGTAGCCGTAGGCGGTGTAGAGCATCAGCGCCAGGATCACCAGCGCCAGGGCGAAGTAGCGGCGGCGCGTGTACTCCAGCACCAGCGCCACCACGACCAGCCCGGCCAGCTTGTCCTGCTCGTTCCAGAACCCGACCCGGTTGATGCGGATGTTGTCGAACTCGGCCACCAGGTACCAGGAGGCGCCCAGCAGCGCCCCGGCATACAGCACGCCGACCAGGACCTGGAGCAGCCGCGGCAGCCGGGGATACAGGTCGCCGTTGCGCAGATCGTTGAGATAGGCCAGGGCCACCGCTGTCGGCACCATGGTGACGGCGAGCAGCGTCGCCCCGCCGGCCCCGGACAGGTAGTAGTTGGTGAGATAGGCGAAGAAGTACAGGGACACGCCGAAGAACAGGAGCTGGCTCACGACCCCGCAGGCCTGCTCCGTGCGCGTGTCCCGATGTCCGTGTTGCGGCTCCGGGGCAGAGCCGTGCTCAGCACTGTCGCGCTCGTCGTGCGTCATCGGGATGATCCAGTGGCGTGGAACCGCGGGTCCACGGGTCCGTCAGCGGAACGCCCGGCGTTCGCCCGCGGCCGGCAAGTGCGGGAGCGGCCCGGCGGGGCCGACGGCCCGGGGC
>NZ_JAUFPK010000001.1:350603-430182 GCF_030409225.1 Aquisalimonas lutea
CATGCGGGACGAGATCAGTACACCCAGTCGTCCCACTCCTCGTTCCAGGCGTCGTTCTCGCGCAGGAAGCGGGCCAGGCCCGGGTGCACCGGCACGCTGCCGCCGGAAGCGGCCACGCCCCGGCGCTGCATCTCCACCATGTTCTCGTCGATCTGGGTGAAGGAGCCGTTGGCCTCCGCCAGCTCACCGGAGTGCTCCTGGATCAGCGTGAGCATCTCGTAGACGTCCTCCTCGGGCACTTCCGGCCCCAGGTGGAAGCCGTAGAAGAACGGCACGAAGTACGCCTGGTCGACGCCCGGGTCGCTGTCGAAGTTCTCCACGCCGATGGAGACCACCTCCATGCCCGCCTCCCGGATCATCTCGCGCTCCTCGGCACTGGGGTTGAGGATGGCGGAGTCCGAGGACAGCATCGCTTCGTTCACCCAGGGCGACGGCGTGGTCTCGCCGGCGGTGTAGGCGATGAAGCCGTCGATGGTGCCCTCGTCCAGCGACGAGCCGGCAATGCTGATGTCGATCTCCGTGTACTCGTGGCCCACGTCGACGGCGTCCATGGCCCGCTCGAGCTGGGCGCGGACGTCCCACGGCGCCGGACCGGTGAACACGGACTTGCCGGACAGGTCCCGCCAGCCGTCGAACTCCTGCTGGTCCTCGGCACGGACGGCGAGCCCCACCTCCATGGTGTAGGCCCAGAACGTCTGCACGGGCTGGCGCTCCATGTTGTCCTGGAAGCCCTCGAAGCGGCCGGCGTTGTTGGCGAGCTCCTGGAACGCGACATCCGCCCCGTAGTAGCCGTCGAACTCACCCAAGGCATAGCCACGCACGGTGGCGATGGCACCGGCGGTCGGCAGCACGGTGATGGAATAGCCGTCCCATTCCCGGTTCAGCATGGCCATCAGGTCGACGTTGACGGCGTGGCCGGTGGAGCCCACCGACGATGTGGCCCAGCGGATCTGGGTGGTGTCCTGGGCCGTTGCGGTACCGGCCGCGCCGGCGGCCAGCGCGGCGACAGCGACGGCGCCCAGGGTGGTCTGCAGCGTTCGAGTGATCATTGTCTCCTCCATGTTCTTGATCTTTTCCCGCCGGCAGCACGTGCGTGTGCCGTCTGCGGCTGCATCGTCAGGATGCACGGCGCGCGGCGGAGCGCCGGGCGCCAGGGTCGGGAAGGAATCGACCCAGTTACGAGTGTGGTTTGCGGTCACTACGGGGTCAAGTTGCCCCGCACGGGGACGCCGGAACGAACGCGGCCATGAACCGGCCAAACACGGGGAGGAGGCAAGAGAGAGGAAATGGAGCGGGTGATGGGAATCGAACCCACATTAAGAGCTTGGGAAGCTCCCGTTCTACCATTGAACTACACCCGCTCGGGACGCGCATCAATGTAGCGGCGATGGCAGTGGATTGGCAAGCCCCGCGGGCGGTCGCCGCCGGATTCCTGTTAGAATGGGACGTAGATACGGCGAGCCAGCACGGAGTCAGGATTTTCCGAGCATGCATATCGAGCTCAATGGCGAACGCACCGACATCCCGGACGCCGCGACGGTGGCGGACCTGGTCTCCCGCCTGGAGCTGACGCAGCGGCGCATCGCCGTGGAGGTCAACGAGGACGTGGTGCCGCGCAGCCGCTTCGGGCAGCACCATCTGCACCCGGAAGACCGGGTGGAAATCATCCATGCCATCGGGGGTGGCTAGTGTCGACGAGCGACGACGCACTGGTGATCGGCGGCCGTTCCTACCAGTCGCGCCTACTGGTGGGAACCGGCAAGTACCGCGACCTGGACGAAACCCGGGCCGCCATCGAGGCCAGCGGGGCGGAGATCGTCACGGTGGCGCTGCGGCGCTCCAATATCGGCCAGGATCCGGACCAGCCCAATCTCCTGGACGTGCTGCCGCCGGACCGCTACACGATTCTCCCCAACACCGCCGGCTGCTACACGGCACGGGACGCCGTGCGCACCTGCCGCCTCGCCCGGGAGCTCCTGGGCGGCCACCAGCTGATCAAGCTGGAGGTCCTCGGCGACGAGAAGACCCTCTACCCGGAGATGCGGGAGACCTTCCGTGCCGCCGAGGAGCTGGTGGCCGACGGCTTCGAGGTCATGGTGTACATGAACGACGATCCCGTGGCCGCCCGGCAGCTGGAGGAGATCGGCTGCGTGGCGGTGATGCCGCTGGCCGCCCCCATCGGCTCCGGCCTGGGCATCCAGAACCGCTACACGCTGCTGGAGATCATCGAGCAGGCCGGCGTGCCGGTGCTCGTCGACGCCGGCGTCGGCACGGCCTCGGACGCGGCCGTCGCCATGGAGCTGGGATGCGACGGCGTGCTCATGAACAGCGCCATCGCCGGCGCCCGGGAGCCGGTGCGCATGGCCGCGGCCATGCGCCAGGCCGTGGCCGCGGGGCGCGAGGCCTGGCGCGCCGGGCGCATTCCCCGCAAGCGCAACGCCAGCGCCTCGTCGCCCCTGTCCGGGACGTTCTTCTGAAGCGGCCATGGCGAGCAACGACGACGTTCGCCACCACCGGCCCATACGCAGCTTCGTCCGGCGCGAGGGGCGCCTGACCGAATCCCAGCGCCAGGCGCTGGAGACCCTGTTGCCCGACTACGGCCTGCCGGCGGACAACCGCGTCCTGGACCTGGCCGCCGCCTTCGGGCGCCGCGCCCCCGTGGTGCTGGAGGTGGGCTTCGGCAACGGTGAATCCCTGGCCGCCATGGCCGCCGCCCACCCGGAACGCGACTACCTCGGCGTGGAGGTGCACCGCCCCGGGGTCGGCCGCCTGCTCAACCGGGTTGCTGCCGAGGGCCTGACCAACATCCGGGTCGTCGAGCATGATGCCGTGGAGGTCATGCGCTACCAGCTGCCGGAGGCGTGCCTGGCCGGGATCCAGCTCTTTTTCCCGGACCCCTGGCCGAAGAAGCGCCATCACAAGCGCCGCATCGTCCAGCCGGCCTGGGTGGAGCTGGCCGCCAGCCGGCTGCAGCCCGGCGGCTGGCTGCACATGGCCACGGACTGGGAGGACTACGCCTGGCACATGCTCGACGTCATGGAGGCCAGCCGGGCGTTCGAGAACACGGCGGGCGCGGGCCGGTTCGCCGGCGACGCCGGCGAGCGGCCCCGCACCAAGTTCGAGGAGCGCGGCACCCGCAAGGGCCACGCCGTCTACGACCTCGTCTACACGCGCCGGGCGAATGCCTCTCCGGACCACCCGGACGCATAGCGAGCAATCTTCTTGGGGAATGCTTACGGACCCATTAGGGGGGGAACGAACCATGGAATATCGTCCGCTGGGTACCACCGGCACCGACGTCAGCCTGATCTGCCTGGGCACCATGACCTGGGGCGAGCAGAACACCGAGGCCCAGGCGCACGAGCAGCTGAGCTACGCCGTGGACCAGGGCATCAACTTCATCGACACCGCGGAGATGTACCCGGTACCGCCGAAGGCCGAGACCGCCGGACGCACGGAGGAATACATCGGCACCTGGCTGCGCAACCGCCCGGACCGCGACCGCCTGGTCCTGGCCAGCAAGATCGCCGGGCCGGGTCTGGATCACTGCCGCGACGGCGCTTCCCGCCATACGCCGGAGCAGCTCCGGGAGGCCGTGGACGGCTCCCTGCGGCGGCTGCAGACCGACTACATCGATCTCTATCAGCTCCACTGGCCGGCCCGCAGCGCCAACTACTTCGGCCGGCTGGGCTACCGCCCCAAGGACGACGACATTCTCACGCCCCTGGAGGACACCCTCGAGGGCCTGGACAAGCTGATACGCGAGGGCAAGATCCGCTGGATCGGCGTGTCCAATGAAACGCCCTGGGGCGTGATGAAGTTCCTGGAGCTGGCCGAGGCCCGCGGCTGGCCGCGCATGCAGTCGATCCAGAACCCGTACAACCTGCTCAACCGCACCTACGAGGTGGGGCTGGCCGAGGTGAGCCACCGCGAGCGCTGCGGACTGCTCGCCTACTCCCCGCTGGGCTTCGGCATGCTCAGCGGCAAGTATCTCAACGACCAGTGGCCGGAGGGGGCCCGGCTGACCCTGTTCAGCCGCTTCACCCGCTACCTCAATGAAGCTGGCAGGGCGGCCACGGCGGAGTACGTGAAGATCGCGCACAAGCACGGCCTCGACCCCGCCCAGATGGCGCTTGCCTGGGTGAACAGCCGGGCGTTCGTCACCAGCAACATCATCGGCGCCACCAGCATGGAGCAGCTGCGCAGCAACATCGCCAGCGCGGACGTGGCGCTGGGCGAGGACGTCCGGGAGGAGATCGAGGCGATCCACGACCGCATGCCCAACCCCTGCCCCTAGGGCACACTGAACAATTCGCTACAGGCCTTGCCCTGGCAGCGGGCGGGTTCTATACCTACGGAACCGTGGCATCGAATGCCGCGGCTTCGTTCGCGCAGCCGGGGCGGCTTCGTCCCGGATTGCGCGTTCTTCCGGCGGGCTTGCGATCCCGCTCCGTTGCCGAGCGTCCGCCATCCCTGTACGGCACTGTCGCTGCGCAGGGACCGGCAGACGCTGGAAACCGCAGGTGCGCTCCTGCGGAGGAGGAGCAGGCATGGGCACACACTACCAGCCGGTCGTCGGCGACTGGTACGAGACGGCGACGGGCGAGGCGTTCGAGGTCGTGGCGCTGGACCCGGACGAGGGGACCCTGGAGATCCAGTATTTCGATGGCGCCATCGAGGAGCTGGAGCTGGAGACGTGGCTGGAGCTGGACCTGATTCCCATCGAACCGCCGGAGGATTACTCCGGATCGCTGGACATCTCCCGGGAGGACTACGGCATCGAGACCGACGACGGCTCGCGCAGCCTCCACTTCGGCGGCAACCCGCTGGAGGGGTTCGATTTCGAGCGCTGACCGCCCGCCCGGAAACCACGCGGGAGGGCCCCCGGTGACCGGGTCGGCACCCCATGACTGGGACGTGGACGCCGCGACCGCGGGCCGACTGCAGCAGCGGCTGGCGGCGCAGGTGCGTCTCCGCGACGAGACCGGCGGTACCGCCACCGTCGCCGGCGTGGATACGGGCTTCGAGGCCGACGGCACGGTCGCCCGGGCATGCATCGCCGTTTTCAGCTGGCCGGCGCTGACCCCGCTGACCCGGGTCGTGGGCCGGTGCCCGGTGACCTTCCCCTACATCCCGGGCTATCTGTCGTTCCGGGAGATGCCTGCCATTCTCGAAGCCGTGGACCGGCTCGCCGAGCTGCCCGACCTGCTCCTGTGCGACGGCCAGGGCATCGCCCACCCGCGGCGTCTCGGCATCGCCTCGCATCTGGGGGTGTGGCTGGACCGCCCGAGCATCGGCGTCGGCAAGAGCCGCCTGTGCGGCCGCTTTACGCCGCCGGCGCCGGACAAGGGCGCGAGCGCGCCGCTGCTGGACGGTGACGAGCGCATCGGCACCGTGCTGCGCAGCCGTACGCGGGTGCGACCGCTGTTCATCTCGCCGGGCCACCGGGTGAGCCACGCCGCCGCCGTGGACTGGGTGCTGGCCTGCACCGGGCGCTACCGCCTGCCCGAGCCCATCCGGGCGGCCGACCGGATCGCCTCGGGCAGGGCGCGCTGAGCGCGATCAGACGGCCAGCAGGAGTGCCGCCAGCACCCCGACGGCCAGCACCGCGCCGCCCACGAGCATGTAGTGCCGGGTGCGGGCGTGCGCGGCATGGGCCTCGGCGGCCGCGGACTCCGCCGCCGCCGCGACCGCCTCCTTGAGCATCGCTTCCGAGCCCCTTTCCACGGCCTTGTCCACCGCCCCGGCGGCGGCTTCCGCGGCCACGTCCCGCACCCACTGATCCAGCGCATTCTTGAGCACGGGAACCCCGTGGTCGTTGAGAGACGCGATGAGCTGCTCCCGGAAGACCTCGCTGTCCGCCAGTCCCTCCAGGCGCTGGGTCAGCACGGCATCCACCTGCGCCGTAACGGCTTCCGTGTCCGGGCCCGAGGCCTCCTGGCGGGCCAGCGCTCGCTCGGCGGCCTCGCCGGCGGCGTCGCGGGCGGCCTGCTCGGCTTCCCGGCGGATACGCTCCGCCGCCTGCTTCACCGCCTGCTCGGCGGCCGTGCCGGCGGCCTCCACCGCCGTTCGATGAACCTGCTCGTTGTCCTGGCGGAGCTCGTCGCGCAGGGCGGCCAGCCGCTGATCGAGATCCCCGGGGGCCGCGGCGGATTCGTCCAGCCGCTGCTGCAGGGTGTCCTCCATCTCGGCGCGCACCCGCTGCAGCTGGTGCTGCCAGTGGACACCGGCCTCGTCCAGCTGCCGCTCCACCTCGTCCCGCGCGGAGTCGCGGGCGGCCTGCACCGCCCGGCGCTGCAGCTCATCCGCATCGGGCCCGGTGGCCGTTGCCTCGGGCCCGGCAGGCTGCGCACGTTCGGTCTCGCGGGCGGGGAACCCAGCCGCTGCCGACGGCGCGGAAGCGGGCTCGGGCTCCGGAACGGCCGCGGGTCCGCCGGATGCGGGCCCGGCAGGGACATCCTCCGGGGCATCCGGCTCGTCCGCCGGCGCCGCTGCCGTCGTGCTTCCGGCACGGGACGCGTCACCGGCCTCCTCGTCCACGAGCGCGTCGGGATCCGGGGCCGGCGGCTGCCAGCTCTGTACGTCCCGGAGCACCGTATCCAGGCCGTCGTCGCTGGTGGGCTTGGACAGGAAACCGCAGATGCCGATCTCCCGCGCACGCGCGCGGTCGCTGTCGCTGTCCTGGGAGGTATACATGACCAGGGGCAGCGGATCGCGCTCGGGCAGTGCCTGGATGGCACGGGCGGCCTCGAAGCCGTCCATGTCCGGCATCATGTAGTCGAGAAAGACCACGTCCGGGGTGTTGCCGCGCAGGTAGTCGATGGCCTCGCCGCCGGAGCCGGCCACATCCACCTCCAGGCCGCGCCGCGTCAGCTGCTTGCTCAACGCCACCCGCGCCAGCCGCGAGTCATCCACCACGAGGGCCTTGCGAAGCGTCATCGATTTCCTCCCTGGCAGGGGCCGGGACGGCTGACCCCGGCCGTGCGCTGCAAGCGGGCCGCGGCGGGCCCAACGGTTACCCCGGCACTATGGCACGAACGCCGGCCCGGGTTTTGCGGGACCAGTCACAGACTCCGCCTCGTGGCCAAGATGCTACGGTAACCGGCAGGACCTTTGCCGTTACGGGAGCCGACTGCATGAACCTCGAAAAGGTGGTCTTCGGATTCTTCATCCTGCTGGCGCTGACGCTGAACTTCGGATTCTTTCTCGGCGAATTCGACAATCCGGCCCACCACGACGTCTACGAGTTCTTCGCCGCTCTCGTGGTCAGCCTGATCGCCACGGTACTCAAGTTCGGCGAGCGCACGCAGATCGGCGCCGTGCTGCTCGCGGCCAGCCTGGTCGCCGACCTCCAGCTCATCGCCGCGGCCCTGGTCTGGGGCATCGCGGTGCACGTCGCCGACACCGGGCTCACGCCGTCGGTGATGGCGAGCATCGTCTCGCTGTCCGGCGGCGCCCTGCTCGCCAACCTGGTCTCGGCCACCCTGCTGGTCGTCGAGACCTCCAGCCTGCAGCGCTGACGCCATGACGAATGCCGTGGTTCCACTGATCCTGCGCCGGATGCGCATGCCGCTGCTGGTTCTCATCAGCGCGTACGCCATCGCCGTGGTCGGGCTCACCCTGATGCCGGGCCAGACCCCCGACGGCGAGCCCTGGCGAATGGATTTCTTCCACGCATTCTACGTCGTTACCTACACCGCACCGACCATCGGCTTCGGCGAGATCCCGTACGAGTTCACCGGTGCCCAGCGCCTGTGGGTGACCTTCAGCATCTATCTGACGGTGCTCTCCTGGCTGTATGCCGTGGGCACCATCATAGCCCTGATCCAGGACCCGTCCTTCCGCGGCGCAATGAAACGGGGCCGGCTGCGCCGCGCCGTGCGACAGATGAGCGAGCCCTTCTACATCGTCTGCGGCTACGGCGACACCGGCGGCCTGCTGGTGCGGGCCCTGACGGAGCACCGGCGGCGCGCCGTGGTCGTGGACCACCGCGAGAGTGCCATCCACAGCCTGGAGCTGCGCGACCTCAAGGTCCACGTACCCGGCTTCCACCTGGACGCCGAGCACCCGGAAAACCTGGACACCGCCGGGCTGCGGCACCGCTGGTGCGCCGGCATCATCGCGGTCACCGACAGCGACCACGCCAACCTCAAGGTCGCCCTGACCAGCAAGCTGCTCAACCCCGGCATGACCGTGGTGGCGCGTTCCCAGACGGCGGCCGGCGCGGCCAATATCGCGTCCTTCGGCACCGACTCCGTGGTCAACGCCTACGACGCGTTCGCCGACCGGCTCGTACTCGCCATTCGCACGCCCGACATGCACCGCATCCTGGACTGGCTCACCGGCATCCCCGCCACGCCGCTGCGGGAGCGCCCGCAGCCGCCGGCCGGGACATGGATCATCTGCGGCTATGGCCGGCTCGGTCGCGCCGTCTGCCGCGACCTCGCCCGGCAGGGGATCCGCACGGTACTGGTGGACGAGGACCCGGTGGGCAACGGCTGCCCGCCCGACACCATCCCGGGCAAGGGGACCGAGGCCCATACCCTGCGGGCGGCCGGGATCGACCGCGCCAGTGCGCTGCTCGCCGCCACCGACGACGATGCCGACAACCTGTCCATCGTCATGACGGCGCGGCAGATCAACGACACCATCTATCTCGCCGCCCGGGAGAACGAGCTCTCCAGCAAGCCGCTGTATCAGGAGGCGGGCATCGATCTGCTCGTCGAGCCCAGCTATATCCTGGCGAGCCGGATCCTGTCCGTGCTCAACGCCCCGCTCCTGGAGGACTTCCTGGCGCAGGCACGCGCCCGGGACAAGGACTGGCAGCACCGCCTGATGGGGCACATCCGCGCGGTGGCGTGCGGTACCACGCCGGAGACGTGGACGCTGCGGGTCAGCCGCAACCGCGCCCCGGCCGTGCTCCGGGCCCTGGATCGCGACCGGCCGGTGACGCTGGCGGGCATCACCCATCACCCGCGGGACCGCCGGCGGCCGCTGGACTGTATTGCGCTCGCCCTGGTACGCGAGGGGGAGATGACCCTGCTTCCCGGACCGGAGACCGCGCTGGCCTCCGGCGACCGCATCCTGTTCTGCGGCTCCAGCCGCGCACTGGGACTGATGCGGGTGCCGTTGCAGCACGACCGCAACCTGCACTACATGCTTACCGGCGAGAGCCACCCGGACAGCGGCATCTGGCGCTTCCTCGCCCGGCGACACGGGCCGGACGGACCGGCGCCTACTCGCCCGCGATGATGGCCTCGTCGCTGCGCGACTCCAGCCACTCCCGCGCGTGGCTGCAGCCGTTGATGGCGGCCCGATAGAACCAGTGCACCGCCTGCCGGTAGTCCACCGCGACGCCGCGCCCCTCGGCGTACATGACGCCGAGGTTGTGCTGCGCCTCGGCGTGATCCTGCTCGGCGGCCGCCTGCAGCCAGGACACGGCCAGCTCGCCGCTGCGAGGCACACCCTGGCCGGTGGCGTGGAGAAAGCCCAGCGCGTGCTGGGCGTCCGGCAGACCGCGCAGGGCCGCCTGCCGATAGAACCGGGCCGCGGTCTCCATGTGCATGGCCACGCCGTCACCCATCTCGTAGCGGCGGCCGATGGCGTAGGCCGCCTGTGCCATGTCTTTACTCGTCGTCATTGTTGTTCCCGCCCTTTCCAGCGTACTACCTGCTACCTCAGTCTGCCCGGGATAAAAGCAGGATTCGGGCCAACATTTTTATTATTTCAAAAACAGCATCTTATATTTTCTCTTCGGGGTTGCTGACACACGCCGGCACCCGAGCACGTCAACATGCGGTCACGCTGCGTCACCCGGCCGACGCATGCCGCCGTCCGGGTGCGCCACCCGGAGCAGCACCACGGCGAGCGCCACCGCGGGCAGGCCGAGGCCGGCGGCGCCGACGAAGAACCAGAACCACCCCACCTGCTCCGCCGCCCAGCCGGTGAATCCGCCCAGGAACTGCCCGGGAAGGGTCATCAGGGAGCTGAACAGCGCGTACTGCGTGGCCGTGTAGGCGCTATTGGTCAGGCTCGCGAGATAGGCGAGCAGCACGGCGACGGCCATGCCGCCGGTGACATTGTCCGCGATGATCGCGACCACCAGCCCGTGCACCTCGGGGCCCAGCACGGCCAGCCACGAGAACGTCAGGTTCGTCAGCGGCGCCATGACGGCGGTGAAGATGAGCATGCGGGCAATGCCGAAACGGACCACCAGGGCGCCCCCGGCCAGGGCGCCGCCCAGGGTCATGGCCAGGCCGAAGGCCGCGGCCACGTTGGCGATCTGCCCCTTGGTGAATCCCAGGTCCAGGTAGAAGGGGTTCGCCATCACCCCCATGAAGATATCGCTGATCCGGAACGTGCCCACGAACAGCAGTACCGTTAGCGCCGCCAGCCCGTAGCGCCGGAAGAAGTCGGCGAACGGGCAGACCACCGCCCCCAGGAACCACGCCGTCAGATCCCGCCGCCAGCCCCGGTGGTGGGTCCGGGCCAGGTAGTCGGTCACCCGCTGTTCCAGCCGGTGGGTGTCCGCGGAGACCTGCGCCCGCGGCTCCCGCACCACCAGCGTGGTCACCAGCCCGACGCCCATGAACACCGCCATGGCCAGGTACGCCAGGCTCCAGTTGGCCACGTCGGCCACGTGCAGCGCGCCGGCGCCGGCCAGCAGAATCGCCATGCGGTAGCCGGTAACGTAGGTCGCCGCCGCCGCGCCCTGGCGGTGGGTCTCCAGGGCCTCCACCCGGTAGGCGTCCACGGCGATATCCTGGGTCGCCGAGCCGAAGGCGGTGAGCACCGCCCAGACCGCCACCAGCCACAGATCCGCCACCGGGTCCGTGAAGGCCATGCCCAGCAGGCCCAGCGCCACGGTCAGCTGGGCCAGCAGGATCCACGCCCGCCGCCGCCCCAGCAGCCGCGTCAGCCCCGGCAGGGTCAGCCGGTCCACCAGGGGCGCCCACAGGACCTTGATGCTGTGGGCGATACCCACCCAGCTGAGAAAGCCGATGGCCGCCAGCTCCACGCCGAGGTCCCGGAGCCACGCGGTAAAGGTGCCGCCCACCAGGAGCAGGGGAAGACCGGCGGAGAACCCGAGGAACAGCATGACCAGTACGCGCGGGTGGGCGTACACGCGCAGGGCGCGGAAACGGCTGGCCGGTTCGGGTGTGTCCATGGCGGTCCCCGCTACTCGCGATGCGGCGACTGTACCCTCGTCGGCACCGCGGCGAAAGCGGGTCATGCCCCTCGGGCGGCGCGCCGCGGGCGGGACCGGAACCGCGCCAGCAGCGACTTCTCCAGCTCCACCGCCAGGAATACCGCGACTCCCGCGGCGATCACGGGCAGCCAGTCGACCACCCCCAGGGGCCGGGTGCCGAACAGCAGCTGCAGGGGCGGTGCATAGGTGAACAGCAGCTGCAGCACGACGATGCCGGCGATGGCCCCGGGCACCCAGGGATTGCCCCGCAGCGGGCCGGAAGCCAGCGCCGGCTGCGCGACGAAGCGGGCGCTGACCAGGTAGAACGCCTGGCAGACCACCAGCGTGTTCACGGCCACGGTGCGGGCGTGGTCGACGGCCTCCGGCCCGGCCGAGGCATGCAGGAACAGCCCGAAGGTCGCGACCACCAGCAGAACGGCCACGAAAGCCACCCGCCACACCAGGAAGGCCGACAGGATGGGCTCGCCCGGCGGCCGCGGCGGGCGGGCCATGACGCCCGCTTCCGCGGGCTCGAAGGCCAGCGCCAGGCCCAGGGTCACCGCCGTGACCATGTTCACCCACAGGATCTGCACCGGGGTGATGGGCAGCAGCACGCCGGCCAGCACCGCGGCGATGATCACCAGGGCCTGGCCGCCATTGGTGGGCAGCAGGAACAGCAAGGCCTTGCGCAGGTTGTCGTAGACCGTGCGGCCCTCCTCCACGGCGCGGGCGATGGAGGCGAAGTTGTCGTCGGCCAGCACCATGTCACTCGCCTCGCGCGAGACATCGGTGCCCTTCAGGCCCATGGCGACGCCGACGTCGGCGCGCTTGAGCGCCGGCGCGTCGTTGACGCCGTCGCCGGTCATGGCGACCCGCTGCCCCGCCGCCTGCAGGGCCTGCACGAGGCGCAGCTTGTGCTCCGGGCTGGCCCGGGCGAAGACATCCGTGGACTGCACCGCCTCCCGCAGGGCGGCATCATCCATGGCTTCCACCTCGCGGCCGGTGAGCACGCGCAGGCCGTCGCCGATACCCAGGTCGCGGCCGATGGCGCGGGCCGTGCGGGCATGATCGCCGGTAATCATCTTGATGCGGATGCCCGCGTCCCGGCACTGGCGGACCGCGGCGACGGCCTCGTTCCGGGGCGGATCGATCATGCCGACCACGCCCAGCAGCACCAGCCCGGCCTCGACGTCGGCGAAGGACAGGTCATGATGGTCGCTGTCGGCCGGCCGGGTCGCCAGGGCCAGCAGCCGCTGCCCGGCATCGCCCATGCGGTCCATGACCTCGTGCCAGCGGCCGCGGTCCAGCGGCGCCTCGGTGCCGTCCGGGCCGCGCTGCCGCGAGCACATGTCCAGGATGCGCTCCGGCGCGCCCTTGACCAGGATCACCCGGCCGCCGCGGTGGTCGTGGTGCAGCGTGGCCATGAAGCGGTGCTCGGACTCGAACGGAATCCCGTCCACGCGCGGGTTGTCGTCGTGATGCGCCACCGGGTCCAGGCCGGCCTTCATGGCCAGCGCGACCAGCGCCGCCTCGGTGGGATCGCCCGTTGCGTGCCATTCCCCGGCGCGGTGCTCGACGCCGGCATCGTTGCATAGCAGCGCCGCGCGCAGGAGCTCGGCGAGGCCCGAGTCGTCCTCCGCCGTGACCGCGGCGCCGCCGCGCTCCACCGCGCCGTCGGGACCGTAGCCGACGCCGCTGACCGCGTACTCCGCCGCCGCGGTCGCCGCGCTGCGCACTGTCATCTCGTTGCGGGTCAGCGTGCCGGTCTTGTCGGAGCAGATCACCGTCACCGAGCCCAGCGTCTCCACCGCCGGCAGCTTGCGGATGATGGCGTTGCGCCCAGCCATCCGCTGCACCCCGATGGCCAGTACGATGGTCAGGATCGCCGGCAGGCCCTCGGGGATCGCGGCCACCGCCAGGCCCACCGCCGCCAGGAAACCTTCGGCCCAGGCATACCCGCGGACCAGCACGCCGAAGACAAAGGTCGCCGCCGCGGCCGCCAGCACGACGCCGGCGAGCCGGCGGCCGAACACGGCGATCTGGCGCAGCAGCGGCGTGGTCAGCGCATCCACCTCCTCCAGCATGGCACTGATCCGGCCGATCTCCGTGGCGGCCGCGGTGGCCACGACCACGCCGGTGCCCTGGCCGTAGGTCACCAGCGTGCCGGAGAACGCCATGCCCAGGCGGTCACCGGGCACGGCCTCGGCGGCAACGGGCCGCGGGTGCTTTTCCACGGCCCCGGACTCGCCCGTGAGAATGGCCTCGTCGACGCGGAGCTCGCGGGTACGCAGCAGGCGCAGGTCCGCCGGGACCTTGTCGCCGGACTGCAGCACCACGATATCGCCGGGCACGAGCGCCTCGGCGGCAATGGTGCGCCTGCGCCCCCCGCGCACGACGGTGGCCTGCGGGGAGAGCATGTCGCGGATGGCGTCCAGCGCGCGCTCGGCCTTGCCCTCCTGCACCACGCCGATGACGGCGTTGATCACCACCACGCCGAGGATCACCACCGTATCCACCCAGTGCCCGAGCAGGGCCGTGACCAAGCCCGCGCCGAGCAGCACGTAGATCAGCACGTTGTGGAACTGCAGGAGAAAGCGCATCACGACGCCGTGGCGCCGGGGCGGCGGCAGGCGGTTGGGGCCGTACCGTTGCAGGCGCACCCCGGCATCGCTGTCGTCCAGCCCGTCGGCGTCCGAGGCCAGGGCCGCCAGCACCGCCTCCGGCTCCTCGGCGTGCCACGGCCGCGGCGCCTCCCCCGTGGTCGTCCCGGTCATCCGGCCCCCTTGGTCGTTGTCCCTTGCAGTTGTCGCCCCCATTTTCCTGCAATGCAACACACGCATCTTGACCGCGGTCAACCCGGAGGGGCTGCCCGTGTGGCCAGGCCCTGTGTGCGTTACAGTATGCAGTCATGGCGATGCGCTCACCGCGGGCGCCTTACCGGATTTCCGAGGAGTGAACATGAGCGACACCCGACACCAGCGTCTCCTGATCCTGGGCTCCGGCCCGGCGGGTTACACGGCAGCCGTCTACGCCGCCCGGGCCAACCTCGAGCCCGTGCTGGTCACCGGCATGGAGATGGGCGGCCAGCTGACCACCACCACCGACGTGGACAACTGGCCCGGCGACGTGGAAGGGCTGCAGGGCCCGGATCTCATGGAGCGCATGAAGGCGCACGCCGAGCGCTTCGGCACCGAGGTCCTCTTCGATCACGTCCATACCGTGGATCTCGGGCAGCGCCCGCTGCGCCTGGAAGGCGACATGGGCAGCTACACCTGCGACGCCCTGATCATCGCCACCGGCGCCAGCGCCCAGTACCTGGGCCTGGAATCGGAGAGCACGTTCATGGGCAAGGGCGTGTCGGCATGCGCCACCTGCGACGGGTTCTTCTATCGCAACCAGAAGGTGGCCGTGATCGGGGGCGGCAACACGGCGGTGGAGGAAGCGCTGTACCTGTCCAACATCGCATCGCACGTGACCCTGGTCCACCGCCGCGACGAGCTGCGGGCGGAGAAGATCCTCCAGGACAAGCTGTTCGCCAAGGCGGATGCCGGCCAGGTCACCCTGCAGTGGAACCATACCCTGGACGAGGTGCTGGGGGACGACTCCGGCGTCACCGGCGCGCGCGTCAAGCACACCGGGACGGGGGAGACCACCGATCTGGACGTCTCCGGGGTGTTCATCGCCATCGGCCACAAGCCCAACACGGACATCTTCCAGGGCCAGCTGGACATGCAGGGCGGCTATATCCTGGTCAAGGGCGGCCTGGACGGCGACGCCACGGCCACCAGCGTCCCCGGGGTGTTCGCCGCCGGCGACGTCATGGACCACGTCTACCGGCAGGCAGTGACCTCCGCCGGCACGGGCTGCATGGCAGCGCTGGACGCCGAGCGCTACCTGGACCGGCTGCCCGAGCATACGGAGGCCGCGGAGCCGGCGGAGACCATCGCCGGCGCCTGAGGCATCAGGAACATTCATGGGTTTCGGGCTTGTGAAACGGCCCGTGAGGCCCCAGGCTTACGGAAATGAGGAGAAGCAAGGCCGGGGCGGCGAGTCGCATGCTGCCCGGGCCGACAGGATTCCCGCGAACCCTAGAGAGCCGAAGACGAGAGCCATGGCGACAAGCCCGCAGAACCCAGCCGTTGTCACCAGAAGCCCCGAGGAGCAGGAACAGGTCGACCGCGAGACGGACAAGCTCGCGCTGTACTACTACGAGACCTGCCCGTTCTGCATCCGCGTGCTGCGCACCATCGAACGGCTCCGGCTCAAGATCGAGCTGCGCAATATCCGCAAGGTGCCGGCCTACCGGGAGCAGCTGCTGCAGGGCGGCGGTGACAGCACCGTCCCGTGCCTGCTGATCCACAACGATGACGGCTCCATGGAGTGGCTCTACGAGTCCGACGCCATCATGAGCTACCTGGAAAAGCGCTTCGCGTAGCGGCGGTGGTGCATGGCCCGCTGCGTGGGGCGAGGGCCCGGGGGCTTTCATTGGAACGACTAGCGGAGCCCCGGAGTTCCAATGAAAGCCCCCGGGCCCTCGCCCCACGCAGCGGGAGACCGACCCGTCCCCGCCGCGAACCCACCTAGAGTCTCCAGTCGTAATCCACGACCAGCGGGGCGTGATCGGAGAAGCGCTCGTCGGTGTAGACCCAGGCGTCGCGGAGATACGGCCTCAGGCCCGGCGTGACGATCTGGTAGTCGATGCGCCACCCCGTGTTGTTGTCCCAGGCGCGGCCGCGGTTCGACCACCAGGTGTACTGCTCGCGCTCCGGGTACAGCGCCCGGTAGGCGTCCACCCAGCCCAGCTCCGAGAAGATCCGGTCCAGCCATTCCCGCTCGTGGGGCAGGAAGCCGGAGTTCTTCTGGTTGCTGCGCCAGTTCCGCAGGTCGATGCGCTGGTGGGCGATATTCCAGTCGCCGCAGATGATGTACTCGCGGTCGTCGGCCATCCAGGCGCGGAGCTGCTCCAGGAACCCCTCCATGATGCCTTCCTTGACCTCCTGGCGGGTGTCCCCGGACGAGCCGGAAGGGAAGTACAGGGAGATGACCGACAGGCGCCCGAAACGGGCCTCGATGAGCCGCCCCTCGGTGTCGAACTCCGGCCAGCCCAGCCCGCGGATGACCTCGTCCGGCTGCCGGCGGGCGTAGAGGCCCACGCCGCTGTAGCCCTTCTTCTCCGCCGGGTGGTAGTGGACGTGGTACTCCCCGGGGTAGAACGGCCGCGCAGGCAGCTGCTCCTCCTGGGCCTTGAGCTCCTGGAGGCAGACGACATCCGCCTGCTGCCCGGGCAGCCAGTCGAAGAACCCCTTGCGGGCGGCGGCACGGATGCCGTTGCAGTTGAGGCTCATGATGCGCATGGGATACACGTTGGCAGTTGGATTCGTATGAACCGTAGGAGCGACGTCAGTCGCGACCTTCCAGAGAACCTCATTCGTGCAACGGTCGCGGCTGAAGCCGCTCCCACAGGATCCTGCAGCAGGCTTTACCGAAGTCGTGTAGGAGCGGCTTCAGCCGCGACTTTCCAGGGCATCCGGTTCTCTGGAATGTCGCGACTCACGTCGCTCCTACGCGCCATTCCGGTCGCCGGAGCCCCATGACTCGCGGCAACCGACGGGCTGAACGACGAGCCCGTAATTACATGCGCTCGAACAGCGCCGCGATGCCCTGGCCGCCGCCGATGCACATGGTCACCACCGCGTAGCGGCCGCCGGTGCGCTGGAGCTCGTAGAGCGCCTTGACGGTGAGATTGGCCCCGGTGGCGCCGATGGGATGGCCCAGGGAAATGCCGCTGCCGTTGGGGTTGACCTTCTGCTCGTCCAGCTCCAGGTCGCGCACCACGGCCAGGGCCTGGGCGGCGAAGGCCTCGTTGATCTCCCAGACATCCACCTGGTCGGTGCGCACGCCGGTGCGCTCCATGAGCGACCGCACCGCCGGTACCGGGCCGATGCCCATGTACTTGGGGTCCACCGCCGCCACCGTCGCGTCCACCAGCCGGCCCATGGGCTTGAGCCCGGCCCGGTCGGCCGCGCCGGCCTCCATCATGGTCACCGCCGCGGCGCCGTCGTTCAGTGACGAGGCATTACCCGCGGTCACGGTGCCGCCCTCGCGCTTGAACACCGGCTTCATGCCCGCCAGCGCCTCGAGGTCGGTATCGCGGCGCGGGCCCTCGTCGGTATCGAAGACCTTGGTGCCCTTCCGGCTCTTGATCTCCACCGGCATGATCTGGTCCCGGAACCGCCCCTCGTCGATGGCGTTCGCCGCGCGCCGGTGGCTCTCCGCGGCCAGGGCGTCCTGGTCCTCGCGGGAGACGCCCCACTTCTCCGCCACGTTCTCGGCGGTGATGCCCATGTGGCACTTGTCGAACGGGTCCGTCAGGGCGCCGACCATGGCGTCGACCATGACCCCGTCGCCCATGCGCTGGCCCCAGCGCCCGGACGGCAGCCAGTACGGCGCCCGGGACATGGCATCGCCACCGCCGCCGACCACGCACTCGGCGTCGCCGCTGCGGATGTAGCCCGCGGCAGTGACGATGGCCTGGAGCCCGCTGCCGCACAGCCGGTTGAGCGTCAGCGCCGGCGTGTTATGCGCCAGCCCGCCGTTGATCGCGGCCACCCGCGCCAGGTACATGTCGCGCGGCTCGGTGTGAATGACATTGCCGAACACCACGTGGCCCACCTGCTCCGGGTCCACCCCGGCGCGCCGCACCGACTCGCGCAGGACGTCGGCGACCAGGTCCCCCAGGGAGACGTCCTTCAGCCCGCCTCCGTAGGTGCCGATGGCCGTTCGGGTTCCGCCTACCACTACGACTTCGCGCGTCATGACAAACCCTCCTCGATCATGGTCGAGGCATTGTAGACAGCCCCCGCACCGGTGTCGACGCGCGGGCGCCGGCTGGGCGTTCCTTGAACGCTCCCGGCGCCCGGGGCAGAATAACCCCCCGCTGCAGGTGCGCTAGCGCTGATCCGCAGGTGTCGCAGGAGCTGCAAAACGGCCCGCGCCTGCGTTGATCGCCCCGCCCCGGTGTGCGCGCGCTGATCACGAGCCGGTGGCCTGCCGCCGCCGGACCGTGGGCGTCCGGCGCAAGGTTTATACTCAGGGCTGACAGGGCAACGCCCCTGTACAGGCCGCCCGGCCGCGAACCGTGACGCCCGGCGATCCCGGGCGTCGGGGCCACCCCCCGTTGACGGGCGCGGCGCGAACCACCAGAGGAGGACGCATGACCGGACACATCTCTTACCCCAGCGGCGGCGAGAAGATCTCCGTCAAAGACGGTACGATCCAGGTCCCCGACAACCCGATCCTCGGCTACGTGGAGGGTGACGGCATCGGGCCGGATATCACGCGCGCCTCCATGCGCGTCTGGGACGCCGCGGTGGAAAAGGCCTACGGCGGCAAGCGCAAGATCCACTGGGCGGAGCTGTTCATGGGGGAGAAGGCCGCCGGCATGTACGACGGCGACTACTTCCCGCAGGAAACCAAGGACGCCCTGCAGGACCTCCTCGTCTCCATCAAGGGCCCTCTCACCACGCCGGTGGGCGGCGGTTTCCGGTCGCTGAACGTGGCCCTGCGCCAGGACCTGGATCTCTACGCCTGCGTGCGCCCGGTGCGCCACTACGACGGCGTGCCCTCCCCGCTGCAGCACCCGGAGGACGTGGACGTGGTGATCTTCCGGGAGAACACCGAGGACGTCTACGCCGGCATCGAGTACCAGTCCGGCACCCCGGAGAACCGCAAAGTCGCCGACTTCCTGCGCAACGAGATGGGCGAGCGTTTCTTCGAGGACGCCGGCATCGGCGTCAAGCCCATTTCCGAGTTCGGCAGCAAGCGCCTGGTGCGCAAGGCGATCCAGTACGCCGTCGACAACAACCGCGAGAGCGTCACCCTCGTCCACAAGGGCAACATCATGAAGTTCACCGAGGGGGCGTTCCGCTCCTGGGGGTATGAGCTTGCCCGCGAGGAGTTCGGCGACGTCACCATTACCGAGGAAGAGCTCTACAGCACCTACGGCGGCAAGCGGCCCGAGGGCAAGGTGGTCATCAAGGACCGCATCGCCGACATCATCTTCCAGATGATGCTGCTGCGGCCCAACGAGTTCGACGTCATCGCCACCATGAACCTCAACGGCGACTATCTCTCCGACGCCGTCGCCGCCGAGGTGGGCGGCGTGGGCATCGCCCCCGGCGCCAACATGAGCGACAACATCGCCGTGTTCGAGGCCACCCACGGCACCGCGCCCAAGTACGCCAACCAGGACAAGGTGAACCCGGGCTCGCTGCTGTTCTCCGGCGTGATGATGCTCCACCACATCGGCTGGTCCGAGGCCGCGGACCTGATCAGCGCCGCCTACGAGCAGGTGGTCACCAGCAAGATCGTTACCTACGACTTCGCCCGCCAGATCGAGGGGGCCTCGGAGGTGCGCACCAGTCAGTTCGCCGACGCCATCATCGCCGAGATGCAGGGCGGCCTGGACCTGGAGCAGTTCCGCTCCGAGCGCGACCAGGCCATCGAGAAGGACCGCAAGGCCCGGGAGCTCCGCCGCGTATCCTCGCCGCTGGAGGAGATGATCGCCTCGGGCCGCATCCCGCACACCGTGGGCGATCTCATGAACCCCAGCCCGGTGTCCGTGCCCGCCGACACCAGCGTCGAGGACGCCATGCACCTGATGCGCGAGAAGGGCATCAGCAGCGTCATCGTGCGCCCCGGCGAGGACGGCGAATGGGGCATCATGACCCAGCGCGACGTCCTCGCGCGGATCGTCCAGCCCAGTCGGCGCCCGAACACCGTCAAGGTCGGCGAGGTGGCGTCCAAGCCGCTGGTCACCGTGCCCGTGGACATGACCCTGCACGACTGCGCCGAGAAGATGGGCGGCAGCAACATCCGCCGCTGCGCGGTCAAGGACAAGGACCAGGAGCCCATCGGCATCATCTCCGATACGGACATCTTCGCCAGCGTCGAGCAGTTCGGCCTGCCGGAGTAATGCCGGCACCGGCGTGATCGGCACGGACGCGGGCACGACCGGCGCCGTCCCCCTCCCGCAACCCATGGGAGGGGCCGGCGCCGGGTCCCTCCGGTAGTCCCGGGACACGCAGCACCGAGGTCGTCATGACCGACCGAACCAGTACCGATCAACCCCTGCGCGACGACATCCGCGAGCTGGGCGACCTGCTCGGCGCCGTGATCCGCGAGCAGGGCGGCCAGCAGCTGTTCGAGACCATCGAGACCATCCGGCGCCTGGCCAAGCAGGCCCGGGAGGGCGACGACCAGGCGGCCCTGCGCCTCGAGGAGACGCTCACGGGGCTGGACGACGAGATGATCATGCCCGTCGTCCGCGCCTTCTCCCACTTCCTCAACCTGGCCAACATCGCCGAGCAGCACCACCGGGTGCGCCGCAGCCGGGCCTGGGCCCTGGACCCCGACTCCGGGCCGCTGCGCGGCTCCCTGGAGGAAGGATTCGCGCGGGTGGCCGCGGTCACCGACCCGGACGACCTGTTCGAGGCCGTGTGCAACATGCAGGTGGGCCTGGTGCTCACCGCCCACCCCACGGAGATCACGCGGCGCACGCTGCTGCAGAAGCACAACACCATCGCCAGCCTGCTGGAGACCCAGGACCGCTTCGATCTCACCCCGGAAGAGACGGACGAGCTGGGCACCGCGCTCAAGCGCGAGATCACCGCCGCCTGGTACACCGACGAGATCCGCCAGCGCCGGCCATCGCCCCTGGATGAGTCCCGCTGGGGCTATGCCGTGGTGGAGCAGACCCTGTGGAACGCCATCCCCCGCCACGCCCGGCGCCTGGACCGCATCCTGCGCCACCATACCGGCCGGGGCCTGCCGCTGGACGTCGCCCCCATCCGCTTCGGCTCGTGGATGGGCGGCGACCGCGACGGCAACCCGCGCGTCACCGCCCGGGTCACCCGCAACGCCTGCCTCATGGCCCGCTGGCAGGCGGCCAGCCTGTACGAGCGCGAGGTGGGCCAGCTCATCTCCGAGCTGTCCCTGCAGTGCCGGGATGCCGAGCTCAGCGAGCAGGTGGGGGACGCCTGGGAGCCCTACCGGGTGCTGCTCAAGCGCGTGCGCGCACGCCTGCGGCTGACCCTGCGCTGGCTGGAAGCGCGCCTGGACGGCAAGGCCCCGCCGGAAGGCGAGATCTACCAGCACGCGGACGAGCTGCGCCGGCCTCTGCAGGACTGCTACTACTCCCTGCACCGCTGCGGCGCCGGAGTGGTCGCCGACGGCCGCCTGCTGGACCTGCTGCGACGGCTGAGCTGCTTCGGCCTGACCCTGATGCGCATCGACATCCGCCAGGAGGCCAGCCGCCACACCGACACCCTGGCCGCCATCACGCAGGCCCTGGGGCTCGGGGATTACGCTGCCTGGGACGAGGAGGCGCGCCAGGCCTTCCTGGTGCGCGAGCTCAACAGCCCCCGGCCGCTCATCCCAAGGGGCTTCGAGCCGTCGGAGGACGTCCAGGAGGTCGTGGACACCTTCCGCGTCATCGCCGAGCAGGGGCCGGAGAGCCTGGGCGCGTACGTCATCTCCATGGCGGCGCGGCCGTCGGACATCCTGGCGGTGGAGCTGCTACAGAAGGAGGCCGGCGTGCGGCACTACCTGCGCGTGGTGCCGCTGTTCGAGACCCTGGACGACCTCAATGGCGCCGAGGACTGCCTGGAGCGGCTGCTGGAGATCGACTGGTACCGCGGCCGCATCAACGGCCACCAGGAGATCATGATCGGCTATTCCGACTCCGGCAAGGACGCCGGCCACCTGACCGCGGCCTGGGCCCTGTACCAGACCCAGGAACGGCTGGTGGCCTGCTGCCGGCGCAACGGCGTGGCGCTGACGCTGTTCCACGGCCGCGGCGGTTCCATCGGCCGCGGCGGCGGGCCCACCCACGCCGCCATCCTGTCCCAGCCCCCGGGGTCGGTGAACGGCACCCTGCGGGTGACCGAGCAGGGCGAGGTCATCCAGGCGAAGTTCGGCCTGCCCGGCATCGCCCTGCGCAACCTGGAGCTCTACACCACCGCCGTGCTGGAGGCGACGCTGCAGCCCCCGCCGGAACCCCGCAAGGCCTGGCGCGAGCGCATGGACGCCCTGTCGGCGACGGCCGTGGCGAGCTACCGCGGCACCGTGCGCCACACGCCCGGGTTCGTGGACTACTTCCGCGCCGCCACGCCGGAGCAGGAGATCGCCGGGCTCACCATCGGCTCGCGCCCGGCGAAGCGCAAGCAGGACGGCGGGGTCGAGAGCCTGCGGGCGATCCCCTGGATCTTCAGCTGGACCCAGACCCGCCTGCTGCTGCCCGCCTGGCTGGGCGTCGGCGAGGCCCTGGGCGAGGCTCAGGCGGAGGGCCGCACCGGCGAGCTGCAGACCATGTTCCGCGAGTGGCCGTTCTTCCACGCCTTCCTGGACATGGTGGAAATGGTTCTCGCCAAGGGGGACCCGGACGTGGCAGGCCAGTACGATCGGCGGCTGGTCCCCGAGGAGCTGCAGCCGTTGGGCGAGGATCTGCGCGAGCGCTACCGGGCGACCCTGGAGGCCGTTCTCACCGTCACCGAACACGACCGGCCGCTGGCGGACTTCCCGGTGGTGCGCCGCTCGGTGGACGTGCGCAACCCCTACGTGGATCCGCTCAACCGCCTGCAGGTGGAGCTGCTCCACCGCGTGCGCCACCGCAACGAGGAGCACCTGCGCAAGGCCCTGCAGGTATGCATCAACGGCATCGCCGCGGGTATGCGCAATACGGGATAGACGTTTTCAGTTTTCAGTTCGCAGCTTGCGGCAAACCACGAGCACAGGCTTCGCCCATGGAACCGTACCAGCAGGAATTCCTCGACTTCGCCCTGGAGCGGAACGTGCTCCGTTTCGGCGAGTTCGAGCTCAAGTCCGGCCGCATCAGCCCCTATTTCTTCAATGCCGGGCTGTTCAACACCGGGCGCTCCCTGGCCGCGCTGGGCCGGTACTACGCCCGCGCCATCATGGCCTCGGGGATCGCCTTCGACATGCTGTTCGGGCCCGCCTACAAGGGCATTCCGCTGGCCAGCGCCACGGCCGTCGCGCTGGCGGACGAGCACGGCCGCGACGTGCCCTGGGCGTTCAACCGCAAGGAGGCCAAGGACCACGGCGAGGGCGGCAGCATCGTGGGTGCCCCCCTGGCCGGGCGGGTTCTGGTCATCGACGACGTCATCTCCGCGGGAACCTCGGTGAGCGAGTCCGCCGCGCTGATCCGTGCCGCGGGCGCGGAGTTCGCCGGGGTCGCCATCGCCCTGGACCGCAAGGAGCGCGGCAGCGGCGAGGCCTCGGCCGTGGACCAGGTGCGGCAGAACCACGGCGTCCCCGTGGCCCCCATCGTGGACCTGGACGACCTGGTCCAGTGGCTGACCGAGCGCGGCGACCACGACGCCTCTCTGGCCGACATCCGCGCCTACCGGCAGCGCTACGGCGCGGCGAGCGGTGCCGGCGGCCGCTGAGCGGCGTCGGCGGCAACGCCGCCCGGGCCCATCAGCACTCCGCCATTCTGAGGCCTGTTTCACGGATTTTCGCCCCACCCGCTCACACCATGAAACGGTGACGGGGGTACCAGGGCCTGTTAACACGTCCCGCGGTCGCCCCGGCCGCTCCGCCGGGACCGGGCCTCGTTTCCCGCCTCGTCGCCGCAGCCCCGGGGCACCGAAACGGGCGAACGAACAAGGAGATCGACCGTGGCGACGCGCACGTATGCCGTACTGCATCTCAGTGATCACGACCACTCCATCCTGCGTTCCATCCTAAGCCTGCTGCACGCGGACGACGGCCAGTGGGAGGAGGCCGAGCCGTCCGGGGCCCAGGTCGTCTTCGTGGGCATGGATGACGAGCAGGGCCGGGCCGCCTGGGATGCCATCACGGACGCGGTTCCCGTGTGGTGCAGCACCACGCCGCCGGAGGAGCCGCAGCACAGCCTGGCGCTGCCCGTGAAGCTGAAGCACCTGCGACCACTGGTGCAGCGCCTCGAGCAGGACCTCGCCGCCCGGGACGAGCAGGAACAGGCCGAGGACAACGGCGGGGCTGAGGACCTCCAGGGATTCCCGACGGCGGCGACCATGATCTCCGTGGTCAACAGCCGCCGCCGCAAGTAGCAAAACGGGCACCGGCGAGCGCCGACCCGGGCGCCGTCCCCGTTATCCGCTGCCGCTGGGCGGTCGCGCTCACTCCGGCCGGTCGCGCGGCAGGCGACCCAGCCAGGCGGCGAGCCCGTCCATGTACGTCGCCCGGCTGCGCAGAAACCCCGTGTTGTGATCGCCCTGAATACGCAGGAAGGTCTTCGGCTCCGGGGCGGCGTCGTAGATGGCCCTGCCGTGACGGAAGGGCACGATGTCGTCGTCGGGGCTGTGCACCACCAGTACCGGCGCATCCACATCGTCCACCAGCGCCCGGGTCGGATACCGGAACCGTGCCAGCATGCGCACCGGGAAGACGGGATAGAGCTCGGCGCCGAGATCCGGCGCCGACGTGAACGCCGACTCCAGCACCAGCCCGCCCACGGGCCGCTCGGCCGCCAGGTGTGCTGCCACGGCGGCGCCCAGGGAGCGGCCGAAGGCGATGATCTCCCCCGGCGGGAGGCCGCGCTCCTCCACCAGGTACTGCCAGGCGGCTCGCGCATCCCGGTAGAGTCCCTGCTCGCTCGGCTGTCCCCCGCTGCGGCCGTAGCCGCGATAGTCGATGATCAGCGTAGCGACACCCAGCTCGTGGAACAGCACCAGGCTGTCCAGCCGGTGGCTGATGTTCCCGGCGTTGCCGTGGAAGAAGACGAATGTCCACCGCGCCTCGCCTCCCGGCCCGGGCACGAACCAGCCGTGCAGACGCACCCCGTCCTCGGTGCGCAGTGTCACCTCTTCCCAGGGCAGTCCGTGCTCGTCCGGTGTCGCCGCGATCGCCCGCCCCGGCACGCCGGGCAGATGGATCAGCCGCGACTGCATCCCGTACAGTAGGCCCATGACTGCGAGGTACGCGCCCAGCACCGCCAGGGCGATCACGCCCGCTGCCATCATGCCCCTTCTCCTGCGGCGTCTGGCAAGGCTCGTGTTTCTCGCCGCCTGCATGGCCGCCCTCGCTGGTTGCGGCAGCATCCACCGGGGCTACGAGAGCTACCTGGTGCTCGACGACCTCCAGTCGCAAGGCGCGTCGAGCCGCCTCCAGGCCACGACGGCAGCCCCGGAGCGTACGCCGGTAGGCTACACCATGGACGGGCGAACGCATGTAGCGGACGTCTACCGGCCCGCCGACCGGGCCCCGCGCGCCACGCTGGTGCTCATCCACGGCTTCACCGAGGAGGGCCGCCGCGACCCCCGGCTGGTCGCCTTCGCCAACAGCATGGCCCGGCTCGGGTTCGTCGTCATCGCGCCGGACGTCGAGGGACCGCGGACCCTGTCGGTGAGCATGGACGACGCCCGCACCATCCGCGACAGCGTGGCATACGCGCTCCGGGATCCCGACGACCTCGCCGAGCCGCCCGTGGGCCTGATGGCCTTCAGCTTCGCCGTGGGACCGGCGATCATCGCCGCCACCCGGCCGGCCGTCGCCGACGAGCTCCGCTTCGTGGTCGCCGTCGGCGGCTACTACGACCTGGACAAGGCGATCACGTACGTCACCACGGGCCTGGACCCGTACAGCGGCGAGCGGCGCGCCATGACGGACGCCCGCCGCCAGGCGCGGTGGGTCGTCCTGCGGAGCCAGCTGGACCGGCTCGACAGGGCCGGGGACCGGGAGCGGCTGCGCGCCATCGCCGAGCGCCGCCTGGAATCACCGGGGGCCGACGTGAGCGCGCTGCGGGCCGGGCTGAGCGCAGACGGGCGGGCGGTATACGCGCTGGTGACGAACACCGACCCCGAGCGCGTACCGGAGCTGCTGGAGGCGCTGCCGGCGGACGTGCGCGCGACCATCGAGGCGCTGGACCTGGCCCGCCGTGACCTGTCCCGGCTGCAAGCCCGGCTGGTCCTGATCCACGGCACGCAGGACCGCGTCATCCCCATCGGGCACAGCAGGCAGCTGCAGGCCGCCGTCGGCGACGACCAGGCGCACCTGTATCCTGCCAGCGGCCTGTATCATGTCGAGGTATCCCCGGGTCTGTACAGCGGCTGGCAGCTCTGGCGCGCCGGCTACCGGATACTCACCCTGGCAGACGACAATGGAGACTGAATCGTGTGGACGCCCCCTGACATTCCCGTCACCCGGACCATCCGCCGGCTGGCCGTGCTCACCAGCGGCGGCGACGCCCCCGGCATGAACGCGGCCGTACGCGCGATCACGCGCACCGCCGGCTCCCGCGGGATCGAGGTGCTGGCGGCGGAACGGGGCTTCAGCGGCCTGGTCCACGGCCAGCTGCAGCCGCTGAGCATGGGCTCGGTGGGCAGTATCCTCCAGCGCGGCGGCACCATTCTCAAGACGGACCGCTGCGAGGCCTTTCTCGACCCGGAGGTGCGCGCCCGGACCGCGGACGACCTGCGCGCCCAGGGCGTGGACGGCGTGGTGGTCATCGGCGGCGACGGCTCCCTGACCGGGGCCCATCACCTGGCCCGGGAGTCGGGGCTGTCCGTGGTCGGCCTGCCGGGGACCATCGACAACGACATCGTGGGCACGGAGGACAGCATCGGCTTCGACACCGCGGTGAACACCGCCCTGGAGGCCATCGACCGCATCCGCGACACCGCCCACTCCCACGACCGCCTGTTCCTGGTGGAGGTCATGGGCCGGAGCTCGGGATTCATCGCCCTGTCGGTGGGCATCGCCGGGGGCGCGGAAGCCATCCTGCTGCCCGACCAGGCGATCACCGGCGATGCCCTGATGACCCGCATCGCCGGCACCCGTACCCGGGAGAAGGCCAGCAGCCTCGTGGTAGTCGCCGAGGGCACCGACCCCAGCTACACCACCCGGCTGGCCGCCGAGCTGGGCGCCCTGGGGCATCCCGCCCGGGCCTGCATCCTGGGCCACGTCCAGCGCGGCGGCAATCCCAGCGGCCACGACCGCGTTCTCGCCTCGGTGCTGGGCGCCAGCGCCGTGGACCACATCCAGGGCGGCCACAGCGACATCATGCTCGGGATCCGCGACGGCGCCATTGCGACCACGCCGCTGGAGCGGGTCGGCCGCGAGCGCAAGGTGCTGCCGGAGGCATGGCTCGAGCTGGCCCGCACGCTGGCACGGTAGCCGCGCGGCGATCGCGGGTCTGTCTCCGATTTGCGTCACCACGACCGTTTCCGAGTACACTGCCGACTCCGGGACAACCATCGCAGGGAGGTAGCCATGCCGTTGACGGTCCGGTGCACGCGCAGAGGGCGCAAGCCCGCCCGTACCGCCAGCTTGGTGGTTCTTGGGGCGGTCGTCCTGTGGAGCCCGCTGGGTGCCGAAGAGCTCTACCGCTGGACCGACGAGGACGGCAACGTGCACTACAGCGACACCCTGCCCGCCGAGCGGGCGCCGGACGCGCGGGATATCTACGATCGCGCGGGACGGCACCTAGAGAAGGTGGACGCGGCCCTGTCGGAGGAGGAGCGCGCGCTGGAGCGGGAACGCCGGCGCCAGGAACGCGAGGCGGAGGCCCTGCGCCGCGAGGAGGCCAGGGAGCAGGCCAAGTACGACCGCATGCTGCGGCGGACCTACACCAGTGTCGAGGCGGTGCAGGAGGCGCGGGACGAGCGCCTGGAGAATCTCGAGGCCACCATCGAGCTCTCGCGCAGCCGCATCGCCCGCTACCGCGAGGAGCTGGAGCGCCTGGAGAGCGATGCCGCCCGCCAGGAACGCATGGCCAACGGCAATCCCGGCCCCGTCTACGAGCGCATCGACCAGATCGAAGGGCGCATCCAGCGCCAGCAGGAGTTCATCGAGCGGCACCGGGCGGACATGGAGGACATCCGCGAGACCTTCGGCGACCACATCGAGCGCTTCCGGGAGCTGCAGGCGCGCGACGACGGCTGATCCCGCCCCGCCGCGCGACGCTATGCCGCCCCGGGTCCCTGGATCAGCGTGCCGACGCCCCGGTCCGTGAAAAGCTCCAGCAGCACGGCGTGATCCACGCGGCCGTCGATGATATGGGCCGCGCGCACGCCGGACTGCACCGCTTCCAGCGCGCACCGGATCTTCGGCAGCATGCCTCCCTGGATGGTGCCGTCGCCGATGAGCTCCTCGACCCGCGCGGCATCCAGCCCCGTGAGCAGGCTGCCCTGCTGGTCCAGCAGGCCGGGGGTGTTGGTCAGCAGGATGAGCTTCTCGGCATCCAGGACCTCCGCCAGCTTGCCGGCGACCAGGTCGGCGTTGATGTTGTACCCCCGACCGTCATCCCCCACGCCGATGGGCGCGATGACGGGAATGAACTCGCCGGTGTCGAGCATGTTCACCACGGAGGCATCGATGGAAGCGACCTCGCCCACGTGACCGATATCGGGCTGCTCGCTGCCGGGGCTCTCCGCACCGACCCCCTGCAGCCGCAGCTGCCGGGCGCGGATGAGCCCGCCGTCCTTGCCGGTCAGCCCCACGGCCCGGCCGCCCTGGGCGTTGATGAGCTGGACGATCTCCTTGTTCACCAGGCCGCCGAGCACCATCTCCACCACGTCCATGGTCTCGGCGTCGGTCACCCGCATGCCGTCGATGAACTCGGTCTTCTTGCCGATGCGCTCCAGCAGCTGGCCGATCTGGGGCCCGCCGCCGTGGACGACCACCGGATTGAAGCCCACCAGCTTCATGAGCACGATGTCGCGGGCGAAGCTCTGCTTGAGGGCATCGTCCACCATGGCATTGCCGCCGAACTTCACCACGATGGTCTTGCCGTGGAAGCGGCGGATGTACGGCAGCGCCTCCGTGAGGACTTCGGCGACTTCGGCGGGGGTCTTGGAGGTGGTCATGGGTGCGGTGTCGGCTCTCGCATAGCTTGGAGTTTTCAGTTTTCAGTTGAAGAGCTTGCTGGATCTGGCTCCCGCGGGCAATGCGCCTTTCCGATCACCTCCCACCCTCCATTCCGGTTGCTGAACACTGCAAGCTGAACACTGAAAACTCCCCATCCTAGAACGGCAGTTCCAGGCCGGGGCGCGCCTCCAGCAGCAGCTCCCGGAAGCGCGCCTGGATCCGCTCCAGGGCCTGCTGGTCGTCACCCTCGAAGCGCAGCACCAGGCACGGCGTGGTGTTGCTCGAGCGCACCAGGCCCCAGCCGTCGGCGAAGTCCACGCGCAGGCCGTCGATGGTCGTTACGCGGGCATCCGGGAACGACGCCGCGGCGACCAGCCGCTCGATCACCTGCGGCGGCTCGCCCTCCTGGAGGTCGACCTTGATCTCCGGCGTGCTCACCGCCTCGGGCAGGGCGGCGAACACCTCGGTGCTGGAGAGCTCCTCCATGGACAGGATCTCCAGCAGGCGCGCCGCGGTGTAGATGCCGTCATCGAAGCCCGGCCAGCGGTCGTTGAAGAAGATGTGACCGCTCATCTCGCCGGCCAGCGGCGCGCCGCTCTCCTTCAGCTTGCCCTTGATCAGCGAGTGCCCCGTGCGCCACATCACCGGCACCCCGGCATTGTCGGTGATCACCTGGGCGAGCTGGGACGAGCACTTGACGTCGAAGACGATGTCGGCGCCCGGGTTGCGGATCAGCACATCCCGCGCATAGAGCATCATCTGGCGGTCCGCCCAGATGATCTTGCCGGTGGCATCCACCACGCCCAGCCGGTCGCCGTCGCCGTCGAACGCCAGGCCGACATCCGCCTGCTGCAGCCGCACCAGGCGGATCAGGGCCTCGAGGTTGTGCGGGTCGCTGGGGTCGGGATGGTGGTTGGGGAAGTTGCCGTCGACCTCGCAGTACAGCGGCTCCACCTCGCAGCCGATGGCCTCCAGGACGCGCGGCGCGATCGCCCCGGCGACGCCGTTGCCGGCGTCGACGACGACGCGCAGCGGGCGGTGCAGGGTGATGTCGCTGGCAATGGCGTCGATGTAGTCCTCGGCGACGTCCTGGCGGCGCACCTGCCCCTCGCCCTCCACCAGGTCCCCGGCCCGGATACGCCGGTACAGGCCGGTGATCGCCTCGCCGGAGAGCGTCTCGCCGGCGATCATGATCTTCATGCCGTTGTAGTCCGGGGGATTGTGGCTGCCCGTGATCTCCACGCCGGTTCCGGTCCCCAGGTGGTGGGTGGCGAAGTACATCACCGGGGTGGGCACCTGGCCGATGTCGATGACGTGGCGACCGGTCGTGCGCAACCCCTCCACCAGCGCCTCGGCCAGCTCGGGGCTGGACAGGCGCCCGTCGCGGCCCACCACCACCTCGGTACAGCCGCGGGCGGCGGCCTCGCTGCCGATGCTGCGGCCGATCTCCCGCACGACGTCGGCGGACAGCGTCCTGCCGACGACGCCGCGGATGTCATAGGCACGGAACAGGCTGGGATCCACGTTCACGGCAGGCTCCTTGTCTTGCTCGGCCGCCGCCACCTGGGCAGCCTCGGGATCGGTATCGTCCGCGGACGGCTCGGCGTCAAGCTCTTCCACGCGGATGCCGCCGTCGTTCCCTGGGTGCGAGCGCGGCGGCTCCTCGGGCGCCGGCTCGGGGACGGGCGCCGCCGGCTCGGCCGCGGTATCCGCCTCCGTATCGGCGGGCATGACACGCCCCAGGGCGCGGTTGGCCACGGCCGCGATCAGCAGGATCAGCACGGCCGCCACCCCGGCGATCGTCAGGAACCACCGATCGGCCAGCGGCGGCGCGCCGCCCCGGGATGCTGCGGGCGTATAGCGCACCTGCCAGGACGTCTCCGGCACGGCCGCGGTATACGCGGTCGCGGCCGGCCCCGTGCTGCCGCGGGCCAGCACGCGGGCGCCGTCCTGGACCAGCTCCACCCGGCCGCCGTCCGGCCCGTCGCCCGGCTGCAGATGCCGCGCCAGCCAGTCCGGCGCCAGGGCGACGATGACGTGGCCGACCACGGCCCCCTCGGTGCGCACCGGATGTACCAGGTTGATGTGGGCGTCCGCGCCCCCGAGCAGATGCCCCTCGGGCCCCACCGGGGCCGCGTCCCGCTCGGCGGCGCGCAGCATGTCGAGAAGGGCGTAGCCCACGGGCGGATCGGCGTCGCGGTCGGCCCGGTCGAACCCGGCCGGCACCAGGGCGATGCGCAGCGCCCGCGGAAATGCCGGCTCCAGGGTCGCCACGGCGTCGTTCATGCGCTCCTGGCTGCCGTCGGCCACGGCGGCGGCGATGGCGGGCTGCTCCGCGGCCAGCTCCAGGCGCCGGCGCACATCCGCCACCGCCGTGCCCAGGCGATCCGCCAGCAGCCCGGAGGTCGCGGCGCCCAGGCGCGCGCGCTCCGCCTGCCGCGCCTGGCCGGTACCGTCCGCGACCAGCCACAGTGCCCCCAGCGCGACGACCAGAATCAGCGCCGCGGTCAGGGCCATGATCCCCGCCGGTCCGGAGCGTCCCTGGCGACGCGGCTGCCTTGCCTCCCTGTTCCCGCGCTTCATACCGTTTCCTGCAGGTTGTCCCTGTTCAGCGCCGGCCGGAGTGGCCGAAGCCGCCGGCCCCCCGCTCACTGGTCTCGAAGTCGTCCACCACGCGCAGCGCGGGGCGTACCACCGGCACGAACACCAGCTGCGCGATGCGGTCGCCGGGCTCGATGGTGTAGCCCCGGTCACTGCGGTTCCAGCAGGACACGAACACCTGGCCCTGGTAGTCCGAGTCGATGAGCCCCACCAGGTTCCCCAGGACGATGCCGTGCTTGTGCCCCAGCCCGGAGCGGGGCAGGATCGTCGCCGCCACGCCCGGATCGCCGATATGGATGGCCAGCCCGGTGGGAATCAGCAGCGTCTGGCCGGGCGCCAGCTCGGTGTCTTCCTCCAGGCAGGCGCGCAGGTCGACCCCGGCGGCACCGTCGGTGGCGTAGTCGGGCAGACCCCACTCCCGCTCCAGGCGGGCATCCAGGATGCGTACGTCCACGGTGTCCGTCATGCCGGCCCCCCGGCGTGCGCCGTCTTCTGGCGGTAGCGGTCCGCCACCACGTCGACCAGCTCCGCGGCCAGGCGCGTCTTGGCCTTGGGCCCCAGGGAGATACCGCCGCCTTCCCAGGTGACCTCCAGGGCATTGTCCTCGGTATCGAAGCCGCCCTCGGGCCGCCCGACCCAGTTGGCGGCGATCATGTCCAGCCCCTTGCGCCGCCGCTTGTCCTCAGCATGGGCCTGCATGGCGTGGGTCTCCGCGGCGAAGCCCACGGTGAACGGGGGCCGTTGCCGGGCGGCCACGTCGGCGAGAATGTCCGGATTGCGCACCAGTGCCAGCTCCATGTCCGCGTCCTGCTTCTTGATCTTGGCCTCGGCCGGCGTGGCGACGCGGTAGTCCGCCACCGCCGCGCAGGCGATGAACACGTCGCAGGCGTCGACGCGCTCCATGACCGCCTCGTGCATCTGCTGCGCGGATTCCACGTCCACGCGCTCCACGCCCGCCGGGGTCGCCAGCGTCACCGGCCCGGCCACCAGGGTCACCCGCGCGCCGGCGCGGGCGGCGGCGGCGGCCAGGGCGAAGCCCATGCGCCCCGAGCTGCGGTTGCTGATATAGCGTACCGGGTCGATGGCCTCGCGCGTGGGCCCGGCGGTAATCAGCACGCGGGTGCCGGTCAGCTCCGTGCCGGGGAACAGCGCCGCCAGCCCGGCCACCAGCTCCAGGGGCTCCAGCATGCGGCCGTCGCCGACCTCCCCGCACGCCTGGTCCCCGGCGCCGGGCCCCAGGATGGTGGCGCTGCGCTCGCGCAGGCGGGCGACGTTGGCCTGGGTGGCGGGATGCGCCCACATGATCCGGTTCATGGCCGGCGCCAGCACCAGCGGCGCTTCCGTGGCCAGGCACAGGGTGGTCAGCAGGTCGTCGGCCAGCCCCTGGGCCAGGCGCGCGATGACGTCGGCGCTGGCGGGCGCGATGAGCACTGCGTCGGCCCACCGGGCCAGCTCGATATGCCCCATGGCCGCCTCGGCATCCGGATCCAGGAGGCTGGTGTGCACCGGATTGCCGGACACCGCCTGGTAGGTGAGCGGCCGCACGAATTCCTCGGCGCCGCGGGTCATGACCACGCGCACGTCGGCCCCGGCATCGCGGAGCCGGCGCACCAGGTCGGCGCTCTTGTAGGCCGCGATGCCGCCGGTCACGCCCAGGAGGATGTTCTTGCCGTCGAGCTCAGTCATGGCGCACAGGTCCAACTCGGGACACCAGAGTGTACGGGATATACCGGCGTTGCGTAACGGGGCCGGGTTGCATTGCGGCGGGCGGAACGGCTACAAGGGGTTCGACTCACGGACGAGATCGGGAGAGACCACCATGGCGATCACGGACTGGCCCGCCACGGAACGGCCGCGGGAGCGTCTGCTGGAGCACGGCGCGGACACCCTGTCGGATGCCGAGCTGCTGGCCATCTTCCTACGCACCGGCCACCGCGGCGTCAGCGCCGTGGCGCTGGCCCGGGAGCTGCTCACCCGCTTCGACGGCCTGCGCGGCCTGCTGGAGGCCGACCGCGAGCAGTTCTGTGCCTACCCCGGGCTCGGCGACGCCAAGTACACGCAGCTTCAGGCGGTGCTCGCCATGGCGCGGCGCTACCTGGCCACTGAGCTGGACCGCGGCGAGGCGCTCACCAGCCCCCGGGCCACGGCAGAGTACCTGCGGGCGCAGCTGCGCCACCAGCAAAGGGAAGTCTTCGGCTGCCTGTTCCTGGACAACCGCCACCGCGTGCTGCGCTTCGAGGAGATGTTCCACGGCACCATCGACGCCGCCGCGGTCTACCCGCGGGAGATCGTGCGCCGGGCGCTGGCGCTCAATGCCGCGGCGGTGATCGCCGCGCACAACCATCCCTCGGGCGTGACGGAGCCGAGCCGGGCGGACGAGCAGATCACGCGACGGCTCCGGGATGCGCTGGCGCTGGTGGACGTGCGCCTGCTGGACCATTTCGTCATCGGCGACGGTGCGCCGGTGTCCCTGGCGGAACGCGGGCTAGTATGATGGCGGCTCGATCGGACCAGCGCGAGGGGCATCATGCGCCGTTTCAGCGACGAGCAGGGCCGGCAGTGGGACGTCACCGTGGGACGCGAATCCTACGGCATGCAGGTGTTCCTGTTCATGCCGCTGGACGGCGGCGGCGTACGCAAGGCGCTCATGACCGCCGACACCTGGCTGGACGGCGAGCGGGAGCTGGGCGACATCGACGAGCAATCGCTGCGGGAGCGGCTGGGGGTGTCGGTGGACTGGACCGACACCGCAACCATGTAGGCCGGCTGCCCCGGGGACAGCCGGCCGAAGGGGTGGCACGCGCGACGCAGTAAGGGAGAAGAGAACAGCGCCGGGCCGGGGCTCAGGCCGCCATGGCGGCCTTGAGCTTGTTCATGGCGTTCTTCTCGAGCTGGCGCACGCGCTCGGCGGAGACGCCGTACTTGTCGGCCAGCTCCTGCAGCGTGGTCTTCTGCTCGGCCAGCCAGCGCCGCTGGACGATATCCCGGCTGCGGTCGTCCAGTCGCTCCACGGCGGCGTTGAGCGAATCCACCTGGTGATCGTCCCAGTCGTCGGCCTCGATCTGCGCCGCCGGGTCCATGCGGTGGTCGGTGAGGTACGCCGCCGGGGCACGGATCACCGTGTCCTCGTCGCCGTCGCTGTCCGGCTGCGGATCGAACGCCATGTCCTGCCCGCTGAGCCGGGACTCCATCTCCAGCACCGTCTCCGGCTTGACGCCGAGGTCGCTGGCGACCGTGTCGACTTCCTCGCGGGTCATCCAGCCCAGGCGCTTCTTGGAGCTGCGCAGGTTGAAGAACAGCTTGCGCTGGGCCTTGGTGGTCGCGACCTTGACGATGCGCCAGTTGCGCAGGATGTACTCGTGGATCTCGGCCCGGATCCAGTGCACGGCGAAGGAGACAAGGCGCACCTTGACCTCCGGGTCGAAGCGCTTGACCGCCTTCATCAGGCCGATATTGCCTTCCTGGATGAGATCCGCCAGGGGCAGACCGTAGCCGTTGTAGCCCCGGGCGATGTGCACGACGAACCGCAGATGCGCGAGCACCAGCTGCCGGGCCGCGTCGATGTTCTCGTGGTCGCGGTATTCCACCGCGAGCTCGTGCTCTTCCTCGGCGCTCAGAACGGGAATCTGGTTCACGGCCTGGATGTAGGCCTCTTCGCTGCCGGCACGCAGCGGTACCTGATGCATTGCAGTCTGCGTCAGTGCAGTACCCATCGTTACTCCCCCTCTTTACTGCCGCCTCCAGTTTAGCAGTCACCCCGTTTGAGTGCTAAACGCAGCAGAAGTTCCTGCGCAGTCCTGATCGGAGCTGCATCGGATGGCCTGCGCCGGAGCGCTCGCCACCACTGTTGCACATGCGGCCCGGCACACGCGTTTTCAAGGGCCGTCCCATTACCGGCCTCAGCGCGGCTCGATAGCCGCCAGATGCCGCCCGACCGCGACCCAGGAGCCGCACAGCCCCAGGCCGACGCCGGCCAGCCAGACCAGCAGGATCCCGTCCAGCCCCAGACCCGTCAGCAGGGGACCGGTGCGGTAGAGCTCGGCGAGCCGCTCCAGCGGGCCGCTGAGCACGAGCCGGCCGCCTTCCACCAGGATGACCGCCAGCACGCCGCCGAGGAGCCCGTACCAGGCCCCCTCGTACAGGAATGGACGCCGGATGAAGGCATCGGTTCCGCCGATCAGCTTGGTGACCACGATCTCCTCCCGGCGGTTCTCGATGGCCAGGCGGATGGTGTTGCCCACGACCATGACCACGGCCAGGGCGAGCAGAACCGCCACCAGCCAGGCGATGCGGCGGGAGAGCTCCATGATGGCCTGCAGCCGCTGCACCCACTCCAGATCCAGCCTTGCCCGGGCGACGGCGGGCTTGCGGCCCAGCTCACGGGTCAGCGCCTCGACGGCCCCCGCCGGCGTGCCCGGCTCGGGGTAGACCACCACCAGCGGCGGCAGCGGGTTGTCGTCCAGCATCGCCACGGCGTCGTCCATCTCCGAGAGCTCGCGGAACTCCGCCAGGGCCTGCTCCGGGGTCACGGTCCGCGTGCGCTGCACCTCCGGGCGCTGCAGGATCTCCTCCGCCAACCCCTGCTGCTCGTCCGGGGAGGTCTCTTCCTGCAGGAACAGCGAGATCTGGGCGCCGTCGTCCCAGCCGCTGGCGTGGCGCTCCAGGTTGTCCAGCGCCAGCAGGAAGGCGGCCGGCAGGGCCAGCGCCACGCCCAGCACGCCGGCGGTCATGCCGCTGGCGACACGGCTGCGGGACAGCCGCCCCAGGGCGCCGATGGCCGCACGGGCGTGATCCGCCCCCCAGGCCCGCAGCCGGCCTCCGCCCGGGGCGCTGCGGCGCGTCCGGCTGCTGCGCTGCTGCCGCCCTCGGGCCATGGTTAGCCGCCTGCTCCGTCGTTGAGGGTGTCACCCACCAGGCGCCCCTCGGACAGGCGCAGGTAGCGATGTCCCAGCCGCTGGATCAGGCCCAGGTCGTGGCTGGCGATGAGCACGGTGACGCCCACGCGGTTGAATGCCTCGAACAGGCCCATGATCTCCTCGGAGAGCTCCGGATCCAGGTTCCCGGTGGGCTCGTCCGCCAGCAGGATGGGCGGGCGCGTCACCACGGCCCGGGCGATGCCCACCCGCTGCTGCTCACCGCCGGACAGCGTCACCGGGTAGGCGGTCTCCCGGTGCAGCAGCCCCACCTTGTCCAGGGCCGCGCGCACGCGCCGGCCGATGTCGGCGGCCGGCGTACCGGCGATCACCAGCGGCAGGGCGACATTGGCGTAGACCGTGCGGTCGTACAGCAGGCGGTGATCCTGGAAGATCATGCCCACCCGCCGGCGCAGGTAGGGGATCCGGCGGCGGGCCAGCCGCGCCAGATTGATGCCGTTGAGAACGATCTGCCCGCGGCTGGGACGCTCGAGCAGCGGGATCAGGCGCAGCAGGGTGCTCTTGCCCGCCCCGGAGTGGCCGGTGAGAAAGACCAGCTCGCCCGGGTCGACGCGGAACGACAGGCCGCGCAGCGCCTCGTGGCCCCCGGGGTACTGCTTGCCGACACCGTCGAACTCGATCATCGCACCGCTACTGCTCCGCCCCCAGGGCATCGCCCAGCAGGGCGTCGACGAACTCCTCCGCCCGGAACGGCTGCAGGTCCTCCGGGCGCTCGCCGACGCCAATGTAGCGGATGGGCAGCCCGAGGCGGTGGGCGATGGCGAAGATCACGCCGCCCTTGGCGGTACCGTCCAGCTTGGTGAGGATCAGCCCGGTCACGCCCACGGCCTCCTGGAAGTGCTGGGCCTGGGACAGGGCGTTCTGGCCGGTGCTGGCGTCCAGCACCAGCAGCACCTCCTGGGGCGCGCCCTCGTCCAGCCGCCCCAGCACACGGCGGACCTTGCGCAGCTCGTCCATGAGATTGCCCTGGGTGTGCAGACGGCCGGCGGTGTCGGCGATGAGCACATCGGTCCCCCGGGCCTGCGCGGCCTGGTGGGCATCGTAGATCACCGATGCGGAATCGGCGCCGGTGTGCTGGGCGATGACCGGGATCCCGGTGCGCTCGCCCCACAGCTGGAGCTGCTCCACCGCCGCCGCCCGGAAGGTATCGCCGGCGGCCAGCAGCACGGAGCGCCCCTCGTCGCGGTAGCGGCTGGCGAGCTTGCCGATGGTGGTAGTCTTGCCGGTGCCGTTGACCCCCACGGTGAGCACCACGAAGGGGCCGTCCGGGTTCTCCGGCACCAGCGGCTGCTCGCAGGGAGCGAGCATGGCGATCATGTCCTCGCGCAGGGCCCGCATCAGCGCGCCCATGTCGTCCAGCTCCCGCCGGCGGACGCGCTCGGTCATGCTCTCGATGATGCGGGTGGTGGCCTCGACCCCCACGTCCGCCATGAGCAGCCGGGTCTCCAGGTCCTCCAGCAGCTCGTCGTCGATGGTCTTGCGGCCGAGAAAGGCGGTGGCGAGCCCCTCGGTCAGCCCCGAGCGGGTCTTGCCGAGCCGCTCCCGCAGGCGCCCGAAGAACCCGGGCCGGTCCTTGCCCGCCGCCGCGGCATCGTCGCCGGTGCCCTCGGCCGGCCTGTTTTTTCCGAACCCGAACATGGTTGTCGTGGTCCCTCCCTGCGGGTGGATGACGTATCCTACCACCCACGGCCCGGGCGCCTCACCGGGAACACGAACCAACAAGCGAGCGACTGCCACCATGCTGCGATCCTGTCTCGCCCTGCTGGCCGCCGGCAGCCTGTTCGCCGGCACTGCCGCCGGCGCCACCCTGGACACGGACATCGAGACCTTCGAGCTGGACAACGGCATGGAGATCATCGTCAGGCCCGACGACCGGGCACCGGTGGTCATCCACCAGGTCTGGTTCCCCGTCGGCTCCAGCTACGAGCAGCCCGGCACCACCGGCGTCTCCCACGCCCTGGAGCACATGATGTTCAAGGGCACGGAGAACCGCGAGAGCGGCAGCTTCTCGCGGATCATCTCCCGGCACGGGGGCGAGCTGAACGCCTTCACCGGCCGCGACTACACCGCCTACTACGAGGAGATGGGCGCGGACCGCCTGGAGATCGCCATGGAGCTGGAAGCCGACCGCCTGGCGAACATCGTCTTCGACCCGGACGAGTTCCAGCGCGAGCTCGACGTGATCAAGGAGGAGCGCCGGCTGCGGGTGGACGACAACCCGACCTCGGTGCTGCAGGAGCGCTTCAACGCCGTCGCCTGGCATCGCAGCCCCTATCGCCAGCCGATCATCGGCTGGCAAGGGGATCTCAACCAGCTCACCCTGGACGACGTGCGCGGCTGGTACCGGGACTGGTACGGCATCAACAACGCGGTGCTGGTGGTGGTCGGGGACGTGGAGCCCGAGGCCGTCCGCGAGCTGGCCGAGAAGCACTACGGGCCGCTGGAGCCGCGCGCCACCCCGGAGCTCAAGGACCACGGCGAGATCGAGCCCCTGGGGGAGCGCCGCCTGACGGTGCACCACCCCAATGCCACCCCGTTCCTGCTCATGGGCTACCACGTACCGTCGCTGGCGACGGCCGAGGACCCGGGCACGACCTACGCGCTGAGCGTGCTCGCCCAGGTCCTGGACGGCGGCGAGAGCGCCCGCCTGCCCAGCGAGCTGGTCCGCGGCCGCGAGATCGCCGCCAGCGTCGGTGCCGGCTACAGCAGCATCAACCGGCTGGACACCCACTTCCAGTTCCATGCACGTCCCACCGGCGACACCTCGCTGGCGGAGCTGGAGGAGGCCCTGCGCAAGGAAATCCGCCGGGTGCGCGAGGACGGCATCACCGAGGAAGAGCTGCGGCGCGCCCGGGTCCAGCTGCGCGCCGAGTACGTCTACCGCCTGGACTCCCTGTCCCGGCAGGCGACGGAGATCGGCATGCTGGAGACCACCGGCATCGGCTACGAGGCCATGAACCGCTTCGAGGAGCGACTCGCCGCGGTCACCCGTGAGGACGTGCGCGCGGTCGCCCGCGAGTATCTCGTCGACGACCGCCTGACCGTGGGCCACCTGGAGCGCAGCGACGACGCCCCCGCTGCCCCGCAATCCGTCGTCCCCCCGGGCCGACCGGAAACCCGAGCGACCAATAAGGAGTAACCATGGCACCGCGTCGTATTCTCTCCACGCGCACCGGGCTCGTCGCCGGCCTCCTGGTGCTCCTGGCGCTGGCCGCCTCCGGCCGCGCCGCCGCCACCCCCGACATCCGCCACTGGACCGCCGACGAGGGCCTCGAGGTCTACTTCGTGCGCACCACCGCCCTGCCCATGGTGGACCTGGAGCTCACCTTCGATGCCGGCTCCGCCCGGGACGGCGAGCACCCGGGCCTGGCCCGCCTGACCAGCAACGTTCTCGGCGAAGGCGCGGCGGGGCTGGATGCCGGCGCGATCGCGCGGCGCTTCGAGGACCAGGGCGCCCGCTTTTCCGCCAGCAGCGACCGCGATTCGGCCAGCGTGCGGCTGCGTACGCTGAACGACCCGGAGACCATGAGCGCGGCGGTCGAGGCCCTGAGCCTGGTCGTCGGCGAGCCGGATTTCCCCGGGGCCGCTGTCGACCGCGAGCGCCAGCGCATGCTCACGGCCTTGCGCAACAACCGCCAGGACCCGGGCTACCGGGCCCAGGAGGCGTTCTGGGAGGCGCTGTACGGGGATCATCCCTACGGCCATCCGCCCGGCGGCACGGAAGAGAGCCTCAACGCCCTGGAGCGGGCCGACGTGCGCGGCTTCTACCGCGACTACTACGTGCGCGGCAATGCCACCCTGGCCATCGTCGGCGATCTCAGCCGCGCCGAGGCCGAGGCCATCGCCAATCACCTGGGCGAGAGCCTGCGCCCGGGAGCCGCGCCGGAGCCGCTGCCGAAGCCCGGACCCAGCGTCCGGGCGGGAGAGACCATCCACATCCCCTTCGACAGCAGCCAGAGCCACGTCATGATGGGCCAGGTGGGCTACGCCCGGGGCAACGAGGACCACTTCGCCCTGTACACGGCCAACCACATCCTCGGCGGCAGCGGCCTGGTGAGCCGTCTCGCCCAGCAGATGCGCGAGGAACGGGGGCTGTCGTACAGCGTGGGCAGCCGGTTCACTCCCATGGAGCGGGCCGGCCCGTTCCTGATCAGCACCCAGATCCGCAGCGACCGCACGTCGGAGGCGCTGGAGGTGCTCCGCGACACGGTGACGTCCCTGCGCAACGAGGGGCCGGAGCCGGACGAGCGCGAGCGGGCCGTCGAGAACATCACCGGCAGCTTCCCCCTGCAGCTGGCAGGCAACCGCAACATTCTCGCCTACGTCGCCAATATCGCCTTCCACGACCTGCCGCTGGACTACCTGGAGCGGTTCCCGGAGCGCATCAAGGAGGTGGACCGGGAGGCCATGGTCGCCGCCATGCAGCAGCACCTGGAGCCGGAGTCGTTCGTCACGGTCATCGTCGGCCCCAGGGACGCGGAAGGCGAGACGGCGGACGAAGGCGAGCAGTGAGCTCGCGGGGCCGCAACCAGGTGCGGATCATCGCCGGCACCTGGCGGGGCCGTCGGCTGCGCTTCGCCGACGGCCCGGGCCTGCGCCCCACCGCGGACAGTAACCGCGAGACCCTGTTCAACTGGCTGCAGCCGCTGCTGCCGGGCAGCCACTGCCTGGACCTGTTCGCCGGCAGCGGCGCCCTGGGCCTGGAAGCCGCCTCCCGGGGCGCCGCCTCGGTGCTTCTGGTCGAGCGCAACCGCAAGGCCGCGGCGCAGCTGCGCGACAACGTCGGCCTCCTGCAGGCAGGTGACCGGGTCCGGGTGCACAACGGCGACGCCGTCGCCCTGCTGCGCGGCCCCGGGCATCCCGTGGACGTGGTCTTCCTGGACCCGCCCTTCGCCGGCGACCTGCTGGAGCCCGCCTGCCGGGCGCTGGCGGCCGGCGACTGGCTGCGTGCCGGCACCCGCATCTACGTCGAGCACGCGCGCCAGCACGCCCCGCCCGTTCCCGGCGACTGGCACGAGCTCCGCGCGCGGACGGCGGGCGACGCGACCATGCGGCTGTTCGCGGTGGCCGGCGGCGATTGATTGCGGGCCCGGCGGATGGTTTGATGAGAAGCCCTTTAAGGAAACGCTGAACGATTCGCGCGCGCCTCTGGCCGCACAGCACGCCTGCAGACGAGGCGGGCTGCGCAGCGCTGTACTGGCTGGTACAGTCAAGCAGCACAACGATGGCTGCAGGCGTGCTGTGCGGCCCCGAAGGGCGCTTCACGGCGGCGCTCTGGGCTGCGTTGGCGTTCTTGTAAAGGGCGACGGCCATTCACTGCGAACGCCGCCTTGCCAGAGCGCCGCCGTGAAGCGCAGAGGCACGCGGGAATTGTTCAGCGTTTCCTAAACGGTAAAACACAGGGCCAGCACATGAGCGTCACAGCCATCTACCCGGGCACCTTCGACCCCATCACCAACGGCCACATCGACCTGGTGGAGCGGGGGGCCAGGATCTTCGACCGGCTCATCATCGGCGTCGCGGCCTTCCCCAGCCCGACCAAGAAGCCCGCGTTCACCAACGACGAGCGCCTGGGGCTGGCCCGTATCGCCCTGGAGCACATCCCCAACATCGAGGTAAAGGCCTTCGATACGCTGCTGGCGCACTTCGTGGCCAAGGAGAACGCCCAGGTCATCCTCCGCGGGCTGCGGGCCGTCTCCGACTTCGAGTACGAGTTCCAGCTGGCCAGCATGAACCGCCAGCTGATCAAGGACGTGGAGACCGTCTTCCTCACGCCCTCGGAAGAATATGCCTACATCTCCTCCAGCCTGGTCCGCGAGGTGGCGGCGCTGGGCGGAGACATCGAGCGGTTCGTCCATCCCCGCGTCGCCGAGGCCCTGGCGAACCGCCTGCAGGGGTGATCCCGATGATGCGCGCATGCTGCAAGGGAGTCCTGGCCGCCCTCCTCCTCGTCGTCACCTTCCCGGGCAGCGCCGCGGCCGATCCTCCGGGCGCGGCGGTGGCCACGGCCCACCCGCTGGCCACCGAAGCCGCGCTGGAGACCCTGGACAACGGCGGCAACGCCTTCGATGCCGCCGTGACGGCCACCGCCACCCTGGCGGTGGTGGAGCCCTACGGCTCGGGCCTGGGCGGCGGCGGATTCTGGCTCCTGCACCGGCAGGCCGACGGTCACCAGGTCATGGTGGACGGCCGCGAGGAGGCGCCCGGCGCCGCCACCCGGACCATGTACCAGAATGATGACGGCGAGCTGCGCGAACGGGACTCCCTGGACGGCCCGCGCGCCGCCGGAATCCCCGGAACCCCGGCGGCGCTGGTGCATATCACCCGGGAGTACGGCAACCGGAGTCTCGCCGAGAACCTGGCACCGGCGATCCGGCATGCCCGCGAGGGCATTCCGGTAACCGAGCACTACCAGCGCATGGCCTACTTCCGCCGCGACGCCCTGCGCGAGTCCCCGGCAGCCGCCGCGGTGTTCCTGGACGACGGCGACGTCCCCGAGGTCGGCGACACCCTGGTACAGACCGACCTGGCCCTGACCCTGGAGCGCCTGGCGGACGACGGCCTGGCGGGCTTCTACGACGGCGCGGTGGCCGAGCGCCTGGTCGCCGGAACCCGGGAGGCCGGCGGCATCTGGACGCGGGAGGACCTGCAGGACTACGCCGTCGTCGAGCGCGAGCCCGTGCGCGGCGACTACCGCGGCGTCCGGGTGACCTCCGCGGCGCCGCCCTCGGCCGGAGGCATCGGCCTGGTCACCATGCTCAACACCCTCGCCGGGTACGATGTCCACGATGCCACCGAAGTACAGCGCATCCACCTCCAGGTGGAGGCAATGCGCCGCGCCTACCGCGATCGCCGCCTGTACCTGGGCGACCCGGATTTCGTCGACATCCCGCGGGAGCGCCTGCTGAGCCGGGAGCACGCGCGCAACCTGGCGCAGAGCCTGGACCCGGAGCGGGCCACCCCGAGCGAGGCCCTGGAGGATGCCCAAGGCGGCGGCCGGAATACCACGCATTTCTCCATCATCGACGCCGACGGCAACCGCGTAGGGGCGACGCTGTCCATCAACTACCCCTTCGGCTCCGGGTTCATGCCGCCGGGCTCGGGCGTGGTTCTGAACAACGAGATGGACGACTTCGCCACGCGGCCGGGCGAGCCCAATGCCTACGGCCTGGTCGGCGGCGAGGCCAACGCCATCGAGCCGGGCAAGCGCCCCCTGTCCAGCATGACGCCGACGTTCCTGGAGACGGACGACCGCGTGGCCGTCATCGGCAGCCCCGGCGGCAGCCGGATCATCACCCAGGTCCTGCTGGCGACCATGAGCTTCGTCGACGGCCTGGAGCCGGAATTCTGGGTCTCGCGACCGCGCTATCACCACCAGTACCTGCCGGATCGCATTCAGCACGAGCCCGGCGCCATCTCCGTGGACACGCGCCGCGCCCTGGTGGAGATGGGCCACACGGTGCGACCCATGCTGCGCCGGTACGGCGACATGCAGGTGGTGATGTGGCACCGGGGCGAGAGCCGGATGGCCGCCGAGAGCGACCCGCGCGGCGGCGGCAAGGCGGTGGTGGCGGACGACTGACCTGGCTCAGACGAAGGTATCGATGGTCCCGCCCGAACGCGGCGGCTCGTCCCGGGAGGAGCGGCGGTCAGCGGAACGGCGGTCGGCGACGCGCCGGTCGTCAGCCTCCTCGGCCGGCTCCGCCGGCGTTTCCGCCGTGCCGGCGCGCTGCGGACGCCGCTGCCGGCCGCGGCGCTGCATGGCATCGCGCACCCAGGCATCCTCGGCGTCCCGGCCCGCGGTATGCTCCTGCTCGCCGACCCCATGATCGGCGTACCGCGACGGCGCCAGCACCTGGCCGACCTGGCGCGGGGGCGTCAGCTCCAGGCGACGGGGGTAATACACGTAGATATCGAGCATAATCACGTACCAATCCGCGTACGCTCAGTATAGACCATGCAGTGTAACCGGCGGGACTCAAGCAAACGCGCAACCTGGCACCGGGCGCTACTGTCCGGGGCCCTCGCGGCGGCCGTGGTGGCCACCGGCGCAGCGCAGGCGCAGGAGAGCGACCCCCCAGCGCCGGAGACCGTGGTGCACGAGGCCTTCCAGGAAGCGCTGAACGCCCTGATGGAGCACCACGAGGCCATTGCCGACGACCCCGCCGTCGCCGCGCGCCTGATCGAGGACATCCTCGGCCCGCACCTCCACTTCAGGCTCATGGCCCGGCTGATCCTCGGCCGCTACTGGGGCGAGGCCACGCCCGGGCAGCGCGAGCGCTTCACGCAGGCCTTCCGCGAGCACTCCGTGCGCGTCTACGCCCGCGCGCTCAGCGATCACGTGCACCGGGCGGTGGCGCTGGTACGCGATGACCCCGACATCCTGCAGATCCGGGGCGCGACGCCCCCGGACGAACGGGGCCGCGTGACCGTGCGGGCGGCGCTGCACGCCGGTGATACCACCGTGCCCCTGCAGTTCCGCCTGATCCGCAGCGACGGCCACGGCTGGCGGGCCTACGACGTGGTCATCGAGAACCTGAGCCTGCTCACCAACTACCGGCGGGAGTACACCAGCATCATCCGCCGGGAAGGCGTCGACGGCCTGATCCGGCGCCTGGAGGACCGATGAGACGGCTTCTTGCCATACTGGCGATGCTGGCGCTGGCCGGGTGCGCCGGCGGGCCGCCGGAGCGCACGGATAACCTGTGCCGGGTCTTCGAGCAGCAGCCGAGCTGGTACGACTACGCCCGGGCCAGCGAGGAGCGCTGGGGCACGCCGATCGCCGTGCAGATGGCGTTCGTGCGCCAGGAGTCATCCTTCCGCCACGATGCCCGGCCGCCCCGCCAGTGGTTGCTCGGCTTCATCCCGTGGCGGCGGCCGACCACGGCCTACGGCTACGCCCAGGCCCAGAATCCCGTCTGGGGCGAGTACCTGGACGACCGCGGCGGGCTGTTCTCGCGCCGCACCCACATGAAATACGCCCTGGACTTCATCGGCTGGTACAACAACAACACCCACCAGCGCCTAGGCATCAGCAAGCGCAACGCCCGCCACCTGTACCTCGCCTACCACGAGGGCCACACCGGCTACCGGCGCGGCCACTGGCAGAACGACCCCCGGCTCCAGCGCACCGCCGCGCGCGTCGAGAGCACGGCCCGCACCTACCGTGCCCAGCTGCAGGAGTGCGAGTCCCGGTTCCAGTGCCGGCACTTCTGGGAGTTCGGCCCGTTCTGCGACGCCTGAGCAAAAAAAACCCCCGGGGTTACCGGGGGCAACATTAACGCGTCAGGGTGGGCAGACGCGCCGCCTGACGGCCACCGGTGATGGGTGCGCGGGACACCGATGGCCGCGCTGTCGTCGTGGTAGCAGGGCATACGCTGAGGCGGGCCACGACGACCAGGCGATGGCATCCATGACGTAGCACGCGTCGTGCCAGAAAAGAAAAACCCTTTTTTGTCAGTAAATTACCGTCAACCCGCGCCGACACCCAGCGCTCGAACTGTCGACGATCGGCGACACCATTCACCGCGCAATCAACCAATGCCCTGTTTATTCTCGGTTTTCCGGATGTCTCCGATCTGAGACAGGGGTCGGCACGGATGGAGGCGGCGTTACTGGTGGTCCGGGGAGGTATCCCGCTGCGCGATCTGCAGGCGCTGCAGGTAGCGCTGCAGCAGCGTGGTCCCGCGTCCGGAGACACCGCCGAAGGCGAGCCCGAGGCGCCGGCCGACGCTGCCGTCGCGGAAGATGTGCCGGGAGATGTTGCGCACTTCCAGGCGCACAGCCAGGACGTCCTGCCCGGGGATCTCCAGCTCGCAGTCGGTGAACACGTCGCCCACCCGCAGCGGCAGCGACATGGCCGCATCCACCAGACCCACGCCGCCCAGGCTCAGATCCATGGCCCGCAGCGTGTAGACGGTGCCGTCCTCGGTGGGAATGCGGCAGATCACCGGCGTGGACACCGGCATGGGGACCCGGAAGAACTCCCGGCGCTGCATCCGCTGGACGCTGTCCGGCAGCGGCGCACGGAAGACCGGACCGTCGCTGCGCGTGCCCGCGCGCAGCCCGCTCACGCGGAAGCGCACGCTGACATTCTGCTCGCGGGTCATGCAGATCAGGCTGTCGGCCGCCAGGGCGCGGCGGTTCACCGCGTCATCCGGCCCCTGGTCCAGCTCGACCTCGCCGCGCTCGATATCGACCCCGAGCACGGCGGTGACCAGGCTCTCGCGCCCCCGGTTGAAGTAGGCCGTGACCAGCTCGGGCCGGCGGCTCAGCTGCCGCAGCACGGCGATGATGTCCGAGCGATCCGTGAGCTGGAAACGATCCTGTCCCTTGGGCCCGCTGTTGCCCCCGTCAGCCGTCACCCGCTAGTCTCCTTCGTGACATGGTTCCCCGCCGCGCTGCGGGCATCCGGCAATGATAACCGATGGACGCACATGAGCCGATATCGACCGCCGCAGGGTAAGCGGTCCGCCTACATCACGCGGGAGGGCTGGCGCACGCTGGAGCGGGAGCTGGAGTGGCTCTGGCGGGTGCGCCGGCCGGAGGTGACCCAGGCGGTTGCCGAAGCCGCCGCCATGGGGGATCGCTCCGAGAACGCCGAGTACATCTACGGCAAGAAGCAGCTGCGGGAGATCGACCGGCGCGTGCGCTACCTGAGCAAGCGCCTCGACGAGCTCACCGTGGTGCAGGAGCGCCCGGCGGACCCGACGCGCATCCGCTTCGGCGCCTGGTTCGAGGTCGAGGACGACGCGGGCTCGCTCAACCGCTACCGGATCGTGGGCCCGGACGAGATCGACCCGGAGCAGCACTTCATCAGCATCGACTCGCCCGTGGCCCGGGCGGTGCTCGGCAAGGGCGCCGACGACGAGGTCGCCGTGCGGTTGCCCGCCGGGGAGGTGCACTACGTGATCACGGCCGTGTGGTATCCGGACGGCACGTAGGCCCGCACCCGGGGCCATCCCGGGCCCCGGGTACGCGCCGCGCCATCGACGCACCGTGCCGCCGTCGCGGCCGACGACGGCAGCCGTTGCGGATCAGGCCGTCCCGCTCAGCTCCGAGCGCACGATGCGGGCGCCCTCGGCCATCGCCTTGATCTTGCCGAAGGCGGCATCGCGGGGCAGATACTTCAACCCGCAGTCGGGGGCGACGATCACCTTGTCGGCATCCACGTGCGGCAGGGCCCGCCGGATGCGGGCGGCGACGGTCTTGGGGCTTTCCACCTCGGCGGTGGACAGGTCGAGCACCCCGAGGATGATCGACTTGCCCCGCAGGCTCTCCAGCACCGAGGTGTCGAGGTTGGACTGCGCCGTCTCGATGCTGATCTGGTTGCAGCTGCAGTCCTTGAGCTGGGGCAGGAACGAGTAACCCTCGGGGCGCTCGTGGATGAGCGCGGCGTAGCCGAAGCAGATGTGCACCGCCGTGGTTCCCTGGACGCCGTCGAGCGCGGTGTTCAGGGCCTCGAGCCCGTACTCCTCGGCCGCTTCCGGGCGCGCCTGCATGTACGGCTCGTCGATCTGGACAATGTCGGCGCCGGCGGCGAACAGGTCGTTGATCTCCTCGCGCACGGCGCGGGCGTAGTCCATGGCCGCCTCGGCCAGGCCCGGGTAGTAGTCGTTCTGGGCCTGCTGGCTCATGGTGAACGGGCCCGGCACGGTGATCTTGATCATGCGGTCGGTGTGCGCGCGGAGGAACTTCACGTCCTCGACCTCGACGGCGTGCCGGCGCTGAATGGGCCCGACGATGCGGGGCACCGGGTTGGGGTGGCCCGAGCGGTCGAGCGCGGTGCCGGGATTGTCCAGGTCCAGCCCGTCGAGGGCGGTGGCGAAGCGGTTGGAGTAGCTCTCGCGCCGGATCTCGCCGTCGGTGATGATGTCGAGCCCGGCCTCCTCCTGCGCCCGGATGGCCAGCAGCGTGGCGTCGTCCTGGGCCTGGGCCAGCCAGGGCTCGGGGATGCGCCAAAGCTCCTGGGCGCGGGCGCGGGGCGGGAACCGCCCGGCGAGCTTGTCACGATCGATCAGCCAGTCCGGCTGGCAGTAGCTGCCGACAAGAGATGTAGGGAGAAGCATGGGATCCTCCAGGCGTTTGTCATGGGTCTTTTCGTATTGCGCAAATTGTTGCGCTTCATGCAGAAGACGCGCGCCCGCGTCAGCGGGCACGCCCCGACGCTCAGGTGCTGCCGAGAATGGACGTCAGAACCGGGTAGCGGGCGATGGCCTCGGCGATCCGGTCGGCGGCGGCGCGCAGATCCTGTAGCCGTTCGGCGACCATCTGCTGCGGTGTCACCAGCCCCGTGTACCCCGACGAGTTGAGCGCCGCCAGGGTGTTGCCGGCGGCATCGCGCACCGGTACCGCCAGGGCGGTGATGCCGTAGTCGAGCTGATCCACCGCGGTGGCGTAGCCGTCGCGGCGCGCCTGCTCGATGATCCCGCGCAGCTCGTCGACGGAGGTCACCGTCAGCTTGGTCAGGGCCTGCGGCTCCACCGTGGCGAAGTAGGCGTCCAGCTTGTCGTCGTCGAGCCCGGCGAGCAGCACGCGCCCCATGGAGGTGGCGTGGGCCGGGTACCGGGCCCCCACCACCGCGCTGGCACGCCGGGCGCGCTGGCGCGAGTGGTGGGCGATGTAGATGACGTCGTGCTCGTCCAGCGTGGCCACCGACGAGGCATCGCCGAACGTCTCCACCAGGTGGCGCAGCTCGGGCAGCATCAGCTCGTCCAGGCGGGCCGAGAAATAGAACGACGACCCGAGCCCCATGACCTTGGGCTGCAGATGGAAGCGCTTGCCGGTCTGGCCGACGTAGCCCAGCGCCTGCAGGGTGATCAGGCTGCGCCGCACCGCCGCCGGCGATGCATCGATGCGCCGGGCGAGCTCGCTCAGCGTCATCTCGGGGTGGGCGGCGTCGAATGCCTCCAGCAGGGCCAGCCCCTTGGCCAGCGCCTCGACGAACTCCGGTGGCCGGTTGCTCGGGTCTGTCACGGGACGGGCCAGCTCCTCCATCCGGTTCAGCCCTCCGGCGCCAGCGTGAAGTCGAAGTGCACCTTCGCGTCCGGCCGGCGTTCCAGAGGAAGATCGATTGCCGAGGCCTTCTTAACAGGCTCGAGCTTGGCGATCAACGACTTTCGGACACCGAAAACCGCGTCGTTGTCGAGGTACTCGGCGTTCTCGAAGAACACTTCCGTGGTGATGGAGCGCATGCCCGGGTGGCGGACGATGTAGTGCAGGTGCGCGGCCCGCCACGCGTGACGGTTGCCCGCCCGCAGCAGCTCGCCCACGGGGCCGTCGTAGGGGACGGTATAGGGCTTGGGCAGCACGGTGGTGTAGTAGTAGCGCCCCTGCTCGTCGGCGGTAATCTTGGCGCGCAGGTCGTACTTGTCCTGCCCCTGCTCCTGTTCCTGGATGGGGTAGGTGCCCGAGCTGTCGGCCTGCCAGGTGTCGATGGTGGCGCCGGGCAGCGGGTTGCCCAGAGTGTCGCGGATGACCCCTTCCACCAGGACGGATACGCCTTCGCGGCCCTCGGCCAGGTCCGCGCCGAGCTCCTTCACGGGGGCGTCGTCCAGGTAGAACGGTCCCAGGTTCGAGCCCTCCGTGGCGCCGCCGCGGGTGTTGATCATGTCCACCAGCGCCGACAGGCCCAGGACGTCCGAGAGCAGGATGTACTCGTGCCGCTCCGGCGTGGAGATCTGCCCGCAGTCGTAGAGGAAGTTCAGCATCCGCATCCACTCGTCGTGGGTGAGGTTCACCTCGCGCACGTAGTCGTGCAGATGCTCGATGAACGTCTCGAGCAGGAACTGGAAGCGGCTGCCGTCCTCGGTGTCGAACGAGCTCTTCACCGCCTCGGTGACCGTGAACTGGTTGACGTCTCGCATTTCTGACCTCTCCTCCCTCGATGCTCGTCACCCGGGTCGTGATCGTTATTTGACACGATCATATGGGATGCAATAATTTACGACAAGCGAAAATTATTGCGCATAGCGAAAACTCTCGGAGGAATCTGGATGCGAATTGGCAAGCAGGAGCAGCCCTACACGGCCATTGCCACCTCGGACGCCGAGCACATCACGGTGCGCGGCTACGACCTGTGCGACGAGCTCATCGGCAAGATCGATTTCTCCGACTACTTCTGGCTGATGGTCATGGGCAGCAAGCCCGAGCCGCGCCAGCGCGCCATGCTCGACGCCTGCCTGGTGGCCATCGCCGAGCACGGCCTGGTGCCCAGCGTGCAGGCGGCGCGCATGACCCTGGCGGCCGCGCCCGAGGCCTGGCAGGGGGCCATGTCCGCGGGGCTGCTGGGCATGGGCACGGTGGTGGCCGGCTCCACGGAATCCGCCGGGCGCTACCTCGACGAGCTGCGCCGCACCGCCGATGCCAACGGCGGTGATGACGAGACCGCAGTGGTCGACAGCCTCAAGGCGCTGAAGGCGAGCAAGGCGAAGGTGCCCGGCCTGGGCCATCCCCAGCACTCCAGCGGCGACCCGCGCGCCAACCGCCTGATGGCGCTGGCGGACGAGCACGCCGTCTCCGGCCGCTACACGGGCATCCTGCGGCTGCTGGAGGTGCACGCGCCCGGGATCATCGGCCGGCCGCTGCCGGTGAACGTCTCCGGGGCGATCCCGGCGGTGCTTATGGATGCCGGCTGGTCACCGGACGCGCTCAAGGCGGTGCCGCTGGTGGCGCGCGCGGCGGGGCTCGCGGCGCACCTGCTCGAGGAGTCGCAGCGCTCCATCGGCTTCATCATGTCCCACCACGCCGATCAGGCGATCAGCTATGACGGTGCCCCCGCAACCGGACAATACGGCGAGAAGTGAGACCCGAACGATGGTGAAGATTCTGCGCAACATCCGCGTCGTCGAGATGGGCACCTACATCACGGGCCCCGCCGCCTCCATGCACCTCGCCGATCTGGGCGCCGAGGTCATCAAGGTCGAGCGTCCCGATACGGGAGACCCGTTCCGCGCCTTCAAGGGCGGCCTCTACTCGCCCCATTTCCAGACCTACAACCGCAACAAGCGCTCCATCGCCCTGGATACCAAGGACGAGACGGATCTGGCGCTGTTCCACGAGCTCATCGCCGGCGCCGACGTGTTCATCCAGAACTTCCGCCCCGGCGTGGCGGAACGGCTGGGCGCGGGCGAGGAGACGCTGCGCGGGCTCAACCCCGGGCTCATCTACTGCGCCATCTCCGGGTTCGGGCCCTCGGGCCCGGCGCGCGACCGCCCGGCCTACGACACCGTGGCCCAGGCCGCGGCGGGGTATCTGCGGCTGCTGACACCGCCGACCAACCCCCGCGTCATCGGGCCGGCCATCGCCGACGCCGTGACCGGGCAGTACGCGGCCCTGGGCATCCTGGCGGCGATCATCGAGCGCAGCACCACGGGCAAGGGGCGGCGGCTGGACATCTCCATGCTGGAGGCGATGTCGCACTTCAACCTGGACAGCTTCACGCACTACTACAGCGTGGGCGAGGTGATGGGGCCGCTGTCGCGCCCGGTGGTGTCGCAGTCGTACACCTTCGAGTGCAGCGACGGCAAGTGGATCGCCTTCCACCTGTCGTCGCCGGAGAAGTTCTGGGAAGGCCTGCTGGAGGCCACGGAGCAGCAGCACCTGGCCGACGACCCGCGCTTCTCGGAGCGGCTCGAGCGCATCGAGCACCAGGACGAGCTCATCGAGATTCTCACCCCCGTCTTCCGGACCGCATCGCGGGATACCTGGTGCGAGCGGCTCGCCGCCGCGGGGGTGCCGTACTCGCCCGCCTACGACTCCAGCGAGGCCCTGGAGGATCCGCAGGCCAGGCACCTGCAGATCGCCGTCAGCGCCGAGCACCCGCAGATGGGCAACTTCACCACCGTGCGGCCGCCCTATGCCTTCGACGGCGAGCCGGATACCGACGTTCTGCCGCCCCCCGTGCTGGACGAGCACGGCGCGGCGATCCGCGCCGAGCTGGAGCGGGGGCGCTCACGTTAACCGCAGGATGGAGCAGCCATGACCGACGATCAGGCCGGACCCCGGGCGCTGCCCAAGGACGATGTCCTCCAGGCGAGCGCGGCGATGCTGCAGAAGCAGCTGTATATCATCTTCACCACCCCGACGGCGGACCTCGGGCCCGTGCTGGCGAACCTGGAGGAGCACCTGGCGTTCCAGGTCGAGCTCGAGCGCGAGGGCACCATGTTCGCCGCCGGCCCGCTGTGGAACGACGACGAGACCGAATGGCACGGCGAGGGCATGGTGGTCGTGCGCGCCGGCTCGCGGGACGAGGCGATCGCCATCGCCGAGCGCGACCCCATGCACCGGTGCGGCGCGCGCCGGTTCACGGTCCGCCCGTGGCTGGTCAACGAAGGAGCAATGACGTTCCGGCTGGAGATGTCCAGCCAGAAGCTGACGATGCTATGACACCGATAAGAGTGAGGCAGGAGGAGAACCATGAACAGAATTCTTGCAGCCATGCTGGGCTGCGCGCTCGCCGTACCGACGGCCGGCGCGCAGGAGACCATCAGCCTGACCGTGGGCTCGAGCCACCCCAAGGCCATCCCCTGGGTGGGCATGATCGAGACCCATTTCATGGCGGAGACCGACCGCATTCTGGCGGAGACGGGCAACTACGAGATCGATTGGCAGCAGGCCTTCGGCGGCCAGCTCTACGGAACCAGTGAGACGCTGACCGCGGTCCGCGACGGCATCACCGATATCGGCTGGGTGTTCTCCTACCTGGAAGCGGCGCGCATGCCGCTGAGCCAGGTCACCGCCCACACGCCGTTCTCGACCTCCGACCCGGTCACGCAGCTCAACGTCATGCGCTCGCTGTACGAGGACATCCCCGCCTTCCGCGAGGAATGGGAGCAGCACAACCTCGTCATGCTGGGCATGACCGCGTCGGACAACTACGACGTCTATACCAAGGAGCCCATCTCCTCGCTGGACGACCTGGAGGGCATGAAGCTCTCCGTGGCCGGCCCCCTGGCGAACTGGCTGCGCGGCATCGGCGCGAACGCCGTCGACGGCGCGCTGACCAGCTTCTACACCGACATCCAGACCGGGGTCTCGGACGGCGTGGTGATCGTCGCCCTGGGCGCCCTGCCCGCAAGGCTCTACGAGGTCGCGCCCTACATCACGCGGGTGCGCATCGGCACCGTGTTCTCGGGCGGCGTGGCCATCAACGCCACCCGCTGGGAGACCCTGCCCGAGGAGGTCCAGCAGGCCATGGCAGAGGCCGGCGAGTTCTACTCCCGCGCCCACGCGCAGGATCTCGTCGACCGCGAGGAGTCCGCCATGGAGAAGATGCAGGAGCTCGGCGCGGATCAGGACCCGCCCGTGACCGTCTCCACCCTGCCCGCCGACGAGCGGGAGCAGTGGGCGCAGGATCTGCCCGACCTGGCCGGCGAGTGGGCGGCGGACGCCGAGCAGCGCGGGGCCCCGGGGCAGGAGTTCCTGGAGGCCTACATGGACGGCCTGCGTGAGCGCGGCGAGGAGCCCCTGCGCGCCTGGGACCAGACCGACTGATGCGCGGCGAGGCCGACAACGCGGCCGGGGGAGCCGAGGGCCCTTCCCGGCCGCAGCCTCTGGCGATACGCGCCTGGGGATGGGTGGTCGACGGGCTCGCCGTGCTCGGCACCGGGATGATCGGCGTCCTCATGGCGATCATCTGCGCCGACATCCTGGCCCGCAACCTCCTGGGGGGCTCACTGCCGCTGGTCTCCGAGTTCGGGGCGCTGGCGCTGGTGATGATCGTCTATCTCCAGCTGGCCACGACCATCCGCCACCGCCGCCTGGTGCGCTCGGACATTCTCCTGAACCTGCTGGACGCCCCGGCGCCGCGCCTGCGGATGGTGCTCGAATGCCTGTTTGACCTGGTCGGCGCCGTCGTCATCGCCGTGATCGCGTGGTCGACGCTGGGCATGCTGGAGCGTGACATCGCGGTAGGCCAGTACATCGGCGTCACCGGTGTGCTCATCCTGCCCACCTGGCCGTTCCGCGCCCTCATCCTGCTCGGGGCCGGCGTCGCCGCCCTGCAGTTCGTCTTTCAGCTTGCATACCGCCTGCGGCTCGTCGCCGCCGGCAAGGGACAGACCCCATGACGCCACTGGAAATCGGCATCCTCGCCATCGTCGCGCTGCTCGTGCTGATCCTCATCGGCATGCAGATCGGCGTCGCCATGCTCGCGGTGTCGCTGGTTTCCGTGATCGCCATGCGTAACGACGCCGTGGCGCTGCACATGATCGGCTCGGTCGCCAACGACGCGCTGCGCAACTATCTGTTCGCGGTGGTGCCGCTGTTCGTGCTGATGGGGCTGCTGGTCACGCACTCGGGGGTAGGCAAGGACACCTTCGACATGTTCGAGCGGCTGATGCGCCGCTTCAAGGCGGGGCTGGGCATGGCCACCATCTTCGCCAACGCCGTCTTCGCGGCCATCACCGGCGTCTCCATCGCCTCGGCCACCGTGTTCAGCCGCGTCGCCGTGCCGGAGATGCGCCGCCACGGCTACACCGGCACGTTCGCCACCGGCGTGGTGGCGGGCAGCTCGGTGCTGGGCATGCTCATCCCGCCGTCGCTGCTGATGATCGTCTACGCCGTGGTGGCCGAGCTCTCCGTGGGGCGCATGTTCCTCGCCGGCGTCGGCCCGGGCATCGTGCTGGCGCTGGTGTTCACCGCCACCATCGTCCTGCTGGCCCGGTGGCGGCCGCGGTTCGTGTTCGAGCGCGCCGACAGCGGCCCGGACACGGGCCCCATCTCCGGCTTCGAGGTGATCCGCAAGTCCGTCCCCATTCTCGCGCTGGTACTGCTGGTGCTGGGCGGGCTGTACGGCGGCTTCTTCAACCCCACCGAGGCCGGCGCGGCCGGCGCCTTTGGGGCGCTGGTGATCGCCCTGCTGCGCCGCTCGCTGACCGCGCCGCAGTTCTGGCAGCTGATGGTGGAAGCCGGGCGCATCACCGTCTCGGTGCTGTTCCTCATCATGGCGGCCACGTTCTTCAGCCGCACCATGGCCATGTCCGGCCTGCCCCGGGACCTGGCCGAGCTGCTGCTGGCCGGGCCCATCGGCCCCTATGGCTTCCTGCTGCTGTTCGTGGCGCTGGTGGTCGTCCTGGGGTTCGTGATCGACTCCATCTCGATCATGCTCATCGTGCTGCCCATCGCCCTGCCGGTGGCCCAGTCCGCCGGCTTCGACCTGATCTGGTTCGGCGTCATCACCGTCATCGCCGTGGAGATCGGGCTGCTGACCCCGCCCTTCGGCCTGTCCGTGTTCACCATCAAGACCGCACTCCAGGACACGGACATCGGCGTGGGCGACATCTTCCGCGGGGCGCTGCCCTTCGTGGGCGCGATGTTCGTCACGCTGGGGATCCTCGTGATGTTCCCCGCCATTGCCACCTGGCTCGCACTGCTCTGACGACCAAGGAGAACGACCCGATGCCTAAGCTACTCGGACTGTGCGGCAGCCTTCGCGCTGCCTCCTCCTCGGCCGCGCTCATGCGCACCCTGGCCGAGCGCATCGCGCCCGAGGCCACGCTCGAGATCGCCGACATCGCGAGCATCCCGCACTACAACGCCGACCTCGACGCGCCCCCGGAGGCGACCCGGCTGATCAACGGCATCGGCGCGGCCGACGGCGTGGTGTTCGTGACCCCGGAGTACAACTACTCCGTGCCCGGCCTGCTCAAGAACGCCATCGACTGGGCCTCGCGCCCGGCCTACCAGTCCGTGTTCAAGGACAAGCCCGCGTTCATCGTCTCTGTCTCCGGCGGTTTCCTGGGCGGCGCACGCGCCCAGGGGCACCTGAAGTACATCCTCAACGGCATGCTCGCCGTCCCGTTCACGGGCCAGGAAATCGCCGTCCCCCACGCCAACGCCAAGGTGGAAGACGGCCGCTTCACCGACGAGGCGGCGCTCGAGTTCCCGCTTGCCGAGCTGCAGCGGTTCGTGGGCATGCTTCGGGATGGGGGTTGATTCCTCGACAATCCCGGTACCGTTCAAGGCCTTCACTGCCGCGGGCAAGGAACTCGAATCATTTACCTAATGCCTTTCTTGCACGTCCACCTACCTCGATGTACGGATCATCAACAAGGTGCTCGAGAGCATGCTGGGCCCGGGGATCGCGCTTCCACCGAGCCAGTTTTCTGACGAGATCCGCGCGTGCAGGGCCATGCTCGCTATCGAGCGAAAGCGCGATGAGATCGTCCATGACGGATTTATCTGCGACGACGTCCAGAGCGTTCGCAATGGCCGCTTTGAGTCCGACAGCATCATTATCCGTTGCGTTACGGAACTGCCGAAGAAGCGGTTGAATGGCATCCGGACGAGCAGCCTTAACCGTCAGAGCTCGCACAATACCCTCCTTGTTGCCTTCAGAATAGGGAAGCTCCAAGTGCCGTATTAGGACAGGAACCGCTTCCAGATAGTCCTCATTTGTGTTAACAAGATCCCAGACGTCATCGACGACAATGCCCACGTTCTCGAGATCGTGTAGCAGTGGTGTGAGCTCCTTTCTTCGGTGGATGACGCGTTGCTTCTTTTCTTGATGTTCTCGAATCTTTCTCTCCGCCACGTCCTCCGGCATACCGGTCGTATCCGGAGGAGGAGCAGTCAGGTCGTCGAAACGGCCCTTGATACGGCGCTTCGAGATGTTCGTCATGGTTGTTCCCCTAGGTACTGCTACGGTGTTAAGACGTCATAGAGGACTACCTTCGGGTCACCATTGTCGTTATCGGCATAGCCCCATAAGCGCATCTCAAGATCGCTCCTCCCTTCCTCCATTGTCCAAAACGGCAGCTCAATGCCAAATTTCGAGTTATTCGAATCAAGTTCATATTGCTCGCCGATATCAAACGCTTGATCTGGAAGAGAAATAAGCGTTTTCCGATATTCTTTTATCCCCTGCTGAATGTCTTGTCCGGTTAACGCCTCATCCAGCGCTTCTTGCTCTATCCATTCCCAATCGCCAGCTAATATAGCCGCTACCAGCTTTTGTATTGGCTCCCTGAAGCGCTCCTCTACTGGCATTTCTCTACTCCGTGGTTCGACCACCTCAACTTCTATTAACGTCGCCGATTACCTTGAATGCGTGTTGGCGCGCCCGGATAGACTCCTCTTGTTTCATTCATTCCTCATCACATAGTTCCTGTACTGGAGCCGCCGGCGATAATAGAAGTCTTTCTTCCCAAATCTGCAAGGTCTGCAAGGTCCGGATCTTTGCGTTCAAGCGCCTCTTCAAACGCTGGCCATCCTCGCTCTTTAACGAAAAGCGCTTCTTGTCTTAACAACGGGATGAGCCAAACCATAACGGTATTCAGCTCTGTTCCATGGTATGCAGAAAAACCTTCCGGAAAGATTGACGGAATTGTTGCATAGACGGAATTGACGTATACACCAGGAATTATTGGGCTACTTGGGCCAATCACATCACCACGCAGTAACGCCACGCCATGGCTTGAGACAAATTCGCGGTCTCTCCTAGCTTCGGGACGTTTCACCCAGCTCACGTGTCCAAGGTAATCTCGTCCCAAGGGTCTTCACCGGCGACCCATTCCAAGGCACGGCGGCGTTCTTGCACCACTAGCCCCGGAACCTCGCCGGGTTCGGGCGCTCCCCTTAATCGAGCATCCATAACAGCCCAATCAAGACAATATGACAGATCGAGCATTTCAACGACGTCTTCAATTCTTCTAGGGCTCGCGACGTTCCGGAACTTTCTTGTGGTGTCCTCAGGTCTTATGCGGGGAAAGATATAAACGAAATCATCTGCACACGAATCCGAGAAGTCGAGGGAATCGTGGTGGCCAGAAACCCAAGTCAATGCCCACAAGGCTTCTACCTGCCACGCAAAAGTCGCCCTTTCACTTTCATCATTACTTTTAAGATATTCGCGCTCAAAAGGTGATAATTCCTCATAAAGTCCCTCTTGACGGAGCCACGAAAGAGCGGTTTCTTTTGGGAAATCGAATGCGCTTGACACACAAGTATAGAGAGCAAGGATTCGATCCAGCAGTTCCTCTTTCGGACGAATGCTCTGAATTGGATCGAGCAGAGGCAAATTGGGATTTGTGCGATATCCCAGCCGCTGCGCCGTCTCCAAGCTAGACTTCCTGATTAAGGGCAGGTCCATCAGTTACTTCCTTCTGACGTGCTAACCAACTGCGGCTCGACGGTTCAACCTTCTGTACAAGAGACAGTGAAAAGCTACAGCTCTGTACTTGGGCGACGCCTTTGCCGCATCAGAGTCGGAGTCATCTTCGCGTAGTGCCATACAAGAGCTGTCGGATTACGTGAGTGTGATATGAAGACTGCACTAGGCGGCCATTCGCGTCATAGGTGTAGGTGGCTGAAGCGCCGAACGCGGTTGTCATGGAGGCAAGCACCAGTATAAGGAACATACCGCAAGTTGCCGATTTTTTGACTCCTGTTTTCATGACAGGTACTCCGGGCTGGTGGTTGTATTTGCTAGTGAGCCATGGGTTTCGTCTCCGACAAGCTGTTCAACGGCCGCCGGATCTGAGCGTTAACTGGAGTCGATCATTTGGGTCGCGAAGCCCTTGCCATCGACGTCGATCACCGCCTGCGCGGCTACGGAGCATCTGCGCTTGGCGCGTGGTGGCTGCCCGCATAGCTACTTGGGAGGTTGCGCCCCCGGAGGCGTTCCGACGAGACCACTCACAAGCCGGAATTCTCGACTTTTGACCGGTCAGTTCTCCGGGGGACCTCGACTCCACCGGTTGGTTCCGGGCGGGCCATCCATAGTAAGGTAAGGCTCCTGTTTGGGCGGCACGCCACCCCCAGCCGCACTGGAGGAACAAACGATGAGCAGCTTTACCGAACGCGTGATCGGCGCGGCCAGGCTCGATCCCAGCATTTACGAGGAGGTCGAGCACGACCCGGGCGCGGTGGGCCAGGCCGTCGGAGTGGTGCTGCTATCCAGTGTCGCCGCCGGCATTGGCAGCATGCTATATATGGATCTCGGGACCTCCCTGATCGTGGGCAGCATTGCCGCGTTGCTGGGCTGGTTGATCTGGGCATTCCTGACCTGGTTGATCGGAACGAAGCTTCTGCCTGAGGCGGGAACCGAGGCCGACATGGGGCAGTTGCTACGCACCATCGGCTTCGCCTCGGCACCGGGCATCCTGCGGTTTCTGGGCGTGATCCCAGGCATCGGCGGACTGATTGTCCTGGCATGCAACATCTGGATGCTCGCTGCCATGGTCGTCGGTGTCCGTCAGGCCCTCGACTACACGAGCACCTGGCGGGCCGTGGGGGTTTGCGTCATCGGGTGGGTCATTCTGATCGTGCTACAGGGTGCGGTATTCGCGATGGTCGGTGCGCCCGGGCTGGGCGGGTGACCCGCGGGGGCGCGGGCCGGGGGTAATCCGTCTCGCGCCCGCCGAGCGCCAACCCCGTCACCATTCGTTTCGCTTTCAGGTGCAAGCTCCTGTCAAACAGTGCGTTAATGCCACGTACCAGGCAGGTGGTACGGCGTTTTGTCACAGCTGGTCGTGGCCTATACCTATTTGAGTTTCCCGGGTGTCGCCGACGCTGCGGTAAGTCCACACAATCAGTTTCCTGAAAGCGACCATTGGGACACTGTCCGGCGGAGACGATTTTTGGCCGAGATTTTCCGTATGAGGTCGTCTAATCAGCCGTCTGACGCGAACGCCTTCAGGTTGTAGCGATAAGCTTCATTGCATTGCAATAAGACTAGGATTATCTAAATTTTAATTTCACCTTCAATAACATTTACAACCTGACCACCAACCCAGATCTCATCGGACGACTGACGCAAATAGACGCGGCCAGAGCGCTGAAGAATCGTTCCTTGAGCGGCGACATAAGGAGAATGTATCAAGCCGGCATTGATGAGCCATTGAGCCAGACTCGCATTCAGGCTACCTGTGACTGGATCCTCATACCCGCCCTTTCCGATAAATGCTCGCACTTCAACCGTGGCATCATTGCCAGAGTCATGAAGGCCGACAATCCCAAGGTTGAGGGGAGAGAGTTCCGCCCAGTCGGGATTGATAGAAAGTACTTTTCCTGCAGAATCCAGCATCACGCCGCACCAGCCTGGACCATTGTCCACCCATTGGTGATGACGTAGATCAGATAGCGACAAATGGAGCGCCTTGGCAATTTTTCTGAGAACCTCATCCTCGACCGGCCCGGAACGAATCAAAGGAGGCGCAGCAAATTCGAGTCGCGACTTATCCCTCTTGATGTTGATCAGACCCACGCCACATTGCTGCACGATACGGTCTGCGCTATTGGGCGACCCACCAGCTAATAACCATGCATGACTGGATCCCAGTGTGGGATGCCCTGCAAAAGGCAGCTCCCCACCTGGTGAGAAAATGCGTACCCTGTAGTCTGCTCCCGGGGTCGTCGGTTTCAGGAGAAACGTGGTTTCCGATAGGTTTGTCCAGCGTGCCAGGGCGAACATTTGGTCTTCATGAATCGTATCGGCGTCATGAACCACCGCGACGGGATTCCCATCAATTGAGTTATCCGAAAATACATTGACTTGTGAAAAAGGGTAACTCGTCATAGTTCGTTTGGCCCTTCAACAATGAATGAATCGGATTTGCGATGATTTGATCCCAGTGACGGCGCGATAACACCGGGCTTTCAAAGCGCCGGCCGTGCTTATGCCGTATTTGCAGAAGCGTAGCGCGAGGGAAGTAGTCTACGCCAACCAATCGTTTCGCTGCGCGTTTATGCCGGCCGCTTGAAGAGCGGGCGCTGGTTGATTGCGGGACAATGACCGCTCAGGGTCGACACCGGCCACGCGTTTCACTTAGGACGACAACGTCTTCAAACGCCGCCGCAACTGTTGCCGATCCAGTCCTCCCGTCATGTTTAGCACTTCCGGGTTGAAATGGTGATGCTTTGCTCTCGGTTGAGGCGCCGGATGACCTCGCTTTTCTCCTTGACGATGTTGGGCTGGATGCCCTCGATGGGCCCGTCCAGGAGCAGGATCTCCGGATTGAGCACCAGCGCCCGGCCGATGGCGACAGGATCTGTCGGTCAGGAGCAGCTGTCGGGATAACGGCAACGGTGATCGGACAGCGCAAGCGGGCCGACGCCGGGCGGTCCCGGGCGTCGACCGAAGGCCCGTGCGCCGGGCGCGGGCGCTTACCCTTCCGTCACGGCCGTTTCGGGGCCGGCGTGTGCACCGAAGGCATGCACGCCCTTGCCGATGAGGCGGCCTTCCGCCCGGCCCAGTTCGTTGCCGCCGGCACTCGGCACGCCGCGGAAATGTGCCGCGATGTTCGAGACGGACGGCGTTTCCGATACGGTTGCCGGCTCGCGCTCGCCGAGCTTGCCTCCGCGGTGGGCATGATCCGTCGGCTCGCCGGTCGAGCGGAAATGCGCGACGATGCTGCCGGCCGGTGAGGCATTGCCTGCGCTGTGCAGATCATGCTGGGTGAGCAGGCCGTTGTAGGACTCCGCATTGGCCTGGCCGATGGCCGCGGCCGCGATGGCGGCGGCGATGATGAAGCGCTTCATGGCGAATTCTCCTGTGGTGATGCGTGAAAGTCCGGGCCAGCCCGGCACGGGTAGCGCGTTGCGTTTGGCGCCGCCGCGCCGTGACTGGAAAGGCATGATGGAGTGGTTGCCGGATTGGCGTAAGACGGTAAAATTGCAACCAATGGTTAACGAATTGGAAACCAAAACAACGGCTGCCGCTGACGCGCGGGAGCTCGGTGGCTCCCTCGACGACGTCCGAGCGTTCTGCGCGGTGGTGGATTTCGGCAGCATCACCGCGGCCGCCCGCAATCTGGGGGAGACCAAGAGCAGCATCAGCCGCCGTGTGACGCGCCTGGAGCGCCGGCTGGGGAGCGCGCTGCTGGCCCGCCAGCCGCGGGCGGTCAGCGCAACCGAGGAGGGAATCGCCTTCCACGCCAAGGCGGGCGCGGCGCTCGCGCTACTGGACGATGCCACCGAGGCGGCGAGTGAAGCGCACTCCCTGCCCCGGGGTCATCTGCGTCTAACCGCCCCTGTGGATTTCGGCCTGGAAGTGCTGCCGGAGGCCATCAGCGTGTTCCGCCGGCGCTATCCGCAGATCACGGTGGAGCTGCTTCTCACCAGCAGCACGCTGGACCTGGCAACACACCGCATCGACCTGGCTCTGCGAGCGAGCAGCGAGTTGCCTGACATGGACTACCGCGCCGCGCCCCTGGTGAGCTTCAGCGTCCGGCTCTACGCCACGCCTGCCTATCTCGCTGAGCGCGGCGAGCCGTCCACGCCCGCGGCGCTTGCGGAGCACGACGTGATCGCCGCGCGGGATCTGATGGGCCCCACCGCCGTGTCCCTCAGCAACGGCCGCCGTACCGAGCGCGTGTGCGTGCGCCCGGCGGTGCAGACGGACGAGCCGGCCAGTGTAGCGCGCATCGTGCTCGCCGGCGGGGGGATCGGTCCGCTGCCGGATGTTGGGGCGGCGCCGGCACTACAGGACGGCCGGCTGCAGGCGGTGCTGCCGCGCTGGACGGTCAGCAGCGCCCGGCTCTACGCCATCACCATCGCCGGGCGGGAGGCCCCGGCACGCGTTCGTCTGTTCAAGGAGTTCCTGCGCGAGCGCCTCGCCGGGCTCGGTGCTTGCGCGATCGAGTAGCCCGCTGCCAGGCCGAGGCCTGCCCGGCTCGCTGCGAGGAACCGCCCAACGTTTCCGTATCGTGAACAGTTCGTTCCATTTCGGCTGTCTTACGCAAGCATGGAAACCAGCCCATCCTGTGCAGCAGTGACCGAAACGATGCATACGGAGGCAATCATGCCGGGACTTGTCAACGGACAGTGGGTCAAGGGCGACATCGCCGACGGCGAGATCAAGGGCGGCGCCTTCCGGCGCGAGCCGACGCGATTCCGCGACTGGATCACGCCCGATGGCGAGCCCGGGCGGGGCGATCGCCCGGTTTGGCCCGCCGCGCCGGGGCGCTACCAGTTGTTTGTCGCCTACGTGTGCCCCTGGGCATCGCGCACGCTCATCCTGCGCAAGCTCAAAGGCCTGGAGGCGCTGATCCCGGTCTCCGCCGCCGACCCCGTGCTCGGTGACGAGGGCTGGACCTACGCCCGGCCCCAGGACGCCGGTCCCGCGCTCGGCCCCGTCGAGCGCCATTATCAGCTCTACACCGCCACCGATCCGGACTACACCGGAAAGGTCTCGGTACCGGTGCTGTGGGACCGTGACCAGGGCCGGATCGTGAACAACGAGTCCGCCGATATCGTGCGCATCCTGAACACGGCCTTCGACCATCTCACCGGCAACGACCTCGACTTCTACCCGGGGCCGCTGCGCGAGACCATCGACGCCTGGAACGCGCTCATCTACGACAAGGTCAACAACGGCGTCTACCGGGCGGGCTTCGCCAGAGACCAGGCGCACTACGACGCGGCCGTCACCGACGTGTTCGACACCCTCGACCGACTGGAAGCCCACCTGGCCGAGCACCGGTACCTGGCCGGCGACTATCTCACGGAGGCGGACTGGCGGCTGTTCGTCACGCTGGTGCGCTTCGACGCGGCCTATCACGGGGCGTTCAAGTGCAATCTCCGGCGCATCGAGGACTATCCGAACCTGTCCGGCTACCTGCGCGAGCTCTACCAGTGGCCGGGTGTGCGCGAGACCGTTAACCTGGAGCACATCAAGGTGGGCTACTACACCAATCCGGCCATCAATCCGACACTCATCGTGCCCAAGGGGCCGGCGCTGGATCTCGACCGCGGGCACGATCGCGACCGTCTCGCGGGTAGCGGCGTATGGCGGCGCTCGGCATCAGCGGCTGCGAAGGCATGACGGCCTCGTCGTTCATTCAGCGGCCGCTCAGCCCATGGTCCGGTGACGGGGCGCGCTGCGTGACTCATGAAAGCGGCCATACCGGCGCGTGTTCCACTGCTGGAAACCAACGGTGACACATGGACCAATCACATAATCGCATCCTGGTCTTCGCAGGCAGCGCGAGGGCGGAGTCGTACAACAAGCGCCTGGCACGGCTCGCCGCGAGTCGTGTCGACAACGCCGGCGGTCGCGCCACGCTCGTTGATCTGCGCGACTTCCCGATTCCACTCTACGACGGGGATCTTGAGCATGAGCAGGGTATTCCGGATCACGCCCGGCGCCTCAGGGCCATGCTTGCGGAGCACAGCGGCCTGGTCGTGGTCTCTCCGGAGTACAACGGCTTCATCACCCCGCTCCTCAAGAACACGCTGGACTGGCTGTCCCGCCCGGACGGCGACGAGGAGGGCCTGGCGCTATTCCGGAACAGGGTGGCCTGCGTTCTCTCCGCCTCGCCCGGCGGCTTTGGCGGCATGCGCAGCCTGGCACTCGCCCGGCAGTTGCTGACCAACCTGGGCGTCACGGTCCTGCCCGACCAGCTCGCCGTCCCCCGCGCTGCACAGGCGTTCACGGACAATGGCGATCTCGCGGATCAGGGGGCCGGTAAGCGCCTGGACCAGATCTGTCATCGCTTGGTGGAAACCCTGGAGCGGCTCAATCCTCGTGCAGAGCGCTGAACGCTCCCGCGAGGTGGTCGATCAGCGCTCGTACTGCGGGCAGCAGGTCGCGCCGTGACGGGAATACGGCGTGCACGATCTCACGGCGCGGTGTCCACCGCGGCAGGACCGGCACGAGGCGTCCCGCGTCGAGTTCCGGGCGAACCATCATGCGGGGAAGCTGAACCACGCCGATGCCTGCGACGGCCGCCTTTCTGAGCGCGCTCATGTCGGTGGTGACCAATCTCGGCGTATGAGGAACGGAAGCGGGCTTGTCCTCGGGGCCGAACAGATGCCAAGTAAACTCCTCCTGCGGGCTGCCGAGCCCGAGTGTGGGCCAGGTTGCTAGCTCCTTCGGCTCCGATGGCTCGCCACCGTGTTCCTCCACCAACCCGGGGCTGGCGAGCAGGCACTGGCCGCGATCGGCGAGCGCGCGCAGGACGAGATCACTGTCCTCCAGGGGCGGCGGCCGCACGCGGATCGCCACATCAATGCCTTCCCCCACCACATCCACCCGTCGATTGGTGGCATCCAGCGCCACGTTGACTAGCGGGTACTGCTGCATGAACTCGGCCAGCATGTCGCCGACGTACGACTGCAAAAGCGCCACGGGGCAACTCATCCGTACCGTGCCGCGGGGCTCGGAGCGGGTGGTCTCGATCGCTTCCTCGGCTGCCTCGGCTTCCACCAGCATGGCCTTGCAGTGGCGGTAGTAGGTCTCACCGATGGGCGTAACGGTGAACCGGCGCGTGGTCCGATGGATCAGCCGGATGCCGAGACGGTCTTCGAGCAGGGCGATACGGCGGCTCAGACGCGACTTGGGCATCCCCAGGGCGCGACCCGCCGGGGCAAAGCCGCCATGGTCGACCACCTGGACGAAGAAATAGAGGTCGTTGAGATCATAGTTCACGCCATCGTTCCTTCTGGTGAACGCTCTGGTGCAATTCTAGGGACTACTGGTTCGATTGTCCTGCCTTTATCTTTGCACCAAGTTCACGATCAACCGCAGGAGGTCCTCATGAAGGCCATTCGCAGTGTCCACGCCGCGCCCCGCCACCACTGGGTGGGGAACGGGTTTCCTGTGCGGTCGCTGTTCTCCTACGACAACCATGGACGGGAGCTCGACCCCTTCCTGCTCCTGGACTATGCCGGACCGGTGACGTTCGCCCCGGCCCGGCACCGCCGCGGCGTGAGCGAGCACCCGCACAAGGGCTTCGAGACGGTGACGATCGTCTACGAGGGTGAAGTGGAACATCGGGATTCCACCGGGCACGGCGGCGTCATCGGGCCCGGCGACGTGCAGTGGATGACGGCTGGCGCTGGCATTCTCCACGAGGAGTTCCACTCCGAGCCGTTCACTCGCGTCGGCGGGCCGCTGCAGATGGTCCAGCTATGGGTCAACCTGCCATCCCGGGCCAAGGAGGTGGAACCGGGTTATCAGGCCCTTCGCGCGACGGAGATCCCCGAGGTGCCCCTGGCGGGCGATGCGGGGACCGTGCGCGTGATCGCTGGTGACCTCGACGGACGTGCCGGCCCGGCTCGGACTCACACGCCCATGCAGGTTTGGGATGTGCGGCTCAACCGTGACGGCCGGATGACGTTGGAGATGCCGGACGGATGGCCTGCCGCCGTGGCTGTGCTGGAAGGGACGGTTCTGGTGAACGACGACAGCATTGTCCGCGACGCCGATTTGGCCATCCTGCACCGCGATGGCGACACCGTCTCGCTGGAGGCGAACAACGATGCCAGGCTGCTCGTCCTCAGCGGTGAGCCCATCGGTGAACCGGTTGTCGGTTACGGCCCGTTTGTCATGAACCATCAGCAGGACATCGACCGTGCGCTGGCCGATTTCCGCCAGGGCCGACTGATCAGCAATGCCGCGCCGTAGCCCGATAAAGCCCCAGCCCACGCGATGCGGCTGGGGCGGTTCCTCCGGCAGGAGCCCATCAGGGCGTGGGACGGATCGTTCGCCAGGCCGCACGAGCTAAACTTCCAGGTGCAGCCGGGGTGACGGGCCCGCGATCGCTCCATGGGTTGCGGGCGACGTGCACGTCGATCGTGCCGCAAGAGTCGACAAGTCGAAGGAGACCCTCATGAGCTGGAACCCTGCACTGACACCGGGTTGCCCGGACGAGATCGGCGTTGATGCCATCGAGACCCTCATCGTTCCGCGGGCGCGGGACATCGGCGGCTTCGAGGTACGCCGTGCGCTGCCGGCGCCGAAACGGCAGATGGTCGGCCCGTTCATCTTCTTCGATCAGATGGGCCCCGCGGAGTTTCTCACCGGCCAGGGCATCGACGTGCGCCCCCATCCGCACATCGGCCTCGGCACCGTCACCTACCTGTACGGCGGTGATCTCCACCACCGCGACAGCCTCGGCACGGACCAGATCATTCGCCCCGGTGCGTTGAACTGGATGGTGGCGGGACGCGGGGTCACCCACTCCGAGCGCACCTCGACGGCATCGCGACAGGGGGCAAGCGAGCTGTTCGGGATACAGACCTGGGTGGCGCTACCGGAGGCGCACGAGGAGACGGCACCTTTGTTCGAGCACCACGGCGACGCTGGACTGCCGATCATCGAGAGCGAGGGCGTGCGCGTGCAGTTACTCCTGGGGAATGCCTACGGGGAGAAGGCGCCGGCGACGCTTTACTCGGAAGCGTTCTACGCCGACGTCCAGCTCGAGCCGCAAACGCGGTTCCCGATGCCGGATGACCATGAGGACCGTGGCGTCTACGTCGTCGCAGGCTCGGTGACCATCGCCGGCCAGTGTTTCGAGGCGGGTCAGATGATGGTGTTCCGCCCGGGTGATCGCATCACCGTGGCGGCCGGCGAGCGCGGCGCCCGGCTGATGATCCTCGGCGGCGCGACCCTGGGCGGGCCCCGCTATATCTGGTGGAACTTTGTCGCCTCCTCGCAGGAGCGCATCGAGGAGGCCAAGCGGCACTGGCGGGCTCAGAACTGGGGCGCCGGCCTCTTTGATCTTCCCCCCGATGACCGGGATGAGCACATCCCGTTGCCGGATTGATACGAGGCTCGGGAGGGGGACTGCATCAACGCCGGACTATACCGTCGGCTCGGTGGCCACATGAAACCGGCCGGGAGAGGCGTTGGCAGCGCTACCCGGTCCCCTCTGCCGTGTGCGCGGGAGGGGACATGTGCAGACGGAACTCCAGCTCCTGCCAGAGAGCACGCCAGGCGCGGGCTGCCCGACTGCGGGGGGCGAAAGCGTTGACAGGCGCACGGTGTTCACCCATGCGCTCGTTGTCCACGGCCGCCGGAACCCAGGATTGCAGGACGTTCACCATGGATTCGGGCGGTTGCGCCAGCCATTGGCGGTGAATCGCTCGTCGCCGGTCGACAAGAGAGAAATACGGATACAACGAGCGCCTGTAGATCCCCAGGCGGTCAAGCTCGCGAACGACCTCATCGTAAGCCCGCAAGGAGAGATGGGACGGGATGACCGGCATCAGCAACGTGTCGGCGGTGCGGAAGACCGCCTCAGCGAGACGGGAAAGACCCGGTGGGCAGTCAACGAAAACCGCATCATAGCGACCCGCGACCGGTTTCAGCAGACGCCGGAGAATCTTCACGCGCTGCCCGCCTGCGCGGTCCAGCCGGACGTCGAGATTGCGCAACGTATGGTGGGCGGCCGCGCAGTCGAGATTCGGCCAGGCCGTGGCCGAAACGGATCCCGATAGCGCCTGACGGGTGTTCACAAGCCGTTTGCCGTGCGGGCCATCGGGCTCACAACCGAGATACCAGGTCGCCGCGCCCTGCGGGTCAAGATCCCAGCAAAGCACCCGGTAACCCGCCTGTGCTGCCTCGTAGGCGAGGTTGACGGCACCGGTTGTCTTGCCAACTCCGCCCTTGAGATGACAAAGAGCGATCACGCGCATCGGATTCCGCCTCAATACTGTTGCTGGCAGTCATCCCGCCAGAGGTCCCACCAGCCCGCGAGACGCCGTTGGTAAGCCTCCGCCGACTCGCTGTAGAGACGCCGGCCCAGGCGAAAGGCCTCGGCGCGAAGCTCTTCCTGGCGTTGCCCCATGTGCATCAGCGGGACCGTCAAGCGGTCATCGCCACCATAGCGCTCCGGCTCTGCGAGCAGAGCCGACCTGAGAACCATGAGGTCGTGGTCATCGCCGAGACAATCGGACAGCGCCTTTAGCTCCCGCTGCCAGGCAGTCATGATTCCCGGCCAGACACCGCGGAGCAGGCACGTGTGATACCAGTAGTCCTTCACACGCTTGCGCCATTCGTGCAGCACTTCGATGCTCGGACCCCGCTGCGCATCGCGCAGGCGCGCCTCGCCGCGCCGATAACAGCGCGCCGCTCCCGCCGCCAAGTCGGGAAACCCCGGGATCTCCGGCCACTCCGCGATGCGTGCACGCGCCTGGGAAAGCGCCTCCCGTGCCGACTCCAGGGAAGCCCCAATATCACCGGTCTCAGCGAGCAACGCGTCGCGGCGCGCAACCAGCCCCTGCCGAATGCCGTCACCATCCGTCGCCAGACATTCGCCGAACCGGTCCCGAAGCGCGTCCCATGCCTCGACCACGGCCTGAGCATCTCGACTCGATGCCAGCCCCCGGGCGACGTCCCGGAAAGCCTCGTTCTCGCCACGATAGTGCGCACCGAGCGGTCGCCGTGTGAGCCGCAGAACGGCACGAATCTCCTTGCAACGCTTGCGGGCTTCGTGGATTCCCTTGTGCTGCTTGTCCCCCGTGCGGTCGAGCTGCTTCATCGCATCGTCAATGCGCTCGCGCACGATCCGGCGCACTCCGGCATCGGGATCTTCATCCGCCTCAAACTGATATGCCAAAGGCTTTCCTGCTGACCTCGCTTCAGCTCCGCGTGGTTGCGCCTCAGCGTGCCGGGGCCAACGAAGGCGAACCCAGCCGGAGGTTAACACTTCTGGTCATTTCGAAATGTTACAAGTGCAAGGCATGGAGCGTCGCCGTTATCAACCTGGCCCGAAACCGTCATGGCGGTGCTCATGCCGAAACCCGCCATGCCCCGGTCGCGGCGACCTCCCGGGCGAAGTCGGTGAAGTCCTTCGGCTCCCGGTCCAGTGCGCGCTGCACACCGTCCGCCACATAGGCATTGCGGCCGTCGAGCACGGTCTCGAACAGGTAGTTCAAAAGCCACGCAACGTCCGCGGGCGCCCCTGATTCGGCGATCTCCTGTGCGAACGCTTCTTTCGGGATCTGGATGAACTGCACCGGGTGACCGGCGGCCGAGGCGATCTCCTGCGCCAGCTCGGGGAAGGTCAGCATCCGCGGGCCGGTGACCTCGTAGACCTCGTAGGCGTGCCCCTGCTCGCACAGCGCGGCAACGGCGACATCGGCGATGTCGTCGGCGTCCACGAAGGGCTCGGGGATATCCGCGGCCGGCAGTGTTATGGCGCCATGGAGGACCATGTCGCGGAACTCGCCTTCCGAGAAGTTCTGCATGAACCAGCTGGCACGAACCACCGTCCACTCGACATCGGCCTCCTGGACAATCCGCTCGCAAGCCTGCGCCTCGTCCTCGCCGCGGCCGGACAGCAACACCAGTCGTTTGACGCCCTGCCCCACCGCTTGCTCCACGAAGGCACGGATGGTCTCCGTGGCACCGGGGATCGCCAGGTCCGGGGCATAGCTGATGTAGACCGCCGTCACTCCCTCCAGGGCCGGCTTCCATGTGTCCGCGGCGTTCCAGTCGAAGGCAGGGGTGGCGGACCGGGACCCGATGCGCGTCTCCACCCCTCGGGCTCGCAGACGCTCTGCAACGCGGCGCCCGGTCTTCCCCGTGCCGCCCAGGACGAGGGTAATGCCCTCCTGGTTCTCGTAGGTGCTTGCCTGCTTGGCCATGTTCAGCTCTCCTCTTGATGGTTGGCGCTGGCGAGAACACCCGCTCGCCAATCAAGGTAATGGGGAGCTCACGGCCGGAACATTCTCCGGGCGATCAAATTCATACGCGATCGTATAAAGTTGTGCCATGGACACGTTAGGCGGACTGTTGGACGCACCCCGCGCACGCGGTGCCTTCGCTCTGCGCACGGTGATGCGCTCGCCCTGGTCGCTGCGGATCCTTGCCGAGTCTCCGCTCACGCTGATCGCCGTCGTCGCCGGCGAAGCGTGGATCGTCCCCGACGACGGCGAACCGGTCCGGCTGGCTACAGGCGATGTCGCCATCACGCGCGCGCCCGACCACTACAACGTGGCCGACTCGCCCACCAGGCCGCCCACCGTCCTTATCCAACGGGAGCAGCGCTGTTGCGATCTGGATGGGGAATCCGTCCTCGAAGCGATGACGCACGGCGTGCGCACCTGGGGCAATGACCCGAACGGCTCAGCCGTATTTCTCGTCGGCGCATACGAGCACCTGAGCGACATCAGTGATCGCCTGTTGCGTGCCCTGCCTCCCGTGCTCACGCTCGCGCAGTCGGAGTGGGAGTCGCCTCTGGTTGCACTGCTCTGCGATGAGGTCGTGAAGGACGAACCCGGGCAGGCGGCCGTGCTCGACCGATTGCTTGACCTGCTGGTTACGGCCGTACTGAAGGCCTGGTTCGCCCGCCATGACGATCGCACGCCCGCGTGGTGGCAGTACCAGGGGGACCGGATCGTCGACCGTGCCCTACGACTGATGCACCAGAACCCCGCCCATCCGTGGACACTGGAAGCGCTTGCCGCGCAGACGGGTGCCTCGCGCGCATCACTGGCACGCCGCTTTCAGGACCTGGTTGGCGAGCCGCCCATGACCTTTCTCAAGAACTGGCGCATGGCGATGGCCGCCGACCTGCTATGTCAACCCGACGAAACCGTAAGCAGCGTGGCGGAAAAGGTGGGCTATGCCAGCGCCTTCTCCTTCAGCGCCGCCTTCAAGCGCAGTCGCGGCCTGAGCCCACAGGCGCACAGGGCATCTGCGCGTTGAGACGGCTTCGGGCATCTGCCGAGTCCAGCCGGAACGGTTCAGGGCCTTCACTGCCGCGGGCGCTCCTTATGCAGGTGCTGTCCACCATCGGCTCGGTGAGCTGTTCATGGAACAGCTCACCGAGCCGCCGGATCATAGGTCGCCGAGGGCCCAAGGGCGTAGAAACCACTGAGATGGTTATCGGTGTCGTAGCCTAACGCCCTTGATTCCCGCGAGTGCGTGCTGGGATCACCAGGAGACTCTCCCGAACCGGACCGGGACGACGACGATTCAGGGTCTATAGTGCATCTGGATCTGAACCGTTCCCTGCAAGTGGGTGATGCTCACGTACTGCTTGCCTTGCATCTCTCGCATCCAGTCCGGGCTGAGCGGCCGACCGGATGGAACGACACCGTCGACGAACATGTACTGCTCGCCTTCCACGCTGTCGCCTTCGGTGAAGCCGTCCAGACGCTCGCGATAGAAGGCGGCAACCTCCTCCGCCGGATCGGATGCCTCCAGGGTGGCCTGGGCGATATCGTCCGCCAGGCCAGTCGGGAACCGTGTTTCGGGAGCAACAACTGAGAGGATCAAGGGAAGGCATGCTGCCGGCCTCGGCATCGCATCATGCGACCAGCGCGAGCCGAAGAAATTTATCGCATGCTCCGCCGGTCGTCCGGCAAAGGCGGAACCTGCTGTCACCCTGTCCCTGGGCTTGTTGGCTCCTTGAAATCTCGCAGTGCGCTCACCACGTGAGCGCTTATCCAAGCGCGGTGAGCACACTACTTATTAAACCCCGGCAAAAAGGTTACATGGGCCGTTACGCGCAGATCAAACCCCGGGGTCCATCCCCCGCAGTGGGCCCGCATGACAACCGGGCACGGGTGCTCTGCTGCCCATCCAGACAGTGAGATGTTCCTGGAGAAAATCACCCCACCCACATTACTCACGACCAACTCCGTCACAGCTCGTTCTCTCCGGTTCGGGTGGGGAGACCAAGCATTAACCACGATGGTCTCGGTCGCTTGACCAACCAGGCGTAGTATCCGGATACGGCGCACCGAAAATAGCGTCCCTTGTACGCTTCTTCCCAGTCGCCTCTGGCTTCCGCGTAGTGATTTTCCGGTAAGAGTTGGTGGCGAATATAACCATCACTTGTTACCCATATACCGGTATCGCCGTTCTATTTCTCTGCCAAGTTCTGAGATTTCATTGCACCGCCTCTAAAGCATCGTAGTAGTGCGCAATTTCCTCCCGGGTTACTATCCAGGCGTAATTCAGCTCCTGGCGAATTTTCCACTGACCATTATCGCAGTCCCATCCGATTTGCGAGCGACCCTTGAAGGGAATTATCGAACCCGCCCTCCTGTCAATGGTTCCAACAAAACCGATCGTTGTCGAAGCAACCTCTCCACCAACGAGCTCACTGTGGCCTTCGGTCAGGGCGTGCAACACGGAGCTGGCTTCTGCTTGAAGCCCCTCCCAGTTCCTACCATAAACGAGGGCATTGTCAAAGAGCTGGATTTCGCCCGGTGCGAAATTGTCAAAGAAAACCCCCTCGGGCTGTTCAAGGTCATAGTAGAGATTCATTTTCTCCGCAAACACGAACTCGGGGTCACCTTCTTGTTTCTCCCAGCCTTCCATGATCCAGTGTTTATGGAGTTCCAGCGGGGCGTTGTAGCCGTTTTGGTCGCAACTTTGTTCATCAGCATAAAGGTGCCCGGAGAAAACAGTCACACCCAAAAGCACTGTCAGTTTCAAGAGAGTCGGTTTCATATCGTTCCACTCGTGATGGTCTGTGTAAGGGTTGGCGCTAGTTGAGACTGTTATCAAGCACTACTCAACTTGCTCGAGTAATATATAAGGACGACTGCGTTTTGATTAGACACCCACTTGAAGACACGTTGGTAAGAGAAAATTGACAATGGAAATGGACCTGGGCGCTTTGCCGATGTTTATTGCCGTAGCTGACGAGAGCAACTTCAGTACAGCGGCCATGAGGCTTGGGGTGAGCCGCTCTGCTGTTAGTCAGGCCGTCAAGAAGCTGGAAGATCAGTTAGGGGTCGCGCTCTTCATCAGGACGACCAGAAGCGTCAAGTTGACCGAGGTGGGAGAACGTCTGTACAAGCTCGTTCATGTACAGGTCGAGAATATGCAGGCCGCTCTGGAAGATATTGCCAGTCACAATACGCCGCGCGGACTGCTCAGAATCGCTGTTACCTGAATCGCAGAGCAGTTTTTGTCGGGAAAACTGGTTGCTGAATTTACGCGGTCTTACCCTGACGTCGAGCTCGACGTCACGGTAACGGACGATGAGCTAGACATCGTCAACGCTGGCTTTGATGCGGGTGTCCGTCTTGGCGAAAACATAGAGCAGGACATGGTGGCCATACCCATTTCCGGCCCACAAAGGGACATGGTGGTCGCAGCGCCGCAGTACCTGGAACGGCATGGAGAGCCAGCACGCCCCAGTGATCTTCTTGAGCATCGGTGCATCGGCTGGCGACCGAAACCCAGCAGCACGCCCTACAAATGGGAATTTGCAGAAAACGGCAGAGAGTTTGGGGTATCTGTTAAGCCGCAAATCACCACTAACGACTTTCACCTCATGTTGAGAACCGCCCTGCAGGGAGGCGGGATTACCTTTGCGATTGAAGAACCGTTCAGGCCCTATATTGAAGCGGGGCAGCTGGTGCCTCTTCTTGAAGATTTTCTACCGTACTTTCCCGGTTTTTATCTTTTTTATCCAAACAAACGGCACATGACGCCCAAGTTGAGAGTAATGGTTGATTTCGTGAAGCACTGGAGCGCCTAGGTTTTCTGGTCAAGGCCTTCCTCTCCACAAGTAGCACTTGCGCTGTTCGTGTGGGGTTCTCCGAGATCCTCTCAGGTAGCAAGAATGCATGAACCGGACGATCCGGATGTGAGTCCGCCGCGTTGTCACCGGCAGTACTCGGATAAGGCGCTACACCGTCAGGTGCTCCGCGATCAGATCATCCCCGAGCTCGTCCATCTCCCCGGAGGCGACCACGTTGCCGTTGTTGATGATGTCGAAGCGGTCGGCGGTGGCGCGGGCGAAGGGGAGCTTCTGCTCCACCAGCAAGATGGTGATGCCCTGCTCGCGGTTGAGCCGGCGGATGACCTCGCTGATCTCCTTGACGATGTTGGGCTGGATGCCCTCGATGGGCTCGTCCAGGAGCAGGATCTCCGGGTTGAGGACCAGGGCGCGGCCAATGGCGAGCTGCTGTTGCTGGCCGCCGGAGAGGTCGCCGCCGCGGCGCCGGCGCATGTCCCGGAGCACGGGGAACAGCTCGTAGACCCGCTCCGGGATGCCGGCGGAGCGCTTGCTCGCCAGGGGCACGCGGAGGTTCTCCTCGACGGTGAGCTGGGGGAAGATCTCGCGGCCCTGGGGCACGTAGCCGAGCCCGAGGCGGCCCCGCTCGTGGGGCTTGAGCTGGCTGATGTCCCGGTCGCGGAAGAGGATGCGGCCGCCGCGGATGGGCACCAGGCCCATGATGCACTTGAGCAGCGTGGTCTTGCCCATGCCGTTGCGGCCCATGAGGCAGTTGGCGCGGCCTTCCTGCACGTCCAGATCGACGTCGCGCAGGATGTGGCTGCCGCCGTAGTACTGGTTGAGGCCTTCGATGCGGAGCATCGGGGATCTCCTGTCTGGTTCTTTGGTGCCGGTTCTGTCGGGGCTGAAGCCCCTCCTACGCCCGGATTGGCGCTTTCGGCTGTGAATGTCTTCGGGCCGGTTCGCTTGGTCGCGGCTGAAGCCGCCCCTACACCCCGGTTCTCCTATTTATCCTCTGTGGGAGGGGCTTCAGCCCCGACAAGGCGGAGCCGTGGCTCGACGCCCCTGGGCACGTCGCGGCTGAAGCCGCTCCCACAGGGTCATTCCTCTTCCCCCAGGTACACCTCGCGTACGCGGGGGTTGTTCTGTACCTGGTCCATGGAGCCCTCGGCGAGCACGCTGCCCTGATGCAGGACGGTCACCTGGCGGGCGATGGAGCGCACGAAGTCCATGTCGTGCTCGACCACCACCACGGAGTGCTTGCCGGCGAGGCTGGTGAGCAGCTCGGCGGTGGCCTCGGTCTCCTGGCCCGTCATGCCGGCCACGGGCTCGTCCACCAGCAGCAGGCGCGGGTTCTGCATGAGCAGCGAGCCGATCTCCAGCCACTGCTTCTGGCCGTGGGAGAGCAGGCCGGCGAGCCGGTCGCGCTCGCCGGTCAGGCCGATGAGCTCCAGGACCTCGTCGATGCGGTCGGCCTGCTCGCCGTTGAGCCGCCAGGTGAGGCTGGTGACCACGCCGCGGTTGGCGTGCATGGCCAGCTCCAGGTTCTCGAACACGGAGTGGTTCTCGTAGACCGTGGGCTTCTGGAACTTGCGGCCGATGCCGCGCTGGGCGACCTCGTGTTCCTTGAGGCGCAGCAGGTTGATGCGGTTGCCGAACCAGGCGGTGCCGGCGTCGGGCCGCGTCTTGCCGGTGATCACGTCCATGAGGGTGGTCTTGCCGGCGCCGTTGGGCCCGATGATGCAGCGCAGCTCGCCGTCGCCGATGTACAGCGTGAGGTCGTCCAGGGCGCGGAAGCCGTCGAAGGACTTGGTGATGCTCTCCAGGTACAGGGCGACGCCGTGGCTCATGTCCACGGTGGCGTTGTCCGCCGGGCGGTTGACGATGTCGAACACCTGGTCCCGGCGCATGAGCTCGCGGAAGTCGTCCATGGATTTCGCCAGCGTATTCATTGGCTCGCCTCCTTGCGCCGGCGGAGCAGGCCCACCACCCCGTGGGGCAGGAACAGCGTCACGCCGATGAAGATGCCACCGAGGATGTACAGCCACAGGTCCGGGTAGGCGGAGGTGGCCCAGGTCTTGACCACGTTGACGATGCCGGCGCCCAGTATGGCCCCCGCCAGGGTGCCGCGCCCGCCCAGGGCCACCCAGATGGCCATCTCGATGGACTGCGGCGGCGCCATCTCGGAGGGGTTGATCACGCCGGTCTGCGGCACGTACAGGGCGCCGGCGATGCCGCACAGCACCGCCGAGACCACCCAGACGAACAGCTTGTAGCGCAGCGGATCGTAGCCGGTGAACCGCAACCGCGTCTCGGCGTCGCGGATGGCGGTGAGCACCCGCCCCAGCTTGGAGGTGACGATCCAGCGGCACAGCAAGTAGGCCATGATCAGCACCACGGCGCTGGCCAGGAACAGGCCCAGCTGCGCCTGGGCGAGATCGAAGCCCAGCAGGCTGTCGAAGTCGGTGAGCCCGGTATCGCCGCCGAAGCCGGTCTCCGTGCGGTAGAACAGGTGCATGCCGCCGAAGGTCAGCGCCTGGGTGATGATGGCGAAGTACACCCCACGCACCCGGGAGCGGAAGGCCAGAAAGCCGAAGATGAACGCCAGCACCCCCGGGACCAGGGCGATCATCACCGCGGTGAACGCGAACGACTCGAAGCCGGCCCAGTACCAGGGCCAGTCGCTGTAATCCAGCCACTGGATGAAGTTCGGCACGCTGCCGTCGTCGTGGGCCACCCGGGTCAGGTGGGCGCCCATGACGTAGCCGCCCATGGCGAAGAATACGCCGTGGCCCAGGGACAGAATACCGGTGTAGCCCCAGATCAGGTCCAGGGCCAGCGCCACCAGCGCCAGGCACAGGAAGCGGCCGGCCAGTGTCACCATCCAGCCGGGCATGTACAGGGGGCTGTCCTGGGGCAGGACCGTGTGCAGCACCGGGACCACCACCAGGGCCACCACCGCCAGGACGGCGAGGACGGCCCAGGCCGTGCCGGAGTGCAGACGGCCGAGTCGGGACAGCGCGGACTGCGACTGCATGAACAGGCTCCTCAGTCGTCAGCGGCACGGCCCTTGAGGGCGAAGATGCCCTGGGGCCGCCACTGGATGAACAGGATGATCGCCGCGAACACCAGGATGGTCGCCAGCACCGCGCCCGCGGCGGGCTCCAGGAACTTGGTGGTGACGCCGATGCCCAGGGCGCTGAACACCGGGCCGAGCAGATTGCCGACGCCGCCCAGGACCACCACCATGAACGAGTCCACGATGTAGTTCTGGCCCATCTCCGGGCCGACGTTGACGATCTGGGACAGCGCCACGCCGCCCAGGCCCGCCACCCCGGCGCCCACGGCGAAGGTCCACATGTCCACGCGCTTGGCCGGCACGCCGAGCACCGCGGCCATGTCGCGGTTCTGCATCACCGCGCGCACCTCCAGCCCGAGCCGCGTGCGGTTCATCAGGTACCAGACCAGCGCGACCACGAACACGGCGAACAGGATCACGCCCACGCGGCTGGTGGACAGGCTCACCCCCTGCATGAGCTGCACGCTGCCGGCGAACCACGGCGGGCTGGACACGGCCACGTTCTGCGCACCGAAGAGCCAGCGCACGGTCTGGATCAGGATCAGGCTGATGCCCCAGGTGGCGAGCAGGGTCTCCAGGGGCCGGTGGTAGAGGAAGCGGATGATGCCCCGCTCCATGAGAATGCCCACCACCGCGGTGACCACGAAGGCCAGCGGCACGGCGGCCACCAGGTAGTAGTGGAACCACTCCGGGGCCAGCAGGGCGAACAGGTTCTGGGTCACGTAGGTGGTATAGGCGCCGATCATGAGCAGCTCGCCGTGGGCCATGTTGATCACGCCCATGAGCCCGAACACGATGGCCAGGCCCATGGCCGCCAGCAGCAGCACGCTGCCCATGGACAGCCCGTAGACGAAGTTGGAGGCGAAGCTGGCGAACGCCGCGCGGCGGTCGATGGCGCGCACCCCGGCGGCCGCCGCTTCGCGGATCTCCGCGACGGGCTCGACGTAATTGCCGTCGTCGTCGCGCCCCGTCATGGCGGCGAGATCCGAGCGCAGGCGGTTGGCGCGCACCTCGGCGATGAGCTTGACGGCCTCGAGGCGCCGCGCGTCGTCCTCGCTGTCCAGGTCGAGCTGCGCCAGGGCGATGTTCAGAAGACGCTCGGTCGCGGCGTCGTCTTCCTCTTCGGCGGCGCGCTTGATGGCCTCGCGCAGCTCGGGCTGCGGGTTCTCCGCCAGCTCGTCGGCGGCGGCCCGGCGCGCGGCATCGTCGTCGGAGAAGATCTGCAGCGCCGCGATGGTCGGGCGCAGGGCGCGGCGCACCGTGTTGGTCACCCGTGGCTGAGACAGCTGCGACGTCTCCAGGTCCGGACGCTCGCGGCCGGTCACCGCCTCGCGCAGGGAGCCGTCGTCGGAATCCTCGATGATCAGGGTCTGGTCGTCGGTGAAATACAGCCGCCGGTCGCGCAGGGCGAACAGCGTCGGCAGCGCCTCCGGGTCCTGCAGGGCGGCCACCTGCTCGATGGCCTGCTCCAGGGTGGCGCGGTCCGTGGTGGCAAGCCCTGCCAGGACCTCGGCGGTCCCGGCGTCGAGCTCACGCCCGGCCACCGAGGCCAGCTCCCGCTCCGCCGCGGCCTCGGGGTTCTCGTCCAGCTCCTGGACGCGCTCGTCGGCGCTGTCCATCGCCGCCGCCGTCAGGGGCAGCGCCAGCAGCACGCATACCGTCAGCGCCCGGCAAAGCGTCCACGCAGTGGTGCGCATGTCAGGTCTCCTCGGCGCGGCTGATCCGCCGCGGGGGGATTGCAGGCAAAACATCGGCGGGCCGGGGG
>NZ_JAUFPK010000001.1:430190-1115190 GCF_030409225.1 Aquisalimonas lutea
GGGAACCCCGCGCCCGCCGGCCCGACGGGACCTCAGAAGCCCAGGTCGTGCTGCGCCTCCTCGCAGTTGCCGCAGACCCAGGGATACGTCCAGTCGGCGATCTTGTCCTCGCTCTCTTCGACGTACTTGCTCCAGGGCTCGGCGCGGACCACCTCGTCGGTCTCCCACACCGGGTAGAACTGGCCGTCGGGCTGGATCTCGCCGATGATCACCGGCTTGTGGAGGTGGTGGTTCTCCTCGTCCATGCAGACCTCGAAGCCCGAGGGTGCGTCCACGCACTGGCCGTAGACCGCCTGGCGCACCGCGTCCACGTCGGTGGTGCCGGCCTGCATGACCGCCTGGGCCCACATGCGGATGCCGATGTGCGTGGCCTCCATGGGGTCGTTGGTCACGCGGTCGTCGCCGCCGGGCAGGTCGTTCTCGTCCACGTACTCGGCCCAGCGCTCCTTGAACTTGTCGTTCTCCGGCGTATCCAGGGACATGAAGTAGTTCCACGCCGCCAGGTGACCGGTGAGCGGGTCCGTGTCCATGCCGCGGAGCTCCTCCTCGCCCACCGAGGTAGCCAGCACCGGCACGTCGATGGGGTCGATGCCCTGGTTGGCGAGCTCCTGGTAGAAGGCCACGTTGGCGTCGCCGTTGACGGTGTTGATCACCGCGGTGGGCCCGCCCTCGGCGAAGTCGCCGATGTTGTTGACGATGGTCTGGAAGTCGTCGTGGCCGAAGGGCGTGTAGACCTCCTCGATGTCCTCGTCGCCGATGCCGTGCTCGTTGAGGTAGGCCCGCACGATGCGGTTGGTGGTGCGCGGGAAGACGTAGTCCGTGCCCACCAGGTAGAAGCGCTCGGCGCCGCCGCCCTGGTCGCTCATGAGGTAGTCCACCGCCGGCAGGGTCTGCTGATTCGGCGCCGCGCCGGTGTAGAAGATGTTGCGCGAGGACTCCTCGCCCTCGTACTGCACCGGGTAGAACATGAGCCCGTTGAGCTCCTCAAGCACCGGCAGCACCGACTGGCGGGACACCGAGGTCCAGGAGCCGAAGATGACGGCCACGTCCTCGCGCTCCAGCATCTCGCGGGCCTGCTCGGCGTAGGTGGGCCAGTCGGAGCCCGGATCCATGACCACCGGCTCCAGCTCGCGGCCCAGCAGGCCGCCCTGCTCGTTGATGTGCTCGATGGTCATGAGCGCCACGTCACGCAGTGACGTCTCGCTGATGGCCATGGTTCCGGACAGGGAATGCAGGATGCCCACCTTGATGGGCTCTTCCTCCTGCGCCTGCACCGTCCCGGTCAGGGCCAGGCCGAGTGCCATGGCGCCGCCGGCGAGCCGGCCCGGCCACGCGAAACGCGCGCCCCCGTTATCTGTGTTGGTCCGTGTACGCATCGGATGCCTCCTGGTGATTCGTGAACCCCGCCGGGCCGTGCACCGGCCCGGGGCAGCGGTTGCGGTATGCCGGCCGCGGTTGCAGCCGGCACCGGGAGGATTACAGCAAGCCACGTGCCAGCTCTTTTTATTCTTTAAGAACAACCTCCTGGAAAACCACGGCCGGGCGGACGCGCCTGAACGGAGCCGCCGGCTGCACGATTGCGAGGCGCGCGCACCAGCAGCGTGCACTCAGCCGGTCTGCGCCGGGGCGCGCAGCATGCCCTGGTGCACGATGAAGTCGCGCACGGTGGTCAGGCCGTCGCCGGTCTTGAGGTTGGTGAACACGAAGGGCCGCTCGCCGCGCATCCTGCGGCTGTCCCGCTCCATCACGTCCAGCGACGCCCCGACGCCGTCGGCCAGATCGGTCTTGTTGATCACCAGCAGGTCGGAGCGGGTGATCCCGGGGCCGCCCTTGCGCGGAATCTTGTCGCCGGCGCAGACATCGATCACGTAGATGGTGAGATCCGACAACTCCGGGCTGAAGGTGGCCGAGAGGTTGTCGCCGCCGCTTTCCACAAACACCACCTCCAGGCCCGGGAAGCGGGCGTTGAGGTCCGCCACCGCGGACAGGTTCATGGAGGCGTCCTCGCGGATGGCGGTGTGCGGGCAACCGCCCGTCTCCACGCCCATGATCCGCTCGGCCTCCAGGGCATTGCGGCGGGTGAGGAACTCCGCGTCCTCGCGGGTGTAGATGTCGTTGGTGACCACGGCGATGCTGAACTCTTCGCGCATGGCGTGGCACAGGGCCTCCAGCAGCGCCGTCTTGCCCGAGCCCACCGGGCCGCCGATCCCGACGCGCAGTGCCTGGGTATTGGTGGACATGGTCCTCATCCTCCTGTTCATGGTGATAGGGAAACGGCTTCGGCTGTGACAGCCCCCGAAGCACCGCCGAAACCGGCGTCGCCGTAGGAGGGGCTTCAGCCCCGACTTGAACCGTGACTGCTCCCCGGTCGCCATTGGAGCCGTAGGAGCGGCGTGAGCCGCGACTTTCCAGGGCGTCAGGTTCTCTGCAACGGTCGCGACTTACGTCGCTCCTATGGCCGCTCCTACAACGCTCGTACGGCAGCCGCGGCAAGGCGGCTTGCAACCCGCCTCCCGACTCAGCTCCGGAACAGCCGCGAGTACTGGGTCTCGTGCAGGCTGCTGGCGATGGCCAGGCCGGGGGCCGTGCCGCCGATGGCATCGTCCTCCAGGACCAGCCCGGCGGCCGCCGCCTCGCCCACCGGGCCGGCCAGGTCCAGGAGCATGCGCTGGCCGGCGGTCTGGCCCAGCGGCACCAGCTTGATGGCGGCGGCCACCTGGTTCTCGCACCAGGCCCAGAGATACGCCTCGGCGCCCTGGTCCAGGGGGATCCCCCAGCGCGCCAGGGCCAGGGCGAACATGCACGCCCAGCTGGTGTCTTCGCGGGCGCTCCACGGCTCCGCCTCGGGCATGCCCAGCTCGTTGAGCAGCCGTGCCAGGGCGCGGCCCATGTGGTGATCCTCCGCGGCCAGCTCCGCGGTCTCGCGGCTGGCCCGCAGCCAGCGGGCCGTGCGCTCCACCCCGGGGTGGTCGTGCCGCTGCCAGCATCCGTGCAAGCGGGCCAGCAGCGGGATGTCCACGCGCGCGAGGCCGTGGCGGAGCTGGCCCTCCAGCCAGTCGGCGGTACCACCGGCATCCCGGACCCAGCCGGCCTCGATGGCGTACTCCAGGCCCGCCGAGTAGCTGTAGGCGCCCACCGGCAGCGTCGGGCTCATGAGCTGCCACAGCCGCCGGCGCGCGAGCCCCGGTTCAGTGCGCATGGTCATGCCCGTGTCCGTGGCCGCCGCCGTAGGCACCGGCCTCGGGCTCGAACGGGGCTTCCTCGGCCACCGGCTCCAGGCCCAGGCCGCGCACCATGTCGTCGAGCACGTGGTCGTGGCGGTAGCGGGCGTAGCCGGCGCCGATCTCCAGCGGCACGTGGCGATTGCCCAGGTGGTAGCAGACCCGGGCGAGCAGCGTGGCGTCGTCGGCGCGCACCGTGCTCACGGTCTCGGGGGCAGCCTCCACCCGCACCACGCGGCCCTGCTCGCCGGCGAGGCAGTCGCCGTGGCGCAGGATCTGCCCGCGCTCCAGCATCACGCCCACCTCGGTGCCGTCGGTGAGCCGGCCGCGGAACCGGCTCTTCTGGCGCGTATCGAAGGGCAGCCGCAGCACCCCCTCGCTGTTGGCGGACTCGACGCGTTCGGTCAGCTGCAGCATGGGAGCCTCGTCAGAACAGGAAGTAGCGCTGGGCCAGGGGCAGCGTCGGCGCCGGCTCGCAGGTCAGCAGCTCGCCGTCGGCGCGCACCTCGTAGGTCTCCGGGTCCACCTCCATGGACGGCAGCCAGTCGTTGAGGACCATGTCCTTCTTGGACACGCTGCGGCAGCCGCGCACGCCGACCACGCGGCGCTGCAGGCCGAGACGGTCGCCGATGCCGGCGTCGGCGGCGGCCTGCGACACGAAGGTCAGCGACGTGCCGGTCATGGCGCGGCCGTAGCTGCCGAACATGGGCCGGTAGTGCACCGGCTGCGGCGTCGGGATGGAGGCATTGGGGTCGCCCATGGGCGCCGAGGCGATGAAACCGCCCTTGACGATCAGCGACGGCTTCACGCCGAAGAACGCCGGCCGCCACAGCACCAGGTCGGCGAGCTTGCCCGGCTCCACGCTGCCCACCTCGTGGGAAATGCCGTGGGCCAGCGCCTGGTTGATGGTGTACTTGGCCACGTAACGGCGGGCGCGCAGGTTGTCGTTGCCGCTGTCGTCGCCGGGCAGCGGGCCGCGCTGGACCTTCATCTTGTGCGCGGTCTGCCAGGTGCGGATAACGTTCTCGCCCACCCGGCCCATGGCCTGGGAGTCCGAGGCGATCATGGAGAACGCGCCCAGGTCGTGGAGGATGTCCTCGGCGGCGATGGTCTCCTTGCGGATGCGCGACTCGGCGAAGGCGACGTCCTCGGGAATGCGCGGGTCCAGGTGGTGGCAGACCATGAGCATGTCCAGGTGCTCGTCGATGGTGTTCATCGTGAACGGCCGCGTCGGGTTGGTGCTCGACGGCAGCACGTTGGCCTGCCCGCAGGCCTTGATGATGTCCGGGGCGTGGCCGCCGCCGGCGCCTTCCGTGTGGTAGGTGTGGATGGTGCGGCCCTTGAACGCGGCCAGAGTGTTCTCCACGAAGCCGGACTCGTTCAGCGTGTCGGTGTGGATGCAGATCTGAATGTCGTAGTCGTCCGCCACGCCCAGGGCGCAGTCGATGGCCGCGGGCGTGGTGCCCCAGTCCTCGTGGAGCTTGAGCCCCAGCGCGCCGGCCTCGACCTGCTCGCGCAGCGCCTCCGGCCGGCTGGCGTTGCCCTTGCCGAGAAAGCCCAGGTTCATGGGGAAGGCCTCGGCGGCCTCCAGCATGCGGTGGATGTTCCACGGCCCAGGCGTGCAGGTGGTGGCGTTGGTGCCGGTGGCCGGCCCGGTGCCGCCGCCGATCATGGTGGTGATGCCGGAGGTCAGCGCCTCGTCGATGAGCTGCGGGCACACGAAGTGGATGTGGGCGTCGATGCCGCCGGCGGTGACGATCTTGCCCTCGGCGGCGATGGCCTCGGTGCCGGGGCCGATGACGATGTCCACCTCTGGCTGGGTATCCGGGTTGCCGGCCTTGCCGATGGCGTGGATGCGGCCGTTCTTGATGCCGATGTCCGCCTTGACGATGCCCCAGTGGTCCAGGATCAGGGCATTGGTGATCACCGTGTCCACCACCTCGTCGGCGGTGCGCTGGCTCTGCCCCATGCCGTCGCGGACCACCTTGCCGCCGCCGAACTTCACTTCGTCGCCGTAGCTGGTGTGGTCGCTCTCCACCTGGATGACCAGCTCGGTATCGCCCAGGCGAACGCGGTCGCCGGTGGTGGGGCCGAACATGTCCGCGTAGGCGGTGCGCGCGATGGTATTGCTCATGTCACTTGCCCTCCGACAGCGGGCCCATGACCCGCCCCTGAAATCCGTAGACGACGCCGTCGCCGGCATAGCGCACCAGGTTCACGGTGCGTTCCTGGCCGGGCTCGAAGCGCACGGCGGTGCCCGCCGGGATATCCAGGCGAAACCCCCGGGCCTGCTCCCGCGGGAAGTCCAGCGCGTCGTTGACCTCGTAGAAGTGGTAGTGCGAGCCCACCTGCACGGGCCGGTCGCCGGTGTTGGTCACGGCCACCGTGGTGGTCTCGCGCCCGGCGTTCAGGGTGATGTCGCCGTCGGCGGGCAGAATCTCTCCCGGAATCATGGCCGTTCCTCCGCTACTTGATGGGCTCGTGGACGGTGACCAGCTTCACGCCGTCCGGGAACGTGGCCTCCACCTGGACGTCGGGAATCATCTCGGGCACACCCTCCATGACGTCGTCCCGGGTGAGCACCTCGCCGCCCAGGCTCATGAGCTCGGCAACGCTCCTGCCCTCCCGGGCGCCCTCCATGATGGCGGCGGAGATCATGGCCATGGCCTCCGGATAGTTCAGCTTCAGGCCCTTGGCCTGGCGCCGCTCCGCCAGCAGCGCGGCGGTGAAGACCAGCATCTTGTCTTTCTCGCGGGGTGTGAGCTCCATGGGTGACTCCTCAGGTCTTCCAGATTCGGGGTGGGCTCGGGGCACGGCCCAGAACCGGCTCGCGCAGCACACGCCAGGCCCGCTCCAGAACGCCGCGGGCGACCTCCGTCCCGGGCGCCAGGCAGCGCAGTACCAGCACGTCGTTCATGCGGGTCACGCCCAGGCGCACGCCCTCGACGCCGACAAGCGCCTCCCGCAGCCGGGCCTCCAGATCGTCCGGCGCCGGGGTGGCCACCAGCGTGGCAATGGCGGAATGGCCGTCCAGGCCCCACGGACGCTCCAGCAGCGGGTCGCCGTGGGCCAGGTTCAGGCACTCGTGGAGCAGCGGCGCACCGCTGCGCTCGATCACCAGCTCCTGCCGGCAGCGCGCGCCCTCGAAGTGATCGCCGCTGCCCGGGCGCCCCAGGCACAGGATGTCCCAAGTGCACAGGCGCGCGTCCGGCGCCAGGCGGAAGCGATTGCGGAGCACCGTGTCCGAGCGCCCGTGGAGAATGCTCTCCATGGGCAGGAACTCCAGGGCGGCCCCGTCGCCGACGTCGAACGTCTGCTCCTGCACGGCGGCCGCCCGCTCGGTGCGGTAGAACTTCGCCGCCGCGGGGGTGGTCAGCAGCGCGTGCCCCTCGGGCCCGATACGCACGTCCAGGTTGAGCCGGTCGCCACCCGCCAGCCCGCCCGGCGGATGGATGACGTAGTTGTGGCAGACCGGCCCTTCCGGGTGGAAGCTGCGCTGCACCAGCAGAGGCCCCTCGTGGCGCCGGCGCACCAGAACCGTGCGGCCGCCGCGCACCTGATAGTCGAGGTCCAGCCAGCCGAGCCAGCCGGCCCCGACCGGCGGGCCGGACACGTCCTCGGGTTGGATCGCGACAGCGGCCATTCAGACCACGAACAGCAGGTAGACGCTGCTGGCCACGAGCACGCCGCCGAGGCCGCGTTCCACCGGACGGGGCCAGGGGCTGCGCGCCGCCATCTGCGCCGCGGCCGCACCGGCCGCCACCAGAGCGGCGGTGGTCGCCAGGAACCCGGACGCGAACGCGACCGTGGACAGGCCGGCCGCCATCTCGGCGCCGTGCGCGTGGCCGTGGAACAGCGCGAACAGCGCGGCCACCCCGGCGCCAACCGGCAGGGGCAGCCGCCGGCCGGCGAGCATCAGCGCACCGATGACGGCCAGCGAGCCGAGAATGCCGAACTCGACGACCTGTGCCGGCGCCGCGCCGACGCCCGCCGCGAAGCCGGCGAGGACCGCGACCAGGGAGGCCCCGCCGATCAGGACGACCGTCCCCGCGCCTCGGTGCAGCGCCGCCCAGAACCCGACGCCGAGCATGGCGAGCAGGTGGTCCACCCCCAGCAGCGGGTGAAGCAGCCCGGCCACGAGGCCTCCCGGGCCGTGGCCCGGGTGCGCCAGCGCAGCCGCGGGAACCAGCAGCAACAAGGCGGCAATCACGCGAATAGACATGGTCAGCTCTCCTGTCGGGTGAAGGCAGGGGGACAGAAGCCGTCCGGATGACACACGGACGTTGCCGTCCGTCCCGCTTGCGCACTGCTGGTGCAGAAGGCGTGCCAGAAGAAAAAACCCGGGAGAATCAGTGAATCAGGAGACGGACGCCGGTGATGCGGTTATCCACCTGCACCAGGGATGTGCGCCACGAGGAGGCGAACGCACCAGAAGCGTGCGTGGACGATGGGTCAAGCCGGGAGGCGCAGATGCGGGAGGCGACGAACGAGACAGAAGGGCGGCGAGCCTCGGTTGCCGGGTGCCCATCGAGGTGTCCCGCGGACGGCCCGGGCACCTCGGCCACCTGCACGACTTCGGTGCAAAAAAGAAGCCGCCTCGAAGGCGGCTTTCAGGACGAAACCGGAACGGCCGCGATCGCGGCGCGCTATTCGTTCACCTCGACGCCGCTCTGCTCGAGCATGTAGACCACGGCGTCGTGGACTTCCTGGTCACTGAGACTGGAGTCGCCACCCCGTGCCGGCATCGCGTTGAAGCCGTTGATCGCGTGCTCCACGAGCGTATCCAGGCCCTTCTCTTGATAACGGCTGGCCCACGGCTCGTTCTCGCCGGTAATCGGCGCCTCCATGACGCCGCTGTCGTGACAGGCCATGCAGGTGGACTCGTACACGTCCGCGGCCGCCATCGGGCCTTCATCGCCGCCGCCATCCTCTTCCTCGTCGCTGCCCATGGAGATGGGCGCCGGATCGCCGTCCTCCCGCACGCGGCCCACCGGCTGCAGCCGCTCTTCCATGCGCTCGCGCTCCAGCTCGATCCGCGCCTGGTTGCGCGAAGGCTCGAAGGTGCTGGCAAAAACCGCCAGCAGAGCAATGATGATCGCGCCCACGACGAGGAGCAGAATCACCCCGCCGAAGCTTTTCATGAAGGCCTTGTCGTCCTGCTCGCTGCTCACGCTTCCCCCAATACCGTCGTCTGCTGCCCATGGCGCTCGGCCCGCCGGGCGGCTTTACCGGGCGTGAAGTATATCGGAAAGACCCTACCCGCAAAAGTTCACCCTGGCACGCTCATGGACGGAGGCGCCTGGAATCGCTATCCTGTGTCACTTGCAGATCGCAGCGCCCGTAGCTCAGCTGGATAGAGCGTCGGCCTCCGAAGCCGAAGGTCGCAGGTTCGAGTCCTGCCGGGCGCACCATTATTCTGCAAGGTCTGTAGCCAAGACGGGGACTCACCACGACGGTGAGTGCCGCGCCGGATGAAGGGAACCGATCCTTGCGCCCGCCGAACCGCAGACCACGTTCCGCTGGCTTGCTCTGCCTCGCCGTCCTGGCACTGCTCGTGTCCGTCCGGGCCACCGCCCAGGGACCGGGCCCGTGGGAGCCGCCCACGCTGTTGACGGACAGCCTGAGCGTCTACCGCATGAACTACCTCCTGCCCGTGTCCTGGACACCCGATGACGCCCACCCGGACAACACGGAGGCGCAGTTCCAGATCAGCCTGAAGCAGCAGCTTCTGCGCTCGCCGGTCCACGTCGCCTATACCCAGACCTCTTTCTGGCAGGTCTACGACGCCGAGAACAAGCGGCCGTTCCGCGAGGTCACCCACAACCCGCAGGCGTTCTACCGCCTCGACAGCGCCGCCAACCCGTTGGGCCCCGTCGCCGTGGACTTCGGCTACGACCATACCTCCAACGGCCAGTCCGACCCGGAATCCCGCGGCTGGGACCGGGTGTACGTGCGCCCCGAGTACACTACCCCGCAGCTGCGCGTCGGTCTCATGCTCTGGGCACCGGTGGACCGGCAGGAGAACAACCGGGACATCACCGATTTCATGGGCCACCACCAGCTGGAAGTGGACTGGCACGTCACCGAGGCGACACGCCTGTCCTGGATGAGCCGGTACAGTTTCAGCGGCGAGCGCGGGGCCGTCCGGCTGCGCGTAACCCGCCCGACCGGCGGCGACGGCTTCTGGTTCCTGCAGGTCTTCCACGGCTACGGCGAAAGCCTGATCGACTACGACCGCGAGCTTACCCGGGTGGGCATCGGCTACTCGCTCACGCGCTGAGCGGGCGGGCGCGCCGTGCGCTTCAGGGAGGCGCAGGTGCTTGCATGGAGTCATCCGCCGACCGCATGATGGAGCCCGTCTTGATCCCCTTCGCCGCCATCGAGGACAACCTTCCCGCCATGGAGCTCACCCTGGCGACGCCGGCGTTGCTGTTCCCGGCCATCTCGCTGCTGCTGCTGGCCTACACCAACCGGTTCCTGGCCCTGGCGGCGCTGATCCGGGACCTGCAGTCCCGCTACCGGGATACCCACGAGAGCAGCCTCTTTCAGCAGATCGAGAACCTTCGGCGGCGGGTGGTGCTGATCCGCAACATGCAGGTCATGGGCGTGGCCAGCCTGTTCCTGTGCGTGGTGTGCATGCTGGTGCTGCTGGTTGGCTGGCAGGGCGCCGCGCTGGTGCTGTTCGTGGTGAGCCTGCTGCTCATGCTGCTGTCCCTGGCGCTGTCGCTGCGCGAGATCCAGATCTCCGTGGAGGCGCTGAACATCCAGCTGCGCGGAATGGCCGCCGGCAGCGCCCCGGAGCCCGGCGAGCGCCGGGACGGGGATCCGCCCGCCGCACCGTAGTCGCCCCGGTCCACCGGCAGTGCCGTCAGCCCCTCCCCCGGTTGACTCCATCCCGAACGCCTTGCCGACCGGGCCCGGTTCGCGGGTGCGGACATGCCCCTCTCTCATCACCAAAGCGCATAAATAAATAGGACATTATTCTTTTTTCTTTTCAACCGAAAGACTTATCGTTGGCTGCAAGATTCCGACCGCAGCACATTACTCCGCGGTTCGACGGTGACGACATGCAGGGAGCAGCCCTCGACACGACCAACAGCCCACTGACCCGCGAGCAGGCCGAGCAGGTCAATCACCTGATCACTGCCCTGTCCCCGGACCAGCTCACCTGGGTCAGCGGCTACCTGGCCGGCCTTCGCAGCGCCCAGGGCGAGGCCCAGGCCGCGGCCCCGGCCGGCGGCGAGGCCGGGCAGCGGCGCCTGACGATTCTGTACGGCTCGGAGACGGGCAACGCCGAAGCCGTCGCCGAGCAGGCCGGCCAGCAGGCGGAGGCGCGCGGCATTCCGGTGCGCGTGATCGACATGGCGGACTACAAGATGCGTGAGCTGCGGGACGAGGGCCTGCTCATGATCGTCACCGCCACCCACGGCGAGGGGGATCCGCCGGACCCGGCCGCCGACTTCTACGAGTTCCTGCACGGCCGCAAGGCGCCGCGCCTCGAAGGGGTCCGCTTCGCCGTGCTGTCGCTCGGGGATTCGAGCTACGAGCACTTCTGCCAGACCGGCCGCGACCTGGACGCCCGGCTGGAAGCGCTGGGGGCCGAGCGCCTCACCGGGCGCGTGGACTGCGACGTGGACTACGAGGAGGCCGCGGAGCAGTGGATCGCCAGTGCGCTGGAGGGCTTCGAGCAGCATATCACCTCGCCCCCGAGCAACGTGGTCGCCTTCGCCAACGCGCCCAGGCAGCAGCAGGCGAGCTACGACCGCAACAGCCCCTTCGACGCCGAGGTGCTCGAGAACCTGGTTCTCAACGGCCGTGGCTCGGACAAGGAGACCCGTCACGTGGAGCTGTCCCTGGAAGGCTCGGGCATCACCTACGAGCCCGGCGACATCCTCTGCGTGGTGCCCCGCAACCGGGAAGAGGTGGTCGGGGACGTCCTGCAGGCCCTCGCCCTGGACCCCGAGGAAGCCGTCTCGGCCCCGTCCGGCGACGTCCGGCTGATCGACGCGCTGCGCCATGAGTACGAGATCACGACGCTGACGCCGGCGTTCGTCGCCGCCTGGGCCGAGCTCGTGCAGGCCCCGGAGCTCCGGGAGCTTGCCGGGGAGCGCGACGAGCTCATGCGCTACCTGGAAGGCCGGCACGTCATCGATGTGATCACGGATTACCCGGCTAGCGGGCTCGATGCCACGACGTTCCTCGGCATGCTGCGGCGGCTGCAGCCGCGGGAGTACTCCATCGCCTCCAGCCACGCGGCCAACCCGGACGAGGTCCACGTCACCGTGGCGGCCGTGCGCTACGAGAGTCACGGGCGGGCGCGGTACGGCGTGGCGTCGACCTACCTGGCCGACCACGCCGAGCCGGGCACGACCGTGCCGGTCTACGTGCGCCGCAACAAGAACTTCCGGCTGCCCGCGGATCCCGACACACCCGTGATCATGGTCGGCCCGGGCACCGGTGTCGCGCCCTACCGCGCCTTCCTGCAGGAGCGCGAGGAGCACGGCGCCGGCGGCGACAATTGGCTGTTCTTCGGCAACCCCCACCTGCGCACGGATTTCCTCTACCAGACCGAATGGCAGCGCTGGCTGAAGGACGGCCTGCTGGACCGCATGGATGTCGCCTTCTCCCGGGACGGCGAGGGCAAGGTCTACGTCCAGGACCGCCTCCGGGAGCGCGGGGCCGAGGTCTACCGCTGGCTCGAGGAGGGCGCGCATTTCTACGTCTGCGGCGACGCCGAGCGCATGGCGCCGGACGTGCACGCAGCCCTGCACGAGATCGTGCAGACGCACGGCGGTCACTCCCAGGAGGACGCCGAGGAATACGTCAAGCAGCTGCAACGGGACAAGCGCTACCAGCGCGACGTCTATTGAGCGCCTGCGCCGGCCGATTCATGGGCCGTTCCGGAAGCAGCGAGCGGGGATGCGGACATGACCAATGATCGCAGTCGGGATATCACCCAGCCCCTGGAAGCGCTCCATGCCAACGAGCGCCTGAAGGCGGAAAGCCGGTTCCTGCGGGGCACCATCGAGGAAAGCCTGGCCGACCCGATCACGGGTGCGCTGCGGGACGGCGACCCGCAGCTGACGAAGTTCCACGGCTTCTACCAGCAGGACGACCGCGACCTGCGGGACGAGCGTCGGCGGCAGAAGCTCGAGCCGGCCTACCAGATGATGATCCGGCTGCGCCTGCCGGGGGGCGTGTGCACGCCCGGGCAATGGCTGCAGATCGACGACCTGGCGCGCCGCTATGGCGACGGCGGCCTGCGCCTGACCACACGCCAGACCTTCCAGCTCCACGGCGTGCTCAAGCATCACCTCAAGGCCACCATGCGCGGCATCAACCAGGCGCTGCTGGATACACTGGCGGCCTGCGGCGATGTCAACCGCACGGTCATGGCGTCGGTGAATCCGCACGAGTCCGCGGTGCACGCGGCCGTCCAGGAGCAGGCGAAGGCAGTCAGCGACCACCTGGCGCCCCGCTCGCGCGCCTACTACGAGATCTGGCTCGATGACGAGCGCGTCGACCCCGGCAGCAACGAGGAGCCCATCTACGGCCCGACCTATCTGCCGCGGAAGTTCAAGATCGGCTTCGCCGTGCCGCCGGTCAACGACATCGACGTTTACAGCCAGGACATCGGCTTCGTCGCCATCGCCGAGGACGGCGAGCTCCAGGGCTTCAACGTGCTCATCGGCGGCGGCATGGGCCGTACCGACAACGAGCCGGCGACGTTCCCCCGGCTCGGGGACCTCATCGGCTTCTGCGCGCCGGAGCAGGCGGTGGAGCTGGCCGAGGCCATCGTCACCGTGCAGCGCGACTACGGCGATCGCATCGACCGCAACCACGCGCGCATGAAGTACACCGTCGAGGACCGCGGCGCGGACTGGTTCCGTGCCGAGGTGGAACGGCGCCTGGGATGGTCCCTGGAGGCCGCCCGGCCGTACCGCTTCGACCACAACGGCGACCGCTACGGCTGGGCGCAGGGCAGCGACGGCCGCTGGCACTACACGCTGTTCATCGAGAACGGGCGCATTCGCGACTGGGACGACTACGGCCTGATGAGCGGGCTCCGGGCGATCGCCGAGGTCCACGAGGGCGAGTTCCGGCTCACCCCCAACCAGAACCTGATCATCGCCAACGTACCCGAGGCGCAGACGGCCGCCGTCGACCGCCTCATGCACGAGCACGGGCTCCTGGATCCCGCGCGGCAGAGCGCGCTGCGGCGCAATTCCATGGCCTGCGTCGCCTTCCCCACCTGCGGCCTGGCCATGGCCGAGAGCGAGCGCTACCTGCCGTCGCTGATCTCGCGGATCGAGGCCATCGCCGAGAGCGCCGGCGTCGGCGATCAGCCCATCGTCATCCGCATGACGGGGTGCCCCAACGGCTGCGCGCGGCCGTACCTGGCCGAGATCGGTTTCAGCGGCCGCGGGCCGGGCAAGTACGACCTCTACCTGGGCGGCGGGTTCCACGGGCAGCGCCTGAACAAGCCCTACCTGGACAATGTCGGCGAGGACCGCATCCTGGAGGAGCTCGGGGGCATGCTCCACCACTACGGCCGCGAGCGGCAGGACGGCGAGCCCTTCGGCGACTTCGTGATCCGCGCGGGCTACGTGCCCGAGGTGACCGCCGGGCGGGAGTTCAACCTGTAGCACGCGCCTGACAAGAACTGCCGACTGAAAGCGGCCGCGTTTTCTGAGAAGATGCGAAGCGCTGGTGTTCCGTTCGGGGCGGGCACCGGGAGAGCAGCGGATAATGCGCTCGTCGCCGGGGGAGTCGCTCCGCGCTCCCTGGCGCCGGGAGTCATTCCGAGCCGGGCACGGCGGCAGCAAGTCCCCGCGGACCAACTACGGTGTCGCCAGGCATCCCCCAACGATCGGGAAGGAATCGACCGCGGTGATCGAAGTCGTCTCGCTCTGCTTTGCCTTCGTCTTCGGCATGCTGATCAAGCAGATCGGCCTGCCGCCGCTGGTCGGCTTCCTCGCCGCCGGGTTCGCCATCCATGCGTTCGGCCCCGCCCTGGGCGTGCCGATGGCGGACGCCCGGCCGGTGCTCGATCACATCGCGCACCTGGGCGTACTGTTGCTCCTGTTCACCGTCGGGCTGAAGCTCAAGCTGCGCAATCTCGTCGAGCCCGCGGTGATCGGCGGTGCCCTGGTACATTTCGCCGTGACCGTGGCGATCTTCGCCATCGGCATCTCCTTCCTGCTCGACGTGGACCAGCGCACCGCCCTGCTCCTGGCCAGCGCGCTGGCGTTCTCGAGCACCGTGCTGGCCGCGAAGGTGCTGGAGGCCAAGCGCGAGCTCCGCGCCCTCCACGGGCGGATCGCCATCGGCATCCTCATCATCCAGGACCTCATTGCCCTGGCCGTGCTCAGCGTCGCCGGCGGGCACTCGCCGAGCCCCTGGGCACTGCTGCTGTTCGCCCTGCCGCTACTGCGCCCAGTGCTCTACCGCCTGCTTGATATCGCCGGGCACGAGGAGCTTCTCGTGCTCATGGGCGTGGTGCTGGCGGTGGTCGCCGGCGGCGCCGGCTTCGAGCTGGTCGGCGTGAGCCCGGAACTGGGGGCCCTGCTCATGGGTGTCCTGCTGGCGGGGCATCCGCGCGCGCACGAGCTGTCGGCCTCGCTCTGGGGACTCAAGGAGGTCCTGCTGATCGGCTTTTTCCTGCAGATCGGCATGCAAGGGCTGCCGGACGCGCAGGCCATCTCCTTCGCCGTGATCTTTGCCCTGGTCCTGCCCCTGAAGGGCGCGCTGTTCTTCTTCCTGCTCACCCGGTTCCGGCTGCGGGCGCGCAACGCCTTTCTCGGCGGCCTCACGCTCACCTGCTACAGCGAGTTCGGCCTCATCGTCGCCGCCGGCGTGCTCCAGGAATGGGTCGTGCCCCTGGCGCTGACCGTGGCGCTGTCGTTCGTCATCGCCGCCCCCGTCAACCGCATCGCCCACGCGCTCTACGGCCGGGTCCAGGGCCAGCTGCAGCCCTTCGAGCGGCGAACCCACCACCCGGACGAGCAGCCCACCTCGTTCGGCGACGCGGACGTGCTGGTCATGGGCATGGGCCGCACCGGCACGGCCGCCCTCGACTTCCTCAGCGAGCGTGGCCTGCGCACCGTGGGTGTCGACGCCGACCCGAGCAAGGTGGCGGACCATGTCCGCCAGGGCCGCAACGTGCTCTACGCCGATGTCGAGGACGTCGGCTTCTGGGACCGCGTGATCCTGGGCAACGTCCGCGCAGCCATCCTTGCCATGCCGGAGATCGAGGGCAAGCTCATCGCCACGCGCCACCTGCGCCGGCTCGGCTTCACCGGCCCCATCGTCGCCAATGCCCTGTTCGCTGACGACGCGGAACAGGTGCGGGCGGCGGGAGCGGACGAGGTCTACCTGACCATGACCGGCGCCGGGCACGGCCTGGCGGACAAGGTGCGGCAGGCCCTGTGACCCCGAGCCGCGAAGGCCGTTCTTCCGGGCAGGCATCCCCGGGCGGACCGGCGCGACGCGGGGCAGCCGCTTCACTGCGGGCACGGGTGCCGAGCGGGCCGGCTCGTCCGCTGCCGTGCCCCGCGGTTGCACCCGGGTGATACCGTAATGGACGAGGCTGTCGGGGCCACGAAACCCGCGTTCCGAACCCGCGCGTCCAACGAGGTCACGCAATCATGAGCAAGTTCGCGTCCACGAACGTCCACGGCGAACCGCTGGCGCCCTGCGGTCACGACCCGGTCACCGGCTTTTTCCGGGACGGCTGCTGCAACACCGGGCACGAGGACGGCGGCATGCACACGGTGTGCGCACAGGTAACCCGTGCGTTCCTGGAGTTCTCAAAGGCGTGCGGCAACGACTTGACGCAGCCCTTTCCGGAGGCGGGCTTCCCCGGCCTGCGTCCCGGCGACCGCTGGTGCCTGTGCGCGTCGCGCTGGGTCGAGGCGTACCGGGCGGGCGTGGCGCCGCCGGTGGATCTGGATGCCACCCACGAGGAAACCCTGGCGGTGATCGGGCTCGCCACGCTCCGGGAGTACGCGCTGGATCCCGGCTAGGGCCCGTCCACGTTCCCCCGGAGGCCCGGCTGCATCAGACCGTGAAGCTCTCTCCGCAGCCGCACTCGTCCTTGACGTTCGGGTTGCGGAACGCCAGGCGCTGGTTGATTCCCTCGCGGACGAAATCCACCTCCGTGCCCTCGAGGAACGGCCGGCTCTTGCGGCTCACCACCACCTGGATGCCGTACTGCTCATGCACCGTATCGGCCTCGCCGACCTCGGCCGCATAATCCACCGTGTACATGAAACCGGAGCAGCCGCTGGTGCGCACGCCGAGGCGGATGCGGGGCGCGTTGCCCGTCTTCTCGGCCTGGGATTTCACATGACGGGCGACGGCTTCGGTGATCGTCACGGTCATGGCCGTACCTCCGGATGAACGACGACTGTCAGTAGCATGGCTTGCCCACCGGTCCATTCAACGCCGGCTCGCCTCAGGTTCCGCAGAATGTCTGCGGGACGCGCTCGTGGGGCTGCGGCGGCCGCGCGTAGTCGGCCTCTTCCGGCGGCGCGTCGAAGGGCCTGGCCAGGGCATCGGCAAGCCGGTGGAAGGCGGCGAAATCACCGCGATCCTCGGCGTCCCGTATGGCGTTCTCGATGGCATGCGTGCGCGGGATGACCGCCGGGTTGACCACCCGCATGCGCTCGGCGATGGCCCGGCCCGGCCCGGATTCGGCTTCCAGGCGCCGGCGCCAGCGCGCGAGCCAGTCATCCAGCGCCTCCGGCGCCTGCAACAGTGATCGCAGCCCGTCATCGGCCCCGGTCGACTCGGCGGCGTCGCACAGGTGCCGGAAGAACAGCGTGAAATCCGCCCGGCCCCGGCTCATGATCTCCAGCAGATCGTCGACCAGGGCGTCGTCGCCATCGCACTCCCGGCACAGGCCGAGCTTGGCCCGCATGGCGCGCAGCCAGTACGCCCGGTACGCCGGCATGAACCCCTCCAGCACCGCCTGCGCCTCGCTCACGGCGCGTTCCTCGTCATCGGCGAGCAACGGCAGCAGCGACTCGGCGAATCGGGCGAGACCCCACTGGGCCATCGCGGGCTGGTTCTCGTAGGCGTAGCGCCCGGTCTGGTCCACGAAGCTGAACACGGTCCGCGGGTTGTAGGCGTCCATGAAGGCGCACGGGCCGTAATCCAGGGTCTCGCCGGCGATGGACAGGTTGTCGGTATTCATCACGCCGTGGATGAAGCCGAGGCTCAGCCACTGCGCCACCAGGGCCGCCTGGCGGTCGCAGACCTGCTCCAGCAGTGCCAGGCAGGGATTCGACGCGCTCCGCAGGTGCGGGTAGTGGCGGTCGATCACGTAGTCGGCGAGCAGCCGCAGGCCCTCGTGGTCACCGCGGACCGCGAAGTACTCGAACGTCCCCACACGCACGTGGCTCCGGGCCACCCGGGTCAGCACCGCCGCGGGCACCGGCCGCTCCCGGAAGGCGTCGTCGCCGGTGAGGACGACGGCCAGGGAGCGCGTGGTCGGCACGCCCAGGGCGTGCATCGCCTCGCTGACCAGATGCTCCCGGAGCACCGGCCCGAGCGGCGCGAGGCCGTCGCCGTGCCGGGAGAACGGCGTGCGCCCCGCGCCCTTGAGCTGGATATCCCGGCGGACGCCCTGGCGGTCCGTGACCTCCCCCAGCAGCAGCGCCCGCCCGTCCCCGAGCTGGGGCACGAAGTTGCCGAACTGGTGCCCGGCGTAGGCCATGGCCACGGGCTCCACCCCTTCCGGCAGCGCCTGGCCGGAGAACAGCGCCGCCAGCCCGGTCTCGTCGTACCCACGCAGATCCAGGCCCAGCTCGTCCGCCAGCGGCTCGTTGAACCGGATCAGCGTCGGCGCGCTGGCCGGCGCCGGCCGGCAGCGCGCGAAGAACCGGTCGGGGAGCTGTGCATAGCTGTTGTCCAGCCGGAGCTCCGGTTGCGAAGCCCCGGACTGAAGCGCAGCGGACGGGGTTGTCTCTACCATAATGAGGCACCAAAGCGTGGGCTGCCGGATGACGCGGTCATTCTACAATGTATGAATGATACATATTAAGAAGGCAGAGAACCATCCGGGGGCTTGCCGGAGACGCTGGGACGCCTCAGTGCAGCTTCAGCCGCGGCCGCATGTGCCGCGTCAGACCCTGGGCCAGCGTGGTCAGCATGACCCGGGGCAGGCCGTGGAGCACCGTGAGGTGCTTGCGGTAGAGCGAGGCATAGGCCAGCCGGGCGATGTTGCCCTCGATCATGCGGGTGCCCACGACGTTGCCCATGAGCCGGCCGACGGCGTGATCCTCGCTCAGGGAGATCAGCGAGCCGTAATCGGTATACGCGTAGGAACCCGGCTCTTGCCCGCGAAGCCGGCGCTCCACCGCCCTGGTGAGGAACGCCGCCTGCTGGCTGGCGGCCTGCGCCCGGGGCGGTACGATCCCCTCGCCGTCCGGCAGCGGACAGGCCGCGCAGTCGCCCAGCGCGAAGACGTTGGCGTCGCGGGTGGTCTGCAGGCTGCGCGTGACCTGGAGCTGGTTGGCGCGGTTGGTCTCCAGGCCGTCCAGATCCGCCAGCCACTCGGGCGCCTTGATGCCCGCCGACCACACCCGGGTGTCCGCGGGGATGAACTCGCCGCCGTCCAGCTCGACGCCCTCGCCGGTGACCGCGACCACCTTCTTGCCGGTGATCACGCGCACGCCCAGCTCCTCGAGCTGCTGATGGGTCCGCTGCGACAGCCCCGGGGACAGCGCCGGCAGAACCCGGTCGGCCGCCTCCACCAGCGTCAGCTTCAGGTCGTTCTCCGGGTCGATGCGGTCGAGACCGTAGTGCACTGCCTTGCGGGCCGCGCTGCGCAGCTCCGCCGCCAGCTCGACGCCGGTGGCCCCGGCGCCGATGATCGCCACCGACAGCTGCCCTTCGCCCAGGGGTTGCTCCTGCACCTGGGCGCGGAAGTACGCCTTGGCCATGGAGCGCTGGAAACGCTCCGCCTCGCTGACGGAGTCCAGGTACATGCAGTGCTCCGCGGCACCGGGGGTATTGAAGTGGTTGCTGACGCTGCCCACGGCAATGACCAGGGTGTCGTAGTCCAGTGTCCGCTCCGGGGCCAGCTCGTCGCCGGTCTCGTCGAACACCGGGGCCAGGCTGATGCGCCGGTTGGCACGATCCAGGCCGCTCATGTAGCCGTACTGGAAGCGGAAGCTGTGCCGCTTGGCCTGCGCCAGATAGTCCACCGTGTCCTCGTAGGAGTACAGCGTGCCGGCGGCGAGCTCGTGGAACAGCGGCTTCCACACGTGGGAGAGCTTGGCATCCACCAGCGTGATCCGGGCGCGCCCCTTGCGGCCCAGCCGCCGCCCCAGGCGGGTGGCCAGCTCGAGACCGCCGGCGCCGCCGCCGACGACAACGATGCGGTGCGGTGTTTCCTGGTCTGCCATGCGTCCGTCCCTTTCCGTTCGCGACAGGCGGCCGCCGCATGATGCCGTCGTGGGCGCGGTGGCGGCCGCGTTCAATGCTTGTGAGCGTAGCAGGTCCCGCGCAGGGATCGCGAAGCGGCGCGCGCCGCGGCCGGCAGAGGATTTTCCGTGCGGCCGCAACGTGAGAGACTCGTTCTCCGTTCGCCGGCTCGGGGAAGAGCCCCTGTCGCGCCCCACGGCGTCCGGATCGCATGGAGCATGCACACGCGGGAAAGGAGCCAGATCATGCAACACCACCTGTACGCCGCTGCCGCCGCCCTGCTGCTGACGACGACCACGGCTGCCGCCGCGCCCTACGGCACGGGCGCCGACCTCTGGCTGGAGGCCACGGCCTTCGATTACGAGGAGCCCGGCCTGATGACCCAGGAAGGCGAGCTCGCCGGGGCCGGCGGCAGCTACACCTTCGAGCCCGTGGATGCGTTGTTCGTCCGCTTCTCCGGCGACTACCGCGTCGGCGGCACCGACTACGACGGCCAGACGCAGAGCGGTATCCCGACGACCAGCGAGGCGGACGACGCCATCGGCCGCGCCTCGGCGATGCTCGCCCGGCGGCTGTCCCTGCCGGACGGCGCGGTCTACCTGGAGGGCGGGCTCGCGGTGCGGGACTGGCGACAGGATCTCAAGGACGGCACCACGAACACCGGGGCGCCCGTGGCCGGCTACGATCGGGGGCACCGCTACTACTACCTGCCGCTCGGGGCGACCTGGGAGGTCCGCCCCGCCGGCAGCGACTGGAGCTGGCACCTGGGCGCCCGTTACCAGCACGTGATCTCCGGCTACGCCTGGGCACAGCTGGAAGGCGACCAGCAGCGCCGCTTCCTCATGGACGAGGGCTACGGGGTGCGCCTGGAAACCGGCGCCACCCGCTACGACGCGGCGGGCGTGCGGATCCGCGCCGAGGCGTACCTACAGGGGTGGTCGTTCAACGACTCGGAAACCGGCGTGGTCCAGCAGGGACAGAACCTCGTCGCCGTGATCGAGCCGGAGAACGAGACCGTGGAGATCGGGCTACGCCTCGGCATCGGCTTCTGATACCGGGCGGGCGCGGGGGCCGCCTGCCGGGTCGCCGGCCATGCGCTCCACCAGGAAATCCACGAACTGCCGCACCTTGGGCGACAGGTGCCGGTGCCGCGGGTACACCACCCAGACGGCGGTGTGCGTGCAGGCATAAGGGTCCAGCACGGACACCAGCTCGCCGGTATCCAGGTGCTCGCGCACGTAGTAGTCCGGCAGCTGGGCCAGGCCCAGGCCCTTGCGCACGCCGTCCAGCAGGGCGCGCCCGGAATTGCCGCGCCAGTTGCCGTGCACGCGGACGTGCCGGTGCTGGCCGTCGACGTCGAAGGTCCAGTAATCGGTGGAGCCCAGCAGGCAGTTGTGGCCGGCCAGCTCCTCCAGGGTGTGGGGGCACGGGTGGCGCCGGAAGTAGTCCGCCGAGCCGACGACATACTCGCGGCGCGAGCACAGGCGCCGGGCGATCAGCGACGAGTCCGGCAGGGCGCCGGCCCGGATGCCCACGTCAAAGCCCTCGCTGACGATATCCACGCGACGGTTGGTGAACTCCTGGTGGACGGTGAGCTGAGGGTGGCGCAGCAGGAAATCGTTCACCAGCGGCGCGATGTAGAGCTCGCCGAAGGTCGCCGCACAGGTCAGCCGGAGCACGCCGGTGGGGCGCTGCTGGTAGTCGCCGATGGCGTGCAGCGCCTCCTGGAAGCCGTCGAAGACATGAGCGCAGTGGTCGAAATAGACCTCACCCGCGTCGGTGAGATGCAGCTGGCGCGTGGTGCGGTACAGGAGCTGGGTGTCGAGCTGCGTCTCCAGGCGCGCCACCAGGCGGCTGACATGGGAGCTGGACACCCCCAGGTGCCGGGCGGCGCCGGCGAACGAGCCGCGGCGGACCACCTCCACGAAAGCCTCGATCCGGTCCCAGTGCTGCATTGCGAACCTCTCAGGAAGTCGAGCCAGGTCGCAGCGTCGTTGCGCGGTTTGCCGGCAAGGCGCGCGAGCGCAGGCGTGGCGATACTCATTATTGCTCTGCGACAACAATCTCTTGTCGCATGATGCCTTAATGGTGCGATTCGTGTCGCCTAGACTGCCCTCTGCAACAGCCATCAACGCGACCCCGGAGGAGACGAGATGAAGTCACGTGCTGCACTGGCCATGGAAGCGAACCAGCCCCTGGTCCTGGAGGAGATCGACGTCGCCGGCCCCCGCAAGGGCGAGGTGCTGGTGCGTATGGTCGCCACCAGCGTCTGCCATACCGACGCCTACACGCTCTCGGGAGCGGACCCGGAAGGCCTGTTCCCCTCGGTCCTGGGCCACGAGGGAGCGGGCGTCGTGCAGGAGGTCGGCGAGGGCGTCACCAGCGTCCAGCCGGGTGATCACGTCATCCCGCTGTATACGGCGGAATGCGGCGAGTGCAAGTTCTGCCGCTCCGGCAAGACCAATCTCTGCAGCGCCGTGCGCGCAACCCAGGGCCAGGGCGTCATGCCCGACGGCACCTCGCGGTTCTCGCTCAACGGCAAGCCCCTGCACCACTACATGGGCTGCTCCACGTTCAGCGAGTACACGGTGCTGCCCGAGGTATCCCTGGCCAAGGTGTCGAAGGACGCGCCGCTGGACAAGATCTGCCTGCTGGGCTGCGGCGTGACCACCGGCATCGGCGCGGTGCGCAACACCGCCAAGGTAGAGCCGGGGGCCACCGTCGCGGTGTTCGGCCTCGGCGCCATCGGCCTGGCGGTGATCCAGGGCGCGCAGATGGTCGGCGCCGAGCGCATCATCGCCATCGACGTGAACCCGGAGAAGTTCAAGCTCGCCGGCCAGTTCGGCGCCACGGAGTTCGTCAACCCGAACGACTACGACGACCCCATCCAGCAGGTGATCATCGACCTCACGGACGGCGGCGTCGACTACTCCTTCGAGTGCATCGGCAACGTCAACGTCATGCGCTCGGCGCTGGAGTGCTGCCACAAGGGCTGGGGCGAGTCGGTGATCATCGGCGTCGCCGGCGCCGGCGAGGAGATCCACACCCGCCCGGTGCAGCTGGTCACCGGCCGGGTGTGGAAGGGCTCGGCCTTCGGCGGGGTGAAGGGCCGCAGCGAGCTGCCCGGCTATGTGGACGACTACATGCAGGGCCGCATCCGCATCGACGAGTTCATCACCCACGACATGCCCTTCGAGGAGATCAACGAGGCCTTCGAGCTCCTCCACAGGGGCGAGAGCATCCGCACCGTACTGCACTACTGAAGGAGCCCGCGATGACGGATTCCCTGGAACTGGTCTCGGCGACCAAGAGCTTCGACGGCTGGCTCAAGCGCTACCGCCACCGCTCCGAGGTCCTGGGCTGCGACATGATCTTCGGCATCTACCTGCCGCCGCAGGCCCGGGACCGGTCGGTACCGCTGCTGTGGTGGCTGTCCGGTCTGACCTGCACCGACGAGAACTTCATGCAGAAGGCCGGCGCCCACCGCGTGGCCGCGGAGCTGGGCGTCGCCATCGTCTGCCCGGACACCAGCCCGCGCGGCACCGACCTGCCCGGCGAGCACGACAGCTACGACTTCGGCTCCGGGGCGGGCTTCTACGTCAACGCCACCCGCGCGCCGTGGAACCGCCACTACCGCATGTACGACTACGTCGCGAGCGAGCTGCCGGCGCTGGTGCACGAGCACTTCCCCCTGTCCGGCAGGCAGGCCGTCAGCGGTCACTCCATGGGCGGCCACGGCGCCCTGATCTGCGCGCTGAGCAACCCGGACGCGTACACGTCGGTCTCCGCCTTCGCGCCCATCGCCAACCCGGTGAGCTGCCCCTGGGGCGAGAAGGCGTTCGGCGGCTACCTGGGCGACGACCGCAGCGCCTGGACGGCCTGGGACGCCAGCGAGCTGATCCGCGCCCACGGCACGTCCCATGCCCTGCTGGTGGATCAGGGGGATGCCGACAACTTCTACGCCGACGGCCAGCTGCGCCCGGAAGCACTGGAAGCGGCGTGCGAGGAGGCCGGCGTGGCGCTCACGCTGCGCTACCAGCCGGGCTACGACCACTCCTACTTCTTCATCGCCACCTTCATCGAGGAGCACCTGCGCTACCACGCGCGCCATCTGCAGACCTGAGCGGCGCCCCGGTGCCGGCAACGCATTCGCCGGCGCCGGGGGTCGGGTCACTCGCGCAGCTCGGCTTCCAGGAAGCCCAGCATCTCCTGCCACGACGCCTCGGCCGCTTCCTCGTTGTAGCCGATGGGCAGATCGAAGCGCTCGGCGTAGCGGTCCGCTTCCGGGTTGGTGAACGCGTGCTGGGCGTCGGGGTAGGTCACCAGGCGGAAGTCCGTGGCCGAGGCCACCATCTCCTTGCGGAAGGCGTCCACGTCCTCCTCCGGCACCAGCTGATCGTCCTCGCCGTGGAGCACCAGGATGGCCGCCTCGACATCCCCCGGACGGGCCCGGTTCTCGGTGGTCAGGGTGCCGTGGAAGCTGACCACCGCCTCCAGGTCGGCGCCCTGGCGGGCCATCTCCAGGACCACGCCGCCGCCGAAGCAGAAGCCGATGGCGGCGACCCGGTCGGCATCCACGGTGTCGTGCTCGCGCAGGACGGCCTCGGCGGCAGTGAAGCGCCGCTTCATGCGCTCCATGTTCTGCCGGACGGCCCCGGCCATGGCGCCGGCCTCGTCGGGATGATCCGCCACCCGGCCCTGGCCGTACATGTCCAGGGCCAGGGCCGTGTAACCGGCCTCGGCCAGCGCCTCGGCGCGGTCGCGGGCGTGCGCGTCCAGGCCCCACCACTCGTGGACCACGAGCACGCCGGGGCGCTTGCCGTCGACGTCGGCATCATGGGCGATATAGCCCTCGAACTCGGTCCCGCCGGCCGTGTAGGTGACGGTTTCCGTGCGGATGTCGACGGCCTGGGCACCGCCGGCTGCAAGCAGCAGACAGGCGGAAAAGGCTGCAATCCAGCGTGTCATGGTTCGGCTCCTGTTGCTTCGCCGGGGAAATGCAGGGCATGACCATCATGCAACAGTATGGCCGAGAATCCGTCCGCGCCAACAGGAAGCTCCGGGGCCGCCTAATCCAGGTCCAGGACCCCGCCGTCCGCGACAACCTCCATGCCCGGGGGCAGTGCCCCGGCACCGGCCCGTAGCCAGTCGTCCAGGCCGTGACTGACGTGGGTGAGCAGCGTCCGGCCGGGCTTCACGGCCGTATGCGCGGCGCGGGCGTCGTCAGGGTCGTTGTGGTTGCCGCGGCCCGCGCCGGGGGCATGGGTGCAGTCCAGGACCATGGCGTCCGGCGGGCGCTGCGCCAGGAAACGCCGCGTCTCCTCGGGGAGCCCGAGCGTGTCCGTGAGATAGGCCAGTCGCTTGCCGCCGTGGTCGAACACGTAGCCGAGGGTCGGCCGGGAGTGGCACAGCGGCACCGCGGTCACGGCCAGATCCCCGAACGCCAGGCGGCCGAAGGGCTCCAGGGTCGAGAAGCGCAGGCAGCCGTGGTTGCGCAGCAGGTCGGCGCAGCCCTCGGGATCGTCCGGCGCATGCACGGGGAGCAGCGGCGACAACCCCCAGCGGAACGGGAACAGGCCCTGCACGTGGTCGACGTGGAAGTGGGTGAGCAGCAGGGCGTCGGCAGGCGCGGCGTCGAGCAGCGCCCCGAAGTCCGTGCGCCCGGCATCGAGCATCAGCGACACGCCGGGTGCGTCCACCCGCGCGCTGGCGGGGGCGCGTCCGCGCTCCGGGGCACGGCGCGCCCGCTCGCAGGCCGCACAGCCGCAGCCGCGCAACGGGGCGGCGTCCACCGCACCGGTACCCAGGAAGGTCAGCCGCATCCGCTCCCCCTGCCCGCGACCAGTGCCGCCAGGCGGGCGGCGGCCCGGTCCAGCGGGCCGTTGTTGTCGACGACCACCCGGCTCGGGTGTTCCGGCTCGCCCAGTGCCCGCGCTCGCGCCAGGCGCGCGCGCACGGCGTCCGGGTCCTCCCGCCCGCGCAGCCGCAGGCGCTCTTCCAGCACCGCCTCGTCGACGCGGATCACCACCGGCACCAGGGCCGGCCCCCAGTGCCGGTCGGCCTGCTCCAGCGCGGCCCGGGAGCCGTTGACCACGACGCTCAGCCCCCGGGCCAGCCAGTGATCGACCTCATGTCCGATGCCGTAGAGGCAGCCGTGGCTCTCCCAGGTCACGGCGAACGAGCCGCGGGCCTCGCGCTGCCGGAATGCGTCGCGGCTCAGCGCAACGTGGTCCTCGCCGCCCGCGCTCGCGGGCCGCGTGATGTACCGGCGGGGCACCATCACCGGCAGGTCCGCGGCAAGGTGGCGGTGCAGCTCGGCCAGCAGGCTGTCCTTGCCGGCCCCGGACGGGCCGATCAGGTAGAACAGCTTCGCGGTCCCGTCGATTCTTGGCGATTCCGCCATCGCTAGAGAATCCGTTGCCGCAGCGCGGAGCTCAGGTGCTCGACGGCGAGCACCATCACGAACACGCACAGGATGATCGTCGAGACGTTACGGTAATCGTACATGTCCATGGCGGCCATGAGTTCCACGCCGATGCCGCCGGCGCCCACCAGCCCCAGCACCACCGACGAGCGCGTCGCCTTCTCGAAGGCGAACAGGGACGTGGCGATCATCGACGGCAGCGTCGCCGGGAACACGGCGCTCACCACCGTGGCCGTGGGGGTCGCGCCCAGGGACCGCAGGGCCTCGGGCGGGCCCTCGTCGGTCTCTTCCATGGCCTCGGCGAAAAAGCGCGCGCAGAAGCCGGTGGTATCCACCATCAGGGCCAGCACGCCGGCGAACGGGCCCAGCCCGACGGTGATCACGAAGATGATGGCCCAGATCAGGTCGGGCACGGTGCGGCAGGCCGTGACGATGCCGCGGGTGGCGACTTGCACGCTCCAGTGGGGCGAGGTATTGCGCGCGGACAGCACCGCCAGGGGCAGGCTGAGCACCACGCCCAGGAAGGTGCCCGCCACCGCCATCTGGAACGTCTGCAGCAGGGTCGTGCCGATGGAGGGCATGCGGTCGAGGGCCGGGGGGAACATCTCGCCGACCAGGCGCCCGATCTCGGGCACCCCGCGGGCCAGCTTGGCGAGCGACAGCTCGCTGTTGCCCAGCGACCAGAGGATGATCGCCGCGGCCATGAGATAGGCCAGGAACGACAGCACCCCGGTTCGCGGCAGGCGCGGCGGCAGCGCGCTGGTGGCCGATCGGTACGCCATGCTCAACCCGCCTCCCGCTGGTACAGGGCATCCAGCCCGCTGAAGTCCACCGCCGCCACCGGCCGGTCGAACACCACCTCGCCGGCCCGCAACGCGATCACCCGGTCGGCGTGGCGCCGGGCGTGGTCGAGATCATGCGAGCTGAACACCAGGGTCATGCCGCGGCAGCAGATCAGCTGCGAGAACAGCTCCATGACCTCCTCGCCGGCGGCCGGGTCCAGGCTCGCCGCAGGCTCGTCGGCAAACACCATCTGCGGGCGCTGCATCAGCGTCCGGGCGATGGCGACGCGCTGGGACTGGCCGCCGGAGAGGCGGTCGGCGCGCCGCGCGGCATGCTCTGCCAGGCCGACTTCCTCCAGGCAGTGCATGGCCTCGTCCCGGCACTGCCGGCCGGCCGTGGCCTGGAACCAGGCCCCGGGGTGACGGGCGCGGCCCAGGCCGCCGTGGACGACGTTGGAGAGCACCGACAGCCGGCCCACCAGGTTGTGGCGCTGGAACACGAAGCCGGTGCGCGCGCGCAGGCTGCGCAGGCCGCCCCGGGGCAGGCCCAGCACGTCGCTGCCGAACAGCTGCACCTGCCCCGCCGTGGGCTCCACAAGGCGCAGGCAGCAGCGCAGCAGCGTGGACTTGCCGCTGCCGTTGGCGCCCAGCAGCGCCACCCGCTCGCCGGGCTCCACGCGGAACGAGATGTCGCTCAGGACGGGCTCCGGCTCGCCCTTGTAGCGTTTGCTCAGGCCGTTCACGGCAAGCTCGGCGGAGCGCTGCGCCGTCACGGCCTCCGGGGCGGCGCCCCGGAAAGCCAAGGTTGCTGGCTCGGTGGCCATGGATGTCACTCCCCCGGGAACCGGCCGAAGTCTTCCTGACCGATGCTGCGGTACGCCTTGCGGACATACTCGTAGTCGCTGTCATCGATATTGCGGATGAAGCGCATGCCCTCGTACTTCTGGTTCTCCTCGCCGCCCTCGTCGACGATGGCGCGCACCAGGGCGTCCGAGTTGTCGACGATGACCGTCTGCATCTCCTCGACGACCTCGTCGCTCACGTGATCACCGGCCACCAGCACGTCATTGGGCAGGTCGGGCCCGCGGGCGATGACCCGGAACGCCCCCGGCGAGACCTCGTCCGCCCGCTCCCGGAGCCGCATGTAGTCGTCCATGTAGTTCGTGCCCCAGGCGGCGACGTCGCCCCGGAGCAGGGACTCGAAGGCGACCCGCGCCTTGGTGTGCACCAGCTCGATGTCCTCCTGGGGGTCGATGCCGTAGTCCGCGAGCACCTGCAGCGGCGCCAGGTGCGAAGACGTGGAGCCGACGTCGCCCACGGCCACCTTGCGGCCCTCCAGGTCCTCCACCGAGGTGATGCCGCTGTCGGCCATGGTGATGACCCCGGAGAAGTAGTCCGGCCGGCTGAAGCCGAGGATGGGCTCGGCATCGGTGAGGTGGCGCATGACGACGTACTCGGCCGGCCCGGTCAGAACCAGGTCCACCCGCTCGGAGCGCAGCAGCTCCACCGCCGCCGTACGGCTGGTCACGGGCGCGAACTCGACGGTGTAGTCGGTGTTCGCTTCCAGCTCCTCCTTGAAAGGCGCCCAGTCGCGCCGCAGCTCTTCCAGCCCGGATACGTCGGTCACGGTCATGGTGAGCGTGTCCTGCTGGGCCTGCACGCTGCCCGCCGACAGGGCCAGGGCCGTTACCGTGCATAGCGTGCCTGTTACCAGAGTCTTGCCGTTCATCGATGCCTCCGCTGGTTGGCGATTGAACGGGACCCATGCTGACGGCACCCCGTTACAGGATCGTTATGTTCCTGTTGAGATTGAAAAAAGTTTTCCTGACCGAAAACCCCACCAATGACCGTGGTGGTGCGGAAATCCGCGTTGCGCCTTCATTCCCGCGCAACCGGGCGCGACTAACCTGCTGGCATCATTCAACGGCAAGGAGCATTGCATGAACATGACAGCCGCGGGCGCGCAACCGGCCGCCGAAGCCGATCTGGACATCCGCAACGCGCGGGCGCTTCTTCCGGGCGACGGTCTCCAGGAGACGCATCTGCGCATCGCCGGCGGCCGCATCGCCGAGTGCGCCGCCTCCGGGCGGGGGGCCGGCACCACGCTGGACGCCGGCGGGCTGCTGGCGCTGCCGGGCATTGTCGATCTCCACGGCGACGCCTTCGAGCACCTGCTCATGCCCCGCTCCGGGGTGCGCTTCCCCGTCGGCGTCGCGCTGGCCGAGGTGGACCGGCAGCTGCTGGCCAACGGCATCACCACCGCCTACCACGGCATCACCTATTCCTGGGAGCCGGGGCTCCGCGGGCGCGACACGGTGGTCGCGGTACTGGATGCCCTGGAGACCATCGGCGGGCGCCTGGGCTGCGACACCCGCGTGCACCTGCGCCACGAGCTGCACAATGTCGACGCCGAGGCCGAGATCCGCGACTGGATCCGGGCCGGGCGCATCGGGCTGCTCGCCCTCAACGACCACCTGGACATGATCCAGGCGCGCCTGGACCGCACGGAGAAGCTCTCCCAGTACACCGAGCGCTCCGGGCTGGGGCCGGAGGACTACCGGGCGCTGGTCGAGCGGGTGGCGGCACGCACCGGCGAGGTCCCCGCCACCACCGCGAGCCTGTGCCGCGAGGCGGTGGCGGCGCGCCTGCCGGTGGCCTCCCACGACGACGAGACGCCGGCCATGCGCGCGGACTACCGCGGCCTGGGTGCGGCGCTGTGCGAGTTCCCGTGCAACCCGGAAACGGCGCGCGAGGCGGTGAGCGCGGGCGAGGCGGTCATCCTCGGCGCGCCCAACGTCCTGCGCGGCGGCAGCCACGATGCGCGCCTGCACGCCACCGAGGCGATCAGCGACGGGCTCTGCACGGCGCTGGCGTCGGACTACTACTACCCCGCCGCCCTGCACGCGGCGTTCCAGCTCAGCCGCTACGAGGTGCTGCCGTTCCCCGCCGCCTGGGATCTCGTCTCCGGCGGCCCGGCGCGGGCCGCCGGCCTGGACGACCGCGGCGCCATCGCGCCGGGCCGCCGCGCCGATGTGCTGCTGGTGGACCCGGATTCGCCCCTGGGACCGCAGGTGGTGGCCACCGTCGCCGGCGGCGAGCTGGTCCACGTGCACGACACCGCAGGGCGCCTGCGGGCGTTCAGCGCCTCCTGAGCGCCGGGGAGGGCCCATGCAGCCACGGAGCCTAGCCCAGGGACATCTAGCCCACGCTCATCTGGTGGGGCTCGAACACGAAGCGCACGCGCTGGCCGGCGTAGCGGCCGATGGCGAACTCGATGGGGCGGCTGTCCGGATCCACGTTGACGCTGCGGTGCTCCAGCACCGGCTGGGAGCGCGGCTGGCGCAGCAGATGGGCCTCGTCGTCGTCGGGCAGCCGGGCGCGCACCCGGGTGACCTGGCGGAAGTAGTCCCGCACGCCGAAGCGGTACAGCGCGCTGGTCAGGGACGCGCTCTCCCGGAAGGCCTCGACCAGGCCGTCAAAGCGGTTCCGGGGGAAGTAGTGCGCCGTCACCGCCAGGGGCATCTCGTCCATGAAGCGGATGGTCTCCAGCAGGAGCACCGGGGCGCCGACGGCGATCAGCAGGGCGTCCGCCATCTCCTCCGTCGCCGCCTCCTGGCCGGAGCGCAGCAGATGGCTGTGCGGGTCGTGGCGGGCGCCGATGAGAATGTCCGAGAACCGGGTGCGCCCGGTGACCGGATAGTCCAGCACGGGCTCCTGCACGAAGGTCCCGCGGCCCTGCTCGATGCGCACGAGGCCCTCATCGGCCAGCGCGGCCATGGCGTGCCGCACCGTGTGGCGATTGACCCCGAACCGGCGCCCCAGTGCGGCTTCCGTAGGCAGGCGCGCGCCGGGCGCGTGCTCGCCGGCGGCGATCTCGTCGGCGAGCTGATCGCGGATGCGGCGCCAGCGTGGACGGCCGGTGGCGTGAGGCATGGCTGGTGCTCCCCCGGAGGCCGACGGCCCCGCTGTCATCAAAGGGTCAAGGCAGTACGTTGCAATGGCATTCATAGCATCCAGACATCTAGATGTATAGGATCAATTTCCATGACCGCGCACTCCACATCGCCGGCCCCGGAGCCCAGGGAGCGCCAGGAGCGGCTCGCGCTCCTGGCGCGCGCCCCCGAGGAACTGCTGGAGGCAGCCTGGCAGGAACTGCCCGGCAAGCCGCGCCTTACGCCCCTGCGCCCCCCGGAGACCGGGCTGCTCATGGTCCGGGGCCGGGCCGGCGGTACCGGCCGGCAGTTCCACCTGGGCGAGGTCGCCGTCACCCGGGCAGCCGTGTGCCTGCCCGACGGCACGGCCGGCTACGGCTACGTCCTGGGCCAGCGGTCCCGGCACGCCGAGCTGGCCGCCTGCTTCGACGCCATGGCCGCTGACGGCTCGTGGGCGGCCGAGGTCCAGCGCGCGGTCCTGGATCCGGCCGCCCGGCACGTGGAAGCGGAAGACGCCGCGGCCCGGCAGCGGGCGGAGGCCACCCGGGTGGACTTCAGCACCCTGGTCCGGGAGGGCTGATGGCGACGGCAACCACGGTATTCCGCGATCCCGTGCACGACGCCCAGCGCACCTTCCGCTGCGCCCTGGAGGCCATGGCCCGGCCGGCGACCTGGCAGGCGCTGCCGGCGGCGCCCGAGCCGCTGCCCGGCCTGGGCCCGGGCGCCACGGCCCTGGCGCTGACCCTGCTGGATCACGAGGTCACCGCCTGGCTCGGCCCCGGCGCGCGCGCCGCCGGTCCCGGCCTGCGTTTCGCCTGCGGCGTGGCTATCACGGAGGCGCCGGGGCAGGCCGATTTCGCCTTTGCCGCCGCCGCCGAGCTGGGAGATCTGTCCGCGTTCGCCGCCGGCAGCGATACGACCCCGGAGACCTCCGCCACCCTCGTTGTCGAGGTGGACGACCACGAAGGCGAGACCGGGCTGCTGTGCTCCGGGCCGGGGCTGGCGGCTCCGACCCCGCTGCGCTGCCGCGGGCTGCCCCCGGCGTTCGCGGCCCAGTGGCGCCGGCAGGCCGGCAGGCTGCCGTGCGGGGTGGATGTCTTCCTCCTGGCGGGCCGGCGTCTGGCCGCCCTGCCGCGCACCGTGGAATTGCAGGAGGCCCCGTGTACGCAACGGTAAAGGGCGGCGAGCAGGCCATCGACAACGCCCACCGCTGGCTCGCCGACCAGCGGCGGGGCGACCGCGGCGTCGCCGAGCTGGACCTGGCGCAGATCCGCCAGCAGATGGGGCGTGCCGTGGACCGGGTGATGAGCGAGGGCTCCCTGGCCGACCCGGAGCTCGCCGCCGTGGCCCTGAAGCAGGCCCAGGGCGACATCAACGAGGCGGTGTTCCTGCTGCGCGCCTACCGCAACACCCTGCCGCGGCTGGGCCGCACGGAACCGCTGGATACCGGCGCCATGCGCCTGGACCGCCGGATCACGCCGGTGTTCAAGGACACGCCCGGGGGCCAGATGCTCGGGCCGACCTTCGATTACAGCCATCGCCTGCTGGATTTCTCCCTGGCCGGCAACGACGACCCGCCCCCGGCGGCCGAGGCCGAGCCGGCGGCGGACGGCGCCGTCACCCCGATCACGGAACAGCTGGTCCGGGAAGGGCTGACCGAGCCCGACCTCGCGGACGACACGCAGCCGGTGGCGGACATCACCCGGGAGCCCCTGCGCCTTCCGGCGGGCCGGGACGCCCGGCTGCAGGCCCTGGCCCGGGGCGACGAGGGGTTTCTCCTGGGGCTGGCGTATTCCACCCAGCGGGGGCACGGCGGGCACAAGGTCTACGCCGGCGAGGTCCGGCAGGGCGAGGTCACGGTGTCGTTCGTGCCGGAGGAGCTGGGCTTCCCGGTGGAGATCGGCCGCATGACCGTGAGCGAGTGCCACGTGCTCACCCCGGAGCAGGCGGACAGCGACCGCGGTCCGGGGCTGGCCCGCGGCTACGGCCTGGCCTTCGGCCGCAGCGAGCGCAAGGCCATGACCATGGCCCTGGTGGACCGGGCGCTGCAGGCCCGCGAGCGCGGCGAGCGCATCCAGGCGCCGGCCCAGGACGAGGAGTACGTCCTCGGCCACCTGGACAGCGTGCACGCCGCCGGCTTCCTGGAGCACCTGAAGCTGCCCCACTACGTGGACTTCCAGGCCGAGCTGGCGACCCTGCGGGCCCTGCAGCAACGCAACGATCGCGACGACGACGGAGGCGACCAGCCGTGAGCGCAGCATCCCCCGGGGCCGGGCCCCTGCCCGGCTACAATTTCGCCTATCTGGACGAGCAGACCCGGCGGATGATCCGCCGCGCCCTGCTCAAGGCGGTCGCCATTCCGGGGCACCAGGTGCCCTTCGCCGCCCGGGAGATGCCCCTGCCCTACGGCTGGGGCACCGGCGGGCTGCAGATCACGGCGGCTCTGCTGGGCCGCGACGACGTGCTCAAGGTCATCGACCAGGGCGCCGACGACGCCACCAACGCCACCAGCATCCGCCGGTTCTTCGCGCGCACCGCCGGCGTGGCGACCACGGAGCGCACGGATGCGGCGAGCATCATCCAGACCCGTCACCGCATCCCCGAGACCCCGCTGCGGCCGGACCAGGTGCTGGTCTACCAGGTGCCCGACCCGGAACCCCTGCGCGGGGTGGAGACCCGCGAGGCAGAGGCCCGGCGGATGCACGCCGCAGCGGACTACGGCCTCGCCCGGGTCGCCCTGTACGAGCAGATCGCCCACTACGGCCGCGTGCGGCAGGCCTACAACCACCCGGTGATCGTCAACCGCCGCTACCTTGCGAGCCCGAGCCCGATCCCGCGCTTCGACAATCCCAAGCTGGACCACAGCCCGGCACTGCAGCTGTTCGGCGCCGGCCGCGAGCGGCGGGTCTATGCCATTCCGCCGCACACGCCGGTGCACAGCCTGGATTTCGACGATGTGCCGTTCACCGTGGATGCCGATGACACCGCCTGCTCCCTGTGCGGCGCCACCGACACGTACCTGGACGAGATCGTTCTGGACGACCATGGCACCCGCCGGTACCTGTGCTCGGACACCGATTTCTGTCGGCGCAATCGCGACGGAGGCCCGGACCATGAGTGACGCACCGCTGCTGGAGGCCGAGGCCGTCACCTGCCGCTTCGGCCGCGTAACCGCCTGCCGCGACATCGACGTGGCGGTGCACGCCGGCGAGATCCTGGGCATCGTCGGCGAGTCCGGCGCCGGCAAGTCCACGCTGCTGCGGTGCCTGGCCGGGGTCGTGCGGCCGGCGTCCGGAACCGTGACCTACACCGACGCCGGGGGCCGGGAACACCCGCTGCACGCCCTGGAGGACAGCGCACTGCGCCGCCTGGCGCGCACGGACTGGGGATTCGTGCACCAGCATCCCCACGACGGCCTGCGTCCCCACCTGTCGGCCGGGGCCAACGTGGCCGAGCCGCTGCTGCGGTGCGGCGAGACCCGCTACGGACGGATCCGCACCGCGGCGCGCCACTGGCTGGAGCAGGTGGAGCTGGATCCCGTGCGCATGGACGACCGCGTGCGCACCTTCTCCGGGGGCATGCAGCAGCGCGTGCAGCTGGCGCGCAACCTGGTCACCGAGCCCCGGCTGCTGTTCCTGGACGAGCCCACCGGGGGCCTCGACGTCTCCGTCCAGGCGCGGCTGCTGGACCTGATCCGCCAGCTGGTGGCGCGCCTGCAGGTGGCCGTGGTGCTGGTCACCCACGACCTGGCCGCGGTGCGGCTGCTGGCGCACCGCCTCGTGGTCATGCAGCAGGGCGGGATCGTGGAGCAGGGGCTCACCGATCAGGTGCTGGACGACCCGCAGCACGCATACAGCCAGCTGCTGGTCGCCTCGGAGCTGAGGTGCTGACCATGGAGGAAGACATGCTCGCGGTGCGCAACCTGCACAAGGGCTTCACCCTGCACCTGCGGGACCGGCTGCGGCTGCCGGTGCTCGCCGGCGTGTCCCTGGACGTGCGCGCCGGCGAGTGCCTGGCGCTGACGGGGCCGTCCGGTACCGGCAAGTCCACCCTGCTGCGCTGCCTCTACGGCAACTACCGCTCGGAGCAGGGCAGCATCCGCGTTCGCCACCGCGGCGGCTGGCTGGACCTGGCCCGCGCCCATCCCCGGCAGGTCCTGGCGGTGCGCCGCGAGACCCTCGGCTACATCAGCCAGTTCCTGCGGGCGGTACCCCGGGTCAGCACCCTGCAGCTGGTCGCCGAGCCGCTGGTGGCGCGGGGCGTCGCGCCGCAGGATGCACGGGCCCGGGCCGAGGACATGCTGCGGCGCCTGCGGCTGCCGGAGGCGCTCTGGCCCGTGCCGCCGGATACGTTCTCCGGCGGCGAGCAGCAGCGCGTCAACGTCGCCCGGGGGCTCATCGGCCGCCTCCCCGTGCTGCTGCTGGACGAGCCCACCGCCTCCCTGGACCCGGACAACAAGGCCGTGGTGCTGGAGTGCGTACAGGAGGCGAAGACGGCGGGCGCGGCCATCATCGGCATCTTCCATGACACGGCAGCGAGAGACGCCCTGTGCGACCGCGCCTACGACATGACGGCCGCGCGCCCGGAGACGTGCGCCGGATGACGACGCCCCCGGGAGCGGTCCCGGGGGCGCAAGGGGCGCATTGAAGAGCCCGGGTTCCCGGGGCTCAGAAGCGGTACTGGAGGTTCACCGAGGCCATGTCCACGTCCGTATCGTCCATGGCCATGCGGTCGTACTCCAGCCGCAGATCGGTGCGGGGCGAGACCGTCATGCGGGCGCCGACGCCGTAGAACAGGTCGTTGCCGTCGTCGCTTTCGCTCAGCGGCCCGTACCTCCGGGTGCGGTCCCAGAACATCTGGCCGACCTTGCCGTACGGCGCGAACCAGTCCGTCACCGGCAGGGCCGCGATGCCGGCGATGGTCCAGCCGTCGGCCTCCATCTCGGCGTTGCCGTCCTCGGTCTCGCCGAAATCCCGGTAGCCAACCTCCAGGGCGAAGACCCGGTTGACCTCCATGCCGCCGAAGGCCCGCCAGGACCAGCGGTTGTCCTTGAGGTCGTCGTCCTCTTCCAGGAAGTCCTCCTCGTCCAGCCGATAGTAGCCCAGGCCGCCGCCGACGTAGCCCCGCACCTCGGGATTGCCGGTCCCCTGCGCGGAGGCGCCGATCGGCGCCGCCACGAGGCCGGCGGCGGTCACGGCGGCGGGGAGCAGTTTCATCAATCGCATGATTCACTCCTTTTGCTTGCACGCACCTCCCTTACCCCTGCGGAGCGGGCCGCAGGGCCAAGGTCGGCTTCTCCAGTGGACATTGCTCCGGCTACAGCGGCGGCCGACCCCGTACCGCGTTGGCGATCAGCGAGATCACGAGCAGCACCAGGAAGACGAAGAAGATGATCTTCGCGATCTCGGTGGCGACCCCCGCGATACCGGTAAAGCCGAGCACGCCGGCAATGATTGCGATAACCAGGAAGGTAACGATCCAGCCAATCATGTCCTGTTCTCCATGGCCGCGTGTTCAGGATGGACGGCCTGCCGAGTCACTGGTCGAGCGACTCCTCGACATCGTCCGCAGCGTCGTCCATGGCGTCTCCCGCTTCCTCGGCCGTCTCGTCGATCTGCTCGCCGGCCTCCTCGGCGGGACCCTGGTCTTCGCAGCCGGCCAGTGCCCCTGCGCCCAGCAGGAGCGTCAGGCACAACATGAGCAGGGTGTGGCGTGTGTTCAGCATGTGAGCATCCTTTCCGTACCGGTGCATGGCCGGCCCGGGCGGGCCGGTGTCGACGGTGACCAGGGATGCCCCGCGCCACCGTCTATTGCGTATACGCACGGGGGCCGGGAAGAGTTCCCGGCACGAGTCCACGCGGGGATCTCCGGGCGGGCGGGAAGGCCGTGACGCATGAGCCGAAGGCGACGGCTTCTGCTACCGTGACGGGGTCCGGTCAGCGTGCCGGGCGATGCGTCGACGCCCGGGTGCGGGCACCGTCGACACCACGAACGAGGAGACAGGGGGTGGCATGGGTGCTGCCGGAACCATGCGTATGGACCGGGTGCTTTCCGGTACCGCAGCGCTGATTGTCGGCCTGGGCCTGGCGCGCTTCGGCTACACACCGCTGGTGCCGCTCATGGTGGATGCCGGCTGGTTCAGCGCGGCCGCCGCCGGCTACCTGGGTGCCGCCAACCTGCTCGGCTACCTGTTCGGCGCGGTCACGGCGGCACGCTTCTCGGAACGGGTCGGCGCGGCGCCGGCCATCCGCACCGGGCTGATCGTGGTGACCCTGAGCTTTCTGCTGTGCTCCTGGCCGGCGGGCTTTGCCTGGTTCTTCCTGTGGCGCTTCCTGTCCGGATGGGCGGGCGGCATTCTCATGGTGGTCGCCGCCTCCACGGTGCTGACCACCACCCCGGCGGACAGGCGTCCCATGGCCGGCGCGCTGGTGTTCAGCGGTGTCGGCTTCGGCGTCCTGTTCGCGGCCAACGCCGTGCCCTGGCTGGGCGCATTGTCGGTGGGCTGGGGCTGGGCGTCCCAGGGACTGCTGTGCCTGCTGCTGACCCTGGCCACCTGGCGGGGCTGGCGCGGGCTTCCGGCCACCGGCGGGCAAGCCGGCACGGCCGCGGGCACCCCCGCGGGCAAGGCGCTGCCCTTCGCGGCGCTGCTGGTGGTCATCGGCTACGGCCTGCAGTCCGTGGGCTACGTTCCGCACACGCTGTTCTGGGTGGATTTCCTCGCCCGCGAGCAGAACCTGGGCACCGTGTTCGCCTCCGCGCAGTGGAGCGTGTTCGCGGCGGGCGCCATCGCCGGGCCGGTTCTGTCCGGCTGGGTCGCCGGCCGCATCGGCTGGTACGGCGCGCTGATGCTGGCGGTGGCCCTCATGACCGTCGCGGTGCCGCTGTCCAGCGTTGCCGATACCGTGATCCTGGCGTCGCTTTGCTCGTTCATCGCCGGCGCCATGATTCCGGGCCTGGTCTCGCTGACGTCCGGCTACCTCTCGCGCCTGGTGCCGCTGGAACAGCACCGGCGCGCCTGGGGCTGGGCCACCACGTCGTTCGCGCTGGCCCAGGCCATCGGCGGGTACGCGCTGGCGGCCGTGTTCGGCTACGCGGGCTCGTACCAGCCCGTGTTCCTCATCGGCGGCGCGTTCCTGCTCTGCGGCCTGGCGGTGGCCGCGCCGTCAGCAGGGCGCGCGCGCTCGGCCGCGACCGAGCGCACCTGAGGCCATCGCCGGCGGGCGCGCGGCGGGGCGCGTCCGTGTCGCCCGCCAACACCGGGAGAAGCCATGAAGCGTTTGCCCGTACAACTCGTCCTGCTGGTCATCCTGGGCCTGGTGCTCACGCCCGCGCCGGCGCAGACCGACGCGGCCCGGGAGGCGCTGCGCTACCGTCTGGAGTCCATCCCGCCCGAGCGGCCGCTGATGGCGGGCACGGAGCCGATCCCGGCCTCGCAGGCGGTCCGCCAGTTCTACCAGCAGCGCCTCTACGAGCCGGCCTGGGTCCAGCCGGACGGCAGCGTCCCGTACGGCCGGCAGCTGGTGCGGGCGCTGATGCACGCGAACCGCGACGGCCTGCCCCCGGAGGACTACCGGATCGAGCGCGTCAACGCCGTCCTGGACCGTCTCGCCGCCCTCCGCCAGCGGGACGCGCTTGCGCCGCGGCACGTGGTGGACGCCGAGCTGATCCTGAGCGGCACGTGGATGACCCTGGGATCCCACAGCCTGCTCGGCCGCACGGACCCGAAGTCGGCGGATCCGCAGTGGCGGATCGCCCGCCGCGGCGGCGACCTGCCGGGCCTGCTCCAGCAGGCCGTGGACGACGGCGCCGTCTACCGAGATCTGCGCGGGCTCCTGCCGCAAGCCGACGGCTACGCGCGGCTGCGCCGGGCGCTGGCGCGTTACCGAGGCATCGCGGAACAAGGCGGCTTCGAGGAGATCCCGGCCGGGCCGACACTGTGTCGCGGCGACCAGGGGGAGCGGGTTGCACTGCTGCGCCGCCGCCTGGCCATGACCGATGACACGGAATCCGCGGCCGCCGGCGAGCCGGACCGCTTCGACGCCGGCCTGGAGCAGGCCGTACGCCGGTTCCAGGCCCGCCACGGGCTGGAAGAGGACGGGGTCGTGGGCCGCAACACCCTCGCCGCCCTGAACGTGCCCGCCGGCGAGCGCGTGCAACAGATCCGGGTCAACATGGAACGCTGGCGGTGGCTGCCGCAGGAGCTGGGCGAGCGCTACATCATGGTCAACATCGCCGGCTTCGACATGACGGTCGTGGACGACGGCGAGCCGGTGATGACCCAGCGGGTGGTGGTCGGCCGGGACTACCGCCAGACGCCGGTGTTCTCCGGACGCATGACCTATCTGGTGCTCAACCCGGCCTGGGAGGTGCCGCATTCCATCGCCGTGCGCGATCTGCTGCCCCAGATCCGCCAGGATCCGGAGTACTTCCACCGCATGGGCTTCCAGCTCTTCCAGGGCTGGGGCGCCGGGCAGCAGGAGATCGACCCGGCGACAGTGGACTGGCAGAACGTTGCCGACCCCCGCTTCCCCTACCGCTTCCGCCAGCGTCCCGGCCCCCTGAACGCCCTGGGCACCGTCAAGTTCATGTTTCCCAACGAGCACGCGGTCTACCTGCACGACACCCCGGCACGCGACCTGTTCCAGCGGGCGGACCGGGCCTTCAGCTCCGGCTGCATCCGTGTCGAGCAGCCCCGGGAACTCATCGATCTGCTGCTGGCGGACAGCCCGCGCTGGCCGCCGGACGCCGTCCGCGAGGCGCTCGACGGCAAGCGCGAGCAGACGGTGCCCCTGCCCCAACCCATTCCCGTCCACCTGCAGTACATGACGGCCTGGGTGGACGACGACGGCCGCGTGCACCTGCGCAAGGACATCTATAATCGCGACGGCCGGGTCGCCGAGGCCCTGGACGCCCCGCCCCCGGAACGCGGGGACCTGCCGTAGTCGCGGCTGCTTTCCCCCGCGCACCGGTCTATCATTCAGTTGCCGGCCGGCTGCAGGATGCCTGCCGGCCCCCGGCACGAGGACCGCACCTTGGATCAACGATTCCCCGACCGCGCGCCCGGGCCGGCGCGCCGGTGTCTGCTGGCCCTACTCGTCGCCGGGTTGCTGGTGGCCTTGCCGGCAGCGGCGACGGGACACAAGCTCGGCTTCTCCCTGCAGTTCCGCAACGAGGTGACGCCGTACCGCGTCCAGGGCATCTTTGCCCTGCCCGGGGAGCGGCTCGACCTGGCCATCGTCGCGGGCGGGGACGGCACGTACCGGCTCGCGGCCCCGGAGGCACGGTCCCGCGAGACGGGGCGGGGCCGCTGGCAGTGGCGAGCCCCCGAAGACCCCGGCCTGCACGTGCTCGAGGTGGCGCGGCTGGACACCGGGGAGACCATGACGCTGAACGTCTTCGTCACCGTCCCGCGGGCGGCGAGCACGGGCCCCGGCATCATCGACGGCTATCGCATCGGCCGCTATCCGGCGGAGCCGTTTCGCGGGCTCCCCGCGTACCGGCCGCCGCGCGGGTTCATCCGGGTGACCCGGGAGAATCGCGACGTCCACGTATCACCCCATTTCACCCTGGGGCAGTTCGTGTCCAAGCAGGGCGGGGCCTATCCGCGCTACATGGTGCTGCGCGAGCGCATGCTGCTGGCCCTGGAGGCGATCCTGGAGGAGGTCCGGGCCGAGGGGATCCCGGCGGAGACCCTCACCATCATGAGCGGCTTCCGCACGCCCTGGTACAACGCGCACATCGGCCAGGGGCGCCACAGCCGCCATCTCTGGGGCGGCGCCGCCGATATCTATATCGACCAGCGCGCCCCCCGGGGCCGCATGGACGATCTCAACGGCGACGGCCGCAGCGACCTGGAGGACGCCCGTGTGCTGGCGCGGATCGTGGCGCGGGTGCAGCGCCGGCGGGAGCCCGTGGACTTCACCGGCGGACTGGGCATCTACGGACCCCGGGCCCACCGCGGACCGTTCGTCCACGTGGACGTGCGCGGCTACCGCGCGCGCTGGGAGGCGCCGTAAACGGCCCCGTCACGGGAAGTCGCCGGTACACCGGGAGGCCTCAGCCGCGGCGAGGAACCGGTCGAGATCCGTGCGCAGATGCAGCTCGCCGTCGCGGGGGTGGATGCCGATCCGCAGCGGCCTCCCGCTCGCCCGCGCCCGGCGCGCCTGGTGGGCGTTCCATGCCCGCAGGAACGCCGCCACAGGGCGGCTGTCCGCCTCGAACCCGGCCAGGGGCAGACGCTCGACACGGCCCGTTGCGGTGTCCAGCAGCCCGCCCAGGACCTCCACGCGCTGGTAGGGCAGCTCGCGCAGGCGCTCGCGGCGGATGCGGCCGAGCGCCCAGGCGGGCGGCACGTAGGTCGCGGGCGCCGGCAGCCCGTTGCGCGGGAACCACTCGGCCGAGGCACGCATCAGCCGGACGATGCCGTCTTCGTCCCGGGCCAGGTGCTCGGCGACATCCCGGGAGATCAGCGCCGCGTGGATGCGGTGGTAGAGGCCGCGCACGGCGTCGACGCGGTGAAACCAGCCGTGGGCGGCGAGCTCCATGCCCGCCGCGTGCCATTGCGCGAGCGTGCGCACCTGCTCCGGGGTCCACGCGCGGCCGGGGACAACCAGGAGGGTGATCGCGGTGTGGCCGTGCTCCCGGACCCGATCGATCAGCGCCTGGACCCGCTCCAGGGTCTCGGGCATAACATCGTGGATGGAGATCAGCGACCGCACGGGTTCCCCCGCCCATGCCGGCCCAGCACCCGCAGCCAGTCGTCGATGGTGCGCTCGTTGAACGCGACCGCCGCCGCCCGGGCCGCGTCGCCCGCCGCGGCCAGCTCCCCGGGCGTCAGCCCCCGCAGGCGGTGGATGGCCCCGGCCAGGGACTCGTCCCGGCCGTAGGCGAACAGCCCCGGGCGCAGCTCGGGCCAGTCCCGGATGCCGGCGTTCTCCGAGACCAGGGCGGGCCGCCCGCGGGCCATGGCCTCCAGCGCCACCGAGCCGAACGTCTCCAGGTGCGAGGGCAGCACCAGCAGCCGGGCGCCGTCGATCATGGCCCGCAGCCGGGCCCGGTCCAGCCAGCCCCGGTATTCGACGTTGCCCAGCTCGCGGGCCGCGGCCTCCACGCGGTCCCGCAGGGGGCCGTCACCGCCGATGACGAAATGGATATCCGGGTGCTCGCGGGCGGCGTCGAGCACCGCCTCCAGGTTCTTCTCCGCCGCCAGGCGCCCGGCGAAGCAGATGGTGTCCAGCGGCCCGGGCTCCAGCCCCTGCGGGGCTTCCAGGAAGCGCGGATCCAGCGGCGTGCCGACGATATCCACCCGGGGGGCGCCCAGCCCTTCCAGCGTCCCGGTGAGGCCGTCGCTGTTGCCGAGCACGGTAGCGCTGCGGCGGCCGATGAAGCGGTTGACCCCGCGCATGGCGCCGGTGATCAGGCGTCGGCGCAGCGGCCCCCAGTACAGGTCCGCCAGGCCCTCGAAGTTGGTGTGATAGGCGGAGATGAAGCCGCAGCCATGCCGGCGCGCCAGCCACAGGCCCAGCAGGCCGAAGGGGCCCGGCGTGACCGTGACCACCAGGTGGGGGCGCAGCTGCCGCATCGCCCGCCGGACGCGCCACAGATTGGGCACCACCAGGGTCTGTGTCGAGTCCCCGGGCAGCGGCATGGCCAGCCGCCACCGCCCGGTGCGCGGCCGCGGCTGGATCACCTGGACGGCCTCCAGGCGGGGGCGCAGGTATTCCACGAGATCGTGGTAATAGGCCCCGGTGCCGTTGCGCTCCGGCAGTGAATCCGAAAAGAAGGCGACGCGGAGACCGGACGCCGCCTGCTGCTCCGTGGGAAGGTCGCTCATGATGCCGGCCGGATGCAGTGAGGCAGGGCGCGGAGCCGCTGATAGGCGGGCAGCAGCCGCTCCTCCAGCGTCGCCCGGGGGACGGCGAGGGCGTCGACGCTGTGCCGGTGGCCGCCGCCACCACCGGCGAGGGCGTCCAGGCCGGCACGAAGCGAGGCACTCACCGGCTCATCCAGCTGCGCCAGGGCACCGCGCACCGTCTCTTCGGGCTTGCTTCGCAGGTCGGCCATATCCACCACGGCCACGCGCTCCCGGGGCCATTGCGCCAGAGTATCCGCCAGATGCTGCAGGGTTTCGGCGTACATGTCGACAAACAGCGCCTGGAAGCCGGCATCGTCGACACGGGTGCCGAACAGCGCCCGGGCCGACGCCACGGAGCTGATCTGCGAGCTCAGCGCCGCCACCGGCTCGCGCGTGCAGATGATGAACCGCGCCTGCGGGAAGCGTTCGCGCAGACCGGTGACCCAGGAGCCGAACGCGGCATTCTTGGACAGCAGCACGCGCCGTGCGCCGTCGGCGTAGAGGTGCCGTTGCAGCACCCGCTCGTAGAAGGCGAGGAGTCGGCGACGGCGGCCGGCGGCCACGGCGGTGTCAAAGTGTCCCAGTGCCTGCAGGCCCCGGGCACCGGGAAAGACCAGCAGCAGCAGGAAACAGCCGCCCGTCGGCAGCAGCGCCAGGTAGTCCTCCTCGGCCGCGTCCAGGCCCACGTCGTGGACCGCCGCGAGATCGCCGGTGAGCCGTTGCGTCGCGGCCGCCAGCCCACGGCGCAGATACCCGCCGAGCCGCGCATCCACCCACGCCAGCCCGCGCACCATGCGGCGCTGGAGGATCGACGGTGCGAACAGCGCCTCCCAGGTGGTGAGCGTTGTATAGCGCTCGCGGTCCACGGCCAGCGCGCGGTGGAGAGCGGTGGTCCCGCTGCGCGGGATGCCGGTGATGAACACGGCGCGCCCCACCGTCACGCGCCGATAGCGCGGGAACAGCAGGTCATCCAGGACGAGGCACAGCATGTGGACCAGCTGCACCACCAGGAACACCGGCAGACCACCCAGCAGCACCAGCGCGCGACGCACCCGCAGGGGCGCCCGGGCATCACGGGGCCGCAGGAACGCCCCGGCCCACCAGCCCAGGTGCAGGACCAGACCCTGGAGACAGCCGGCGATGGTCACCATCGGCGCTCGAACACCATGCGGCTGGAGAACAGGAAGTTGAAGCACATCCCGGCCACCCCGCCGAGCCAGACGCCCAGCAGCGGCAGCCAGAAGGCGGCCCCGATGCCGAGGGCCATCTCCCGGCCGGCGAACAGCGTCAGCAGGAACACGCCGTAGTTGATCAGCCCCCCGGTTCCGTGGACGCCGTAGAAGCGCAGCAGCTGGGCGGCCACGCCCCGGTCGCCCGCGCGCCCCGGGAACGTGAAGCGGCTGTTGAGGAAATAGCCGGCGGTGATCGCCGCCAGATAGGAGAACAGCCGGGACAGGTACACGTTGATATCGATGCCCTCGTGCAGGGCGTAGAGACCGCCGGCATCGATCAGCGAGATCGCGCACGCGACCGCCGCGAAGCGGGCGAAAGTCGGGGCCGCCCCGGCCGAGCGCATCACGCGCTGCAACATGACCGTCTCCCTGCCCTCTCGTACAACCCACCGATCACCGTCGCCGCTGCCCTGAAAGCTGCCATACCCCGCCCCCGTTGCTCGCGGCCGTCCCCGGCCGGCATGCCCCACTCCGCGTTAATACGTACGTAACTCCGCGAATAGTCGATAAATTCCGGCTCCGTACACTGATCATCAGGCGTTCACCCCACAAGGGGGGACAGAACCGAAGCAACGCAAAGCGAGGTCCATCATGCATATCCGAGTCGTGACAGCAAGTCTTCTCATGGGTGCCATTGCGTCATCTACCGCGGTCGCCGACACGACCCGCGAGCGGTTGATCGACGACGGCTTCGCCGCGGCGCCCATCGAGCCCACCACGGTGGTGCACACGGTCGCCGTCGATCCCCGGAGCGCCGGGCTGGCCGAAGCGATCCAGCTGGGCCTGGCGCAGCCGGAGACACGCGTGGTGAGCAGCAGCGAATTCATGCGCATCAGTGACGACGGCGACCTCTCGGCAACGCAGGAGCAGCTGCGCAAGCTTGGTTTCGCCGCGGAGACCCTGGGCTTTCGCGCCGGCCTGGAAGCGGACAGCGAGGCCATCGCGCGCAGCGAATGAACCCGCCCGAGCGGAAAGGCGAATCCCGCCCACCGGGGCCGAAGGGGTACTTCGCCCCGGTGGTCAATTCCGACCCATCGGCCTTATCCTGACCTGTACTAGTGTCCTGCAACCCGGGTTCGCCAGGGCGAGGCGCGGCTCGCAGGCAATGGCCGTCGCCCTTGGCAAGAGGCGCAACGAAGCCCTGGCACCGCACAGACGCTCGAAATCCAACGAACCTGGGTTACAGGACACTCGGCACTCGCAACAATACCAAGGAGGCAGTCATGGGATTCGCGCTATCCAACATGCAGATCATCAGCCCCGCGTTCGACCACGGTGAGCCCATCCCCAAGAAGTTCACCGGCGAGGGCGAGGACGTCTCCCCGGCGCTGTCCTGGAGCGGCGTACCCGGCGAGACCCAGTCCTTCGCCATCGTCTGCCACGACCCCGACGCCCCGCTGGTCACGGGACGCGGCACGTACGGATTCGTCCACTGGGTGCTCTACAACATTCCTGCCTCGGTGCATGACCTGCCCGAGGGGGTCTCCGACTACACCACCGGGCCCAACGACTTCGGCAACACGGGCTACGGCGGGCCCATGCCCCCGGAAGGCCACGGCGTCCACCAGTACTATTTCTGGGTCCTGGCGCTGAACCAGGCCCCGAACCTGGAGGCCGGGCTGAGCCTGTGGGAGCTCCTGGAACGGCTGGAGCCGCATATCATCGGCATGAACCGGCTCGTAGGAACGTACGAGCGCGGCTGAGCCGTCCCACCGGCGCGGGGCCCGTCGGGCCCCGTTGCTGAGCAGCAGCAGGCCGGGGACAGCCCGCATGGGTACGGACCCGACAGGAGGGACACGCCATGCAGACGCAACGACTGGACTTCCCCGGCGCCTCCGGCCAGACGCTGGCCGGACGGCTCGACCTGCCCGACACGCCACCGCGGGCCTACGCCCTGTTCGCCCACTGCTTCACCTGCGGCAAGGACATCAAGGCCGCCAGCCGCATCGCATCCGCCCTGGCCGAGGAGGGCATTGCCACCCTCCGGTTCGACTTCACCGGCCTGGGCGGCAGCGAGGGCGAGTTCGGCAATACCGGCTTCCGCTCCAACATCGAGGATCTCACGGCCGCCGCCGCGTTCATGCGCGAGACCGGGCGGCCCGTCGCCATTGCCATCGGCCACAGCCTCGGCGGCGCCGCGGTCCTTGCCGCTGCCGGCGACATTCCCGAGTGCCGCGCCGTGGGCACCATCGCCGCGCCGTTCGACGCCGACCACGTGCTCGCCCATCTCGGCGAGCAACGCGCGGAGATCGAGGCCGAAGGGGAAGCGACCGTGAACCTCGGCGGGCGGGCGTTCCGGATCCGGCGCGCGTTCATCGAGCAGACCAGCAACCAGGATCAGGGCGCACGCATCGCGCATCTCCACCGCCCGCTGCTGGTCCTGCACGCCCCTCTCGACCGGACCGTGGATATCGACAATGCGCGCAGGATCTTCGAGACGGCGAAGCATCCCAAGAGCTTCGTCTCCCTGGACAGCGCGGACCACCTGCTGAGCGATCCGGCCGATGCCCGCTACGCGGCCACGGTCATCGCGGCCTGGGCGGCGCGGTATCTGCCGGAGCCCGCCGGCGAGGACGCGGCGAGCCAGGGCACCGAGCCGGGCACGGTGCGCGTGACCGAGACCGGCACAGGCCGCTTCCAGCAGCGCGTGGAGGCCGGGCCCCACCGGCTGCTTGCCGACGAGCCCGTAGCCAACGGCGGCGACGACTCCGGACCGGACCCGTACGGCTACCTGCTCGCCGGCCTCGGTGCATGCACCAGCATGACCATCCGCATGTACGCCCGGCACAAGGGCATCGATCTGCGGTCCGTGCAGGTCACGCTCCGGCACGAGAAGATCCACGCCGAGGACTGCGAGCACTGCGAGACCCGCGAAGGCCGGATCGACCGCATCACGCGCACCATTCGCCTCGACGGCGAGCTGACCGACGCCGAGCGCGCGCGCCTGCTGGCCATCGCCGATCGCTGCCCCGTCCACCGCACGCTGCACTCCGAGGTGGACGTGCAGACGACCGAGAGCGACCACTCCAGCGCCTGACCGGCGCTCCGCACCCCCCCCGGGGCCTTCCCTAGCATCCGGCCGTCGCCGGAGCTCGCCCCTGCGCCATGTCCGCCCGGGACTTCCGTAATACCCCTAATAGCCCCGCGCACCCCCGGAAGCTAGCTTGGGAACAGTGGCTCGCCACGCCGAATGCCAGCGGGCGCCAAGCCATGCACACGGGAACGACGAGGAGAGACGCAATGGTTGGACGAGCAGAAGCCGGGGCCGACGTACTGGGGCCCGTGTATCGACACGCGCACTGGGCTCTGCGCCTGGCCCTGGCCAGCGTCTTCATCTACCAGGGCGTGGACAAGTTCATGGGGGCCGGCATCGCCGGCTTCGCCACTGCCATGGAGCTGCCATGGATCCTGGGGCTGCTGGTGGCGCTGACCGAGATTGCCGCCGGCGTACTGGTGGTCGCGGGCGCATGCACCAATCCATGGATAACGCGGCTGGGCGCACTGCTGGTCGTGCCGGTCATGCTGGGCGCGATCGTCATGGAGCACTGGGGCCAATGGCATTTCATGGCCACGGCCAGCCATCCGCTCGGGGGCATGCAGTTCCAGGTCACGCTGCTGCTCGTCGCACTGTATCTGTTCGTTCGCGGCAACGACGTCTGAAAGGGGGAACACCCATGGCAAGTAACCAGGAAAAGAGGGAGCAGCTCCTCCGGACGCTGTCCAGGGGCGTCGCCTACTCCGCGCCGCTGATCGCGGCGGTCGCGGGCGTCGCGGCCGTGCACGCGATCGTCAGCGACGCGACCTCGGCAGAGAGCGGCTATTACATGGCAGCTGCCGGGGAGGCGGAAGCCGGGGGCGAGGCCGAAGGCGCACCCGAAGGTGAAGCGGAAGGCGAGGCAGGAGCCGAGGGCGCGGCGGAGGCCGAAGGAGAGGCCGAAGCGGAAGGTGAAGGCGAAGGGGCGTCCGAAGGTGAGGCGGAGGGAGAAGCCGAGGGCAGCTGACCCCGGGCGGAAGCAGCCGCGAGTGCATCGCCTGAAATCGAATTGCCCCCGCAGCCATCCGGCCGCGGGGGCAATTCGTTCGGGGAAGGTTCAGGCTTCGCCTTCGCCTTCGCCCTCACCTTCCCCTTCACCCTCGCCTTCACCTTCGCCCTCGGCGAGGATCGTCTCCTCGGCCACCTCGTAGTCGCCGGTCGCCAGCTCTGCCGAGCCGGCGTCGGCGGCCACCGCGTGACCGGCGCCGGCCGCGGCGACGATCATGAGAGGGGCCGAGTACAGAAGGCCGCGGGAGAGATGACTCATCAGGGATCTGCGTGTATCACTGGTCTGGGGCATAGAATCCTCCTTTCCTGTACCAGGCTGACTACAGCATACGCCGTTCAGGACGACGTCCTCCGAGTATCGGACGCACCTGCGGGCGACGATATACGCAATTCAACGTACATGCGCGCACACCGCGCAATGGTACGTTCTCTCACGCAAGCACCGAACAATTCCGGCAATCAGGCATGCCCTCGCGGAGAAAGGGAGAAGTCAACGGCATGGCGGAAGAGGACACCAACAGGCGGTTCTGGCTGGGCGGCAAGCGGGAGCCGGAACAGGACCGGTACTTCCTGGAGGCCCTGGACGACAGTATCTGGACCGAGGGCGGACCGGATGACTGGCATGCCTGCTGGTATACCGGCATGCCGGAGAAATCGGTCTTCACCGGACTCACGGCCGGGCAGTCCATCAATCACATCCCCGGCAACAGCGTGCTGACCATCAAGAGCAACCTGCACGCGACCCTCGCCGGGGCATACCGTCGCATCGTCGCACAGGAGGGCGAAGGCAGCCGGGCGGCACGCCGCATGGCCTTCTTCCCGCGTGTCTACGCCATGCCGGACGACTACCACGCGCTGCAGGAGGCGGCCCGGCTGGCGCCGGAGAAGCCCTGGATCGTCAAGCCGAAGAACTCCGCCCGCGGCAAGGGCATCTCGGTGATCCGCGACGCGGCCACCGCGCCGGTGGACAACGCCTCCATGGTCCAGGAGTACATCGATACCCCCCATATCATGGACGGGCACAAGTACGTGCTGCGGCTGTACGTACTGATCAGCTCCGTGGAGCCATTGCGGGTCTACCTGTACAACGAGGGCTCGGTGAAGCTGGCCTCGGAACCCTATGACCCGGGCTCCATCGACAATGTCTATGCGCACCTGACCAACCCGGACATCAACGCCACCAACACCGCCAGCGCCTCGCCGGTGGTGTTCCGCAGCTTCGCCCGCTACCGCGAATGGCTGCGCGCCCAGGGGCATGACGACGCCGCGCTGTTCGCCCGCCTGCGCGACATGGTGGCGCTGACAGCGATCGCGGCGCGGGAGCCCATGCGGCAACGGCTCCAGGACACGCCCGGGGACACCGGCGGCTGCTACGAGCTGCTCGGCCTCGACTGCCTCGTGGACGCCGACCTCAACCCGTGGATCCTGGAATGCAACCTCAGCCCGTCGCTGGACGTCTGCGCCGCGCCCGCGGACGGCGGCGACGTGGAGGAGGAAATGAAGCGTCGGCTGGTGGCCGACATGGTGCGCCTGCTCGATCTCAACCAGCGCGACCAGGAGGAATTCGCGAGCGCTGACCCCGCGGAACGCCTCCGCCAGCAGGCGCGCGCCGAGCACGCCCGGGCAGGGGACTACACGCGGGTCTACCCGGTCGCCGAGGCCGATGCCTACCTCCCCTTCTTCCCGCTGCCGCGCCTGGCGGACCTGGTTCTGGCGGACGACGCGGCGGGCCGGAGCGTCGAGCGCCCGCGCGTGACGCCCTGGGCCACCGAGGAGCTCATCGACGAGCAGCGGCTGGGGCTGTACTGCCGCCACACGGGCACCCTGTATACGCCCAACGAGACCGCATCGTGGATCTGGCTGCAGGCGGCCGACGGCACCGACCCGGACGCCATTGCCGATGCCCTGATCGATACCGGCCACCAGGCGGGCCAGGCACCGGATCCGTGGCAGGTGCGCCAGCAGGTCTGGGACGTGCTCGCCGACTCGGCGGCATCCGGGCTCCTCCTCCAGCACGGCTGCGGAGACGACACCACGGGCGACGACGATACCCGCGCCACCGCCGGCGTGGTGCCGGAGACCCCGGAAGCCTCCGTCATGGACATCCGCGCCGGCACGATCGTCTGGCGTGTCGACCTTCCCGACATGGCCACCCGCGAGCGGCTCGCCGGCCTGTTCCGGCGGACCCCGGACGGCGCGTCGCCGGCGCGTACCCTGGTGATCCGGCGGGCGCGGCGCGGCTATGCGCTGGCCGACGAGCATGCCGTCCGCGCCGACGGGGTGCGGCTCGCCCGCCTCGCTCCCGCCCTGCGGGGCATCCTGCTCCGGGATTCGGTGCCCGATCCCGCCGCGTGGAGCGTGGACGGGGTGGTGGTGCCGCTTGCCGGCGGCACGCAGTCCCGCCGGGCCGCGCTGCTCGTCGGCGATGAAGCGACAGCCGCCGGCAAGGCCGGCGCGGATCTGGCGGCGACGCTCGCCATGCCGTGCTACAGCGGCGCCTACGTCATGGCAGAGACCCCCGAGCGCTTCCACGGCGCACAGCTCCCCGTTCCGCTCCCCTGCTCGGACCGGGAGCCCCCCATCCACGAGATGCGCGACCGGTCCCCGGCACGGCTATCGCCGGCCGGCGACAACGCCGGCGACGACGTCTTCACGGTGGACACGGTCATTGTCGTGGCGCGGGGGGATGATGATGCCGCAGACACAGCCCTCCACCGGATCGCGGGGCTCGACGTGCTCTCGGTGCTGCTCCCGCTGATCGGCACGGGCACCGGCGAGCCCCCCGACGGCGCGGATGTGGCCCGGCTGCTCGAGTGGCTGGGTGATTGCAGGTTGCTGAAGGTGCGTTCCGATAGCCCGGATGCCGGCGCCGCCCTGGCGAACGCGATTGCTTCCGGTGGACCGCACGATGCCTAGGAAAACGCTGCAGCGAATGCACTGACGCGGATTCCATATATGGTTATGAGGAATCGGTATCCGCTGCAGCCTCCTGTTCGCGGCCTCTCGCCCCTATACTGGAACCACTATTCCGTAATCGCCACGAGGTGACATATGCACAAGCGATTCATGCAGCTGCTCGCGCTGGTGCTGGTGGCGCTGCCGCTGATGGCCGGCGCCCGGTCCATGGAGCCGCTGGTATCGGTGGACTGGCTGGAACGCCATCTCGGCGGGGATGACCTGGTGGTGGTCGACGTCCGCAGCGGCATCGACGGCAGCGACCGGGCCACCTTCGAGGACGGCCACATCCCCGGCGCCGTCTACAGCAACTACGTCGAGGCGGGCTGGCGCCAGAGCGAGGACGGCGTCCCCGGGAAGCTTCCCCCGCAAGAGGACGTCGCCGCGCTCATCGGCTCCCTGGGCATCGACAACGAAACGGATGTGGTCATCGTGCCGGCGGGCGTCGGGTCCACGGACTTCGGCAGCGCCGCGCGGGTGTACTGGACCTTCAAGGTCATGGGCCATGACCGGGTGTCGATCCTCAACGGCGGCCACAAGGCCTGGGTGGAGGCCGGCAAGCCGCTCGAGAGCGGCTGGAACGAGCCTGAAACTGCCCGTTTCGAGCCGGACTTCCGGCCGGAGCTCATTGCCGACGCCGACGAAGTCTCCCGCGCCCGGGAGGCGGGTATCCAGCTGGTGGACAACCGCCCGGCGCCGCAGTATCGCGGCGAGGAAAAGCATCCCGCCGCGCGCGCAGCGGGAACCATTCCCGACGCCCTGAACCTGGAGCAGCAGACGCTCACCCGGGAAGGGACCGCGTTCATGGTCGACCGGGAGACGCTCGACGATCTCATGGCGCAGGCGAATGTCAGCGACGACCGGCAGACCATCACGTTCTGCAACACGGGCCATTGGGCTGCCCTGGGCTGGTTCGCCCTGAGCGAGGTCGGCGGCCAGGACAACGTGGCCATGTACGACGGCTCCATGGTCGACTGGTCCCGGGACGAGAACCGCCCGCTGGCCAGCGGCGGCCTGTTCGGCAACTGATCGCCGAACGTACGGAACACAGGAGGCCGGCAGATCGATATCTGCCGGCCTTTTTCATGGAATAACGAAACCCTTTCCGAACACAACCATCCCGTTTCCATCGCACGATTCCCCGCCCGAATGAACCTACGTATCTCCCGTTCGTCGAGCTACGTACGTACATTCGCCGTTGGTGCCTTTTCCCGTTTTCATTAACCTGAATTCTCAGAGGGCGTTTCCATTCCTGACGCCTTACACTGGCCGGTGCAACAGGAACGCGCGTCACACTGCGGGCAACGTGGGGGCTCGCAACGACGCGGGAAGGGAGACAGGCATGGCAATACGCCAACGCATCGGCGGGGCGCTGGCCCGCTTTCTCTCGCGTGATCGCCCGGGACTGGGCGACGGCCCCACCTCGGACCTGTCACTGCTGCGGGCCTGCCTCCGCCCCGGCGATGTTCTCCTGGTGGAGGGCACCAGCCGCTTCAGTACGGCCATCAAGTACCTGACCCAGTCCACGTGGTCGCATGCGGCGATATGCCTCTCCGGCGGGGCCGATGCGGAGCTGCTCGAGGCGGATCTCAACACCGGGGTGCGACGGGTCCCGCTGGAGACCTACGCCGGCTACCACACCCGCATCTGCCGGCCGGCGGCGCTGCGGGCGGAGGATCTCGACAGCGTGCTCGCGTACCTCACCGCCCGGGTCGGTCACCAGTATGATCTCCGGCACATCATCGATCTAGCGCGTTACCTCCTGCCGACACCGCCCGTGCCGGTTCGCTGGCGCCGCCGGATGCTGACCCTGGGCAGCGGCGATCCGACGCGGGCGATCTGCTCGTCGCTCATTGCCCAGGCGTTCCAGGCCGTTCACTACCCCATACTCCCGGTCGTGGAGTACGTACCCTGCCCCGGAAGCGCGCCGGGCGAATGCGTCCAGCGAACCATGCGTCGCCGTCACCATACGCTGTTCACGCCGCGTGATTTCGACATCTCGCCCTACTTCGCCGTCGTCAAACCCGTACTCGAGCACGAGTTCGACCCGAGCACCCTTCCCTGGGCCGATCCCGCCGAAACGTCACGCTGACGCCGCGGGGCCGGTGGCGCTACCCGGTGTGCCGTGCGCTTTCCTGCTCCGCCCAGTAGCGGCGCGTGGAAGGTGCCACACCGAAGCCCGTCGGGACCGTGACGCCCTGGAGACGGGCCATGATGCCGATGAGTGCCATGTGGTGGATCGTGTGGCTCTGGAGAAACATGAGCTCGCGCCCGAGGCTGGACGCCAGCGACGCCTCTGCGGGCTCGGAGGGATCGGCCACGGCGTACCGGACGGTTATCGGCGGATCGCCGTCCACGGTCCCGGCAAGCTCGGCCAGGGCGTACATCAGCCGCTGGAGGCGGCGGCCGGCATGGGCCCGCGACCGCTCCGTTGCACGGTCGCGGCTGCGGTGATGGTAGTCCGCATCGCCGTCAACGGCGGCAACCACCGCCTCGCCATGCTCGATGATGTGGCGCGCCTGCTGCCCGATGGAGCTGCCGTGGCAGGGATCGGCCGGCGCCACGAAGTCGCTGTCCGAAAGCCGCTCGATCAGGCTGTTCAGCTCCACGAGGGCACGGCGGTTCTGCTCCACGAGATCATCCAGATACCCGGCCATTGCATCCTCCGCCGCGTTATATCGCAAAAATCCACCGATTCCCGGGTCCGCCCGGATCGCAGCAGTGACGGCACCCGACGCCCCCCGGTTGTGCAGTTATCAGGATAGCGGCGACGAGCCCCGAATCGCATGCGTAATAATACGGAATCCGGGACGGCTTCCGGATAACGCCGCATCGCGCCCGGGCGACGGGCACTACGTAGAAACGCCGATACCCCCGGCCCGCCGGAAGGACTATCGTCACTGGTACAGGCGTCACCGATGTTGTGGAGCAGACGCATCACCTGTCGTTGTGCGTCTCGTCAGAGCGCAAGGCTCTGCTTCCCCTTGAGCCCATACCCCATGGGCTTTTTTTTGCGTTATCGCGGCGAGCGGGCATCGACCGGGTCACGCGTACGGCGGCGCGCCCACGCGACGTTGCCACAGCCGCGACGCCGCCAGGGCCGCGACGGACAGCGGCACCAGGTAGCCGAAGAACGCGGCGACAACGCCCAGGGCCGGCACGCCGAGCAGCAGCAGGACACTCGGCGCGCAGCAGGCCGAGCCGGCCAGGAGGGCCGGCAGGGCGCCCCAGGCACCGGCGAGACCCGACAGCGAGCAGGACCGGGGCGCCCGCCACAGGGCGATGACCCCGTGGACATTCAGGGCGAGCAACGTGCCGAGCAGCGCGGCGATGGCGACGTTGACCGGGCTGACGAGCACCACCCACCATCCCGCCTCGGCCATGGCGACCGCCTCGAACAGGAAGGGCGCGCGCATGCTGAAGATGCGCTCCGGGCTCACCGCTGCCGTGCGAACGAGCCAGCCGGCACCGGGCTCGAACGCCAGGTCGCCGATGCCGAACAGGTAGGCCAGCGCGTAGAGCCCGCCGACCAGTGCCGAGGCCGCGCGCATCACGAACCGTCCACCACCCGCGTGTCCGAATAGAACGCCGCCCAGGCGAACCACATGGCCTCGAACCCGTTGACCGACTCCAGCGCATCCAGGGCCTCGTGGCGGGGTCCGTCGCGGCCGTAGGTCACCCCCTCGGGGACGTCCATCGCCTCGTCGCCGCGGAACACCCACGCCGTACCCAGGCCCGCATCGTGGAGGATCAGGTAATACCGGCCGCCGTGCTCGATCACGACCCCGCCGGTCTCCGCCAGATGCTCGCCATCGACGGCAACGGCGCCCGCCTGCGTCCGGAAGCCGAAGATCTCCCGCTTGTCGGGATAGCGGTCGTCCTCGTTCTGCAGCGGAAAGAGCGGGCCCGAATCGGGCTCGTAGTAGCCGGAGGGCGGGTTGTACGAGCCGTAGGGATCGCGCCGGTAGTTGCGCATGTAGCCGGTGTCCGTGGACAGCACCCGGGTCTCCGGGTACCGGGCCCGCCACTGCTCCCAGGTCGTCCAGACCACGCGGAACTCCTGCAGCCCGGCGCCCCGCCGGGGCCCGTTGATGGCCGCCGCCAGCATCTGCGGCCAGAAGCTGTCGGTTTCGCGGTCGTACATGACCAGGTTGCTGTTGATCAGCCGGCCCGAGACGCCCAGCTCGGTGTCGCCGCGGCGGAAGCCGAGCGCCGTCCCGGTGAGCGGGCAATAGGTGATGCTCACGGGCTCGCCGCCGATTTCGTCGTTGACGATCTCGTGCCAGACGAGCACCCGCTGGGGATACGCCCGCGCCTCGCCGTTGCGGTAGACGCCGATCACCCGGTCGCCGGCATCCAGGAACGCCGCGGCCTCCGCCGCGGACCACAACGCCGGGTCGTCGATGGACGGAATGCCGTCCTTGGACGGCCCCCCGGAGCGCATGGCATCGACATAACGCTCGGCCTCCAGCGGCACCAGCACAGGGTCCCGGGTGGGCAGCCCGTCCGCCGCCAGGCGGGCCGGAACCATGAGTGCGAGGGCAAGCAGCACGGAAGCGGACCAACGAGCCATGGGATTCTCCTGCGCGCAGCGTTTCCCTCCACTACGCCGCAGCGGCAGGCAGCCCGCAATCGGGGCTTCTACGGAGCCGAAGCCGCCCCCGACCAGGCCGCACCGTTCACGTCCCGGCGCCGCCGTCGTCCGGGAAGAGCCAGCGCGGGACGAGCCACAGATAGGCGATCATGCCCGCCAGCTCCACCAGGGACTGGAACACCACGACAACGGCGGCGACCTGGTAGGCGGTCGGCAGGCTCAGCGCCAGCGGCAGGACCACGAAGGAGTTGCGCGTGCCGAAACTGAAGGCCAGGACCCGGCCCTGTGCCGCCGGCAGGCGGAGCCATCCCGCCAGCAGCCACGCCAGGCACGCCGCGGCGACCAGGTACAGGACGAATACCGGCAACAGTCGCGGCAGCGCACCGGCGGCTTCACGCACCAGGTCCACCTGGGAGGCGCTCACCAGGAAGATCACGGCAGCCAGCAGGGGCACCGGCAGCCAGGCCAGGCCGGCGACCAGGCGCGGCGCCGCCGGGCCGGCTCGCTGGGTCAGCCAGGCCAGCCCCAGCGGCAGGAGGATGAGCCCGGCAAAGGCCCGCAGGACCTCGCCTCCGCCGAGGGCCACCACCGTCTCGCCGCCGAAATACAGGGCCAGGTAGGCGGGCAGGAGAACGAGCTGCAGCAGCAGGCTGACGGGCGCCAGGGCGATGGCGCGCCGGGTGGCGCCCCCGGCCTGCTGCACGAAGGCGAGGAACCAGTCGGTGCACGGCACCAGCAGCACCAGGGCCACGCCCAGGCGCAGCGCCGGCGAGGCCGGCAGCAGGACGAGCAGCCCCCAGACCAGCAGCGGCACCACCAGGAAGTTGCCGGCCAGGGCGGCGGCAAGAAACCGCACATCGGCGAAGGCTTCGGTCAGCCCGGCCAGGCGGACCTGGGTGAACGTCGCGTAGAGCAACGCACCGAGCAGGGGCCAGAGCAGCGCCTCGCCGGACGCACCCAGCACGGGCGCCCCGTGCCCGAGGGCCACACCGAAGGCCAGGGCGGCCGCATAGACGAGCACCTGGCAGCGCTCCAGCGCTGCCAGGCTCAACACCACGCCTCCGCGACGCCCGCGCGCGGGTCGGCTGCCGTCACCGCACCTCGCTGAGGCGGCCGGAATCGACATCGTAGACGAACCCGCGCACGGCGTCCTTGTGCGGGATGAACGGGTTCACCCGGATGCGCTCCATGGACTGCCGCACATCACCCTCCAGGTCCGGGAATGCCTCCAGCGCGAAATGCGGGCGAATCCCCGTGTCGGCCTCGATGTCCGCCTTGACCTCGTCGTCCCGGAAGCTCTGCATGCCGCACTTGGTGTGGTGGATGAGCATGATCTCCCGGGTATTCAGCAACCGCTGGGAGATGACCAGGGAGCGGATGACGTCCTCCGTGACCACGCCGCCGGCATTGCGGATGACATGGGCTTCACCGGGGGACAGTCCCAGCAGCTGGTAGACGTCCAGGCGCGCATCCATGCAGGTCACCACCGCCACCTGCCGGGATGGCGGCGCCGGCAGCCCGGAGGCGTCGAAGCCGTCCGCGTAGCCGCCATTGTTGGCGAGCAGGTCGTCTGTAGCGCTCATGATCTCTCCCTCCAGCTCGAGCCGAGTGTCTTGACCACCAAACTAGCACCACCCCCGCGGCGGGCCAACGGCGCCAAAGGGGCGATACCTCCTCAGAGGTTGGTAAAGCGCACGTCCCCGCTTACTCCCATGCCGGCAGGATACCGGCGCACCGTGCCTGCCCCAGGAGAAGCCGGGCCACGTGCGCGAAAAGCTCCGTACGCGTGACCGTGCCGGCGGTCAGCACGCCGATGGCTCCTTCATCGCGATTGATACCCTGCCGGCCCATCCACCGGTCCACGGCCGTGCCCAGGGAGACGCCCCGGCACAGCGCATCCGCGATCGGCCCGGGCAGGGCGACGCGGCCGCCGCCGGCGGTCACGACGGTGTCCCCGGACGTTGCCAGCGCACCCCAGGTGCACAGCCACAGGGACCCGCCGCCCTCCTGCACGCCGCCCTCCAGGCCGACGGCGACCGGGGCGGCGCCCTGCCGGATCAGCCATTGCGCGCGGTGGATCGCGCCGGCACGGGTCTCGTCGTCCCCCCATGGCTGCGCCGCCACTCCGGAAGGCGCCTCCCGGTATGTGACCCGGAATCCTTCCGCGGCGGTAAAGACCTGCCGCACGGCGGCCACCTTGGCGGGGTTCGCCGAGCCTGCGCAGATCCGCGTCGTCGCCCGCATGCCTGTGTCCACGCTGTGCCGATCCGGAAGGGGCTAGGGGGAGAACCGCGCGCGGCGCGCCGTATAGTCCGCGATGAACGGCTGCATCCGGCTGTCGTCGTAGGCCTGCAGGCCGCTGATGACCACCTTCTTGGCACCGGCGCCGATCACGCGGCCGCCGTCGGTAATCCGGAAACGCACCCATTCCTCGCCGCGCTTGCCCTGCACGTTCAGGCTGGCGTCCACCAGCTCCATGTCCAGCGCCGTCCCCGGGGGCTCCTGCAGGTCGAACGTCATGCTGTCATACAGCACCAGGGGACGGTCGGGATTGAACATCACACCCTTGTCGCGCATGAGCGGCTCCAGGAACTCCGGGAAGTTGCGCCCGGAGAACGCCGAGTACCGGCGGATGAAGGCCTCGACCACGGCCAGCTCCCGGATGGTCTCCCCGGTGCGCTCCACGTCCAGGTAGACCTTGCCGTCCTGCCCCGCGATGGCCAGCAGCGGCGCGTCCGAGTCGGGCAGGCTCAGGGGCACGTCGCGGCCGACCATGCCCCGGAAGCGGAACGCCATGTGCTCCGACAACCCGTAGTGCCCCAGCACCAGGGCGCACAGCAGATCCCCGGGAACGCAGAAACGGCGCGCATCGGCATCGTGGATCGGGTTGAAATCGCCGGCAACCACCTTGGCGAAACGGCTCGCCTGCTCCGGCGTGATCGTGGCCACGCCGGAGGCGAGGGTGTGAAAGTCATCGAGAAACACGGCGCTACAGCTCCCGGTCGATCGTGGCAGGCGCCACGAACAGTAATCACCCGAGCCCTCGGTTGCAAATGACGCCGATCGCCGACGCCCGCCGGTCACCCCCCGACGTGGGACATCTCCACCTTCCACTGCAGCGGCGCGGTCTCGTTGGTGCGCTGCTCGGAGTAGCGGTCCTCGCGCTGGCGCCAGATACCACGGATGATGTCGGCGAGCTGCTCGTCGTCCACGGTCTCGTCCCGCAGCGGCGTGCGCAGGTCGTGCCCGTGGCCGGCGAACAGGCAGGTGAACAGCTGCCCCTGGGAGGCCAGCCGCGCCCGTGTGCAGGTGCTGCAGAACGGCTCGCTCACCGACGAAATGATGCCGATCTCGCCGGCGCCGTCCACGTAGCGATAGCGGCTGGCCACTTCCCCGGTGTAGTTGGGATCCAGGGGCTCGATGGGCCAGACGGCGTTGAGCTCGTCGCGGATCTGGGCCGCCGTGACCACGTCGTCCAGCCGCCAGCCGTTGCTGTTGCCCACGTCCATGAACTCGATGTAGCGCAGGATGTGCGGCGTGTTGCGGAAGTACTCCGCCATGGGCACGATCTGGCCCTCGTTCATGCCGCGCTTGACCACCATGTTGACCTTCACCGGGTCGAGGCCGGCGCGCGAGGCGGCCTCGATGCCCTCCAGCACGGGCCCCACCGGGTAGTTGACGTCATTGACCGCCTTGAAGACATCGTCGTCGATGGCGTCCAGGCTCACGGTGACCCGGTTCAGGCCGGCGTTGACCAGATCCCGGGCATGCTGGGGCAGCAGCGAGGCGTTGGTGGTCAGCGTGATATCGTCGATGCCGTCGATGCTCGCCAGCATCTCGATGAGCTCGGGCAGGTCCTTGCGCACCAGGGGCTCGCCGCCGGTGATGCGCAGCTTGCGTACCCCGAGCCCCGCGAAGATCCGCGTCAGGCGCGTAATCTCCTCGAAGGTCAGCAGCTCGCGGCGCGCCAGGAACGGGTAGTCGGAGCCGAAAATCTCCTTGGGCATGCAGTAGACGCAACGGAAGTTGCAGCGGTCCGTCACCGAGATCCGCAGGTCCTGCAGCGGACGATGGAATACGTCTTCGGTTGCCAAGATCCTGCTCCTCCTCGGCGTCGCTGCTCCGCCCCGCGGGCAGAACAGGCCGGTCACATACATGATTTTCCAGATTACCAGATTGCGGGCTGTGGACCCTAGGAAAGCACCATCCCGACCCCGAGGCTGCGGCTCACGGGTCGCGGTAGCGACGTACGTGGGCCGGGTCATAGAGGGCGCTGTCCCGGAAGAGCCCCGGCTCCAGCGCCGGGCCGACGAGGATCAGGGCGCTGCGGCGCAGGGTCCACTCGGCCACGGCCGCCGGCAGCTCCGCCAGCGGGGCACGGGCCACCGCCTCGTCGGGCCAGGAGGCGCGCAGGACCACGGCGGCCGGGCACTGCTCGCCGTACCACGGCACGAGCCGCGCCACCACGTCCTCCAGGGCGTGGAGGGACAGATGCAGCGCCAGGGTGGTACCGGTGGCGGCGAACGCTTCCAGGGTCTCTTTCGGCGGCATGGACGACGCGCGCCCCTGGGTGCGCGTGAGCACCAGGGACTGGGCCACCTCCGGTATCGTGAGCTCACAGCCCAGGGTCGCGGCCGCCGCCGAGAACGCGGGAACGCCCGGCGTGAGCGTGTAGGCGATGCCCGCGGCATCGAGCCGGCGCAGCTGCTCGGCGACGGCGCTGTACACCGACAGATCGCCGGAGTGCAGCCGCGCCACGTCCAGTCCCCGGGCATGCGCGGCGGTGATCTCCGCCATGATGCCGTCCAGGGTCATGGGCGCCGTGTCGACCACGCGGGCATCGGGCGGGGCGTGGGCCAGGATCTCCGCGGGCACCAGGGAGCCGGCATACAGGCACACCGGGCACGCGGCGATGCGGTCGCGTCCGCGCAGGGTGAGCAGATCCGGCGCGCCCGGGCCGGCGCCGATGAAATGAACCGTCACGGTGTCTCCTCCTGAAGTTGTTCCGCCGCATCCGTCGCCGCCGCGCAGGTGGCGGGGCCCCGGGCGCGCCGCGGCACCAGCAGGCGGGGGTAGCCGCCGGCGGCCGCCAGTGCCGCCGCCTCCGCCACGGACGCCAGGCCGGTCGCCTCCACGGCCGCCGCGGATCGGCTGGACGCGGCCGGCTGCAGCGCCTGCAGGCGATCGTGGTCGACATACACCGGCGACAGGCCGAACCGCGCGGCCACCGGCTCCAGCAGCCCCGCACCGCGCTTGCGCTCGGGCGCGGCAATGGGCCCGCCCGGCGGCACGGCCCACCCTTCGGCCTCCAGCTCGGCGAGCACGGAGACCACCAGGGCCGCGAGCTCGTCCACGGTGCAGCGGCCGGCGAATCCCACGCCCAGGGCGATCACGACCGCACCAGCGTCCAGACGGTGACCGGGCGCAGCGGCTGCCACCCGGTGAACCCGCCCAGGGGCTCGCCGCGGCTCACCTGCAGCCGGGTCAGCTCACCACCCCAGGCAGCCATCGCGTCCGCCAGGGCCGCCTCGCCCTCCACGGTGACGGCGTTGGCCACGAGCCGGCCCCCGGGCCGGAGCGCGTCGTGGCAGGACGCCAGCAGCCCCGGGGTGGTCAGGCCGCCGCCGATGAACACGGCATCCGGCGTCGCCAGCCCGTCCAGGGCATCCGGGGCGGCGCCGGTGACGCACTGCAGATCCGGGACGCCGCAAGCGCCGGCATTGGCCGGGATGCGCCCGGCGCGCTCGGGGTCGGCCTCCACGGCCACCGCGCGGTTGCCGCTGTCGGCGAGCATCCACTCGATGCCGATGGCGCCGGAGCCGGCGCCGATGTCCCAGAGCAGCTCGCCGCGGCCCGGTCGCAGGTTCGCCAGGGTGACCGCACGGATCTCGCGCTTGGTGATCTGGCCGTCGTGGGCGAACAGGTCGTCGTCGCGGCCGGCGGCCGCGGCCAGCACGCGCGCATCCGTGCGGGCGCGGCAGGCAACCGCGATGGTGTTGAGGTCCTCGGTCCGCGCCGTCTCCCAGGCGTCGGCCGTGGCCTCCAGACGTCTCTCGCGGGGGCCGTCCAGGTGCTCCAGCACCGTCAGCGTGGACGGCCCGAATCCCGCCTCCCGCAGCAGGGCTGCCAGGGCCGCGGCGGTGGTACCGTCCCAGCTCAGCACCAGGAGCCGGGCCCCGGGCTGCAGCCAGGGGCGCACGCGGTCCAGGGAGCGGCCGTGGACCGACAGGCAGCGGCTGTGCTGCAGCGGCCAGCCCATGCGCGCGGCGGCCAGGCTGAAGGCGGACGGCGCCGGGTGGACGGTCATCTCCTGCGCCGGGATGTGCCGGGCCAGGGTGGCGCCGATGCCGTACCAGAAGGGGTCGCCGCTGGCGAGCACGCACACGCGCCGGCCCCGGCGGCCGGTCACCCAGGGCAGGGCCTTCTCCAGCGGCGATGGCCACGGGATCCGCTCCTGGCGGTCGCTCTCGGGCACCAGCGCCAGGTGGCGCTCGCCGCCGAACACCGTCTCCGCCTCGTCCAGCGCCTGCCGGGCCTGCGGCGCCAGGCCGTCGACGCCGCTGTCGCCGATGCCGATAATGGTGAGCCAGGGGGATGCGGCGCTCCGGGTCATGGGGCCTCCCGCCGGAGACTCGGTGACAATGCCGACGCGCCAGCAGGGTCGCGGCTGAAGCCGCTCCTACACGGCCGTGATCGCCGGTCGGGGCGCCCTCGCTGTGGGAGCGGCTTCAGCCGCGACCCTCCCGGACCATCCGTCTCCGGACACAGAGGCAACCAATGAACGTCCTGATCCTGGCCGGCACCGGCGAGGCCTCCGCGCTGGCCCACCGGCTGGCCGACCACCCGATCATCCGCGCGCGGATGTCGCTGGCCGGCCGCACGCGGCAGCCGGAGGCCCAGGCGCTGCCCAGCCGCGTCGGCGGCTTCGGCGGGGTCCAGGGGCTGGTGCAGTACCTGCGCGACCAGGGCATCGATGCCCTGGTGGACGCCACCCACCCGTTCGCCGCCGGCATGACGGCCAACGCCGCCGCGGCGGCCCGGGCAACCGGCGTGCCGCTGGCGCTTCTCGCGCGCCCGGACTGGACACCGGCGCCGGACGACCGCTGGCTCCGGGTGCCCGACCTGGAGGGCGCGGCGGAAGCCCTGCACCCCCTGGGCCGGCGCGTTCTGGTCACCACGGGCCGCAAGCTGGCCGCCTTCGAGCGCGTCCCGGATAAGCGCTACGTCATCCGCACCATCGATCCGCCGGAACCGCGGCCGGCGCTGCCGGACGCCGTCTACCTGCAGTCCCGCGGCCCGTTCCGGCTGGAGGACGAGCTGGCGCTGCTCCGGGAGCACGCCATCGACGTCCTGGTGACCAAGGCCAGCGGCGGCGGCGCCACCCGGGCGAAGCTCGATGCCGCCCGGCAATGCGGCATTCCCGTGGTCATGGTCGAGCGCCCGCCGCCACCGGAGGGCGTCGTCTCGTTCACGGACCCGGCGGACGTGGTCACGTGGCTGGAACAGCAGGTCCGGGGTTGAATGACCGTTGACCGGGCTCCGCGCGGATGGCGGGGTCCGGTTGCGGACCGTCTGCGGCCAGGACGGCCGCAGTCGAGCGTACAGGGATGTATTCACAGCGTGTCCGCGACCGGACGCCGCTATCCGGGCCCCCGCCCCGCCCCTGAACGGTTGCGTTCGCTCGGCGGACAGCTCCGTCATGTGGCCTCCGGCCGGTACTGGCGCGGCGTGTAGACCCACGTCCGGCCGCCGCGCTCCATCACCCGGGTGGTGGACGCCCCCACCAGGACCAGTGTGCGCATGTCCGCTTCGGCCGGGTCGACCCCGGCGAGGGTGGTCACATGGATGCGCTCCTGCTCGCCCCGGCCGACGGCGGTGCCCAGCACCACCGGCGTCGCCGCCGCACGCACGTCGCGGAGCGCGTCCAGCGCCGCGCCCAGCTGCCACGGGCGGGCGCGGGAGACGGGATTGTAGAAGGCCATGGCGAAGTCCGCCTCGGCGGCCAGGCGGATGCGCCGCTCGATCGCCGCCCAGGGCTTGAGGTTGTCCGACAGGGACAGCACGCAGAAATCGTTGCCCAGCGGCGCGCCGATCCGGGCCGCAACCGCCTGCATGGCGGAGACACCCGGCAGCACCGTGACATCCACCCCCGCCCAGCGGCCGTCGGCATCGCCGTCCAGGGCCTCCATCACCGCCGCCGCCATGGCGAACACCCCCGGGTCGCCGCCGGAGACCACGGCCACCCGGCCCCCGGCGCCGGCCAGATCCAGCGCCTGGCGGGCCCGGGCCAGCTCCTCGCGGTTGTCCGAGACATGGCGGCGCTGGCCCTCGCCGCGGACGCGGTCGACGTAGGGCCCGTAGCCCACCAGATCCGTGGCCCGCTCCAGGGCCGCCGCGGTCTCGGGCGTCTGCCACTGCGGCCCCGCCGGGCCCACGCCCACCACGCACAGGCTGCCCGCCGCGCTCATCGCCGCTCCCCCGTGCCCGGGACCACGATCATGGAGAAATACGGCGCCTTCCTGACCCGCGCTTCCGCCAGGGGCTGGACCACCTCGGCCTCCATGCTGGCGCGTTCCACGTACCAGGCGCGCTCGCTCATGCCCAGGGCGTCGAGGATGGCGACGACGCGGGCGAGGTTGCTGCCCACTTTCATGATCACCGCGGCATCCACGTTGGCGAGGCGGCCGCGCAGGTCGGCATCGGGCAGCGTGCCGGGCACCACGGTCAGGACATCGTCGCGCATGGTCAGCGGCATGGGCAGCAGGGCGGCGCTGCCCATCACCGAGGCGACGCCGGGCACGATGGTGGACGGAAACCGGTCCTTGAGCCGTAGATAGACGTGCATGAACGAGCCGTAGAAGAAGGGATCGCCCTCGTTGAGCACCGCCACCGAGCGCCCGGCCGCCAGGTGGCCGGCGAGCATCTCCGCGGAGGCATCGAAGAAGCCCTCGATGCTGTCACGGTACGCCGTGGACGTATGCGGCAGCTCCGTGGTCACGGGATAGACCATGGGCTCCTCGCGCTGGCCGTCGCGGATGTGGGGATCGGCCGACTCGCGGGCATTGCCGCGCTTGCCCTTCTTGCAGAAGTACGCCACCACGTCGCAGCCGCTCACCAGCCGCGCCGCCTTGAGGGTCATGAGCTCGGGATCGCCGGGCCCGGTGCCCACGCCGTAGAATCGTCCGCCTTCGATTGCCTGCAGGGTCGCCATGGGTCACCACCGATCCGTTGCCAGGGCGTTCACGGCGGCGGCCGCCATGGCGCTGCCGCCGCGCCGGCCGAACACCGTCAGATAGGGAAACGGGCGCGCCGCCAGCGCCTCCTTGCTCTCGATGGCGCCCACGAAACCCACCGGGATACCGATGATCGCCGCCGGGCGCGGGGCGCCGTCGGCCAGCATCTCCAAGAGACGAAAGAGCGCCGTGGGGGCGTTGCCGATGGCCACCACCGCGCCCTCCAGGCGGTCGCGCCACAGCTCCAGGGCCGCCGCCGAGCGCGTGGTGCCCAGCTCCTGCGCCAGTGCAGCGACGCGCTCGTCGCGCAGGGTGCAGACCACCGGGTTGGCCGCCGGCAGCCGGGCGCGCGTGATGCCGTGGGCCACCATCTCGCTGTCGCAGAGAACGGGCCCGCCCCCGTCCAGGGCGCGGCGGGCCGCCTCCGCGACCCCCGGGGCAAAGCCCACGTCCGCCGCCACGTCGGTCATGCCGCAGGCGTGGATCATCCGCACCACCGCCGGCACCAGCGTGTCCGGGAACCGGCCCAGGTCGGCCTCGGCCTGGATGATGGCGAAGGACTGCCGGTAGATGGCGGCGCCGTCGCGCTCGTAGACCAGGTCCTGTTGCTCAGCCACGTTCGCTCTCCTCGTTCACGGCCCGGACCACGGTGGCGCGGCCCAGGCGATGGATCAGCTGTTCCAGGGACTCCCCCTGCTGCCGCCGGCGCGCGTAGACGGCGTCCAGGGCGGCAATGCGGGCACGCACGGTGGCCGCTGGGGCGGGCGGCCAGTCCGGCGCCCCGGCGACGGAGCCGGTGACTGCCATGGCGTAGCGGCCCTCGGCGGCGACGAGCATGATCGATGCCGTCGGCGGGGCACCGCAGCCCTTGCCGCAGCCGGATACGTGCAGCCGCTCGCCGGCGGCCAGCAGCGTCGGGGCCATGCGCTCCATGGCCGCGGCATCGCCGCGGGTCGGCGTACTGCCGGAGGCGCAGCCCGGGGCGCCGACGCATGCGCCCAGGCCCAGGCGCGGATCGTCGGCGGCGGTGATCGCACCCAGCGCGTTCAACGGCGCCAGGGCGTCGTCCCCCGCGCCGGCGAGCATGACGCTGCGCCAGGGCGTCAGCCGCAGGCTCGCCGATGCCGCGCCGGCATGGCCTTCGGCGATGGCCGCCAGGCCGTCGAGCGTGTCCGCATCCAGGGCGCCGAACGGGAACACCGCGTGCACCCAGGCGCCCGCGGGACCCACACCGGGCGCACAGGGGCCGGACGCCGTCGTCATCCCGTGGGTGTCAGCGTCCAGCGTTTGCAGACCCGGCACGCCGCGGAACGCGTCCGCGCCCCGCTCGGCGAGGGCGGCCGCCATGCGCGGCGGCGTCGCCCCGCCGATGCCCGCCAGGCGCCCCAGGACGCCGGCGACGACCCCGGGCACGTCCTCCGCCCGGGCCCATCCCAGGATCACGGCATCGGCACCGCGGCCGGCCGCGGCGACGCGGTAGCCTACACCATCGGGCACCGCGACGGGGTCGACACGCACATCCGCGTAGACCCCGGGGATGCCGGCAACGCCGCCGCCGTCGATCACGACGCCCGTCTTGGCCGGCAGCCCGCGCAGCGCCGGATCCCCGGCGATGCGCCCGGCGACGGCGCGACCGAGGCCGGTCACGTCGGCCCGGGCCTGCGGGTCGAGATCGCTTGCCGGCGCCACCAGCACGTTGCGCACGGCCTCCCGCCCGGGGTCGTCGTCGGCCACGCCGGCCGCGACGAGCCGGGCTTGCGCCGCGGGCAGGGCGTCGCCGGCGACACCGCGCAGCTGCAGATTGCCGCGGCTGGTGAGCTCCAGGGCGCTGTTGCCGCAACGCCGGGCCGTATCGGCGACGGCCCGGGCCTGCGCCGGGGTCAGGCCGCCGACGGGATGGCGCAGGCGCAGCAGCAGCCCGTCGCCGCTGGCCAGCGGCGCGGCCACACCGGGGCAGGCGCCCCGGGGCACCGGCCGCCCGCCGGCGATGGTGCGCGAGGAATCGTTCATGGCTTCACCCGTACCCCCCGCGCCACCAGGGCCCAGGCCGCCGCGCCCGTGCCCGCCGTGACCACGGCAAGCACGGCGAAGGTGGCCGGCCAGGCGATGGCGCTGGTACCCAGCAGCCCGTGGCGGAAGCCCTCGATGATGTAGTGCATGGGATTGGCCAGGGACAGCGTCTGCCAGGGCTCGGCCAGCCGGCCCACGGGATAGAACAGCCCGCCCAGGTAGATGAGCGGCGTGAGCACGAAGGTGGCGATAACCGAGGTGTGGTCGAAGCTGCGGGCGAAGACGCCGTTGATGAGCCCCGCGAAGGCGAACAGCAGCGCCGCCAGCAGGGCCATGCCGGCGGTGGCCCCGGGATGCCGCAGCTCCAGGCCGGTGAGCGGCAGCGCCAGCGCGGCCACCAGCAGACCCACCAGCAGGCCGCGCAGCACCCCGCCGGTGACGAAGCCGGCAACGATGAGCCAGGCGGGCAGCGGCGCCACCAGCAGCTCCTCGATGTGGCGCTGGAGCTTGGCGCCGAAGAACGACAGCGTGACGTTGTTGTAAGCGTTGGTCACCACGGCCAGCATGATCAACCCCGGCGCCAGGAACTCGGTGTAGCTCACGCCGTCCAGGGCACGCACCTCACGGCCCACCAGCTCACCGAGGACCACCAGGAACAGCCCGGCGGTGACCACCGACGGCAGCAGCGTCTGCACCCAGGTGCGCAGGAAGCGCCGGAGCTGCTTGACCACCATGCCCCGGTAGGCGAACCAGTAGGCGGCGCTCATGCCCGCACCTCCCGTTCGTCGCCGTAGACGCGCTGGAAGAACAGCTGCTCCAGGCGGTTGCTCTTGTTGCGCAGGCTGGTCACCTGCACCCCCTGCCGGGAGAGCTCGGTGAACAGGGCATTGAGCGGCTGGCCGCGCGGCACGTCCACCTCCAGGGTGCGGGTGTCGACGCGCCGCGCGGCCACGTCGCCGAGCGCGGGTGCGCTGTGGCAGTCGGCGGCCAGGTCCAGCACCAGGGTGTCGTGATCCAGCCCGCGCAGGAGCTCGCCGGTGGCACCCCGGGCGATGACGCGGCCGCCGTCGATGAACGCCAGGTGGTCGCACAGCTGCTCGGCCTCCTCCAGGTAGTGGGTGGTCAGCAGCACCGTGATGCCTTCGCCGTTGAGCCGGCGCAGCAGCGCCCAGAGCCCGTGGCGCGCCTCCACGTCCACGCCGGCGGTGGGCTCGTCCAGCACCAGCAGGCGCGGCTCGTGGACCAGGGCCCGGGCGATCATCAGGCGGCGCTTGAAGCCGCCCGACAGGCCCCAGGCCGTCTGCCGGGCGCGATCCGTCAGCCCCAGCAGCTCCAGCACCGCGCGGGTGCGGCGGCGCGCGCGCCGCGGCGACAGGCCGTAGTAGGCGGCCTGGCCGGCGACGATCTCGCCCACGGGCTCGAAGCTGTTGAAGTTCACCTCCTGGGGCACCAGGCCGATGAGCGCCTTGGCGGCCACCGGGTCCCGGGCCAGGTCATGGCCGAACACGCGGATGCGCCCACGGTCCAGCCGCACCAGTGAGCTCAGCAGGCCGATCAGCGTGGTCTTGCCGGCGCCGTTAGGGCCGAGCAGGCCGAAGAACCCGCCGGCGGCGACCTCCAGGTCCACGCCGTCCAGCCCGACGCAGCCGCCCGCGTAGCGCTTGGCCAGCTGCTCCATGGTGATGGCCGGGGTGCTCATGCGACGCCGCCCTCCGCGGCTCCCACCAGGCGGCCACCGCGGTCGACGGCGCATACGTCCAGGGCGATGTCCGGGGGCAGGTGCCGCCGGGCCTGGTCGAACGCCCGGGCACAGATCCGGTCGCCCAGGGCGATGCCCGCCTCGCGGCACAGGGCCAGGGCCTCGATGCTGGTGTTGCACCCGCGCACGGCCGCCTGCAGCGATTCCGCGGCGCCGAGGGCGCCGGCCTCGGCGGCCAGCCCGTCCAGATCGATGGCGGACTTGCGGCTGTGGGTATCCGTGTGGCCCGCCGCGAACTTGCTGAGCTTGCCGAAGCCGCCGGCCAGCGTGACCCGGGGTACGGGGTGGCGCTTGAGGTACTTGAGGGTGCCGCCGACCAGGTCCCCCATCTCGATGATGGCCATGTCGCCGAGGCCGTAGCGCGCGCGCACCAGGGCCTCGCTGGAGCCGCCGGTGCAGCAGGCGACGTGGGGCACCGCGTTGGCCCGGGCCACGTCGATGGACTGGTGGATGGAGGCGACGTAGGCAGCGCAGGAGAACGGCCGGACGATCCCGGTGGTGCCGAGGATGGATAGCCCACCCCGGATGCCCAGGCGGCCGTTCATGGTGCGCTCGGCAATGCGCTCGCCGCCGTCCACGCCCACGGTGACGGCGAAGCCGCCGGCGTGGCCGTGGGCAGCGCCGCACTCCAGCAGGTGGTCGGTGATCATCCGCCGCGGCACCGGGTTGATCGCCGGCTCGCCGACGGCCACGGGCAGGCCGGAGCGCGTCACCGTCCCCACCCCGGCGCCGGCGTGAAACGTCACCCCGGCCGCAGGCGTCAGCGCGATCTGCACCCATACGCGGGCACCGTGGGTGGCATCGGGATCATCGCCGCCGTCCTTGATCACGCCCGCCTCGGCGCCCGCTGCCACGCGCCGGAGATCGGCGAGGGCCACCCGGACCCGCTGGCCCCGGGGGAGCACCACCTCCTCCACGGTTGCCGCCGTATCGCTGAGCATCAGGCGCGCGGCGGCCGTGGCGGCGGCCGTGGCGCACACGCCGGTGGTCAGCCCGGTGCGCAGGGCAGCGGGACCGCCGTCACGGGTCTCCGGGCGCATGGACGCCTGCCCCGGCTCTGCCTGATCATTGGTGGTCGCCAACAGAAGTCCCTCGTCGAGCGGCTGCGCGACGGGGTGCACGAACTGGGTGGGAACGATTCAGGACCAAAGGAGCGCTCCACCCGGCTCCGCCGCGCCCCGCGGCACCAGGTTCTCCAGGCCGGTCTCCGGGCTCGCGGACGGGGAGCACCCCGGCGGACCGCCTTCCCGGCCGCCGTTCGCGACGGCGCTGCCGGTGGCATAGTGTCCTGTCCGCCTACCGTTGCGGGGGCAGCGCCGGAATTGCGAGCCTGGCCCGCGCACCGGCTTCCCGATTCTCCCCGGGAACTGCGCCGGGGCACCTGGAGGTCGACTCGTACCTTAGGCGACCGGCCTGCCGGTTTCAACAGATACCACCGGAACCGTCGAGGAACTGCACATGAACGCATCCGACCAGCCGGTCGCGCTGATCACCGGGGGCGCCAACGGCATCGGCCTGGGCATCGCCCGGCGGCTGCTGCACGAGGGCTGGCGTGTCGCCGTCGTCGACGCCGACAGCGAGGCCGTGACCGCCTTGCCGCGGACCCTCGGCCACGGCGCCGGCCGGCTGGCCCCGATCCACGGCGACGTGGCCGACGAGGCCAGCGTGCGCGCCGCCGTCGGCGAGGTCATGAACCGCTTCGGCCGCATGGACGGCCTGGTCAACAACGCCGCCATCGCCGACGCGTTTACCGGGCCGGTGGAGGCCCTCGCCCTGGAGGAGTGGAACCGCCGGCTGGCGGTGAATCTCACCGGGGCGTTCCTGCTGGTGAAGCACACTGCCGCGCACCTGGCCGCGAACCGCGGCGCCGTCGTCAACATCGCCTCCACCCGGGCGCTGCAGTCGGAGCCGGACAGCGAGGCCTACGCCGCCGGCAAGGGCGGCCTGGTGGCGCTGACCCACGCCCTGGCCGTGAGCCTGTCCGGCCGCGTGCGCGTCAACGCCGTCAGCCCCGGATGGATCAGTGAGGACAGCGACCTCGCGCCGGAAGACCATGCACAGCATCCGGCCGGGCGCGTGGGCCGTCCCGACGATGTCGCCGGGCTGTGCGCGTTCCTGCTCTCCGACGCCGCCGGCTTCATCACCGGCGAGAACATTGTGGCCGACGGCGGCATGAGCCGAAGGATGATGTACGCGGAATGACCGACGCAATCGATGTGCTCGTCATCGGCGCCGGCGCCGCCGGCATCGCGGCCGCGCGGGAGCTGGACGCGGCCGGCCTGCGCTACCGCGTGCTGGAAGCCGGCCGCCGCGTCGGCGGGCGCGCCTGGACGGAGGACGACAGCCTGGGCGTGCCCTTCGACCGCGGCTGCGCCTGGTTCCACTGCGCCGACCGCAACCCCCTGCGCGTCCTGGCGGACGAGCACGGCATCGCCTACGGCGACAATCCGGCACTGGTGTATCACGTCGGCGGCCGTTTCCTGGACGATGCCGAGGCCCGGGCCCTGCGCGCCGCCGTCGCCGGGGACACCGAGCGGCTCTGCGCCGCCGGGCGCGCGGGGCGCGACGTCCCCGCCGCCGAGCTCCTGGACCCCGCCGCCGGCCACGCCCCGGTGCGCGACTACCTGCTCACCGCCATCAACGGCGTGCCCCCGGAGGAGTACGCCACCACGGAGGCCGCCGCCGATGACGACAGCGGCCAGGACTGGGTCGCCCGGGACGGCATCGGCACGCTGCTGGAGCGGCTGGCGCGCCCCCTGGCCATCGACGCCGGGCGCCCGGTGACCGCGGTGGACACCGGCGGCGCCCGGGTGCGGGTCGATACGCCGGACGGGCCGCTGACGGCACGCGCGGCGGTGCTGACCGTCTCCACGGGGGTTCTCGCCGCCGGCGCCATCCGGTTCCGTCCGGCCCTGCCGCCGGCCAAGACACGGGCACTGGCCGGGCTGCCCATGGGGGTGGCGGAGAAGATCGCCCTGCGCTTCCCCGGCAACCCGTTCCCGTTCGCCCCCGACACCTACCTGGTGGTCCAGCCCGGTGCCGACCGGCCGGCGTTCGGCTTTCACCTGTGCCCCGGCGGTCACCCGCTGGCGGTGGGCTATGCCGGCGGTCCCCTGGCGCGATGGCTGGGCCATCAGTCCACCGAAACCGCCCGCGCGTTCGCCCTGGATTCCCTCTGCCGCGCCTTCGGCGAGCGCCTGCGAGCTCAATGCCTCGCCGCGACCCGCACGGGCTGGCTGCACGACCCCCTGACCCTGGGCAGCTACTCCGCCGCCCGGCCCGGCGCCGGTGCCGGCGTCCGGGAGAGTCTGGCCGAGCCCGTGGGCGGACAGCTGTTCTTCGCCGGCGAGGCCACCGATCCCGTGGACTTCGCCACCGTTCACGGCGCCTGGCAGTCCGGCAGACGCGCCGCCAGGGAGGCCATGACCGCGCTGGCGGGATGATCCCGACCTCTACCGGACGTCCTGTCGGGTCCCAGTGGTCGATTCGATAGGATACAATCGATTTCCTTTCCGCCCTGGAGCGCACCATGGCCGAGACCGCATCCCGCCCGAACATCGTTCTCATGGTGCTCGCGGGCACGTTCACGGCGCTGGTGGTGATCGTCTTCGCCCGCCTCGCCTACGGCATCCTCCTGCCGCCCATGCGCGCGGATCTGGGCCTGGACTACCAGGCGGCGGGCGGACTGGGGACGGTCACCGCCCTGGGCTACCTCGGCTTCGTGCTGGTGGGCGGCGCGGCGGCGAGCCGCTGGGGCGCGCGCCGCACGGTGGTGTTCGGCCTGATCGCGGTCACCGCCGGCTTCGCGGGCCTGAGCGCAGCAGCGAGCTATCCGGTGATCGTGTTCCTCATGGCGCTGCTGGGCTTCGGTACCGCCTTCAGCTTCGCCCCCATGGTCTCGCTTCTCGCCACCTGGTTCCCGGAGCGGCGCGGGCTGGTCATCGGCTGCATGACCGGCGGCATCGGCGCGGGCATGCTGCTCACGGGGCTGCTGGTCCCGTGGCTGTACAGCGTCTTCGGTGACCATGGCTGGCGCGTGGCCTGGGGCGTGTTCGCCGCCGCGGCGATCGCGGCCGCGGGCCTGGTGCTGGCGTTCGTCCAGGACCCGCCGGTATCAGCGCCGGACAGCGGGCAACGGCCGCCGTCAGCCGACAAGTGGCGCATCTACGGCAACCCGCGCGTGCTCACCGTGGCCGCGGTCTACGGCATCATCGGCCTGACCTACATCGTCCAGGCGGTGTTCATGGTCAGCTTCATGGTCGAGTCCGGCTACACCGAGGCGACCGCGGGCACCTTCATGGCCATGATGGGCCTGCTGTCCGTGGCCGCCGGACCGCTCTGGGGCCTGGTCTCGGATCGCTGGGGCCGCGGCAACGCCCTCACCGCTGCCATGGCGCTGGTCACCGTCGCCATGGCGCTGCCCCTGGCGAGCCAGACGCTGCCGGCGTTCTTCCTCCATTTCCTGATCATGGGCTGCTCGGTGAACGGCATGTTCGCCCTCACCCAGGCAAGCACCACCGACCAGGTAGCGCCCCGCTACATACCCATCGCCTTCAGTTTCGCCACGCTGTTCTTCGCCGGCGGGCAGTTCGTCGGCCCCGCCCTGGCGGGCTGGCTCATCGAGACCACCGGCGACTTCCGCTCGGCGTTCGCGTTCACCTCGGCAGGGCTGGTCGTGGGCGTCTACCTGACCCTGCGCATCCGGCGCTTCCCCGCGGGGTTCGCCGTGGAGGCGGACGCGGGAGCACACGGGGCCGGTGCGGGATCGCCGCAAGGCGCGGAGTGCCAGGCCCGGGAGTGACGGGCGCGGATCAGCCCTGCCCCGAGGGGCGCGTGGGCGCCGCATCGGCCCCGGGGGTCAGCCGGCGGCAGGCGGTAAGCTCGCGGCGCTGACACTCGGCACACAGGGGCGTGACGCTGAACACGGCGGCGATGGCCCGCTGCGGCGAGCTGTGGATGTGGTCGTCGCCGATGGCCTCACGGAAGACCGGGTGCCGCAGGGTGGCCACGGCCGGGTCCTTGAAGCTGCAGAACCACAGGCCGCCTCCCAGGGAGCGGAAGCGCTCGGCCTCCTGGGCCAGCATCTCCGCCGCCGCCACATCGACGAACTCGACGCCGCTGCCCTCCAGCAGCACGTGGCGATAGCCGGCCTCCGTGAGCCGCGCCAGGTGGCCCTGGATGTGATCGGCCGAGCCGAAGAACAGCGGCCCGTCCACCCGCAGGATGCGCAGTTGCGGGCACTCCGGCAGCTCCCGCTTGGCGGCGTTGCGCAGGGGCATACCCGGCCGGTCCAGCATGGGCGCCACGGCCACGACGTAGGGGCGCGCGCTGCGCTTGAGGAACAGCAGCAGCGACAGCAGGACGCCGGCATAGATGGCGAACTCCAGGTCCAGGAGCAGGGTGGCCAGGAAGGTGACCGCGAGAATCATGGTCTCTTCCCGGCTGACCCGGACGATCTGCCGCAGCCGGGTGAAATCCACCAGGTTCCAGGCGATCACCAGCACCACCGCCGCCATGGCCGGCATGGGCAGGTAGGCGGTCACGCCCGGCACGGCCAGGACCACCAGCAGCAGGATGCCGGCCGCGAATACGGCGGCCAGCGGCGTCCGGGCGCCGGCCTCGTAGTTGGCGCCGGTGCGGGTGAACGAGCCCGAGGCCGCGTAGCAGGAGAACAAGCTGCCCACGATGTTGGACAGGCCCTGGCCGATGAACTCCTGGTTGCCGTCGATGCGCTGGCGCGACTGCATGCCCACGGCGCGGGCGATGGCCACCGCCTCGATCAGGGCGATCACGGCCACCGCCAGCGCCCCCGATGCCAGCTCCGGCATGGCCTGGAAGGACAGCAGATGCAGCGACGGCGGCGGCAGCTCCCCGGGGATCGCCCCCACCAGCGCGACACCGTGGCGCTCGGCACCCAGCAGCATCCCGGCGAGGCTGCCCGCGACCATGGCGATGAGCAGCCCGGGCCAGCGCGGGCGAAGGATGCGTACCAGGACGGCGCTGGCCAGGGTGACGGCGCCGATGGCCACCGCGTACGGGTTGGTCTCGCCCAGCGACGACGCGAAGGAAGCCACGGTTGCCGGGAACGAACCCGTGCTGGGGAGCTCGACCCCGAAGAAGTGGCGCAGCTGGCTGGCGGCAATCACCACGGCGGCCCCCGTGGTGAAGCCCACGACCACCGTGTGGGAGATGAAATTCACCAGCGTGCCGACCCGCACCAGGCCCAGCAGGAACTGGATCACCCCGGCCATGAAGGTCAGCGTCAGCACGTAGGGGATGAACTGCGGGCTGTCCGGGGGCACGACCCCGCTGACCACGCTGAAAACGACGATGGAGATGGCCGCCGTCGGTCCCGACACCAGGTGCCGGGACGAGCCGAACAGCCCGGCGATCACCGGCGGGATGATCGCGGTGTACAGCCCGTACTCCGGGGGCAGCCCGGCGATCAGGGCGTAGGCGACGCCCTGCGGCAGCACGATGACCGCCCCCGTCAGCCCGGCGAGCAGGTCGGCGCGCAGGGTGCGCCCGGTCACCCCGGGCAGCCACGCCAGGAACGGCAGCATGCGTGCGGAGAATAATCGCGCCACGGGGACTCACCAGCTCCGATCGGTTACCGCTTGCGAGAGGCGCAGGGTACACCACGAGCCGGCTGCGTCCAGATCCGGCTCGACGCCGAGGCCGGGCACCGTGGACAGTGCCATGCCGCCGTCTGCGACCCGGGGGAACGGCTGCGCCAGGGTCTCACGCAGGGGATTGGCGTTGACGTCGACTTCCAGCAGGCCGTCGCCGCCCACGGCGGCCAGGGCGTGGCCCGAGGCGATCAACCCGATGCCGCCGCCGAGATAGTGCGGACAGTAGCGGCGGCCGGCACCCAGCACGTAGCGGGCCACCGGGACGCAGCGGCTCACCCCGCCCCACTTGCACAGATCCGGCTGGATGACCTGCAGCCAGCCGCCGTCCGCGGCGTCGATGAACTGCGCCTCGGTGGCCAGGTTCTCGCCGCCGGCCAGCGGCACGGGGCTGTCCCCGGCCAGGGCCCGCCATGCGTCCACCGGGGTATCCGCCGGCATGGGCTCCTCCAGCCAGCCGGCGCCCGCCTCGGCCAGCGCCGGCAGCAGCCGGCGGGCCTGCGCGGGGGTCCAGGCCTGGTTGGCGTCCACCATGAAGCCCTCGCCCGGTCCCATGGCGGCGGCGAGACGCTCGATCACGGCGCGGTCGGCATCCGGGTCGAAGCCGATCTTGATCTTGAAGGCGCTGTAGCCCGCTTCGCGGGCCCGGGCCACGGACTCCACGGCGCCGTCCGGGTTGATGCCGCTGGCATACACCGGGACGCGCGGCTGCGCCCCGCCGGCGCCCAGGCACTGCCACAGCGGCTGCCCGGCGCGACGCGCCACCAGGTCCCAGAGGGCGACGTCGACCCCGGCGATGGCCTGGGCAATGGGACCGTACTCGCGGGTCTGCAGCGCCAGGACCCGGGTCTCCCGCTCCAGCGCCGCGAATGCGTCCACCGGCGAGGGGAACGCCCGCCCCAGCAGCCTCGGCGCCAGCACCGATGCCGCCAGGCGCCCGCGGTGCTCGGCCCCGCAGGTGGGGAAGTTGCACCAGATCTCGCCCCAGCCATGGCAGCCGTCCTCGTCCTCGATGCGGACCAGCACGGCGGGTCGGTCCGTCATGGTCCCGAAGGACGTACGCACGGGCGTGTCGATGGGCGCGCGGAAGACGTGCACGTCCAGGCGGGTGAGGGGCGGGACCTCCAGCGGGACGCCCGGGGAGGGCACGACCGCGGGCAGGGCGGCGTCACCGCTCCGCCCTGCGCCGCCCGCCTCGTGGCCTGCCGTCGGCTGCATGCCCTAGCCTCCGGCCTGCTTGACGTACGCCGAGTGCTCGGTGGTGTAGAACTGCACCGCCGAGGGCCCGACCGAGTACGCACCGACACCGGAGCTCTTGATGCCGCCGAAGGGCATGTGATCGTCCGGGACGGTGCCGTGGTTGACGTGGAGCATGCCGTTGTCGCTCTCGTCCAGGAAGCGCTGGATCAACGCGGCATCGTTGCTGAACAGCGAGGACGTGAGACCGTAGTCGACGTCGTTGAGGATCGACAGGGCCTGATCGAAGTCCCGGTAGGGCGTGACGGTGAGCACCGGGCCGAAGATCTCTTCCCGGGCCGCTTCCATGCCGGGGGTCACGTCGGTGAGGACCGTGGGCTGATAGAAGTGGCCCCCGGGGCAGGCCTCCACCCGGGCATGCCCGCCGCCGGTGAGCACGGCCGCGCCCTCGGCCCGGGCCCGGTCGACGAAGCCGGCCACGCGCTCCAGCTGCTCCCGGTTGATCAACGGTCCCATGGTGGTGGCCGGGTCCTGGCCGCTTCCCAGCACCACGGCCTCGGCGCGGGCCCTGAGGCCGTCCGCCACGGCGTCGTGCATGCCCGCCGCCACGATGACGCGGCTGATGGCGGTGCAGCGCTGCCCGGCGCACTGGAAGGCGGCGCCGACGACCTGGTCCAGGCAGCCGTCCAGGTCGTCCGTATCGTTGATGACCACGGCGTTCTTGCCGCCCAGCTCCAGCGACAGCTCGGCGAGGCTGCCGGCTGCGGCGGCGTAGATCGCCTTGCCGGTGGCCACGGACCCGGTGAACGTCACGCCGTGCACCCGGCGGTCGCTCACCAGCGCACCGCCGACGCTTCCGCCCCCCTGAAGGATCTGCATCACTCCGTCGGGCAGAATGCCCCTGGCGGCCTCGGCAATGAGGCAGGCGGCCGCGGGTGTGAGCTCCGAGGGTTTCAGCACGATGGCGTTGCCGTGGGCCAGCGCCGGCGCGATCTTGCGCATGGGCGTGAGGACCGGGAAGTTCCAGGGCGTGATGGCGGCGATCACGCCCCGGGGGCGACGCAGCACCATGTTCCGGCAGCCGGGTTTCTGGGCCGGCACCACGCCGCCGTGGCTGCGAACGGCCTCGCCGGCCATGAAGCGCGCCTCGCGCAGTGCCTTGCCCGTCTCGCCCCGGCCTTCCGCCAGGGGTTTGCCCTGCTCCAGGGTCACGGCATGAGCGATGGCCTCGGTCTGCTGCTCGACCGCATCCAGGAAGCGGTTTAGCAGGCGGGCGCGTTCCGCCGGCGGGTAGGCCGCCCAGCGCGCCTGGCCCAGGCGCGCGGCATCCAGGGCGGCGCCGATGCCGTCCGCCGACGTGGCCCGATACGTACCGACCGTCTCGTCCGGGGCGGCGGGATTGAACGTGGCGAACGCCTCACCCGTGCCCGCCTGCCATTCGCCGTCGATGAGAGAGTGAAAGGTATACATGCCGAGGGCTCCTGATCATTTCCACTGAACGTTGTAAGCGCTAACATCCGGATTCGAAGCAACGGACTTCCCTGAACCTGCGAGCGCCGGAATCCCGCAATGGAACGCAAGTCTGCCGTACGAATGGAGGATGTCGCCCGGCTCGCGGGGGTCTCCTCGATTACCGTGTCGCGCGTGCTCAACCACCCGGACAAGGTCGCCGAGGGGACCCGCGAGCGGGTCCTGGCCGCCGTCGAGGCCACGGGCTACATTCCCAACAGCGTGGCCGGCAGTCTCGCCTCCCGGCGCACCCGGGTCATCGGGGCGCTGGTTCCGACCATTACCAACTCGATCTTCGCCGACACCATCGACGGCATGGACGATGTCCTGCGGCCGGCGGGCTATCAGCTCCTGCTGGGCGCCACGGGCTACTCGCTGGACGAGGAGAGCCGGCTGATCAGCGCCATGCTGGCGCAGCGCCCGGCCGGCCTTCTGGCCACCGGCCTGCAGCACCAGGCCCAGGCGTACACGCTGCTGCGGGCCACGGAGATCCCCATCGTCGAGACCTGGAACGTCGACGGCGACCCCGTGGACATGGCCGTGGGCTTCTCCAACTTCCGGGCGTGCCACGCCATGGTCACGTGCCTGGCGGAACAGGGCGCGCGCCGGATCGGGTTCGTCAGCGCTCCGACCACGGCCAACGACCGGGCGGAGCAGCGCCTGCTGGGCTACCGCCGGGCCGTGCGGGACCTGGGCCTGGACGCCGACCCGGCGCTGGAGCGCGAGGCGAAGTTCTCCTTCCACGCGGGGGCCGAACGCCTGCTGGAGCTGCTGGCGGCGCGCCCGGACGTGGAGGCCATCTTCTTCGCCAACGACATCCTGGCCCTGGGCGCGCTGTTCGAGTGCCAGCGACGGGGCATCCGCGTACCGGAGGATCTCGCCATCGCCGGCTTTGACGACGTGGAGCTCGCCGCCCAGGTGAACCCGGGGCTGACCACGGTGCGCATCCCGCGCTACGGCATCGGCCGGCAGGCGGCCCACATGATCCTGCGCCGGATCGAGGGCGGCGTGGTGGATCCCTCGGTGGTGGACCTGGGATTCGAGATCGTCCAGCGGGCGAGCACACCGGCCGGGTCTGCCGCCCCGGCCTGAGGCGTTCTCCCTGCCGGGTGGCGGCACGGTACGCATGTCAGTCGCGCCGGCGCGACGGGGCATCCAGGGCCAGCGACCGCAGCGTGGGGTACAGCGCGGTCCAGTCCTCGCGGCCGCGCCCGGCCCGGCGTGCAAGCCCGTACGCCTGGTGGGCCACGGCGCCCATCCACGACGGCGCGTCCAGCTCCGCCGCCATGGTCAGGGCCAGACCCATGTCCTTGTGCGCCAGATCGACCATAAAGCCCGGCGTCAGATCGCCCTTGAGGACCTTGGCGGGATAGGTCGTGCCCATGTGCCCCTGGCCGGCGACGGTGCCCATCATCACCTCCCGGGCCTGCTCCGGGTCCAGGCCGGAGCTCTCGGCCATGGTCAGGGACTCCGCGGTGAGAACGTTCAGGGCGATGGACATGTAGTTGTTGACCAGCTTCATGCGCTCGCCGGCGCCGACGGGGCCGCAGTGGACGATGGTATCGCCCAGGGCCTCGAGATAGGGCCGGGCGCGTTCCACGTCCGCCTGTTCGCCACCCGCCATGATCAGCAGCTTGCCGTCCACCGCGTGCTGGGAGGAACGGCCCACCGGCGCGTCGACCAGCTGGACGCCGCGCTCCGCGAGTCGCTGCGCGAAGGCATCGGTCTGGCTCGGCAGCACCGTGCTCATGTCGATGCACAGCGCCCCCTCCGACAGGCCCTCGACGGCCCCGCCGTCGCCGAACAGGGCCGCTTCCACGACGTTGCCGTTGGGCAGCATGGTGATCACGGCCGCTGCGCCCCGGGCGGCATCCGCGGGCGAGCCGGCGACGTACGCGCCGGCGGTGCCGAGGTCGGCCGCGGCATCGGCGTTGACGTCGTAGACCCGCAGGGAGAATCCCGCCCGGATCAGGTTGCGCGCCATGGGCGCGCCCATGGTGCCCAGTCCGACGAAGCCAAGAGTAGTGGCCATTGCTTTTCCTCTGTCGATGGTCGAGCGAATTCGGACCCCGTTCCGGGACGCCGAGGCGCCCCGGAACGGGAAACGGCTCATCGGGCGACGACGTCCAGGTACGGCCCGGTGTGGAAGTACTCACTGGCACGGCGCGGGTTGTCGATGCCGCCGAACTCGACGAAGAAGTCGGTCACCTGATCGAGCCACTCGGTCACCGTGCCGTCCTTGTAGCGGGAGACCCATTCCTGGCTGGTGAACACCCGTTCGGCCTCGTACTGGGCCTTGAGCTGCTCCAGGCTGACGTTCTGGTAGTAGTTCTGCTGCAGCGTCGCCAGGGCCTCGTCCGGGTTGTTGACCAGGTGGTCGTTGGCGGGCACCCAGCCGCGGATGATCTTCCTGATGACATCCGGGTTGTTGCGGTAGAACTCGCCCCGCGCGGCCCAGCCGCCGACGATGGCCGCCTCCGGGTAGTATTCCGAGGCATCCACCAGCATGCGGGCCTCCGGGCGCTGCTCCTGCACCTGGACGTTGAAGGGAACCCACAGGGCCACGGCGGACACGGCGCCGGAGATGAACGCGGTGACCGCGTCGCTCATGCGCTGGTTGATGATCTCCACGTCGTTCTCCGGGTCCAGCCCCGCCTCGGTCAGGGCCTGGTGGAGAAAGACATGGGCGGTGGTGCCCTCGGTGGTGGCGATCTGCTTGCCCTTGAGATCCTGGATGTCGTTGATGCCGGCCTCGGGATCGGCCCAGAGCTGCGCCGTGGCCAGCTCGACGTTGTTGATGAGGAAGACCTCCCCCTGCCCCCGGGCGGGGAAGTTGGAGACCACCGCGCCGGTGGCGAGAACGTCCAGGCTGCCGCCCACCAGGGCCTGGAAGAGCTCCAGCCCGGTGGTGAACTGGGTGAACTCCATGTCCAGCCCCTCGTCGCGCCAGGTACCCATGTGATCGGCGAGCCAGATCTGGCCGTCGACAGCAAGGGTATGCAGATAGCCGACCCGCACGGTCTGCCGGGACTGGGCGAACAGCGGCGGTACGCCGCCGACGGCGTACAGCGAGGCACCGGCACCGACGCCTTTCAGGAAGTTACGGCGTGTCGTGGAATTGCTCATGGCTTCTCCTCCTCACGATGGGGCGCTTGCTACGCCTGTTGTGTTCTTGCGGCCGTGGCCGAGCGGGCCTGGTCCTCCTGGGCGGCGTACTCCCGCATGACCATGTCGCGGACCTCGCTGCGCAGCTCGGCGAACTCCGGTGCGTCGCGCAGGGCTTCCGTGCGCGGGAACGGGAAGGGCACCTCGATCACCCGGCGGATGCGGGACGGGCGCGCGCTGATCACCAGCATCCGCGACGACAGGTAGAGTGCCTCCTCCACCGAGTGCGTGATGAGCATGACGGTCTTGCGCACCTCGCCCATGACGTTGAGCAGCAGGTCCTGCATGGCCGTGCGGGTCTGGGCGTCCAGGGCCCCGAAGGGCTCGTCCATGAGCAGGAACTGGGGATTCACCGCGTAGGCCCGGGCCAGGGCCAGGCGCTGGCGCATGCCGCCGGACAGGGTCTTGGGGTAGGCCTTGCGGAACTCGGCGAGCCCCATGAGCTCCATGAAGTGGTCCACGGTCCTGCGCCGTTCGGCGGCGCTGACACGGTTGGCCTTGAGCTTGAGGCCGAAGGCGATGTTGTCCTCGACGCTGAGCCACGGAAAGACGCCATAGTCCTGGAACATCATGCCGCGCTCGGCCCCGGGCCCGCGTATGGGCTCGCCGTCGAGGGTGACCGTGCCGGCGCTCGGCTGCATGAAACCGGCCACCATGTTGAGCATGGTGGTCTTGCCGCAGCCGGAGGGGCCGACCAGCGAGATGAAGTCGCCGTCACCCACCGAGAACGAGACGTCGTCGACCACCGTGAGGGGGCCGTTGTCGGTGTCGAAGGTCTTGCTGACACCGTCGAAGACAATGCGTGTGTCACTGCTCGTCATGCCGCCCCCTCTAGTCGTTGCGTTCCTGCCAGCTCAGCAGGCGTCGTGTCAGCCTGCGCAGCGCGAGATCCATGGCCAGCGCGATGAAGCCGATGCAGATGATGCCCATGTAGATGGTGTCCAGCTGGAAGTACGCGGAGGCGTCCTGGATCACCGCGCCCAGCCCCTCCTGCGCCGCCACCAGCTCGGAGGCCACCAGGGTGGCCCAGGCGACCCCCAGGGCCACCCGCAGCGCCGTCAGCGCGTGCGGCACGGCCAGCGGAATGATGACCCGGTAGAAGATCTCGAAGTCCGACGCGCCCAGGGTCTGCGCCACGCGGATGTACAGCGGCGAGATCTGGCTGATGCCCTCGTACATGACGATGACGCTGGCGAAGAACGCGGCATAGAAGAGGATGACGACCTTGGCCGTCTCGCCGATGCCGAAGTAGACGATGACCAGCGGAATGAGCGCGATGGGAGGCAGCGCCCGGAAGAAGTTGATGAGCGGGTCCATGAAGCTGCGCAGGCCCTTGTACCAGCCCAGCAGGAAGCCCACCGGAACCGCGCAGGCGGTTCCCAGCGCCACACCCACGAACACGCGCTGGGTGGACATGTACATGTCGATGAGCAGCTCGCCGCGGCTGAGCATGTCCCAGAAGCGCGCGGCCACCTGCCCGGGCGTAGGGATGAGCCCGGGCTCGAAGAACCCCGAGTAGCGGATCGCGTACCAGAAGGCCAGGACCATGAGCCACGGCCCCAGGAACATGGCGACGCGCCGCAGCCACCGCATCACCGGCACGGGCCGGGAGCGGCGGTGCGGTGCCTGGTCGCGGGCGGCCGAGCGCTCTGCGTTCCCGTGGCCTGCGGACGGGCTGACGGTCATGGGCAACTCCTCCTCTCCCTGCACCGCCGGCGATCTGTCGTCACCTCGATGGCAGCGCTAACATTACATTGTTATTCGTTTCCGTCGCCTCTCCGGGCGGCGCGTTTCGTCATCGGATTCATGCCGGCTCCGCTGTTCCGGATCGGCCGGACATGCAATGAATGTTAGCGCAAACATTTAGCAACCGGACAAGCGCGCTGTCAACCGGAAATGCCACCGCGGTTGTCAGCGCTGCCCGGCGAGGAAAGCCGTGAGCATGTCCGCCACCAGCGCGGGCTGCTCGACGCACGGCAGATGTGCGGCTTCGGGGATGATACGGATGCGCGCGTCGCGGATTCTCTCCACCAGCGCCTCGGCGGCGGAGACCGGTGTCCCGGGGTCGTCCTCGCCGACGATCACCAGGGCGGGGACGTCGATGGCCGCGGCCATGGGCTCGAGATCCATCTCCGCGATGGCGTCGCAGCAGCCGGCGTAGCCGGTGGGCGAGGTGCGCAGGAACATGTTGCGGATACCGGCGACCGTGGGCGTATCGCGGAAGGCGGCCGTGAACCAGCGCTCCATGGTGCCGTCCGCCAGGCCCTCGAGCCCCTCCGCGCGCACCTGGCGGGCGCGCTCCCGCCACATTTCGGGCTCCGGCATGCGCATGGTGGTGTCGCACAGCGTCACGCTGGCCAGCCGCTCGCCGTGGGCACCGGCCAGCTGCTGGCCGACCATGCCGCCGATGGACAAGCCGCAGAAGTGCACCTGATCCAGCTCCAGGTGGTCCAGCAGGGCAATGCAGTCGTCGGCCAGGCCGGCCATGCTGTAGGAGCGCGGGGGCGCGGTGGTGAGACCATGGCCGCGCATGTCGTAGCGCAGGATCCGGTAGCGGTCACCCAGCCGGGCGGCCATCGCGTCCCACATGCGGAAATCGGTGCCCAGGGAGTTGGCGAACATGATCACCGGGGCATCGGCCGGGCCTTCCAGGGCGTAATGGATGACGCCGTCGTCGTTGTGCAGGAATTGCATCGTCGTCTCCTCTACTCATCCGGATCGGCAAGCGGCGGCCGCACCGGGGGAAGGTCGGCGAACTCCCCCGGGCGCTTCTCGGCGTTCGCCCGCAGGGCTTCCCGGATCTCGTCGTGCTGGAGCATGCTGGCGTTCCAGACCCCGACGTAGTCAAGCGTCTCCGCCACCGAGTGATCCCGGGCGTGGTTGGCCATGCGCTTGCAGCCGTGGATGGCCAGGGGCGGCTTGGCGGCGATCTCCCGGGCGATGGCGAGGACGCCTTCGAGCATCTCGTCGTGCCCGCCGTAGACCCGGTTGACCAGTCCCGCCGCCTGCGCCTCCGCAGCCGGCATGCGCCGGCCCGTGTAGGCGAGCTCCCGTGCCACACCCTCGGGCATGAGCTTGAAGATGCGCGGGAACGTGCCGACGTCGGCGGTCATGCCGATATTGATCTCGTGGATGGTCAGGAACGCATCCTCGGTGGCGTAGCGCATGTCGCACGCCGTCACCAGGTCCACGCCGCCGCCGATGCAGCCGCCCTGGATAGCAGCGAGCACGGGAATCCGGCAGCGCTCCAGGCAGGTGAACACCTCCTGCATGCCGCGCACGGTGTCCTGGAAGCGCAGCCCCGCCTGGCGCCGGGTCACGGGATCGTCGGCGTCCGCGGCGATGGCATCGAATACGGCGAGATCCAGCCCGGCGCTGAAGTGCGGCCCCGTGGACGAGATCACGATGACCCGCGCGCGGGCGTTGTCGTCGATGTCCCGGACGATTTCCGGCAGTTCCCGCCAGAACGCCGCAATCATGCTGTTGCGCTTGTCCGGCCGGTTGAGCACCACGTGGGCGACCCGGTCGGTAATGGTGACCTCGAAACAGGTGTAGCTCATGCCCGCATTCCCCGTCGTCGTATCATGGGTCAGTAGCCGCGCAGCCGGGCGAAGCGGTCCGCATGATGGCGATCATCGCCGTAGGTCTGCTGCGCAGCCCGCGCGCGCTTGAGAAACAGGCCGATATCGAACTCGTCGGTCATGCCCATGCCGCCGTGCAGCTGAACGCCCTCATTGGTGGCCAGCTCCGCCACCGTGCAGGCGCGGGCCTTGGCCACGCTGCACAGCGCCTCGGCCTCGGCATCGTCCTCGTCCAGGGCGGACAGGGCCGCCAGGACCGCGGATTGCAGCAGCTCGATCTCGCTGAACAGCTGCGCCATGCGGTGCTGCAGGGCCTGGAAGCTGCCGAGGGTGACGCCGAACTGCCTGCGCTCCCGGAGGTACTGCAGGGTCCGGTCCATGGCCTCCCGGGCAATGCCCAGGAGCTCCGCCGCCAGGTGGGCGTTGGCCACGGCCAGCACCCGGTCCAGCACGTCGGCGCCCTCGTCGACGTGCCCGAGAACGGCCCCGGCCGGCACTTCCACGTCGTTGAACCGCACCTCGGCCGCCCGGCGGCTGTCGACGGTCACCATTGGGACGATCTCCACGCCCGGCAGCCCCGGCTCCACCAGGAACAGCGTGATGCCGTCGCGGCCCCGGCATTCGCCCGAGGTCCGGGTGGTAACGATCAGCCGATCGGCCACGTGGCCGTCGATGACGAAGGACTTGCAGCCGTTGATGGTGTAGCCGGCACCGTTGTATTCCGCCCGGGTGTGCACGAGCTCCGGCCGATGGCGCGGGCGCTCGTCCACCGCCAGGGCGGTGAGCAGCTCGCCGGCGGCCATGGGCGCGAGGAGCTCCTGCTGCTGCGCCTCGGTGCCCGCGTGCACCAGGGCGCATGCGCCGACGATGGCCGTGGCCAGCAGGGGCGACGCCGTCAGCGTGCGCCCGGCCTCCTCCTGGATCTGGCCCATGCCCACGTGGCCGAAGTCGAAGCCGCCGTGGGCCTCGGGGATCAGCGTGCCGGCGAAGCCCTGCTCCACCATGGCCGCCCAGGTGGCGCGGGAGAAACCGTCCGGGTCGCCCTCGTCACGCAGCCGCCGCATGGCGCTGACGGGGGCGTTCTCCTGCAGGAACCCCCGGGCGGAATCCTTGAGCATCTGCTGCTCTTCGGTGAGTACCAACGTTGCCATGCCTGTTCCCTACCCGAGCCCGAGGATGTTGCGGGCGATGATGTTGAGCTGGATCTCCGAGGTGCCGCCCTCGATGGAATTGCCCTTGGAACGCAGCCACTGCCGGGCGAGGGCGCCGTCGTGCCCGTCCTTGCCCTGCCACAGCAGCCCGTCGCTGCCGTTGAGCGCCATGAGCAGCTCGTGGCGGCGCTTGTTGAGCTCGGTGCCGTAGTACTTGAGCATGGCGGAGCTGTTGCCCACGCCCTGGCCGGCCCTGGCCTCGGCGCGCGCGCGCTCGGCGGTGAGCTCGAAGGCCCGGGCGTCCATCTCCCAGCGCGCGACCTCGCCGCGCAGGAGCTCGTCGGCGAGCCTGCCGTCCTCCAGGCCCACGGCCTCCACGGCCTGCTCGCCCACGGTCCGGGCGCCGGCGGCGGTGCGGCCGAAGCCGCCGATCATCTCCCGCTCGTGGGTCAGCAGGTACTTGGCGATGGTCCAGCCCTGGTCCACCTCGCCCACCACCTGGTCCTTCTCCACCCGGACGTTGTCCAGAAAGGTCTCGCAGAACGGCGAGCTGCCCGAGATGAGCGTAATGGGGCGGGTGCTGACCCCCGGCGTGTTCATGTCGAAGAGCACCAGGCTGATACCCGCCTGCTTCTTGGCATCCGGGTTGGTGCGCACCAGGCAGAACATCCAGTCCGCCCGGTCGGCGTGGGAGGTCCAGATCTTCTGGCCGTTGACGATGAAGTGATCGCCCCGATCCTCGGCACGGGTCTGCAGCCCCGCCAGGTCGGAGCCGGCGCCCGGCTCGCTGTAGCCCTGGCACCAGCGGATCTCGCCGCGCACGATGGGCGGCAGATGCTGGCGCCGCAGGTGCTCCGGCCCGAAGCGCAGAATGGCCGGGCCGATCATCCAGATGCCGAAGCTGTGCAGCGGCGGCCGCGCCCGGATGCGGTCCATCTCCTCGCGCAGCACCCGGGTCTCGTCCTTGCCCAGCCCGCCGCCGTACTCCGCGGGCCAGTCGGGCGCCGTCCAGCCCCGCTCGGCCATGCGCTCCAGCCACAGGCGCTGATCCGTGCTCTTGAAGGTCCACTTGCGCCCGCCCCAGCAGACATCGTCATCGCCGGTCATGGGCGTGCGCATGCTCGCCGGGCAGTTCGCCTCCAGCCACGCCCGGGTCTCCCGCCGGAAGGTCTCCAGGTCGCTCATGTGCCGTGCTTCTCCTCCTCTTGCTTGTCCCCGGAGCATGCCACGGCCGGGCACACCCGGGCCAGCGAGCGACCGCGCCGCCGTGGCGGGCGGTGGGACGGCAATGCGCGGTGCCCGGGGGTGGCGGACGAACCGCGATATTGTCTCGCGGCCGGCACGAGGCGACACTGCACGCAGGGTGCTTCCCTGCCAGTCGAATAATGAACCGGAGGAGGAGAACATGCGCGGATTGATGATGGACCGGCCGCTTCTGATCTCGCAGATCATCGAGTATGCGGCCAGCAATTTCCCGGACCAGGAGGTGGTCTCCCGGACGGTAGAGGGCGATCTCCACCGCTACACCTACGGCGATGCCGCCCGGCGCACCCGGCAGCTCGCCCGCGCGCTGCAGAAGCTGGGCGTGGGCGAGGCCGACCGGATCGCCACCGTCGCCTGGAACACCTACCGCCACCTGGAGATCTACTACGCCACCTCGGGGATCGGCGCCGTCTGCCACACCATCAACCCGCGGCTTCCGGCGGACCAGTTCACCTATATCGTCAACCACGCCCGCGACCGCTTCGTGTTCGTGGACCTCACCTTCGTGCCCCTGCTGGACAAGCTCAAGGACCAGCTGCCGGAGGTGGCGGGCTACGTGATCATGACCGACCGCGCACACATGCCCGAGACCGGCCTGCCGAACGTGCACTGCTACGAGGACCTCATCGCCGACGAGCCCGGCGAGTTCGAGTGGCCGGACCTGGACGAGAACACGGCCTCGTCGCTGTGCTATACCTCCGGCACCACGGGCAACCCCAAGGGCGTGCTGTATTCCCATCGCTCGACGCTGCTGCACTCGCTGTTCGTCCTGTCCATCCCCGGGCTGACCATGGACGAGGACAGCGCCATGCTCCCCGTGGTCCCCATGTTCCACGTCAACGCCTGGGGCGTGCCCTATTTCGGGCCCATGGTCGGCGCCAAGCTGGTGTTCCCCGGGCCGCGCCTGGACGGCGAGAGCCTGGCCGGGCTCATGAACAGCGAGGGGGTCACCGATGCCTGGGGCGTGCCCACGGTCTGGCTGGGCCTGCTCGCGCACATGCGCAGCGCCGGCGAACGCTTCCACACGCTCCGGCGCGTGCTCATCGGCGGCTCGGCGGCGCCCCGTGCCATGCTCAACGAGTTCAAGGAGAGCTACGGCGTCGAGGGCCTGCAGGGCTGGGGCATGACGGAGATGAGCCCCATCGGCACCGTGTCGCTGGTGCGGCCGCAGGACCGGAACCTGTCCGCGAAGGAGCAGCTGGACATCAAGTGCAAGCAGGGCCGCGCGATGTTCGGCGTGGACATGAAGATCGTCGATGACAACGGCGAGCGCCTGCCCCACGACGGCAAGGCATTCGGCGAGCTGCTGGTGCGCGGGCCGGCCGTTCTGTCGGGCTACTATGAAAACCCCGAGGCGACGGCCAAGGCCTTCGACGACGAGGGCTGGTTCCGCACCGGCGACGTGGCGAAGATCGACCCGGACGGGTACATGGAGATCGTCGACCGCACCAAGGACGTCATCAAGTCCGGCGGCGAGTGGATCAGCTCCATCGACCTGGAGAATGCCGCCGTGGGCCACCCGGAGATCGCCGAGGCCGCCGTGATCGCCGCCCGGCACCCGAAGTGGGACGAGCGCCCGCTGCTGGTGTGCGTGCGCGAGGAAGGCTCCGGCGTGGACAAGAACGGGGTCCTGGACTACCTGGCGCAGCACGTGGCCAAGTGGTGGCTGCCCGACGACGTGGTCTTCGTCGAGGAGCTGCCCCACAGCGCCACGGGCAAGCTGCAGAAGGCCAAGCTGCGGGAGGACTTCAAGGACTACACCCTGCCCACCGCCTGAGCGGGCGGGGTGGGCGCCCGCCGGAACCGCCGGTCCGGGGCACGAAAACGGTGCAGGCCCCCTGTCCGTGGCCCCGGAACGGTGCACTAGGGAAACGCTGAACCATTCACACGCGCTTCTGGCCGAGCGGCGCAGCTGCAGGCAAGGCGCGCTGCGCAGCGCTGTACTGGCGGTACAGTCAAGCAGCGCAACGCCGACTGCGGCTGTGCCGCTCGGCCCCGCAGGGCGCGCCGCAGCGGTGCTCTGGCAAGGCGGCGTTCGCCGTGAATGGCCGTCGCCCTTTACAAGAACGCCAACGCAGTCCAGAGCACCGCTGCGGCGCGCAGAAGCACGCGGGAATGGCTCAGCGTTTCCCTAGCGCTCTTTCTGCCGCGGTCGCCCGGAAAATCCGGGCTTTGCTGTTGGCGCACCCGCCTCCGTTCGGTAGTCTCGATCATCACTATCCCGCACGACAGCGCAGAGCAGCCGCATGGCCGTCGACTGGCAGGCATACAGGAACCAGGACTTCTACGACGAGCTCGTCGACTCCAGAGGCCGCATCCGCGCCCCCGCCCGCGAGCTGATGACCTACCTGGACTCCCTGTCCACCGAGGAGATCCGGGAGCGGCAGCGGGCCGCCGACCTGGCGATCCTGGAGATGGGCATCACGTTCACGGTGTACTCCGAGGGCGAGAACATCGACCGCTCCTGGCCCTACGACATCATCCCCCGGATCATCGACGCCGCCACCTGGAACGAGGTCGACGCCGGGCTGCGCCAGCGGGTGAAGGCGCTGAACCTCTTCATCGCCGACATCTACGGCGAGCAGGCGGTCATCGGCGACGGCGTCTTCCCCCGCGCGCTGCTGGACAACTCCGCCAACTTCCGCCCGGAATGCGTCGGCATCAAGCCGCCCCAGGGGGTGTGGGCGCACATCTGCGGCTCCGATCTCATCCGCGATCACCAGGGCCGCTTCATGGTGCTGGAGGACAACCTGCGCGTGCCCTCCGGCGTGTCCTACATGATGGAGAACCGCGTGCTCACCAAGCGGGTCTTCGGCGAGCTGTTCGAGAACACCAGCATCCAGCCCGTGGGCAACTACCCCACGCGGCTGTTCGACATGCTGGCGGCGCTGTCGCCCCGTCCCATGGACTACCCCGAGGTGGTGGTGCTCACCCCGGGCATCTACAACTCCGCCTATTTCGAGCACTCGTTCCTGGCCCAGCACATGGGCGCCGAGCTGGTGGAGGGCAAGGACCTGGTGGTGGGCGGCGATGACTGCGTGTACATGCGCACCATCGACGGGCCGCGGCGAGTGGATGTCATCTACCGGCGCATCGACGACCTGTTCCTGGACCCGGAGGTCTTCCGCAAGGATTCCGTGCTGGGCGTACCGGGCCTCATGCGGGCCTGGAGCAAGGGCAACGTCGGCCTGGCCAACGCCCCGGGCGCCGGCGTCGCCGACGACAAGGTCGTCTACGCCTTCGTTCCCGACTTCATCCGCTACTACCTGGGCGAGGAGCCGATCCTGCCCAACGTGCCCACGTACCGGTGCTACCTGGACGACGAGCGCGACTACGTGCTGGAGCACCTGGACGAGCTGGTGGTCAAGCCGGCCAACGAATCCGGCGGCTACGGCATGCTCATCGGGCCGTCGGCCACGAAGAAGGACCGCAATGCCTTCGCCCGGCTCATCCGCAAGGACCCGCGCAACTACATCGGGCAGCCCCTGGTGCGCCTGTCCACGGTGCCCACGGTGACCGACGGCCAGGTGGAGCCGCGCCACGTGGACCTGCGCCCGTTCATCCTCCAGGGCGACGACATGTACGTCACCCCGGGCGGCCTCACCCGGGTCGCCCTGCGCCGCGGGTCCACGGTGGTGAACTCCTCCCAGGGCGGCGGCAGCAAGGATACCTGGATCGTCGACGACAGCCGGAAGGACACTTCGTGATGCTCTCGCGGGTCGCCGAACGCGTGTACTGGATGGGGCGCTACCTGGAGCGGGCCGAGAGCACCGCGCGCCTGGTGAGCGCGTACTCCAACGAGGCCATGGACCTGCCCCGCAGCCGCAGCCCGAGCTGGTACAGCCTCGCGGATATCACCGGGGCCAGCGACGCCTTCGCGGGCCACTACAAGAACTACGACGAGCGCAACGTCATCAAGTTCCTGCTCGCGGACACGTTCAACCCGGGCTCCATTCTCACCTCCGTGCGCGCGGCCCGGGAGAACGCCCGCACCACCCGGGAGCTGCTGCCGGCGGAAGCCTGGGAGAACATGAACCGCCTGTACCTCTACGTCAGCGAGTACGTGCAGAAATCCCTGGCGCGCCGGCACCGCTTCGACTTCCTGCATACCGTGATCTTCCGCTGCCAGCAGCTCTCCGGCCTGCTCGACGGCACCATGAGCCACGACTCCGCCTACGATTTCGTGCGCCTGGGGCAGAGCCTGGAGCGGGCGGACATGACCACGCGCATCGTCGACAGCGCCGTGGCCATTCTCCTGCCGCAGCAGGACGAATCGGGCGAGTACGACAATGTCCTCTGGGTGAACGTGCTGCGCTCGCTGTCCGCCCTCCAGATGTACCGCCAGCACGTCCATCCGCGGGTGGTGGGCCACGACGCCGTGCGCTTCCTGTTGCAGGATCACTACTTCCCGCGCTCGGTGGCGTACAACATCGCCGTGGCGGAGAGCTGCGTCAAGGCGCTGCCGCGCAGCGACGCCCCGCTGCTGCGCGTCGGCCGCCTGCAGCGGCGCATCAACGAGGCCCAGCCCCGCGAGATGCGCATGGAGGACCTGCACGCCTACATCGACACGCTGCAGGGCGGCATCGGTGCCATCCACGAGCAGGCCGCCGAGGTGTGGTTCCGCATCCAGCCGGAGACGGCCGTTTCCGCCGACTGACCCGCAATGCACGACGGCGCCCATCACGTTATGCTGACGCACGAGTAGCTGCGCCACGGAGCATCATGTCTGCCATCCCGCAGTCCCCGCTTCTGGACGCCTACCGGCGCCGTGCGGGCCCTTCCGACGAGATGTTCTCCTCCCGGGGCGAGGTGAACGGCGTCTGGCAGTACGTCGCCGAGGCCCTGGACACCCTCGGCATCGACACCCTGCGCCAGCGCCACGAGCAGGCACGGCGCCTGCTGCGCGAGCGCGGCGTTACCTATAACGTCTACGGCGACTCCCAGGGCGTGGAGCGCAGCTGGGACCTGGACCCGATCCCGGTGCTCATCGGCAGCGACGAGTGGGCCCAGCTCGAGGCCGAGCTGCAGCGCCGCGCGGAGCTGTTCAACCTCATCCTCAAGGACCTCTACGGCCCCCAGGAGCTGCTCCGCCGCGGCCTGCTGCCGCCGGAGCTGGTCTACGCCCACGGCGGCTTCCTGCGCCCCTGCTACCCGTTCGACCCCGAGCCGGCCCATCCCCTGACCCTCCATGCCGTGGACCTGGCGCGCACGCCGGAGGGCCGGATCCACGTGGTCGCCGACCGCACCCAGTCGCCGTCCGGGGCCGGCTATGCCCTGGAGAACCGGGTGGTCATGAGCCGCGCCATGCCGAGCCTGTTCCGGGAATCCCACGTGCACCGGCTGGCGCTGTTCTTCCAGAACCTGCGCAGCAGCCTGGCCGCGCTGGCGCCGGAGCGGGACCGGGACGAGCCCAACGTCGTCGTGCTCACGCCGGGGCCGCTCAACGAGACCTACTTCGAGCACTCGTTCCTGGCCAGCTACCTCGGCTACACCCTGGTCGAGGGCGGCGACCTCACCGTCCGCGACGGCCGCGTGTGGCTGCGCTCCATGGGCCGCCTGGAGCCGGTGGACGTCATCCTCCGCCGGCTGGACGAGGACTACTGCGACGCCCTGGAGCTGCGCTCGGACTCCCTGCTGGGCGTGCCGGGGCTGGTCGAGGCGGTGCGGCGCGGCCGCGTCGCCGTGGTCAACCCCCTGGGCTCGGGCATCCTGGAGAACCCGGCGCTGAACGCCTTCCTGCCCGGGATCGCGCGCCATTTCCTGGGCCAGGAGCTGGACCTGCCGGGGCTGCCCACCTGGTGGTGCGGCGATCCCGACAGCCGCGAGCATGTCCTGGCGCACCTGGGCGAGCTGGTGATCAAGCCCGTGGACCGCCGCTCCGGCGAGCCGACTACCTTCGGCGGCGCCCTGGACCGGGACGGCCGCCGCCAGCTGGCCGAGCGCATCCGCCGCAACCCGCACCAGTTCGCGGCGCAGGAGCAGGGGCGCTTCTCCTCGGTGCCCACCCTCGGCCGCGACGGCCTGGAGCCGCGCTCGGCGGTGCTGCGCACGTTCCTGGTCGGGCGGCCGGACGGCTACGCCGTCATGCCCGGCGGCCTTACCCGGATCGCCCCGGGCCCCGACGAGGTCAATGCCTCCAACCAGGCCGGCGGCCTGTCCAAGGATACCTGGGTGGTCGCCTCGGAGCCCGTGCGCGAGGCCTCCCTCCTGGCCACCGAAGAGGGCGAGGACGCGCCCACGGACCGCTCCGCGGCGCTGCCGCCGGCGGCCACCGAGAACCTGTTCTGGATGGCCCGCTATGCGGAGCGCGCCGAGCACGGGCTGCGGCTCATCCGGCTCATCTTCGACCGCCTGCACACGGTCCGCGACGACGAGGACCCGCTGGACCGGTCGTGCCTGGAACAACTGCTCATGGCGCTGACCCGGGTGACGGCCACCGGTCCCGGCTTCCTGGACGACGCCACGCTGCGCGGCGACCCGGTACCGGAGCTGCTGTCCGTTCTCAACGATGGCGCACGCACCGGCTCGGTGGCCTTCAACCTGCATGCCATGCTCGGGGCCTCCCACGCCGTCCGCGACCGGCTGTCCCGGGACATCTGGCGGGTCCTCGGCACCATCCGCACGCGCCTGGCCGAGGGCCGCAGCGCCGAGCCGGGCGCGGAGCTGGACGAGGTGATCACGCTCCTGGCGGCCCTGCGCGGGCTGCAGGAAGACACCATGGTGCACAGCCAGGCCTGGAGCTTCCTGGAAATGGGCCGCTGCATCGAGCGCGGCCTGCTCACCAGCCAGTTCCTGCGGGCCACCATGGTCACGGCCCGGGATACCGGGGACGACGCCCGGGTTCCGGAGGCCGTGCTGAGCCACCTGGAGAGCATCAACGCCTACCGGCGCCAGTACCACGAGCGGGCGCGGGTGCTGCCGGTGCTCGACCTGGTGCTGCTCAGCGAGACGAATCCGCGCTCGGTGGGCTACCAGCTGGCCCGACTCAAGCGGGCGCTCAAGGCCCTGCCCTCGACCAGCGGGGACGAGCGCCTCAGCGCCCAGGAGCGACTCGTCCTGGAGGCGCACACCGCGCTGCGCCTGAGCGATCCGGGTGCGCTGGCCGCGGGCCGTGAGACGGACGACTACCGCGGCGAGCTGGACCAGCTGCTGGTCCGTATCACGCATCTGCTCGACCGCGCGTCCCGGAGCCTGGGTGCGGCCTACTTCACCGACCCTGTGGGCCCGCGGCCGCTGGGGCCGGCGAGTCCCGAGACCACGGAATCGGCATGACGCGCTATCGGGTCACGCACCGGACCGACTACACCTACCCGCAGGCCATCACCCGCGGGTACAACGAGGCCCGCCTGGCGCCACGGGCCACGGCGGCCCAGCGCGTGCTGCGCCACGAGGTGACCATCCACCCGTACCCGGCCTACCACTCCGAGCGCACGGACTACTTCGGCAACGGCGTGCTCCACTTCACCATCCAGCACCCGCACAGCCGGCTCACCGTCACCGCCGTCAGCGAGGTGGAGCTGGTGCGCCCGGCGCCGGAGCTGGGCCTGGAGACCAGCGTGGCCTGGGAGCAGGCGGTGTCGGCCACCCGCGAGGACCACTCCCCGGCGGGACTGGATGCACGCCAGCACCTGCTGCCGTCGCCGCTGGTCCCGCACCTGCCGGAGATCGGCGACTACGCCCGCGCCTCCTTCACCACGGGCCGGCCGGTGGCCGATGCCGTCGCGGATCTCATGGGCCGGATCTACACCGATTTCACCTATGACCCGACCGCCACCACCGTCACCACGCCGCTGGACCGGGTTTTCCGCGAGCGGCGGGGCGTGTGCCAGGATTTCGCGCACCTGGCCATCGGCTGCCTGCGGGCCATGGGGCTGGCGGCGCGCTATGTGTCCGGGTACCTGGAGACGGTGCCGCCGCCGGGCCAGGAGAAGCTGCGCGGGGCGGACGCCTCGCACGCGTGGTTCGCCGTCTATGACCCCCGTCTCGGCTGGCTGGACTTCGACCCCACCAACAACGTGGTGCCCGTGGACCAGCACGTCACCACCGCCTGGGGGCGGGACTACGGCGACATCTCGCCGCTGAAGGGTATTATCTTCGGGGGAGGACAGGGCCAGCAGAGCGAGGTGGCCGTGGACGTAGAACGCCTGGATTGAGGGAGACGAGTTGCAGACGGTTCACAGTTTTCCGCATCGCGTACGCACCATCGAGAACCTCTGGATTCCCCTTCCGGACGGCACGCGGCTGGCCGCCCGGGCCTGGATCCCGGAGGACGCCGACGATCACCCGGTGCCGGCCATCGTGGAATACATCCCGTACCGCAAGCGGGAGTTCACGCGCCTGCGCGACGATGTCATGCACGGCTGGTTCGCGGGCCACGGCTATGCCTGCCTGCGGGTGGATCTGCGCGGCAGCGGCGAGTCCGACGGCCTGCTCACCGACGAGTACCTGCCGCGGGAGCTCGACGACGGCGAGGCCGTTCTCGCCTGGATCGCCGAGCAGCCCTGGTGCAACGGGCGCACCGGCATGATCGGCATCTCCTGGGGCGGCTTCAACGGCCTGCAGCTGGCGGCCCGGCAGCCGGCTTCGCTGAAGGCCATCATCACCGCCTGCTCCACCGACGATCGCTACACCGACGATATCCACTACATGGGCGGCTGCCTGCTGGGGGACAACCTCTCCTGGGCCTCCACCATGTACAGCCACACGGCACTGCCGCCGGACCCGGCCATTGTCGGCGACCGCTGGCGGGAGATGTGGCACGCGCGCATGGAAGGCAGCGGCTTCTGGCTGGAGCAGTGGCTGCGCCACCAGCACCGCGACGAGTACTGGCGTCACGGCTCCATCAATGAGAACTACGACCGGGTGCAGATCCCGGTCATGGCCATCTCCGGATGGGCGGACGGCTATTCCAACGCCGTGTTCCGCCTGCTGGAGAACCTGTCCGGGCCCCGCATGGGCCTCATCGGCCCGTGGGGGCACAAGTACCCTCACCAGGGCCGGCCCGGGCCCACCATCGACTTCCTGAGCGAGGCCGTGCGCTGGTGGGATCGCTGGCTCAAGGACACCGCCTCCGGCATCGACGCCGAGCCCATGCTGCGGGCCTGGATGCAGGACAGCGCACCGCCGGAGCCCAACCTGCGCACCCGCCCCGGCCGCTGGGTGGGGGAGAACGCCTGGCCGTCGCCGCGCATCGAGCATGTCTCCCACCCGCTGCTGCGCGGCCGGGTGGGCGGCCCCGGCGCGCCCGAGGGCAGCGGCCATCTGGAGGTGCAGTCGCCCCTGTCCGTGGGGCTGTTCGCCGGCCGCTGGGCCTCGTTCACCGCCACGCCGGACCTGCCCCATGACCAGCGGGAGGAGGACGGCGGCTCGCTGGTGTTCGACAGCGAGCCGCTGACCTCGCCGGTGGAGATCCTCGGGGCCCCGATGGTGCGGCTGCGCCTGGCGGTGGATCAGCCGGTGGCCATGGTGGCGGTGCGCCTGTCCGACGTGGCCGAGAACCAGGAGGCGACCCGGGTCACCTACGGCCTGCTGAATCTCACCCATCGCAACGGTCACGGCCAGCCCGAGCCGCTGGAGCCCGGCACGTTCTACACCGTCCGCATCCAGCTCAACGATATCGCCCAGCGGTTCCCGGTGGGCCACCGGCTGCGCGTGTCGCTGTCGACCTCCTACTGGCCCCTGGCCTGGCCGGCGCCGCGGCCGGTCAAGCTGACCGTGGACACCGCCGAGAGCCGCCTAGAGCTGCCCATCCGACGCGGCGGCGAGGCGGACGATGCCGCCCTGCGCGACCCCGGTCCCGCCCGGGGCGCGCCGGAATCGGAGACGGAGCTCCTGCAGCCGCGGGACTACGGCTGGACGGTGCTGCGCGACCTCGCCGCGGACCGTTCCACGCTGGAGGTCAAGAAGGACGAGGGCGCCTTCCGCATCAGCGCCCTGGAGCTGGACATGCGCATCCGCACCATCGAGTGGTACAGCCACCAGGGCAACGACTACGGCTCCGTGCGCGGCGAGACCCGCAGCGAGCGCGGCCTGACCCGCGGCGACTGGGCAGTCCACGTGCACACGCGCACCGTGCTCACCTCCGATGCCACCCACTTCCACCTGCGCGCCGAGCTGGATGGCTACGAGGGGGACCGGCGCGTTCATTCCCACAACATCGAGCGGTCCATACCGCGGGATCTGGTCTAGATGACGAACAGGACTCTCACCATCGGCGTACTCAGCGGCGACCCGGACCTGCCGTACAGCTACGGGGTCGACGGGCGCTTCGGACCGGAGGACATGGAGGCCGTGCGGCAGGCCGTGGCCGCCGTGGACGGCCTGGATGGCTACCGGGCGGTGCAGCTCAGCGATCACGCGTCGTTGCTGGACGGCCTCCGGCGGGAGCCGCCGGACCTGGCGCTGAACTTCTGCGATACCGGCTACCGCAACCTGCTGACCAACGAACGCAACGTGCCGGCGCTGCTGGAGCTCCTGGAGATCCCGTACACGGGCGCCGATCCCGGATGCATGAGCCTGTGCGGCGACAAGGCGCTGGTCCGCCTGCTGGCGGCGAGCCACGGCATTCCGGTGCCCAGCGAGACGGTGGTCGACCTCCGGGCCGACCCCCTGGTGCTGCCGGAGCTCTATCCGGCCATGATCAAGCCCAACGAGGGCTGCGGCAGTCTCGGGGTGACCCCCGATTCCGTGGTTCACGACGCCGCCGCCGCCGACGCCTGCCTGCGGCAGCTGGCCGCGGACAGCCCGGCGACCCATCCGCGGGCGCTGATCCAGGACTTTCTCACCGGGCCGGAATACACCCTCGGGCTGGTGGGCAACCCGGGGGCGGGCTTCACGGTCCTGCCGGTGCTCGAGATCGACTACAGCCGCCTGGACCCGGAGCTGCCGCCCATTCTCTCCTACGGCTCCAAGGCGGACCCGGACTCGCCCTACTGGCAGGCCCTGCAGTTCCGCCGGGCGGAGCTGGACACGGCCACCGAGGCGGCAATGGTGGAGCAGGCGACCTGGCTGTTCGAGCGGCTGGGCTTCCGCGACTACGCCCGTGTCGATTTCCGTGCCGGCGCCGACGGCGTTCCGCGGCTGCTGGATGCCAACTTCAACCCCACCTGGAGCCATGACGGCAAGATGGCGATCATGGCCGGCTGGGCGGGCTACGGCTACGGCGATTTGCTGGGCATGATCCTGGCCGCGGCACGGCAGCGGTACGGGCTGTAGGAACCCCGTAGGAGCGACGTGAGTCGCGACATTCCAGAGAACCGGAGGGCACTGCAAGGTCGCGGCTGAAGCCGCTCCTACGCGGCTCCGGTGACGCCAGGTGCAGGATGCTGTGGGAGGGGCTTCAGCCCCGACCGGCAGAGGCGCGGCAGCGGCACGGGCTCTAGTGGCAGCCGTAGGAGCAACGTCAGTCGCGACATTCCAGAGAACCGGAGGCACTGCAAGGTCGCGGCTGAAGCCGCTCCTGCACGGCTCCGGTAACGCCAGGTGCAGGATGCTGTGGGAGGGGCTTCAGCCCCGATCGGCAGAGGCGCGGCAGCGGCACGGGCTCTAGTGGCAGCCGTAGGAGCGACGTGAGTCGCGACGTTCCAGGGAACCTGACGCTCTGCAACGGTCGCGACTGACGTCGCTCCTACGGCGAACGGGCGGCCCCCGCTACAGGAACGCGCGCGGGATCACCTCGTCCCACTCCCGCCGCCTGACCCGCTCCTGGCCCTCGTAGGCGTCCAGGGTCGCCTGCACGCGGAAGTTGTCCCGGTCCGACGACACGGCCGTGCGGGCCTCGATGCGCACGGACCAGTCATCGCGGCGGAAGACCGTCTTCTGCTCCACCTCGGCCCGCGCCGAGTTGGGGTCGTCCTCGCCGATGCGGAAGGTGCGGCGCAGCGTGTAGCCGATGGTCAGGTCGATGTCCTCGATCCGCGCCAGCGCCGCACCGCCGAAATCGCCGCCGTCGCCGAAGGCGGTGTAGACCATCTCGTCGGTGGTCAGGTCCATCTCCACCAGGCGCTGGGACTGGGCCCACTCCAGGGGCGTGAGATCGGACACGGGCCCTCGCTCCGGCGCCGCGAAGGGCGCCAGCTCGGCATCGGCGTCGCGCGGCGGCCGCACGGGAAGGTCCAGGGTGCTGACACCGGTGTGCACGGTGAGCTCCACCGGCTCCGGCGGGGGCCAGAGAATGGGCCAGTAGGTGGTGGAAATCGCCACCCGCACGGTGTGGCCCGCGGGGAAGGCGTAGCCGATGTCGTTGAGGCGCACGGGCACGCTGTAGCGCACGCCGGGTTCCAGCGCCTCCGGCTGCTCGTGGCTGTTGCGGTGGGTGAGATTGAGCACGCCGTAGCTCACCCGGCTGGAGCTGCCGTCCGGGGCGACGTCGTTGAGCCGCACGATGACGTGGGCCACCGGCGCATCCGCCGACAGATCCAGGGTCACCACCGGCGCCCCCAGGATCTCCATGCGCTCCGGCAGCGGGTCCGAGTCGAACACCAGCGACTTACCGTCGTCGGCGCGCTGGTCCAGCGGCGCGTCGCCGTGGGCGCCGAAGCCGTAGAAGTCGCCGCCGCGCAGGCCGGTGGTCTGGGGCGAGCGCACGCGCACGGCGTCCTCGGCGTCGGGCTTGTCGCCCAGGGAGAGCACGTTCAGGTGCCAGCGCCGCTGGTGGATCCGCGTGGACGGCCAGGCGTCCTCGGCGACCCAGCGGCCCGGGCGCTCGGGGTGATACGGCGCCGGCGGCAGCCAGTCCTCCATCCACACGCGGATGCGGGGCTCGTCCATGATGCCGGTGTCGATGCCCTTGAGCCAGTAGTCCCACCAGCGCACCGCCTCCTGGAAGAAGCCGATCTGCGGCCCGGGCTCGGCCGCATGGGGAAAGGCGTGGGGCCAGGGGCCGATGAGGGCCTTGCGCGGCGCGCTGAGCCCCTCCATGAGCCGCGGGATGGCATTGACATAGCCGTCCGCCCAGCCGCCGACGGCATAGACGGCACACTGGATGGCCTCGTAGTCCTCGCACACGGACCCGTGCTTCCAGTAGTCGTCCCGGGTGGGATGGCGCATCCACAGGTCCGGGAACAGACGGTTGTTGTCGATGCGCGCCAGCCACTGATCGCGCCAGCCGGGACCGGAGATCTCCGGGTCCGGCGGGCAGGCGTTCAGGGAGAAGAACGCCGAGCCCCAGGCCAGGTTCTCGTTGAGCAGGCACCCGCCCTTGTAATGGGCATCGTCGGCGTAGCGGTCGTCGGTGGAGCACATGGTGATGATGGCCTTGAGCGCCGGCGGCCGGCGCGCGGCCACCTGCAGGGAGTTGAAGCCGCTCCACGACAGGCCGATCATGCCCACGTTGCCGTCGCACCACGGCTGCCGGGTGAGCCAGTCGATGGCGTCCACGGCGTCGTCCTGCTCCTGGACCAGGTACTCGTCCCGGAGAATGCCCTCGGAGTCGCCGGTGCCGCGCACGTCCAGGCGCACCCCGATGTAGCCGTGGCCGGCGAAGTAGTGGTGCAGGGGCTCGTCCCGCAGGCGCGTGAAGTCGCGCTTGCGGTAGGGCATGTACTCCAGCACCGCCGGCACCGGATGGGCCTCCGCGTCCGCGGGCATCCAGATGCGCGCGGCCAGGTGGACGCCGTCGCGCATGGGAATCCAGACGTTCTCGATGACCTCCACGTCCTCGCGGAACGAGTCCACTACCTTCATTGCTCACCTTCCCGGAAATGCTGCCTTGGCGGAACCGGACCCCGCCGGGACATCCCGGGGAGCCCACGGCAGCGACTGTCTGACAACGGAGCGGGCCGGCTCACGCCTCGCTCTTGAGCAGGCTCAGCGACTCGCGGTCCATGTCGAGCAGACGCTCGGTGGTCTTCACCAGGGTGCGCGCCGTCTTGTAGGTGGCCTCCAGCGAGATGGACTCGTTGGGCGCATGGGCCAGATCGATCTCGCCGGGGCCGTAGACCACCGTGGGCACACCCGCCAGCCGGACCCAGCCGGACATGTCGCAACCGTACGGCGCGGCGGCGATGCCGGGGCTCGCGCGGAACTCCTCCTCGGCGGACTCGGCCAGTGCGGCAACCAGGGGATGGTCCTCGCGGGTCTGGGCCGAGCCGAAGCCGGACGCCAGCCGGGTGATGACGGGGGGATTGTCCCGCAGCCAGGGGTCGTCCTTGATGTACTCCATGATGGTGTTGCGGAAGCGCTCCTCGGCCTGGTCGATGGTCTCGTCCAGGGCCACGCCCACGCGCACCTGGGCCTCCAGCTGGTCCATGACGCTGGACGACCACAGCCCCCCGTGGATGGTGCCCACGTTGGTGGCGTAGGGCAGCGGATGGACTTTCATGAGCGGATGATTCTCGCGCTCGTTGAGCGCCCGCTCGTCTTCGCGCATGGCCTGGTAGATGGTCAGGAAATGATCCAGGGCGCTCTCGCCCTGGAGCCGCTTGCTGGCGTGGGCCGACTTGCCGGGCACCTTGATCTTCAGCGACATGGCGCCGGCGTGGGCGACGACCAGTTCCGGGACACCGCTGGCCCCGGTGGTGGGCTCGGGAATGATGCAGGCGTCCGCCTGCCAGCCGCCGCGGATGGCCGCCAGCGTCCCCAGCCCGCTGTCCTCCTCGGCGGGCACGGCGGCCAGGATGATCCGCCCGGGGAAGTTCCGCCCGCTCTCGGCGAACGCCTCGAAACAGGCCATGGCCGCGACCATGCCGCCCTTCATGTCCGAGGCTCCGCAGCCGTACACGCGGTCGCCCCGGGTGACGCCGGAGAACGGCTCGTCGCGCCAGCGCGAGTAGTCGCCGGGGGGCACAACGTCCACGTGCCCGGTCAGCAGGACCGTCGGCCCGGGCTGCTCACCGCGCAGCACGCCCACAACCACCGGGGCCCAGGCGCGCTCGACCTCGTGGCCCGGATAGCGGGGATCACGCTGCAGGGCGGCGATGCCGTCGTTCCAGTAGTCGATCTCGGCGTCGAACTGCTGCATCCACGTGGCGATGTGCGACACCACCGCGTCCTCCTCGCCGGTCACGGACGGGATGCGGATCAGCGAGACCAGTCGATCCCGGATGCGGTCGATATCAACATACGAGGTTCGTCGTGCCATGACTCGCTTTCCTCGGCTGCCTGCGGGCGGTGTGGCCCGGTTCCCCCAATATGACGCCTTCAGCATCCGATGTCATGTGCCACCGGGGAATGTATCCTTGCGGACATGCATGACATGGATCCCCGCGAGGCCCCACCCCGGCCGGTGATCACCGGCCATGGGCTGACGCTGCGCCCCACCACGCCCGCGGACTGCGCGTTCGTCGTCGCGGTGGAGCGCCACCCGGACAACGCCGCCCACGTGGAGCACTGGAGCGAGCGGCAGCACCGCCGCTCCCTGGAGCGGCCGGGCTCGGTTCACTGGATCATCGAGAGCCGCGGACACGCGGTGGGCTACGCCCTGCTGGAGGACGCCGACGACCCCAACGAGAGCCTCCTGCTGCGCCGCATCGCGCTGTTCAGCAAGGGCCGGGGGCACGGCCGCGCCGGCGTCCTGCTGGTGGCGCGCTACTGCTTCGACGTGCTGGGCTTCCACCGCCTGTGGCTGAACGTCGCCCGGGACAACCGCCGCGCCTACAACCTCTACCGCCGCATCGGCTTCGTCGAGGAGGGTATCGCCCGCGAGAGCGTCAAGAAGGGCGAGCGCTTCGTGTCCATGTGCGTGATGTCCCTTTTGGAGCCGGAATACCGGGCCCTGCCGCGTCGGTAACGGCAGGTGTAGGAGCGGCTTCAGCCGCGACTTTCCAGAGAACCTAATGCCCTGGAAGGTCGCGGCCGAGGCCGCTCCTACGGCCCTATGGATCGCGCCTCGGTCCCGTCAACCGACACCGGCGCACCGGCACCGGCAACTGCAAACCGAAAACTGAACACTGAAAACTTTTAACTATAGTTCGTCGGCACCACGTCGGCGAACTGGAAGTCGAGGATTTCCATGATGTTGCGGAACTTCTCGTGGAGCTCTTCCTCGGTATCAGCGCCCATGAAGAGATCGGCGATCTCGAAGCTGTAGCTGTCCTGGGCGCGCAGATCCGACAGGCGCATGCCCTCTTCCACGCCGACGTTGACGATGAGCTCGGGATGCTGCTTGTGCAGGGCCTCGATCTCCTCGGGCGGCGGCACCCGGGTGACCACCGTGTCGCCGAACACCCGCGGCATGAACTTGCCCGCCATGCGGAAACGCCCCTCCTTGCGCGGGAAATCCGGGCGGCGGCCCAGGGCGATATCGATGGCCACCTCGTGATGGGAGGCGCCGGTGGCGATCTGGAAGATGGGGCAGTGGGACTTGGAGATGCGCGGATTGATCTCCAGCAGCCAGAGCTTGTCCGTGGCCTCGTCCCAGAAGAACTCCATGTTGAACGGAGTGTGATCCATGCCGATGTGATCGAGGATCTTCTCCGCGTTCGCGACCATGCGGTTCTGCACGCCGTCGGGCAGGTGCGACGGGTACTGGTAGCTGAAGAAACTCACCTGGTTGGAGGCGCGCAGGGAGTCGATGATGGCGTAGACCACCACCTCGCCGTTGTAGACGTAGCCTTCCAGCGTGCACAGCCGTCCGCTGATCAGCCCCTCGGCGATGCAGGTGGCGCCGCTGCCGCGATCCGGCAGGGCCTGGCGGTTGTTGCAGTACTGCAGGATGTTGTCGAAGGGCTCGGCGAAGACGTGGATCTTGTCCCGGATCGTCGCCATGGCCTTGAGGTACTGCTCCTCGTTCTCGATGCGGAAGCCGAGATAGGAGGAGAACGCCACGCAGGGCTTGAGCCAGAACGGGTACGCCATGTCCAGGTCACCCAGCGGGTCGTCGCTGTAGGGGTCCAGGCCCTGGAAGTCCGGGGTGCACTCCGGCAGCGCCTGCTCCCCGGCGAGACGGTTCCAGTACTTGCTCTCGCAGTACAGCACGCTCTCCAGGGTCGGTGTCGGCAGCCCCCATTCCCGCCGCAGGATCGGCAGCATGGACGTCGTCGGAAAGTCCCAGTGGCCGATGATGCCGTCCACAGCGGGAGCGTTGTTCAGCGTCTCCCGGGCCTCGGCCATGATGGCGTCCATGGGGTAGGACGGCGGGTTGACCATGGTGTCGTAGTCCACCAGCCCGTGGAACGTGTACTCGCCGGCGTTGTGGACCGTCTTGAGCTCACCGAGATTGAAGTCGTCCAGGCCGATCACGAAGATGTGCTTGGTCATGCTGGCTGGCTCCCGACGCTTGCGGTTGCCCGGAGGCGCCCGAATGGATTTCGCTGTCCCAGCATACATTCATCCGGGGCGGTTACCAGAACGTGTCGTACACCGAAGGGCGCGCAACAAGTCGACAGAACGCCCCAGTTGCGGTAGCGTCCTCCATCAACAAGAGGGCATCGCGGGCTACTCCCGTGGAACGCCGACGCCCCATAACGACAAACCGGGTACGGAGCGCTCAACCCTATGCACGATGCATCCCGCGCGTCGGGGATGGGATCACCGGATCAATCGAATCGTGACACGGCGTCCGGCACCGATTTCGACGCCGACGAGCTCGATGCGCTGCTCGCCGACACCAGCGAGCGCGTCCTGGTTGTCGACGCAGCAGGGCACATCCGCAAGTACCGCCCCGGGGATGACGCACCTGCCCCCGCCACGGACACCGCCGTCCCCCTCGCGGACCGGCAGCAGCTCGTCGACGCCATCGCCACCTGCCTGCAGCACGGAACCCCCGGGCAGGTCGACTATCGCGTGCAGCACGCCGCGGGACAGCGCCGCATGACCGCCCGCCTGCGCCGCATCGATGCGGATCGCGCCCTGATGACCATCGGCGAGGCCGCGAATCACGGCTCCGCCCAGGCGGCGCTGGCGACGCGCTACGCCGTGGAGCGCCTCATCGGCCGGGTCTCCGGCGAGTTCATCAACGTCGCCCCGGACCGCATCGATGCCGCCGTGGATGCCGCCCTCGCCCAGGCCGCCCGGTACTGCGGTGCCGACCGCGCCTATCTGTACGAGCTCGCCGAGGGGCATCAGCAACTCCTCTACACCCACGGCTGGCGCCGCAAGGGGGCGAGCCAGGGAGGCCGCCCGCTGCAACGGCTCGCGGTGCAGGACATCCCCTGGTTCATGGACGCGCTGCGCCAGGGACGGACGCTGCGCATCGACGATCCGGACTCGCTGCCCGGGGCCGCGGACGCCGAGAAGCGCATGCTGGCCGATCGGCAGGTGCAGTCGGCTCTCCTGGTGCCCGTCGTCTACTCCGGGCAGCTCCAGGGCATGCTCGGCTTCGACACCGTCCGCGAGCCGTTGCAATGGCCGGCGGATACGCTGCACCTGGCCGGCCGGGTCGGCGAGCTCATGGCCAGCGCCCTGCAGCGCAAGCTGTCCGAGCAGCGGATCTTCCGGCTGGCCTACTACGACCAGCTGACCGGGCTTCCCAATCGCCTGCTGCTGCGCAGCCATCTGCACACCCTGCTGCGCCATCGGCGCCGCCCCTTCGCCCTGGTCCTCATCGATCTGGACGACGCCAGCACCCTCAACGATCTCATGGGTCATGACGTGGGCGATCTGCTGCTGCAGAGCATCAGCGCGCGCCTGCAGGAGCTGGTCGGCGACGGCGAGATCCTGGCCCGCTGGGGCGGCGACGCGTTCATGCTGACGCTGCCCCTGGAGGAAGACGAGCGCGAGCACACGGCCGCGGCGCTCGCTGCCATTCGCCGGGCCCTGACCGCGCCCGTACGGGTCGACCACAGCGAGCTGCGCGTGTCGTGCTGCATGGGCATGGCCCGCCACCCCCGGGATACCAGCAGCGTCGACGAGATGATCCGGTTCGCCGAGCTGGCACTGGGGCAGGCGAAACAGCAGGGCCGGGATTCGCTGGTCGTGTTCACCACGGAGATGCAGCAGCGGGCCGCGCAGCGGTCACGGATGGAGCATCGCCTGCGGCGGGCGGTGGAGACCGAGGCCTTCGACCTGCACTATCAACCCCAGGTCTGCATGCGCTCGGGCCGGCTGCTGGGCGTGGAAGCCCTGATTCGCTGGCACGATGCCGAGCTCGGCCATGTCGCCCCGGACCGCTTCATCGAGCTCGCCGAGGACACGGGCCTGATTCTGCCCATCGGCGAGTGGCTGGCACGGCGCGCCTGTGCGGAGCTGGCGCGCTGGCACCACCAGGGACTGGACGTTCCGCAGGTGGCCATCAACATCTCCGGCCAGCAGCTGCTGGGCGATCACCTTCCGGCCGTTCTGGAAGAGGAGCTGCGTCGCCACCGGCTCGCGCCCGGCGCGCTGGAGCTGGAGATCACCGAGAGCGCGCTCATGGACCGCGACGACGGGGCCGTGGCGCTGCTGCACCAGCTGCGCGCCCTGGGCGTCGGCATCGCCGTGGACGACTTCGGCACCGGCTATTCCTCGCTCAGCCAGATCAAGCATCTTCCGGTATCCAAGCTCAAGATCGATCGTTCCTTCATCCAGGATCTCCTCCGGGATGCCGACGATCGCGCCATCGTCACGGCCATTATCGCCATGGCGCACCAGCTCGGCCTGCCGGTGGTCGCCGAGGGCGTCGAGAGCCGCGAGCAGCTCCGGTTCCTGCAGGAACAGGGATGCGACATGGTCCAGGGCCATCTGCACGGCGCAGCGGATACCGCCGCGGTTCTGGAGCAGCGGCTGCGCGACGCCGCCGGAGAGAAGTGCTCCTGACCTTGAGGCCTTGTCGGGTCTCAGGGCACCAGGATCACGGACTCCGGCAGGCGCACCTCCATGGCCACGGGCAGGTGATCGGAGACCGGGTAGTCCACCACCTCGGCCCGTTCCACGGTCAGCGATGACGACACCAGGATGTGATCCAGCGGCCGCATGGGACGCCAGCTCGGATACGTCGGCCGCGTCAGCGCGGGCTCGCTGAGGCTGGTCCGGTCCAGAAGGGCCCGGATTTCCGGGCTGTCCGCGGTGCAGTTGAGATCCCCCATGACCACCACGTGCTCCAGGGGAGCGATCAGGTCGGCGACGTATCCGAGCTGCCGCATGCGGGTGCGCGGCCCCAGGGCCAGGTGCAGGAGGATGACGTGCAGGGGCTCGCCGGGGCCGCCGAAGGTCATGTGCAGCGCACCGCGCCCCGGGATCATGCCCGGCAGCGCGTGCTCGCGGATCGCCAGCGGCCGGAATCGGCTCAACATGCCGTTGCTGTGGCGGGCGATGCGCCCGATACGGCGATTGGTCTGATCGTGCCAGTACGGGAAGCCGCCGGCGCGGCTGACGAACTCCGTCTGGTTGACGAAGCCGCTGCGGAGGCTGCCGCCGTCGACTTCCTGCAATCCGACGAGATCGTAGGGCCGGGTCAGGCGCGCCACGCGCTCCAGGGTTCGCGGACGATCGGCGTGCGGGAACAGGTGCTGCCAGCTGCGGGTCAGGTAGTGCCCGTAGTGGCTGCTCTGGATGCCGGTCTGGATGTTGTAGCTGAGCAGGCGCAACCGGCCCGGCACGTCGCCGGCTGCGGCAGTCTGCTCCCTGGCCTCCGGTGCGGCGTCGTCAGTCACTGGGCGTCATCGTATTCCCGATCCACCAGGTACCGGATCACCTCCGTCATGCGCTGCTGGCCTCCGGCCTGGCGGACGTCCACCACATACTTGCCGGCAACCGCCACGGTGGGCGTGCTCCGCACGCCGTAGGTCCGGGCGACGCGCTGGGCGCGGCGCATGCTCGCATCCACGGTAAACGAATCCCAGGCCTCCTTGAACGCCTCGGGGTCCACGCCCTGCTCGGCCACCACGTCGGCGACGGCATCGACGGATTGCAGGCGGCGCCCCTCGTCGTGGATCGCCCGGAACAGGGCATCGTGCGTCGCCTCGACGGCGTCCAGCGCGGCGGTGGCGTGATAGGCGCGCGCCACCGGCTCCCAGCTGCGGTTGAACACCACCGGCGTACGCACCAGCTCGGCGCGCTCCCCCAGGTCCTCCATGAGCGAATGCATGCGGGGGTTGAAGCTGTTGCAGTGCGGGCAGGCGTAGGAGAAGAACTCGCGCACCTGGACAACTTCTCCGGTATCCATGGATACCGGCTCGTCCAGCTCGCGGTAGTCCTCGCCCGCCTGGAACGACTGCCCCCAGGCCAGGGCGGGAACGACAAGCAGCAGCGTCGCGAGCAGTTTGTGGATGCCTTGCATGGATTGCCTCCGTTGAACCCGTCGGTTGCAGCACGGCACCGGCCCGGCGGCGTTACAGCTCGCCGTAGGAGTGCAGGCCGCTGAGGAAGATATTGACGCCCAGGAAGGTGAACGTCACCACGAACAGCCCGGCCACGGCCCACCACGCCATGGGCGTGCCGCGCCAGCCCTTGCTGAAGCGCAGGTGCAGCCAGGCCGCATAGTTCAGCCAGGTGATCAGGGACCAGGTCTCCTTGGGGTCCCAGCTCCAGTACCCGCCCCAGGCCTCGGCCGCCCAGAGCGCACCGAGGATGGTCGCCACGGTGAAGAAGGCGAACCCGAGGGCCACCGTCTTGTACATGAGGTCGTCCAGCAGCTCGGCCGACGGCAGCCCGTGGCGCTCCCAGCCCCCCGGATTGCGGGCGCGGATGAGATACGCCACCCCCATCATGGCGGAAATGGCGAAGGAGCCATAGCCGATGAAATTGGCGGGCACGTGGATCTTCATCCACCAGCTCTGGAGCGCCGGGATCAAGGGGTCGATGTGATGGGCATCCTGGGCGAAGTGGTACCAGAGCAGGAAGCCGATGGCCGCACTGATCACCAGGCCGACGAAGCCGCCCAGCGCACGCGTGCCGTAGCGGTACTCGTAGTAGAGGTAGATCAGCCCGGTGGTGAAGGCGAACAGGACGAACACCTCGTAGAGGTTCGTCACCGGGATACGGCCCACCTCGGGACCGATCAGGTACGACTCCCACCAGCGCACCAGAAGCCCCACCAGGCCGGCGCCGCAGGCAACCCAGGCGAGCGCCGAGCCCACCTGCTGCGGGAAGGGGGCACGCGCCACGAGACCGCCCAGGTAGGCCAGTGTCGCAGCGGGGAAGAGCGCGCACATCCACATGATGGCGGCCTGGCTGGACAGGAGGTAGTTCAGGAAGAAATCCGTCTCCGCCGCCTCCAGCGCCGGATAGCGGAACACCGCGAACAGCGACGCCGCGGCCACCGCCAGGACGAACACGCGGGCGGGCTTCCACAGCCAGCCCACCAGCAGGACCATGCCGCAGGCCATGTAGAGAATGCCCTGGTTGTAGACATCCATCCACGGCGAGTACTGCACGCTGGCATAGACGGTGCCGGCGATCAGGGCCAGCGCCCAGGCCCAGTCGAACCACGACAGGCGCGCCAGGAAGCTGCGGTCATCGTAGGTGTCCTGCCCCAGGACCTGCTGCGTGCTCATTGTCTCTCTCCGGGTCTCGCTCCGGTTGAATCGGCCGGCCCGTGGGGCCGGAACCGCTGCGCCAGGTCCGCCTGCAGGCGCTCGAACACCCGCGCGAAGCCGATGGGATCGCGATGGCTCGAGCCCGCCAGCAGCACGTGGGCGCCGTTCGCGCCGGGACGGACCCAGCACCACATGCGCCGATGCGCCACGTAGAAGAGCAGGAACACCCCGACGGTGAGCATCAGCGCCCCGGTGTAGACGACATTTTGCCCGGGCGCGCGCGCGATCTGCAGCCCCGTCGCCTGGCGATGATCGAAGTTCGTCAGCTCCAGGAAAACCGGAGCGCCGTAGTCCGCCAGCGCCGTCATCGCCGTGATGGCGTCACGGTAGAAGACAAGATCCTCCTCCGTGGGTTCCGCCGGGTCGCTGCCCTCCCGGGTCAGCACCCGAGCATAAGCCTCCCACAGGGTCCGTTCCAGCACCAAGCGATAGAAGTCCATGAGCCGCTCCGGCGCCTCGCCCGCACGCGCCTCGGCCCGTTGCCGCTGCTGCTCCAGCACGGCATCGAAGCCGGACTCCAGCAGGGTGTCGATCATGCCGTGGGCCTCCCGGGCTACCTGCCGGCGCACCTGCTCCTGCTCCACGCCGATGTCCTGCATGGCCCGGTCCGCCGCCGCAGCCACCGACTCCTCGCCGCGCAGCTGCTCCAGCAAGGCCATGAACCGGTCCAGCTCGCCGTCGGGATCCGCCGGGATGTGGAGATAGCGGAACTCGTCGGCCGGCGAACGGCGCATGCCGCTGAGATAGTACCGACCGCCGTCCATGGCCACCGGCTGCATGTAGTTCCGGTACTCGACGGCCTCACCGGTCTCCCGGCGCAGGCGGAACGTGAAGCTGGGGCCCACGTTGCGCACGTCCCGGTTGTTTACGGCATCGGGGCGCGGATGGATGTTGAATACGCTGAAGTCCGTGACCTCCAGGCGGGGGCCGCTATCGGGCAGAGGGGCCTCGCCGTTGACCCGCGCCTCCATGGTGGCGGGCTCGCCGCCGTCGAGGGGCCACAGGCGCAGGTCCAGCCGCGAGCCGCCGTCGCCGAAATTGGCCTGATAGATGGCGTAGCCGTTGTACTCCAGCGGCTCGTTCACGCGGATGGTCTGCTCGATGGGCTCCTCGAGGCCGGGCGCCTGCAGGACGACGTCGCTCTCGAAGGACTGCGGCTGGCCCGTGTCGTAGTGCTCGATACGGAAGTCCTCCACCTTCAGGCGGAACGGCAGCTCCTGGACCACGTAGCCTTCCCCCATCCGCAGGAACGCGACCCCGGCACTGCCGCCCTCGGGGATGGTGACATTGCCGCGGAAGGCACCGGGCCGCGGCGGCAGCCGGCTGCTCTCGTCCACCTGCGAGACCGGTATATCCCGGGTCTCCACCGTCAGATCGCCGGTCCAGTACTGCCACTGCAGCAGGACGTTGCCGTCGATCAGCCCGCCGACGCAGATGACGACGATCCCCAGGTGGGTGAACACGTAGCCCAGCCGGTTGGCCGCACCACTCATGGCGGCCACCAGCTCGCCGCGCTTCCGGGGCTTGCGGCGCACGCGAAAGCCGTGGCGGCGCAGCGCCGCTTCGGCGGTATCCGCGGCCGCGCCCGGGTCCATGGCCACGTCCCACTCGCTGCGATGGGACAGCGCGCGCAGCGAGCGCTCCTGCTGGTGCTCCCGGAAGCGCGTCATCTCCTTCCACATGAACGGGGTATGGCGCACCAGGCACACGGAGGTGGACACCACCAGGAACGACAGGATGAACAGGAACCAGGGCGCGGAGTAGACGTCGTACAGCCCCAGCGCCTTGTAGACTTCGAACCAGAAGGGGCCGAACTTGAGCAGGTAGTCCGGGTAGGGCTGGCCCTGCTGCAGCACGGTCCCGATCACCGAGGCGACAGCCAGCGCCACCAGCAGGGTGATGGCGAGGTTCATCGACCCCAGGAACGTCAGCAGGATGGATGCCGTGCCCCTGCGCGGTCGCCGCTCCCTGCGTACGGACTGTGCGGCTGTGGCCATACCTCGTGGATCACCCGGTGCCGGGGAACCCGGCTGCTTGAGGCACCCGCCCCGGAGGCGGGTGATGCATGGACTGCTTCACCGGATCACGGCGATTATTGCGCCGGCGGCACGCCCGCGCACCCTGCGGGAGTCAGTCGCGAGCCCTGTAGAGCCCGGAAACGTAGGACGAAACCGCCTGGATCTCCTCGTCGGAGAGCTGCTCGGCCACCGTGCGCATCATGGCGTTGCGATCCGTGTCCCGCTCACCGCTGCGATAGGCGCGCAGCTGTGTCGCGACGTACTGGGCGTGCTGACCGCCGATGCGCGGGAACCCGGCCCCGGGCATGCCGGCGCCGGACGGGCCGTGGCAGGCCATGCAGGCGGCGACGCCCTTGTCCGGCAGCCCGCCGCGATAGATGGTCTCCCCCAGGTCGCGGAGATCCTCGCTGACACTGCCGGAGATGACCGGATCCTGGCTGGCGTAGTAGGCCGCCAGATCCCGCATGTCCTGCTCGTCGAGGTTCGCCACCTGCCCGGCCATCACGGCATTCTGGCGCTCGCCGCTCTTGAACGCCCGGAGCTGCTCGAACAGGTAGCGCTCGCTCTGGCCGGCCAGATTGGGCCATTCGGGGTTGCTGCTCTCGCCTTGCGCGCCGTGACACGCGGCGCAGGAGCCCGACAGCTCCTCACCGCGCGAGACATCGCCGTCGGCATGCAGCAGGGGCGCGGCAACAAGCATCGAACCGGCAATGAGCACCTTGACCCAGTTGTTCATGAACACACTTGCTCCTGGATAGAGGGGATCCCCGGACGCGAGCGCGCGGCACACCCCGTCGCGTGCGGGCGGACAGCAACCCGGAGGAACGGCACCCGGCCCGTGGATAAAACGACTCGAATTTATACCAGCCGGCCCGGTTGCGGTCAATTTGCCGACCGCTAGTGTCCTGTAACCACCGCGGCCCGGACATCTGTACCATGTTCGCCTGAATCCTCCGACGGCGAGAATCGTCATGGCAGATCGCTATGCACGGGCATGGTTCCTGAAAAGCGCCAGCACCCTGGAGCAGCTGCCTCCGGACTCCGGCACGGAAGTAGCGTTCGCCGGGCGCTCGAACGCCGGCAAGTCCAGCGCGCTCAACGCCATCACCGGCCGCAGGCAGCTGGCCCGGATCAGCAAGACCCCGGGGCGCACGCAGCTGATGAACATCTTCCCGCTGGACGAGCGCCGCGCCCTGGTGGACCTCCCCGGCTACGGCTACGCCCGGGTGCCGGCATCGGTGAAGGCCCACTGGGACGAGGTCCTGCCGGCCTACCTGGACCGCCGGCGGGCGCTCCGGGGCCTGATGCTGATCATGGACATCCGCCACCCGCTCAAGGAGTTCGACCGGCAGATGCTGGCCTGGTGCGACCATGCCGGGCTGCCGGTGCACGTGCTGCTGAACAAGGCCGACAAGCTCAAGCACGGTGCCGCGACCCGTACGCTCGCCGACGTCCGCCGCACCCTGGAGGCCGAGTTCCCGGACGCCACGGCCCAGCTGTTCTCGTCGACGCGCCCCGCCGGCGTCGAGGAGGCGCACCAGGTCCTCGACCGGTGGTTCGCGTTCGACGAGGAAGAATGAGACGCCGTATGAGCGGCCGTAGGAGCGACGTCAGTCGCGACGTTCCAGGGCATCCGGTTCCTCTGGAAGGTCGCGGCTGAAGCCGCTCCTACAGCATCCTGCGGCAGGCCTTGCCGGAGCCACGTAGGAGCGGCTTCAGCCGCGACTTTCCAGTGCGTCGGGATCTCCGGAACGTCGCTCCTACGGGTCCTAGGGCCCCTCCGGATCCGTCGCCGCCGCGGAACTTCACCGGTGCCGGCGCGGTCTGACTAAATGCGCCAGTGCCCGGCGCTGCCCGCTCACCCCCCTGTATGCTGAGCGGGCGACACGACCCTCCCCAGGGTCGTCGTTGGCCCCGGTCTTTCCCCCCGAGAGCCGGGGCCTTTTCTTTTGCCGTTTTCAGTTTTCAGTGGAGGTCGTGCCATGCACTGAAACTGCCAACGCTGTATCAATGCGCCTCGTCCCAGTTGCTGCCCACGCCGATGTCCACTTCCAGCGGAACATCCAGGGCGGCGGCATCCACCATGAGCGAGCGCACGTGCTCGCCCACGGTGTCCGTCTCCGAAGCCGGCACCTCGAAGACCAGCTCGTCGTGGACCTGCATCACCATGAGCACGTCCGGCTCGGCCGTCTGCAGCCACTGGTCGACGCGGATCATGGCGCGCTTGATGATGTCCGCGGCCGTGCCCTGCATGGGCGCGTTGATGGCGGTGCGCTCGGCGTACTGGCGGCGCTGGGCGTTGCTGGAGTTGATCTCGGGCAGGTACAGGCGCCGACCGTAGACGGTCTCCACGTAGCCCTGCTCGTGCGCCTGGGCCCGGGTTCGATCCATGTATTCCTTCACCCCCCGGAAGCGGTCGAAATACAGATCGACGTACTCCTGGGCCTGACCCCGCTCGACGCCGATCTGGCGCGCCAGCCCCCAGGCGGACATGCCGTAGATAAGCCCGAAGTTGATGGCCTTGGCCGCCCGGCGCTGCTCGTCGGTGACCCGGTCCGGAGACGCCCCGAAGACCTCGGCCGCCGTGGCCCGGTGGATGTCCAGCCCCTGCTCGAAGGCCTGCCGCAGCCCGCTGTCGCCCGACAGGTGGGCCATGATGCGCAGCTCCACCTGCGAGTAGTCCGCCGCCATGAGCCGGTAGCCCGGGGTGGCGATGAACGCCTTGCGGATCCGCCGCCCCTCCGGGGTGCGCACGGGAATGTTCTGCAGGTTGGGGTCGCTGGAGGACAGCCGCCCGGTGGCCGTCACCGCCTGATGATAGGACGTGTGCACGCGCCCGGTCCGCGGGTCGCACATCTGCGGCAACTTGTCGGTGTAGGTGGACTTGAGCTTGGACAGCCCGCGGTGCTCGATGATCAGCCGCGGCAGCTCGTAGTCCTCGGCCAGCTCCTGGAGCACGGACTCCGCGGTGGACGGCTGCCCCTTGGGCGTCTTCTGCACCACCGGCAGGCCCTGGCGCTCGAACAGGATCTCCTGGATCTGCTTGGGCGATCCCAGGTTGAACGGCCCGCCGGCCGCCCTGTGCGCCGCCGCCTCGACCTCCTGCATGCTCTCGGCCAGCTCGCGGCTCTGGGTCCGCAGCAGATCCCGGTCCACCAGCACGCCGTGGCGCTCCATGCGCGAGAGCACGGGCAGCAGGGGGACCTCGATGTCCTCGTAGACCCGGCGCAGGCTGGGGACCGCCTCCAGCCGCGGCCACAGGACGTCGTGCAGCTGGCGGGTGACGTCCGCGTCCTCGCAGGCATACTCCGTCGCCTCCTCGACGCCCACCTGGTTGAACGTGATCTGCTTCGCGCCCTTGCCGGCAACCTCCTCGAACTTGATGGTACCGCGCCCGAGGTACTTCAGCGCCAGGGAGTCCATATCGTGGCGGGTGGCCGTGCTGTCCAGCACGTAGGACTGCAGCATGGTGTCGTGGCGCACGCCCTGCAGGTGGATGCCGTAGCGGGCGAGGACGCTCATGTCGTACTTGAGGTTCTGCCCGAGCTTGGGCCGCTGCGGGTCCTCCAGCAGGGGCCGGAGGGCCTCGAGGACGGCATCACTGTCGAGCTGATCCGGGGCCCCGGGACCGTCGTGGGCGACGGGGATGTACACGGCCTCGCCCGGGTCCACGGCAAAGGACAGCCCGACGATGCGCGCCTGCATGTAGTCCAGGCTGTCGGTTTCCAGGTCGAAGGCGAACAGCGATGCCTCCCGCAGCCGCGCCAGCCAGCCGTCCAGCTCCGCCTGCGCGGTGATCATGCGGTAGTCGCCGCCGCTGCCGCCGGCGTCGGCGTCGTCGGCATCCGGCGCACCGAGCTGGGACAGCCAGCCGGAGAACTCGTGGCGGCGATAGAGCTCGCGCAGTGCGGCCGTGTCCGGCTCGCCACGGACCAGATCCCCCGGCTTCTGGTCGAGCTCCAGGTCGCACCGGATGGTGGCGAGCTCCCGGGACAGGGCGAGATCGTCCAGGTGCTCGCGCAGGCTCTCGCCCACCTTGCCCTTGATGTCGTCGGCGTGGGCGATGACGCCGTCCAGGTCGCCGTAGGCGTCCAGCCACTTGGCCGCGGTCTTGGGGCCGACCTTGGGAATGCCCGGGATGTTGTCCGAGGTATCCCCCACCAGCGCCAGGTAGTCGATGATCCGCTCGGGGGGCACGCCGAACTTCTCGCCCACTCCGGCCGGGTCCAGGACCGTGCCGCTCATGGTATTGAGCAGGGTGATGCGGTCGCTGACCAGCTGCGCCATGTCCTTGTCGCCGGTGGAGATGACCACGTCCCAGCCGTCCCTCTCGGCCTGCCGGGCGAGCGTGCCGATGGCGTCGTCGGCCTCGACACCGGGGATCTCCACCAGCGGCAGGCCCAGGGCGCCGACAATGTGCTTGAGCGGCTCCACCTGGGGCCGCAGGTCCTCGGGCATGCTCGGGCGGTTGGCCTTGTACTCGGCGAACAGGTCGTCGCGGAAGGTCCGCCCCGGGGCGTCGAAGACCACGCCGATGTGCCGGGGGTCGTACTCGGCCAGGAGCTTGCGCAGCATGTTCACCACGCCGTAGACGGCCCCGGTGGGCTCGCCGGCCGAGTTGCTCAGCGGGGGCAGGGCGTGGAAGGCCCGGTACAGGTACGAGGAACCGTCCACCAGGATCAGATCGGCCATGGTCGTGCTCTCAACCTCCCCCGGGCATGGTCAGAAACGGGCCGAGACGCCCACGTACGGGCCCTCGATGGTCAGGTCCGCGTCCACGTCGTCCAGGTCATCCAGGCGCAGGTTCTGGTGCTTCCAGCCGCCTTCCACGGCCAGGGACCCGGCGCCCAGATCGGTGCGGTAGCCGCCCCGCAGCGTGACATCGGCGATGCGATGGCCGTCGACGGACAGATAGCTGCCTTCGCCGCCGGCGAACAGGCCGGTGCCGGGCAGGCGCGCCTCCACACGGGCATAGAGCAGCGGCAGCGGCGCCGCGAACTCCACCCGCTCGCGGTCGCCGCTCTGCTGCCCTTCCACCTCGGCGTAGCCGTCCACGTACTTGACGTTCACGCCCAGGTCCAGGTCCACCAGGGTGCTCCACGGCGTCCAGTAGAAGATGGCGTCCATCTGGTCCAGCTGCAGCTCGGAGGAGACGTCTTCGTTGACATTGAAGCTGGTGCCCTGGAACTCGAAGCTCCGCGTCACGCGACCGTCCCCGCTCATGCTCACGGGCGTGTACTGGAGCTTGAGCCGGGGCAGCAGCGGTACCGGGTGGCGCAGATCCGCCCAGACGAAGACGTCGGTCTCGGAGTCGAGCTGCAGGCCGTCGTCGACATCGGCCCGGTCGCCGTCGCTCTGGATGTAGCCGTCCGGATTCTGTTTCCAGACCCCGGCGCCGACGCTGATGCCGGTGATATCCGCATGGGCGGCGCCCACCGGCACGGCAGCGACGACGGCGAAAAGCAGCATGGAACGCGAACGCATGGGTCCTCCCGGGCATCATTCCGGGCCGCAACGCGGCCCCTAGTGTCCTGTAACCCAAATTCGTTGGATTTTGCCTGACCTCTGGGCCGCTGAGGCAAGGCCGCCGGCCCGAAGGCGTAGCGCGTCCTACGGCGAGGGCCAGCAACGCCGCCTCAGCGGCCCAGAGGCAGGCCCTGCGGGAGCGTCTGTGCGGCGCCAGGGCTTCGTTGCGCCTCTTGCCAAGGGCGACGGCCATTGCCTGCGAGTCGCGCCTCGCCCTGGCGCCGCACAGACGCTCAAAATCCAACGAATTTGGGTTACAGGACACTAGCGGTTCATGGATGTCATGGATGCGCCGCCTGCGCCATAATGGAGGCCGCACCCCGCTGCGGAACACTCTATACCAGTCGCGGAAGCGGCTGACCATTGCACACCGTACGGCGATCCCGGGACTGTACACGCCCGGGGCGGCCGGGAGCCACTGTTCACGATGTCATCACACGACAAGTTCACGGGCCGCGCGCCCATCAACGATTCACTCATGACCCGCGAGTCCTGGAAGATCTTCCAGGTCATGGCGGAGTTCGTGGAGGGCTTCGAGCGCCTGGCGCAGATCAAGCCCTCCGTCAGCATGTTCGGCTCCGCCCGCACGCCCGCCGATCACCCCTGGTACGAGCTGGCCGAGGAAACCGCCCGCCAGCTCTCCGAGGCCGGCTTCTCCGTGGTCAGCGGCGGCGGCCCCGGCATCATGGAGGCCGCCAACAAGGGCGCCTACCGGGGCAAGGCGCCGAGCATCGGGCTGAACATCCAGCTGCCCGCCGAGCAGGGCGGCAACGACTACCAGGACATCAGCCTGAATTTCCGGCATTTCTTCTCGCGCAAGGTCATGTTCGTCAAGTACGCGTCCGCCTACGTGGTACTGCCCGGCGGCTTCGGCACCCTGGACGAGCTGGCGGAGATCCTGACGCTGGTGCAGACGGGCAAAACCCGGCGCATCCCCATCATCCTGGTGCACGGCACGTTCTGGCAGGGGCTCATCGACTGGTTCCGGGACAAGCTGGTGGGCGAGGGCACCATCAACGCCGAGGACATGGACCTCTTCCGGGTGGTGGAGCACCCCGGCGAGGTGGTCACCGCCATCTTCGACCACTACGAGCACCGCGGCTTCGAGCCGTCGGCGCGGGAGCGGGAGATCCTGCTCGATCTTTAGCCGTCGGCAACTGCGTCGCGCCGGCGGCCGACGGAGCCGCAGGAGCGACGTCAAGAGAGCCAAACACCCTGGAAAATCGCGGCTGAAGCCGCTCCTACACGGCTCCGGCAAGGCTTGCCGCAGGATGCTGTAGGAGCGACGTCAGTCGCGACCGTCGCAGAGCATCTCAAGCGGCCGACAGCGGTCGGGGCTGAAGCCCCTCCCACAGCGCCGCCGCAGAAAACTTTGTCAATATGATGTGGGAGCGGCTTCAGCCGCGACGGTCCAGAGAACCTGATGCTCTGCAACGGTCGCGACTGACGTCGCTCCTACGGCTCTGTCGACCGCTCGGGCGAACAGGCCCAGCGCGGTCACGACAGCTTGGCGTAGGCGGCCACCAGCCACTTGGGGCCGGCCTCGCTGAAGTTCACCTGCACCCGGGCGGAGGGGCCCTGGCCCTCGTACTGGAGCACGATACCGTCGCCGAACTTGGGGTGATGGACCCGCTGGCCCAGGGTGAACGCCGGCGCGCCCGCGCTCTGCTCCTCGGCCAGCGCGGAGCGCACCGCCATCTGCGGCCGGCTGACCTGGCTGCGCGTGCGTACGTGCCGCACGCAGTGCTCGGGCAGCTCGCCGAGAAACCGCGAGGGCGCGCCGTAGGTCTCGGAGCCGTGCAGACGGCGCTTCTCCGCCCAGGTGATCACCGCGTGCTGGCGGGCCCGGGTCAGGCCGACGTAGCACAGCCGCCGTTCCTCCTCCAGCCGGTCCGGGTCGTCGGCGGACATGCGGTGGGGGAACAGCCCCTCCTCCAGCCCGGTCAGGAAGACCACGGGATACTCCAGGCCCTTGGCCGAGTGCAGGGTCATGAGCTGGACGCAGTCCTCCCAGGCATCCGCCTGCCCCTCGCCCGCCTCCAGCGCGGCGTGGGAGAGAAAGGCCGTGAGCACGTCCATGTCGTCGTCGCCCTGCCACTCCTGCTCGAAATGGCGGGCGGCGCTGACCAGCTCGTCCAGGTTCTCCAGGCGCGATTCGCCGCGCTCGCTGGCATCCTTCTGGAAGAGCTCGCGCAGCCCGGAGCCCCGCACCACGACATCGATACGCTCGGCCAGCGGCTGATCGGCCGCCTGACGCGCCAGATCGTCCACCAGCTCCAGGAAGCGATTCACCGAGGTCGCCGCCCGGCCCGGCAGGCTGCCGTCGGCCGCCGCCGCCCGGGCTGCCTGCCAGAGACTCGTGCCCCGCTGCCGGGCCTGCTCGCGCAGGGCGTCCACGGTCTTGCCGCCGATGCCCCGCGCCGGAGTATTCACCACCCGTTCGAAGGAAGGGTCGTCGTCGCGGTTGTCCACCAGGCGCAGGTAGGCCAGGGCGTCCTTGATCTCGGCGCGCTCGAAGAAGCGCAGCCCGCCGTAGACCCGGTACGGCAGCCCGCGCGCCAGCAGCGCCTCCTCGAAGACCCGCGACTGGGCGTTGGAGCGGTAGAGAATGGCCATCTCGCTGCGGGCCATGCCCTGGTCCAGCAGGTCCGCGATGCGCTCGACCACGTAGCGGGCCTCGTCGAGCTCGTTGAACGCGCCGTAGATCGCCACCGGCTCGCCCTCGGCCCCTTCCGTCCACAGGCTCTTGCCCATGCGGCCGCTGTTGTGGGCGATCAGGGTGTTGGCCGCGTCCAGGATCATGCCCGTGGAGCGGTAGTTCTGCTCCAGGCGCATGACGCGCATGTCCGGATAGTCGTCGCTGAGACGGCGCAGGTTCTCCACCCGTGCGCCGCGCCAGCCGTAGATGGACTGGTCGTCGTCGCCCACCACGAACAGGTCGGCGTCGTCGCCGGCGAGCAGCCGCAGCCACGCGTACTGGATGCCGTTGGTGTCCTGGAACTCGTCCACCAGCAGGTGGCGCAGCTGCTCGCGGTAGTGCTGCAGCAGCCCCGGATGATCGCGCAGCAGCTCGAAGCTGCGCAGCAGCAGCTCGGCGAAATCCACCTGGCCGGTGCGGTCGCAGGCGTCCTGGTAGGCGCTGTAGGCGCGCACCAGGCGCTCGGTGTACGGATCCGCTCCCTCGCCGAGATCGCCCGGGCGCTGGCCGTCGTCCTTGCGGGCATTGATGTACCCCTGGACCTGGCGCACCGGCGTGCGGCTCTCGTCCATCTCCAGCGTCCGCATGACACGCTTGACCAGGCGGCGCTGGTCGTCGGCGTCGAGGATCTGGAAGGTCTCCGGCAGGCCGGTCTCCCGCCAGTGACGACGCAGGAGCCGATGGGACAGCCCGTGGAAAGTCCCGGTCCACATGCCGGCGGCGGAGTAGCCCAGCAGGCTCTCGATGCGCCCGCGCATCTCCGCCGCCGCCTTGTTGGTGAAGGTGACCGCCAGGATGCTGTACGGCGGTGCGTTCTCCACGCGCCCGAGCCAGGCGGCCCGGTGCACCAGAACGCGCGTCTTGCCGCTGCCGGCGCCGGCCAGCACCAGGTTGCGCCCCAGCGGCGCGCTCACCGCTTCCCGCTGGGCGTCGTTAAGGGGGTCGAGCAGGTCCGATACGTCCATGGGGGCGCAGTGTAGCAAGTCGATACGGCTGATGGGGCGCTACAGCGACGCCGACAGCTCCCGCACGGCGTCGAGCCCCCGGATCAGCTCCACCAGCGCCCGGACCGTCGGCTCCCGCGCCGAGCCCTTGCGCCACAGGGCGGCGATCCGGCGGCGGGGCTGCGGGTCCCGGAAGCGCCGCAGCACCAGGCCGCCATCCGCTCCCTGCCGGGGGCCGGCGTGGGCCGCCATCTCCGGCAGCAGCGTCAGCCCCGCGCCGCTGACCGCCATCTGCCGCAGCGTCTCCAGGCTCGTGGCGCGGAACTCCCGGGCCTCGCGGGCGCCCACGGTCTGGCAAAGGCTCAGGGCCTGATCCCGGAGGCAGTGCCCCTCCTCGAGCAGCAGCACCCGGGTATCGGTAAGATCGTCCAGGTCGACCACCTCCCGTGCCGCCAGGGGGTGGTCCTCCGGCGCGGCGAGCAGGAACGGCTCGTCGTAGAGCACGCGCTGGGGGAAGGCGTCCGCGCCTTCCACCGGGACCGCGATGATGGCGACGTCCAGCTGGCCCTGGCGCAGCCGCTCGAGGCAGCTGCCGGTGCGCTCCTCGTTGAGCACCGGCCGCAGCCGCGGCATCTGCTCGGTGAGCGCGGCGAACAGGTGGGGCAGCAGGTAGGGCGCCACCGTGGGGATGACCCCCAGGCGCAGATCGCCCGCCAGGGGATCGCTTGCGGCACGGGAGAGCTCGACGATATCGTCCGCGAGGCTCAGCATGCTGCGCGCCCGCTCGGCCACCTCCTGCCCGATCACGGTGAGCAGCACCTGCTTGCTGGAGCGCTCCACCAGCTGCACGCCGAGGAACCCTTCCAGCTTTTTCAGCTGCGCGCTCAGGGTCGGCTGGCTGACATAGCAGGCCTCTGCGGCGCGGCCGAAGTGGCGGTGCTCGGCGACGGCGACCAGGTAGCGGAGATCACGAAGATTCATGGGGTATTCCCGTGCACGAGGATGGCGGTCATCACCGGCGGATCGATAGTATGATACGTGTTCGAGGGGCCGCGCTGGCTACCCGTGATGGCGGCCGGCGGCGGTTTGAGGAAGGACCCACAAGGTGACCCTGCATGTCGGCAGCGTATCCCTCCTGGGGTGAAAACACGGTACCGGTGGTGGTCGTCGACGACGCCCGCTTCACGCTGGAAATGCTCCGCCGCGTGCTCCATGGCACCGGCTTTACGGACATCCGCGTCGCCGCCTCCGCGGCGGAGGCGCTGGAGCTGCTTCGCCAGCGGCCGGCGGACGTCCTGGTGGCCGACTGGCTGATGCCGGACGTCGACGGCCTGGCGCTGACCAGGCAGGTGCGCCGCATGGACGCGGACACCAGCCACTACACCTATATCCTCCTGCTGACCGCCCGGGAAGGAGCGGCGTCGCTGGACCAGGCGTTCGCCAGCGGCGTGGATGATTTCGTCAACAAGTCCCCGGACAGCCAGGAGCTGCTTGCACGCATCCAGGCGGCCGGCCGTATCGCCCGCCTCCAGAACGACCTGCTGGCCGCCGGGCGCGAGCTGGCGGAGCTCCGGCAGCAGGGGGCGGACGACGACTCCCTGGCGGCCGGCCTCGGCAATCGCGGCTACGTGGAGGAACAGCTGGAACGCCTGCTGCGCCACGTGGAAGGCCGGGGGGGCAGCGCCTGCGTGGCGCTGGTGCGCCTGAACGATCCGGAGACCCTGGCCGCCAGCCACGGCGACCGCGTGGTCGCGGAGATCCTCGCCGCCATGGGGCGGCGGCTGGTGCAGTCCGTCCGCCCCCTGGACCGCATCGGGACCACCGACGGGCGGACCTTCGCCGTGCTCATGCACCACGACGCGCCGGGCGGCTGCCACCCCAACACCTTCCGCCGCGTCGAGCGCGCCGTGAACCTGCGCGCCTACGACACCCCGGCCGGTTTCGTGAACGCCACTGCGGCCATGGTTCTGTGCAGTCTCGATCAGCAGGCGGCAAGCGCGCGTCCCGATCCCGCCGCGGTCCTGGCGACGGCCGGGGAATGGCTGGACGAGGCGCGGGCCGCCGGGCGGATTCTGGTAGCCCCATTGCCAGCGGATTAGCCGGGGTCGTCGGGCAGGAAGCCGCGCAGCTCCGCGGCCGCCATGTTGCCGCCGGTGACCACGGCCACGATCTCTCCTTCCGGCGGCAGCAAGCCGTCCACCGTGCCGTCGAGCAGCGCGCCGGCGCCGACGGCCGCCCCGGGCTCGGCATGCAGCTTCGCGGAACCGAGGAGATGACGCACGCCGCGGGCGATGGTCGCCTCCGGCACGGTCACCAGCTCGTCCACCCACGCGCGGGAGAGCCGGTAGGCGTTGTCGCCGGTGATCGCCGGCGCCAGGCTGCCGGCGCAGGTGGTCACCGACCCCAGCCGGGCCGGGCCGCCCCGGCGCCAGGCGTGAGCCAGGGCGGCCGCGCCTTCGGGCTCGACGCCGATCACCCGCACCGCCGGATTGCGCTGCTTCACCGCAATGGCCAGGCCGCTCACCAGGCCGCCGCCGCCCACCGGGCAGAGAATCGCGCCCGCCCCGGGCATCTGATCGCCGATCTCCAGGCCCACCGTCCCCTGCCCGGCGATCACCCGCGGGTCGTCGAAGGGGTGGACCAGGGTCAGGCCGCGCTCGGCCACGAGCGCCTCCATGCGCTTCCAGGCGGCGTTGATGTCGCCGCACAGGATCACCTCGGCACCGAGCGCCCGGGTGGCCTCGACCTTCGCGGTGCTGGCGCCCTGCGGCATGACCACCGTGACCGAGGCGCCCGCGGTGGCCGCCGCCCAGGCCAGCGCCGCCGCGTGATTGCCCGCCGAGACCGCGGCCAGGCCGGCGGCGAGCTCGTCGCGGGTGGCGGTTCGCACCCAGTTGAGAGCCCCGCGCGGCTTGAAGGCGCCGGTACGCTGGAACAGCTCGCACTTCAGGTGCACGGGCCGTCCCAGGCGCTCGCTCAGCCCGTGATCCCGGATCGTCGGCGTCGCCTCGACGCGATCACGGATGCGTCGATGCGCGGCCAGGATATCGTCGCCGTCGACCATGCTCGTCTCCTCCTGGCACAAGTCTGTGCCACTCCCGCAAGCGCCGCCAATCCGCCGCACCGGGCCCGTCCGGGCTAGACTTGCAGGGAGTAACCGGTGGAGGGCAGCACCGGTACGGAGCGCGACATGACGAGCCAGCCACAAGGCGCCGGCGCGGTCTTCTCCGCCGACGGCATCTATCGCTATCGGCTGTGGCGTCGCTGGGCCGCGGGAGCGCAAGCGAACTTCCTCCTGCTGAACCCGAGCACCGCCGACGCCGACACCAACGACGCCACGGTGGAACGGTGCGTACGGCGTGCGCGCCGGCTGGGCTGCGGCGGGCTGGAGGTAACGAACGTGTTCGCGCTGCGCACGCCGTCGCCGGCCGGGCTGTACCGTGTCGACGACCCCGTGGGACCGGGGAACGACGGCCACGTCCTGGACGCCGCCGGCACCGCGGGCCTGGTGATCTGCGGCTGGGGCAACCACGGTCGCCTGCGGGCACGCGGCGCCGCCGTGCTCGCCATGCTGCGTGCCCACGGGATCGTGCCCCTGGTGCTGGACATCACCCGGGCCGGTGAGCCGCGGCACCCGCTGTACCTCCGCTATGGACTCCGGCCGCGCTGCCTGTGACCGGCGCCCGGCGGCCGCCCCGGGCCGGCGCTCATGCCGAAGGCTCGGCCTCGGCGACCAGCCAGTCCCACAGCAGGATCGCTTCGTCGCGCACGGGCGCCCGCCCCGGGCGGGTCAGGTAGAACGCCTCGTCCACCTCCAGCCACAGGGGAAAGGGGGCGACCAGCGTGCCGTCGGCGATCGCCTCCGGCATGAAGCTGCTGCGACCCATGGCCACCCCCGCGCCATGCCGCGCCAGGGCGTGGCTCGTGGCCATGGTGTCGCACAGCAGGCTGTGCGTGCGGCCCGCGAGATCCGCAACGCCGGCCTCCGCCAGCCACTGCGGCCAGCCGGCCTCGAAGCCGGTGGCGTGCACCAGGGTGTGCTCGCTCAGGTCCGCCGGCCCGGCCAGCGTGCCGGCGATCGCCGGTGTACACACGGGGGTCATCTGCTCGCGGGTGAGACGGACGACGTCCACGCCGCTCCAGTCCCCCTGCCCGTACCGGATTTCCATGTCCGCCCCGTCGCCGCCGAAATCCCCGGGCCACACCGCCGTGGCCAGGCGCAGCGGTACCTCCGGGTGCGCCTGCTGGAACCGGGCCAGGCGGGGCGCCAGCCAGAAGCGCATGAAGCCGGGTGTGGAGCGCAGGGTCACCGGGCCTTCCCGCTCCGGGCCGAAGGCCTCCTCCACGCCGCTGGCCAGGCGCTCGAAGGCATCCCGCACGGCCGGGACGAAGGCGCGACCGGCTTCCGTGAGCTCCAGCGCCCGGGCATGCCGGATGAACAGGGCCTGGCCGGTCTGGTGCTCCAGCAGCCGGATCCGCTGGCTCACGGCAGCCTGGGTAATACCCAGCTCGCGCGCGGCCTCGGTGAAGCTCATGTGCCGGGCGGCCGCATCGAAGGCGTGCAGCGCCTGGGCGGAGGGCAGACGTCGGGGCATGGTGCGGCACTCCAGGGATAAGCGCGGTATAAGCAAACCAGTGAAGGCAGGTTCACCGGCGCCCGGCGATCGGGTCAAGCGGTTTCCGCGGCGCCGCCATGTCCATGCGATCAGTTTTCTTGGGTCTTTGGGGCCGGATTCTTCGTTTGCGACCCGCACCCGCGGCACCGAGCATGACGGTGTCATACGCCAACGCAACGAGAGGGAGCCAATGACCGCGACCGCAACCGAGACGCAACGCCCCGAGCCCCTGGTGGACATGGGCGAGCTTTCCGCCTATGCCGGCGACCACCGACTGCGCAGCGCCCAGCTCGACGGCGAGACGGTCCGGGTCACCTGGGACGACGGGCGCACCGCAGGCTACCACCCGTTGTGGCTGCGCGATCACTGCCCCTGCCCGGCGTGCCGTCATCCCCAGACCCGGGAGCGCACGTTCCGTCTCCTCGACCTTCCGGAGACCCTTCCGCGACCGGAGGTAGAGGCCAGTGCCCGGGGCACCCTGATCGTACGCTGGCCGGCGATGGCGGAGCACGCCGCCCACGAGAGCGAGTTCGACCCCGGCTGGCTGCGCCAGCGCGCCGCCGCGGACGAAGACCTCGACGACAGCGGGCGCACGCAGCTGTGGGACGCCGCGATCGCCTCCAACCCGCCCTCCGTGGACTTCGGCGAGGTCACCGGCTCCGACGCCGGCCTGCGGCGCTGGCTCGACCAGCTCAGCCGCTACGGCTTGGCGCTCATCGACAACGGCCCCACCGAGCCCGGCAGCATCGAAGCCGTCGTCGCCCGGATCGGCTGGCCCCGGGAGACCAACTTCGGCCGCTACTTCGACGTGGTCTCCAAGCCGAACCCGAACAACGCCGCGTTCACGGCCATCGCGCTGGAGCCGCACATCGATCTGCCCAACTGGCAGCGGCCGCCGGACTTCCAGTTCCTCTACTGCCTGGAGAACGAGGCGGAAGGCGGCGCATCGACCCTGGTGGACGGCTTCGCCGTGGCCGAGTCCCTGCGCAGCGAAGACCCGGAGGCGTTCCGGATCCTCAGCGAGCAGCCCGTGGATTTCCGCTTCCAGGACGAGGAGGCGGACATCGCCTACCGCGCGCCGGTGATCGGGCTGGACGCCTCCGGCCGTCCGGCGCAGATCCGTTTCAACAACTGGATCCGGGACACCCTGCGACTGCCCGCCGACCAGGTCGGGGCGTTCTACCGGGCGTACCGGCAGTTCTGGCAGCGGCTGCGCGACCCCCGGTTCGTGTTCCGCTTCACCCTGCGGCCGGGCCAGATGATGGCCTTCGACAACCTCCGTGTGCTGCACGGGCGCGAGGCCTTCGATCCCAACACCGGGCAGCGGCACCTGCAGGGGACCTACATCGACCGCGACCTGGTCCGGTCCCGCCTGCGGGTATTGGAGCGGGGCGGCTGAGCCAGTGCGCCCCTGCTCCCCGGGAGGCCGGCGCATCGGCCTCCCTTTCTCCGAAGCAACAGGGAAATCCGTATCGATGCAAAACAATCATGTCATCCGGAAGGGGCTCCCGGCCCTGGCACTCGCGTTCAGCGTGGCCGCTCCCGCCGCCGCCGACACCGTGGATTTCGGCATCCAGGCATGGCCGGGGGTGACGGTCAAGACGGAGGTCGCATCCCGGCTCCTCGAGACCATGGGCTATGACACGGCTACCACGGAACTGTCGTCATCGGCGATCTACCAGGGCATCCGCAACGGCGACATCGACGTCTCCCTGGGCGCCTGGATGCCGGCGCACGAATCCATGGTCCAGCCTCTTCTCGACGACGAGGTCGCCGTCCAGCACGCGGTGAATCTCCGCGGCGCCGTGCAGGGGCTGGCGGTTCCGGCGGAGGTCTATGAGTCCGGCGTCACCAGCGTCGAGGAGCTGGTCGCCGAGGGCGAGCGGTTCAATCGCACCATCTACGCCATCGAGCCGGGCGCCGGAATGACGCGCGCCTTTCGTGCCGCCGTGGAGGAGGACTACAAGGGGCTCGGCGACTGGAATGTCGTCCCCAGCAGCGTCGCCGGCATGATGGCCCAGGTGGATCGCGCGGTGCAGCGCGACCAGGCGGTGGTCTTCCACGGCTGGAAGCCGCACTGGATGGACGTGGTCTACGACATCCGCTTTCTCGCGGACGAGGACGGCAGCGACATCGCCGACATCGAGACCACGGTCTACACCGTGGTACGCAGCGGCTGGCCGGACGAGAACCTGCAGGCCAGCCGCTTCCTCGAGCAGATGGAGGTGCCCCTGGACGCGCAGAGCGTCTGGATCAAGGGGCTCAGCCGGGACGAGCGCGAGACCGAGGTGGTGGCCGAGGAGTGGATCCGCGGCAACCTGGACACCGTCGAGGACTGGCTGGAGGGCGTCCGCGGCGCCGACGGCGAGCCGGGCATCGAGGCCGTACGCGAACGCTACGGCTCCTGACACCCGGGCGAACCGGGCAGCCCGCCCGGGCTGCCCGGGAAGCGGTATGTGAGCACCGCCGGTCGCATACCGGATGCGCTCAGGCCGATCGGCGCACCGGCGCGCCCGATTCCGTGTCGCCCGGTTCATGATCGTCGATTTGCGACCAGGCGGTGCGTACCGCGACGAGCAGGGCGCCGATGGCGGCGTCATCCGCCCGGTCGGCGCGATAGACCAGTCCCAGGTCGATGGGCCAGGACGGCTCCAGCAGCTTGAGACTGCCGTTGCCGGCCGCCTCGCGGCCGTAGCGCTCTTCCAGCAGACCCAGGCCCATGCCGGCGCGCACCATGGCGCGGATGGACTCCTCGCCGTCGACCCGATTGATGATGTTCGCTTCCGCCGTGCTCGCCCCCAGGATCTCCGGCATGAGCAGGCGGAACGGGCAGCCGGCGACGCCGGGCCAGATCCAGGGCAGTGCCGCACGCTCGGCCGGATCGTCCGGCAGCCGGTCCAGCGGGAAGTCCCCGGGGGCCGCCACCCGTAACCGCCGCCGTCCCAGCAGCTCCCGCGCCAGCGCCGTATTGTCCACCGGCCCGTAGACGAAACCGGCGTCGAGCCGGCCGGCCGCTACGTCGGCGACGATACGCTCGCTCATGCTCGACTCCAGCTGCACCACCAGGGGCGGCTCGCCGCGCGCGGCCACGGTCATGAGCGTACTCACGCCCAGGTGCTCCGGCGGTGCGTTCAGGCCCAGCGACACCGTGCGCGTGCGGTTGCCGTTGAGTACAGCCGCCGTGTCCCCGAGCTCGCGCACCGCCGTCATGACCCGGCGTGCCGCGGGGAGGAGACGCTCGCCGGCGTCCGTCAGGGCCATCCCCTGCCGCGTGCGGCGAAACAGCACCACGTCGAGCCGCTCCTCCAGCTGCCGCACGTGGGCGGTAACCGCCGAGGGGGTCGTGTGGCGGCGCGCCGCGGCCCGGGTGAGATTGCCTTCCTCCGCCACCAGAAGGAACGAGCGGACCTGGTTGAAGTTCAGATTCATCGTTCACCGTCCATGAATATAAGGGTCACCAATCTGCAATGGCGGCGGCCGCTTGCCTTGCCAATAATAGCTCATGAATCAAGCGCACGAGGCAAAAGCGATGATCACGAATACGCAACAGTCCGTTCGTGAAAACAGAATACTTTCGGCATCGCCGGACGGCACCTCCCGGCACCCGCCCCGGCCGCTGCGGATCATCACCCGGGCTGCCGACGCGTTCCACCGGATGCGCCGCCGTGCGCGGCTGCGCCGCGACCTCGAACGCATCGACGACCGCATCGCCCGCGATATCGGCATACCGCGGTACGAGCTCGAGCGGGAGGCGGCGAAGCCGTTCTGGCGGAAGTAGCCCCTGCACCGAAACCACTTCCCCTGACCCCTGTACGCCAGAGCAGGTGCCGGGCCCGAGCCACGGGCCCGGCACCACCCGCATTCCTCTGTCTGTCGCCCGGGAAATCAATTGGTCGCACCAATATTATACTGGCGCCAACCGGGCACACCCCCGCACGAAACGCGAAAAAAGAATATAAAATCCTATAAATCAGATATTTTATTAAACGCTTGACGACCCCACCGAAACTGTGCTCCGATGAAATCACAATTGGTCCGACCAAAATAATAATGCCACCAGGAGGAGAGAAGCCGTGTATTCCCCGGACGAAGACGGAGTCTTTGAGCAACTCAAGAGCGTGATCCTGGCCGCCGAGACCGACGCCAGGGGCCGCGTCCGGCTGCCCCCGGAGCGCACGCTGGCCGAGCAGCTCGGTGTCCAGCGCTCCACCGTCCGGGAGCGTCTCGCCAGCCTGGAGAACATCGGCGTCATCCGGCGCACCCGGGGCAGCGGCACCTACGTGCAGATGCCCAATCCCGGATTCGTCCAGCTGTACTTCGATCTGGCGGTCAAGCTGGGCTATGTCTCGGTGGACGAGATGGAGCGGGCCCGGGAGATGCTCGAGCGCGAGATCGCCCGCATCGCCGCCAGTCACGCCACCGACGACGACGTCGCCGAGCTCGCGCGGCTCTACGAGGTGATGGTGCACGCCCGGACCATCGAGGAAGGGCTGGAGGCGGACTACGAATTCCACCAGCGCCTGGCGTACATGACGCGCAACCCCGTCGTCATTCTTCTCATCGAGGGGCTGTCGTCCGTGCTGCGCGAGGTCCTGTACCGCCGCCGCGTCCTCGTGCGCCGCGTGCCCGCCGGCGCCGAGCGCACCAACGCCACCCACCCGGCCATCGTCGAGGCGATCCGGGCCCGGGATCCGGAAGCCGCCATGGCCGCCATGGACGAGCACTTCCGCGTCTGGGAGGAACAGGCATCCAGCATCGCTTCGTCCCGCGATAGCGCCAGCCTCCTGGAAACCCCGCCACGAAACCAAGACTCGCCCTAGCGAGCACACGTTGCAGCAATCTCGACCGAGGAGGAGAGACGATGAAAGCAGTAACTCTGAGCAAGGGCCTCATGCTCGCAGCGAGCATGACCCTCCTGACCCCCGCGGTTTCCGCGGAAACGCTGGTACTGGGACACGGCGCGGCGCCGGACAATCCCCGGACCCGCGCCGCCGACCTGTTCGCCGCACTGGTCTCCGACTACACCGGCGGCGAGCTGGAGGTCCAGACCCAGGGCTCCGAGCAGCTCGGCTCCGATACGGAGATGCTCCAGCAGGTGCAGACCGGCGCCCTGGATCTCAGCGCCAACAGCCAGGGGCCGCTGGCGTCCATTGCACCCAAGGCCAACGTCTTCGGCCTGCCGTTCCTGTTCGACTCGCCCCAGGCCGCCTGGGAGGTCGTGGACGGCGAGATCGGTGACGAGGTTGCTCAGCAGGCCGAGGAGCGCGGGATCAAGGTCCTGACCTACTGGGGCAACGGCATCCGGCACACCACCAACAACGTCCGCCCCATCGAGGGACCGTCGGATTTCGAAGGGCTGAAGATCCGCACGCCCGACGACTCCATGACCATCTCCATCTTCGAGACCCTGGGAGCCAACCCCGAACCCCTGGCCTTCGGCGAGCTCTACACGGCCCTGCAGCAGGGGGCGATGGACGGCCAGGAGAACCCCATCGTCAACATCTGGTCGTCGGATCTCTACGAGGTCCAGGAGTACCTGTCGCTGACCGGGCACAAGTACGAGGTCACGCCCTTCGTGGTCAGCCTGCAGACCTGGAACCAGCTCTCCGGCGAGCACCAGGAGGCGATCACGCGGGCGGCCGAGGAAGCCGGCACCTACCAGCGCATGGAGCTGGTCCGGCAGACCAAGGAGCTTCTCCCGCGTCTCGAGGAGGCGGGCGTCGCCATCAATGAGGCCGACGTCGCGGCCCTGCGGGAGGCGACAAGCTCGGTCTACGACGCGTGGGAGGACGAGCTCGGCGACATCGTGCCCGAAGCTCGTGAAGCGGCCGAAGCAGCGAACGCGCAATAACGGCGCGCCACGGTTGCCCGGGAGGTGAGCCCCCGGGCAATCAACGAACCTGCGGAGGTCGATCATGTCTCCCACGCGCATCGTTCATGTGGCCAGGGCGGTCCGGCGGGGCTTCGTCTATGCCGCCGGCGCCGTCATGGTGGCCTGCACCCTGGTCATGGGCACCGTTCTCATGGCGGGCGTCGCCCTTCGCTATGTCTTCGGCGGCGGCCTGACCTGGGGCACTGAGCTGTCCGTGATCCTGTTTCCCTGGCTGATCCTCGCCGGCGTCGTCGTCGCCGCGGCCAACAACGAGCACCTCGGCATCGACTACCTGGTGCGCAAGCTGCCCGCCGGCTACCGGCGCGCCCTGCAGCTGGTTTCCATTGCCGTTGTCACGGGGCTGATGCTGGTGATCGCCGCGCAGTCCCCGCAGCTGCTCAATGCCTTCCAGTATCAGCGCACCGCCGTGCTGGGGTGGCCGGTGTCGTACGCGTTCTACAGCCTGCCGTTCGGCCTGCTGTCGGTCGCGGCGGTCACGCTGCTGCGCGTGCCCGAGGTACTCTTCGGGGAGGCGGAGTCATGACCGCGGTTGCCCTGCCCGTTTTCCTGGTGCTCATGCTGCTGGCGCTGCCCATCGGCTTCGCGCTCCTGGCGGCAAGCAGCGTGGGCGTTCTCTTCAGTGAGCGGTTCGACCTCATCATCGTCGTGCAGCGGTTTTTCTCCGCGTCCCAGAGCCCGCTCCTGCTGGCCATTCCGTTCTTCATCCTGGCCGGCGAGCTGCTGATCTCCGGCAAGCTGGGGCAACGGCTGATCCGTTTCGCCAGCCTGCTGGTCGGCCACATCCGCGGTGCCCTGGGCCAGGTCAGCGTGGTGACGTCCATGATGTTCGCCGGCGTCTCCGGGTCCGCGGTGGCGGACGCCTCCGCCCTGGGTTCCGTGCTCATTCCCTGGCAGAAGCGCGAAGGCTATCCGGCCCCGTTCGCTTCCGCGGTGAACGCCGCGAGCTCGGTCATCGGCGTCATCATTCCGCCGTCCATACCGCTGATCATCTACTCCAGCGTCTCGGACGCCTCGGTGGGGGCGCTGTTCCTGGCGGGCATCATTCCCGGGCTGGTATTCGCGCTGGCCAGCGTCATCGCCGTGTACGTGATCGCGCGGCGGCAGGACTTCCCCCGCCAGGAGATCGAGATCACCTGGCGGGCGCTGGCCAGCGAGTTCGTGCATTCGCTGCCGGCGATCTTCATGCCGGTGCTGATCCTGTCCGCCATCATCAGCGGCGCCGCCACGCCCACCGAGGTCAGCGTCGTGGCGGTGTTCTACGCGCTGATCGTGCGGGGTTGCTACCGCGACCTGGGACTCATGCAGCTGCTGCGCTCGATCATCGACGCGGGGCGTGCCACCGGCGTGGTCATGCTTCTCATCATGGCGTCGTCGGTGCTGGGCTGGATGATCACCATTGATCAGGTGCCGAGCCAGGTGATCGGGTTCGTCAACGGACTCGGCCTCCCCGAGTTCGGGATCATCCTGTTCATGAACGTGCTCATGCTGCTGATCGGCACGTTCCTGGACATGACCCCGGCAATCCTGCTGCTGGCGCCGGTACTGGTCCCCCTCGCGGATGTCATCGGCATGAGCTCCACGCAGCTCGGCATCATGATGGTGCTGAACCTGGCCATCGGCCTGTTCACGCCTCCCGTGGGCACGACGCTCTACATCTCCTCGTCCATCGCCGGCGTGCGGATCGAGGAGACCGTTCGCGCCCTCGTGCCCTTCTACATCTTCGCGCTCATCGTCCTGGGCATGGTCAGCTACATGCCGTTCCTGATCATCGGCGCATGAGCCCGAACGCAACACACGGAACAGGAGTCAGATCATGTTACTCGACAACCACCTCGCCGTTATCACCGGAGCCGCCTCGGCACGCGGGATCGGTTCCGCGACGGCGCGCCTCATGATGCAGCACGGGGCCCGGGTCGCGATCCTGGACACCGACCAGGACGCCCTCGACAGTACGTGCGAATCCCTGGGCGACGGCGCCCACGGCTACCGCTGCGACGTCACGGACTGGACGGCGACCCGGGCGTGCTTCCAGCGCATCGCCCAGGATCTCGGCCCGCCGGACACGCTCGTCAACAACGCCGGCATCACCCAGCCCAAGGGACTGCTCGAGATCGAGGAAGACGATTTCGACGCCGTGGTCGGGGTCAATCTCAAGGGCACCTTCTTCTGCACCAAGGCCGTCCTGCCGTACATGCAGGAACGCGGCCGCGGCAGCGTGATCAACATGTCCTCGGTCTCGGCCGAGCGCGGCGGCGGCATCTTCGGCGGCCCGCATTACAGCGCCGCCAAGGCCGGCGTGCTGGGGCTCATGCGGGCGGTGGCCCGCAACCATGCCCGCGAGGGCATTCGCTGCAACGCCGTCGCCCCCGGCTTCATCGAGACGGACATCACCGCCGGCAAGCTCAGCGCCGAGCAGCACCAGGGGATCCGCGAGTCGATCCCCGCCGGCCGCACCGGAAGCCCCGAGGACGTCGCCCGCATCTGCGTCTTCCTGGCATCGGAGCTGTCCGAGTACGTCACCGGCGAGGTGGTGGACGTCAACGGCGGCATGCACATCGACTGAATCGGAACGAACGGGAGGTAACACCATGACGAAACGGGATGTACACGGAGCGTCCAAGGAGGAGCTCCGGGACAAGGCCCGCATGATCCGCCGCGAGGTCGTCCGCCTCACGGACATCTGCGGCTCGGGGCACTACGGCTCGGCGTTCTCCATCGCCGAGCTGCTGTCGGTCCTTTACTACGGGCTGATGCACGTGCGCCCTAACGAACCGACCTGGGCGGACCGGGACCGGTTCACCATGGGCAAGGGGCACGCGGCCATCGCGCTGTATCCGGTTCTTGCCGACCTCGGCTTCTTCCCGAAGACCGATCTGGACAGCTATACCCGTCTCGGCTCGCCGCTGGGCGACCACCCGGACATGCGCAAGGTCAAGGGCGCCGACTTCTCGTCCGGCTCCATCGGCCACAACCTGTCCGTGTCCGTGGGCATGGCCTCGGCGCTCAAGCTCAGCGGCTCGCCGGGCCGCGTGGTCTGCATGATGGGCGACGGCGAGCAGACGGAGGGCCAGGTCTGGGAGGCCGCCATCGCCGGCAGCGCCTGGGGGCTCGACAACCTGGTGGGCATCGTCGACATCAACCACGCCGGCTCCGACGGCTATACCCAGGACACCATGCCCACGGAGCCGCTGGCGGACAAGTGGCGCGCCTTCGGCTGGGATGTCATCGAGCTGGACGACGGCCACGACCTGGACAAGACCTTCGATGCCCTGAACCGGGCGCTCAACGACAAGCGCGACAAGCCGTGCTGCGTCCTGGCCGACACCGTGGCGGGCAAGGGCGTGTCCTTCATGGAAGGCGGCTGGCAGTGGCACCTGGGCTTCCTGGGCAAGAAGGACGTCGAGCGCGCCTACGCGGAGATCGAGGCCGGCCACATCGGCTGAGCGCGGCAACAACGGCACGACGGGAGCACGCAATGAGCAACACGACCTATCAGCACAGCAGCCGCAGGAACGTGGACCTTTCGGAGTCCACGGTGACCGCGGATTTCGACGAGGCCACCTGGGACATGCCGGGTTCCCTGGCCCTGTCCGGGCAGCTGACCACCGGCCAGGCCCTGATCGAGCTCGCCGAGGAAGGCCGCGACGACCTAGTGGTGTGCAGCGCCGACCTGATGCGCCCCACCCAGGTCATCGACTTCGCCAAGAAGTACCCGCAACGCAGCTTCAACTTCGGCATCGCCGAGCGCAACATGATCAGCGGCGCCGCCGGGCTGGCCGCCTGCGGCTACCTGCCGGTGGTCTCCAACTACTCGTTCTTCCTGGCGCTCATGGGCCTGGAGAACATCCGCGACGACATCTGCTACACCGACCTCAACGTGCGCATGATCGGCACGCACTCCGGGGTGGCCATGGGCTTCTACGGCACCTCGCACCACAGCAACGAGGACATCGGCGCCCTGCGCACGCTGCCCAACCTCACGCTGATGGCGCCCTGCGACGGCAATGCCATCCGCTCGGCGTTCCGCGAGACCATCGACCACCAGGGGCCGATCTACTTCCGCGCCGGACGGGGCCGCGAGAAGCAGGTCTACAGCGAGCCGCCGGAGTGGCGCATCGGCGGCTCCAACACGCTGCGCGAGGGCCGGCATGCCACGGTGCTCGCCGTCGGCAACCTGGTCAGCGCCGCCCTAGAGGCCGCCGACGAGCTGGCCGGCGAGGGCATCGAGCTCACCGTGGTGGACATGTACTCCATACGCCCCATCGACCGCGAGCCCATCCGGCGGGCCGCCGAGCAGAACGGCCTCGTGATCACCGGCGAGGAGCACAACATCACCGGGGGCTTCGGCTCGGCGGTGGCCGAGGTCATCGCCGAGGAGGGCCTGGGCTGCCGGCTCAAGCGGGTGGGCATGCCCGACGAGTACTCCCTGCTCGGGCCGCCGACCCACCTGTACCGTCATTACGGGCTGGACGGGCCCGGCGTGGCCGGCACGGTCCGCGAGGCCCTGAAGGCGAGCGCGTAGCTGCATCGCACCCTCCCGGGCCCCGCCGTCGCGCGCGACGCCGCTGGCGGGGCCCGCTTCCCTCTACCCCGCCGCTCCGTTGTACCGGGTTCCCCGGGTGTGCGCGAACCCTGGAACGCCGGCAGCAAATGAGGCACGCTCGGATAACCAGTGCCGGCAGGCTCCGTGAAGCCCGGCTCCGCACCATCCGGAACGGACACGACACGCGCCGCTGCGGAGCGGCCGCGGGCCCCGGCCCACTCCGATGACCGCGGTTGCCGGCACGGGAGCATCCCGCCCCGATGGTGCCGGGTCCGCTGGTGGCGACACGCATGGCGGAGTCCGGCAAGGCGACAGGACAGAAGGGGAACAATCATGCAGGAATGGCCCGGCTGGCGGTCACTGCTTTTCGTCCCGGCGGACAATCAACGGCTGCTGGCCAGGGCCGGCGGGCGCGGGGCGGACGCCTGCATCCTGGATCTCGAGGACGCCGTGGCCCCCGGCGACCGCCCCGCCGCCCGGGACGGGCTCGCGGATGCAGTGGCGCGGCTGGCTGCCGAGGGCCCGGCGGTGCTGGTGCGGGTCAACGGCGGCATGCGGGACCAGGTGCGCGACCTCGAGGCCTGTGTCGGGGCCGGCCTCGCCGGGGTGCTCATCCCCAAGGCGGAGACGCCGCATGCGCTGGTGGAAGCGGACAAGCTGGTCACGGAGCTGGAAGGCGAGCGCGGCCTGCCGCCGGGGCGAATCCGGCTGGTGGCCATGATCGAGAGCGCCCGCGGGCTGCTCGCGGCCCCGGAGATCGCGGCGGCCGGCCCGCGGCTCGCCGCCCTGGCGCTGGGTCCGGAAGACCTGGCGCTGGACCTGGGCGGCCGCCCGGATGCCGAGCTGCTCACGGAACCCGCACGCCGGGTGGTCTGGGCTGCCCGCGCGGCGGGCGTCGAGGCGCTGGGCTTTCCCGGCTCCATCGGCAACTACAGCGATCTGCCGCTTCTGCGCCGGCAGCTGACCGCAGCCCGCGGACTGGGTTTCGTCGGCGCACCGTGCATCCACCCGGCGCAGATCGAGCCCATCCATGCCGCGTTCGCCGTCAGTGACGAGGACTACCACTGGGCCCGCCGGGTGGTGGACGCCGCCGGCGGATTCGAGGGTGTATGCTCGGTGGACGGGCAGATGATCGACCGCCCGGTGCTGTCCCGCGCCCGCGCCCTGCTGGCCCGGGCCGGGCGCGAGCGCACCGGGTCTTGAGACCGCCGGCGCGGTTGTCGCCGGGACCCGGGAAGAATGCCATGACCACGACCATCCGCCAGGAAGACTTGATCCAGAGCGTCGCCGACGCCCTGCAGTTCATCTCCTACTACCACCCCCGGGATTTCATCGACGCGGTGCATGCGGCGTATCTCCGGGAGGAGAACCCCGCGGCCCGGGATGCCATGGCGCAGATCCTGGTGAACTCGCGCATGTGCGCCGAGGGCCACCGCCCCATCTGCCAGGACACGGGCATCGTCACGGTGTTCGTGCGCGCCGGCATGGACGTGCGCTGGGAGGCGGACATGGGCCTGGAGGAGATGATCAACGCGGGCGTCGCGCGGGCCTACAACCACCCGGACAACAAGCTGCGCGCCTCCATCCTGCGGGACCCGGCCGGGGAGCGGGAAAACACCGGCGACAACACCCCGGCGGTGGTCTACACCCGGCTGGTCCCCGGCGACACCGTGGCGATCGAGGTGGCCGCCAAGGGCGGCGGCTCCGAGGCGAAGGCTCGTTTCGCCATGCTCAACCCGTCCGACAGCGTCGTCGACTGGGTCCTGGAGCAGGTCCCGAAGATGGGCGCCGGCTGGTGCCCGCCCGGCATCCTCGGCATCGGCATCGGCGGCACCGCGGACAAGGCCATGCAGCTCGCCAAGGAGGCGTGCATGGAGTCCGTCGACATCCACGAGCTCAGGGAGCGCGGCCCGGCGAGCACGGTGGACGAACTCCGCCTGGAGCTGTTCGACCGGGTCAACCAGCTGGGGATCGGCGCCCAGGGACTGGGCGGCCTGACCACCGTGCTGGACGTCAAGATCCGCGACTACCCGACCCACGCAGCCAACAAGCCCGTCGCCATCATCCCGAACTGCGCGGCCACCCGGCACGTGCGTTTCGAGCTGGACGGCAGCGGGGTCGCCACGCTGCCGGCACCGAAGCTCGAGGACTGGCCGGAGGTGACCTGGGGCAGCGCCGGGCAGGCCCGGCGTGTCGACCTGGCGCAGGTGACACCCGAGGACATGGCCGGGTGGCGCCCGGGCGAGACGCTGCTCCTGTCGGGGACACTGCTGACCGGCCGCGACGCCGCGCACAAGCGCATCCAGGAACTGCTGGCACGCGGCGAGTCGCTGCCGGTGGACTTTCGCGGGAAGTTCATCTACTACGTTGGCCCGGTGGACCCGGTGGGCGACGAGGTCATGGGCCCGGCCGGGCCAACCACGGCCACGCGCATGGACAAGTTCACGCAGATGATGCTCACGCAGACCGGTCTCGCCGGCATGATCGGCAAGGCGGAGCGGTCCCCGGAGACGGTGGACGTCATCCGCCGGCACGGGGCCGTGTATCTCATCGCCGTCGGCGGTGCCGCCTACCTGGTCTCGCGGGCGATCCGCAGCGCCCGAGTGGTCGCATTCGAAGACCTGGGCATGGAAGCCATTCACGAGTTCGAGGTCGAGGACATGCCGGTGACGGTCGCCGTCAGCGCCGATGGCGAATCCATCCACGAAACCGGCCCCAGGGAGTGGCGCGCGCGCATCGGCGGCATTCCGGTCTCCGTAGAATAGAGGCGTCGCGCTTCCTGTGAAGGCGACGACAGGACAATCCGGGCCGCCGATCCTCACGAAGACCCCAAAGATCGCGACCACCCCGCATGCGCGACTGTGCCCTCAGCGTCGGATGTTCCCGTCCCGTGAACGCGATTGTCGTACACCCAGCCACGCGAATGACTTCTCGAGAAAGGCTGACCCGTCGTGCCGCTGCCAGGCGCCGTGGGCCATGATGACCTTCTCCGGCCGATGGTCGAGCAACCGCTGGATCGCGGCCCGCGCCTGGCGGCGATGAAAGGTGGATAGCCGGACCTCCAGCGGCGCCTTGGCGGACGACTCCGTGATCCCCCAGACACGCGCGACCAAGCGCTGCCACGGCGCCCAGTGCCGGCGCAGGAAGTCGTGCTCCAGCGCTTCGCTCAGATCCGCCAGGAGCGCGGTACGCGAAGGCCGGTGGAAGAAGACCACCTCGTCCAGCAGCAGGGAGCCGCGGAAGCAGATCGGGTCGATGGTGTCCTGCCACTCCGCGGGCGGCTCGTCGTCCAGCGGAGCGTGGAAGCGGAGGTCGCGGCGCTTGCGGATCGCGGACGGTGGTCCCCAGAGCTTGGCCCCGGGGAAAGCCCGCTGCCAGTCCGCCAGGCCCAGGTGGTGGAGCTTGTTCGGGCTGACCAGGTGGCGGACCGGACCGAGGCCGGTCACCTGCTCGGCCAGCGCATGATCGAGGGGGATGGGGGACCACACCCAGAGTCCGCCATCCGGCAAGCGGATGATCACCGTGCGGGTGGGATACGGAAAGCCGAAGAAGCTGACAATCGGCCCGTCGACGAGCCAGATGTCGGTATCGATTGGCTGCAGGTATTGTCGTCGTGCCATCCCGTTTCCTTGGAAGCCGCGTGAGCGGGCGACGCAGTCGATGCCGGTCCTGACCTAGCGGTTCACGGCGACCTCGGTCACGAAGGGTGACTCCAGTGTCGCGTGACCGACGATCAGCTTGATGACGAGCACGGGCAGGAACCACTCCCAGGCCGGCGCTTCGGGGAGCCCCCAGGCCGCGAGCAGGATTGCGCCGCACACGGCCGATTGCGCGACGGGCCGCTGCATGCGCAGCGGCGCCCGCAGCGTGGCGAGCCCCGTCAGCAGCACGTAGCCGTAAGCCGTCACGGCGTACAGCAGGGGCGCGCTGCTGAACAGGCCGGCGACGGCGGCGATGTGGAGCCCGTGCAGCGCCAGGAAGCCGAAGTGCTGGCGGAAGCCCTGGCCGGCGCGGTGGTACCACCGCTTGGCGCTGGTGGTGGCATTGACGACGGCACCGCCGACGACGTCGAGAACGATCAATGCCGCGACGGCGTGGCTCAGCCAGGACCAGCCCAGCTGGTGGATCGTTGCGTACGCGGCGACGCCGACGACGGCGCACAGACCGACAGCCACGGACAGCCCCGACTCCGCCGTCGTGGCCCCGGGACCCACGAGACGATCCCAGTAACCGCGCCACCCGGCGTGAGGGGCGGGGTAGGACCAGTCGCTCGCGGGCTTCGCGGATGCCTTCATGGCGGGCTCCTCAGATCTGGGATGCGTTCGTCGCACCTTTGCGCAGGGTGGACAGCATGCTGGATGCACCCGCGAGCGGATCGACGGCGGGATCGAACCAATGCTGCAGCATCAGGCCATCAAGACCGGCCACCAGCCAGGCGGCGATCGCCTCGACGTCCGCATCCGCATCGACGTCTCCTTCGGCCTGCCCCTGCCTGAGCAGGGCGATGACCAGCTCCCGGAATTCCCGGTACATGTCCGCCATGACCGTCCCGAAACGCTGGCGGGTGTCCCCGGCACTGGCGGCGGCCCAGAACTCCAGGGTCAGCGGGACGATCGCAATATAGCTGCGGAACGCCTCCACGGTCGCGGTCACGGCCGCCGCGAGTTGATCCCAGGCCCGGTCCTGCTCCGCCATGGCCGCCCGGCAGTCGCGCAGCAACCGCATCCGCACCGCCTCGAAGGCGGCATGGAAAAGGGCTTCCTTGTCGTCGAAATAGCGATAGATGGAGCCCTTGCTCAGGCCTGCCAGGCTGGCGATGTCGCCCACGGCGGCCCCCTGGAACCCGTCACGGGCGAATATCTCGATCGCGGCCCGGCCAATCTGTTCCCGGCGAGCGTCGACGTCCGCAACACGCGGAGCCATGGGCCACCTCGTATAATGACTGACTGGTCATTCATTATACGAGGTGAGGAATCCGGGTCAACCGGGACAGTCCGGGCCGTGGATTGGAGCAATGGGAATCGCCGGGAAAAACGGCTCCGGCGACCGAACGGGAGCGTATCGACGATTCGTGGGGCGCCGGGACAAAGACCGGGCCGCGGACGGCCCGGTAGCCATTCAGCTGGCTTATTCGACGACCAGCTTGCCCTGCATGACCGCAGAATGGCCAGGGAAGGAGCAGAAGAAGGTATAGTCGCCGCCGCTGTCGAGTTGGGAGACGTCGAAGGTCACGCTCGTGGTCTCACCACCGCCGATCACCTCGGTGTAGGCAATCACGCGATCGTCGTCCTGAGGAACGTAGTCGTTCTCCATGCCGGCGTTCAAGCCCGCCTGGGCGACATCCTGGAAATCACCGGTCTCGGTGAGGACCCAGTTGTGGCCCATCTGGTCGGCGGGAAGCTGGCCCGTGTGTTCAAGCTCGACGGTGACCTGGTCACAGTCGGCACCGACCACCATTTCGGATTTGTTGTACTGCATCTGGTCGTTGCCGGAAATCGACAACTCGCAGGTCTCCGCTGACGCCGACACGGGCATCATGAGAAGCAGTGCGGGTGCCAGGAGGCTCAGGGAAAAGAATCGCATGGCTGTCTCCTTGTCAGTTGCCATGGGTGGATTGCAAAAGGATTGTTCGTACGCTTCCAGCACGACGAGTCAGCTGGCGAACGGGGCTGCGTCAGCTGCGGCCAAACGGTCGCATAAAGATGCATTCAGGATACATCAAATCTTTTGTCTCGTGCCATCCCTGGTACGGCATGGCTGCCTGGCTCTGCCCCGGAGTGCTGGCCAGGCCCGGCATGCATCCGGCGCACGCTTGCGTCCGTCTCCGGCCGGCTGTCCTGGCGAACCTCAAAGGTGTAGAAAGCTCCAGGAACAAGGTGGCCATGCATATGCGTGGGGGAAGGCTACGCCTGTCGCAGTAAAGCGTCCGCGGTGGCGTTCACCCGGTTCCTGGCAGGCCGCGTCCGCGACAGCATCGGTTCTCACGCGTTGGTATAACGGTCGACCACCCGCTGGTACTGGCTGGGCGCAGCGCCCAGGTGATTGCGGAAGAAGCGCGTGAAATGGCCGTGCTCCGAGAAGCCGAGGCTCTCGGACAGCTGGCCCAGGGTCCCCGTGCGACCGCTGGCCAGCCATTCGCAGGCGCGCCGCATGCGCTCCGTGCTGATCAGCATGTGCGGCGTCACGCCGGTGGAGCGGCGGAACAGGTGGAAGAACTGCGCCCGCGACAGCCCGCACTCCCTGGCCAGGGCGTCCAGCCGGATCTCCTGGTCGATGTTGTTGACGATGAACTCCCGGGCGCGGCGGATGCGGGCATCCTGGGCCCAGGCGACAGCCGGCGTGGTAACCCGCGTGAGATGGCGCCACTCGGAGAACCGCTCGAAAACATGGATGAGAAGGCTGAACAGAAGCTCCTCGACGCGCTCGCGCGGCACCGTACCCAGGCTCATCATCTCCGTGATCAGGGCATCCGAGATCGACCGCATCTGCGGGGCCAGCTCCACGCAGGGCTGCGAGAAGAAGTCGGGGCGCGCGCTCAGGGAAAGCGAGCGTTTCATTTGCGCGAGCCAGGCCGGCTCGATGTACAGCGCCAGGATGAGCGTGGGCTGCTCCGGGACCTCGTGGTTGTAGCCGTGGGGCTCCCAGGCGTTGACCAGCACCGCCGTGCGGTCCGTCAGCGGCTGCCGGTGCCCTTTCACGGCAAACGAGGAATCCGCGCCCCCGGCCTTCAGAAGGACATGGCACTCGGAATGGGCATGAGGCACGAGCGCCGTATCCATCTGTAGCAGGGCGATGCGCCCGAAGGCACCGTGGAAGATACGCTGGGCCGTGGACATGGGAGCCTCCCCCGTACCGCATGAAATAGCGGCTACACGGTATTCAGTGACGCTATCACTCCCTGAATCGGCAAACAACGCCGGGCACCCGTGCAGCCCGCGCTGCAGGGCCCCGACGCACAGCCGCTGCGCGCCGCATACCAGTGAACGAACCGCCCTCAATACAACATTCCTCAGCGGGCCGAACGTGCCCTGTTGCACCCATATGCCCTCCGGGGCACGACCCGCTGGCCGATGCCGGGACTCGAGGTCAAGCTGACGATATCCACCGTATAGAAGCGTCAGGCACCATGCCCTTGATACTTCGCCGCAGTAATCAATGTCGCAACGGCGAGCGCGACGAGCAGCGAGAATCCGGCGAGCGAGACGACGAACACCGGTATAATGGATGCTACGCCGCCGGCGGCGAATAAGCCGCGCTCCAGCCCCCCGAGCGGCCGGTTCAGCCACCCGGAAACCATCACCGTGAACGCCCAGCAGGCGACGACTACCTGGATGACCGCCCATGCGACGTCCGGCAGGCTTCCCCAGACCACGAGGGCCGGATGCAGCACGAACGCAAACGGGATGATCAGCCCGGGTATCGCAAGGTACAGAGCGCGCCACCCCGTCGCGCTCGGCGACGTATCGGCGACGGTGGATGCGGCATAGGCAGCCAGTGCCACCGGGGGTGTCACCATCGAGATGATCGACATGTAGAACACGAACAGGTGCGCGACCATCGGCTCCACGCTCAACGTGACCAGCGCCGGAGCCACGAGGGTAGCGGCCATGATATAGGCGGAGGTCGTGGGCATACCGGCTCCCAGGACCAGGCTGGCCAGGCCGGCAAGAATCATGGCAATGGACAGGTTGCCTTCCGAGAGCGTAACGACCATGCCCGTGAATTTGGTGCCCAGCCCGGTCATGGAAATGACCGAGACAATGAGGCTGGCGGCCGCGCAGGGCAGAGCAACCGACAGGGCGCGCTCCCCCGTGCGCACCAGAGCCGTCACTACCTGTAGTGGACGCTGGCGGGTAGTGCGTCGCGCCGTCCCCAGGATGATGGTCAGCGCAGTCGCCTGCACTGCCGCCTCCGCGACACCCAGGCCGGATACGATAATGACGGCCAGCCAGACAAGCGGAATCAGCAGGTGCCAGCGCTCCCGCAGCATCGCCCGCCAGTCACCGACTTCCTCCAGCTTGAGCGTCGCCACGTTGTCCAGCCGTGCCCTGTAATGCACGACCAGAAGAAGACTGACAAAGAACGCAAGCGCCGGCAGGAGGGCGGCGAAGACGACATCGCGATAGGGGACCTGCAGAAAGTGCGCCATCACGAAGGCCCCGGCCCCCATCACCGGCGGCAGGATCTGTCCTCCGGTGGAGGCGACCGCCTCGGTCGCCGCCGCAAATGTCGGTGTGTATCCGACACGGCGCATGAGAGGGATGGTAAAAATGCCCGTGCTCATGACATTGGCCACGGCGCTGCCGGAGACGCTCCCGGTCATGGCGGACGCCACCACGGATGCCTTGGCGGGACCGCCGATCTGGCGTCCGGTCAACCGCATGGCGAGCTCAATGATCAGCCGGCCTCCGCCGAAGACGTCGAAAACGGCGGCAAACAGGATGAAGTAGAAAACGATGTTCGCCGAGACCGCCGTGGGAATGCCCAGGATGCCGCGCTCGGTCAGCAGCATGATCTCGACGAAGGTATCGAACCCGGCGATCCTGTGACCCAGCACACCGGGTAGATACGGCCCCAGCAACTGGTACACGATGAAGAATGCGGCCAGGATGAACATGCCGATGCCCGCGCGCCGCCTCACGGCCTCGAGCAGAAGCCCGATCGCCAGAATCGCGACCGCGAAATCACCGATCAGCACCGGATCCAGCTCAACGATCCGGTAATAGATCCGCTCAAGCTGCGATAGCAAGTACAGGGGCGGCAGGAGCGCGAGCCCTGCGAGCCCCCAGTAGCACCAACCCTTGATACGCGCCCCGTCGCTCGCATCCCGGGCAACAATGCACAAGGCCAGCGCGGTGGCGAAGGCGATGTGCCCGGAGCGCCGGACCATCAGATCGATTTCGGGCCAGACGAACAGGGCGACCTGGAACGCAACCCAGGCGAGGGCGATCAGCGGTACAGGGCGAATAAAATCCCGCCAGCGGACGAGCAACCGCTCGTCCTCCTGGCGGGCCTCCGTGTCATGTGCCTGGTCGGTCATCGACGCTGCTCCGACTGCGACAGCCCGTGACGGCGTGTCAATCAATCCATCCCTGCTCGCGGTAGTAGCGCTCGGCACCCGCGTGGAGAGGAAGGCCGATGTTCTCGTCACGCCACGCCTGGGTCTCGCAGTCGAACTCGCTCAGCGCCCCGTGGCCGCGCCGGAACGCGTCAAGATCCTCGCACACGGTCTTGACGATGGCGTACGCCGCCTCCTCGGAAAGCCCCGTCGAGGCAATCAGCGCGGTCGTCGTCCCGAGAAGACTCAATTCACGCTCCTGGCCACGGAAGGTTCCGGCCGGCAGCGTCGCCGCTCCCCAGCCGTATTGGTCCATCATCGCGTTCAGCGTCCCCTCGCCCGGCTCGAGGAACGTCACGTCGGCCGTCTCGGCGATCTCCGTGATCGCCGGATGGCCCCGCGTCATGACCTGCACGAAAAGATCCGTGCGCCCGGCCGGGAACGCCTCCTTGATGGTGTTGAAGCCGGTGAACGTCAAGCTGCCTCCACGGGCGCCCAGTTCGTCTCCGTCGACGCCGAGCTCCGCCAGCAGCTGCTCGCCCGAGTAGGACCCGAAGCTGCCTCGGCGCAGCAGCATCACGCGGGTCGCCGGGTTTTCCTCCAGGTAGCCTCCGAGCGTGGGTTCCGCATCCTCGTCGTTGGCGATAATGCCCAGGTAGTACTGATCCAGGCCGCCGATGAGCCCGCGGAGGTTCTCCTTCCTCTCCTCGAACAGCTCCACGCCATCGTCGGCCCACCGGTTCACGACAGCGAAGCTCAGACCGATATCGGCCTTGCCTTGATCGATCAGGGACGGGTTGGCGGTCCCGCCGCCCAGTGGGGGCGTATCGATGGTGGACCCTGCCGGCAGCTGCTCGCGCAGCATCTGCCCCAGGGTGACGCTGTAGACGTGCCAGCTCGATCCCTCCCTGAAAGAGGCTACCCGCAGGTCCACAGGATCATTGAGCTCGGCCTGTGCGACGCCGCCGACCAGCAGCGCACCGCCAAGAACGATGGTCAGCACGGCTTGTGTCTTGTGGTTCATGGTCTTCTCCTCCTCTCTTGTAATAAGAGCCACCGCTCACGCGGTCGCTCACTCCCCTCTGCACCGGACGCTTCCTGTATCGGGTTCGGACCGATCCGGAGCGCATCCGGGCATGTGGTTGATGATTGGGTCGGTGCTCTGCGGCAGGCTGTAGAAGGCCGGTACCGGCGGAGCCTCGACGGCGCTCGTTCCGGTGGAGGGCGCGGTCGTTGGCGGAGCGGGCTCACCCCCCCTGATCATCGGGATGACCCCGCCCTGTTCCGCGGCCCAGGATTTCCCGCAGCCGATTCAGGGCGTCGCCGTCGAGATGCGCTTCCACATCCATCGAGTCCTCCCCCGGGACGCGGATCCGCGTGAACTGGAAAGCATCCGCCCCGGCCGGTACGGTGGCGTCGATTCCCACCTTGGAACTCACCCCGCTGCGCGCGGACGGGTCCAGCTTCGATCCCTGCGCCTCCGGTACGACGACGAGATCCCGGCTCGCCTGGAAACGCGTGGCGATGGCCCACTGCACCTCGTCCGGGTCGTGGATGTTGACGTCCCGATCCACCACCACGACCTGCTTGATGTCGTAATGGCCGGCGAACGCGCCCATGATGATGTTCTTCGCCTGCCCCTCCTGGCTCCATTGGTCGACCTGGACGACCAGGTGATACCGGCAAACCCCACCAACGGGCAGGTGGACGTCGACCACATTCGGGAAGGTTCGCGTCAGATGCCCGAGCAGCGTCGCCTCACGCGGAATACCGCCCAGCCACAGATGCTCCAGCGCGCCGCCGACAATGGTGTGGAAAATGGGCTTGTCCCGGTGTGTCACCGCGTCCACCTCGATGACGTGCCGGTCGCCGCGGGGCCCGTAATACTGCGGAAATTCCCCGAACGGCCCCTCGGGCTCGCGCACGTCCGGGAGCAGTCTGCCTTCGATGACGATCTCCGCCTCCGCGGGAACGCGGATCTCGTTGGTCACGCACCGCACGGCCTGCAGCGGCTCCCCGCGAAGCGCACCGGAAATGCCGAGCTCGTCGTAATCGATGGGCACGATGGCCTGCGACGAAAGCAATGTCAGCGGGTCGACCCCGATCACTACGGCCACTTCGAGGGCATCCCCGGCAGCCTCGGCTTCCTGGTAGAAGGCATGGGCGTGGCGCGGCAGGATCAGCACGCCCAGTCGGCTGGCGCCGTTGATCTGGCAGCGGTTGATCGAGACATTCTGTACACCCGTCCTGGGGTTGCGCGTGATCAGCAGCCCAGCGGTGATATACGGACCGCTGTCATGCTCATTGTGGGTGGGAACCGGCAGGAGGCGGGTGAGATCGACGTCCCGGTGCACCGTCTCCTGTACCGGGGCCGTCTCGATCTCCCGCCACGGCAGGGGGTTCGCGGCGGCATCCTGGAAACGCTGCAGCACGCCGGCTTCCGTGGTCCCCATCGCTTCCGCGATCCAGGCTCGCGACGCCACGAGCCCGGACACCACCGGTATGGCATGTCCATCGGGCTCCGGGAACAGAACCGCTTTCCTGCCGTCCAGCCGTTTCGCCAGCGCGGCAACGGAATAGCGCAACGGCATCCCGCGTCGCGCCACACCCAGCCGGTCCGTATCGGCCAGCCGTTGAAGCCACTCGCGCAAGGATGCCACTGGTCGAATCTCGGGCTTCATGCTCGCGCCTCCATCTCGGTATTACGGGCACTGCCGCATGGGGCCGGCGCCGTTGCGCAGACCCCATCCGTGGGTCGTGCGCGCGTCGTGACGGTGGTGTCCGGCGCAGGCGCCGCGGCACCTCTCAATCGCCCGAGGCTCCCTCCGCCACCGTGACGCTCTCTCTGGAGCTGCCACGCTTCCGGAAGGCACTCTGCTCGACCAGCAGCGACACCACGACACCGAAGACCAGGGCCCAGAACGGCGAGCTGATGTTGAACAGGGAGAAGCTGCTCATGGCCACCACCAGCGCCACGAACGCGCCGATCTGGTAGTCGAGCCGCTTGGAGAAGCCCTGCTGGAACGCCGTCAGCAGGACGCTGATCATGGCCAGGCCGGCCACCACGCCGATGAGCTCGCTGGGCAGCGCCAGCACGACCGGCACGGCCACGCCGGCGAGCAGACCGAAGGCGGCGAACAGAACCCCATTGACGACGGTCGCGCCGTAGCGGGTGCGGGTGTCGTCGCCGGCCTGGTCGGACGAGCAGATGGCGGTCATCGGGCCGGCGATGTTGGCATTGTGCCCGCCCAGGGCACCGGCGATGATGCCCCCGACGCCGCTCACGGTGGTCATGGCGTTCACCGGGGCATCGTAGCGCTCCGCCATCAGGACGCCGGCAGCCTGGGCGTTCTCGGCGCCGATCACCAGGGCGGCGAGCGGGATGGAAATGGCGAAGAAGGCTCCCGTGGAGAACACGGGCGCGGTGAACACGGGCGCGGTAAAGGCGATATCCGCCTCACCGAGCTGGATGGATCCGGTGGCCAGGGCGGCAACCAGCCCCACCACCAGCGCCGCGAGCACCGGCGGGACCTTGCTCATGAAGCGCATGGTCAGGAAGAAGGCCAGCGCCGCCAGCCCGCCGATGATCGGCGCCGCGTCCACCGATTCCACGGCGCCGACACCGAAGCGGATCAGCGCGCCGGCGATCATCGCCATGACGATGGGCATGGGGATCCACCGCATGACCCGGCCGATCTGCTTCGATATCCCGAGCAGGAGAACGAGAACGCCGGCCATGATGAACGCCCCGACCGCCTCCGGGAAGCTGAACGTCGCCAGCGCCGTGGCCATGATCGCGGCACCGGGAATCGACCAGGCGCCGGTGATGGGCATCTTGTAGCGCAACGCCATGAACAGGCTGATCAGCCCGCCGATGAAGTAGATGGAAAGCAGCCAGGCCACCGTCTGCCCGTTGCTCAGGCCGCCCCCCTCGGCCGTGTTGATGACGATCAGCGCCGGGCCGGAGCAGCCGAAGATGGCAGCCACGACACCGGCGCTGATCGCCTTGGGCGTCAACGCCGCCGGAAGGTCCCGCAGGCCCTGGGCAAGGCCCGGTCCGGCTTCGATGATGCGCGGGGCGGTATCCGCCACGCTCTGCTGGGTTTGCTCATGATTGGCCATGATCTCTGTCTCCTCCGAACTGCCCTTGAACGGGCTTTTGATGTGTTGAAGGGCCGCTCAGCGGCCCTGGAAATCCGGCTTGCGCTTGCCGTGAAACGCCTCGACGCCCTCGCGGAAGTCGTCGGACGTGCGCAGGCGGCTGTAGCAGTGGCCCTCCATCTCGATGGCCACGCTGAGCCCTGCATCCTCGTTGTCGTTGATCAGGCGCTTGGCGGTCCGCTGCGCCATGGGGGCGAAGGCGCGCAGCTCGTCGGCCAGCGCGTCGGTGGCACGCTCCAGCTCGGCATCGGCGACGCACTCCGTGACGAAGCCCCAGTCCAGGGCCTGCGGGCCGGGGATGCGCTTGCCGCGCATGACCATGTCCTTGGTCCGCGTGATGCCGATCATCTTCTGCAGCCGGGCGGAGCCGCCGGAGCCCGGAATCTGCCCCAGGCGCTGCTCGGGCAGCGCGTACCGGGTGGTGTCGGTGGCGATACGGAAGTCGCAGGCAAGCGAGAGCTCGAAGCCGACACCGAAGCAATAGCCGCGGTTGGCCGCGATCACGGGCTTGCTGCAGCGCGCCGGCGCGGCGATGTTCCATGCCAGGTGGGAGACGTGCTCCGGCGAGGCATCCAGAAAGCCCTTGATATTGCCGCCGCTGGAGAAGTGCTCGCCCTCGGCCCGCACGACGATGATGCGCACGCGCGTGTCCGCGTCCAGGGCCTCGAAGGCGGCGCGCAGCTGGTCGCGCTGGGGCATCTCCACCACGTTCAGCGGCGGGCGGTCCAGGACGATATCGCCCCGCTCGCGCTCGGCGTCGACTTCCACGCGGAAGCCGTCAAGAGGCGTTTCCAGCGGGCTCTCGGGGGGTCGGATGGTCATTGCGGACTCCTTCGGTGGTCATCGGGCGCGGTGGGCGCCGCTATTCGGGTGCATAGTTGCTGGCGCGCAGCTCGCGGCGCAGGATCTTGCCCACGGGGGACTTGGGAATCTCGCGCACAAACACGTATCGCCGCGGGCGCTTGAAGTTGGCGATGCCCGAGCTCCGGCAGTGCTGATCCAGCGCTTCCTCGGTCACCTCCCCGCGGCGGCGGACGAACGCGGTGACGACCTCGCCCCAGCGCTCGTCCGGCATGCCCACCACGATCACCTCCTCGACCGCGGGATGCAGCGACAGCGCGTCCTCGATCTCCGCCGGGCTGACGTTCTCGCCGCCGGTGATGATCAGGTCGTCCACGCGCCCCGTAACGAAGAGATCGCCTTCTTCATCGAAATAGCCGGTATCGCCGGTGAAGTACCAGCCGTGGCGAATCGCCTTGGCGTCGCCGTCGGGGCGCTTCCAGTAGCCGTCGAAGGCCTCGTCGCCGGCCAGGTCGGCGATGATCTCGCCTTCCCGGCCCGGGGGCAGGGTTTCGGCGGGATCATCCGCGTCGATGGCGACGACGCGGATGCGCTGGTTCAGTCCGCTGCGCCCCGAGGAGCCGGGCTTGCGGGCGGCATCCTGGTCGATGGTGAAGGTGTAGATCTCGGAGCTGCCGTAGTGATTGACGAACAGCTCGGGCCGGAAGGCCTCGTTGACGCGCTGCATGAGCCCGGCGCTCATGGGCGCACCGGCGTAGCCGAGCTTCTCCACCCCGCGCACGCGCTCCGGGGCGAACGCCTCGTGCTCCAGCAGGGCGTGGTACAGCGTCGGCACCAGGTACAGGTTGGTGATGCGCTGGCGCTCGATGAGATCCAGGGTCTCTTCCGCGTCGAACCGGGGCTGGCAGACGAAGCAGCCGTCCACCAGCGCCATGGCCAGCAGCGAGCGCACGCCCATGGTGTGGTACAGCGGCATGACCCCCAGCGTGCGCTCACCGTGGGCGTAGCGGTTCTGGGCGACATGGGCCAGCGCCGCCGCCCGCTCGACCCGGTGCCTGCGCGGCACGCCCTTGGGCCGGCTCGTGGTGCCGGAGGTGTAGAGCATGACGGACAGATCATCGGGCCGGCCGCGCAGGATCGTCCCGGCGGGCGCCGTCGCGCAGAGATCGGCGTAGTCCCACGCGCCGGTGACGGGGCCGCCCACCGCGACGCGCGGGACGCCTGCCGCACTGTCCGCCGCCCCCACGGCGGCGGCCGCGGCGTCGTCGAAGAACACCGCCCGCGCTTCGGCGTCCTGCAGGCAGTAATCCACGTCGTCGCCGGTGGCGCGCCAGTTCAGGGGCGTGATGACAACGCCGGCGCACTGGCAGGCCCAGTGCAGCGTGGCCAGCTGCCAGCGGTTCTGCATCACCGCCAGCAGCCGGTCGCCGTGGCGCAGCCCCAGCTCGCCCAGCCCCCGGGCGGCGCTCTGGACCTCGCGGAACCAGGCCTGGTAGCTCAACGTCATGTCGCCCTGCACCACGGCGTCGGCATGCGGGCGCCGCTCCACCGAGGCCACCAGGCTGCGGCCGAGATCAAACATGCTCGTTCTCCTCCGTTGTACTCCCGGACCGTTGCTCCGCGACCTCGACAATCGCCCGGACGATGCCCGTATAGCCGGTGCAGCGGCACAGATGGCCGGTCAGCATGTCGCGCACGTCGGCCTCGCGCGGCCGCGGGTTGCGGGCGAGAAAGTCGGTGCAGGACATGAGGATGCCGGCGGTGCAGAAGCCGCACTGCAGCGCGTGGTGACGCCGGAACGCCTGCTGGAGGTCGTTGAGCACGCCGTCCTCGGCCAGGTTCTCCACGGTCTCGACGTCACGGCCGTCGACCTGCACCGCCAGCGTCAGGCAGGCCCGGCAGGCATGCCCGTCGATGAGCACGGTGCACGCCCCGCAGACCCCGTGCTCGCAGCCCACGTGCGTCCCCGTGAGCCCCATGTCGTGGCGCAGGAAGTCGCTCAGCAGCAGTCGCGGCTCGGCGTGACCGGTGCGCTCCCGGCCGTTGAGGCGAAACGTGACGGGGTGGCTTCGGCCGGCATCGAGACGTTTCATGGCGCGGTCTCCGTGAGCAGCGTATAGCCCAGCTCGCGCACGAGCTGACGGCGGTAGCGGGCACTGGCGTGGCCGTCATCCTCGCCGCCCAGCTCCCAGGCCAGGGCGTCCAGGTCGTCGGCCAGGGCCGCTCCCGGCTTCATGCGCCGGACGACGGGCCGGTCGGCGACGCCGCCGACACCCAGCCATGCCTCGTCACCGCGGACCTCCGCGGCCAGGGCGACCAGGGCGAAATCGCCGTGACGCATGGCCACCTCGCGGAAGCCAAAGCGGGACCCGGGCCGGGCCACCGGCAGGTGTACCTCCGTGAGCACCTCGTCCGGCTCCCGGGCGGTGGTGAGCACACCCTGAAAGAAGTCGTCCGCCGGAACGGTCCGGCGGCGGCGGCGCGACTCCAGCACCACGGAGCCGCCCAGCGTGGCGAGGCAAAGCGGCAGCTCGGCGCTGGGATCGGCGTGCACCAGGGAGCCACCGATGGTGCCGCGGTTGCGGGTCTGGTAATGGCCCACCCAGGGCAGGGCCCGGGCCACCAGCGGCACCGTCTCGGCCAGGCCGGGCCAGGCGAGCAGCTCCGCCTGGCGAACCGCGGCGCCCACCACCAGCGTGTCGCCGCGCCGCTCGATCCGCCGGAGCTCTTCCACGGCGGTAATGTCCACCAGCAGCCCGGGCTGCGCGAAACGCATGTTCAGCACCGCCATGAGCGACTGCCCGCCGGCGAGCACACGGACCTGCTCGGAGCCTTCGGCGAGCAGCGTGAGGACCTCGTCGCGGGTGGTGGCACGCACGTAGTCGAAGGGGGCCGGCTTCATGGCGCACCTCCGCGCCCCAGGAGACGCAGGAGCCAGGCCCTGAAGCGTCGCCCCCATGCCCGGTCGCCCGCGCTTGCGCCCGGCCCGTCCACTTCCTGGCGCAGGCGCGCGAAGATCTGGTCGACAACCACCCGCGAGGCGCCCTGGAGCATGCGCGCGCCGACACTGGCCACCTTGCCGGTGACCGCCGCCTGGTAGTCGTACGCCAGCTGCGTTCCCCCGCCCTCACGCGGCGACAGGCGCACGGCCGCACCGCCTTCGGCGGTGCCGACGGCGCTGGAGCCGGCGCCGTTGAGGCGCAGGGCGTGGGGCGGATCGAGGTCCGTGAGGGAGACCCGCGCCTCGAAGCGGGCCTTGATCAGGCCCACGCCCACGGTGACATCGGCCCGGTAGGCGTTGTCGCCGTCCTGCTCCAGCGCGTGGCAGCCGGGGATGATGCGGCTGAGCACCCCCGGGTCGAGCATGGCGTGGTACACGGTGTCCGCGTCGGCTTCCAGCTCCACCACGCCGGTGGCCCGCAGGGTCGAGCCGCCGGCCGGGGCCTCGATGGACGGTGCCGCATGGGCGGCCGGCGGCTCCGACTCCGTGATGCCGATCATCTCGCGCACGCGGGACGGGGTCAGCGGCAGCCGGATATCGCGCTGCCCGAGGGCATCCGCCACGGCGTTGGCGATGCACACCGGCGTGCTCATGTTGTTGCCCTCACCCACCCCCTTGGCGCCCAGCGGCGTGAACGGCGACGGTGTCTCCTGGTGGAGGATCACCGGCTCCGGGACTTCGGCGGCGGTAGGAATGAGGTAATCCGCCAGGGTGCCGGAGCGGAAGCTGCCGTCGTCGCCGTAGGCGAGCTCCTCGTACAGCGCCGCGCCCACGGCCTGGGCGAAGCCGCCGCGGATCTGGCCGTCCACCAGGTCCGGGTTCAGCAGACGCCCGGCGTCATGGGTGGTCACGTAGCGGTCCAGGGTGACCCGGCCGGTGACCGGGTCGATGTCCACGCCGCAGTAGTCGAAGACGAACCCGTAGCACAGCGAGCTGTTGATGCGGTCGTCGTCGTCCGGCGCCGCGAGCTCCGGCGGACTCCAGAAGGCGGTCTCGCGGAGACCGCCCGGCTCGTCCTCGGGCAACAGCCCGGGGGACCAGTGAACCGCTCCGGCGGCGCGGTGGAACGACAGCGAGCGCGCCGGGTCGTTGCGGTCATGGATGCGGCCGTCGGCAAACACCAGGTCGCCGGGGTCAGCGCCCATCTGGGCCGCCGCGATGCGCGCCAGCCGGTCGCGCGCCCGGGTGGCGGCCTTGTGGACCGCACCGGCCACAGCGCCGGCGAAGCGGCTGGAATAGTTGCCGGAGGCGATGGACCAGGCATCCTTGCCCGTGTCCAGGGCCACATGCACCGACACCGCCTCCCGGGGGACCCCCAGGACGTCGGCGACCACCTGCGCAGCGGCCGTGCGGTGCCCCTGTCCCTGGGGCACCGAGGCGATCTGCACCGACACGGAGCCCAGCGGGTCCACGGTCAGCGTCGCCGTGCTCACGGCCCCGTTCTTGGGCCCGGCACGGCGGCGCTCCTCGGGGGTCATGGCCGTGGTGATATAGCCCATGTTGGAGATCGACGGCTCCACCACGGCGGCGAAGCCGATGCCGTAGTAGCGCCCGGCGGCCCGTGCGGCGGCGCGGCGCTCCTCCAGCTCCTGCAGGCCACCGCCCGTGCGGGCGAGCTCCACGGCGGCGTGATAGTTGCCCGAATCCAGGAGCGAGCCGGCGGGGGCGCGGTACGGGAAGGCATCCGCCGGGATCAGGTTGCGCAGGATCACCGTCAGGGGGTCCAGCCCCAGCTCCACGGCGACGTGCTGCACCAGGCGCTCAAGGGCGAAATAGACCTGCGGTCCGCCGAAGCCGCGATTCAGTCCACTGGGCGTCTTGTTGGTCAGCACCACGCGGTTGCGCACGGCCAGGTTGCGCACGGCATAGGCGCCGGTGAGCGTGCCGTGCATGCGGTAGAACGTGGCCGGCTCCGGCGCCCGCAGGTAGGCGCCGCAGTCGTCCAGCTGGTCGTAGCGCAGCCCCTGGATGCGGCCGTCCTCGGCCACCGCCGCCTCGATGGTGGTCACCCGGTTGGTGGCGGACGAGGCCGCCTGGAGGTGCTCGAGGCGGTCCTCTACCCATTTCACCGGCGCACCCGCCTTGCGGGCTGCCAGCGCCATCAGCACGACGTAGCTGAGAACACCCTGCTTGATACCGAAACTGCCGCCGGAATCCGGCGGCGTGCGCAGGCGCAGCCCCGCTCCCGACACCTTCAGCGCCCGCGCCATCACCGAGTGCAGGGCGAACGGTCCCTGGAAGTTCGCGGCCACGTCATAGCCGCCATCCGCCGGGTCGTACCGGGCGACGACGACGTAGCACTCGATGGGCGTACACGAGTTGCGCGGATAGTCGATCTTCAGGGAGACATGGCGGGCGGCCTCGCGGAACGCCCGGTCGGGCTCGCCGTAGCTGAAGCTGCGGTCGTTGACCACGTTGCTGCCCACGGCCTCGTGCAGCACCGGCGCATCGCCGGCGACGGCGGCTTCCGTAGCCACGACCGCGTCGAGGACCTCGTAGTCGGCCCGAATGGCGTCCAGCGCGTCCTCGGCGAGGTACCGCGAGTCGGCCACCACGACGGCCACCGGCTCGCCGACATAGCGCACGCGGTCGACGGCGAGGCACCAGTGCTCCATGGGCTGGCGCACGCCCACGGGCAGGGGCGCCGCCCAGCGCTGCACGTCGGCGCCGGTCAGCACCGCATGCACGCCGGGCATGGCCAGGGCCTCGCCGGCGTCCAGCGCCACCAGGCGGGCGTGGGCGTGCGGCGAGCGCAGCACGGCCGCCTGCAGGGTGCCAGGCGTTGTCGCCAGATCGTCCGCGTACTGGCCGAGCCCGCGCAGGAGCGCGTCGTCCTCCAGCCGGGTCTGCCGCTCGCCGAGCGCGCTGGTTGTCGATTCCTGGGTCGCTGTCGCCATGGTATCCGCGTTCGCCGCTGCGATTGCCGCCGTCACCTGGGGAACGGCTGAACTCAGCCTATGCAGCCTGCAGCGCAACAAGCATTGCCAACGGGGACGAATACTGGCGCGGCGATCCGGCAATTTGCCCGAGAGTCCGGCGCGCCCGGGGCGGGTGCCATGCGTGTTGAACACCGCAACGGCATCGTTACACCGCTGCTGAACACGCGCGCGCCGGTGGTGCAGAATGCCGGTCTTGTCCACGGGGCACCGATGGGCGCACCGTCACATCGAACCCCCGGGCGTGTACTGTGCGCCCGGGACGACAGAACAGCGAGCGAGGAAGTCCGTCATGGCGGAGACAGGTATCGTGCAGATGGTCGGGCCGGCGGTGGTGCTCCTCACCTCGGCGGTGGTCGCCGTGCCCCTGTTCCGCAAGCTCGGCCTGGGTTCGGTTCTCGGCTACTTCTCCGGCGGGCTTCTTGTCGGCCCATCGGTGCTGGGCATCTTCACCGAGCCGTCAACGATCCTGCATATCTCCGAGCTGGGGGTGGTCATGTTCCTGTTCCTCATCGGGCTGGAGATGCGCCCCCAGAAGCTCTGGGCGCTGCGCGGGCAGATCTTCGGCCTGGGGCTGGCCCAGGTCGCCGTGTGCATCGCCCTGCTGACCGGCGCGGGAGTGCTGTACGGGCTGGCGCCGGCCACGGCGTTCATCGCCGGCTCGGGGTTCGTCCTGTCGTCCACGGCGGTGATCATGTCGGTCCTGCAGGAGCGGGGCGAGCTCGCCGGCGGGCAGGGCCAGCGCGCCGTGTCGATCCTGCTGCTGGAAGACCTCATGATCGTCCCCCTGCTGGTGGTCGTCACCTTCATGAGCCCTGCCTCGGGGGCGGCCAATGGCGTCGATGTCGCCGCCGTGGCGACGGCGCTCGGGGCCATCGGCCTGGTGATCGCGGCCGGCCGCTGGCTGCTGGACCCGTTCTTCGCGCTGCTGGCCCGGGCCCGGGCCACGGAGGTCCTGACCGCCGGGGCGCTGCTGGTCGTGCTCGGTTCCGCCCTGCTGATGGAGTACAGCGGCCTGTCCATGGCTATGGGGGCATTCCTGGCGGGCGTGATGCTGTCCGGGTCGGGCTACCGGCATCAGATCGAGACCGACATCGAGCCCTTCAAGGGCCTGCTGATGGGGCTGTTCTTCCTGGCGGTCGGCATGTCCCTCGATCTCGCGGTGGTCGCCGCGCAGTGGCACGTCATCGTCGCGCTGCTGGCGCTGTTCGTGGCGGTGAAATCCATCGGCATCTACGCCGTCGCGCGGGCGTTCGGCGCAACCAACCGCCAGGGGCTGCGGCGCGTTTCGCTGTTCGCCCAGGGCGGCGAGTTCGCCTTCGTGCTCTACACCGCCGCGGTCAGCGGCGGGGTGATCGACGCCTCGGACAACGCCGTGTTCGCGAGCGTCGTCATCCTCTCCATGGCGCTCACCCCGCTGACGCTCCTCGCCGCGGATCGCTGGCTGGACGGCGACGCGCGCGCGTCGCTGGACGGGGTCGAGGCGGCCCGCGGGCTGAGAGGCCGCGTCCTGATCATCGGTTTCGGGCGCTTCGGGCAGATCGCTTCCCAGGCGCTGCTCGCCCAGGGCATCGACGTCTCGCTCATCGACAACGATCCCGACCGTATCCGCGAGGCGGAGAAGTTCGGCTTCAAGGTCTACTACGGCGACGGCAGGCGGCTCGACATCCTGCGCCACTCGGGAGCGGAGACGGCGGACGCGATCATGGTCTGCATCGACGACCGCGCGGGGGTCAACCGCATCGTGGAGCTGGTCAGGCAGCATTTCCCGTCGGGGAAGCTGCTGGTCCGCTCCTATGATCGCGGCCACGCCATCGGGCTGCGCAACTCCGGTGTCGACTACGAGATGCGCGAGACCCTGGAGTCGGCCTTGGCTTTCGGCGGTGCCGGTCTTCAGGCGCTCGGCATGACGGCCTTCGACGCCGGCGAGGTGATCGACGAGATCCGGCGGCGGGATCAGGAGCGGCTGGCGGCGCAGATCCAGGAAGGGGTGCTTGCCGGGCGCGATCTCCTGCACGTGGCGCCGCGCCCGGAGCCGCTGATCACGCCGCGCGGCAGGGCGGCCGGGCGCGAGACCTGAATCGCCGACGGCAGCGGTGGGCGCTGCCGCTCAGCGCGCCTGCGGCCGTACCGAGCTACCTCGATCCGTGGACGATGCGGTACGATTGCCGCCCATGAATGACGTCATCAACCTCCTGCAGTCGCACCGCTCCATCCGCCGCTTCGCCGACAAGCCCATCGGCGAGGAGCTGTTCCGTTCGCTCCTGGAGGCGGGGCAGAGCGCCGCCACCTCCAGCCACGTCCAGGCGACGACGGTGATCCGGGTCCGCGAGCCGGCCCATCGCGAGGCGATCGCCGAGCTGGCCGGCGGGCAGCCGTACATCGCGAGCTGCTCGGAGTTCCTGGTCTTCTGCGCGGACATGAAGCGCGTCCTCGATGCCAGCGAGCGCGCCGGCGCTGCCCCCGAGCGGGGCATGACCGAGCAGTTCATCATCGCCACGGTGGACACCGCGCTGTTCGCGCAGAACGTCGCCGTCGCCGCGGAGTCGGCCGGGCTCGGCATCTGCTACATCGGCGGCATCCGCAACAACCCGGCGCGCATCAGCGAGCTTCTGGAGCTGCCGCGGGATGTCTATCCCGTGTTCGGCTTCTGCATCGGCCACCCGGAGCAGGACCCGGAGGTCAAGCCGCGGCTGCCGCTGGACGTCATCCTCAAGGAGGACCGTTACCACGACGACGGCGAGGCCGCGGCCATCGACGCCTTCGACGCCACCATGCGCACCTACTACCAGCGGCGCGGCAGCAACCAGAAGGCGAGCACGTGGAGCGGCCAGGTCGGGGTCCTGTTCTCCGAGAAGACCCGGCCCCACATGCGGGACTTCCTGCACGCGCGCGGCTTCATCATGAAATAGGGGCGGCGGGTCACTCCGGGGCGAAGCAGGGCACCCGGTACTCCCCGTCGGTGTCCCTGAACACGACCCGCACGCGCTGGCCGACGTGAATGTCGTCCAGGTCGCAGTCGACGATATTGGTCATCATCGACACGCCCTCGTCCAGGGTGACGAAGGCGATGGCGTACGGCGTCGGCCCGGCGCGGCGCGTGACGCTGAACGTGTACACGCTGCCGCGGCCCGCACTCTCCTCCCACACCGTCTCCCCGCCCAGGCAGAACGGGCACACGGCGCGCGGATAGAAGTGCGTCTCGCCGCAGGCCGTACAACGCTTGATGAGCAGCCGGCCTTCGTTGGCCGCGGCGAAGTAGGCCTCGTCCCCCGGGTTGATCTCCGGGGCCGGCATGGAACGCGGCTCATCGGGTGTGGCCATGATGTCTACCCCCTCTCCAGAATCAGCGTGGCGCTGCCGTGGCGCGTCGCCAGGGAACCCCCGGTGCCCTGCGCCAGGGCCAGGTCGCAGCCGGGCACCTGGACCGCGGGGTGGGCCTCGCCGCGCAGCTGGCGCACCGCCTCGATGACCTTGGTCATGCCGCCGCGGTTGGCCGGGTGGTTGTTGCACAGGCCGCCGCCGTCGGTGTTGAACGGCAGCCGGCCGACGCCCGAGATCAGGCCGCCGTCGGCGACGAAGCGCCCGCCTTCGCCCTTGCGGCAGAAGCCCAGATCCTCCAGCTGCACCAGCACGGTGATCGTGAAGCTGTCATAGATGGAGGCGTACTTGATGTCCGCCGGCTTCACGCCCGCCTCCTCGAAAGCGGCGGCGCCCGAGCGGGCCGCGCCGGAGGTGGTCATGTCCACCCGGCCGCCGTTCAGGCCCTTGTGCGCCTCGCCCGCGCCGCGCACCGCGACCTTCGGCTGCCCCAGGCTCGCCGCGATCTCCGGGCGGGTGACGATGACCGCGCCGCCGCCGTCGCTGACCACGCAGCAATCCATCCGGTGGAGGGGATCGGCGACCATGGGCGACGCCACCACGTCCTCCACCGAGAGGACGTCCCGCAGCACGGCGTGGGGATTGTGCTGGGCGTGGTGGGAGGCCGCGACCTTGATCCAGGCCAGCTGCTCGCTGGTGGTGCCGAACTCGTGCATGTGCCGCATGGCGACCATGGCGTACTGGTTCAGGGTCAGCGGGCCGTAGGGCGTCTCGTAGGGGACGTCGGGCATGTTCGGCCCCCAGTTGCGCACCTTGGCCCCGCTGACCCCCTCCGAGCGCGGCCGGCCGCCCAGGGTAACCAGCGCCACGTTGCACTTGCCCGCGGCGATGGCCTGCGCGGCGTGGGCCACGTGGATAATGTAGGACGAGCCCCCGGTGTCGGTGCTGTCCATGTGGCGGACGTCGAGCCCCATGTACTCGACCATGCTGAGCGCCCCGAGGCCGGGGGCGTCGCCGGCGCAGAAGTAGCCGTCGACGTCCGAGGGCGACAGCCCCGCGTCCTCCAGCGCGCCCCGGGCCGCCTCCGCGTGGATCTGCGCCACCGACAGGTCCGGCGCCTTGCGGACGGGGTGCTCGTAGATGCCGGCGATGCACGCCTTGCCCCTGATGCTCATTCGGCTCACTCCATGACGGTCTGATGGTTCGCGGATGCACGCATCCCGCGCCCGCACCGGCCCGCCGCTACTCGGGCAGGCGCAGGACCTGCTTGGCCAGGATGTTGCGCTGGATCTCGTTGCTGCCCCCGTAGATCGTCGCCGGCATGGCATCGAAGTACAGATTGAGCACGTCCACGGAGCGGTCACCGAACGACTGCGGCCCCGGGATCGCCGCGGCGCTGCCGGCGGAGGCCACGATCAGGGCGGCGATGCGGTCGAAGGTCTCCGTGGCCCAGATCTTCAGCCACGACACGTCGGCACCCAGCGGCTGCCCGGCGCGCACCTGCTCGGCGAAACCCTCGTACGCCTCACCGAGGTCCGCCACGTCCAGCTCCAGGCGCGCCAGCTGATCCATGAAGCCCGGATCGCGGTACAGCTCCCGGGCCGCGGCCAGCCGGTGCAGGCGTCCCAGCGCCTGGCGCGCCAGCTTCGGGCTGCCGAGGAACAGGCGTTCGAACCCCAGCAGCGCCTTCGCCATGGACCAGCCCTCGTTAGGGCTGCCCACCAGGTTCTCCCGGGGCACACGCACGTCCTCCAGGAACACCTCGCAGAACTCCTCGTGCCCGGCGATGTTGCGGATGGGACGGATGTGCACCCCTTCGGTCCGCAGGTCCACCAGCAGGAAGCTGATGCCCTCCTGCTTGCGCTCCGCCGCAGGGTCCGTGCGCGCCAGCAGGAACATGTGCGTGGCGTCCTGGGCCAGGGTGGTCCACGTCTTCTGGCCGTTGACGATGTAGACGTCACCGTCCGCCACCGCGCGGGTGCGCAGGCTGGCGAGATCCGAGCCGGCATTGGGCTCCGAGTATCCCTGGCACCAGATGTGCTCCCAGCTCAGGATGCGCGGCAGGAAAGCCTGCTGCTGCGCCTCGGTGCCGTAGCGGATCAGCAGGGGGCCGACCATCACCACTCCCTGGTCCGGGCCGCGCGCCACGCCCCGGCGCTCCTGCTCCTCGATGTAGATGAGCTGCTTCGCAGGGGTCAGCCCGACACCGCCGAACGCCTGCGGCCAGCCCGGGGCCGTCCAGCCGCGGGCGGCGCGGTCCAGGTACCATTCGCGGACCTCCTGCCAGCGCAGGCGCCGGGACGGATAGCGCAGGTGCTCGGGGTAGTTCGCCTCCAGATCGGCGCGCACCGCCTGGCGGAACGCCTCGTCGCTCATCGCGTTCCAGTCCGTCATGACACGGCCTCCAGCGACTCCCGGGGCAGCAGCGCGGCATAGCGCCGCCGGTGCCAGGCGGCGTTGCCGAGCCACGCGCTCAGGGCCACGATACGGTGAAGATGGACTCCCACATCGGCCTCTTCGGTGTAGCCGATGGCCCCGTGGAGCTGGACCGCCTCTCGGGCGACAGCCATGGCGGCCGATCCGGCGCGTGCCTTCGCCCGGCTGGCAGCCTGCTGCCGCACCGCCAGGTCGTCGTCGCCGTCGAGAACGCGGACGGCCTGCCGCAGCGCCGCCCGCATGAGCTCGACCTGGATGTACAGGTTCACCGCCCGGTGGCGCAGCACCTGGAAGGCGCTCAGGGGACGGTCGAACTGGCGGCGGGTGGCGAGGTAGTCGTTGGTCAGCGCCAGCAGCTGCTCGCTCAGCCCCAGCATTTCCGCGCTGGCGAGCACCTGCGCCTCGGCGACCCCGTGCTCCAGCGCTTCCAGCCCGCGCCCGGGGGAGGCCAGCCGGTCACCATCGGGCACCGGCACGCCGTGCAGACGCAGCTCGGCGACCCGGCTGCCGTCCACCAGCGCCTGCGCGCTGACGTCCAGCCCGGGGGCGTCGGCGGCGACCCGGTACAGTGCGATGCCGTCGGCCGACGCGGCACTGACGATGTAGGCGTCGGCCTCCGCCGGGGTGACCAGGATCTTGCGCCCGGTCAGCACCGGCCCCGCGCCTCCCGGCTGTACCGTGCACAGGGGACGGGCCGGGGAGGCATCCTGGCTGTCCTCCTGCCAGGCGACGGCGTACAGCCGGCGCCCCGAAGCGATGTCGGCGAGCAGATCGCGCGCCAGGACGTCGTTGTCGCCCGAGCGGATCACCGCCGCCGCGAAACCGGCCACCTCGACGAACGGCTCCGGCAGCCGGCCGCGGCCGAGGCCCTCGGCCACGATGGCGAGCTCCGCGACGCCCAGATCCAGGCCTCCCGCTGCCTCCGGGACACGGATGCCCAGCCAGCCGACGTCGGCGAGCCGGGACCACGCCTCCCGGGAGAAACTCTGGTGGGTCTCGCGCAGCGCCCGAACCCGGCTCAGGGTAGCGTCGGCGCGCACGAAATCCCTGACGGAATCAGCAAGCATGCGGTGCTCGTCCTGTCTGTCCTCCATCGTCCTCTCCGGCTGCAGCCAGCAACCAGCCTGCGGCGCGGCGCGGCCTCCGCACAATTTGCGGTTCCGGAAGGGCGGCTTCAGCAGATTTGAAGTGCCCGCCGAGCGGTCCCGGCGCGGTTTCCCCCGCGCGGCGCCGAACGAGGAGTGGCGGGGCCGGGGCGGCTGCCCGGATCGCGCATCACGCCCCGCGGCGACGAGCGCACGGGCGCGCGGCCAGTTGACCGCCCCGGTACCCGCACCTACCGTTGCCTCTGGGCAACCCCGCGGGAGGCAGCGTGCACGGGAGCAACAGCCGGGCATCACGCATGTGCGCCGCAATGACAGGGGGCCGTCGGCGCACGGCTCGCGGGCTGCCGTGAGCACGGCGCATGTCTCGGGCACGGCGCTGCCGTCGCGCGCCCGCTCGCCGCTGGCCTATGTCGCCCTGGGCGCCGGCCTGCTCGGCGCAGCCCCGGTCATGGCATGGCTGGGCGCACCGGCCCTGGCGGCGGCCATTGTGCTCAGCTGGGCGCACCTGCGGCGCATTGCGCGCATCCTGCTTGCGGCCGGCGGCGCCGGGGCGGCGAGCACCCTGGCGTTGTCCCCGGATCTGCTGTTCCGGGCCGCGACCAGCATGACCGCTCTCGCGGCGCTGGTGATGTCGGTCCTGCTGCTCGCGGAGCTGCTCACCGGCTCTCCCGACCTCGGGCGCATCTCCCGCCGGCTGTTCGCGGGTCGTCCGCTGCCGCGGTACGCCAGCATCAGCTTCGGCACCGGCTTCCTCGGCGTGCCGCTGAACTTCGGCTCCGTCGGCGTGGTTGGCGGCATGGTGCAGAGCGAGCTGGAGCACGGGGGCGACGGCCCCGCGCCGCGCAACGCGGCCCGCGCCGTCCTGCGGGGGTTCGGCTCGTCATCGTTCTGCTCGCCGCTGTCGGTGGCCGTGGCCATCACGCTGACCTTTCTCCCGGGCCTGGCGGCGACGAAGCTGTTCGCGGTCATGGTCCCCCTGGCGGCAGGCTACCTGGGGCTGGGCATGCTCTTCCGGGAGCGGGAACGTCCGGCCGGCGCGCCGCATCCGCCCGAGCGGCACGGGCCCGCCGGTCCGCTGCTGCGGCTCGGCAGCACCGTCGGCGCCATCTGCATCGCCGTGCTGACGCTGCACAACGGCGTCGGCCTGGGCTACGCCCATGCCGTGGCGCTGACCTGCACCGCGGCGGTGGTGATCGGCAGCACGCTGCCCGCCCTGCGCGGGGGACTGCGACCGGCGGTGCCCTCGCTCGCGGGCATCAGCAACGAGCTCGCCATCATGGGCGGATCGGCGTTCCTGGGCGTGCTCGCCAGCGGATTCGCGCTCGGTGTACTGGGACCGGAGTTCGGGCTGCCCGGCTGGGCGCCGCCCCTGGCGGCCCTGCTCGTACCCTGGGTCCTGTTCGTGGGCGGAATCCTCGGCCTCAACCCCATCGTCACGGGAACCCTGGTCGGCGGCGTCCTGGGCCCCGTCTGGCCGCCGGCGGCGGTACTGGGGCTGGCCGTGAGCATGCTCTCGGGCTGGGGCATCACGGTCGCCGGCACGCCCTACTCGGCGGCGGCGCTGATCCTGAGCCGCCTGACCGGGTACGACAACGTGCGGCTGGCGCTGCACTGGAACCGGGGGCTCTCCGTCACGGGGCTGCTCGCAGGCGGCGGCCTGGGGGCGGGCATAACCTATCTGTTCGGCTGACACCGACGGCAACGGGAGACAATGCAATGAGCACGGGACAACGATGGTTCATAACGGGCTGCTCCACGGGGCTGGGTCGCGCCCTCGCCGAGGCGGTTCTCGACAACGGCGGCCGGGCGGTCATCACCGCCCGCGACCCGCGCAGCCTGGACCCGCTGGTGGAGCGCTACGGCGACCGCGCGGTCGCGCTGGCCCTGGATCTGAATCGACCGGACCAGGTCGCGGAGGCAGCCCGGCGGGCCGCATCGGCCTACGACGGCCTGGATGTCCTGGTGAACAACGCCGGCTACGGGCTGGTAGGCGCCGTCGAGGAGACGGATCCGGCCGAGTACCGCCCGCTGTTCGAGACCAACTTCTTCGCCACGGTGGAGCTGACCCGGGCGCTGCTGCCGCTGTTCCGGCGGCAGCGCCGGGGCCGCATCATCAATATCTCGTCCATCGCCGCCATGGCGCCGCGTCCGGGCTACGGCTTCTACGCCGCCACCAAGGCGGCGCTGGAAGCCGTCTCCGAATCCCTGGCCCAGGAGCTGCGGCCGCTGGGCATCGCCGTCACCCTGGTGGAGCCCGGCCCGTTCCGCACGGACTGGGCCGGGCGCTCCCTGCAGCTCGCGGACACCGCCATCGACGACTATGCCGACACCAGTGGTGCCAGCCGCCAGGCCGTGCGGGAGCGCAACGGGCGCCAGGCCGGGGACCCGGCGCGGGCCGCGCGGGTAATCATGGCGGCGGCGCAGGCCGAGCAGCCGCCCCTGCGCCTGCCGCTGGGCAGCTTCCCCTACCGCAGGATGCGGGAGAAGCTCGGCGAGATCGAGGGCGAGCTGGCGCAGTGGGAAGACCGCGCCGGTGCGGCCGTGGAGTTCGACTAGGGCCGTTCGCCGGGCCGGGGCCTCACGGCCCTGACCCGGACAGGCACACCGGCGGACAGCGGCGGCAGCACCTCACCGTAATGACGCGACCTCATCAATCCCTGCTGCCGCCCTCGGGCGGCGCCGAGGGCGCCGTCCCTACTGCGGCCACCGGCCGCCGCAGGGACGGGAAGAACCACGCCGCGGCGTAGACGGCAGCAACCAGCCCGGCCCCGAGCAGATCGGTCCGGCCCTCGGGGTAGATCAGGGTCGCCGTGGCCACGAGCAGCACCACGCGGATCGGCCAGCCGATGATGCCCACCCGGTACAGGTGCGACTCCAGGGCCGACGCCAGCAGCCACATGGCAGCGATGGCGGTCACGGCCGAGACGGCGATGCCCAGCAACGGCCCCTGCAGGATCAGCGACGGGTTCAGCACGAACAGGAACGGCAGCACGAACAGCACGCTGCCCAGTCTCATGGCGTACATGCCGGTACGCCACGAGTCGGCTCCCGCCACCCCGGCCGCGGTGATCGCCGCCAGCGCCACCGGCGGGGTGATATACGACATCATGCCCCAGTACAGGATGAACAGGTGGCTGGCCAGGGGATTCAGCCCGGCGGACGTCAGCGCCGGCGCCAGGAGAATGGACAGGAAGATGTAGCAGGCGCTGACCGTCATGCCCATGCCGAGAATGAAGCTCGTCACGGCGCCGGCCGCCAGCATCAGCGGGATGCTGCCGCCGGCATAGAGCAGCAGCTCCCGGGAGAACGCCCCGGCCACCCCGGTGTAGGACAGCCCCCCGACCACCAGCCCGATGCCCGCCAGGATGGCGACGAGATTCGCGACGCTGGTGCTCAGCTCCTGCAGCAGGCCCAGGGCGCGGGAGACGTTCAGCCGGTACTGCGAGCGGAACAGCGATACCACCAGCAGCACCAGGGTCGCATAGTAGGGCGCCCGGGCCTCGAGCCGCATGAACAGCAGCATGTAGATGAGCATTACCAGGCTCAGCAGGTAGGGCCAGCCCTCCTTGAGCACCTGCCACAGGCGCGGGATATCCTCCTGGCTCATACCGCGCAGCCCCTTGCGGGCGGCATAGCTGTCGACCTGGAACAGCAGGGCGACATAGAACAGCAGCGCCGGCAGGAACGCCGCGATCATCACCTCCGCGTACGGCACCCCGAGGAACGACGCCATGATGAAGGCCACGGCGCCCATGACGGGCGGCATCAGCGTCCCGCCGGTGGACGCGCAGGCCTCGATGGAGGCCGCGTAATGGGGCGCATACCCCGAGCGCTTCATGGCAGGGATGGTAATGGGGCCGGTGGTGAGAATGTTGGAGATGACGCTGCCCGAGAGGCTGCCCATCAGCCCGCTGGAGACCACCGCCACCTTGGCCGGCCCGCCGCGGGTGCCGCCCATCAGCGCGGCCGCCAGGCGCATGAAGAAGGCGCCGCCCCCGGTGACGGTCAGCGCCGCTCCGAAGACCACGAAGCCGATGACCAGATTGGCCACCACGCGCATGGGGATGCCGATGACGCTCTCCACGCCCATGACATGGGCGCGGATGGTCTCGCCGAAGCTGTACTGCGTGCCCCAGAGGAATCCGGGCATGTAATCGGCATACAGCGGGTAGCTGCCGAACACGAGCACCACGCCCAGCAGCGGCAGGCCGCCGCAGCGGCGCACCCCCTCGATGATCAGTGCAAGCAGCACGCCGGCGGCCACGGTGGCCTCCAGCGGCGCCGTGAAATCCCAGCCTTCCTCGATGATCTGCAGGCCGTGCAGGCCGAGATAGACGGCGCACGCCAGCGCCGTGCCGGCCAGGAGCCAGTCGTACCAGGGCGTGCGCCATGCGGCGCCGGGGTGCGCCGGGAAGCACAGATACGCGGCCCCCAGGAACAGGCCGATGAGATAATAGAGAAACGAGTTGCCCAGCGGGCTGAAGCCGAGCAGCTTCAGGTAGAAAGTCTGGTTCACGGCCATCAGCAGCCCGATGGCCCCGGCCGCCAGCACGACCCAGTACGTTACGCCGTGCATGCGCCCGGACGAGCCGCTCGGCGGCTGATCGCCCGACGGCGCCGCATCCGTGGAGGAAGAGACAGACATGACGGGAGCCTCGCTCCGGTTCGCCGAAAGCGGTAGCGGGAAAGGGAGGCGCGCCCGCGGCGCGCCTCCCCTACCATACGTCAGGGCGGACGATCAGAGGGAGTCCAGCGCCCTCTGCCGGTGCTCCTCCCAGAGCGCGTTGAACTCGTCTTCCGATTTCCCGGCCGCCTCGTCCATGGTGGTCTGCCATGCATCCTGCAGGGCCCGCAGGCGCTCCAGACGGGTCTCATTCCACTCGTCGTGCTCCTCCGTCCAGATGCCCTGCTCCCGCAGGTAGCGGATGGCCCCTTCGTGGAAGGGGGCATCGGCCGGCGGCACCCCCGACTCGTCGAGATCCCACTGGGACATGACAGCGGTGGCGTCCTTGTACATGTCGTAGGTCTCGTCCAGCGCCTTGACCAGACTGTAGACCTCGTCGGCGCTGGTGTCGGCGCGGGCGACGATCATCGGATACCGGTACGCCATGATCTGCACCGGATTGTCCTCCGAGATGCCCGCCCCCTTGGTCTCCTCGTAGGGTGCGAAGAACGGCGCCACCTCGCGCAGACGCTCCCAGCCCTGCTCGTTGTCGCTGGGCAGCTCCACCCAGTGGATGCCGCGCGGGGACTCCGCCAGCTCGTAGAGCTGGCTGGGGGTGGTGGTGGTGCAGGTGGCATCCGCATCACCGGCGGCCAGCGAGCTCATGGCGCCGCCGTAGGTCGGGAACTCCCGCACCTCGACGTCGTCCTTGGTCAGGCCGGCGAAGCTCAGGATGGCCTCGCACTTGACGTTCACCGACGGATTGCCGGCCACGAAGGCGACGCGCTTGCCCTCGACGTCGGCGATCTCGTCGATGCCGGCATCCGCCGCCGTGGGCATGCCGAACGCCGCCGGCCGGCCCGCGAGCACGCGCAGGTCCTGCGGCCCCCACTGGCGCGCGGCGAAATCCTCAACCCCTTCCGTGGCGAACCAGGTCTCGGTGGCCAGGAAACCGTACTGGGCGCGCTGCTGCACCACCGGCTGCAGCCGCCCGATGGACGAGCCCGACGGCTGGATGCGGATGCGGGTACCGTATTCCCGGCCCAGGGCGTCCGCCATGGCGGATGCCTCGGCATAGCCGGCGGAGCCCACGTCGTAGGACGTCCAGGTCATGGTATCGGGCAGATCCTGGGCGCCCGCGGCACCCGCCAGCGCAACGCCCGCGCCGGCGGTCGCCACCGCCAGCCGGCGGCCGAGACGATTGATTGAATGCATCATCATGCTTCTCCTCCATTGTTTTATCGTTCGTCACTCTGCAATTGCCACCATGCGCAGCATGGCCATACGGGACAATTCGCGTTTGCCGAAGCACCCCTTCAGCGGAACTAAAGGCGGCCCCTTGCCCCACTCCGCAACCGGCTCAGGCCGGTTTCGGCTCACCCTGCCTGTCGGCACCGGCCGCGCCCAGCTGCAGCGCCTGGTCCCGGGCCATCGGCGTCTCATCCAGTAGCGCCCGCAGGGCGTCCGGATCCTCCGGGGCCGACGCCCAGGGGTCCCGGGGAAGCAGCTTGTGGGTCATCACCAGCTGCGCCAGGGCCAGCCGCCGCCAGTCGCCCTCCACCCGTGACGCCTCCCAGGCCATCAGCACGGCCGCCGTCACGTTGTAGAGGCCCGTGGCCACGGCGCGGACGTCCGGCTCCGCGCCCTCGTCGGCGGCCACTTGCTCGGCACGGGCCACGCCCTTGTCGAGGGTGGTGCGCATGGCCTCGTGCACGGCCTCCGGCAGGTCCGCCTCGTCCAGGCGCGCGGCCAGGTAGCCGTGGAGCACGGGCAGCGTGCCCTCCCGGCGTATGGCGCGGAATACGTCCAGCGCCACGATGTTGCTGGTGCCCTCCCAGATGGACCCGAGGTGTGCGTCGCGCAGCACGCGCGCATCGGACCACTCCTCGATATAGCCGCATCCGCCGCGGATTTCCATGCCGTCGCCGGCGACCTTGCGGGCATCCCGGGTCGAGCGGAACTTGATCAGCGGCGTCAGGATGCGGAGCAGACGGGCGGCCTCGTCGTCCCCGACGTCCGCCCGCTCCAGGCACATGGCGGTATGGAAGGCCATGGTGCGGCCCTGCTCGGCGCTCACCATCATTTTCGCCAGCTGCCGCTGCATCAGCGGCAGCTCGATCAGCCTGCGCCCGAACGCCCGGCGATGGCGCGCGATGAACAGCCCCTCGTTGACGGCGCGCCGCATCAGTCCCGAGGAGCGCACGCCGTTGGACAGGCGCGACATGTTGATCATGTCGGTCATGTGCTTGAAGCCGCGGCCCTCCTCGCCCACGACGTAGGCCTCGGCGCCCTCGAGGACGATCTCCCCGCTCGCCATGGAGCGCGTCCCGAGCTTGTCCTTGAGGCGCACGATGCGGTAGTGATTCAGGCTGCCGTCGGCCAGGCGCCGCGGCAGCAGGAACAGCGTCAGCCCCCCGGTGCCGCCGTCACCGCCCGCCGGCCGCGCCAGGACCATGGCGAGATCGGCATCGGCATTGGAACAGAACCACTTGTCGCCGTACAGCCGCCACACCCCGTCCTCCCGGTGCGCGGTGGTGCCGATGGCGCCGACGTCGGAGCCGGCGTCCTGCTCCGTCATGAACATCGCTCCCTGGAACAGGGTCTCCGCGTCCTGGCTGGTCAGGGCGTCCACATAGCGCGCGACGAGGTCCTCGGAGCCGAACTTGCGCAGCGTGCGGGTGAGGGCATCGGTCATGCTGAGGGGGCAGCACAGCCCGAACTCCGCCTGCACGAACAGGTAGGTCAGCCCGTACTTGACGATGGGCGGCAGCGGCGCGGCGCTGCCGAAGACACCGGCGCGATGCGACATCGCCGCCAGGCCGAACTCGCAGAAGGCATATCCCTCCAGCCGCTGGTAGGCGGGGTGCTTGTCGATGCGCTGCAGATCCGCCGCGTTGCGGCTGCGCAGCTGCAGGGCCGGCGGGTTCTTGTCCGCCGCCAGGGCGAGATCCTCCAGCTCGGCCCCGACCAGCCCGCCCAGGCGCGTGAACTGCGGCTCGACCTCCGCGAGCACCTCCGGCGCGGCGTAGACCCGCAGCAGGCGCGCGAACTCCGGATCCGCCGCATAGGCGTTCATGCCGTGGCTGTCGGGGATGTTGCGGTGGATGTGCGGCTCCATGAAACGGCCTCCCGGTTGTGCGGCGACTCCTTCAAGCCTAGGCAAGGGTGGCCGTGACTGCCCAATACGGCTTCGCTATGCAACGATAGGGAAATGGGTATCGCCGGGCGGAGCCCGGGCCAGACGGAGCCATCCATGGCACTGACATTCCGGCAGCTGCGGTATTTCCTGGTCCTGTCCGAGGAGCTGCATTTCGGCAGGGCGGCGCGGCGCCTGCACCTCTCGCAGCCGCCGCTCAGCGCCAGCCTCCAGCAGATCGAGGATGCGCTCGGCGCCCGGTTGCTGGAGCGCACCAGCACGTACGTCCGCCTGACCCCGGCGGGCAGCGCCTTTCAGCAGCAGGCGCGCCAGCTGTTGCAGCAGCTGGAGGACACCCGCGATATCGTCCGCCGCGTCAGTGAAAGCCCCTCCGGCCTGCTGCGCATCGGCTTTACGCCGACGATGATCTTCCGCGGCCTGCCCGACGTGCTGTCGGACGTGCAGCGGCAGCACCCGGGCATCACGCTCCGGCTGCTGGAGCAGAACTCGGCGTCCCAGGTGGAGGGGCTGGCCGCGGATCGCATCGATGTGGGCTTCATCCACGCCATCCCTCTGCCCGAGACGGTGGCGTCACTGACCATCGCCGACGAGGCGTTCGTCTGCTGCGTGCCGGTGCATCACCCGCTGGCCCGCCGCGCCAGGGTCCACCTGCGGGACCTCGTCGGCGAGCCGCTGGTGCTGTTCAATCGGGCGCTGGCACCGCACTACTACGACCGTATCGTCGCACAGTTCCGCGTCGCCGAAGTCGAGCCCACCATCCGCCACGAGGTCTCGCACTGGCTGACCATCGTGGCGCTGATCGCCCACGGCATGGGCGTGGCGCTGGTACCCCGCGCCCTGACCCACTCCGATTTCGGCGCCGTCGCCTTCCTGCCGCTGGCCGACGACGGCCTGCGCCACGAGTCCCGGTGCATCTGGGCATCCGGGCGGGCCGGCACCGCCCGCGACCTCTTCATCGAGCGCGTGCGGGCCCGCTTCGACAACGGGTGAACGCCACGCGCCCGGAGCGCCCGCCGGTCCTACGATTGCGGCACCGTGGCGACCAGGTAATCCACCAGCTCTCTCGCGAACGAGGGCAGGGCGTCCATGTCCTGGGCGCAGATCTTCAGCCGCCGCTCGGCCCAGGCATCGCTGAGCTCGATGACATGGATGTCGGTGGTGCGTGCCAGGCGGTGAGCGGAGCTGGCCTGCAGCACGCCGATACCCGCTCCGGCGGCAACCATGCGGCAAAGGGCGTCGAAGCTCGACACCTGCACGCGGACGGGCAGGCGCACGCCCAGGTCGCTGGCCACCTGGAGCATGAAGGCGTAGATGGCGCTGCCCGAATGCAGCGACACGAAGTCGTAGTCCAGCGCATCCTGGATCGGCAGTACCTCGCGGTCGGCCAGCGGGTGCCCCAGGGGCGTCGCCAGCACCAGCCGGTCCGTCTGGTACGACCGGACCTCCAGCCCGCCGGTGGGCACATTGCCGGCAACAATGCCGATATCGGCACTGCCCTCGGCCACGGCCCGCACGATGTCGTGGCTCATGCGCTCCTCCAGGGCCACGTCCACCTGCGGGTGCGATGACAGGAACTCGCCCAGGGCCGCCGGCAGGAACTCGGTCATCGCCGTGGTGTTCGCCAGCATGCGGATGCAGCCCTTGACCCCCGTGGCGTACTCCAGCAGATCCCCGCGCAGGCGCTCGGCCTGCTGCAGGATGATCAGCGCGTGGTGCAGCATGGCCTCGCCCGCCGGGGTCAGCGTGACGCCGTGGCTGGCCCGGTGCAGCAGCTTGGTCTCGAGGGCGTCCTCCAGGTTCTTGATGCGCATGCTGGCCGCGGCCAGCGAGGTGAACGAACGCTCGGCGCCGCGCGTGAGGCTGCGGGTCTCGGCGATGTTCACGAACAGCCGGAGATCGACGAAATCGAAGAACAGACGTTGCATGGCGGACCGCGGTTTGCGATGAGGCAGACCTCATCATACTTCAGCACGACCGAACCCTCACTTCGCCAATTCCGAATTGCCACCCTACGGCCCCCGGACCCATTCTGGGTTCACCGCACTACGGCACGGGCAGCAGCATGGTCGACGAGGAACTCCAGCACTGGATCGGCACCACGGAAACCGTGGACGATCACATCACGGCCGCTCCGGCCCGGGCGCTCGCGGCGACGCTGGACCGGGACACCGCGCCGGACACCCCCGGTGATGCCCTGCCGCCGCTGTGGCACTGGGCCTATTTCCTGGCGACACCGGCGACCCATGCCCTCGGCCCGGACGGGCACGCGGAGCGCGGGGGCTTTCTGCCGCCGGTGGATCTGCCGCGCCGCATGTGGGCCGGCAGCCGCCTGTGGTTCCACCGCCCCCTGCGGCTGGGCGAGCGGGCACGGCGCACGTCGCGCATCGCCGATATCGCCGCCAAGCAGGGCCGCAGCGGGTCGCTGGTGATCGTCTCGGTAACCCACACGGTCGCGGGCGAGGACGGCCCGGCCATCACGGAGGAGCAGGACATCGTCTATCGCGAGGCGACGCCGCCGTCCGCGAACGGCGGCAAGCCGGCACCGCCGGGGGAACCCGGGTGGTCGCGCACCGTCACCCCCGACCCGGTGCTCCTGTTCCGCTACTCCGCGCTCACATTCAACAGCCACCGGATCCACTACGACCAGCCCTACGCCACCGACGTGGAGGGCTACCCCGGGCTCGTGGTCCACGGCCCGCTGACGCTGACGCTGCTCGTGGAAGCGCTGGCGGCGGCGCACCCGCAGCGGACCATCACGGGCCTGTCCATGCGGGCGCTGCAGCCGCTGTTCCACGGCGCGCCGTTCCGCGCGCAGGGGCGCCTGGCGGACGACGGCCGCCGGGCCGAGCTCTGGAGCGTCGGCCCCCATGGCGTCATGACCATGCAGGCCAGCGCCGAGCTGGCCGGCTGAGGGCCCGATCATTCACCGGCGACGGCCGCCGCGCCGCCGCCCAACGGATTGCAGCCATGCACCCGAAACCGGATCAGTACCAGGAACTGCGCGATGCGCTCCGGGATCTCTGCAAGCACTACCCGGACGCCTACTTCCGCGGGATCGATGCCGAGGGCACCTACCCCGAGGCGTTCATCGACAGCCTCACGGAGGCCGGCTGGCTGGCGGCCATGATTCCGCAGGAGTACGGCGGCTCCGGTCTGGGGCTGACGGAGGCCTCGGTGATCATGGAGGAAGTCAACCGCAACGGCGGCAACGCGGGCGCCTGCCACGGGCAGATGTACAACATGGGCACGCTGCTGCGCCACGGCTCCGAGGCGCAGAAGCAGGCGTACCTGCCGCGCATCGCCAGCGGCGAGCTGCGGCTGCAGTCCATGGCGGTCACCGAGCCCACCACCGGCACCGACACCACGAAGCTGAGGACCACCGCCGTCAGGAAGGGCGACCGCTACGTGATCAACGGCCAGAAGGTATGGATCTCGCGGGTCCAGCACTCGGACATGATGATCCTGCTCGCACGCACCACGCCCCTGGCCGACGTCCAGCGCCGCTCGGACGGCATGTCGGTATTCCTGGTCGACCTGCACGAGGCGATGGGCAACGGCCTCAGCGCGCAGCCGATCCGTAACATGGTCAACCACGAGACCAACGAGCTGTTCTTCGACGACCTGGAGATCCCCGAGGACAACCTGATCGGCGAGGAGGGCCGGGGATTCAAGTACATCCTCGACGGCCTGAACGCCGAGCGCACGCTGATCGCCGCCGAGTGCATCGGCGATGCCTGGTGGTTCCTGAACAAGGTGGTCGACTACACCAGCGAGCGCACAGTATTCGACCGGCCCATCGCGCAGAACCAGGGGGTCCAGTTCCCCATCGCGCGCAGCTACGTCAACACCGAGGCGGCGAACCTCATGCGCTTCCGCGCCTGCGAGCTCTACGACCGCAACGAGCACTGCGGCGCCGAGGCCAACATGGCCAAGCTCCTGGCGGCGGATACGTCGTGGGAGGCCGCCAATGTCTGCCTGCAGTACCACGGCGGCTTCGGCTTCGCGCACGAGTACGACGTCGAGCGCAAGTTCCGCGAGACGCGCCTTTACCAGGTGGCGCCCGTGTCCACCAACCTGGTCCTGTCCTACGTGGCCGAGCACGTGCTGGGACTGCCACGTTCATTCTGAGAGGTCGTGTTCATGCCGGTTCGCCCACTGGACGGTATTACCGTCGTCACCCTGGAGCACGCCATCGCGGCGCCGTTCTGCACGCGTCAGCTCGCGGATCTCGGCGCCCGGGTGATCAAGATCGAGCGCCCCGGCACCGGGGATTTCGCGCGCCACTACGATGAGCGGGTGCGGGGACTTGCCTCTCACTTCGTGTGGACCAACCGCTCCAAGGAGAGCGTCACCCTGGACGTCAAGCACGCCGACGGGGCGCGCGTGCTGGAGCAGCTCGTCGAGCGCGCCGACATCGTCGTCCAGAACCTGGCACCGGGCGCGGCCGCCCGGCTCGGCCTGTCGTACGAAACCCTGCGCGGGCGTGATGCCGCCAAGATCGTCTGCGACATCTCCGGCTACGGCGCCGACGGGCCCTACCGCGACAAGAAGGCCTACGACCTGCTGGTGCAGAGCGAATCCGGCTTTCTCTCCATTACCGGCAGCGAGGACGAGCCGGCCAAGGCCGGCTGCTCCATCGCCGACATCGCCGCCGGCATGTATGCCTACAGCAACGTGCTCGCTGCGCTCATCCAGCGCCAGCGCAGCGGCGAGGGTTGCCACATCGAGGTGTCGCTGCTCGATGCCATGACCGAGTGGATGGGCTTCGCGCTGTACTACGCGTTCGACGGAGCGCCTCCGCCGCCCCGGACCGGCGCGGCCCACGCCACCATCTACCCCTACGGGCCGTTCGCCACCGGCGACGGCCGCAGCGTCATGCTGGGCGTGCAGAACGAGCGCGAATGGCAGGCCTTCTGCGAGCGGGTGCTCGCCCGCCCCGAGCTGGCCGATGACGAGCGCTTTGCCGGCAACTCCGCGCGCGTGCGGTCCCGCCACGAGCTCAAGGGCGTCATCGAGCAGGTCTTCTCGACGCTGACCGCCGAGCAGGTGGTGGAGCGCCTGGACACGGCGCAGATCGCCAACGCGCGGGTGAACACCGTCGCCGATGTCTGGGCCCATCCACAGCTCGCCGCCCGCGACCGCTGGGCGCAGATCGACAGCCCGGCCGGCTCCGTCCCGGCGATGCTTCCCCCGGGCGCACCCGGGGCCTTCAGCCCCGCCATGGGCGCCGTGCCCGCCCTGGGCGAGCACACGGATGCCGTCCTCGGGGAAATCGGTTACGACACGGCGACCATCGCCGCCCTCAGGGAGGCCGGAGCCGTATGAGCGCAACCGACATCTCCACCAGCACCGAGGACCCGGGCGGCAGGCTTGCCGCGTTCGCCGCGCAGCTGCGCTTCGATGCGATTCCGGCGGAGGTGCTGGACCGCACCGAGGAGCTGTTCCTGGACTGGACCGCGTCGGCCCTGGCCGGCAAGGGCGCCCGCGCGGTGGAGGCCATCGACGCCTTCGCCCGGCGCATGGGCCCGGACAGCGGCGCAAGCGAGATCCTGATCAACCGCCGCGGCACGTCGCCGCTGTTCGCCGCCCTGGTCAACGCTGCCGCCTCGCACGTGGCGGAGCAGGACGACGTTCACAACGGCTCGGTGTTCCACCCCGGCGCCGTCGTCTTCCCCGTCGCCCTGGCCGTGGCGCAGGCGCGCGGTGCCAGCGGCCGCGCGTTCCTCACCGCGGCGGTCGCGGGCTACGAGACCGGCATCCGCATCGGCGAGTTCCTCGGGCGCTCGCACTACACCGTCTTTCACACCACCGGCACCGCCGGCACCCTCGCCGCCGCGGTGGCCGCGGGCCGGCTGCTGGATCTGTCACCGGAACGGATGGTCCATGCCATGGGGTCGGCCGGCACCCAGGCCGCCGGCCTGTGGGAGTTCCTGCGCGACGGCGCCGACTCCAAGCAGCTGCACACGGCGAAGGCCGCGGCGGACGGGCTGACCGCCGCGTACCTGGCCGCCGACGGGTTCACCGGGGCTCGCCGCATCCTGGACGGCGAGCAGGGCATGGCCGCGGGCATGTCCCGCGACGCCGACCCGGCGCGGCTGGTGGACCGGCTCGGCGAGCGCTGGGCGCTGGCGGAGACCTCGTTCAAGTTCCACGCTTCCTGCCGGCACACGCACCCGGCGGCGGACGCGCTGCTGAAGCTCGTCGAGCGCCATGGCCTGGGCCCCGACGAGATCACCGCGGTCACGGCCCGGGTGCACCAGGGCGCGCTGGACGTGCTGGGCCCGGTGGTGGAGCCGCGCAGTGTCCACCAGGCGAAGTTCTCCATGGGGGCGACCCTCGCCCTGATCGCCATCCACCGGCGTGCCGGCGTGCAGGAGTTCGAGCAGCACTACGACGCCCCGGCCACCCACGCCTTCCGGCGCAAGGTCACCATGGTGCTGGACCCGGAGGTGGACGAAGCCTACCCGCAGCGCTGGATCGGCAAGGTCACCGTCACGACGGCCGACGGCGCGATGCTGAGCGAGCGAGTCGACGAGCCCAGGGGCGACCCGGGCAACACGCTCACTCGCCCCGAGCTGGAAGACAAGGCGCAACGCCTGGCCGCGTTCACCGGAGCCGCGACCCCGGAGGAGCTCCGGCAGGTGATCGCCCTCGCCTGGGGCCTGCGCGACCTGCCCGCGCTGGGGCAGCTGCTCGCCGGCGCCCACGAACAACCGTGAATCGCTATCCAGGGGGACAATCCCATGAGTGAGCAACGCATGATGGAGGGCAAGGCGGTGGTCGTCACCGGCGCCGGCGGCGGCATCGGGCGGGATATCGCACTGATGATGGCCGAGCACGGGGCCCGCGTGGTGGTCAACGACATCGGCGCCAGCCTCAGCGGCGAGGGCGAGGACGCGGGACCGGCTCAGCAGGTGGTCGAAGAAATCCGCGCCGGCGGCGGCGAGGCCGTCGTCAACACCGACAGCGTCGCCGAGCCGGCCGGTGCCCGCGGGCTGGTGGAGACCGCCATGGACCGGTTCGGCCGCATCGACGCGGTGGTCAACAACGCCGGCATCCTGCGGGACCGCTTCTTCCACAAGATGAGTGAGCCGGAGTGGGACGCCGTCATCAAGGTGCACCTCTACGGCAGCTACTACGTCAGCCGCGCCGCCGCGCCCCACATGAAGGAGCAGCAGTCCGGGTCGTTCGTGCACATGACCTCCACGTCCGGGCTGATCGGCAACTACGGACAGGCGAACTACTCGGCGGCCAAGCTCGGCCTCACGGCGCTGTCCAAGTCCATCGCGCTGGACATGGAGCGCTTCGGCGTGCGCTCCAACTGCATCGCGCCGTTCGCGTGGAGCCGGATGATCAGCTCCATTCCCACCAACACGCCGGAAGAGGAGGCGCGCGTGCGCAAGCTCCAGGAGATGACGCCCAACAAGGTCGCTCCCCTGGCCGTGTACCTGGCCAGTGAGGCTGCGGCCGAGGTCAACGCCCAGATCTTCTGCGTGCGCAACAACGAGATCTTCCTGATCAGCCAGCCGCGGCCGGTGCGCTCGGTCCACCGCGCGGAGGGCTGGACGCCGGCGACCATCGCCGAGCACGCCGCGCCCGCGCTGAAGGCGAGCTTCCACGACCTGGAGCGCTCCGGCGACGTCTTCAGCTGGGACCCGGTGTAACCTCAACCCTGAAAGGACGAGCGGACCATGGACGCAAGAACCGATCTCTCCTCACTGTTCTCCCCAAGGGCGATCGCGGTGGTGGGCGCCTCCGGCGACCCGTCGCGCATCGGCGGGCGGCCCGTCGCCTACTGCCAGCGCCTCGGCTTCCCGGGGGCGATCTACCCCGTCAACCCGGCGCGCGACACCGTGCAGGGGCTGACGGCCTATCCCGACATCGACAGCCTGCCCGCGGAGGCCGACCTGTTCGTGCTCGCGATCCCGGCGGCGCAGGTGCCGGCGGCCCTGGAGCGCGCCGCGGCGAAGGGCGCGCGCGTGGCCGTGGTGTTCTCGTCCGGCTTCGGCGAGACCGGCGAGGCGGGCGAGGCCCTGCAGCAGGAGCTGCTGGAGATCGCCGCGCGCACCGGTGTCCGCGTGCTTGGCCCCAACTCCCTGGGGCTGTTCTGCAATACCTCGCGCATGGCGCCGACGTTCACCACCTTTCTCGAGGACGTGGAGCCCGCCAGCGGCAACCTGGCCATCGTCTCGCAGTCCGGCGCCTACGGCGCCCACCTGGCCATGCTTGCCAGCAAGCGCGGCATCGGCCTTTCCCACTTCGTCACCACCGGCAACGAGTCGGACGTCACGGTGGCCGACTGCATCCATCAGCTCGCCGGTGACCCTGCGGTCGGCGTCATCGCCTGCTACTCCGAAGGCGTCAGGGACGGCCGGCGCTTTCTCGAAGCCCTGCTGGCCGCCCGCGCCGCCGGCAAGCCGGTGGTGATCATCAAGGTGGGCAGCAGCAGCATCGGCCAGCAGGCGGCGCAGTCGCACACCGCCTCGGTGGCCGGGGACGACGCCGTGTTCGATGCCGCCGTGCGCTTCGGCGGCGCCGAGCGCGTACACAACACCCAGGCGTTCATCGACCTGATCTATACCCTGAGCCGCCGGCCGCCGCTTGCCGGCCGGCGGCTCGGGGTCCTGACCATGTCCGGCGGCGCCGGCGTGCTCATGGCCGATGCCGCGGCCGGCCACGGCCTCGAGCTGACCCCGCTGCCCGAGGATGCCCGCGCATGGCTGGCGGAGCGCATCCCGTTCGGGGCCGCCACCAATCCGGTGGATACCACCGCCCAGGCGGTGAACGACATGTCCCTGGTGGGCGATGCCCTGCGCGTCATGCTGGAGCGCGGCGGCCACGACGCGGTGGTGAGCTTCTTCATGAGCTGGCCCGCCAACCCCAGCATCGGTCCCAGGCTCAAGACGGCCATCGCCGAGGGGATCGAGGGCTTCGACGACCGCACCGTGGCCATCGCCGTCAACGCCGGCGCGGAGGTCAAGGCGGACTTCGATGCCGCCGGCATGCTAGTGTTCGACGATCCGACCTTCGCCGTCGATGCCCTGGCGGCGTCGGCGCGCATCGGCGAGCGCCTGCGCGAGCCGGTACCGGTGCTGGAGAGCCCGCGGGAACCGGGAGGTCAGCAGGACCTGGCCCGCCTGGACGAAGCGCAGACCGCCGCCCTGATGCGCGACGCCGGCGTGCCCATGAGCGACCACCGCACGGCGACGACCCCCGACGAGGCAGTCGCGGCCGCCGAGGCGCTGGGCTATCCGGTGGCCGTCAAGATCCTGTCCCCGGACATCCTGCACAAGTCCGACGCGGGCGGCATCGCCCTGGCCCTGCCGGACGCCGAGGCGGTGCGTGCGGCGACCCGGGACGTGCTGGACGCGTGCCGGGACCAGGCCGGGGATGCCGTGATCAACGGCGTCCTGGTCGCGCCCATGGCGGCGCCGGGGACGGACCTGATCCTCGGCGGCCGCGTGGATCCGGTGTTCGGCCCGGTGGTCGTGTGCGGGCTGGGGGGCATCTTCGTGGAGATCTTCAACGATGTCGCCATCGAGATCGCCCCCGTTACCGAGGAGCGCGCGGAGGCACTGCTGCGGCGGCTGCAGGCGTGGCCGGTGCTGGCCGGCGCCCGCGGCGGCGAGCCCGCGGACATCGCCGCCTCGGCACGGGCCATCGGGGCCTTCTCGCGCTTCGTCGCCAACAACGCCGCACATCTCAGCTCGGCCGAAATCAATCCGCTCCGCGTGCTCCCGCGTGGGCAGGGCGTGGTGGGCCTCGACGCCCTGATCGTCGGGCGGGACGGTGCCACATGAACGAACCCTCCGCCTACCGGACGTTCGCCGATTTCGAGCCGGGGGCCTTCATCGGCGCCACGCGGCTGCCGGTGACGGCACAGCTGAAGGCCACCTGGGAACGCATCGGCACACCCGCGGAAGGCGAACGGCTGCCCCCGGGGCTGCTGGTCGCCCTGCTCATGCGCGGCTACGGCGAAGTGGTCGATCGGCGCCCGCCGGGCAACGTCCACGCCGAGCTGGATATCACGTTCCTGGACGACCGGCTGCACGACGACGAGCTGCGGCTCTCGGTTCACTGCGCCGATGCGTCCCTGCGCAAGGGGCGGCGCTGGGTGGAGCTGGACACCGAGCAGTGGTCGGGGCAGCGCTGCCTGACGCAGGCACGCCTGACCCTGCTGTGGGCCCGTTAGGAGGTAGACCATGACCCCGCCGAGTGACAACACCGCCGGCACCGAGGTGCGGCGCGCGCTGGGACGCGACGACGTCCTCGCCTACGCGCAGCTCACCGACGACTTCAACCCCATCCATGTCGACGAGGCGTTCGCGGCGGAGTCGCCGTTCGGCCATACCATCGTGCACGGTACCCTGACCCTGACGCTGGTATGGGAGCTGCTGGCGGCGCTGCGGCCGCCGCAGGGCGCGCACGGCAGCCGCGTGACCGTGCGCTTCACGGCCCCCGTCGCCGTCGGCGAGACCGTCACGGCGACGCTGGAGGAGGCGGCAGCGGCGGACGGGCCCATGCACATCGTGGTGCGCCGGGCGGACGGCGCGACGGCGCTCACCGCGGCTGTCCGGCAACCATGAACACGCCCTGCATCGCCGCAACCGGGCTGACCCCGTTCGGCCGCCTGGAGCCCGCGGACACCCTCGACCTGATGAGCCGGGCCGCGGGCGCCGCGCTGGCGGAAGCCGGCCTCGAGCGCGGGGATGTGGACGGCCTGCTCACGGGCTACTCGACCACCCACCCGCACCTGATGCCGGCGACCCTGTTCGCGGAGTACTTCGGCCTGCAGCCCGCCTACGCCCACGGCGTGCAGGTGGGCGGCGCCACGGGGCTGGCCATGGTGGACCTGGCCCGGCGGCTGATCCAGGCCGGAGCCGCGCAGCGGATCCTGGTGGTCGCCGGCGAGAACCGCCTGAGCGGGCAGAGCCGCGACCAGACCATCCAGACCCTGGCCCAGGTGGGCGAGCCCGTCCACGAGGTGCCCAACGGCGCGGCCGTGCCGGCCTACTACGCGCTGCTGGCAAGCCGCTACCTGGCGGAGACCGGCTGCTCGGAGGCGGATCTGGCCGCGTTCTCGGTGCTGATGCGCCGGCACGCGGCGCGCTACCCGGGCGCGCACCTCACCGGGGCCGTCACGGTCGCGGACGTCCTCGCCTCCAAGCCCATCGCCACGCCGCTGAAGCAGCTCGACTGCTGCCCCATTTCCGACGGTGCGGCGGCCGTGGTGGTCGCGCGTGCCGACCGGATGCCCGCCGGCACGCGGCCGGCGCGCATCACCGGCGGCGGTCAGGCGCATACGCACCAGCACGTGACCATGGCCCCGGAGCCGGTGCACGCCGGCGCCACCCAGGCGGCCGGCAGGGCCCTGAGCGAGGCCGGGCGACGGCTCGACGACATGGAGCTGCTGGGCGTGTACGACAGCTTCACCATCACCCTGGCCGAGCTGCTCGAAGGGCTGGGCGTCAGTGACCGCGGCCGCGCACCGGCGGACGCGGCCGCCGGACGATTCGACCTGGACGGCTCGCTGCCGCTGAATCCCCACGGGGGGCTGCTGTCGTACGGCCACGCGGGGGTGGCCGGGGGCATGTCGCACCTGGTGGAGACGGTCCGTCAGCTCACGGGGCGCTCGCCGGTCCCCGCGCCCCGGGGCCCCGGCCTGGCCCTGGTCCATGCCGACGGCGGCGTGCTGTCGTCCCATGTCAGCCTGGTTCTGGAGGGCGCGCCGTGACCATTCCGTCCATCGATCCCGCCGCGGCGGGTGCACCGCCGCGCATCGAGCGCTGCCGCGCGTGCGCTCACGCCTGGCTCACCCCGCGGGGCTTCTGCCCGCGGTGCGGCGCCGACGACGCGAGCACGGAGGACATCACCGGCGTCGGCCGCGTGGAGGCGGTTACCGTCGTGCACCGGGCCGCCCAGCCCTCGGCCGTCGGCCCGGCCCCGTACACCATCGCGCTGGTGGCGGCGGAGGCCGCGCCCGGGCTGCGCTTCATGGCCCTGGCTCCCGGGCCGGTGGCCGTCGGCGACCGGGTGCGGGTCACGCGCCACGGCGATCGGGGGGCGCCGTACCTGGTTGCGCGGGAGGCGGCGTTCCGGGACGGGACACTAGAGCAATAGCGCCAGCTGCCGGGAGCGTGCCACCAGGGCGCCGGTCTCGTCCCACAGCTCGCCGTCCTCCACCAGCAGCCCGTCGGCGATATCGCTGGTGCGGAAACGCCCGGCGATCCACCCGGGCGCCGGGTGCCGGCGTACGTGCACGGTGAGCTCCAGCGTGGGCACCCACCCGACCGGCCCCAGGAGGCTGAAGATCGAGGGCGGGAACGCGTCGGCGAACAGCACCAGCGCGGCGGTGTCCACCGGGCGGCCATCGGCCAGGCGCACCCAGCCCGCGATCTCCGCCCCGTTGCCGGCGCCGTCGCCTGCCGCGGTGCGGGCCACCCGGATGTCGAGTCGCGAGGCGATGGCCAGCCCGATTCCCTGGTTCAGCTCGGTCCGCCCGGGGCAGTCGTCCGGGGCCGGGAGTTCGGGCATCGGAAGAGCGAGTGCCGGCGCCTCGACCTCGCTCGGGCCGGGGCGGCCGAGATCCGCCATGACGGCGGTCAGCCGCAGGCGTTCCTTGCCCTGCTGCTCCATGCCGGCGGTGACGTTCGCCGCCCGCCGGCCACGGCGGACCAGCTCGGCCGTGATGCCTGCGTCGTCCTCGGCGACGCCCGGCCGGAGGTAGTGGATGGTGACCGATGCCGGGTCCGGCAGGCCGGCCGCCTCGCGCGCGGCACGCAGGGCCGGGACGGCCATGTAGCCGCCGTTGGGGTTGTCGCCGATGTTCCACGCCGCGCTCAGGCGCGCTTGCCAGCGATCCGGTGCCAGCGCCGTAACCGCGGTCTCGGCGTCAAACTGCCAGGTTGCCATGAACCTCTCCTCTGCTGCTGGTTCCGCCTGCACCCGGGGGCGTCGTCACCGACACCGGTCGCGTCCCGGGCGCACGGGTGCTCGAAACCCGACGAGCTCGGGCTGCAGGCCGCTACGAGCCGTTGCGTGCCGAGTGACGGGCGATGTCGCCGTGGCTGGCGAGGAGCTCCTGGAACGCGCAGGGGCGATGGATGGCGAATCCCTGCACGTAGTCCACCCCGATCTCCCGGAGCAGCTCCAGGCTCCTTTGCGTCTCGACATACTCGGCGACGATGGTCTTGTCCAGTGTCCGGCCGATGTCAGTGATGGCCCGGACCATCGCCAGGTCGGTGTCGTCGGTGGCCATGTCGCGGACAAACACGCCGTCGATCTTGAGGCAATCCACCGGAAGGTGCCTGAGATAGCCGAAGGAAGACAGGCCGGCGCCGAAATCGTCCAGCGCAAAGCTGCAACCCCGCTCCGCCAGACGTTCCATGAACCGGGTCACGTCCGCCAGGTTCCGGATCGCCGCGGTCTCCGTGATCTCGAAGCAGATCTTTCGCGGCGGCACGGCGTACCGGTCCAGTGTCGCCACCACGAAATCGGCGAAATCGTCCTGGTCGAACGAGCGGCCCGAGAGGTTGATGTGGCAGGCGTCCAGGGCTGCCATGTGGGCCGGATGCGCCGACAGCTGGGCGCAGACGGTCTCGATGACCCAGCGGTCGATCTGGTGTGCCGCACCGAAACGCTCCGCCGCGGGCAGGAAGGCACCCGGCGGAATCATGGCACCGCTCTCGTCCTGGAGGCGCACCAGGACCTCGTAGCGCAGTTGCTCCGGATGATCCGGGCGGACGATACGCTGCGCTCCCAGCGTCATCCGCTGCTCGTTCAGCGCGGCCCGTATGCGGGCGAGCCACTGCATCTCCCCGTGTTGATCGGCGAGCTCCTGGTCGTCCTCACGCAGCAGGTAGACGCGGTTGCGGCCGTGCTCCTTGGAAAGGTGGCAGGCAATATCGGCGGCCCGGAGGAGGTTCCTGATGTCCACGCTGTCCTGCGTTATGGGGACGACACCAATGCTGCAGGCGATGCTGTAGCTGGACTCCTCCCACAGGAAACCGGCGTTCGCCAGGGCCGCGCGCAGGCTCTCGGCGACGTGGCGGGCATCAGCCGCGTCGCAGTTCGCGAGAATCACGGCGAACTCGTCGCCGCCCAGGCGCGCGAGCACGTCGCCCTGCCGGACCGTGCGCTGCAGGACGCTGGCGACCTGACACAGCAGGTCGTCGCCGGCCACGTGGCCGGACGTGTCGTTGACGATCTTGAACTGATCCAGGTCCAGGAAGCACAGGGCGTGGCATGCGTGCGCCGAGCGCGCGTGCGCCAGGAACCCGGTCAGTTCCTGCTCGAATGCGCGACGGTTCAGCAGGTCGGTCAGCGCATCGTGGGTTGCCTGGTAGTTGAGCTCGGCGGACAGGCGCCGCGACTCCGAGACATCCTCGAGGATCAGCACGTAGCGCGCATCCGAGGCCTTGTCGTCACGCATGCGGGAGACGCTGATCCTGCCCCAGACCGAGCTGCCGTCGCCGCGCAGGAGCCGCTTCTCCACCGTATACCCCTGCAGGGAGCCGCCGACCATCGCTCGCCGGTGAGGCAACCCGAGGTGCTCGTCCTCGGGGTGAACGAGGTCGGGATAGCGCATGGCGAGCAAGGCCGCTCTTCCGTAGCCCAGGATCCGGCGCAGGACCGGGTTGACGTCGAGAATCTGCCCTTGCTCGCCCACCTGGGCCATGCCCACCGGCGCCTGCTCGAACATCGCCTGAAAACTGCGCTCGGCCGCATTCATCGCACGCACCAGCCGCCAGCCCAGCAGCGACGCGATCAGGCTCAGCGCCAGCAGAAAGACCACGCTGCCGACGGACAGGATGCCGGTCATCCAGCGTGCCGCCATCGCGGTAGCACGACGGAAATCCTCGCTGTGCACCTCGAGCCGGTTGTTGACCGCCGCCAGGCGTTCCCGCAGTTCGTAGCGGCGCTCGGCCGGCGGGACGCCGTTGCGCCATTCCTCCTCGATGCGGCCAGCCAGCCCTTGGAGCTCGCGGATGTACGGATCAGTACGCCGCCAGGCCTCGACGGCCCTCCGGAAATAGGGAGCGTCGGAGAGGTACCGGAAGAACCAGATCATCCGCGGAATATCGTCGGGGTGGTTATGCCCGCGGAGCAGCCCCTGCTGCGCCTGCTCGTAGTCAAGCTCGGCGGCTTCCATGGCCTCGCGCGCCTCAAGGTCACCAACGGGAACGTCGAGCCATACGCGCGCACGCTGCAACTGGGAGCGAGCCCCCGTCCGCGCGTACTGGTCGAGGGCGTCGATGACCAGCACCTGTGCCCGCGACCAGATGCTGTTGCCGGCGGCGTATGCGGTCGCGGCCGACTGCATCTGCACCACGACAACGCTGAATGCGGCCGCAAGCGCCGCGACAAGGATCAGGCCGGCGACCAGCCCCACGATCCGGATGGGCGGCATCCAGCCCCGGTGCCCCGATGTATCCCCGGATCTCGTCACGTACGTCGTCCCAAATCAACTGCGGCAATCCGGATGTGGAAGCCGTCCAACGCCTCGTGCCTGCAATCGTACGCGGGTCCGTATCGGTGTTATGTGCAATGGATCGCAACCAGCGCGGAATCATTCGGGGCGGGGATTGGCGAGCGTTTCAAGCGCATGCGCGCTTGACCCCGGGGGTCTCCCTGGCAAAGGAAGCCGCCGCCTTGTTTGGGTGTCCCGCTCTTCCGGGGTCAGGGCCGCAGCGCCTGCTCGAGGTCAGCGAGCAAGTCGTCACGGTCCTCGATACCGACCGAGAGCCGGATGAGGCCGTCCTCGATGCCCAGATCACGCCGGGTTTCCGCGGGGATCGAGGCATGGGTCATGATCCCGGGGTGTTCAATCAGGCTTTCGACGCCGCCCAGACTCTCGGCCAGGGCGAACACCTGAAAGCGCTCGAGAACCCGGCGAGCCCGCTCCTCGCCGCCGTCGACGACCATGGTGATCATGCCGCCGTAGTCGGCCATCTGCTCGCCGGCGAGCGCATGTTGCGGATGGCTGGGCAGGCCCGGGTAGAGCACGCGCCGGATGTCGGACCGTTGCTCGAGCCAGTGCGCGATGGCCCGTGCGTTGCTGCAGTGCTGTTGCATGCGCAGGGCCAGGGTCTTCACGCCGCGCATGGCGAGAAAGCTGTCGAACGGCCCCGCGATGCCGCCGGCGGCGTTCTGGATGAACCCGAGCTGCTCGGCGACGGCGGCGTCACGGACCACTGCCACGCCGCCGACGACATCGGAATGGCCCCCGAGGTACTTGGTGGCCGAGTGGACAACGATGTCGAAGCCGCAGGCGAGCGGCTGCTGGAGCATGGGCGTTGCAAAGGTGTTGTCCATGACGCTCAGCAACCCGTGCTCCCGGGCGAATGCGGCGATGTCCTGCAGATCGACAAGCTTGAGCAGCGGATTGCTGGGTGACTCCACCCAGATCATGCGCGTGTTGTCCTGGAGAGCCTCTGCGGCTGCCCCCGGCCGGCTGAGGTCGACGAAGCTGAACTCCAGCCCTGCGGAGCGGCGCCGGACGTTCTCGAACAGCCGATAGGTGCCGCCGTACAGATCGTCCATGGCGATGACGTGGCTGCCGTGGTCGAGCAGCTCCAGCACGCCGGCCGTGGCCGCCATGCCCGAGGCAAAGGCGAAGCCGGCGTGGCCGCCCTCCAGGTCCGCCACGCAGCGCTCGTAGGCGAGCCGGGTGGGGTTGCTGGTGCGGGAGTAGTCGAACCCCAGGTGGTGGCCGGGGCTGTCCTGTACGTAGGTGGACGTCGCATAGATCGGCGTCATGATGGCACCGGTGGACGGGTCCGGGGCCTGGCCGGCATGAATGACGCGTGTGGCCAGCCGGTGCTGCTTGTCGTGATCGTTCATGAGCAGCCTCGTCGTTACCAACCTTCTCAGAAGTACTGTCAGTCCACTCGCCGCCGCAGGTAGTGAAGCAGGTCAATGCGGGTGACCAGCCCGTGGAATGCGTCGCCGTCCGTGACAATGGCGACGTGATCCTCGTTGAAGACCTGCACGAGCTCATCCAGGCCCGCGTTCACGTCCACCTTCTGCAGCTCGGTGCTCATGACCTCCCGCACGGGCGTACGGAAATGGTCCTCATTGCCGTAGACGGCCATGAGCACGTCGGACTCGTCGATGATGCCGACGATGCTGTCGTTCTCGATCACCGGCAACTGCGATACGTCGTAGAGCTTCATGCGCGCATACGCGCTCATGAGAAGCTCGTCCGGCCCGATGACCACGGTGTCGTGCGCCGCGTACGGGTGCTTGATGAGATCCCGGAGATCGCCGTAGTGCTCGCCCTCCAGGAATCCCTGGTCGATCATCCAGTGATCGTTGTACAGCGTCGAGAGGTACTTGTTGCCGGTATCGCACACGAACGTGACCACGTTCCGGGGCGTGGCCTGGGCCCGGCAGTATCGCAGCGCCGCCGCGAGGCAGGTGCCCGTGGAGGTGCCACCCAGGATGCCTTCCCGGTGCAGGAGCTCCCGGGCCGTGCGGAAACTCTCCGCATCGGTGATGCTGATGGCCCGGGTCACCCCCGAGAGATCCGAGACAGGCGGAACGAAGTCCTCGCCAATGCCCTCGATCAGCCACGAGCCCGTGACTTCTCCAACCTTGCCGGTGTTCACGTAGTCCGCCAGGATGGAGCCTGCCGGATCCGCGAGAACCATCTCCGTGCCGGGGGAAGCCCTGGAGAAAAAACGGGACAGGCCGGTCATGGTACCGCCTGAGCCGACGCCGCAGATGACGGCGTGCACGTCGCCGGCCATCTGCTCCAGAATCTCCGGGCCGGTACCGCGCTCGTGGGCGAGGGGGTTGGCCGGGTTGCCGAACTGGTTGACGTAGACCGCATTGTCACGCTCGCCGGCGATGCGCTCGGCCATGTCCTGGTAGTACTCGGGGTGTCCCTTGCCGACGTCCGAGCGGGTCATGATGACCTCGGCACCCATGGCCTTGAGATTGAAGATCTTCGCCCGGCTCATCTTGTCGGGAATGACGATGACGACCCGGTAGCCTTTCTGCTGCGCAACCAGCGCCAGGGCGAGCCCGGTGTTGCCGGCCGTCCCCTCCACGAGCGTGCCGCCCGGACCGAGTGCTCCGGAGGCTTCCGCTGCCTCCACCATGGAGAGCCCGATGCGGTCCTTGATCGAGCCCGTCGGGTTCGTGTTCTCCAGTTTCAGGAACAGGCGGCATGGCCCGGTGTCGAGCGCGGTGACCTCGACAAGGGGCGTGTCGCCGATCAGCTCGATCGCGTTGGTGTACGTGTTCATCAGGCGCCGGCTCCCGGGTCTCCTCCCCTCAGTGTATTGCATCGTCCGCCTGATGACCGGATGACTCCGGGAGCCGCCCGGTAAAACGTGCCACCGGGCCGGACCACGGGTGCATCCCGCAGCGCGCCAGCCGCCCTCGCGCTCGTCGAAGCGGATCGTCGCCACGCCGATGGCGACGGGCTTCGCCGGGCGCCCGGTGGTCAGTCGTTGCCTGACCGGGCCCTCAGTGGCAGTGCTTGAGGTTACGGCCGATGAGCCACCAGTTGACCGGGTAGGCGGCGACGAAGCCTGCCGGCAGTGCCACGGCGAAGCCGATCCAGAACAGCGGATGGGCCATGGACCCGACCTGCACGCCGCCGACCGCATAGTCGGTGGCGTTCATGGCGACCTCCATGACCAGGATCGAGACCACCTCGCCGAGCCAGACGACGCCGAGAGCCTCGCGGTAGCTGCGTCCGTGGCGGCGCATCAGCGGCAGCACCGCCAGATTGACGCCGATGACAAGAGCCAGGGCGGTTGCCAGCCCCATGGTGGCCCAGAGGCCGAGGCCGATGCTGATGCCGATCGCCAGTCCCAGGAACTCGCCGATGGCGCAGCCCAGCAGGCAGTGCAGCGTGGTGTGCACGGCGGTTGCCGCTCGCCCCGAGCCGCCATGGTGGTGCGCGTGTGGATGCGAGCTCATGATGCGTCCTCCCGCGATCGGGCAATGGCAGGCACATTCTAAACTCTGTCGTCGGCCACGGAGTCAACACCCGGACGGCGTGCCTCGCGGGGAACAATCAGAACGCTACCTGATCACCACCCTTGAGCTGAAGCATCTCCCGCGCCTCCGCGGGGGTCGCGATCTCCAGTGAAAGACCTTCCAGGATCTCCCGGACCTTTCGTACCTGCTGGGCGCTGCTTTCGGCGAGCTGGCCCGGTGCGATCCAGAGGGAGTCCTCGAGACCGACCCGGACGTTGCCGCCCATGGCGGCGGCCTGGGCGGCAATGCGCATCTGGCTGCCTCCCGCCCCGAGGACGGACCACTGGTAGTCCCGGCCCAGCAGGCGATCGGCGGTGCGGCGCATGTGCAGGACATCCTCCGGATGCGGACCGATACCGCCGAGAATGCCGAACACGCTCTGGACGAACAGCGGGGGCCGGATCAGGCCGCGCGAGACAAAGTGGTGCAGATTGTAGAGATGGCCGATGTCGTAGCACTCACATTCGAAGCGGGTATCGTTCTCGGCGCACGTCGTGAGGATCTTCTCGATGTCTTCGAAGGTATTCTTGAAAACGAGGTTGCGGCTTTTCTCCAGGTGCTCGCGCTCCCACTCGTGCTTGAACTCGTCGTAGCGCCCGAGCATCGGGAACAGGCCGAAGTTGATGGATCCCATGTTCAGGGACGCGACTTCCGGTTTCAGCTCCACCGCCGGGCGCATGCGCTCCTCGACGCTCATGTGCGGACTGCCGCCGGTGGTCAGGTTGATGACCGCGTCCGTGGAGCGCTTGACCCGGGGCAGGAACCGCCCGAACACGTCCGGGTCCTGCGTCGGACGCCCGGTTTCCGGGTCTCGCGCATGCAGATGGAGAATCGCCGCGCCTGCCTCCGCCGCGGCAATCGCCGCGTCCCCGATCGCCCCGGGGTCCGCCGGAAGATGGGGAGACATAGACGGCGTGTGAATGGCGCCCGTGACGGCGCACGTGATGATGACTTTCCTCTGTGATGCCATGGCGATAATACTCCTTAGCTGCCGCTGTCTTTGGCGGCCGCGGTCTTGTGCGCGATCAAGGCCATCAAGCGCTTGTCGCGCCATGACTGGCGTTGTTCCAGTTCCTTCTCCGGCAGGGCCGAACGACGCTCCGCGTGCAACCGCTCGATCGTCTCTCGCGACCACGGCCGGGGATCCGCCTGCTCGTGAGACAGCGCCTCGTAGAGGGGGCCGTAGCGATCGGCGTATTCCTTCAGGCCTCCGGGTGCGTTCAGGTCGATGGTCTCGAACGGCCCCATGAACGACCACCGCAGCCCGAGTCCGTGGCGGAGCGTGTCATCGATGTCGGCGACTGTTACGTAGCCGTCTTCGTACAACCGGAGCGACTCGTTGAGCACGGCACCCTGAATCCGGTTCAGGATAAAGCCCCGCAGCTCGCCGCGGACCATGACCGGTACCTGGCCTGCCTCGAGCAGTAGCGAGCGCGCGCGCTCCGTGACCGACGGATCCGTGACCGGTGCCGGGCAGAGCTCGACCAGCGGAATCAGATAGGGCGGGTTGACCGGGTGCGCAATGAGGCAGCGCTCCGGGTGCTGCAGGTGGCCGATGAAGTCACTCGCGACGATCCCGGAGGATGAGCTCGCGAGAATGACGTCGTCGGCCGCTGCGCGGTCCAGCTCGGCGAAGACACTGCGCTTGGCGTCGACCGTCTCCGGCGCGCACTCCTGCACGTACGCCACGTCGTCCAGGGCTTCGGCAAGGTCGGATACCGTACGGATGCGCCCGAGAATGACGTCGCTGTCCTCGATGAGGCCGTACCGGGCAAGATCCCCCAGGGCCTCGGCAATACGATCCCGGGCGTAATCAAGGGCCCCGGAATCGATGTCGTACAAGCGCACCGGAAATCCGGCCCGGGCGAAGACGATCGCCCACGCGCGACCGATCAAGCCACTGCCAACGACTGCGATGTTCGGTTGCATGATCACCTCGGCTACAGCGTCTCGACGTTGCCGCAAACGCTGATGGGTTGGCCGGAGACGTTACGACCGTGTCGGGAGCAGAGGAACAACGCCATGTCGGCGACGTCCTGGGGGCTGACCATGCGCCGCAGGGAGATGCGGCTGAGATACTGCTGCTCCATTGCCTCGTAGGACACGCCGCTGGCCTCGGCGCGTGCGGCGATGACCCGCTGCATTCGCGGGCCCTCGACGATCCCCGGAAGAATGGCGTTCACCCGGATGCCGTAGGGCCCCAGCTCCTTGGCCAGGCTGGCGGTCACGCCCACGATGCCCCATTTTGTCGCCGCATAGGGCAAGCGCGAGGCGTACCCGAGCCGTCCGGCAACCGAGGCGATGTTGATAATGGCCCCGTCACCGTTTTGCTTGAGCAGGGGGGCGGCGCGGCGCGTGCAGAAGAAGTGGCCGCTGAGATTGACATCGACCGTCCGGCACCACGCCTCGGCGTCGATATCCTCCACCTCGGCCGTAGGCCCCGCCAGGCCGGCATTGTTGACCAGCACATCGAGACCGCCGAGATGCCTCTGCACTTCCTCGAACAAGTGATCCACGTCGGACTCGCTGCCGACATCCGCGAGGCTCCCGGTCATGGTCCCGGCCGCGAGGCAGTCATCCAGTGCCTCCTGCGACACGTCGCAGACATGGACCCGGGCACCGTGCGCCACGAAGGTCTCGGCGATGGCGCGCCCGATTCCGCCGGCGCCTGCGGTCACGAGCACCCGTAAGCCTTCCGGTACGCCGCTGAGAAATGCTTCGCTCATCCTTATTCCCTCCGCTGTCGCGTTGAAGCGTTCGGCATTGCAGGCGGGGTCGGACGCGTTCCGCGGCTCCGGTCCCGGGCCCTGAATCGTGCTGGTGCGGGCAGTACCTTCATGTCCTCTCCCGTAGTGCGAGGATGGCGCCGAGAACCACCAGCCCGTAGATGATGTCCCGCACGGCATTCGGGAGCATGGTCCCGGCCAGCGCGATCCCCAGAGCGGTCAACGCCAGGGCGCCGCCGAAGATGCCGATATAGTGCCCGCGGCCGCCCGTGATCAAGGAACCGCCGACAACCACGACAGCGATGGACGGGAGCAGATAGGCGTCGCCCATGCCGTTGAAGGCCTGGCCGTTAAAGCCGGTCAGCATGACCCCTGCCAGCGCCGAGCAGAAGCCGCTGAGCGCATAGACGGCCAGCAGCGTCCCGCCGACGTTGACGCCGGACAGCCGCGCGACGGTTGCGCCGTTGCCGACGGCGTAGATGCGGCGGCCGAACGTCGTTCGCCCCAGGAGCAACGTGGCGACCACGACGAAGCCGAGCACCGCCCAGGCGACGGGAGCGAGGCCGAGGACCTCCCCGTTCATGAAGCTCTGGAGGCCCGGCGGCGCCCACCCCTTGGGCGTGCCGTTGGTGTAGAGCAGGGCGAGACCCTGGGCGATGCCATTGACGGCGAGCGTCATCACGATGGGCGACAGGCCGAGAAGGACGACCCCGATGCCATTGACGAGCCCCAGCACGGTACCCGCGAGCAGGCCCGCCAGGATCGCCCACACGGGCGCGATGTCCGCTCCGGCAAGGATGCCGGTCAGCAGGACGCCCGACAGGGTAAGAATCCAGGGCACGGACAGGTCCAGGCCACCGGTGAGAATCACGGCGCCTTGCCCCAGCCCCAGGACGGCCAGAAAGCTCGTCAGCACGAGCAGGGATTCGAGGTACCCGATGCCGAGAGAGCGGTCGGGGATCGCGATCTCGGTGGCGATCAGGACCAGCAGGAGGACGCAGTACGCCGGAACAACGATGCGGAGCGTGTCCTGGTGGCGCAGGAACCAGGCTCGAACCGGATTGCTGCTGAGCTCATCGTCGGGGCGGGGCGGGGGTAAGTCATTCCGCCCCGCATCGACGACGTCACGGGCACGCCGGGGCAGCGAGCCGTCCCGGAGCGCGCCCAGCTTGCGCACGCCGAGACGCAGGTAGCCGGCGAACGCCGACTGGCGGCTCAGCGACGCGCCGAGAACCGCAAGAATCAGAATGACGCCCTCGACGATCGTGCTGTAGTACGCCGAGATATTCAGGATGAGCAGTATGTTGACGACGATCATCAGGGTATAGGCGCCGAATACCGAACCGACGCAGCCGCCGCGCCCTCCGCCGAGGCGCGCGCCGCCCAGCACGACGGCGGCAAAGATCTGCAGCAACAGCGGCTCGCCGATCAGTGGGTCTCCCGAGCCCGTTTGCGCGGTGACGAAGATGCCGCCGAGCGCGTAGAAGACCCCGGCCAGGGTGTAGACGCGGAATTTCGTCCAGGCGTTGCTGATCCCGTTGGCGCGCGCGGCGTCGGGATCACTGCCGACGGCATAGATGGACGTCCCGAAGCGGGAGTTTCGAACCAGGGCCCACAGAGCCAGCGCTGCAACCACGATGACCACCGGCATGGGGAGCAGCCCGGGGATTGCGTCGCCGGTGAGAAGCCCGGAGAAGCTGTAGGGGACGCCCCCGCCGGGCTGCGGCATGATGAGCAGGGTAATCCCCTGGATGATGAACATCGTCGCCAGGGTCACCACGATCGCCGGCAGGCGCATGAAGCCGACGAAAAAGCCGTTGACCGCGCCGGCAGCCGCCCCGACAGCCAGCCCGACAACGCACCACAGGAGCTGCGACGCGCCGCCGTCCTGCATCTGGCTCGCAAGAATCACGTTGACCAGCGAGATCACCGCGCCGGCGGACAGGTCGAACCCGCCCGTGAGGATGACCAGCGTCTGGCCGACGGCGGCCATGGCGAGGGGAACGCCGCTACTGGCGATGGAGCTGACCTGATAGAACGAGATGGGCCCGGCCGATATCACCGCAAGGAAGGTAAAGATGGCCACGAAGGCGGCGATCGCGACCAGGGTCGGGCGGCCGCGCGACGCCGACGCTTTCGCACCCGCGATGAGGTCGGTGAGCGCACTTTCCGTGTTCACAGTCATGAGACCACCCTGTTTTCTTCGACAAGGGATTCCTGGCCGATCACCGCACGGAGAATCCGGTCCTCGGTGATTTCATCGCCCATGAGCTCCTCGATGATCTCGCCCCGGTAGATCCCGAGAATTCGGTCGCACAACGTCACCAGCTCCGGTATCTCGGTGGAATAGAAGAGAATCGCCCCGCCGTTGTCGGCGAACTGGCGCATCAGCTCGTAGATCTCTTCTTTCGTGCCGACGTCAACACCGCGGGTCGGATCGAACATCAGGAGAACGCGACTTCGGGCGAGAAGCCACTTGGCCAGCGCGATCTTTTGCTGATTGCCGCCGCTGAACGAGGAAACCGCCTTGTACAGCGCCCGGGGATGGACGTTCACTTGCGCGAGCATTTGATCGACCGCTCGTCGCTCGGCGGTCTTGTCGATCCATCCCCATCGCGAGAATCGCTCGATCACCGGAAGGGAGACATTCTGCTGGCCCGGCAGGTGGAGAAAGACGCCTTCGGTCTTGCGGTCTTCCGGCAGCATGCTGACCCCGATCCGCGACCGGATGGCATCCGCCGGTGAGGACAGCGTCATGCGCTCACCGTCGACTCGGATCTCGCCGCCACTCAGGTGGGTCATGCCGAAGAACGCCTGGAACAGCGCCAGCTGCCCCATGCCCTGCAGGCCGCTCACCCCGAGGATCTCGCCGGGGTAGAGATCGAGCGAGATGTCGCGCAGACGACCCTCCGCGGTGAGGTGACGGCCGGATAGCAGCGGACGGGCATCCGCGGCGACGCTCTGCCCCCTGTTCCGGGCCTGTGACCGGGTAATCGAGCGGCCCGCGACCAGCTCGACGATCTCGTCGTCGCTCAAATCGCCGACGGCGTGCGTTCCGACGTGCTGGCCGTTGCGCAGAATGCTCAGGCTGTCGCAGTAGGCACGGACCTCCGGCAGCCGGTGGGATATGAACACGATGGTCACGCCCTTGCTGCACAGGTCCTGGATCAGCCAGCCCAGCCAGTCCACGTCTCTCCCGGACAGAGCCGAGGTAGGCTCGTCCAGCAACAGGATGGACGGGTTGCGGCCGAGGGCCTTGGCGATCTCCAGCTTCTGCCGCGACGGCAGATCGAGATCGCGGATCTCGGCGCGCGGGTCGATCTCGCCGATGCCCAGCTCGTCCAGAAGGTGGCGCGTTCGGGCCAGGCCCCGGCGTCCCCGGATCTGTCCGGCGACCGTGGGCTGGTACGGCAGCAGGAGGTTCTGGGCGACCGTCAGGTCGGGAATCAGGGTCATCTCCTGATACGCGGTCTGGATTCCGAGGCGATGGGCGTGACGGGGGCTCTGGAGCGCAACCTCCTCGCCGAAGACGCTCAGCTCGCCGGAATCCGGCTGCAGCAACCCGCTGAGAATCTTCACGGCAGTGGATTTGCCGGCCCCGTTCTCGCCGAGCAGTGCATGTGCCTCGGCGCGCCGGATCGCGAAGCTCGCACCGTCGAGCGCAATGGTCGCGCCGAAGCGCTTGGTAACGTCGCGAACGGTGATCGCCGGGTCGGTATGTTGGTGCATAGGTCCCCCCAGGGGGCAGGGGCGCAGCGCCCCTGCCCCGTCGTCAAGACGAAGTGTCTTGATCGGACGGTCGGCGGCTACTGGGTTGCCGCCTCGGCGTCGAACTCCTCCTCGAAGGAGCCGTGGCCGCCGTCCTCCGGCTCACCGAGGAGGGCCGCCTGGAAGCCGACCTCCGGGGTCCAGGGCCCGTAGATGTCGGCGAACCAGCCGGGCGAGACCAGGTTCGGATCGAAGACGTTGCAGCCGTTCGCCATCTCCTCCCAGGTGCCTTCCTCGCAGAACTCCATCTCTCCGGTGCGGGCGAGGGGCAACGGGAGATTGACGCGCTGGGGAACCTCCGTGCCGTCGAGAACGGCGACCGCCATCTTCAGCGCCAGCGCGCCCGAGTAGGGGGGCGAGCCGTACGAGATGCTGCGATAGCCGATCGGGCGGTAGGCCTCGTCGACGCCCTCGATGGTTCCGGGGGGCAGCATCTGCACGCGGTGGCCGTTGGAGGCCTCGCCGGCGCACGGGATAACGTCTTCGTCGGCAACGCCGTCCTCGATCTGCATCTTGGCCGCGGTGTAGCAGCCGACCTGCATCCACAGCCCGTCGAGATCATCCCAGTCCCGGTTGGCCATGATCTGCGAGAGCTTCTGGCGCGCTTCCGCCTGCGACCACATGCCGGGCGCCTCGGCGACGATGTCGATCCCCTCGTGCTGCGAGAAGACTTCCTTGGCGGCCTCGGTCCGCTTGGTGTCGACCGAGGTGCCGGGGACACCCGTAATCATGGCGATGTCGCCCTGGCCGCCCAGCTCCTCGGCCAGCCACTCCGCGATCACGCGCCCGGCTTCCTCCTGGTCGATGGTGACGTTGTAGGCGCACGGCTCGGTGATCTCCGCGTCATAGGCGATGACGACCACGTCCTGGTTGCATGCATTGCGCACGGCCCGGTTCAGGGCGTTCGGGGAGATCGGATAGACGACGATGGCGTCCGCACCCGCCTGCACCATGCCGTTGATCTGCTGAATCTGCTTCTGGGCATTGGGCCCGGAGACCTGGATATTCAGATCGACACGGTCTTCGTAGTCGGGGTGCTTGGCCATGGCCTCGATCATGCTCTTGGCCTCGGCCTGCCAATCGTTGCCGATGTAGCTCATGCTCAGGTAGATGTTGTACGGCTCGTCGTCCTGAGCCGCGGCCGGCCCGGCAACCAAGCCGAAGCCGAGGGCGAGTGTCGCGACGGCGGCACAGCCCCGACGCAATAGCTTTCCGGGTGTACCGGCGCCGCACGGGCGGGATGCCTCGTTGATACGGGGTGTCGATCGCATGTCGGTTCTCCTCCAAGACTGTGACGTCTTACTTATTGGCGGGCGTTTCGCCCTTCTTCTCCCGGGGCCGAATCACGCCGCGAAGCGTGGCTCGGGAATGCCGCGAATGCCGAGATCGCGAATGGCGAACAGGCTGCCCCCCAGCGGCCCGTCCTCGGGGAGATGGGGGAGCGGTGGCTTGGCCATGGAAGTGACGTAGAGGATGTCCAGCTCGGGACCGCCGAACATCACGCTGGTGACCTTTTTCACGGGCATCTCGATGCGGCGGTCCACGGTTCCGTCGGGGGCGTAGCGGACGATGTAGCCGCCGTAGACCTGGGCGTTCCAGATGAACCCTTCGGCGTCCACCGTCGACCCGTCCGGAACCCCGTCCTGGCCCTTGGTCGAGCACAGCGTCCTGCGGTTCGAGATGGTGCCGGACTCCAGGTCGTAGTCGTACGCCCAGATGTCTTCACTCCACGTGTCGGTGAAGTAGAAGGTTGTGCCGTCCGGGCTCCAGCACGGGCCGTTGGAGACCATGATGCCGTCGGTCAGGCGGTGGCAGGTGAAGTCCGGATCGAGCCGGTACAGGGCGCCGTTAGGCGCCTCTTCCTGCATGTCCATCGAGCCGACGACGAACCGGCCGCGCCGGTCGACTTTGCCGTCATTGAGCCGCGTGGTCTCGATGTCCGCCTCGGGATCCATCAGCGGCTCCACCCGTCCGCTGGCAAAGTCGAGCAGATGCAGGCCCGTCCGCAGGGCGACGATGGCGCCGTTGCCGTCCTTTCTCAGCGCGATGGAACCGATCTTGTCGGGTACGTCCCAGGTCTCGATCTCGGTGCCCCTGGCGGTTGCCCGGTAGACCTTGTTGCCGAAGCTGTCGATCCAGTAGATGCGCTCCTGCTGCGTATCCCACAGCGGGCCTTCGCCCAGGGTGGTTCGGCAGTCGACCAGTTGCTCGATTTTCATGCTTCTCCCCCGCGTTCGGTCTTGTTGATGGGCCAGTCAGCTGGAGCCGCGAATCACCAGCTGGTAAGGAAGCAGGATCTCCTCCGGCGTCTCCCGCGGCCCCTCATCGGCCGCGCTCAGCATCCGGCCGATGACGCCGGCCGTCGCCGAGCCGAACCGGTCATAGGGAACCCGCACTGTGCTGAGCCAGTCGGCCAGCCAGTCGTTCATGGGATTGTCATCGAACCCGAACAGGGCGATGTCGTCGGGCACCCGGATCTGGAGATCCCGGCAGCGCCGGTAGGCGCCGTACGCCATCAGGTCGTTGCCGCAGAAGATCGCGGCCGGGCGCCGGCCCGTGCGCAGCATGCGCTCGGCCGCCGTATAGCCGGAGTCAATGGTGAGGTCCCCGTGCTCGATGCAGTCCGCGGCGAGCTCAACGCCGTTGGCTCGCAGCGCCTGTTCGAAGCCTTCATAGCGCTCCCGGCTGGCGCTGGAGCCAAGGGGGCCGTGGATCACGGCGATCGGGTCGTAGCGGTGCGCCAGGAAGTGCCGTGCGACAGCGGCACCCGCTGCCCTGTTGTCGATGCCGACGAACGGCATCCTGGTCTCCGTGGGCGCGCGGCGATTGAGGAACGCCATCCGCACCCCCGCCTTCACCGCCTTCTCCAGGCCGGCACTCTCGACCGCCCCCAGAAGGATCACGGCGTGGACCTGATGCTCCTGCATCTCCTGGAGATACTTGTCCTGGAGCTCGGGGTCCTCATCCGTATTGCACAACGTCATGGCGTAGCCCAGGTCGCGCAGGGCGAGCTCGACGGAATGGGCGATGGCCGCATAGAAGGCATTCGTGATGTCCGGGATGAGCAGGGCGACCAGATTCGAGGTCTGACGGCGCAGCGTTCGCCCTGCCTGGGAGGGCACGTAGCCCAGATCATTGATCGCCTCGCGTACCCGGCGGCGCGTTTCCAGCGCGACGCCGACGCTCGCCTCTTCCCCGCCGTTCACGACGCGGCTCACCGTCGCGATGGACACGCCCGCGTGCGCGGCGACATCGGAGATCGTTGGCTTGGAGGCTGTGCTCATGGGCGCTCAGCTGCCGGGCAAAAGAATGTAAAGGTTTCCATTTATTAATGGTTAGTCGAAAGGAAACAGGCTGTCAAGGCAGAGAATTTCTGTAATTATTGATGAAAACGTTTACAGAAAAGCAGAAACAGGGTTGATGATACGCCCATTGTCATCCCGCCCGGAGCGGGGGCCCGCCCTTCTCGACGAGGCGCTGGACCTGGACCACCGATGCGTTCCCGGCCGGGGCGTCTCGAGGCCTCGATCCGCGGCCCGCTCGCGCGCCGAGCGGGCGGAAGTCGTGCGGCCGTCTCGCCCGGCTGTTGCGGACGTGCTTGCATGCCCGGGCCGCCAAGCGGCTCGAGACCGGGCACCATCAAAGGGGCATTGGGGTACGAACGTCCGCGGGCCGTATCAATCGGGCGTATCCCCGGTCGCGAGGGAAGCGCGTATTCCTTCGGGCAGTCGCGGAAGCAGGTGGGCAAGCTTGTGCGGATTCCGGACAACGTAGATCGCCTCGATGCGGCCGTCGACGATCGCCAGCGCCGTGCTCTGCAGCGTACCGTCGGGCTCGACGGAGAGGCTCCCCGGCATCCCGTTGAGCTCCAGCTGCTCGGACCACAGCGGCCCCGCCCACGATGCGCGGCGGGCGATCGCCCACAGGAGCCGCGCGACGCGTTCAGCACCCGGGATGGGCTTGAGTGCGGCCACCTTCCGGCCGCCGCCGTCGCTGTGGAAGACCACGTCTTCGGCGAGCAGCGTGCGCAATGTCTCGGTGTCGCCGCTGCGTGCCGCACCGAGGAAGGCGTCGACGACCTGATCGCGGTGTTGTGATGACACGCTGAATCGCGGCCGGCCGGCCTGCACATGCACCCGCGCCCGGCTCGCCAGCCGGCGACACGCTGTAGCGCTGCGATCCAGGGTCGAGGCCACTTCCCGGAAATCGAGCTCGAAGACGTCGTGCAGCAGGAAGGCCGCCCGCTCCAGCGGCGACAGCCGCTCCAGGGCGAGCATGAGGGCGAAGGAGACGTCGTCCGCCAGCTCCTCGTCGGTCTCACCCTGGTTGCCTGCTGCCCCCGGCAGCGGCTCCGGCAGCCACGGACCGACATAGGATTCCCGGCTTCGCCGACGCTCCCGCAGCCGGTCGAGGCATAGCCGCGTCACCACGGTCGACAGGTAGGCGCGGGTGTCGCGGATCGCCTCCCGGTCGGTGTCGTGCCATTTCAGATAGGCGTCCTGCACGGCGTCTTCGGCCTCGGCCACCGAGCCCGTCATTCGGTAGGCCAGGCCGAAGAGGCGACGCCGGTGGGGCTCGAACGCCTTCGCGGGGTCGTTCGTCATGGCAATCCTGTCCGACACATTCACAGGCCATCCTCGTCCACGGGGTGGACGCTGCGGAAGCCGACCGCGAGACGATTCCAGACATTGATCGCGCCGATGAGCAGCGTCAGCTGAACGAGCTCGGCGTCGGCAAAGTGCTTGCGCACGGCCTCGTAGTCTTCGTCCGGCGCGTGCGTATCGGCGAGCCGGGTCAGCGACTCCGTCCAGGCCAGGGCCGCACGCTCCCGGTCGGTGTACAGCGGGGATTCCCGCCAGGCCGTGAGCAGATACAGCCGCTCCTCCGCTTCGCCGGCGGCCCGCGCATCCCGCGTATGCATGTGTACGCAGTAGGCGCAGCCGTTGATCTGCGAGGCCCGCGTCTTGACCAGCTCAATCAGCCTGTACTCCAGGCCGCAGGTCCGGACGTGGTTCTCCAGCGCCACCATGGCTTCCATGGTCTCGGGCGCTGCGGTGAAAAAATCCAGTCGTGCTTTCATTTCCTGCCTCCCTTGGGGTGTCGCTCACCAAGGAAGACGAACGGACGTGCCCGATTGTGACATCCGACGGTGCTACGCCGCCTTCCGGGCGCCGCGGACCTCGTCCACGAGCCCCCAGGCCCTGGCCTCCCCGGGTATCATGAAGTGATTCTGGACCAGTGTGCGCACGATCTTCCGCAACGGGAGTTGCGTACACACTACGCTGACGTGGCGTCATCGATCATGCCGTCGACGAAGATGATGCGCTCGCGCAGCAGCCTGGCGAACAGGTCGAAGGAGCATTCGGTGCCGTCGAATTGTTCCGCCACCATGGGCACGTGGTTCATGGGCGTTCATCCATCCGCCGTCAGACGCGAGGGCCAATACCTGTAGGAGCCGGCGGCGCCGGCCGCCAGCAGATAGACGCCGCCGAGCAGAAGCATCTTGCCGCCGAGCGGCTGACCCGAGGTTGCGCCCACCAGGGGAGTACCCAGGCTCGCGCCGGCGAACAGGACGAAGGTGTAGAAGACAATGCCGCGCTGGCGATGCGCCGGGGATTGCTCCCCCAGAAAGCTGAGGACGGCCGGCACGGCTATGGCGACACCACCCAGCACCAGCCAGTGCCCCACCTGAAGCCCCCATGCGGTTCCCGTCAGCCCGGTTGCCAGCGTTCCACAGGCCGCAACGACAAAGCCCAGAGTCTGAACGGCGGGTGAAGACCAGCGGTAGAGCATCACGCCCGCGACCAACGTCATCAGCACCGCCGGCGCGCCCAGCAGCCGGAACAGCTGCAGGTCCACCCCTGACTCGCTGGCCTGGATGGCCGCGTAATAGAAGACCACTCCCATCAGCAGCACGAGGGTGACGCCGTAGATCCGGCCCAGCGCGCGCCAGTGGAGCAGGGCGAGCACCGAGCGGATCCGGAACAGATCCCGAGGCGTCCACGCATCGGTAAGCCGGAAGGCCCACAAGCATGCGGCAACGCCGGCCAGCGCAGCGGACGATGCCCAGAACACGCCGCGGGGCGCCCATGCGTCGCTCACGGCCGCCGCCAGGAGCTGTCCCAGCGGTGCCGCCATCAGCAGCGAGGCACTGAACAGCGCCACGGCGGTGGGACGGAAACGCGGGCCGTTGTTCTCGACGATGGCGGCGATGGCGAATGGCGGGAAGGCCGCCGCGGTCAACCCCTGGGCCGCCCGCCCCAACAGGAATCCGTACTCGCTGCCGGCGGCGAGCGCTGCCCCGGTGACCGCACTGGTCACCGCGAGGGCGCTCATACCCGCGGCGAACAGCCTGCCGCCGCTCACCCGCTGGTTGAGCCAGCCGACCACGAGCAGGCCCACGGCCTGGGACAGGGCGAAGGCCGGCGTGGTCCAGCCCAACACCCGCGCCGTCGTCGACAGGCCCTCACCGATGGCCGGCAGAAGGGGCAGATAGGCGTACAGTTGCCCCACTACCAGGATCGCGGTCATCATCATCAACGCCGTTACGGCCAACCCCCGAACCGGCGAACCCGCTTGAGATGCGGTCGTCGTTCCACTTGCCATTGACTGGTTCTCCCAGGATGCTTGCAGGAATGAGTTCGCATATGCACTGTGAATTCGGCGGGTTATGGCAACAAGAAAGTCATTATCCTAGGACTTCTAGTCCCAGCCTGAACCAGTGGTAGCGACGATGGACCGACAGGAGATGGGCGCCTTTCTGAGGGCGTGCCGCGGCCGCACGGACCCGGTGTCGTCGGGGTTTGCGGTGGGCAAACGCCGGCGCGTGGCCGGGCTGCGCCGGGAAGAGGTCGCCGAGCTCGCCGGCATCAGCCCCGACTGGTATACACGCCTGGAGCAGGGCCGTGATGTCGGCGTCTCCCGGGATGTGCTCGAGCGGCTGATCGACGCGTTCCAGCTCACGGCCTCGGAAGCCGACTACCTGATTTCGCTCTCCGGCATTTCCCCCGCAACGCAGACCGAGCAGAGGCCCGCGCCAGGCGGTACGGAGCAGGTGGCGCAACAGCGGGTGCTGGAGTCCCTGAACCCACACCCCGCCTACTACGTGGCCGGCCCCTGGGACCTGGTCGCCTGGAACGAGTCGGCCGAGCAGGTCATGCCCGAGCTGTTCAGGACGGACGCCCGGCGCAACGCGCTGCGCATGGTTTTCTGCAACGAATCATTCCGGGAGCGGCTCGCGGACTGGGAGCAGCACGCCAGGCACTGCATGGCGGTCTTCCGCGGTGACTATGGCCGCCACCCGGGGGACGAGCGCTTTCGGCGGGTGGCCGCCGAGCTGACCATCGCCAGTCCCGAGTTCGCCAGATGGTGGCCCGAGCACCAGGTGGAGGTTCGCACGCCGGCCGAAAAGCAGCTGCATGACCCGGAACTCGGCGAGCTGCATTTCGTCACGCAGTTCTTCCACGCCACGGAGCGGTCCGACCTCGTGCTCATCGTCTTCTGCGGCGATGCATCCACCCAGCGGCGGATTGCAGGCCGACTCGACGAAGGCAGCGCCCCGGACCGAGCGGCGCCCATCCATCAGCTCCCCGGATCGGGCCTGTAGCGCAGGATTACGCAGCCGGAGCTCAGCGGCCGGGTCTCGATCAGCTCCAGACGCAGCCTGGAGGGGCGCGGCCTGAACAGCGGCGTGCCGCTCCCCAGCAGCACCGGGTTGACGCCGACCCGGAGCTCGTCGATCAAGCCCTGCGCCATGAGCCCGTCACAGAGTGTCGCGCTGCCAAAGATGAACATGTCGTCTCCGGGGTATTCCTTGAGCCGACGGACCTCAGCCGCCGCGTCGGAGCCGACCAGGTCGGTGTTGGACCAATCGGCCCGTGCGAGCGTGCGGGAGAAGACGGTCTTGGGCAGGCGATTCATGATGTCCGCGATCTGCCCCGTCTCCCGGGTCCAGTGGGCGGCCATGCCCTCGTACGTCACCCGGCCGAACAGCAACCGCCCGGCGGCGTTGAGCTGCTCCATGGAGAAGGCCTCCAGTTCCGGCCCCCAGGTGTACTCAAGCCAGTCGATGGACCAGGGCTCCGCCCCCTGGAAATGGCCGTCCAGGGTGATCATGTTCCACATGATTAATCGGGGCATGCGCTTCGCTCCCTTCGTTCCGGTACGTCAATCCGCGTCGCGTCGCGCTTACCCATGTGGTCGTGTCGGTGGACGAACAATCGACGGGCGGGTGCCCCTCCGGCTACCTGGGCGTGGAGGCGACACACCACGTGGCCATCGAGTACCAGGAGTTCGGTGACCACCGACACCGAGCCTCGATCGATGGGGCGCACGAGGACGTTGTGGTTCTCGCGGATCGACTTGCGGGACATGACAAGGGATTGGCGGGAGTCCGGAAGAATGCTTGAGCAGGTCAACACGGATTCGGATGCCTACGCGCCGTCCATGTCCCGCCACCAGACGGCGCCAGACACAGCAGAACGCCCAGGGCGAACGCCCCGAGGCCGATCAGCGCCGCCCCCAGAACAACCGTCGTGATCCCGAAGGTCGTGGCGACCCAGCCGCCGAGGAGGGTTCCCGCGCCGATGCCCAGATTGCAGACCGAGATGTTGAGCGAGGCGGCGAACGCCTGGGCATCCGGCGCGGCGAACATGACCCGGACCTGGCAAGCCACGAACGCAGCCATGTGCGCCCCGCCCCAGACGGCCAGGAGCAGCGCCGCCGGCACCGGGCTGCCGCGTGTCAGGTAGGCACCGGCAGTGGCCAGCACCAGTAGCAACGTTACGACGGCAGTCAGGCGCGTCGGTTCCCGGTCCACAGCTCGTGAGGCCAGCCAGTTGCCGATGATCCCGGCAACCCCGAAGCCCAACAGCGCTGCGGCTACCCCGCTTCCCGAGAGGCCCAGGACGGCCTGCAGGAACCCGGCGATATAGCTGTAGGCGCTGAACATCGCCGTGAACAGAAGTGCCGACAGCAGCAAATGCCCCAGGAATCGGGGTCTCCCGACAATGCTCACCTGACCCCGGGGCAAGGCGGCGGCCTGCTGGCGCGACGGCCCCATGATCCGGAGCAGGCAGGGCGCCGCCGCCAGCGTGACAACGCCGAGCCCGATGTATACGGCGCGCCATCCGAACGCCTCCGCCATGGCCACGCCGGCGGGTACCGCGACGACGATGCCGATTACCGTGCCCAGGTTCACGTGTCCCACGGCCCGGCCCCCCTGGTCCACGGGGGCCGCGGCGACCGCCGCGCTGCTTGCGAGGCTGACATAGGCCGTCAGGATCGCGCCCTGTATGACGCGCACGGCGATCATGACACCGAAGGACGGAATGGCGACGGCAATCAGGCTGCCCAGACCGAATATCGCCAGCATTGACGCCAGCGCGACCCGCGGCGGCCACCGGGCCGCGATCAGGGTGACAACGGGGCCCGCGAGGGCCGCGGCAATGGCGAAGGCGGTGATCAGCCATCCGGCCGAATCCAGCGCAATGCCCAGGTCCGTCGCCAGCTGCGGCATCAGGCCGATGACGATGAACTCCGTGGTGGTCACCGCGCCCGTGGCAAACGCCAGCGCGGGGACCGTCAGGCCCCCGCGCGGTGACGCATCCGACGCGTGGGTCGGAGCCATCGGTTCAGGCATTGGTGCCGCCGTCGATGGTGACCTCGGCCCCGGTCACGGACCGGGCATTGGGCCCGGCGAGCCAGGTCACCAGGCTGGCCACGTCGTTCGGGTCTCCGTAGCTCGGAATGGCCATGGTGCCGCGCTGTGCATCGGCCAGCTCTCCGTTGGCGGGATTCATGTCCGTGTCGGTGGACCCGGGATGGATGACGTTGACGCGAATGCCACGCGAGCCGAGCTCCCGTGCCAGGGCCCGCGAGAACCCGATCAAGGCGGCTTTGCTCAGGGAGTAGAGGCTGATCCCGGGATAAGGCACATGCGTGGCCAGGTTGCTGCCGATGGTGATCACCCGGCCTTCCTCGGGCATGTCCACCGCGGCTCGCTGGGTGGCGACGAATGCCGCGCGAACGTTGATATTCATGGTCCGGTCAAAGTCAGCCACGCTGAACTCGTCGAAGGGCCCGGCATCGAAGATCCCCGCGTTGTTGACCAGGACGTCGAGAGGCCCGAAGGCCTCCCTGGCCGCATCCACGGCGGATGCCACGGCCGCTGGGTCCTGATTGTCGGCACGAATGGCCAGCGCCTCGCCGCCGGCCTGCTCGATCTGCGCGACCACCGACCGCGCCTTGTCCTCGGACTGCACGTACGTCAACGCGACCCGCGCACCTTCCGCGGCCAGCGACCTGGCAATGGCCGCACCCATGCCGCGGCTACCCCCGGTGACCAATGCAACTTTTCCAGTCAGTGATGACATCGAATTGCCTCCTTATATGTAACGAACACTACAGAAATAAGGTTGAAGAAGGCGAAACCCGATGTCAATGTGTTTATGTATAAGGCGATACAGAAGAGGTTCATACGGTGCCCCGGGGACGACCGCGCGGATTCGACAGGGAGGCAGCACTACGCCAGGCCATGGAGGTCTTCTGGCTAAGAGGCTTCGACAACGCCTCGCTGTCTGAGCTGACCAATGCCATGGGCCTCAGGCCCCCCAGTCTGTATGCCGCCTTCGGTAGCAAGGAGGCCCTGTTCAAGGAGGCGGTGGAGCTCTACGTCCGCACGCAGGGTGACGGCATCTGGAACGAGGTGCCGGAAGCCGCGAGCGCGCGGGAGGGCATAGCACGAATGTTGCGTGCCACGGCCTGTGCCTATACCCGCGGTGCCGAGCCTCGCGGCTGCATGATCGTGCTGTCCGCCCCGCAGATGCAGGGCACCAGCCCGGAGGTATCCGAGGAGTTGCGCAGGCGTCGCGCTGAGAACGTGGCGGTTCTCGAACGGCGCCTCGACAGGGCCGTGGCGGAAGGCGAGATCCCCCCGGAGACCGACTGCCGGTCCGTGGCCAGCTACTTCGCCACCGTCCAGCACGGCATGTCGATACAGGCCAGAGACGGTGCCTCCCGCGAGGAGCTTCTAGCGATCGCGGACTGCGCCATGGCTGGCTGGGATCGGCTGGCGGGCCGCACCTCCGAAACCGGCGCCGGTCAAGGTGAAGAGACGCGCTCAACCTGAAGGTCCAGGAAGGCGCGCTGCCGTGACGGCAGACGACCGTCCTGGCCGAGAAGCACCGCGCTGAACGCCTCGGTGTCGCCGGGGTTGAACGCTTCCAGAATCGGTCGCGTCCGCCCGGCGGGAATGTCCTTTGGTTACTTCCAGGTTTTTCCGGGGGCTACCGCCTGGTGGCGAGATGTACGCCCACGCCGCTCAGCGCAAGTCCGAATACGGCGGCTGGCTGCAACGCCTGACCCACCAGCAACCAGGCGAGCACCGCCGTAACCGAAGGCGTGAGGAAGAACAGCGTACTGACCCGGCTCGCGGCCGACCGACGCAACATCGTGTTCAGCAGCAGAAACGCGCCAACCGAGTTCACCAGGACCATCCAAGCCAGCGATGTCGCAAACGGCCCCCACGCTGTCACCCTGGGCGTCTCCAGCAGCAGCATCGCCGCAGCCACCACCGGGGCGCTGATCAGGAAGTGAACGGCGGTCCCGCTCATGACGTTCATGTGCGGCGCGAACCGCTTTTGATAGACGGTGCCCAGGCTCAGTCCGGCCAGGCCGAGCAGGCACAGGATGACCCCGGAGGGCGCGAAGCCGATTCTTTCGAATACGGCGAGCAGCACGCCCGCCGCCCCCAGACCGAAGCCGAGCCAATGGCGGCCATCCAACCGTTCGCCGAGCATCGATCCGCTCAGCAGCGCGACAGCGATTGGATTGAGGCCCTGGAGCATCGCCACCATCGCCGCGGGGAGGCCTTTGTCGAGAGCCGTGTAGAAGGCGCCGAACTGCAGCGCCTGCATTAGAACACCGCAAACCATCACGTGCCCGAGTTCCCGTCCCCGCGGCCACGGTGCCCCGACAACCAGTGCCAGCAGCGTCAGAAGCACGCCCGCAATGGCGAATCTCGCGAAGACGAGGAGCAACGGCGGGGCGGCGCTGACACCGAATACACCAGCGATAAACGCGCTGCTCCACATCAGCACGAACAGTGCCGGCACGACGGTACCGCCCCGACCAAGGGGCGATTGTGACGCCCTGGCAATTTCGGCGGGTGCGTCCTCCGGTCCGTTCACGGGCATGCCCTCCTTCGTAACCATATTAACCAGTTACAAGCATAATCGAGGGTTCCGTAACCTGTCCATGTGGTTTAGCTTGGCGGAATGGAATTCCTCTTCGTCAGTGGCGATCCGGCCCTGGACTTCGCCGGAACGATGCAATATCGCTACGCGGACCCGGCCGAGCTGCTACGCACCCCGGATGACTTCCGCGAGTGGATCGTCCGTGCAGGATTGCTCGACGTACCCCCCTCCGTGGACGAACAGCAGTTGATGCGAGCCATTGAGCTGCGAGAGGCCATTTACCGGCTGGCGATTGCTACGCGGGATGGGACGAGGCTTGCGGAGTCGGATCGCGCCATCGTCAACGGCATGGCCCTGGCGCCACCGGTGACGATGGCTCTGGGCGCCTCCGGGGGGATTCTCCGCTCGGGAGACACGGAAGCGGTCATGGCCACGCTGGCGCGGAAGGCCGTGGTACTGCTTGGCAGTGACCGCGCCCGCCTGATCCGGGAATGCGATGCGTCCTGGTGCAGCCGCTTGTACGTGGACAGCTCGCGACGCGGGTCACGCCGCTGGTGCAGCATGGCTTCCTGTGGCAACCGGGCCAAGGTCGCCGCGTTCCGGGAGCGGCAGCAAGGGCGGTGACACCGGTTGCCATATCATCTCGGGGAACGGGGGACGGCACGGGTCGTGCCGTCCCCCGTACGGGCGCGGCCGTGGTCACGTGCCGCCTCAGTAGGCGACGGTGAACCTGCGTTGTCGATGCCTGGGATGCTCGACCTCGTCCATCAAGGCGGCCGCAAGGTCCTCGATGGAGATGGCCGAATGACCTGCCGCATCGACAAGCAACTCGTCCGAGCCCAAGCGGTACGTCCCGGTACGTTCGCCCGGTGCCAGACGCGCGGGCGGGCTGAGGTACGTCCAGTCTACGGCGCGGTGCTCGCGGCAGGCCTCGAGCTGCCCGATGCAGGCCGCCGCGATGGCGCGGTACGCAGGGGCAAGGTAGCGAGGGTCATCGATGACCTGCAGGCCGTCGGTGTCCGGGACCCTGAGGCTGGCCGCACCGCCCACGAGCACCAGACGCGTGCCCGTGCGTTGGGCCCCGGCCAGCAGGGAGCGGGCTGCGTCGACCAGCGCCGTTTCCTGCCCCGTCCCTGGCCGCGTTGCGCTGATGACCACGTCGTGCCCTGCGCTGATGCGTTCGGCATCCGCCGGCTGGGACACGTCGCCGGCTTCTGCATGGATGGACGGAAAGAGCTCACGGAGGTGCGCCGCATTGCGTGCGACACCGGTGATCTCGTGTCCGCGGGACAGGGCCTCCTGCACGATCCGGCTACCGACACTGCCCGTGGCACCAAAGACTGCAATTCGCATGATCGAGACTCCTCTGGGTTGTGCTGAGTGGGCTAACGGTGATGATTCGTTCCACGCACTCGCGCGCGAACGTCCTGGGGATTGATCTGCGCTGCTGCCACGGCCGCCAGGGCCAGGGCGAACCCCCCGATCTGCACGGGCGTCAGCGCCTGGCCCAGTACCAGCCAGCCCAGGCCGGTGGCCACCGCCGGCGAGAGCAGGCCCAGGAAGGACATCGCCGATACCGGCAGACGCGCCACGCCCTGGAACCACAGCGCATAAGCGAACAGCGTCCCGGGGACGGCCAGCCACGCATACGCCAGCAGCTCGGAGGCATGCAGCGGCGGCGGACCGCCTTCGACAAGCAGCGCGACGGGGGCGAGGAAGAGGCCGCCCGCGGTAAGCTGCCAGCCCGTGAACGGGAGCAGGCCCACCGGCCGCCCCCACCGGCGCGTCAGCACGATACCCAGCGCCATTGCGCCGGCGCCGCCCAAGCCGGCGGCCACACCGAGCGGATCGAGCGGGATGGTGCCGCGCAGGACCATCAACGCCACGCCGAGAACGCCGGCCACGCCCCATGCCAGCCGCCAGCGGGTCGGATGCTCGCCGAGCAGCACCAGGGCAAGTCCGGCAACGAGAAGCGGCTGTACTGCATTCAACGTTGCCGCGATACCGCCGGGCAGGCGGTAGGCGGCCACGAACAAGAGCGCGAAGAATGCGCCGATGTTCAAGGTCCCCAGGACGGCTGAACGCCACCACCAGTGACCCGCCGGCCAGGTGCGTGTGGCCGCCAGCACCGCGAGCCCGGCGGGAAGGGCGCGGAGCGTCCCCGACAACAGGGGTCGATCCGGGGGCAAGTACTCGGTGGTGACCAGGTACGTGGTGCCCCAGGCGATGGGAGCAAGGGCGGTGAGCCCGGTCAGGATCAGGGTGACCGTCGAGCTGCTGAGCGACCTCGACCAGGCCGACTCTGTGGATTGTGTTGATGGCATGGCGATACCTCAATGTTGAACTATTGAATATTGAGCAATCTAGGACATCTGTTAAGCTCAGTCAAACAGTCCAACGTTGAGGTGTTCATGAAAGACAGCGTCGACCGCGTGCTGGATCAGTGGCGTGCTGAGCGGCCGGATATCGATCCTGAGCCCATGGGGGTGGTCGGCCGGATCTCCCGTGCCGCCCGGATACTGGAGCGCCGGCTCCGTGAACGGTTCGCGGCCCACAACCTGCAGGCCCACGAGTTCGACATTCTGGCGACCTTGCGCCGCTCGGGGACTCCCTATCGCCTCACGGCGGGCGCCCTGGTCGAGTCATCGATGGTGACCTACGGCGCCATCGCGAACCGGATCGATCGCCTCGAGGCGCGAGGATTGGTGACCCGCGAGACCGACCCGGGCAATCGCCGCAGCCTCTACATCGGCCTGACGGACCCGGGGCGTGAGCTCGTCGACGCCGCCGTGGGGGACCACGTGGACAACGAAACCGAGCTGCTCGCCGGCCTCAGTGACGACGAGCAGCAAGAGCTCGCCGCGTTGCTGCGCAAGCTCCTGCTGAGTTTCGGAGACACGGCCACCGACAACGACGGCGACTGAGGCCGCGCCGGTTCCCGGCACCGAGCCCTTGGGCAGCCGCCTGGGCTCGCTCACGGTGTCGAGGGCCTGATGCAGGCACCGACGGTGCAGCCTCGCGGGCAGCCCATGCCTTGGGTTTCAGGACACTAGGCGATGGTTTCGACGACCCCGCCGTCCACCCGGAGCGCCGCGCCCGTGGTCGCGGAGGCCTGCGGCGAGGCAGCGTAGACGACCATGCTCGCGACTTCGTCCACCGTCGCCGCCCGCCGGATGATGGAGCTCGGGCGGTGCTCCATGACGAACGATCGGGCCTTTTCCTCTGCCGTCTCGTCGGCGTCCTCGCCGGTGCCCACCATGGACTCGAACCCGTCGGATCGCGTTGGACCCGGCAGAATCGCGTTGACCGTGACCCCCGTACCCGCAACCCGCTTCGCCAGGCCGCGGGAGATCGAGAGATTGGCGGTCTTGGTGAACCCGTAGTGGATCATGTCCGGCGGGATATTGAGCGCAGACTCCGAGGAGATGAACAGCACACGCCCCCATTCGCGCTCGACCATTCCGGGCAGGTAGGCGCGCGACAGCCTGACACCGGACATTACGTTGACATCGAAGAACTCCGTCCAGGTCGCGTCGGGTGTTTCGAAAAAGTCCTGAGGACCGAAAATGCCGACATTGTTGACCAGAATATCCACGGACGGGACCGACGCCACGAGGGCGTCGCAGCCGTCCGGCGTGCCTACGTCGGCGGTTGCTCCCGTTACGTTCGCATCAGGCACTTCGCCCTGCAGGCTGCCGACAGCGTGATCGACGCCTGACGACGTCCGGCCGTTGACAATAACGTCGGCTCCCGCCCGGGCGAGATGTTTCGCGATTGCGTATCCGATCCCCTTGGTTGAACCCGTAATCAGGGCGGTCTTGCCGGAAAGCTCGATTCGCATGATGTGTCCCCTCTGCTTCAGTGGTGTCGGTCGCTGACTCCGCACAATAGGTCCGGCTCGACGTAGTCCGCCATGGCCTTGTTGCCAACACGGCCCGGATGCAGATGATCGCCGGAGTCAAAGACGGGCCGGAGCCGGGCAGGCTCATCCGGGTCCCGGAGCTGCCTGTCAAAATCGATCACGGCGTCGAACGCGCCGCTGGTGCGGATCCATTCGTTGATGCGGCCCCGGAGCCTGTCCTTGGCCGAATCATAATAGTCATCCATCGGAGTCCCCTCGAGCGCGTTCTCGAAGGGTGTCAGGGTCGCGCCGATGACCCTGACACCGTGCAGGCGTGCGCGAGCGATGAGCTGCTGGTAGCCCGCGATGATGGCCGCCGGTTCGGGCGGCTGGCCCTCGGGATCGAAGGCGGTGCCCGGCCAGCTGATATCGTTGATGCCGAGCAGAACAATGACCGCGTCTGCCCCCGGCTGCGATAGGACGTCACGCTCGAAGCGCGCGAGCGCGTTCTCCCCCATGCCGTCGGAAAGCAGCCTCGCGCCGGAGATGCCTGCATTGACCACGGCGAGATCGCAAGGCACCAGCCGCTGCGCCAGGTAGTCCGACCAACGCTCATTGGCATCCATGGGCGCGCCGTTGCCGTCGGTAATCGAGTCCCCCAGCAGCACGACGGCACCGGCCGCGTCCTCGCGCGCCACGTGCACACCGGTAAGGAATAGACGCGTCGTGATGGTTTGATCCGGCCGCAACCGAGGCGCGTCCACCCGATTGCCTGCCTCGATGTAAGCCGTCCGCCGCGCGTCCCAGTGAAAGGTGCTCACGGGTGTCTCGTTCGGCAGGTAGATGCTGACCGATAGCGTGGTCAACGCATCCACTTCAAGATCCACCGGATCGCTGATCAGCGGCGCCCCGGGCGGCACGACAGCGTCGCGCCTGCCGCCGAACGTGATCGTGCGGCCCGTCTCCGGCACGATTGCCGAGCCCGAAGCTGCCACCGCAATGTGCGCGGCACCTATGGTCAGCGGACGGGTTCCGTAGGCATTGGAGACGACGATGCGCAGGCGTTCTCCGCCCAGGCTTACGCGGAGCACTTGCCTGAGGGTCTGCTGGTGGAGCTGCTCCGGTACACCCGCCGGCAGCACGAACGTCTCCGGCCATGTAGGTTGCGGACTGGCGGTCCAGGTGGCGACCCATTGCCGGTCGGTTTCGCTGCCGAAGGCCGTTGGCAAAGCCATGAGCAACAGCAGCAGCATGAGTACGCGACCGAACCGTGTCGATCGGGCGCAACAGTAGCCGATGTGTGTGGTGGTCACGGACACTCCTCCCCTTTCGGTGCATTAGTTGCCGCGGTCGAGAACAGCTCGGCGCTGGGCATACGCGGACGGTCCAGGCGAATGGCGGATGCGGCCACTGCGACTGCGCAAAGGGGAATCAGTGCGGCGATCCACGTGACCGCGCCGAGACCAGGCCCGTGGGAGATGATGACGCCGCCCGCCCAAGCGCCCGCCGCGTTGCCCAGGTTGAACGCGGCGATGTTGAAGGTCGACGCGAGGCTTTGACCGGCGCCCTCGGCTCGGCTGAGAACCCAGGCCTGAAGTGGTGGGACAGTGGCGAACGCCGAAGCTCCGAGAAGGCCGACCGAGACCACGGACCAAAACGGGCTGCGCAGCGCGAAGGTCATGATTCCGAGCACGACAGACAGCGTCACCAAGGTGCCGAGCACGGTCGGTACAAGATGGCGATCCGCCAGCCTGCCACCCAGGAGATTGCCTGCGACCAGGCCGCCCCCGAACACCAGGAGAATGGGCGACACCGCGGACTCGGGGAAACCGGTAATTCGAGTCAGCAGTGGCGCGATGTACGTAAAGACGGCGAATACGGCCGAGTAGCCCAGTACGGTCGTTAGCAGGCCAAGCAAGACGGATCGTCGGCTCAGAACGGAGATATCCTTCCGCCAATCGGAGCGCGTGAACCCCGGCTCATCCGCTCGAACCCACAGCGCTAGCGCCGCCATCGCTACTGCCCCGATGGCGCCTACAACCCAGAATGTGGCACGCCAGCCGAACGACTGGCCGATCCAGGTTCCGAACGGTACGCCGAGCACGGTCGCGACCGTCAGCCCGGTGAACATGACCGCGATGGCGCTGGCTCGACGGTTCGGTGATACGAGGTCAGCGGCGACAACGGAGCCGACTCCGAAGAACGTCCCGTGGGCAAATGCAGTGAGAACACGGGCGCCCAGGACCAGCGAGTAGGTGGGAGCGATGGCGCAGGCAATGTTGCCGACCGTAAAGACGCCCATGAGCCCGACTAGCACGGTCTTTCTCGGCAGTTTCGCCGCGATGATGGTCAAGATTGGGGCACCGACGACGACACCGAGCGCATACCCCGATACAAGAAGTCCCGCTGCCTGAAGAGAAACGCCCAGATCGGCGCTCACTTCCAGGAGCAAGCCCATGATGACGAATTCCGTGACACCGATGCCGAAGGCACCGGCGGTCAACGCGAATAGCCCAATCGGCATGATTGGTCGACCTCCAAGTGCAAGTTTGAACGCCCCGAATCATGGCCGGACTGCGCTCCTTGGACTAGACTGGCCGAATGACAAGGATTTATGAATCCATTTCCATATGAGTCGTCCCGAGATCAATCGCTCCGGCGAGATGGAAGTCTTCGTCAGGGTCGTGGAGGCCGGCGGCTTCTCGGCGGCGGCACGCGAGCTGCGCATGACCCCGTCGGCGGTGAGCAAGCTGGTGAGGCGCCTGGAGGGGCGGTTGGGCGTGCGGCTCGTCAATCGCTCCACGCGCCGCGTACAGCTCACGCCGGAGGGCTGCGTCTTCTACGAACGCAGCGTCCGCGTTCTAGCGGATCTGGAAGAGGCCGAGCGCGGTGCTGCAACCAATGCCCCTCCGCGCGGACGCCTGCGAGTCAACGCCAATGTGCCGTTCGGCGTTCACTTCCTGCTGCCATTGGTGCCGGAGTTTGCTTCCCGGCATCCGGAGGTCTCGCTGGATATCGTTCTTACCGACGAGGTCATTGACATCCTGGAGCAGCGCACGGATGTCGCAGTTCGTGCGGGCCCGCTCAAGAGCTCGCGGCTTGTGGCGCGCAAGCTCGGTGCGAGCCGGATGGTCATCGTCGGCTCGCCCGCCTATCTGCAGCAGCACGGCACGCCGGTGCAACCCGAGGACCTGGAGCATCACAATCGACTCGGTTTCAACTATGTACGGACAGCGGAGGGATGGCCGTTGCGATGGAACGGGGAAACGGTGACGTTCGCGACCAACGGCAGCGTGCAGGTCAGCGATGGTGAGGGGTTGCGGCGGCTGGCCTTGGCGGGGGCCGGTCTGGCAAGGCTCGCCGAGTTCCAGGTTCGGGATGACGTGGCGGCCGGACGCGTGCAAACCGTACTCGAGGACTACAATCCCGGCGATACGGAGGAGTTCAACGCGGTCTTTCTCGGGCAAGGTGGCTACCTCCCTTCGCGGGTGCGAGCGTTCCTGGACTTCCTCGTTGAGCATGTCGAATTCGGGTAGCGTGGAGCTCCCGGAGGGCGCCGTCTGCGTCGACGTGCACCGGTGCCAGATCGAGTTCCAGCGCAGAGCGGGGGTTCAGGAGCGGGTCACGTGTGCATTCGCAGTATCCGCAGGCGCAGGGGGCAGTGCGGAGACGCGAGCCGGGGCATACGAAATCCGGAGGTCACGGGTGCGTGGCACGGAACACGTACGTGAGCCAGTGATTTGATGCTCATAGCAGTCCGGCGCTGCCGCTAGAAGTACGGGCCGTCCTCTAGCCGTTGAGATATCCACCATACGTTGCCGAACGGATCGCGTACGCCGCCCTGGCGATCACCATACGGCATGTCGGCCACTTCCATTTCCAACGAAGCGCCGTGCCCGAGTGCCCGGCGCATCGATTCATCGGCGTCCTCGACATACAGATAGTAGGTGCCGTAGGTGGCGGGATTCGCCTCGGTTGCTTCGCTTACCATCAACGTGGACGAGCCGATGCGAACCTGCGCGTTGGCGATCTTTCCGTCAGGTCGTAGGTGCCGACCAACCTCATCGCCGCCTAGCGCGGCGATGAGAAAGTCGACGAAGTCCTCGGCTCCGCGCACGAAGAAGTATGGCGTTACAGTGTTGAACCCATCGGGAACGTTCACTTTTGCTCTCCCTGGCAAGCTGCTTCTCAGAATAGTCGCCTTCATTCGCCGACGAAAAGGAAGATCACGAGGGGTGATGGGCAGCATCTCCGTGAACGAGTAGTCGGCCTCGGCCACCCGAGCCGCATGCCGACCCTCCCACGATTGCCCCGAGGCCTTCGAGCAGGCCTCACCACCGATCGACACCCATGGATTGTTGGAATAAAGATTGAGACATTTCCGGGCTGTAGGCCTTGTCACTGGACCCCCTGAAACGCCCATATTTGGAAATGGGGATCGAGACTGTCTCAAACCTATTCCAAACTCCTTTCGAAACCGCCACTTAACGAACCCCTCCAGAACACCCTTCTACCTGCCGGAGCGGCGGTCCTTCTCGCCGGCTACCGGCGGAGGGAGGCCTCGTGCTTTCGAGAAAGACAGGGACGCTCACCAGTGCCGATGTAGTCATTCTTCCGGGTCGGCTGACACGCATCAACAATAATAAAAAAGAATATCAATAAGTTAGGTTTTACTTACGGTTTCGGCTGTACCTAACTGAACTCACGATAGTCGATATCAAAGAGCCCTAACACCGACCCACAAACACGAATCGATGGAGCACCCCGATGCCCTCATCCGCCTTCTTGTTTAGCCCGCTACCGGATGAAACCGTCCACAGCTGGGTAAGCCGACTCCACCTCCTCTCAGGCGATCGCTGTAATGCAGTCCTGAATCGGCAGGAAGAGCTGGAGTCCGTCTTCCTCGATCCTGATAAAGCCGTATTTCTCGTACTGGTCCTTGGCGTCCACTACCAGTCCGCCGATGGCGGTGAATTCCCGGGAGATGGTCGCCGCGTCCTCAATGGCGGCGAGCAGAGCCAACTCTCCCAGTCCCTGGCCCCGTGCGCTCAGGTCCGACGCCAGTCGGGCCATCCGCAGGAAGGGTACAGGGTGAGGGTATTTCTTCCAGGCCCTGACGCCGGGTGGCGGCGCGATCTCGCAGGGCGCGGTGGAGTAGTAGGCCAGAATGCGTTCCGGCCGGTTAGAATCGACCAGCACCGTGGTGCGAACCAGATGTCGCTCGTCCTGCCGTCGCGCTGTCTTCTGAATGAATGTGTTGAGTGCTTCGACCCCGCAGTCGAACGCTGCGCGGTCGTGGTGCTTGCTAAGTTGTTCTTTCCTGATCCGAGCCATCCACTGTTCCCTTGTACCGCTGGGCCGCCTTCCTCAAGCGAGGCAGGGGCCGTGACGGCTGGTCCAGGACCGTCATCATGTTCTTGAACGCCTCGCGGCTTGTGGTGATCCGCGTGGCGCGTTCGGTGACCTCGGCCGCGCGTTCCAACGCGGAGTCCAGCAAGAACTGGGAAACCGTGCCGCCTTTTCCGGAAACCGTTTGTTTTGAGTCAGGCCGCCTAGGCCGACTCGCTCGATGGACGACTATCCTTGGCACAATAAGCCAGGGTTGCGACGACTCCTTGAACCTAAGCAATACGTCTCCATTCGCTACACCGACCGGCTGGCCGAGGCCGGCATCGAGCCGTCTGGGGGCTGCTTCATGGGCAACGTTGGGACTCCTATGACAATACCCTTGCCGAGAGCATCAACGGCCTCTACAAGACCGAGGTGATCCGTCACCGCGGCCCTTGGCCGAATCTGGAGGCCGTGCAGTTCGCCACGATTGACCCTGGCCGTCGGCGGGGTGGTCGGCGGCAACGCGTTCGACACACTGTTCGCCGCGATCGCGGACTGGCGTACCGCCCCGGCTCGCTGTACCCACGGCGCCACCGAGCGCGAGACCTTCCTGATCGCCCTGAGCATCGTCATGGCCGCTGTGCTGCTGCCGGGGCTGCTCCGGCGCGAGCGCCACGGGATCACGCGCATCGGTTTCGAGAGTTTCGCCGTGCTGCTGCTCAACGGCCTGGCCCTGTTCGTCACCGCCTGGCTGTAGGCCGGCGCGGGACTTGCCCGGACCCGGCGCCCGGGTTCATGGTGATCTGCAGTCGGCTGACGCGCGCGCAGCGCGCGGGAGGTGGTACGCGATGGCACGGACACTCGCCCGCCAGCTCATAGAGTCGCATCTGGTCGAGGGCCGGCTGGAGGCGGGCGCGGAGATCGCGCTGGCAATCGACCAGACGCTCACCCAGGACGCGACCGGCACGCTGGCGATGCTCGAGCTCGAGGCGATGGGCGTCGACCGCGTCCGGACCGAGCTCTCGGCGCAATACATCGACCACAACCTGATCCAGGAAGACTTCCGTAACCCGGATGACCACCTGTTCCTCTACAGCGCCTGCCAGAGCTTCGGGTTGTGGTACAGCGGCCCGGGCACCGGCGTCAGCCACCCGGTGCACATGCAGCGCTTCGGCCGCCCGGGCCGCACCTTGCTGGGCTCGGACAGTCACACCTGCGCGGCCGGGTCGATGGGCATGCTCGCGATCGGCGCCGGCGGTCTGGATGTCGCCCTGGCCATGGCGGGGCGGCCGTTCTACACGAAAATGCCCGAGGTCATGGGCGTGGAGCTGACGGGCGCGCTGCCGGAGTGGGTCAGCGCCAAGGACGTAATCCTGGAGATGCTGCGGCGCCACGGTACCGACGGCGGCCGCGGGCGCATCATCGAGTACCATGGCGAGGGTCTGGCCGGGCTGTCGGCGATGGACCGCCACGTGATCGCCAACATGGGCGCCGAGCTCGGTGCCACCGCGACCGTGTTCCCGTCGGACGAGGCGACGCGCGCCTTCCTCGCCGCCTACGGCCGCGAGGACGAGTGGAGCGCGCTCGCCGCCGAGCCCGGCTGCCGCTACGACGTCACCGAGCGCATTGACCTGTCGGCGCTCGAGCCGCTGATCGCGAAGCCGTCGAGCCCAGGCAACGTCGTGCCGGTGCGTGAGGTCGCCGGCCAATCGCTCTACCAGGCCTACATCGGCTCTTCGGCGAACCCCGGCTTCCGCGACTTCGCCATCAGCGCGCTGATGATGCGCGGCCGGCGCGCCCATCCGGCGGTGTCCTTCGACGTCAACCCGACCTCGCACACCCTGCTTGAGGACCTGACGCGCACCGGCCTTCTGCTCGACCTGATCCATGCGGGCGCGCGCCTGCACCAGGCGGGCTGCAACGGCTGCATCGGCATGGGCCAGGCGCCGGCGACGGGCCGCAACAGCCTGCGCACCGTGCCACGCAACTTCCCCGGGCGCTCCGGCACGCGCGAGGACAGCGTCTTCCTGTGCAGCCCGGAGACGGCGACGGCCTCGGCGCTGGCCGGCGAGATCACCGATCCGCGCGAGCTCGGCATGGCGTACCCCGATATCCCGGAACCGGGCGTGCGCTCGCCCGGGGAGATCAACGTGCTGCCGCCGCCGGCGCGCGAGGACGCGCGCGACGTCGAGCTGATCAAGGGACCGAACATCGCCACGCTGCCGCAGTTCGATCCGCTGCCCGACCGGCTCGAGCTGCCGGTGTTGCTGACCGTGCACGACTTCATCACGACCGACGAGATCATGCCGGCCGGCGCGCGTGTGCTGCCGTACCGCAGCAACATCCCGGAGATCTCGCGCTTCTGCTTCGAGATCGTCGACCCGAGCTATCCCGGGCGGGCCGCGGAGGCCGGGCCGCACGCGGTCGTCGGCGGGCGCGATTATGGCCAGGGCTCGAGCCGCGAGCATGCGGCGCTCGCGCCGCGCTACCTCGGCCTGCGCGCCGTGCTCGCACGCAGCTTCGCCCGCATCGCCTGGCAGAACCTGGTCAGCTTCGGGATCCTGCCGCTGCGCTACGCCGAGGACGCGCGGCCGCCGGCACAGGGCGACACGATCGTTCTCGAAGGGCTGCACGACGCGCTGCAGGCCGGCGGCACGCTGACGGCCACGCTCGATGGCGGCAGCCTAGAGCTGGCGCACGACCTGAGCCCGCGCCAGGTCGAGATTCTCCTGGCCGGCGGCATGATCAACCACGTTCGGCAGCACGATTTGGCGGCTCGCGGCTGAGCTGTACCGGGCACGGCGGCGGACATTCCGACGCTAATACAGTGAGCATCGGCCGTAGTCGCTCCTCAGTGATACGTCCATATCGACTTAGGCCCGAGTCGTTTGTCCTAAACTTTTCCCACCTGTCTCAAACTTAATTCCACCGATCCAAGCCCGTTCTTTGACCCGGCCTTAGCTACTCCACCGTAACCGACTTCGCCAGATTGCGCGGCTTGTCCACATCCGTGCCCTTGAGCACGGCGACGTGGTAGGCGAGCAGCTGCAGCGGCACCGTGAACACCAGCGGCGCCACCAGCTCGTGGACCGAGGGCACGGCCAGCACCGTCAGGCCGTCGCGGGGGGTGAACTGCACGCGGTCGTCGGCGAAGACCAGCAGCTCGCCGCCTCGCGCCTCCACCTCCTGGAGGTTGGACTTCAGCTTCTCCAGCAGCTCGTCGTTGGGCGCCACCGCGACCACGGGCATGTCGGCGTCGACCAGCGCCAGAGGCCCGTGCTTGAGCTCGCCGGCGGGGTAGGCTTCGGCGTGGATGTAGGAGATTTCCTTGAGCTTCAGCGCCCCCTCCAGAGCCACCGGGTACTGGGCGCCCCGGCCCAGGAAGAGGCTGTGGCGCTTGTCCACGAAGCGCTCGGCGAGGTCGGCGATATCGGGCTCCAGTGCCAGGACCCGCTCCACCGCGGCGGGGAGGTCGTGGAGCGCGGCGACGAGCCCGGCCTCGCTCTCGGCGGTCAGTGCGTGGCGCCGCCCCAGCGCGGCCACCAGGAGCAGCAGCCCGGCGAGCTGGGTGGTGAAGGCCTTGGTCGAGGCCACGCCGATCTCCGGCCCGGCGCGGGTCATGAGCACGAGATCGGACTCGCGGACCAGGGAGCTCTCCGGGACGTTGCAGATGGCCAGGCTGGCGGCGAAGCCGAGGTTCTTGGCCTCCCGCAGCGCCGCCAGGGTGTCCGCCGTCTCGCCGGACTGGGAGATGGTCACGAACAGCGTCCCGTCCGGCACCACGTGGCGCCGGTAGCGGAACTCGCTGGCGACTTCCACGTCGCAGGGCAGGCCGGCGAGGCTCTCGAACCAGTACCGGGCGATCAGCCCGGCATGGTAGCTGGTGCCGCAGGCGACGATCTGGACGCGCTGCAAGCGGTCGAAGATCGGGCGGGCGTCGGGGCCGAAGATCTCGGGGAGCACGGCGTCGCGGGACAGCCGACCCTCCAGCGTCTCCGCCAGGGCGTGGGACTGCTCGTGGATCTCCTTGAGCATGAAGTGGCGGTAGCCGCCGCGTTCCACGGCGTCGGGAGAGACCTCGGACAGGCGCTCCGGTCGCTCGACCTGCTTCCCGCCCCGGTCATGGATCGCGACGGTCTCCCGGCGGACGTCGGCGACATCGCCTTCCTCCAGAAAGACGAAGCGCTGCGTGACCGGCAGCAGGGCGAAGACATCCGAGGCGATGAAGTGCTCGCCGATCCCGAGGCCGATGACCAGCGGACTGCCCCGGCGGGCGGCAACCAGCCGCCCGGGCTCGTCGGCGGCCATCACCCCCAGGGCGTAGGCGCCGTCGAGCTCGGCCACGGTCGCCTGCACGGCCGCCAGGAGGTCGGCGCCGGAGGCCATGTGGCGGTGCACCTGGTTGGCCACGACCTCGGTATCGGTCTGGGACTCGAAGGTATAGCCGGCCCCTTCCAGGTCACGGCGCAGGGCCTCGTAGTTCTCGATGATGCCGTTGTGCACCACGGCCACCTGCCCCCGCGCCATGTGCGGGTGGGCATTGGCGTCGGTGGGGCGGCCGTGGGTCGCCCAGCGCGTGTGCGCGATCCCGGTATGACCGGCGAGCGGTTCCTCGGCCAGTGCCGCCTCCAGGGAGGCGACCTTGCCCACGGCGCGCCGGCGGTGAATCCGGCCCGCGTCGTCGGCGATGGCCATGCCGGCGGAGTCGTAGCCGCGGTATTCCAGCCGCTTCAGACCTTCCAGGAGAATACGCGCGACGTCGCGCTCGGCGACCGCGCCGACGATTCCACACATGCGCTGGCTCCTCGTGACGTTAAATCAGCCCGGCCCGCGGCACCATGAGAACGGACTGCCGGGCCCGCCGGACGACGTTCTCGGCGGTACTGCCGATCATCAGCTCGCGGATGGGGCTGCGGCCCCGCTTGCCGACGATGACCATGGTACTGCCTTCTTCTTCCGCACGCTCATGGAGCGTGCGCGACGGGTTGCCCGTGTCGATGCGCGTGACCACGCGCTCGCGCACCGCCTCGAACTGCTCGGCGAGCGCGGCCATGCGGGTATCCGCCTGCTCCCGCGCCTGATCGTGCCCGAGGGCCTCGATCACTTCATCCTCGAGGACGTGCGTCAGGACGACCTTCTCCGCGTGGGGCGCCAGCTCCGCGGCGTGGCGCTCGGCCTCGAAGCAGGATTCGGAGAAATCGGTTCCCAGCAGCAGGGAGCGGAACCCGCGCCCCGTGACCACGCGGTTCTGGCCGATGGGCTCGATCAGTGTCGGGGTGGTGGTCTTGCGGATCAGCTGCAGCACCGTGGAGCCGCGCAGGAATTCGCGGAAACGGCTCTCACCCCGCGAGCCCACCAGGATCAGGTCGGCGCCGCGCGCCCGGGCGATGGTGGACAGCTCGTGCGCCGGCTGGCCGGTGCGCAGCTCGACGTTCACACGGAAGCCCGCCCGTTCGAGGGTATCCTTCTCTTCCTCCAGGCGCCACCGCGCTTCCCGGCGGTGCGTCTCGTCCTGGGCCTCGGCATGATGGGACAGCAGGACGTCGACCAGGGTGATCTCGCGGGTTCCCAGGGTGCTCAGATCACGGAGCTCCTCGAGCAGGCGGTCACTTGCGGCGGCGAAGTGAGCGGCGACGACGGCATGGGTATACATGGCACCTCCTCCTGGGATTCGACGGGCGCTCCTTGGGGGTCCTCCGGGACTCCCTCTATTTACATATTGGGAGTCGCAACGAGGACGTCAACCATGCGTGGGCTCTACTCCCGCCGGCGGCGCGCCCATCCCGGGACGCTTCTCTGCGGTGCGCGGGTGACGGTCAGGCTCTCCGGCTCGGTATCCCGGGTCAGCGTGGTGCCGGCCCCCAGGAATGCGCCGGCGCCGACGCGTACCGGCGCCACCAGCTGGCTGTCCGAGCCGATGAAGGCGCCGTCCTCGATCACCGTGCGGTGCTTCTCGCTGCCGTCGTAGTTGCACGTGATGGTGCCTGCACCCACGTTGACGTCGCGTCCAAGCTCGGCGTCGCCGATGTAGCTAAGGTGGTTGACCTTGCTGCCCGGGCCGATGACGGCCTTCTTGGTCTCCACGAAATTGCCTACCCGGGCCCCGGCCCGGAGCTCCGTGCCGGGGCGCAGACGGGCGTAGGGCCCTACCTGGGCGCCGGCGCCGATATGGGCCTGCTCGGCGATCGTATGACTGTCGACGGTCGCGCCGTCCTCGACCACGGTATCGCGCAGCACGCTGTAGGGGCCGATGGAGACACCATCGCCGAGCACGACCCGGCCCTCCAGGACCACGCCGACGTCGATGCTGCAGTCCCGGCCGAAGGCGAGGCTGCCGCGCAGGTCGAAACGCCCGGCATCGACCAGGCCCAGCCCCGCACGCATCAGCTCCTGTGCCTGGCGGTACTGGTAGGCGCGCTCGGCGGTTTGCAGCTGGACGCGGTCGTTGACGCCGGCGACTTCCTCCGGATCCGCGGCGACAGCGGCGTGCACCGCTTCGCCGTCGCTGCGCGCCAGGGCAACCACATCGGTGAGGTAGTACTCGCCCTGGACATTGTCATTGCCGCAGCGCGCCAGCCACCCGCGCAGGCGCCCGGCCGGGGCGGCCATCAGGCCGGTATTCGTCTCCCGCACGGCGCGCTCGTCCGGCGTCGCATCCTTGTCCTCGACGATGCGCGCAACGGAGCCGTCGGCGTCGCGGATGACACGGCCGTACCCGCCGGGATCGGCGAGCTCCGTGGTCAGGACGGCGGCGCCGTCCGCGGCGGCGGCGACGAGATTCGTCATCGTCTCCGCCCGCACCAGCGGGACATCGCCGTAGAGCACCAGCACCGAAGCGTCATCGGGGATGGCGGGAAGCGCCTGCTGCACGGCGTGGCCGGTGCCGAGCTGCTCGCCCTGCTCCACCCATGTCACCGGAACGTCGGCGAGGGCGGAGCGGACGCGATCGCCGCCGTGGCCGTGCACGACATGGACCGCGGCCGGGCCGAGACCCAGCGCGGTATCGACCACGTGGCGCAGGAGCGGGCGGCCGGCCAGGGGATGCAGTACCTTCGGCAGGTCGGAGCGCATGCGGGTGCCCTGGCCGGCGGCCAGGATCACCACGTGCAGGGGGCGGGAGGAAGCGTCGGCCATGGATGCATGCCTCGATTCGGGTCACCCAACGAAAAACCGCCGCGTCCGCAGGGCGGAGGCGGCGGGCTTGGACGAGGAGCGGGCATGGACCCTCGGGTCAGCTGCCCCGCTTGCGCCGCAGGCTCTGCAGTGCCCGCAGCTGCGCCGCGGCCGCCGCAAGCTCCGTCTGCGCCCGAGCATAATCCACCTCGGAGCTGCGATCACGGATGGCTTCCTCGGCACGACGCTTGGCCTCCTGGGCCTGCGCCTCGTCGATGTCATGGGCCCGCACGGCCGTATCCGCCAGAATCGTTACGACGTGGGGCTGGATCTCCAGCATGCCGCCCGAGACGTAGAAGAACTGCTCCTCGCCGCCGGGCATGCGCACGCGGACCTCGCCGGGCTGGAGCTTCGCCATGAGGGGCGCATGACGGGGCATGATGCCGAGCTCGCCCTCGGTGGCACGGGCCACGACGAACTCGACCTCCTCCCCGAACAGGGCCTCCTCGGCACTGACGATGTCCAGATGCATGGTATTGGCCATTCGGGCACCTATGCGGCTGATTTACAGGTTCTTCGCCTTCTCGACGGCCTCGTCGATGGTGCCGACCATGTAGAAGGCCTGCTCCGGGATCTCGTCGTACTCGCCGTCGACGATGCCGCGGAAGCCGCGGATCGTCTCCTTGAGCGAGCAGTACGTCCCCGGCGAGCCGGTGAACACCTCGGCGACGAAGAACGGCTGCGACAGGAAGCGCTGGATCTTGCGCGCCCGTGCCACGGTGAGCTTGTCGTCCTCGGAGAGCTCGTCCATGCCGAGGATGGCGATGATGTCCTTGAGCTCCTTGTACCGCTGCAGCGTCCCCTGCACGGCCCGGGCGGTATCGTAGTGCTCGTTGCCGATGACCTGCGGGTCCAGCTGGCGGCTGGTGGAGTCCAGCGGATCCACCGCCGGGTAGATGCCCAGGGACGCGATGTCGCGGGACAGCACCACGGTGGCGTCCAGGTGGGCGAACGTCGTCGCCGGCGACGGGTCCGTGAGGTCGTCGGCCGGCACGTACACCGCCTGGATGGACGTGATCGAGCCGGTCTTGGTGGAGGTGATGCGCTCCTGGAGCATGCCCATCTCCTCGGCCAGGGTGGGCTGGTAGCCCACGGCGGAGGGCATGCGCCCGAGCAGCGCGGAGACCTCCACCCCGGCCAGGGTATAGCGGTAGATATTGTCGATGAACAGCAGGACGTCGCGGCCTTCGTCGCGGAAGTACTCGGCCAGGGTCAGGCCGGTCAGCGCGACGCGCAGGCGGTTACCCGGCGGCTCGTTCATCTGGCCGTAGACGAGGGCGACCTTGTCGAGGACGTTCGACTCCTTCATCTCGTGGTAGAAGTCGTTGCCCTCGCGGGTGCGCTCGCCGACGCCGGCGAACACGGAGTAGCCGGAGTGCTCGATGGCGATGTTGCGGATGAGCTCCATCATGTTGACGGTCTTGCCCACGCCGGCGCCGCCGAACAGGCCCACCTTGCCGCCCTTGGCGAAGGGGCACATGAGGTCGATGACCTTGATGCCCGTCTCCAGCAGCTCGGTGCTGGCGGACTGGTCGTTGAACGCCGGGGCATTGCGGTGGATCGCCCACTCTTGATCGTGGCCGATGTCGCCTTCCTGGTCGATGGGGCGCCCCAGGACGTCCATGATGCGGCCGAGCGTCTTGGTGCCCACCGGCACGGAGATCGCCTTGCCGGTGTTGGACACGCCCAGCCCGCGCTTCAGGCCGTCGGTGGTCCCCATGGCGATGCAGCGGACCACGCCGTCGCCGGTCTGCTGCTGGACCTCGAGGACCAGTCCCTCTTCGTCCACGTTCAGGGCGTCGAAGACGTTCGGGACGGCGTCGCGGGGAAATTCCACATCGACCACCGGACCGATGATCTGGACAATCTTTCCTGAGCTCATACCCCAGTTCCTCTCAATGCAATTCTAGAAAACGGTACGGACACCCTGCCGCGCGGCGCGTCGCCGGCGGTCGTTCAGACCGCGGCCGCGCCGGACACGATTTCCGTGAGCTCCGTCGTAATGGCGGCCTGCCGGGCCTTGTTGTAGACCAGCTGCAGCTCGTCGATGAGCGACTCGGCGTTGTCGGAAGCGGCCTTCATCGCCACCATCCGGGCCGCCTGCTCGCTGGCGATGTTCTCCACCACCGCCTGGTAGACCAGGGACTCGACGTAGCGCTGCAGCAGGTCATCGAGCACCGAAGCGGGGTCCGGCTCGTAGATGTAGTCCCAGCCGTAGCGCTGCTCGTCCAGCACGGGGTCCTCGAAGGCGGGCAGCGGCAGTACCTTCTCCAGCGTCGGCTGCTGGGTCATGGTGTTCACGAACCGGTTGTAGACGAGAACGATCTGATCCAGCTCGCCTTCCCGGTAGGCATCCAGCATGACCTTGATCGTGCCGATGAGATCGGCGATGTGCGGCGAGTCCCCCAGGTGCGTGGCCTGGGCCGCGATGCGGATGTTCGACAGGCGGTTGAGGAACTGCGCGCCCTTGTTGCCGATCGGGCAGACATCGACGCCGACGCCCTGCTGGTCGCAGTGCTGCAGCTCCGGGAGCAGCTTGCGGAACAGGTTGGCGTTGAGCCCGCCGCAGAGCCCCCGGTCCGACGTCACCACGATATAGCCGACACGCTTGACCTCCCGCTCGACCAGGAACGAGTGCCGGTATTCCGGCTGCGCGTGCGCAAGATGGCCGATCACCGCACGGATCTTCTCGGCGTACGGGCGGGTCGCCTCCATGCGGCTCTGCGCGGTCCGCATCTTGCTCGCCGCGACCATCTCCATGGCACCCGTGATCTTCTGCGTGCTCTGCACGCTCTTGATCTTGGTACGTATCTCTTTGGCGCCCGACATCGGCGGACCTCTCCAGCGTGACTACCAGGTGCCCTGCGACTTGAACTCGTCGAGCAGCTTGCGCAGCTGGGACTCGATCTCGTCGTTGAAGTCGCCCGTTTCGTTGATGTGATCCCGCAGCTCGGGATAGTTCGCCTTCATGTGCGCGTGGGCACCCGCCTCGAAGGGACGAACCTCCTTGAGCTGCAGATCATCCAGGTAGCCCTCGTTGGCCGCAAACAGCGACAGCGCGATGTCCGAGATGGGCATCGGGCTGTACTGGTTCTGCTTCATCAGCTCCATGACGCGCTCGCCGCGCTCGAGCTGCTGCCGCGTGACCGCATCCAGGTCCGAGGCGAACTGGGCGAACGCCGCAAGCTCGCGGTACTGGGCCAGCGCCAGGCGGATACCGCCGCCGAACTTCTTGATGATCTTCGTCTGCGCCGAACCGCCCACGCGCGAGACCGAGATCCCGGCGTTGATGGCCGGCCGGATCCCGGAGTTGAACAGGTCGCTCTCCAGGAAGATCTGGCCGTCGGTGATCGAGATCACGTTGGTGGGCACGAAGGCCGAGACGTCGCCGGCCTGGGTCTCGATGATCGGCAGGGCCGTCAGCGAGCCCGTGCGGCCCTTGACCCGCCCCTCGGTCTTCTCCTCGACGAACTGCTCGTTGACGCGTGCGGCGCGCTCCAGCAGGCGCGAGTGCAGGTAGAAGACGTCACCCGGGTAGGCCTCGCGGCCCGGCGGGCGGCGCAGCAGCAGGGAGACCTGCCGGTAGGCCCAGGCCTGCTTGGTGAGGTCGTCGTAGACGATCAGCGCATCCTCGCCCGTATCGCGGAAGTACTCGCCCATGGCGCAGCCGGCATAGGGCGCGATGAACTGCAGGGCGGCCGTCTCGGAGGCACCGGCCGCGACCACGATGGTGTGGTCCATGGCGCCGTGTTCTTCCAGCTTGCGCACCACCGTGGCGATGGTCGAGTTCTTCTGCCCGATGGCCACGTAGATACAGGTAACGCCCGTGCCCTTCTGGTTGATGATGGTGTCGATGGCCACCGCGCTCTTGCCGGTCTGCCGGTCGCCGATGATCAGCTCGCGCTGGCCGCGGCCGATGGGCACCATGGAATCGATGGCCTTGAGGCCCGTCTGTACCGGCTGGTCGACGCCCTGGCGCGCGATGACGCCCGGCGCCACCTTCTCCACCGGGGAGGAGTGCTCGGTCTCGATGGGTCCCTTGCCGTCCAGGGGATTGCCCAGCGGATCGACCACCCGGCCGCGCAGGGCCTCGCCCACCGGCACTTCCAGGATGCGCCCGGTGCACTTGACCGGATCGCCTTCCGAAATATGCCGGTAGTCGCCGAGGATCACGACGCCCACGGAGTCGCGCTCGAGGTTGAGCGCCATGCCGTAGGTCTCGTTCGGGAACTCGAGCATTTCGCCCTGCATGACCTCGGCAAGGCCGGCCACGCGCACGATCCCGTCCTGCACCGACACGGTCGTGCCCTCGTTCCGGGCCTCGGCAACGGCATCGAAGTTCTGGATGCGCTGCTTGATGAGATCGCTGATTTCCGAAGCTTTGAGTTGCATTGGAGTCATCCCCTTAACGGTTCAGCGCGGACGCAAGGCGGTTGAGCCGACCCCGCACCGAACCATCGATTACCAAATCCCCTGCGCGGATCACCGCACCCCCCAGGAGGGTTTCGTCGACTTCGCTGCTCAGCCGGACGTCCCGCTGCAGCCGCTTGCCGAGCGCCTTCTCCAGGCGTTCGCGGAGCTTGTCGTCCACAGGGCCCGCGGCGATCAGCCGCGCGTCGAGCGTTCCCTCTTCGGCGGCGCGCAGGTCCCGGTACTGTTCCGCAATGGCCGGCAGAGCGATGAGGCGCCGGTTGGCGGCCAGCTGCCGCACGAGATTACGCCCTTCGTCACCGAGGTACTCGCCGGCGATGTCCAGGATGAGCCGCTCGGCCTGGTCCGGGGAAAGGCCCGGGCTGGCGAGAAGCGCATGAACATCGTCGTCGGCGGCGACCGCCCCGAGCAGCTCGACGGTCTCGGACCACGCCGCCAGCTCCCCGCGCTCTCGGGCCAGCTGGAACACGGCGCGGGCGTATGGCCTCGCGATGGGATTGTAGTCAGCAGACATGGTTGCCTCAGAGCTGTTTCGCCAGGTCCTCAAGGAGGTCGTTGTGGGCCTTGGCATCCACCTCGCGCTCCAGGACGCGGCTGGCCCCGGTCACCGCCAGGGTCACCACCTGGTCGCGGAGCTCGGTCCGCGCCTTGGTCAGCTCCTGGTCGATCTGGGCCTGGGCCTGGGCGAGCTGACGCTCGCCTTCCTGGCGCGCACTGTCGCGCGCCTCCTCGATGATCTCGCTGGAACGCTTGTTGGCCTGCTCCAGGATGTCGCTGGCCTGCTGCCGGGCCTCCTTGAGGATCTCGTCCTTCTTGGCCTCGGCTTCCTCGAGCTCCTGGCGGCCGCGTTCGGCAGCGGAAAGCCCGTCGCTGATCCGCTCCTGGCGGCTCTTCATGGCCGTGCTCAGGCTCGGCCAGACGAACTTCATCGTGAACCAGACGAAAATGCCGAAGGCAATCATCTGGCCTAACAGCGTGGCATTGATCTCCATGCCATCACCTCCAGTATCCGGAACGGGGGGTTCGGATCACGCGATCAGGCGCCGGCAGCGGCCTGGACGGCACCCACGAACGGATTGGCGAAGGTGAAGAACAGGGCCAGACCCACACCGATCATGGAGACCGCGTCGAGCAGACCGGCGAGCAGGAACATGCGGCCCTGGAGCATGGGAGCCAGCTCGGGCTGCCGGGCAATGCTCTCGAGGAACTTGCCGCCCATGATGCCGAAGCCAAGGGCGGTGCCCACGGCGCCGGCGCCCAGGATGATCGCGACCGCGATGACCGTGAAGCCCTGCACGTTGGCAATCAGGCTAGCGAGTTCAGCTTCCATTACGTACCTCCGAGTGGTAGTGACGAATAACGTTGAATCGGGATCAGTGGTGCTCGGCCGCCATACTGAGATAGACGATGCTGAGCATCATGAAGATGAACGCCTGCAGCGGGATCACCAGGATGTGGAAGATCGCCCAGATGGTGGCGAGGATGACCTGGCCGACGAGAAGCGTCAGGCCGCCCACGCTGGTGAGCATCTCGACCCAGTGCGTGCCGAAGCCGAGCGTCAGCGAGGCGATCATCAGGAAGATGAGCTCCGCCGCGTAGAGGTTGCCGAACAGCCGCAGCGACAGCGAGATCGGCTTGGCCAGCAGCTCGACGATGTTCAGGATCAGGTTGAACGGCAGCAGCCACGGGCCGAAGGGATGGAACAGCATCTCCTTGGCGAAGCCGCCGGCGCCCTTGTAGTAGAAGCTGAACCCGATCACCAGCGCCAGCACCGACAGCGACAGCCCGAAGGTGATATTCAGGTTCGCCGTGGGCAGGATCTTGAAGTACTCCCAGCCCAGCGCCGTCATGGTCTCCGGTGCCAGGTCCACCGGCACCAGGTCCATGAGATTCATGAGAAAGACCCAGACGAAGATGGTCAGCGCCATGGGCGCGACAATGGGATTCTTGCCGTGGTAGGTGTCGGCGACGAGTCCTTCGACGAACTCGACCATCATCTCCACGGTGTTCTGCAGCGGCCCCGGCGTGCCCGACGTCGCCCGCCGTGCGGCGACCCACATCACGAGGCAGAACAGCGCCCCCAGGAGAACGGAAACCGCCAGGCTGTCCATGTGGAGAGCCCAGAACCCCTCGCCGACCCGCCAGTTGGTGAGGTGGTGCTGGATGTAACCCGTGACGCCTGCGTCTTGACTCATGGTTGTCTCACCGTTGTGTGACAGCGCTGCGGTAGAGCGCCAGCCAGTAAACGAGTAGGGCCAGAATGTAGGTCACGATCAAGGGAAGGAAGGTCGAAGCGAACCACTGCAGCGCTATGATGAAAAGGGCTGCCGTAAGCGCGAACTTGACCGATTCCCCCCGATAGAACGCACCGAGAATCCGCTTGGGCTCGGCATCCGCCGGCACGGAGAACACCCGCACCGCCATGTAGAGTCCCGGAATGATGGCGATTGCGCCACCCGCGATCGCCGCCAGCCCGGCGCGTGTATCCGCGCCGGTTGCCCAGGCCGCCGCGCTGGCGATGGTCACCAGGACCTGGGCGCCGAGCACGGACCGGACGATCGCGTTTCCCCGCATGATGCCTCGCTGTCGCTGCCGATCACCGGCTCGCACGTCGCCGCTGCCGGCGGGCGCGGCATCACTTGAGCGGCGCAGTATAATGACTCCCGGTAGGGGGGTCAACGCTGCGCCACCGGCGCCGTTGCGGTCACCGAATGCGCTCGATGATGCCGTCGAGCTCGTCCAGGCTGCTGTACTGGATGACCAGCTTGCCCTTGCCCTGGCGCCCCTGCTGAATGGTCACGCTGGCGCCCAGGCGGTCGGCGAGATCGTCCTGCAGCCGCCGGATGTCCGGATCCGGGGCGGGCCGCGCCTGCGGCGAGGTCTTCTCCCCCTGCAGGGCCTTGCGCACCAGCGACTCCGTGGCGCGCACGGACAGCCCGCGGGCGACCACGCGGGCGGCCACGGCGTTCTGCTGCTCGGCGGGCAGCGCCGCCAGGGCGCGCGCGTGGCCCATCTCCAGCTCGCCGTTGTGCACCCGCTCGCGCACTTCCGGGCTGAGGTCCAGCAGGCGCAGCAGGTTGCTCACGGACGCGCGCGAGCGGCCCACCGCCTCGGAAACGGCCTGGTGGGTCATGCCGAACTCGTCGATGAGCCGGCGCAGTGTGGTGGCCTCCTCCAGGGGATTGAGGTCCTCCCGCTGGATGTTCTCGATGAGCGCCACCGCCAGGGCCACTTCGTCCGGGATGTCGCGGACGATGGCCGGCACCTGGTCCAGGCCCGCCAGCTGCGCCGCCCGCCAGCGCCGCTCGCCGGCGATGATCTCGAAGGTCTCGTCGTCCAGTGGGCGGACCACCAGCGGCTGGACCACGCCCTGGGCGCTGATGGAATCCGCCAGCTCCTGCAGCGCGGTGGGATCCATCTCGCGCCGGGGCTGGTAGCGCCCCCGCTGGAGCCATTCCACGGGCAGCTGCCGCAGGATGCCTTGATCGTCGGTATCGGCTTCCTCGTTGGCGCCCAGCAGGGCGTCGAGTCCGCGTCCGAGTCCTCGCTTCTTCGGGCTCATGGGTCTCCGTCCGTTCAGGCGGTGGTCGCCGCCGCGGTCATGTCCTTGCGGATGATCTCGCTGGCCAGGGCCATGTAGGCAAGGGCCCCGCGCGAGTAGCGGTCGTACTGGATCGCCGACAGGCCGTGGCTGGGCGCCTCGGCGAGACGCACGTTGCGCGGGATCAGCGTGCTGTAGACCTGGCGCGGGAAGTGCTGCAGCAGCTGCGCGCCCACCTGGGTGGCCAGGTTGTTGCGCGGATCGTACATGGTCCGCAGCAGGCCCTGGATGACCAGCTCGGTGTTGGCCTGCTCCTGGACGCGGTGAATGGTGTCCAGCAGCGCCGTCAAACCCTCCAGGGCGTAGTACTCGCACTGGATGGGAATGAGCACCCCGTGGGCGGCCACCAGCGCGTTCACCGTGAGGATGTTCAGCGACGGCGGGCAGTCCACCAGGATGTAGTCGTAGCTGTCGCGGACCCGGGCGAGCTGCCGGCGCAGATGCTGCTCCCGGCTCTCGGCCTCCATCAGGGCCACTTCGGCGGCGGTGAGATCGCTGTTTCCCGGGACGATCTGGAAGCCGCCGGAGGGCGCGTCCATCACCGCCTCGCGCACCGAGACCTCGTCCAGGAGCACGTGGTAGCCGTTGAGGCGCACCCGGTTGCGGTCCACCCCGGAGCCCACCGTGGCGTTGCCCTGAGGGTCGAGATCCACGAGCAGCACACGCTTGCGGTTCATGGCCAGGGCGGCGGCCAGATTGACGCAGGTGGTGGTCTTGCCGACGCCGCCCTTCTGGTTGGCAATGGCGATGGTTCTACCCATGAGTCTCTCCGGTGCTGATCTCCCCGGTACGACGGACGCGCACCAGGCAACGCTCGGCATCCAGCCCGTGCACCCGCAGCGGATGCACGCGGTACGTCCAGCCGGTCTCCAGTTCGCCGGTTTCCGCCCCCGGATCGAAGCGGCCCTTCATGGCCAGGATCTGCCCGCCGCTCGCCAGCAGCCGGCCGCTGTCCCGGACCAGCCCGTCCAGCCGCGTCAATGCACGGGCAATGACGGTATCGAACCGCCGGTCCGTTGGCCAGCGTTCCAGGCGATCGTGGACCACCTCCACGTTGGCCAGGGGCAGGTCCGCCGCCGCCTGGCGCAGGAACCGGGTCTTCTTGCCGTTGCTGTCCAGCAGCACGACGTGCAGATCGGGCCGGCCCAGCGCCAGCGGGATCCCCGGAAGGCCTGCCCCCGTGCCGACATCCAGCAGGTGTGCGCCTTCAACATAGGGAAGGGCGCTCAGGCTGTCCAGCACGTGCCGCGGCACCATGGCCAGGGGCTCCCGCACCGCCGAGAGATTGAACGCCCGGTTCCATCGGTGGAGAAGCGCCAGGTAGTCCACCAGCGCATCCACCGGGGCAGCGCCGGCCGCGTCCAGCGACCGCAGGCCGTCCGCCAGGGCCCGGTGCACGGCGGCACGCGGGAAGGCGTCGCTCATGCGCTGCGCCGGTGCGCGGGCTGATCGCCGCGCCGCAGGTGCACCAGCAGCAGGGAGACGGCGGCCGGCGTGACGCCCTCGATCCGTGACGCCTGGCCCAGCGTCGCCGGGCGGTGGCTCGCGAGCTTCTGCCGGACCTCCGTGGACAGGCCGGCGACGGCATCATAGTCGACGTCGTCCGGAATCGCCGTCTCTTCGTACCGCCGCGTGCGCTCGACCTCCTCGCGCTGACGATCCAGGTAGCCGGCGTACTTCGCCTGGATCTCCAGCTGCTCCGCCACCGCCGGGTCGTCGACGCCGCCGGCATCCGCGGCGAGCGCCATGACGTCGCGGTAGCCGAGCTCCGGGCGCCGCAGCAGGGCATCCATGTACTGCTCGCGGCGCAACGGCCCGCCCAGGATGCGCTGGCCGACGGCGTCGTCGACGTCGCCGGGGCGCACCAGCGTGGCCGCCAGCCGGCGCTGCTCGCGCTCGATGGCGTCGCGCTTGCGCTCGAAGGCCGTCCAGCGGGCGTCGTCGATCAGGCCGAGCTCGCGGCCCACCGGCGTGAGCCGCAGGTCAGCATTGTCCTCGCGCAGCAGCAGCCGGTATTCCGCGCGGCTGGTGAACATGCGGTACGGCTCCAGCGCACCGCGGGTGGTGAGGTCGTCGATGAGCACGCCGATGTACGCCTGGTCCCGGCCCGGTGTCCAGGGTGCCTCGCCGCGGACGCCGCGAGCGGCATTGAGCCCGGCGATCAGGCCCTGGGCAGCCGCTTCCTCGTAGCCGGTGGTGCCGTTGATCTGGCCGGCGAAGTACAGCCCGGCGATGTACCGGGTCTCCAGGCTCGGGCGCAGGTCCCGGGGGTCGAAGAAGTCGTATTCGATTGCGTAGCCCGGCCGGGTGATATGCGCCTTCTCCAATCCCGCGCAGGAGCGCACCAGCTCCAGCTGCACGTCGAACGGCAGGCTGGTGGAGATGCCGTTGGGGTAGACCTCGTGGGTATCCAGGCCCTCGGGCTCCAGGAAGATCTGGTGGGCGGACTTGTCCGCGAACCGCACCACCTTGTCCTCCACCGACGGGCAGTAGCGCGGCCCCACGCCGTCGATGTCGCCGGAGAACATGGGCGAGCGATCCAGCGCACCGCGGATGATCTCGTGGGTGCGCTCATTGGTGTGGGTGATCCAGCAGCTCACCTGGGCGGGGTGCTCGGCCCGGCTGCCCATGAACGAGGCCACGGGGGCCGGATCATCCCCGGGCTGCTCGGCGAGCCGGGTGAAATCCACCGTCCGGCCGTCCAGCCGCGGGGGTGTGCCCGTCTTCAGGCGGCCGACGCGGAACGGCCGGGCGCGTAGCTTCTCCGCCAGGGCATTGGCCGGCGGGTCGCCGGCGCGGCCGCCCTGGTGCTGATTGTCGCCGATGTGAATCCGGCCACCCAGGAACGTGCCCACGGTCATCACGACGCTGGGCGCATGGAAGCGCAGGCCCATCTGGGTGATCACGCCGCGGACCTGCTCGCCGTCCAGGAGCAGATCATCCACGCCCTGCTGGAAGACGGTGAGCCCGGGCTGGTTCTCCACCAGCGAGCGGATGGCGGCCTTGTACAGCGTCCGGTCCGCCTGCGCCCGGGTGGCGCGGACCGCCGGTCCCTTGCGCGCGTTCAGGGTCCGGAACTGGATGCCGCCGCGATCGGTGGCGCGGGCCATGGCACCGCCCAGGGCGTCGATCTCGCGCATGAGATGGCCCTTGCCGATGCCGCCGATGGCCGGATTGCAGCTCATCTGGCCGATGGTCTCGATGCTGTGGGTGAGCAGCAGTGTCGCGGCCCCCGTCCGTGCAGCGGCCAGCGCCGCCTCGGTGCCGGCGTGGCCACCGCCGACGACGATCACGTCGAAGCGTTCCGGGTAGTCCAAGACAACGTCCTCCAGGCCGTGCCGGCCCGAATCAGGGTGTTACGGAACCGCACAGTCTAGCAGGACAGATGCCGGAGGTCATTGCGGCACCGGCGGCGTTTCACGTGGAACGCCGGCCTATTTGCCGATGCAGAAGGTGGAGAAGATCGCGCCCAGGAGGTCCTCCGTGGTGAACGCGCCGGTGATCTCCCCCAGGGCCTCCTGCGCGCCCCGCAGGTCCTCGGCCACCAGCTCGCCCGCCCCCTGGTCGAGCTGCTGCACCGCGCGGTCCAGCATGGCCGCGGCGCGTTCCAGGGCGTCCAGGTGGCGCCGGCGGGCCGTGAACGTCCCCTCGCCGGCGGTAAACCCCATGCAGGCCTTGAGGTGGTCGCACAGGGCATCGACGCCGGCGCCGGTTAGGGCGCTCAGGATCACGGTCGGTCGCTCGGGGTCGTCGATGAACCCCGTGGCCGTACCGGAGAGATCGGCCTTGTTGCGGATCACCGTCACCGGAAGCTTCGCCGGGAGCTGCGCGAGGATGCGGACGTCCTCCTCGGTGGGCCCCTGGCGGTCGTCGGCGACCACCAGGACGCGGTCGGCCCCGGCGATAGCCGTCCAGGCGCGGCGGATGCCTTCCTGCTCCACTTCCTCGTCACTGTCGCGCAGGCCGGCGGTATCCACCACGTGCAGCGGCATGCCGTCGATCTGCACGTGCTCGCGGAGAAGGTCCCGGGTGGTTCCGGCCACGGCGGTCACGATGGCGGTATCCTCGCCGGCCAGCGCGTTCAGAAGGCTCGACTTGCCGGCATTGGGCCGTCCGGCGATCACGACGGTCATGCCGTCGCGCAGTACGCGCCCCTGGCCCGCCGTCCGCTGGACGGCCCGCAGGCGCTCGCGCACGTCGCGCAGGCGGCCGACCACCTCGCCGTCGCTGAGAAAGTCGATCTCCTCATCGGGAAAGTCGATGGCCGACTCCACGTACACGCGCAGCTCCACCAGGGCATCCACCAGGGCATGGACTTCGCGGGAGAACGCGCCCTGGAGGGAGGCCATGGCGGCGCGGGCGCCGGCATCGGAGCCGGCGGCGATGAGGTCGGCAATGGCCTCGGCCTGGGACAGATCCAGGCGGCCGTTGACGAAAGCACGCTCGGAGAACTCGCCCGGCCGGGCGAGCCGTGCGCCGAGACCGGTGAAGCGGCGCAGGAGCCGGTCCATGACCACCGGGCCGCCGTGGCCCTGGAACTCGGCGACATCCTCGCCGGTGTACGAGCCCGGCCCCGGAAACCACAGGAGGAGGCCCTCGTCCAGGAGCTCGCCCGCGTCATCGCGAAAGCCCCGGAACGCCGCCCGGCGCGGCTCGGGCAGCGAGCCGGCAACCGCCTCGACCATGCGGGCGGTCCCGGGACCCGAGATCCGGATCACGCCAATGCCGCCCTGCCCGGGCGGCGTTGCCACGGCACAGATGGTATCGCTCACCCGCGCTTCGCCCCGTGTTCTACTCCGTCGCCGTCTTCTCCATGCGCCGGGTGATGAACCACTGCTGGGCGATGGACAACGTGTTGTTGACCACCCAGTACAGCACCAGCCCGGCAGGGAAGAACATGAAGAACACCGTAAACGCGAACGGCAGCGCCATCATGATGCGCTGCTGGATCGGGTCCATGGGCGCCGGATTGAGCTTCTGCTGCAGGAACATGCTCAGCCCCATGAGCAGCGGCAGCACGTAGTACGGATCCGGGCTCGACAGATCGTTGATCCACAGCATGAACGGCGCGTGCCGGAGCTCGACGCTCTCCAGCAGGACCCAGTAGAGGGCGATGAATACCGGAATCTGCACGAGTATGGGAAGGCAGCCGCCCAGCGGGTTGACCTTCTCCTCCTTGTACATCTTCATCATGGCCTGGTTGAGCGCCTGGCGGTCATCGCCGTAGCGCTCCTTGAGCTGCTGCATGCGCGGCTGGAGCTTGCGCATCCGGGCCATGGAACGGTAGCTCGTCTCCGAGAGCTTGTAGAAGGCGAGCTTGATGCCGAGGGTCAGGATGACAATGGACCAGCCCCAGTTGCCGATCACGCTGTGGATCCACGACAGCGCGATGAACAACGGCTTGGAGAGAATCGTCAGCCAGCCGTAGTCGACCGTGAGCTCCAGCCCATCGGCGGCCGCCGCCAGGCGCTCCTGGTCCTTGGGCCCGACCCAGAGCTTGTGCTCGAAGCGCCCGCTGTCACCGGCGGCAATGGTCTTGCGCGGCGACGACATGCCCAGCAGGTACTGGTTGTTGTCCAGCGCCCGGGAATAGTACCGGTGGGTCTGCCCGCGGGGCGGAATCCACGCGCCCACGAAGTAGTGCTGGACGATGGCGGCCCAGCCATTGGTGAGATCCCGCGCGATATCCTCGTCGTGCATGTCCGAGAACGAGAACTTGGTATAGCTCTCCTCTTCGCCGTGAATCACGCCGCCGGTATACGTGTAGATGAACCAGGAGCTGCTGTCGTCGATATCGGTGGAGCGCAGCTGGGCGAACTGGTACGCGTTCCAGTCGGCCCCGGAGGTATTCTCGACCTCGTGGACCAGATCCACGACGTAGCTGTCGCGATGGAAGGTGTAGCGCTTGGTGACGCGGATGCCGTTGTCGCCTTCCCAGACCAGGGGCACTTCCAGCGTGTCCTCGCCCTCGGCCAGCTCGAAGGACTGGCGATCGGTGGCGAGCTCGAAGGTGCTCCGGGGGCCGGGGCCGTCGCCTTCCCGCGGGACCAGGCCGGACTGGGCGATGAACAGGTGCTCCAGCTCGTCGCTCATCAGCCGGAAGGGTTGCTCCTGTTCCAGCGACTGGTAGTGCTTCAGCAGGTCCGCCTGGCGGATATCGCCGCCCCGGGTACTGATCTCGACGTCGAGCATGTCCGTGCGCACACGGATGGTCTCGCCGCGCGGGAGCCGTTCGTCCGCTGCCGTGGTGGGTGCCTGATCGCCTTCCTCCGGTGACGCGGCCGGCCGTTGCTCGCCGGTTTCCCCGGAGGGGGCGGGCTCGGCCGGCCCCGGCGCCTCGGCGGCGCCCTCCTGCTCCGTGCGTTCCTCCGTTGCCTGCGGCTGCGTGAACGGGTTGCCGTACTGCTCCTCCCAGGAGGTCCACAGGAGCAGCAGAATGAGCCCGAGGGCGAAGAACTGGAGTAGTCGTTGCGTTTCCATCGAGACTCAATCTTCCGGATTGGATTCGGGGACGGGGTCGATTCCCCCGGGATGCCAGGGATGGCATTTGAGGACACGCCTGCAGCCCAGCCACAAGCCCCGGATGACACCATGGCTCGTTACCGCCTGGATCATGTACTCCGAGCAGGAGGGATGGAACCGGCAGCAGGCGCCGAAGAAAGGGCTGACCAGTACCTGGTACAGCTTCAGGACTGCGGTGACGAGCGGTCGCATCGTTTCATCACTCGTTGCCAGAGCCCCGCCAGGGATGCATGCAGGATCTCCCGGGAACCATGACGCGCCGGCGGCCGCGCCATCAGTACGATGTCCACCGGCGGCAGCTGGTGCTGATGGTGGCGAAAGGATTCACGAGCAATCCGTTTGATCCGGTTGCGGTCCACCGCACGGGGTGATACGCGTCGGCCGATCGCCAGGCCCAGTCGGGCATGGTCACGCCCGTTGGACGACGCCAGGATCGTGAAGTACCGATCGGCCACCCGCTCCGCCCCTGCAAAGACGCGCTTGAACGCGCCGGGAGTCAACAGACGGGCCTCGCGAGGGTAGCTGAGCGGTCGCGCGGCCATCGGGTCCGTTGACGTCAGGGTGTCAGCCGGGCACGCCCTTTGGCGCGACGGGCCTTGAGGACCTGACGACCGTTCTTGGTTGCCATGCGGGCACGGAAACCGTGCGTGCGCTTGCGCTTGATCACGCTGGGCTGATAGGTCCGCTTCATGGTGATGTCCGTTTGTTGGTCGCTGTAATACGATGGATCGGCTCGGGCCAATCGAGCCGGCGAATGTACTCCGGGCCGACAGACGGTGTCAACGCTCGCGCCGCCCGCAGGCAATCTTCCCGGGAGCCGTGCCCGCATCGGCATTGGACCGTTCGCGCCGGTGGATCGATTCCCCGACGGGGTATAGACTCGGCAGGCATACGGGGGCCATGGCCCCTGGAGCCAACGGTACCCCCGCTGGTACCCCTCGGGTAGCCCGTACACCGGGAGTCGCCGTGGCCTCCCGATTTCCGGTCGAACCGGCGAGACTCCGACAGAACTGGATGAACCGCTTGCTTATTTGGGGGTCCACTCGTGGGCAACTCGGTGTGGAATCATTGTCTCTCGCGCCTGGAAGGCGAGATACCGGAACAGCAGCTCAATACCTGGATTCGTCCCCTGCAGGCCGTCGAGGAGGATGAGCGCCTGCGCCTGCTGGCGCCGAACCGGTTCGTCATGGACTGGGTCCGGGACCATTTCCTGGAACGCATCCAGTCACTGCTGGAAGATGCGCAGGGTCACCGCGAGGTGGTCCTGGAGATCGGCAGCCAGGCGAGTGCGCCGCCTCCGGCCCGGGGCGGCAGCCGCACCCGCGGTCCGGCAAAGAGCAATGGTGCCGCGCACGCCCCGGCCACCAGCAACATCAACCCCAAGTTCACCTTCGACACCTTCGTGGAAGGTAAATCGAACCAGCTCGCGCGGGCCGCCTGTAGCCAGGTGGGCGAGAATCCGGGCGCGGCCTACAACCCGCTGTTCCTCTACGGCGGCGTCGGGCTCGGCAAGACGCACCTGATCCACGCGGTGGGCAACCTGATCCTGCGTAATCGGCCCGGAGCACGGGTGCTGTACCTGCACTCCGAACGGTTCGTCGGCGACATGGTCCGCGCGCTGCAGCACAACGCCATCAACGAGTTCAAGCGGCACTATCGCGGGGCCGACGCCCTGCTGATCGACGATATCCAGTTCTTCGCCCGCAAGGAGCGATCCCAGGAGGAGTTCTTCCATACATTCAACGCCTTGCTGGAAGGCCAGCAGCAGGTCGTGCTCACCTGCGACCGCTATCCCAAGGAAGTCGAAGGCCTTGAGGAGCGGCTCAAGTCCCGCTTCGGATGGGGGCTGACGGTCGCGATCGAGCCCCCGGAGCTGGAGACACGGGTCGCAATCCTCATGAGCAAGGCGAGCCAGGACGGTGTCGAGCTGCCCAACGAGGTCGCCTTCTTCATCGCCAAGCGCATCTGGTCCAACATCCGCGAGCTCGAGGGTGCGCTGCGGCGCGTCGTCGCCAATGCCCAGTTCACCGGGCAACCGATCACGCTGGATTTCACCAAGGAAGCACTCAAGGACCTGCTGGCTCTCCAGGACAAGCTGGTCACCGTCGAGAACATCCAGAAGACGGTCTCCGAGTACTACAAGATCCGGGTCACGGATCTGCTTTCCAAACGGCGGAGTCGCTCCATCACGCGGCCGCGACAGGTGGCGATGTCACTTGCCAAGGAACTGACCAGCCACAGCCTGCCGGAGATCGGGGATTCATTCGGCGGGCGGGATCACACCACGGTGCTGCACGCTTGTCGCAAGGTACAGGAGCTGCGGGACACGGACAGCCGTGTGAACGAGGACTACGCAAACCTGTTGAGAACCCTGACCACATGATGTGGATAACCCGTGCACAAAACGAGCCTCGTCTGCAGGCCGGATTCTGTCCACAGGTTGTTACCAGCTTGTACGGTCCCGGCCACAGCACATGCACCCAGGGTAAATCGATGACAAGTTCCCGGAAGCAAAGGGAAAAAGCGGTTTCCTCCACAGACAGGCCGTGGACTAATAACAACTACAGGTTCTTTTAAGAAGATAAACTAGTAATTATTGACCAGGTGGACGATGTCATGAAGATCAAGCTGCAACGCGAAGCCCTGCTCCGGCCTCTCCAGTCGGTGATCGGCGTCGTCGAGCGGCGGCAGACGCTGCCGGTCCTCGGCAACATCCTGATCGTCGCCGACGACAACGGGATGACGCTGACGGCAACGGATCTCGAAGTGGAGCTGGTGGCGCAGACAACGCCCGAGATCACCGAGCCCGGCCAGATCACGGTGCCGGCCCGGAAGCTCATGGACATCGTCCGCAATCTCCCCGAAGGGGCGGAAGTCGCCGTCAGCGTTGACGGCGACCAGGCGGTCATCCGCGCCGAGCGCAGCCGGTTCACCCTGGCGACGCTGCCGGCGACGGAGTTTCCCACGGTGGAGGATATCGGCGAGACACGCCCCCTGGTGCTCCCGCAACGGGATTTCCGGGAGCTGATCGAGAAGACGCACTTCGCCATGGCGCTGCAGGATGTGCGCTACTACCTCAACGGGCTTCTGCTGGAGCTCGAGCCCGGCAAGCTGCGTGCCGTGGCGACGGACGGGCACCGTCTGGCGCTGGGTGAGCTGGAAGGCGAGGTGACGGCCGAGCAGCTGCAGCAGGTCATCGTGCCGCGCAAGGGAGTGCAGGAACTGCTGCGCCTGCTGGATGACGCGGACGATCAGGTCCGCGTGGAGCTGGGAGGCAATCATATCCGCGTGAGCCTCGCCGGGTTGCGGTTCACGTCGAAGCTCATCGATGGGCGATTCCCGGACTATCAGCGGGTGATCCCGACCGTGGATGATCGCGTCATGGAGGCGGAGCGGGAGCCGTTGCGGCAGGCGCTGGTGCGGGCATCCATTCTGTCGAACGAGAAGTACCGCGGCGTGCGGTTCAACCTCGGGGAGAACGAGCTGCGCATCCAGTCGAACAATCCGGAGCACGAGCAGGCGGATGAGGAGCTGACGGTCACGTACGGCGCCGAGGCGATGGAGATCGGGTTCAACGCCAGCTACCTCCTGGACGCGCTTCACGCCGTCGACGGCGATCAGGTTCGCATGGGCCTTGTGGATTCCAGCAGCAGCACCATCATCGAAGACGTCAACGACCGCCGGTACCGGTATGTCGTCATGCCCATGCGGCTCTAGGGGCCGATCCGGATGGCCGGCCGGAGCGGGATGCGGACGAATCGTCGGGAGTCGCGGTGGCGATCGCACGGATGAGCCTGTCGGGCGTGCGGAATCTCCGGGACGCGGCGGCGGAGTTCGACGACGACTGCAACGTGATTACCGGCGCCAACGGCGCTGGCAAGACGAGCGTTCTCGAAGCCATCCATATCCTGGCGCGGGCGCGCAGCTTTCGCTCCAGCCGGCTCGACCGGGTGCGCCGCGACGGTACTGCGCCGTTGATGGTTACGGGCGAAGCGGAGGATGGTGTCCGGATCCATCGGCTGGGGGTCGGGCGCGACGGTGACAGGACGCGGGTGCGGATCGATGGCGAGGATGCCGGCAACCTGTCGGCACTGGCGCGGCTGCTTCCGGTTCAGGTGATCAATACCGAGAGCCAGCGCCTTCTCCTGGATGGACCGGACGTCCGCCGGAGCTTCATCAACTGGACCGTGTTCCACGTGGAACCGGAATACCACGAAGCGTGGCAACGCTATCAGCGGGCCCTGAAGCAACGGAATGCCGCGCTGCGGAGCGAGCAGGCGCGACTGGCGGTCGCGTTGGAACCGGAGCTCGTTGCTGCGGGGGAGAAGCTGGACCGGCTGCGCCGGCGCATCGTCGAGGCACTGGAACCCCCGGCGCTGGCCTATATGCGGTCGTGGCTGGACTGCCCATTGCCGGAGTTACGTTTCCGTAGCGGCTGGGCGCAGGACGAGGCGCTGGAATCCGTGTTGAAACGCCAGCGTGAGACCGACCTCAGCATGGGCTACACGCTGTCGGGGCCCCATCGGGCGGATCTGCAGGTTCGCTGTGGCGGCATGGAGGCGCGGTACCGGTTGTCCCGGGGACAGCAGAAGGTCGTCGTGATCGCTCTGCTGCTGGCCCAGGCGGAGTTGATCGCAGGCCAGGCGGGACCGAGGCCGGTCCTGCTGGTGGATGACCTGCCGGCGGAGCTCGATCCCGATCATCGGTCGGCGGTGGTGACCGCGATCCGGGCCACCGGCGGGCAATGCTTTCTCACGGCGATCGAGTCGGACGCGTTGCCGGTGACGTCGTGTTCGTCGTTCCACGTGGAACAGGGAACGCTCCGGAAGGTGATATAATGCCGGCACGCAGACGAAAGGAAACACCATGAGTTCGAACCCCACGTACGATTCCGAGAATATCAAGGTTCTCCGCGGCCTCGACGCTGTCCGTAAACGTCCCGGCATGTACATCGGTGACACGGATGATGGGACGGGTCTCCATCACATGGTTTTCGAGGTCGTCGACAATTCCATCGACGAAGCCCTGGGCGGCTACTGCACCGAGATCACGGTGCAGATCCATGCCGACGAGTCCATCACGGTAACCGACGATGGCCGCGGGATTCCGGTGGATACGCACACCGAGGAAGGACGCTCGGCCGCGGAAGTGATCATGACCGTTCTCCATGCTGGCGGGAAGTTCGACAACAATAGCTACAAGGTGGCGGGCGGCCTCCACGGCGTCGGCGTATCCGTGGTCAATGCCCTCTCCGAGCGGCTCCAGCTCACCATCAAGAAAAACGGCCAGATCCATCTCCAGGAGTTCCAGCTGGGGGAGCCGGTGGAGCCGTTACGGGTGATCGGCGAAACGGATACCACGGGGACGCAGATCACCTTCCGCCCCAGCGAGCAGATCTTCACGAACATCGATTTCCATTATGATCTCCTGGCCAAGCGCTTCCGCGAGCTGTCGTTCCTCAACCCGGGTGTACGGATCCTCCTGCGCGACGAGCGCACGGAGAAGGAAGATGTCTTCCAGTACGACGGCGGCATTCGTGCCTTCGTCGAGCACCTGAACAAGAACAAGAACCCCCTGAATCGCGAGGTCATCCACATCACCGCCTGGCGGGGCGAGATCGGCGTGGACGTGGCGCTGCAGTGGAATGACTCCTACCAGGAGAACATCTTCTGCTTCACCAACAACATTCCCCAGCGGGACGGCGGCACCCACATGGCGGGCTTTCGCGCCGCCCTGACCCGGACGCTGAACCAGTACCTGGAATCCGAAGGCTACCTCAAGAAACTCAAGGCCAGCCCCACCGGTGATGATGCCCGGGAGGGGCTGACCGCGGTGCTGTCGGTCAAGGTGCCGGATCCCAAGTTCTCCTCCCAGACCAAGGACAAGCTCGTGTCCTCCGAGGTCAAGACGGCGGTCGAGTCCGTCATGGCGGAGGCGCTGCACGACTACCTCTACGAGCACCCGGGCGACGCCCGCGCCATCGCCGAGAAAGTAGTCGATGCGTCCCGGGCACGGGAAGCGGCCCGCAAGGCGCGGGAGATGACCCGCCGCAAGGGGGCACTGGACGTGGCCGGGCTTCCGGGCAAGCTCGCCGACTGCCAGGAGCGTGACCCGTCGCTGGCGGAACTGTATCTGGTGGAGGGCGATTCGGCGGGAGGTTCCGCCAAGCAGGGCCGGGATCGGCGCACCCAGGCGATCCTGCCGCTGAAGGGCAAGATCCTCAACGTCGAGAAGGCGCGCTTTGACAAGATGCTGTCATCGGCCGAGGTAGGCACATTGATCACCGCCCTCGGGTGCGGCATCGGCCGGGACGACTTCGACCCGGAGAAGCTGCGCTACCACCGCATCATCATTATGACGGACGCGGACGTCGACGGCTCCCACATCCGGACGCTGCTGCTGACCTTCTTCTACCGCCAGATGCTGACGCTGGTGGAGCGGGGCCACGTGTATATCGCGCAGCCGCCGCTGTACAAGATCAAGCGCGGCAAGCAGGAGCACTACGTCAAGGACGAGCGGGAGCTGACGGAGTACCTGTTGCAGCTGGCGTTGAACAACGCCGTCCTCTACCCGGGGGCCGACCAGGTGCCCATCCGCGAGCAGGGGCTGGAGGATCTCGCCCGGCGCTACCTCCACGTCATGGACGTGATCGAGCACATGGCCCGGACGCAGGACCGCGAGTTCATGGAGGCCCTGCTCGGCGCCGAGGTGATCGGCGAGAGCGACTTTGGCGATGCCGAGCGCATGCAGCAGTGGTTCCAGGGCATCGTGGACGGGCTCAATATCCACCAGCCCCAGGGCACGCGGTACCAGGTCGCTGTTACTACCGGCAGTGACGGCGGCTTCCAGGAAGCCGTGGTGTCCAAGCGTCGGCACGGGATCCGGCACGACTACCGGTTCACGCCGGAGTTCTTCCTGACACCCGAGTACAAGGCCATCGGCAAGCTTGCTGCCACGCTCGCCGATCTGCTCGGCGAGGGCGCACGGGTCGAGCGCGGCGAGCGTTCCCAGCCCGTGACGACACTGGGCGAGGTCGTGGAATGGCTCCTGGAAGAGGCCAAGCGCGGCCAGAACATCCAGCGCTACAAGGGGCTGGGGGAGATGAATCCGGAGCAGCTATGGGAGACGACCATGAACCCGGAAACCCGCCGGCTGCTCCAGGTGCGCATCGAGGACGCCGTGGCCGCCGACGAGGTGTTCACAACGCTCATGGGGGATCATGTCGAGCCGCGGCGCGACTTCATCGAGCGCAATGCCCTGGCCGCGACCAATATCGATATCTGATACCGCTGCCGGGCGCTGTTCCACGTGGAACAGCGTCTTGCCCCGGAGGGAAGCGGCCGAGCATTTCCTCGGCCGGCCCCGGTAAAACAGCTCCACCACCGGAGGTCGTGGCTACGCCTCCTTCTCCGGCGCCTCGTAGACCCGGCTGATGGCGCGGCTATTGGTCTCGATCCATTCCCGGATCCGCGCCAGGAACGCATCCGAACTCTCGTCGCCCGCTACCATGGGCGGGCCGATCCGAACGTGAACCGTTCCCGGGTACTTCAGGAACGAGTGCCGCGGCCATACCTCCCCGGCATTGTGGGCCACCGGAATTACCGGGGACCCCGTGGCGCATGCCAGGACCGCACCACCACGCCGGTAGTGTCCACTGCGCCCGGCCGGGATCCGCGTCCCCTCCGGGAAGACCACGATCCACCGGCCCTGCCGCAGGCGCTCCCGCCCCTGCTCCAGCATCTGCTGCATCGCCTCCTTGCGGGCGCCGCGATCGATGGCGATGGGGGCCAGCAGCGCGAGCGCCCAGCCGACGACGGGGACGCGCAGGAGCTCGCGCTTGAGCACCCAGGTCTGCGGATTGAACCAGTATTGCAGCGCCATGGTCTCCCAGGCGGACTGATGCTTGCAGAGCACGATACAGGGCTGGCCCGGGATGTTCTCCGCCCCCTCGACATGGCAGCGAATGCCGCAAGTCATGCGCGTCCACCAGAGAATGGCGTAGCTCCAGCGCAGGAAGACGCCGTAGCGCAGCGAATAGGGGAGGATCAGGGCGGCGGGAATGGCGACGGCGCCGAAGACCGCGGTGAACGCCGCGGCACCCGTCGCCCAGAGCAGCGAGCGCGGTACGGCGCGGAGCTTCTCCGTCGGGGAACGCTGGAGAAGAGGCGGCTGACGGCGGTTGCCCACGGGCGTCCTCCTCTCGGTCGCGATACAACGGAACCTGGGGTCTGTTACCACGTCCCGCCGTCGCCGCGCCCGCCGGCGTTGTCCCGCACGGACGGACGCGGTAACGGCAGCGTAGCACCGTTATATCAGCGGAGCGCAACACCCCGGGAGACATGCCTGCAGGCCCTAGGGAAACACTGAACCATTCCCGCGTGCTTCTGCGCGCCGCAGCGGTGCTCTGGCAAGGCGGCGTTCGCCGTGAATGGCCGTCGCCCTTTACAAGAACGCCAACGCAGCCCAGAGCACCGCTGCGGCTGCGCCGCTCGGCCAGAAGCACGCGCGAATGGTTCAGCGTTTCCCTAGGCCGGATTCCCCCGCACAAGCGCGTCGATCGCCTCGGCGAGATCCGCATAGACGGCTGCCTCGCCGGCTTCTCCCCTGTCCAGGGTGCCCTCTCCCTTGCCGGTACGCACCAGGATGGGCGTGGCGCGAACCGCCCGGGCCGCCTCTAGGTCCCTGCCACTGTCACCGATGACGGGGACATTCGCGAGCGCGAACCCGAGCCCGGCTGCCGCCTGCTGCAGCAACCCGGGCAGCGGCTTGCGGCAGCTGCAGCCGGCATCCGGGGCATGCGGGCAGTAGAAGATCCCGTCGATGCGACCCCCGAGGGCCTCGACACGCCGCTGCAACTCCCGGTGGATGTCATCGACCGCCCGGGCCGGGAACAGGCCGCGGCCCACGCCCGACTGGTTGGTGCATACAACCACCCGCCAGCCCGCGCGACTGGCCGTTGCAATCGCCTCCAGGCTGCCGGGGATGGGGTGCCACTCCGCCAGTGAGCGCACGTGCGCGTCGGCGTCCTGGTTGATGACGCCGTCACGGTCCAGAATGACGACCGGGGCACTCATGCAGCGCCCGAGGGCAGGCGCGAGATATCCGCCACGCGGCCGAGCAGCTCCGCGAGGCGGTTCAGCAGCGCCAGCCGGTTCGCTCGTACCGCGGGATCCTCCGCCATCACCATGACCTGATCGAAAAAGGCATCCACCGGTTCCCGCAGCCCGGCCAGTCGCGTGAGCGCCTGCTCGTAGCGGCCGGCCGCGGCCAGCTCCTCGACCTCGGCCACTAGCGGATCCAGGCAGGCCGCCAGGTTGCGCTCCTCGTCGGTGGTGAACCGCCCGGCTTCCGGCATCGCGGGAACGGGCTCGGAGCTCTTGCGCAGGATGTTGCGCACCCGCTTGTTCGCCGCCGCCAGGCTGGCCGCCGCGTCCAGCTCCAGAAAGCCGGCGCAGGCATGCACCCGCTGGTGGAAATCCAGGGGATCGTCCACGCCGACGGCGTCCACCGCATCGAATACCTCGGCGCCGATGCCCTGTTCCTGGTAGTAGCCCTTGAGCCGTTCCATGCAGAAATCCCGGACGGCACCGACCTGATCATCGGCGGCCAGGTCCTCGGGCAGGCAGGCCGCCGCCCGGGTAAACAGCCGGCGCAGGTCGATGTGGCGCTCGCCCTCGATCAGCGTCCGCGCCAGGCCCAGCGCCGCGCGCCGCAACGCGAAGGGGTCCTTGTCGCCGGTCGGGGGCTGGCCGATGGCGAAGATGCCGACCAGCGTATCCGCCCGGTCCGCGACAGCCAGCGCCTGGCCGAGCGGCGTCGCCGGCGTGTCGTCGCCGGCGAAACGCGGCCGGTACTGCTCTTCCATGGCCGCGGCGATGTCTTCCCCTTCGCCGTCGTGCCGTGCGTAATACCGCCCCATGGTGCCCTGCAGCTCCGGGAACTCGGCCACCATCTCGGTGAGCAGGTCGCACCTGGCGATCATGGCCGCCCGCTCCGCCTGGTCGGGGTCGGCGCGGAACTCTTCCGCCAGGCCGCGGGCCAGCGTCGCCACCCGCAGCTGCTTGTCGTAGAGCGAACCGAGCCGCTGCTGGAAGACGATCTGGCGCAGCTCGTCGATCCGCTGCCCCAGGGGGGTTCTGCGATCCTGGTTCCAGAAGAACTCCGCGTCCGCGAGCCGCGGCCGGATGACGCGCTCGTTGCCGCGCACGACTTCCTCCGGATCACGGCTCTCCAGGTTGGCGATGGCGACGAACCGGGGCATGAGCGTCCCGTCCGGCCGCGCCACCGGGAAGACCTTCTGGTGTCCCTGCATGCTGGAGATCAGGGCTTCCGCCGGTACCTCGAGGAAGCGCTCGTCGAACCGGCCCGTCAGGGCCACGGGCCATTCCACCAGGGCCGCCACCTCGTCGACCAGGGCCGCGTCCGTCACCAGCTCGCCGCCCAGCTCGGCCGCCTGCGCGCGCGCGTCCTCCAGCAGGATGGCCCGGCGCCGGTCGAAGTCCGCGATCACGTAGCCCTCTTCCCGGAGCCTGCGCTCGTACTCACCGGCATGGGCGAGCCCCAGGGGCTGCGGTGCATGGAAGCGATGCCCACGGGTCTCCCGGCCGGTCCGGTTGTCCAGCACGGTCATGTCCACGACCTCGGTACCGAACAGCGCCACCACCCAGTGAACGGGCCGTACGAAGGTCGCCTCGCTGGACCCCCAGCGCATGCGCTTGGGAACCGGCAGGGCGGCGAGGGTGGAGTCGACGATCCCGGGCAGGAGGTCGACGGTGCGGGCCCCGGCGCGCCGCGCGCGGTACGCCAGCCATTCGCCCTTGTCCGTGCGCAGTGTATCCAGCTCCGCCACCGCTACCCCGCAGGAGCGCGCGAACCCCTCGGCGGCACGGGTGGGCTGGCCCTGGTCGTCGTAGGCGGCACTCAGCGCCGGCCCGCGCCGCTCGATGTCCTGCTCCGGCTGCTGCGCCGGTACCCCTTCCACCAGCACCGCCAGGCGACGGGGCGTTGCATAACGGCGGCTGCTCCGGTGGCCGATTTCCGCGCCCTGCAGCCCGGCGACAATGCCGTCGTGAAAGGCGTCCATGAGCCGTCGCAGCGCGGTGGGAGGCAGCTCCTCGGTGCCCACCTCGATCAGCAGCTCGCGGTCCTCAGCCATGGGCCACCTCCCGGTTGTTGTCGGCCAGCAGCGGGAAGCCGAGGGCCTCCCTGCGCTCGTGGTAGAGCTTGGCGACGGCACGGGCCAGGGTGCGCACGCGCAGGATGTAGCGCTGTCGCTCCGTGACCGATATGGCGTGGCGGGCGTCCAGGAGATTGAACGTATGCGACGCCTTCAGGCACTGCTCGTAGGCGGGCAGGGGCAGGCCCAGCTCCACCAGGCGCAGGCTTTCCCGCTCACACTGCTCGAACCACCGGAAGTGTGCATCCACGTCGGCGTGCTCGAAGTTGTACGCGGACTGCTCCACCTCGTTCTGGTGGTAGACGTCGCCGTAGGTGACAACGCCCTGGGGACCGCGCGCCCATACCAGGTCGAATACGCTCTCCTTGTCCTGGAGGTACATGGCGATGCGTTCCAGGCCGTAGGTGATCTCGCCCATGACCGGATGACAGTCCAGGCCGCCCACCTGCTGGAAATAGGTGAACTGGCTGATTTCCATGCCGTTGAGCCAGACCTCCCAGCCCAGGCCCCAGGCGCCGAGGGTCGGTGATTCCCAGTTGTCCTCGACGAAGCGGATGTCGTGCACCAGGGGGTCGAGACCGAGATGCTTCAGCGAGCCCAGGTACAGGTCCTGGAATGCAAGCGGCGACGGCTTCATCACCACCTGGAACTGGTAGTAATGCTGCAGGCGATTGGGGTTGTCGCCGTAGCGGCCGTCGGTGGGCCGGCGCGACGGCTGCACGTAGGCGGCATTCCACGGCTCGGGCCCGATGGCGCGCAGGCAGGTCGCCGGGTGGAACGTGCCCGCCCCCACTTCCATGTCCAGGGGCTGCATGACCACGCACCCCTGGCTGGCCCAGTAATCCTGCAGTGTCTGGATGAGCCCCTGGAACGTATCCACGGCCCGTGCCGGTATCTCCACGTCTTCGGCCACAATACCCCCTGCTGCGCAATGACTGATTCCGGGCGGCCCGCCCCGCGGCCGCCGGCGCAGGGAGTATACCCCGTCGGTCTTCGGCGGGAGAAGGCGGCAGCCGCGGTCGCGCCCACGTGTCCGTGGCATGTTATCCTCGACGCCCCGTATGCAGCAGATCGTGGGATGGACCCATGCGCACCGAGCCCCGCGCTGTCGCGCTCATCTCCGGTGGCCTCGACTCCATGCTCGCCGCCCGCGTGGTCCGCGAGCAGGGCGTGCACGTGGAGGGACTGAACTTCTACACCGGCTTCTGCGTGGAAGGCCACACCCATGCCGTCCGCCGGCAGGACCGGGAACGCCCCAAGCGCAACAACGCCCTCTGGGTAGCCGAGCAGCTGGGTATCAAGCTGCACATCATCGACGTGGTGGAAGAGTACAAGGACGTGGTGATCAACCCCCGCCACGGCTACGGCCAGTTCATGAACCCCTGCCTCGACTGCAAGGGCTTCATGGTGGGCAAGGCGCGCGAATGGATGGCGGCCAACGATTTCGACTTCATCATCACCGGCGAGGTCATCGGTCAACGCCCGAAGTCGCAGCTCAAGCGCAACATGCCCGTGGTGGCCAGTGAATCCGGGGCCCATGACCGTCTGCTGCGTCCCCTGTGCGCCCGCCTGCTGGAGCCGACCCTGCCGGAACGCGAGGGCTGGGTGGATCGCGAGCAGCTCTACGACTGGAGCGGCCGCTCGCGCAAGCCCCAGATGCATCTGGCCGAGCAGTTCGGGCTGGAGGACTACGCCCAGCCCGCCGGCGGCTGCTGCTTTCTCACCGATCCCAGCTACTCGCGCAAGCTGCAGGACCTCTGGCAGGCCCGCGGTGAACGCCGCTACGAGCTGGACGACATCATGCTGCTGAAAATGGGCCGCCACCTGCGCCCGCGGCCGCACTTCAAGCTCATCGTCTCCCGGGAGGACGGCGAGAACCGGTTCATGCACGGCTACCGCAAGCGCTTCACCCACCTGGTGCCCACCAGCCACGGCGGCCCCCTGGCCCTCCTGGATGGCGAGGCCGCGGAGGACGACCTGGAGCTGGCGGCCCGGCTCGTGGCGCGGTTCAGCCAGGGGCGGGATGCCGACCGGGTCCGGGTTGCCGTGACCGAGAGGGAAGGTACGCCGCGCGAGATGGAGGTCACGCCCATGGCGGCGGCCGATGTTCCGCAGGAATGGTATGTCGGCTGAACCCCTCCAGGTGGATGCCCGGGGGCTGTTGTGCCCCATGCCCGTGATCCGGCTCCAGGACGCCGTCGCCGGTCTTGCCGAGGGGGCGTGCGTGCAGCTCCTGGCCACCGATCCGGGGGTTCATGCGGACATCCCGGCCTGGTGCCGGGTGCACGGCCATCAGGTGGAGGCCGTAACGGACGATCACGACCCGGACGGGATCATCCGCCTCCGTATCCGCGTCGGCGGCAGCGGTATCGCCGAACAATGACAACGCGGCGCCCAGGCGTGCGCACCGTTATGGTGCGTTTGCCGGCACATGAAGCACCAATTTGGTGCGCACACGCCGTTTATCCACGGAGTCTGCACCAGAAACGCACGTAACTCGCTGTCTTGTGGTGCTGGCACAGTCCGTGCTTCCTGAAGCTGCGAGTTGCTGTTTTCGCTTCGCAATACGACCGAACTGGAGGTTATGGAATGTCAAGCACCGGAGCCGATGTACTCAAGCTCATGAAAGACGAGAACGTGAAATTCGTGGACCTCCGGTTCACGGACACGCGCGGCAAGGAGATGCATGTCACCCTGCCCGCCAGCAAGGTGGACGAGGAGCTGTTCGAAGACGGCAAGATGTTCGACGGCTCGTCCATCGACGGCTGGAAGGGCATCCAGGACTCCGACATGATCATGCTGCCGGTTCCGGAGACCGCGGTCCTGGATCCGTTCACCGACGAGCCCACGCTCAACGTGACCTGCGACATCCTCGAGCCGAGCACCCTGTCGGGCTATGATCGCGACCCGCGCTCCTGCGCCAAGCGCGCGGAGGCCTACCTGGCGTCCACGGGCATCGGCGACAGCGCCCTGTTCGGCCCGGAGCCGGAATTCTTCATCTTTGACGACGTCCGCTGGGGCGCCGACATGAGCGGCTCCTTCTGCAAGATCGACTCCGAGGAGGCGGGCTGGAACTCCGAGCGCGTCTATCCCGACGGCAACATGGGCCACCGGCCCGGCGTGAAGGGCGGCTACTTCCCGGTGCCGCCGGTGGACTCCCACCACGACATCCGCGGCGCCATGGTCGAGGCGATGGCCGCCATGGGCCTGGATCCGGAAGTGCACCACCACGAGGTGGCCACCGCCGGGCAGGGCGAGATCGGCACCGCCGCCCGGACCCTGGTGAAGAAGGCCGACGAGCTGCAGACGCTCAAGTACTGCGTGCACAACGTCGCCCACGCCTACGGCAAGACCGCCACCTTCATGCCCAAGCCGCTGGTCGGCGACAACGGCAACGGCATGCACGTCCACCAGTCCGTGTCCAAGGGCGGCAACAACGTCTTCAGCGGCGACAAGTACGGCGGCCTGTCCCAGGAGGCGCTGTACTACATCGGCGGCATCATCAAGCACGCGCAGGCCATCAACGCCTTCGCCAACGCCTCGACCAACAGCTACAAGCGGCTGGTCCCGGGCTTCGAGGCCCCCGTGCTGCTGGCGTATTCCGCGCGCAACCGCTCCGCCGCCGTGCGCGTGCCCTACGTCTCCAGCCCCAAGGCGCGCCGCATCGAGATCCGCTTCCCGGACTGCACCGGCAACCCGTATCTGTCGTTCGCGGCGATGCTGATGGCCGGCCTGGACGGCATCCGCAACAAGATCGATCCGGGCGAGGCCATGGACAAGGATCTCTACGACCTGCCGCCGGAGGAGGAGAAGGACATCGCCAAGGTGGCCTTCGGCCTCGACCAGGCCCTTGCCGCCCTGGACCGTGACCGCGAGTTCCTCAAGGAAGGCGGCGTGTTCTCCGACGACCTGATCGATGCCTACATCGAGCTCAAGGAAGAAGAGGTCCAGCGCCTGCGGATGACCACCCATCCGGTGGAATTCGACATGTACTACAGCGTCTGATCCGGTTCACCCGGATGCCTGCGCGAGCCCCGGACCGCCCGTCGGTCCGGGGCTCGTCCGTCTCTGCTCTCCTCCGTTGCCGGCGCCGCATGTGCTACATTCATGACATGCGCTGGATGTGCCTTTTCTTCTTTGCCGTTCTCCTCGTGCCGCTGGCGGCCGCCGGCGAGATCTACAAGCACGTGGACGAGGACGGCAACGTCACCTACACGGACGAACCCATCGAGGGCGCCGAGCGCCTGGAGAGCCCCGAGCCGGAGTCGGTGTACCGGTTCCGTACCCCGGAGCGGCTCGATGCATCCGGCCCGGCGGAGCCCCAGGAGCCGGAGGCGCCGTATCAGTCCGTGCGCATCCTGCAGCCCCGCCCCGAGGGGACCGTCCGCGACAATCGCGGCATCGTCGAGGTCCGGGTGGGGACGGAGCCGCAGCTGCGCCAGGGCCATGCGGTCGAGTACATTCTCGACGGCGAGGTCCGTGGTGATGCCGGGCCCGAGCTCACGCGCCGCCTTACCGAGGTGCACCGGGGCGAGCACCAGATCCGGGCACGCATCGTCGACGGTAACGGCGAGACCATTGCCGAGTCGGAGTCGGTGACCTTCTACATGCATCAGGCCTCCCGTCTCCACGGCGGCGGGCAAGGCAGCGGCTCCGGTGGCAACGACCCGGGCGGGGTGGCATTCCCCGGCAATTGAACCGGATCCGGCAATGCACCAAAATGGGGCGTATTGTCGGTGCATGCGCTCCAGTCTGGACCAGCCTTCTCCCCAGCTGCTTCCCTTTGTGCCTCGCGAGCTCCCGGCAGCGGGCGCATGAGCGGAATTCCACGGTGACCCCCGTCGCGCGTGGCCATTGTGGTTTGCTTCTTGCTTGGGCTCACGTATGAGCACTGAACAGCGGTCCACCCCCGCCGAGCGCGCCCTGGAGCACATGAGCAACGCGGTGCTGCTCCTGGATGACGGCCTCCGCGTGCGCTACATCAACGGCGCGGCCCAGGTCATGTTGGCGGTGAGCGCACGCCAGGTCACGGGGCAGCGCCTCCCGGCCAACACCACACCGTGCGCGTCGATCCTCGAGGACGCCGCGTCCCATGCACTCCGCTCCGGGGAGCCGTTCACCAGCCGCGAGACGCAGCTGGAAGTGTCCCTGGAGCGCCGCCATACCGTGGATCTCACCGTCACGCCCCTGAGCGACCACGAAGTGCTGCTCGAGATCAGCGACCTGGACCGTCGCCTGCGCATCGCGCGGGAGCAGAACCTGATCAACCAGAACCAGGCCACCCGGCACCTCCTGCGGGGTCTCGCCCACGAGGTCAAGAATCCCCTCGGGGGGCTCCGCGGCGCAGCCCAGCTCCTGGACCGCGAGCTCGGCAAGGATGCCTCCGAGCTGCGCGAGTACACCCAGATCATCATCGAGGAGGCCGATCGCCTGCGCACCCTGGTGGACGGGCTGCTGGGCCCCAACGGCCGGCCGCGCAAGCGCGCGACCAACATCCACGAGGTCCTGGAGCGCGTGCGTCAGCTGGTGAGCGCCGAGGCCCCGGACGGGGTGGTCATCACGCGGGACTATGACCCCAGTATCCCGACACTCAACGCCGAGCCGAACCAGCTCATCCAGGCGACCCTGAACATCGTGCGCAACGCCCTGGAATCCCTGGACGGCAGCGGACACATCACCCTGCGCACCCGTACGCAACGCCAGTTCACCATCGCCGATACGCCCCACCGGCTGGTGATCCGCGTCGATATCATCGACGACGGTCCGGGCATTCCCCGGGAGCTTCAGGACCGCATCTTCTACCCCATGATCACCGGCCGGGCGGACGGCACCGGGCTCGGCCTGTCCATCGCCCAGACCCTGGTGCACCAGCACGGCGGGCTGATCGAGTGCTGGAGCGAGCCCGGCTATACGCAATTCACACTGTGGCTGCCGCTGGAGGCGGACGATGACAACGAAGGATGACGTCTGGCTCGTCGACGACGACCGCTCCATACGCTGGGTCCTCGACAAGGCCCTGCGCCAGGCGGGCATGCAGGCGCGCAGTTTCGACAGCGGTGATACTGCCCTCCAGGCCCTGCAGCAGGAACGGCCGGGGGTGCTGATGACCGATATCCGCATGCCGGGCATCGACGGCCTGGACCTGCTGGGCCGGGTCCAGGAGCGGTGGCCGGATCTCCCGGTGATCGTGATCACCGCCCACTCCGACCTGGACGCCGCCGTTTCGGCCTATCAGGGGGGTGCCTTCGAGTACCTGCCCAAGCCCTTCGATGTCGATGAGGCCGTGGCCCTGGTCCGTCGCGCCATCCAGAGCGCCCGGGATACCGCCGGCGCCGCCGGCGGCGACGACGAGCAGACGCCGGAGATCATCGGCGAGGCCCCGGCCATGCAGGAGGTCTTCCGCGCCATCGGCCGACTGTCGTCGTCGAACATCACCGTTCTCATCAACGGCGAATCGGGCACCGGCAAGGAGCTGGTGGCCCAGGCCCTGCACCGCCACAGCCCGCGCCGGGACCAGCCCTTCATCGCCCTGAACATGGCCGCCATCCCGCGCGACCTCATGGAGTCGGAGCTGTTCGGCCACGAGAAGGGGGCGTTCACCGGCGCGCAGCAGACCCGCCAGGGCCGCTTCGAGCAGGCCGACGGCGGCACGCTGTTCCTCGACGAGATCGGCGACATGCCCGCCGAGCTGCAGACGCGGCTGCTGCGCGTGCTGGCCGACGGCGAGTTCTATCGCGTCGGCGGCCACACCTCGCGCACCGTGGACGTGCGTATCATTGCCGCAACCCACCAGCACCTGGAGACCCGCGTCGCCGAAGGCAGCTTTCGCGAGGACCTGTTCCACCGCCTCAACGTCATCCGCGTCCATCTCCCCGCCCTGCGCGAGCGCCGCGAGGACATCCCGCAGCTGGCGCGCTACTTCCTGGCCCGCGCCGCGGAAGACCTCAACGTCGAGGTCAAGCAGCTGCGCCCGGAGGTGGAGCGCTTCCTGATGGGGCTGACCTGGGCGGGCAACGTGCGCCAGCTGGAGAACACCTGCCGCTGGCTCACGGTCATGGCCAACGGCACCGAGGTCCACATGGAGGACCTGCCCCCGGAGCTGCGCCAGGACAAGGTAGCCGAGAGCAGCGCCGACGACTGGGAGGAGTCCCTGGCGGTGTGGGCGGAGCGCGCGCTGGCCCGGGGCGAGGAGCACATCCTCGACCACGCCACGCCGCGTTTCGAGCGGATCATGATCCAGGTCGCCATCCGCGCCACCGGCGGCCGCCGGCAGGAAGCCGCGCGCCTGCTGGGCTGGGGACGCAACACCCTGACCCGCAAGATCAAGGAGCTCGACCTGGACTTCTGAGGGGCCGGCGCCGTGCCGGCCCCGGGATGGCTACATGTAGACGCCGCCGTTGACGTTGATCTGCTGGCCGGTGATGTAGTCACCGTGGGCGGCCAGGAAGACAACGGTCTCGGCGATCTCCTCGGGCTTGCCGAAGCGTCCCATGGGAATCTTCGACAGGATCTTCTCCTGCACGTTCTCGGGGACCTGCGCCAGCATCTCCGTGAGCGTGAACCCGGGCGCGATGGCGTTGACCGTGATGTTGTTCTTGGCGACTTCCTGGGCGGCGCTCTTGGTGAACGCGATGATCCCGCCCTTGCTGGCGGAGTAGTTGGTCTGCCCGAAGTTGCCCGCCTGCCCCACGAACGAGCTGATATTGATGATGCGCCCGTACTGCTGCTCCTGCATGGTGGGCAGCGCCGCGCTCACCGTGTAGTAGACACTGTTGAGGTTGGTGTTGATGACCGCCTCCCAGTCCTCGTCCGTGAGCTTCTTCATGGTCTTGTCCCGGGTGATGCCGGCGTTGTTCACCAGGATATCCAGCCTGCCCCAATGGTCGATGGTTTTCTTGACCAGACCGCGGGCCTGGTCCTTGTTGCTCACGTCCGCCTGCAGGACCAGCGCCTCGGTCCCGTGGCCGCGGATCTCTTCGGCCACTGCCTCCGCTTCGGCCTGCCCGCCGCGGTAGTTGATGGCGACCTTGGCGCCCAGGGACGCGAGCTCCAGGGCAATGGCCCGGCCGATGCCCCGGGAGCCCCCGGTTACGATGGCAACCTGATTATCCAGTCGGTTCATGGTCGACTCTCTCCTCTCTCGTTTCTGCGTTTGTCCGTGGTGACCCGGATCTGAGCGCTTTCAGCCATGGTCTTCCCGGGAGCGGGTCACAATCAAGTGCCGCGTGCGGCGTGCTGCGAGAATCCCTCTGCCTACCATCAAGCATAGTACCCGCGAGCAGGTGGACAGTGCCCGGGCCGCCGGCGAGAATCCGCAACATGCTGCATGTCATTCTCCTCAACCCGGAGATCCCGCCCAACGCCGGCAACGTCATCCGCCTCTGCGCCAACACGGGCGCACGGCTGCACCTGGTCGAGCCCCTGGGCTTTACCCTGGATGACGCGCGAATGCGCCGGGCCGGGCTGGACTATGCCGAGTGGGCGCGCATCCAGCTCCATGCCGACCTGGACGCCTGCCTCGATGCGGCGCGGCCGGCGCGTTGCTTCGGGCTGACCACGCGCGGTCAGGCCAGTGTATACGGGACAGCGTTTCGCGCGGATGACGCGCTGCTGTTCGGCTGCGAGACCGCGGGCCTGCCGCAGGCCGTCCTCGACCGCCTGCCGCCGGAGCAGCGCCTGCGGCTGCCCATGCGGCCCCACAGCCGCAGCATCAACCTGTCCAATGCCGTGGCGGTGACCGTGTACGAGGCCTGGCGTCAGCTGGGGTTTCCGGGCGGGGTCTAGGCCGGCGGCTGGGTGGCGCCGCGGTCGCGCCGGAATGGCCGCACGGACGCTTCCGCAGGCCCTGCGGAAGCGGTCCGGAGGTCGGGCGAGATCCAGCGAATTCGGGGTTCAGGACAACTAGAACTCGTCCTTGGGCGCCCGCGCCATGAGCGACTCCAGCGCCGCCGCCGCGGGGCGGCCCTGGTTCACCACCGCGTGGACCTGCTCGCAGATGGGCATCTCGACGTTGTGCTCCGCCGCCAGGGCATGCACCTCCGCCGCCGTGCGGATGCTTTCCACGGTCTGGCCGATGGCGCTCACCGCCGCGGACAGCTCCTGGCCGCCCCCCAGCGCCAGCCCCAGGCGCCGGTTGCGCGACTGGTCGTCGGTACAGGTGAGGATCAGGTCGCCCACGCCGGACAGGCCCATGAACGTCCTCGAATCGGCCCCCAGCGCCTGGCCGAGGCGCACCACCTCCGCCAGGCCCCGGGTGATGAGTCCCGCCCGGGTATTGGCCCCCAGGCCCATGCCGTCGGCAATGCCGGTGGCCACGGCCAGGACGTTCTTGACCGCACCACCGAGCTCCACGCCGACGATGTCGGTACTGGTATAGGGCCGGAAGGCGCCGCCGTGGAACGCCGCGGCCAGGTCCGCCGCGAATGCCCGGTCCCCTGAGGCGATGGTCACCGCCGTGGGCAGGCCGGCGGCCACCTCCCGCGCGAAGCTGGGGCCGGAGAGCACCGCGGTGGCGCGGCCCGGCAGCCGGCTCTGTACCACCTGGTGCAGCAGGCCGCCGGAGCGTGCCTCCAGGCCCTTGGTCGCCCAGGCGATGCGCGCCCCGGCGTCCAGCTCCGGGGCGAGCTCCTCGATCAGTGCAGCGAAGGCATGGCTGGGTACGCAGATGAGCACGTCGCGGACGCCGGCCAGCGCCCCGGCCAGGGAGTCCGTGGGCGTGAGATTGTCCGGGAACGCGGCATCCGGCAGGTAGCGGGCATTGCAGCCGTCCCGGCGCAGTGCCTCGACGTGCGCCGGATCGTGACCCCACAGGCGCACGGCGATGCCGTTGCCGGCCAGCACCAGTGCCAGCGCCGTTCCCCAGGAGCCGGCGCCGAGGACCGCCATGGGCGGATGCGCGGCCATGGCGACCTCAGTGCTGCGCCGGGCCGTCCTGGCCGTCACCGGAAGCAGCGTCACCGCCCTGTTGCTGCTCCTGCTGCTTGCGCCGGCGCTGCATGTACAGCGCCTCGAAGTTCACCGGGGCGAGGACCATCTGCGGGAAGCCGCCCTTGGTGATCACGTCCGAGATGGCCTCGCGGGCGTACGGGAACAGCTGGGCCGGGCAGTAGCTGCCCAGCAGGGCATCCAGCGTCTTATCGTCGAAGCCCGAGAGAACGAAGATGCCCGCCTGCTCGACCTCGCAGAGGTACGCCGTCTTGTCCTGCTGCTTCGCGGTGACGGTGACCCGTACGACATTCTCGTAGGTGTTCTCGGCGATGCGCGAGGTGCGCGTGTCCAGATCCACGCTGACCTCCGGCTTCCACTCGCCGGAGAACACCGCCGGCGCGTTGGGTGCCTCGAAGGACAGATCCCGCAGGTAGATCTTGCGGATGGCGAACTGCTGCTTGTTCTCCTGGGGCTGCCCCTGTCCGGAGGCGGCGTCTTCTTCTGCCATGGTGGCGACTCCCTGATGAGCTGTCGATGAACTGCGTCCCGCGCCGGCGGGCGGCCGTCAGGTATGGACCGGCAGACCCGCCTCCTGCCAGGCGTTGAAACCACCCTTGAGCTGGTGGACGCGCTCGAAACCTTCCTGCTTGAGCTGCTTGCCGAACCGGCCGGCCTGCATCCCCTGGGAACAGTACACGATCACGGGCTTGTTCTTGCGCTTGTCCAGCTTCTTGTGACGCTGGTCGAAGTTGCCGTTGGGGACGTTGATCGCGTCCGGCAGGTGGCCGCGGGCGAAATCCGCCTCGCTGCGGATGTCCACGAACAGGGCGTTCTCGCGGTTGTACAACCGCGTGGCCTCGTTGGTGTCCAGCGCGGCCACCCCCCGCGCGAAGCGCGTGGACTCGCTGATCGCGATCCACACGATGACCATGGCCAGGGCCAGGAACAGCACCCAGTTATTGACGGCGAACTCGAGCAGGCGGTCCATAGAATCTTTTCCTTACAACGGCGTCGGGCGGGACCGGCTGCGGGTGGTTGTCCATCCCGCCCGGGGGCAGGATCCCTGGCAGCCCGACCGCAAAGCGACGTAGTATACTAACCATCCAGCGAGCCTGGCCATGGCCGGCGCAGGAATACAGCTCATCAGGTGGCCCGTTGCCGATTCCCCTCCCCGCCCGGATCCTGCTGGTTGTCTGCTTGCTCGTGCCGCTCGCCGCCCCGGCGGAGCGCGACTACGAGCAGTCGGCGGCGGAGCTGGAGGCGCTCCGGGAGCGTATCGCCGCCATCGAAAGCGACCTGGAGCAGCGCCAGGACCGGCGGGATCAGGTCGTCGCCGAGCTGCGCGAGCTGGAGCAGGCCATCGGCGCGACCACCCGCCGGTTGAGCGCCCTCGACGAGCAGCTGGCCGAGGCCGAGGCGCGTGCCGGGGAGCTGCGCGAGGCCGTGGCGGCCGAGAAGGAGGCCGCCGCCGAGCACCGCGAAGTCCTGCGCGAGGCCGTCCGGGAGGCGTACATGAGCGCTCGCGAGCCCTTCCTGAAGCTTCTTCTCAACCAGGAAGACCCGGCGGCCCTGGACCGGCTGCTGCTGTACTACGAGTACATCGGCGAGGCCCGCAGCCATCGCGTCGAGCAGGCACTGCAGGCGCTGCAGCGCTACCGCGACGCCAGGGATGCCCTGGATCGGGAGATGCAGCGCCTGGAGAGCCTGCGGGCGGAGCAGCAGCGCGAGCAGGAGCGGCTCAGCGAGCGGCGGCAGCAGCGGCAGGCGGTCCTGGAGCGGGTCGAAGCCGCCATCGGCGAGGGCGAGCAGCGCCTGGACCGCCTGGAGCGGGACGAGCAGGAGCTCGAGAATGTCGTCGAGGAGCTGCGCCAGGCACTGGCGGACGTGCCCGAGCGGGACCTGGACCAGCCGTCCATCGACGAGCAGCGAGGCGCCCTGCCCTGGCCGGTGCGCGGTGAGCTCGATGCGCGTTTCGGCGATACCCGCGACGGCGGCGCGGACTGGCGCGGCGTGCTGCTGCGAACGGAGATGGGTACGCCGGTGGAGGCCGTTTCCCACGGGCGGGTGGTCTTCGCCGACTGGTTGCGCGGACTGGGCTTATTGTTGATCATCGACCACGGCGACGGCTACATGACGCTCTACGGCTACAACCAGAGCCTGTACCGGGATGTGGGCGACTGGGTGGAAGCCGGCGACGTGATCGCCCGTGTCGGCGACAGCGGGGGTCGGGAGCGTGCCGGTCTCTACTTCGAGCTGCGAGTGGACGGCCAGCCGCGGGATCCCCTGCGCTGGCTGGAATGATCGGGTGCGACGGCGCCCCGGGAAGGTGGGCTAATGAGACGATGGACGCGGAACAATCTCCTGCCGCTGCTGGTGGGCATCATCCTCGGCGTCAGCGGGGCGGTGACCACCGGCGTGCTGGCGGATCGAAGCGGCGCGAGCGTGGATCTGCCGCTGGAGCAGCTGCGCACCTTCAGCGAGGTGTTCAACCGCGTCAAGAGCGACTACGTCGACGACATCGACTCGGGACAGCTGGTCGAGGATGCCATTCGCGGCATGCTGGGCGGTCTCGACCCGCATTCGACGTACCTGGACCCGCAGGAGTACCAGGAGCTCCAGTCCGGTACCCGTGGCGAGTTCGGCGGCCTGGGCCTGGAGGTCGGGCGCGAGGACGGCTTCGTCAAGGTGATCGCGCCCATCGATGACACGCCGGCGCAGAAGGCCGGCATCGAGGCCGGCGACCTGATCATCCGCATCGACGGCGACTCCACCAAGGGCATGGGGCTCAGCGAGGCGGTGCGGCGGATGCGCGGCGAGCCCGGCACCGAGATCGAGCTCACCGTGGTGCGCGAGGGCGAGGACGCGCCGTTCACCGTGACCATCGAGCGGGACATCATTCGCGTGACCAGCGTGCGCTCCCGCGTGCTCGAGGACGGCTTCGGCTACATCCGCATCAGCCAGTTCCAGTCCCGTACCGGCCCCCAGCTGCTGGATGCGCTGGAGGCGATGAACGGCTCGGAGAACGGCCCGCTGCGCGGCCTGGTGCTGGATCTGCGCAACAACCCGGGGGGCGTGCTGCAGGCCGCCGTGGCCGTCTCCGACGCCTTCCTCCGGGAAGGCCGCATTGTCTACACCGAGGGCCGCCGGGACCGCACCCGCATGGAGTTCGATGCCACGCCCGGCGATACCATCAACGGCGCCCCGGTGGTGGTGCTGGTCAACGGCGGCTCGGCGTCGGCCTCGGAGATCGTCGCCGGCGCCCTGCAGGATCACCGGCGCGCCGTGCTCATGGGCACCAACACCTTCGGCAAGGGGTCGGTGCAGAGCATCCTGCCGCTGGAAGGCGGGGCGGCCGTCAAGCTGACCACCGCCAAGTACTTCACGCCCTCGGGCCGGGCGATCCAGGAAGAGGGCATCGAGCCCGATGTCCTGCTGGAAGGCCGTCCCCGGGGCGGGCGCGACGGCGCTGCCGGCGAGCCGGGCGGGCCGGCGCCCGGCGAGACGCGCCAGCAGGGCGAGACCGCCGACGAGGAGGACTACGCCGTGCGCGAGGCGCTGAACCTGCTCAAGGGCCTGACCATCCTCCGGCGCGAGGGCGATACGGGTTGATGCGCCTGTGCGTGCTGCTCGCGCTGGGGCTGCTCCTGCCCGCGGTGGCCTGCGCGTCCCCCGACGACGGCGCCGCGGTGACCGTGGTCATCGACGACATGGGCGACCGCGCCGTGGAAGGCGACCGTGTCGTCGCCATGCAGGCCCCGCTGGTCTGCGCGCTGCTGCCGCACACGCCGCATGCGGAGCGGGCCGCCGAACGCTGCCATGCCGCGGGCAAGGACGTCATGCTGCACCTGCCCATGCAGCCGGTGCGTGATGCTCCGCTCGGCCCGGGCGGCGTCACCCTGGACATGACGCCGCAGGAGTTCCGCGCGGTGGTGCGGGACAACCTCGCGGCCATTCCCCACGTGCGCGCCGTGAACAACCACATGGGCAGCATGCTGACGCGGCATCCCGGGCACATGCGCTGGCTCATGGAGGTGCTGGCGGATGCCGGTAACCTGCTGTTCCTGGACAGCCGCACGTCCGCCCGGACCGTCGCGCCCCAGATGGCCGACGAGGCCGGCGTGCCGGTGCTGGAGCGGGACGTGTTCCTGGACAACGAGCGCGATCCCGCGGCCATCGAGCGCCAGCTGCGGACGCTGTTCGAGACCGCCCGGCGCGACGGCACGGCCATCGGCATCGGGCATCCGTATCCCGAGACCCTGGACGTGCTGGAGCAACATCTGCACGAGTTCGCAGAAGCGTATCGCGTCGAGCTGGTAGGGTTGGCCGAACTCCATCGTCGCCGCAACGGGAGGTAGCCATGGCCGGCACCCGGATACCCGCCGTCGCCGGGGCTCCAGCGCAATGATCGCGGGGCACGCATGAATCCGTCCACCCTCATCGGCATGGTCGCGGGACTGCTCCTGCTGGCGGCGGTGCTGCTGTTCGCGGCGGAGAATCCGGCGCACTACCTCAACCTGCCGGGGCTCGGCATCGTCGTGGGCGGGACGCTGGCGGCGACGTTCATCAGCTACCCCCTGCGCGAGGTGGTGCGCGTGCTCGGGCTGCTCGGCATCGTCTTCCGCAACGAGCAGCTCTATACCCGCGACGACATGAACGAGCTGGCGGATATCGCCCGCCTGTGGTTCCGGGACGATCTGCGCGCCGTGGAGCGGGCGCTGGACCAGGTCCGCAACCCGTTCCTGCGCACCGGCGTCCAGCTGGTCATCGACGGCACCCCGGAGCAGGACATTCTGGACCTGCTGCGCTGGCGCATCGCCCGGCTGCGTACCCGGGAGCACGCCGAGGCCCAGATGTTCCGCTCCATGGCCAGCTTTGCCCCGGCGTTCGGCATGATCGGCACCCTGGTGGGGCTGATCAACATGCTCTTCGTCCTGGAGACCGGCGACATCACCGTGATCGGCCAGCACATGGGGGTCGCCCTGCTGACCACGTTCTACGGCATCCTGCTGGCGAACCTGGTGTTCAAGCCGGTGGCCGTCAAGCTGGAACGGCGCACCGAGGAGCGGCTCATCGCCATGAACATGGTGCTGGAGGGCGTGGCGCTGATCTGCCAGAAGCGCAACCCCGCGTTCGTGCGCGAGACCCTGCGGTCGTTCATGGCGGAGTACCGCGACGAGATCCGCGAGTCGCCGGCCGTGCGCAGCCAGCGGCGGCGGGAGGCCAGGCGGTCGTGAGCGACCTGCTCGCCCAGCGGCGCCACGAGGAGGGCGCGGGAGGGCAGTTCCGGGCCGATCTCCTGGCGCCCCAGGGCAGCGATATCGAGGGCGATTCCGGGTGGTTGCTGGTCTACCTGGACGTTATGACGCTGCTGCTGGTGCTGTTCATCGTGCTGCTGTCGTTCGCCGATCCCGATCCGGATCCTCGCCCGCCCCAGCGCCTGCCCAGCGTCCTCCTGCCGGCTCCGCTCGCCGTTCCGGGCGTGGAGCCGTCCGCGACGGCTCCGTCGGTCGGGGCGGCGGAGGCGAGCGACGACGGGCGCGCCATGGAAGCCCCCGACATTGCCTCGGACCGGGTCACCGTGATCCGCGAGAGCGACCGGGTCAGCCTGCGGATCCAGGACAGCCTCCTGTTCGAGTCCGGGGCAGCGTCCCTCACCGGCGAAGGGCTGGGGCTGCTGGACGAGCTGGTACCGGTACTCAGGGCGCACGACGGCGCCATCTCCGTGGAGGGCCACACCGACAACCGGCCCATCGCCACCGATGCCTTTCCGTCCAACTGGGAGCTGTCCACGGCCCGGGCCACGGAGGTGGTGCGCTACCTGGACGCTGCCGGTGTCCCGGCGGAACGCATGCGTGCCGTGGGCCGCGCCGATACCGATCCCGTGGCGCCCAACACCAACGCCCCGGGTCGGGCGGCCAATCGCCGGGTGGATCTGATCCTGCACCGGGAGTCCGATCCCTGACGGCGCACGCGTATGGTCCCGCGTTGCCCTTGCCCGGGGCGGGGCGAATGTGGATACTCCCGGCCCGGACGTGTCGCGGGAAGTGTTGCCAGATTCTGGGAGGCCGGGAGCGATGTTCTGTGCCGTGTTCAAGGGGCCGAAGGCCCCGGATACCTACCTGTTCGTGCCCGGCGAGGCGGCCCTGGACGACGTGCCGGTCGCCGTGCGCGAGCGCTTCGGGCCGCTGGAGCATGTCATGGACCTGGTGCTGACGCCGCAGCGGCGGCTGGCGCGCATCGAGGCCGTGGAACTGATGCGGCGCCTGCTGCGGGACGGCTGCTACATCCAGCTGCCGCCGGAGGACGATGACCTGCCCCCGCTCTGACAGAGCGCGGCGCCCGCGGGCGCATCAGTCCAGCGGCCGGATCAGCCCTTCCTGCACCACCGAGGCCACCAGCGCCCCATCGCGGCTGAAGATGTGCCCGCGCGTGAATCCGCGGGCGTTCGAGGCGCTGGGGCTGTCCATGTGATAGAGCAGCCAGTCGTCCATGCGGAACGGCCGGTGGAACCACATGGCATGGTCCAGGCTCGCCATCTGCGTGGTTTCCTGGAAGATGGTGCGGCCATGGGGCAGCAGCGCGGTGCCCAGCAGCCGGAAGTCGGAGACGTAGGCCAGCAGCGCCCGGTGGATGGTGCCGTCGTCGCTGGGTAGCTCGCCCACGGCCCGGATCCAGGAGTTGCGCACCGGAGCGGCGGCTTCCGGGGCCATGGGGTCCTCGGGCTCGATGGGCCGGATCTCCATGGGCCGCTGGTGCAGGAAGGCGTCGTGGAAGCGCTCCGGGAGGCGGTCCTTGTGGCGCTCCATGAGGGCCACCTCGCTGTCCACGTCTTCCGGCGGCGGCACGTCCTCGGGCATGTTCAGCTGGTGGTCGTAGCCGTCCTCGCGGATCTGGAAGGAGACCGACATGTTGAAGATGGGGCGGCCGTGCTGGATGGCAACGATGCGGCGCGTGCTGAAGCTGCCGCCGTCCCGCGCCCGCTCCACGTCGTAGACGATGGGGGCGCCGGCGTCGCCGGCCCGCAGGAAGTAGGCATGCAGGGAGTGGGCGGTGCGTTCCGCCTCCACGGTCCGTCCGGCGGCCACCAGCGCCTGGCCCAGGACCTGGCCGCCGAACACCCGGTCGCCGACGATGTTCCGGCTCTCGCCCCGGAACAGGTTGGTTTCCAGTTGCTCCAGGTCCAGCAGCCGGACCAGCTTGTCCAGTTGTGTCATGTGTGTCCCCATTGGTGCGCCCCGTCCCGGGGGTCGATCTTGTGCAGTGCGGCAGGATAGCAGATTTGCGGAGCCGTCAGCGCCGCAGCCAGGCGACGGCCAGGACCACGAGCCCGGCCGTGCCGACGGCCCAGGCCTCGGCGGCGATCCCGGCCAGCACCGGTCCCAGGGGCGTGGCCAGCGTGTGCAGCAGCACGCCGCCGGCCACCAGCAGCACGCCCACGGTGGTGCCCTCGCGCCGCCGGCCGTTGCGGTGCACGGCATGGCGCAGGGCCTGGAGCTCCCGGCGCTGCTCGTCCATCTGGCGGCGCGTGTCGTGCAGGGCCTCCAGGGCTTCCAGCAGCCGCTGGGGCATGCGCGGCAGCTCCTCGCCCCAGTGCGGCAGCTCCCGGCGCACGTTGCGGATGACGGCGCCGACGCCTAGCTCGCTGCGCATCCAGCGCTCCATGTACGGCTTGGCGGTGCGCCACAGGTCGAGCTCCGGGTAGAGCTGCCGGCCCAGGCCCTCGATATTGAGCAGGGTCTTCTGCAGCAGTACCAGCTGGGGCTGGATCTCCATGTCGAACCGCCGCCCTGTCTGGAACAGCCGCATGAGCAGCGCGCCGAAGGAGATCTCCCGCAGGGGGCGCTCGAAGATGGGCTCGCACACGGTGCGCATGGCGGCCTCGAACTCCTCCACCCGGGTCCCCGCCGGGACCCAGCCGGACTCCACGTGAAGCTCGGCGACCCGGCGGTAGTCGCGGTTGAAGAACGCCAGGAAGTTCTCCGCCAGATAGCGGTGGTCCACCGGGCCGAGGCTGCCGACGATGCCGAAATCCACGGCCACGTACTGCGGATCCTCGGGCTGGGTGGTGTCCACGAAGATATTGCCGGGGTGCATGTCGGCATGGAAGAAGCTGTCCCGGAACACCTGGGTGAAGAAGATCTCCACGCCCTTCTCCGCCAGCCGGCGCATGTCCACGCCCTCGGCGCGCAGGCGCTCCATGTGGTTCACGGGCACGCCGCTGATGCGCTCCATGACCATGACGCGGTCGGTGGTCAGGTGGAAGTGGACCGCCGGAATGTAGAGCAGACGCGAGTCCTCGAAGTTACGGCGCAGCTGGGAGGCATTGGCGGCCTCGCGCATCAGGTCCAGCTCGTCGATGAGGGTCTTCTCGAACTCGGCGACCACCTCCCGCGGGCGCAGGCGCCGGCCCGGCGGCCAGTAGCGCTGGGTGAGCGCGGCGAAGGTGTAGAGCAGGTCCAGGTCGCGCCGGATCACGGGCTGGATGTCGGGACGTACGACCTTGACCACCACCTCCTCGCCGTCCCACAGCCGGGCCCCGTGCACCTGGGCGATGGACGCCGAGGCGATGGGGGTGTCGTCGAAGCGCGCGAACGCCTCCGACAGCGGGCGCTCATAGGACTGCTCGATGATGGCCCGGGCGGCGGTGGCCGGGAACGGCGGCACCCGGTCCTGCAGGCGCGCCAGCTCCATGGCCACGTCCGGCGGCAGCAGGTCGCTGCGCGTGGACAGGATCTGGCCGAACTTGACGAAGATCGGGCCGAGCTCCTCCAGGGCCTGGCGGATGCGCTCCCCCCGCGTGCCGCGCTGGCGCCGCACCCAGTTCCAGGGCATGAAGTAGCGGGTCCACCGCAGGGGGCGGAACAGCCGGGTGGCCAGGATGACGTCGTCGAGCCCGTACTTGACCAGGACCCAGTTGATGCGGATCAGTCGCAGGCCGCGGCCGATCATCGCCCGCCGCCCCGCTGCTGCTCCAGGCGGGCCACCCGGGCCGCCAGCCGGTCGGTATCGGCCCGCAGGCCGTCGACGTCGTCGAGAAAGGCCTCCAGCTCCGGGCGGGTGGGCAGATCCCGGCGCTCCTCGGTGAGATACTCCACCAGGCTGCTGCGCGCGGCGTCGCCGCTGTGGCGGAGCCAGTCGCCGATACCGCGGATGACGCGGCCCACCTGGTGGGCGGGAATGTCGCCCAGGAAGCGGGCCAGGCCCTCCTCCCAGTCCACGTCCAGCTCGCGGAAGAACCGCTGGATCCGCTGGGCGATGGCGGGGTCGCCGTCGAAGCGCAGCCGCCCGGCGGCGTGCTCCGGGTCCCGCAGCATGGCGAGCAGGTCGTCCAGCCGCCCGGTGACCGTGACATCGGGTTCACCGTTGTCGTCGTCCGGCGCCGACAGGGCCAGGCGCTCCGGCGTGAAGCGGGCATCCACCGTCAGCTCCGGGGCGGTCAGGCGTACGCGCAGACGGCAGCCGCTCAGCGGCGCCAGGCGCTGGCCGGCATCGGGGTCCAGGGCGATCAGGCGATTGAGCGTGCCGCCAACGGGGCCGGCGATGAACGAGTGGGCGCTCATGGGGCTAGTACCGATACCCGCGGTGGACGGCCACCACGCCGGCGCTGAGATTGGTGTAGTCGCAGTCCTCCAGGCCGGCGTCGGTCATCATGGTCCGGAGGGTTTCCTGGTCCGGGTGCATGCGGATGGATTCCGCCAGGTACCGGTAGCTCTCGGCGTCGCCGGCGACCAGGCGGCCCATGCGCGGCAGCACCTGGAACGAGTAGGCGTCGTACAGCGGCTGCAGCGGCCGGATGTAGAGCTGCGAGAACTCCAGCACCAGGGCAAAGCCGCCCGGCCGCAGGACGCGGTGCATCTCCGTCAGCGCCCGCGACTTGTCGGTGACGTTGCGCAGGCCGAACGCCATGGTCACGCGGTCGAAGGATCTGCTGGCGAACGGCAGCGCCTCGGCGTCGGCCAGGGCGTAGTCGATGGGCCGGAGCCAGCCGGCATCGATGAGCCGGGCCCGCCCCTCGCTGAGCATGGCCTCGTTGATGTCGGTCATGACGATCCGGCCCGAGGTCCCGACCCGCGGGGCCATGAGCTCGGCGAGATCGCCAGTGCCCGCCGCCAGGTCGAGTACCTGCTGCCCCGGCCGCAGCCGCGCCATGGCCACGGTCTGCCGCTTCCACAGGCGGTGCAGGCCCGCGGACATGAGGTCGTTCATGAGGTCGTAGCGCCCGGCCACGGAGCTGAAGACCCGGCCCACCCGCCGGGCCTTCTCGTCCCGCGGCACGCGCTGATAGCCGAAGTCGGTGGTGTCGTCGTCCGGGGTCTCGGTGGTCACGGCTGCGTTCCTGTTCGCTGGCTGGTGTCGATCGTCGCCAACGGTACCACTACGGCGAGGTGCGGAGAACTGTGTGAGGCGCTGTCCCAGTGATCGGGGGCGCCGGGGTCGGGTGCACCGGTCACGGACACGCCGCAAGTACGTCCCTGTAGGCTCGACTGCGGCCATCCCTGGCCGCAGACGGTCCGTGACCGGTGCACCCGACCCCGGGCGCGCAGACGCACGCACGAATTGTTAAGCCCGTCGCTGGTACCCCGCCGCCGCCAGCCGGTCCAGGTACTTCTGCCAGTAGTCGTCCTTGTTGGCGCCCAGCTCGTAGAGGTAATCCCAGGTATACAGGCCCGTGTGGTGGCCGTCGTCGAAGTACAGCCGCACGGCGTAGTTGCCCACCGGCTCGATGCGGGTGATGTTGACCTCCTCCTTGTTCACCTGGAGAACGCCCTGCCCGGGGCCGTGACCCTGGACCTCGGCCGACGGCGAATGGACGCGCAGGTACTCGCACGGCAGCCGGAAGCGGCTGCCGTCGTCGAAGGTCACCTCCAGCACCCTGGAGGCCTGATGCAGGTTGAGCTCAGTGGGATTGGGCATGAACGCACCTCGGGTACTGCGTGTGTTGTCGGGCAACTGCGATTGCGTGCCGAGTTCACGTCGGAGACGCGTTCCGCCTGCACCGCCGTCGCTTCCACCGGCAACTGCAAACTGAAAACCGCAAACTCCGGCAGGCGTCGAGCGCCTGCCGGGCCTACAGGATATACCGGCTCAGATCCTCGTCCTTGGCCAGCTCCTGGAGGTGCTCGTCCACGTAGGCCGCGTCCACCGTGATGGTGGCATCGCTGCGGTCCGGCGCATAGAAGGAGATCTCCTCCAGCAGGCGCTCCATCACCGTGTGCAGCCGGCGTGCGCCGATGTTCTCGGTGCGCTCGTTGACCTCCCAGGCGACCCGGGCGATGCGGTCGATGCCGTCGTCGGTGAAGACCAGGTTGCAGCCCTCGGTCTGCATGAGCGCGGAGTACTGCTCGGTGAGCGAGGCGCTGGGCTCGGTGAGGATGCGGACGAAGTCCTCCACCTGGAGCGCGTCCAGCTCCACGCGGATGGGCAGCCGTCCCTGCAGCTCGGGGATCAGGTCCGAAGGCTTGGAGAGGTGGAACGCCCCGGAGGCGATGAACAGGATGTGGTCCGTGCGCACCATGCCGTGCTTGGTGGACACGGTGCTGCCCTCCACCAGGGGCAGCAGGTCGCGCTGCACGCCCTCGCGGGAGACGTCGCCGCCCTGGCCGCTCTCGGCGCGCTTGGCGACCTTGTCCAGCTCGTCGAGGAAGACGATGCCGTTCTGCTCGACCCGATCCACGGCACTGAGCTTGATCTCCTCCTCGTTGACCAGCTTGGCCGCCTCTTCCTCCTGGAGCACCTTGCGGGCGTCGCGGATCTTCATGGTGCGCTTCTGGGAACGCTGCCCGCCCAGGTTCTGGAACATGCTCTGGAGCTGGCTGGTCATCTCCTCCATGCCCGGCGGCGCCATGATCTCCACGCCCTGGGACTGGGCGGAGACCTCGACTTCCACCTCGCGCTCGTCCAGGTCGCCGAAGCGCAGCTTGTTGCGCATCTTCGTGCGCGTGGCCTCGTCGTGGCCGTCATCGCCGTCGTAGGTGCTGGCCCGGGGCAGGAGGATGTCCAGCAGGCGCTCCTCGGCGGCCTCCTCGGCCCGGTGCTGGACCTTCTCCATCTCCTCTTCCCGGGTCATCTTGATGGCGATGTCCACGAGATCCCGGATGATGGACTCCACATCCCGGCCGACATAGCCCACCTCGGTGAACTTGGTGGCCTCGATCTTGACGAACGGCGCCCGGGCGAGCTTGGCCAGCCGGCGGGCGATCTCGGTCTTGCCCACGCCCGTGGGGCCGATCATGAGGATGTTCTTGGGCGTGACCTCGGCGCGCAGGGTCTCGTCCAGCTGCATGCGCCGCCAGCGGTTGCGCAGGGCCACGGCCACCGCCCGCTTGGCGTTGGCCTGGCCGATGATGTGGCTGTCGAGCTCCTGGACGATCTCGCGGGGTGTCATCTCGGCGGACATGATGGCTCAGGCCTCCACGGTGCCGTTGCTGCCCGAGGGAAGTTCCTCGATGGTCAGGTGGCGGTTGGTGAACACGCAGATGTCGGCGGCGATGTTGAGCGCGTTCTCGGTGATCGCCCGGGCGTCCAGCTCGGTGTTGTCCAGCAGGGCGGTAGCGGCGGCCTGGGCATAGGGGCCGCCGGAGCCGATGCTGATGAGGTCGCGCTCGGGCTCGATGACGTCGCCGTTGCCGGAGATCATCAGCGTGAGCTCCCGGTCGGCGACCACCAGCAGCGCCTCCAGGCGCCGCAGGGCGCGGTCCGAGCGCCAGTCCTTGGCCAGCTCCACCGCGGCCCGGGCGAGGTTGCCCCGGTGCTTCTCCAGCTGGCCCTCGAAGCGCTCGAACAGCGTGAATGCATCCGCGGTACCGCCGGCGAACCCGGCAAGCACCTCGTCGTGGTAGAGACGGCGGACCTTGCGCGCGTTGCCTTTCATGACGGTATTGCCCAGCGAGACCTGGCCGTCGCCGCCCAGCGCAACACGCCCGTTGCGGCGCACCGCGAGGATGGTGGTGCCTCGGAACTGTTCCACGATGTGACTCCGCTGCCTGTGGGTGCGTGCCGGGGTGCACGAGTCTAACAGCTCCCCCGGCCTCCGTCCGGTATGGGGGGCACGCCGGCGGATTTAAAGGGGGCTGATAACAGGCGCTAGCTCTGGTCGCGGCGCTTTCTGGCCCGCGGGTGCGCGGCGTCGTAGACCCGGGCCAGGTGCTGGAAGTCCAGGTGGGTATAGACCTGGGTGGTGCCGATGTTGGCGTGCCCCAGCAACTCCTGCACGGCCCGCAGGTCGCCGCTGGACTCCAGTAGATGGCTGGCGAAGGAGTGGCGCAGCATGTGGGGGTGGATGGGCTCGCCCAGCAGCTGGCCGGCCAGGCGGGCCAGGCGGTCCTCGATGCTGCGCGCCGACAGCCGGCCGCCGCGGCGGCTGACAAACAGCGCCGGCTCCTCCGCCCCTGCCAGAGTGGCGCGGGCCCGGAGCCATTCCGCCAGCCGTTCACGGGCGCGGCGGCCCACGGGCAGAAGGCGCGTCTTGGCCCCCTTGCCGGTGACCCGCACCACGCCCTCGGCCAGGTCCAGGCCGCCGCGGTCCAGGGCGGCGGCCTCGCTCAGGCGCAGCCCGCAGGAGTACAGCAGCTCGAACAGCGCCAGGTCCCGCAGCAGCAACGGGTCGTCGCCGGGATCCAGACCGTCCAGCAGGCGGGCCACCGCGTCCACGTCCAGGGTGCGGGGCAGGCGGCGCCCGGCTTTCGGCGCCGGGATCGCGGCGGCCGGGTCCTGGCGCAGCTCGCCCTCCCGGACCAGGTAGCCGAAAAAGGTCCGCAGGGCGGCGAGGCGGCGCTGCAGGGAACGGCCGGACAGACCCCGGCGGTGGCCGTCGGCGACGAACTGGCGGATATGGCTGCCGTGGAGCTCGTCCCAGGCCGCGAACCCCTGCTGATCACACCACTGGACCAGGGCGTCCAGGTCGCGGCGGTAGTGGCGGCGGGTCAGTGTCGCCAGGCGGCGCTCACTGGCCAGGTGTCCGTCGAAGCGCTCCAGCCACTGCAGCGCCGCGGGGGTCATCAGCGCGCCGGCAGCGCGTGGTAGGGCCGCAGGGCGCGCCCGGCCAGCTGCCCGAGCTGTCGCAGGAAGATCGTGCCCTGGCCCGGGTGGAAGCGCTCGGCCTCGAAGCTGCCCACGGCCAGGAGCCCGGCCACCTGGTGGTTGTCGCTGATGGGCACCACCGCCGCCGAGCCCAGCCGCTCCGCGGCACCGCCGAACAGGGATTCGGCCTGCTCCGGGGTCAGCCGCCCCAGCCGCGGCTCCGCCGAGGCCAGCAGATCGGCGAACGCCTCGCGCCCGCCCGGGGTCAGGGCATCCTGCTCGGGGATCTCGCTGGCCAGGGGGTGCAGGGCGATGGCCACCAGGTCCGACTGGAACTGGTGGCGCAGGCCGTCCTTGAGGGTCTGCAGGAGGCTGTCCAGGTCCTGGCTGTCCATGAGCTCCAGGGTCAGCCGGTGCAGCTGGTCGGCCAGGCGATCATTGTCCCGGGCCACCTGCAGGAGCTCCTCCAGGCGCTGCCGGAGCTTGCGGTTGTCCTCGCGCAGCCGGTCCACCTGGTAGGTGATCAGCGAGGTGGCCTCGCCGCACTCGTGCGGGACCCGCAGCCGCGTCGTCAGGGAAGGGTGGCGCACGAAGAAGTCGGGATGTTGTTCGAGGAACGCCGCCACGGCCTCCTCGGGGAGGCCCTCGTCGATCCCCGCGCTGTTCTGGCTGGTCATTCGCCGTCCTCCCGTGAGGCGCCCGTGCCCGGGCCGAAGTGAGCCAACGCTGGTGTCGTGTCCCACGGATTGCTTGTCGTTATGGGGGGTCGTGTGCCTCCACGACCCACTGAAGCGAGACCAGTCTAGCGGACCTGGGCGCGGGCGTCATCGTTTCGGGACACGCGCACCCGTCCCCGGAATACTGTGGTCGCCGGGCCGGTCATCCACACCGGGCTGCCCTCGCCGGCCCAGTGGACGGCCAGGCGGCCGCCGGGCAGGTCGACACGAACGTGCTCGTCCAGCAGTCCCCGGATGCGGCCGGCCACTACAGCGGCGCAGGCGCCGGTGCCGCAGGCCAGGGTCTCGCCGGCACCGCGCTCGTAGACGCGCAGGCGCACGTGGTCGCGGCCGAGGACCTGCACGAACCCGGCGTTCGCCCGCGCCGGGAAGTCCGGATGCCCCTCGATCAGCGGGCCGAGCTCCGCCACCGGCGCGGTGTCGACGTCGTCCACCTGCAGCACGGCGTGGGGGTTGCCCATGGAGATGGCGTCGATGGTCAGCGAACGGTCCTGGACCTGCAGCGCATAGCCGGTCGCCCGCTGCGCGGCGCGGAACGGGATGTCCGCCGGCTCCAGCCGGGGCGGGCCCATGTCCACGGTGATCCGGCCGTCGTCTTCCACGAAGACCTCGGTGGGGCCGGCAAGGGTCTGGATGCGCAGCTGCCGCTTGCCGGTGAGGCCCTGGTCCAGGAGGAAACGGGCGAGGCAGCGCACGCCGTTGCCGCATTGCTCCACCTCGTCGCCGTCGGCGTTGTAGATGCGGTAGCGGAAGTCCATGCCGGGCTCGGTGGCGGGGGCCGCCAGCAGCACCTGGTCGCAGCCCACGCCGAAGCGGCGGTCGGCGAGAAACCGAACGGTGTCGCGGTCCAGGGTCACGGCCTGGCGAATGGCGTCGAGGACCACGAAATCGTTGCCCAGGCCGTGCATCTTGGTGAATTCGAGTTCCATGCGTGCCTCAGGGCAGGCGCCGTTCCGGCGCGAGCTGGTCGTCCAGGGTCTCCCGCCGCCGTGCCAGGTGGACCCGGTCGCCGTCGACCATGAGTTCCGGCGGGCGGTTGCGGGTATTGTAGTTGGAGCTCATGACGAAGCCGTAGGCCCCGGCGGATTGCACCACCAGCAGATCCTCCGGCGCCAGGGCCAGGGCGCGGTCCTTGCCCAGGAAATCGCCGGTCTCGCAGACCGGGCCCACCACGTCCCAGGTGTGCACCGGCGCGTCGTCCCGCAGCTGTACCGGCACGATGGCCTGCCAGGCCCCGTACAGCGCGGGCCGCAGGAGATCGTTCATGGCCGCGTCGACCACCGCGAAGTTGCGCGCCGGCGAGGGCTTGAGATACTCCACCCGGGTGACGAGGATGCCGGCGTTGGCCGCCACCGAGCGGCCGGGCTCCACCAGCACCGTCAGGTTGCGCTCCCGCAGCCGCGGCAGCAACGCCCCGGCGTAGTCGGCCGGAGCGGGCGGCGTCTCGTCGTCGTAGCACACGCCCAGGCCGCCGCCGATGTCGATGTGCTCCAGGGCCAGGCCGCTGTCGTCGAGGCGGTCCACCAGTGCCAGGACTCGTTCCAGCGCCGCCTCGAACGGGGCCGTCGCGGTGAGCTGGGAGCCGATGTGGAAGTCCACGCCGACGAAGCGCAGGTGCGGCCAGGCGGCGTGCTCCCGGTAGAGCGCCTCGGCGGCGTCGATGGCGATGCCGAACTTGTTCTCCCGCAACCCCGTGGAGATGTACGGGTGGGTCTCGGCGTCGACATCCGGGTTCACGCGCAGCGACACCGGTGCCTGCGCGCCCAGCCGGCCGGCCACGTGGTTGAGCCGCGCCAGCTCCGCCTCGGATTCCACGTTGAAGCAGCCCACCCCGGCGTTCAGGGCCTGGGCCATCTCGTAGCGGCTCTTGCCCACGCCGGAGAAGACCACCCGTGCCGGGTCGGCGCCGGCGCGCAGCACCCGCTCCAGCTCGCCGCCGGAGACGATGTCGAAGCCCGAGCCCAGCCGCGCCAGGGTGTCCAGTACGGCCAGGTTGCCGTTCGCCTTCACGGCGTAGCAGATGCGGTGATCGACGGCGGCGAAGGCCTCGTCGTAGGCGCGCCAGGCCTCCTCCAGCGCGGCCCGGGAATAGACATAGGCGGGAGTGCCGTGCTCGGCGGCGATCTCCGGCAGTGCGACGCCTTCGGCGTGGAGAACCCCGTCGTGGTAGGCGAAATGGGTCATGCAGCCTCCGTGCGCGCGGCCGGAGGCTGCGGCTGCGTCACCGCGGCCTGGTCGCCGTCCGCCTCGTCGGGCAGGTAGAGCTCGCCCTTCTGCCCGCACGCCGCGAGCAGCAGGGCGACGACGACAACGGCGTGGATCGGGCGCATGGTCCCTGCCTCCTCGAACCGGTAAGCCAAACCATCCAGTATAATCGAAAAGCGCTGGATACGTGGGTAGCCTGCGCGAAGACGGCAATCATCGAGCAACAACGGGAGAGACTGCATGAGCGAGGAACTGCTGGAATGCGTGGAAGCCGGCGCCGGCGGCGAAGCCAAGGCGAGCGTCATCTGGCTGCACGGCCTGGGCGCGGACGGCCACGATTTCGAGCCCATCGTCCCGGAGCTGCGCCTGCCGGCGTCGCTGCCCGTGCGCTTCATTTTCCCGCATGCGCCGGTGCGGCCGGTGACCCTCAACGGCGGCATGGCCATGCGCGCCTGGTACGACATCATCGCGCTGGGAGGCAACGCACAGCAGGACGAGCAGGGCATCCGGCAGTCCGAGGCCCAGGTGCATGCGCTCATCCGCCGGGAGAACGAGCGCGGCATCGCCACCGGACGGATCGTGCTGGCCGGCTTCTCCCAGGGCGGCGCCGTGGCACTGCACACGGGGGTTCGCTACCCCGAGCAGCTGGCCGGGATCATGGGGCTGTCCACGTATCTTCCCCTGGCGGACTCGGTGGCCGCGGAGCGCAGCGGCGCCAACGCGCAGACGCCCGTGTTCATGGCCCACGGCACCGAGGATCCCGTGCTGCCCATCCAGCTCGGGCAGCGCTCCCACGAGCACCTGCAAGCGCTGGGCTACGCCGTGGAATGGCACGACTACCCCATGCAGCACGCCGTGTGCCTGGAGGAGATCCAGGCCATCGGCGCCTGGCTGCAGCAGGTGCTGGCCCCGGCGTGACTTCCCAACAGGTTCGTCGGCATCACAGTCCGGCTGCCGCACTGGGCGTCGGCGCACATCGGCGTGGTAGCGGGTGACCCGAGCCGTCGTCGCCCCTACGCAGTCCGTCTCAGAGGAGCGCTGCTTGCGACCTCCATTCAGGGTGATAGAATACGAATGATTATCAAATAGGTTCATAACCCGGCAGGTCGCCATGTCCCACGAAACCGCCGCCGGGCGGCTCTACGTCGACTACCATGGCTGGCTGCACAACTGGCTACGTCGACGGCTCGGCTGTACGGACACGGCCGCCGACCTGGTTCACGACACCTTTCTGCGCGTGGTGCGGCGCTTCGATGAGGCTGACCGTGTCCGCGAGCCGCGCGCCTACCTGAGCACCATCGCGCGCGGGCTGCTGGCCAACCACTGGCGCCGGCAGGCCCTGGAGCAGGCTTATCTTGAGGCCCTCGCGAGTCTCCCCGAGCCCAGCGCGGCCTCGCCCGAGGACCGCGAGCTCGCACTCGAGGCCCTGCATCGCATCGATGCCACCCTCGCGTGCCTGCCCGAACGGCCGCGCCGCGCCTTCCTGCTGGCCCAGCTCGACGGCCTGCGCTACCGCGAGATCGCGGTGGAGCTCGGCGTCTCCGAGCGCATGGTGAAGAAGTACATGGCGCGCGCCATGTACGAGTGTCTTTTGCAGGCGGCCTGAGCCATGGATCGGCGCACACTGCGCGTTGCCGCCGAGTGGTTCGCTCTGTTGCGCGACGACAGCGCCGACGAGGCGGACCGTCGTCGGTGGCGCGAGTGGCTCGATGCCCACGCCGCGCATCGCGAGGCATGGGCGCGTGTCGAGGCCGTCGAGGGTGAGCTTCGCGGACTCCCCCGGAAGCCGGCCCGCGCCGCTTTCACTGCGGCGGATGCCAGCCGCCGGCGGGCGCTCAAGACACTGGGCATGCTGGCGGTGGCGGCCCCGGTGGCCTGGCTCGCCGGCCGCCGCCTGCCCTGGGACGCGTGGCAGGCGGACTATCGCACCGCCGTGGGCGAGATCCGGGACGTCCGTCTCGCCGACGGTACCCGGGTGTGGCTCAACACCGATACCGCGCTGGACGTGACGTATACCCGGGAGGCGCGACGGCTGGAGCTGCATCGGGGCGAGGTGGTCCTGGAGACCACCCCCGACGAGCGGCCCCTGACCCTCGCCACCACCCATGGTGACCTGCGTCCCCTGGGTACCCGCTTCGGCGCCCGCCTGCAATCCGGGCACACCCTTGCCTACGTGGAGCGCGGGGCCGTCGAGGCGCACCCGGTGCGGGGCGGCGCAGCCAGGCTGGGCGCCGGGCGGATGGCCACTCTCGACTCCGGGGGCGTGGGTACGGCGCAGCCGCTGCCGTCCGGCCGGGGCGCGTGGACCGATGGTCTGCTGATTGCCAATGGCGACCCGCTCGGTGACGTGCTCGCCGAGCTGGCGCGGTACCGCACGGGCTATCTCGGCTGGTCCGACGCCGTGGCCGACATTCGCGTCATCGGTACCTATCCGGTGGCGGAGACCGAGCGCGTCCTGGACGCGCTGGAGCGTTCCCTGCCCGTGGAGGTGGAGCGGCGCACCCGTTGGTGGGTCACGGTGAAACCGCACTGACACCGCGGTGGACGGGTTTTCGATTCGGGGTTCCCCTTTCGTTCGCTCGACGGGCCTCCCCTGTGAAGCCGTCACGACATGACTCACACGAGGGGAAGCCATGCGAGATCCCAACAGCCACCGCCGTTCCGCCCGTACCCTTGCGCTGGCGACGGCGCTCGTCGCGCCCGTCGCCGTCACCGGCGCGGGCGCCGGCCTGTCGGTCGCCCACGCGCAGCAGGCCGAAGCACGCGCGTACGACATCCCGCCCGGTCCCCTGGACGAGGTGCTCACACGCTTCGCCAGCGAGGCCGGGCTGCTTCTCTCCGGCGAGGCCGAGCTCGCCGGCACGCAACGGGTCCCGGGCCTCCAGGGCACGTTCACGGTGCGGGAGGCACTGGACCGGCTGCTGGCCGATGCGGAGTCCACCACCTACCGGCTGGAGGGCGACACGGTGATTCTCGCCCGGGCCGACGACGGCGCGACCTCCGCGCTCCAGCCGCTGGTCGTCACGGGTGCGGCGGGCTCGGCGTTCGGCCCCACCGAGGGGTATGCCGCGAGCCGCGCCTATACCGCCACCAGGACCGACACGCCCGTCAGCGAGACGCCCGCCTCGGTCCAGGTGGTCCCGCGCGATGTCATCGAGGACCAGGATGCGCGGCGACTCGAGGACGTCTACCGCAACGTCAGCGGCGTCTACGGCTCCGGCAACACGCTGAACGCCCAGACGGAGGTGCTGCCGGTCATCCGCGGCTTCGAGGTGCCCACGACGCTTCGCAACGGCATGCGGGCGACGACCCTGGGCTCCGCCGATCTGGTCAACGTCGAGCGCATCGAAGTACTCAAGGGGCCGGCCTCGATCCTGCACGGCGCACTGGCCCCGGGCGGCGTGCTCAGCTATACGACCAAGCGCCCCCTGATGGACAGCCACCACGAGGTCACCGCGCAGGCGGGCAGCTACGATCATTACCGGACCACCCTCGACACCACGGGGCCGATCGCCGGGGACGAGCTGGCCTACCGCTTCAACGCGGCCTATACGGACAGCGGCTCGTTCCGGGACCACGTCGATCTCGAGCGCGTCGCCGTTGCCCCGTCCGTGCTGTGGACGCCGGGCGCGAACACGGATGTCCTGTTCGATTTCTCCTACAGCCGCGAGGAGGTGCCGTACGACAGCGGCATCCCGCTCGATCCGGACGGGGAGCCGCTGGTCGAGGACGACACCTTCTTCGGCGATCCGACGCTGGACGGCCGCACGCTCGAGGACACGTTCGCCGGCGTCGAGCTGACCCACGAGTTCAGCCCGGCGCTCACCTCGCGCACGCGCTTTCAGTACCACCGCTCCGAGCCCCGCAGCGAAGGGATCCGGAACCGCGGCGTGTCCGGCTCCCCCGGTTCCGAGGAGCTCGCGCTGCGGTACCAGAACCAGGACCGCGAGGACGAGGAGTATCAGCTCGTCACGGATCTCATCGCCCGCTTCGACACGGGGGCGGTGGATCACGAGGTGCTCGTGGGCGCGGAGTTCCTCGATCGGTCGTTGAAGAACGACCGCTTCCGGGAGAGCCTCTCCCCCGTCGCCATCAGTGACGATCCCAATGTCCGTTACACGCCCCCGCCCGGCGGCATCCAGCTGGAGCGGTCGTTCGACGACGAGGCCGAGTGGACCGCGGTCTACCTGCAGGATCAGATCTCGCTGCTCGACGACCGTCTCCACGTCCTGGTCGGCGGACGCTTCGACGATGTTCACCGGAAGGACAACCTCAGCGGCGAGGAACGGGATAACTCGGAGTTCACCGCTCGCGCCGGCGTGCTCTATCAGGTCAGCGACCGGGTCGCGCCGTTCGCGAGCTACTCCGAGTCGTTCGACCCCCAGCGGCTCGGCGTGGTCGACCGGGGTGGCAGCGCGCTCGATCCCGAGACCGGCACGCAGTACGAGCTCGGCGTCAAGCTCGGCGACGAGACCACCCCGTTCGTTGCCAACATCGCCGTCTTCCAGGTGGAGCGGGACAACGTGGCCGTGTTCGATTCCGAGTTCTTCAATGCCACGGGCGACTTCGCGTACTTCGCCGGCGTCGAGCAACGCAGCCGCGGGGTTGAGCTGGACCTCGCGGGCCAGCTGACCGACTCGCTCCGGACCATCACCAATGTCGCCTACATCGATGCCGAGGAGACGGAAAACGCGACAGAGCCCGATCGCATCGGGCGACGCCTTGGCAACGTCCCGGAGTGGTCCCTGCGCTCCTGGCTGACCTACGAGCTCCCGGCGGATTCCGGGCTCACCGGGCTTCACGTCGGCGGCGGCGTGCGCTACGAAAGCGAGCGGCTGACCGCTTTCGACGATCAGATCGAGCTCGATGAGTTCGTGGTCTTCGATGCCGCCGTGTGGTACGAAAAGCCGCTTGCCGGCGACCGTTCGCTGACGCTGCGGCTCAACGTCGACAACGTCTTCGACGAGCGCTACATCAACCGCGCCAGCGACCAGTCCATCGCGCATCCGGGCGAGCCGCTGACCGTGACCGGAACCGTGTCGCTGGAGTTCTGATGGAGGTCCGCGTGGCCGCAACCAGAGGGCAGGACCGTTGCGGAGATCATGACCCTTACGTGTGACCAGGCAGCCGAAGGGTCCGCCGCCGTTGGGCGATCCGGGACGGATGACCGTGCGGGTCCGGCGCCCGATCGTGCCCCGCGCCTGCAGGCCGAAGCGCTGGATGCTGGCTACGGCGATGCCCGGGTCCTCGCGGGGCTCGAGCTCGCCGTGCCGGACGGGCGCTTCACCGCGCTGCTCGGGCCGAACGGCTGCGGCAAGTCCACCCTGCTGCGCACCCTCGCGAGGCTGGCCGGACCGCAGAGCGGTAGCGTGCTGCTGGATGGCCGCGCCATCCACCGGTTGCCCACGCGTGAGGTGGCGCGGCGGCTCGGTCTGCTCCCGCAGGCGCCGGTGACGCCCGAGGGTATGCGCGTGCGCGAGCTCGTCGCCCAGGGGCGTTTCCCGCACCAGAGCCTGTTGCGCCAGTGGTCGTCGAAGGACGAGGCTGCTGTGGCCGAGGCGCTGGCGATCACCCGCATGGAGGCGCTCGCCGAGCGGCCGCTGGGCACGCTCTCCGGCGGCCAGCGCCAGCGCTGCTGGATCGCCATGACCCTCGCCCAGCGCACGCCGCTCATCCTCCTGGACGAGCCCACCACCTTCCTCGACCTGCGCTACCAGCTCGAGATCCTGGCGCTCATGGCGCGGCTCACCCACGAGCTCGGACGCACCGTAGTCGCGGTGCTGCACGACCTCAACCAGGCGGCCGCCCACGCTGACCACATGGTGTTGCTGCGCGACGGCGGCGTGCACGCCGAAGGGGCGCCGGAGGCCGTGTTCACGGCGGAGAACATCGAGGCGGTGTTCGGCGTCACCTGCAACGTTTTGCGCGACCCGGCCACGGGTCATCTGCTGTGCGCCCCGGCGGCGGTGGCGCGGGCGGAGGGCGCGCGGGCATGACGGCCGCGGCGGTGGCACCCGCGTCCCGGAAGCCGCTCGGTCGGCTCGGCGGCAGCGCGCTGGCGTTGCTGGTGCTGGCGGTGATCGCCCTGGCCCATCTCGGCCTCGGCGCCCGGGAGCTGTCGCCGGGCACGCTCATCGATGCATTGGTGGCCTACGACCCGGCGCAGTTCGAGCAGTTCATCGTGCGCGAGCTGCGCCTGCCGCGGTTGCTGATCGCGCTCACGGTAGGCGCGGCGCTGGCAGTCGCCGGGGCGCTCATGCAGGGGGTGACCCTCAACCCGCTGGCGGCCCCGGACATCCTCGGGGTCAATCTCGGCGCGGCAACCGCGGTGGTGCTGGCGACGTTCCTCGGCGTCGGCGGCCCCGGGACGTTGCCGTGGCTCGCATTCGGCGGGGCGCTGGTGACCAGCGTGGTGGTCTACCTCATCGGCTCCATCGGCCGCGGCGGCGCGATGCCGCTCAAGCTCACCCTCGCCGGGGTGGCGGTGTCGGCGTTCCTGGGCTCGCTGATCAGCGCCGCGCACCTGCTCAACCAGGACGGCTTCGACCGCCTGCGGGTCTGGCTCGCCGGCACCCTGACGGGGCGCGACATGGAGGTGTTCGCCACGGCGCTCCCGTATCTGGCGCTGGGGCTAGCGGTGGCGCTGCTCATAGCCCGGCAGATCACCGCGCTCGGGCTCGGGGCGGATGTCGCCCGCGGCCTCGGCGTGCGCGCCGGACGGCTGCGCTTGCTCGCCCTCGCCAGCGTGGTGCTGCTGTGCGGCGCGGCGGTCACGGTCACCGGACCCATCGGCTTCATCGGCCTGGTCGTACCGCACATGGTGCGCGCGTTCGTCGGCCTGGACTACCGCTGGGTGGTGCCGTTGTCGGCCGTCACCGGGGCGGCCGTGCTGACCGCGGCCGACATTGTCGCGCGCACGGTGCTCGCGCCGCAGGAGCTGGCCACGGGCATCGTCACCGCACTGGTGGGGGCGCCCGTGTTCGTGGCACTGGTCCGCCGGCAGGTGCACTGATGGCGGTGGTACGCCATGGTGCCGGCGCAGCGCGGATGCTGCGGCTGCGCAGCCCCGGCGAGCGGCTGGCGCTGCTGCTGCCCGTCCGCGCCCTGCTGGTGCTGGCGCTGCTCGGCGTCGTGCTGCTCACCGTCATCGCCGTGAGCGCCGCCAACGGCAGCTACCCGGTGCCGCTGGCCGACGTGTTCGCCGTGCTCAGCGGCGGCAGCGCGTCGGATCCGCAGCTGGGACTGATCGTGCGCGAGTTCCGCCTGCCGCGCACGCTGGCGGCGGCGCTCGCCGGCACGCTGCTCGCCGTCTCCGGTGCCTGCCTGCAGGCGGTGACCCGCAACCCGCTGGCCGATCCGTCGCTGGTCGGCGTGTCCCAGGGAGCGGCGGTGGCGGTGCTGCTGGTGCTCATCGTGCTGCCCGGCCTGCCGGGCGGGGCCGTGCCGGCGGCCGCGGTGCTGGGGGCGTTCGCGGTGGCGGCAATCATGTATGCGCTCATGGGCCGCGACGGCGCGGGCACCATCCGGTTCATCCTCACCGGCATCGGCGTCGGCGCCTTTCTTTCCGGGGTGAGCAGCCTGCTCCTCACCTACGGCAAGCTCGAGTGGGTCATGCCGGCGCTGGTCTGGCTCGCCGGCAGCGTGCACGCCGCCGGCTGGGGCGAGGTGGCCATGCTCGCCGCCTGGACGGCGGTGGTGCTGCCCGTCATGCTCGCGGCCAGCCGCGGCCTCAACGCCCTGCTGCTGGGCGGGGACGTCGCCGCCGGGCTCGGGCTGCCCGTGCGTCGCGCCCTGGTCATCACCGTGGCCGCGGCGGTCGCTGCGGGCGCAGGGGCGGTTGCGGCCGTGGGCACCCTCGGCTTCGCCGGCCTGGTCGCCCCCCACGTCGCGAGGCTCCTGGTGGGCGAGCGCCAGGGCACGCTGCTCGTTGCCAGCGCCCTCGTCGGCGCGGTGCTGGTGGCGGCGGCCGATACCGTCGGCCGGCTGGCGTTCGCACCGGTGCAGATCCCGGCCGGCATCATCACCGCGCTGATCGGCGTGCCGTATTTCCTGCTGCTGCTGTGGCAGCGGCGCCACACACTCTAGGGGCACAGGCGAGATGACGAGCGACAAGCGCTTCTGTTCCGTGGAGGACCGGCGTATCGACGAGCCGCTGCCGGGCAAGGGCGGCGTGTACGAGCCGCACCTGCTGCTTACCTGGCCGCGGCGCAAGTGGACTAGCCAGGTGTTCGGCGCCAAGGACATGCCGGAGGCCGTGTTCCAGCGCTTGATGGCGCTGCGCAAGGATGGCTGGCGGGTCCAGCTCATCGACCGGCGGGGCCACGACCACAGCCGCCGGCGGATCCTGGCGCCGATGTCCGGCAACGTGTACGGCTGCGGCGACGGCGACCTGCCGGTGCTGCTCGACGCCCTGCGGGAGGACGCTGCGGCGGCGGCTCCCTGGATCTGTGGGCGCACGGCGCCGCGCACGCTCATCTGCTGCACGCACGGGCGCAAGGATCGCTGCTGCGCGAAGTTCGGGCACGCCAGCTATCGCGCGATCTGCACCGAAGTGGCCCGAAGCGGTGGCGATTTCGACGTGTGGGAGACGACCCACGTCGGCGGCTGCCGGCTCGCGGCCAACGTCGTGGCGCTGCCCGCGGTGCGCCGCTACGGCCGCGTCGACCCGGATCAGGTGGCCGGCCTGCTCGCCGCGGAGCGCGAGAATCGGCCGTACCTGCCGTGCTTTCGGGGTGTGCCGGATCGCAACGCCCTGGAGCAGTGCGCCGACGCCGGCGCCCGCGGGTGGCTCCAGGAGCGCGGTATCACCGCCGAGGTGCAGGTCGAGCGCACGCCCGTTCCCGATCGCGCCGGGCGGCGCACGGTGCGTGTGCGTTGGCGCTCGGACGAAACCGGGGGCGTACTGGATGTGCGTTGCCGATCGCGCAGGGTCACGTTCTACAGCAACTGCGAGGACCTGGAGCGGGGCGAGACGCATACCGCCCGTTTCTGGCTGGCCGAAGCAGTGACTGCGCAAGCGCGCGCGGAGGCCGATTCATGAGGCGGCTCCTCCTGCTGCTCGGCCTGTGCCTGGCGCTGCCCGCCGCCGGCGACACGCGCGTCGTGGAGAGCGCGCAGGGCCCGGTGGCGGTGCCGGCGCAGCCGCAGCGCATCGTCTCGCTGCACGACGCCGCCATTACCCATCCGCTGATCGAGCTCGGCGCGCCGGTGGTGGGCAGTGCCGGGCGCATCGACGACGAGGGCCGGCTGTTCATTCGCGGCGTGCGTGATCTGCGCGGCGAAGGCTTCGAGGAGCTGGGCATCGAGTTCCTCGGCACCTTCAACCAGCTCAACGCCGAGCGCATCGCCATGCTCGAGCCGGACCTGATCATCGCGCCACCCTGGCAGCAGCATCAGCTGCCGCGGCTGGAGGCGGTGGCGCCGGTGGTGGTGATCCCGTGGCATAGCGAGGACATGCTGGAGACCTATCGGCTGATCGCCGAGGCGAGTGGTCGCACGGCCGCCTTCGAGCGCCTGCACGCGCGCTACCAGCGCAGGATCGCGGCGTTGCGCCGGTGGATCGGCGAGCCGGCAGCGATCTCCATCGCCCTGGTGCAGGCGTACGGCGGGCAGGTAACCCTCTACCGGGACTATGGTGCCTTCAACCAGGTGGTGCGCGATGTCGGCTTTGCCGAGCCCGCGATGGTCCGCTCCCTGGCGACCGATTCGGCGAGCCTCAGCGCCGAGCGGCTGCCGGATCTGCAGCCGGATTACCTGTTCAGCACCTTCGAGCCGAACTACGGCCAGGAGCCGCGGGACCCTCACCGGGCTCTCGAGCGGGCCCTGCCCGGCTGGTGCGAGCGGATCACCGCCTGCCGCGAGGGGCGCTTCATCGCCCTGCATCGCAGCAAGACGCAGGACAGCTTCGCCGCGCTCGACTACGTCATCGATCAGCTCACGACGCATATCCCAGGCCGGGGGCGGAGCGCTCCATGACGAGCGTGACCGGCCAGCCGCCCTTTCCCGACGCGCCGATCGCATTCACCGCGTGGGCGGTGCGGGCGTTCGTGCGGCGCCGGGCAGCGCTGATGGTGCTGATGGCCTTGCTCGCCTTTACCCTTCAGGCCTTCACGCCCTTCGTCATCGGCCGGTTGGTGGACGCCGTGGGCGCGGTGGCACGTGACCGGGCGCAGCCGCCGGAGCTCGCGTGGCTGTTCGCGGCGCTGGTGCTCTGCTGGCTGGCGGGGCCGCTGTTCCAGCGTCTCTACGTGCTGGTCAACGCCTACACGGTGCCGCGCCTGCGGGCGGACGTAATCAACCGCCTGTTCGCCTGGACCACCGGCCACGCGCCGCAGTTCTTTCACGACCGCTTCGCCGGCGCGCTGAGCCAGCGGGTGCGCCAGGCCGCCGACGGTGCGGGAGCGCTGTTCAACGAGGTGGCCCTGGCCGGGCCCCGCACCTTCGTCACGCTGCTCGTCTCCGGCGGGCTGGTGGCCACGACCCTGCCGCAGTTCGCGGTGGCCTACGCCGTCTTCGCCGTGGTGTTCGTCGCCGTTGCCGTGGTGATGGCCCGCTACGGCGTCGAGTTCTCGCGCCGCATGGCGGCGGCCCGCTCGCGCGTGAGCGGGCGCATGGCGGACAGTTTCGGCAATGTCGAGGTCGTGCGCGATTTCGCCGGCGAGGCCCATGAGCAGGCGCTGCTCGGCGAAGACGTCGCCGAGGAATACCGCCGGGGCCGCAACGCCCGGCTCTATTTCACCGCCATGCGGGTGGTGCTGCTGTTGCTCACCGTCGGCTTCATGAGCGGGCTTACCTGGGTAGCACTCGGGCACGCCGCAGCGGGTGCGCTCAGCGCCGGCGACATCGCCATGCTGCTCACCATCGGCGTCAATCTCGCCATGGTGATCACGCAGCTCGGCGATGACGTGCTGGAGTGCTTCGAATTCGTCGGCGTCCTGCGCGAGAGCCTCGACTCGCTGGCCATTCCCCACGCCATCGTCGATTGTCCCGGCGCGCCGCCGCTGGCGGTTCGCCAGGGCGCCATCGAGCTGGAGGCCGTGCGCTACTGCTACCCGGACGGCCAGCGCGTGTTCGACGGCCTGGACCTGGCCATCGCGGCCGGGGAGCGGGTAGGGCTCGTCGGCCCGTCGGGCGCGGGCAAGAGCACGCTGCTCAAGCTGCTCGCGCGCCACCACGCGCTCCACGACGGCGTCATCCGCATCGACGGCCAGGACATCGCCGCCGTCCAATGGCAAAGCCTGCACCGCCGGATCGCCAAGGTCTCCCAGGCGACGGAGCTCTTTCACCGCAGCATCCGCGACAACATCCGCTACGCGCGGCCGGACGCCACCAAAGACGAGGTCAAGGCCGCCGCCCGGGCGGCGCATTGTCACGAGTTCATTCTCGCCCGGCCGGGCGGCTATGACGCCGTGGTGGGCGAGCGCGGCGTCAAGCTCTCGGGCGGCGAGCGCCAGCGCATCGCCATTGCCCGCGCGCTATTGAAGGACGCACCCATCCTGCTGCTGGACGAGGCGACGGCATCCCTCGACAGTGAGAGCGAGGCGGTCATCCAGGCCGCGCTCTGGCGACTGATGCAGGGACGGACCGTCATTGCGATCGCCCACCGGCTCTCCACCGTTACCGTCATGGACCGCATTCTCTACCTTGAGGCGGGCCGGCTCGTGGAGCAGGGCACGCACAACGAGCTGCTCGCAAAGGACGGCAAGTATGCAGCCATGTCGCGGTGTCAGGCGTGAAGCACCCGGGACCGGACGCGATCAGGCGGACCCGCCAATCTTGAGAATAATTCTTATTCCTGCGTATACTTGTCGATCATTTCACACTCGGCGCGCCCGGAGCGCGCGACCGCGCGGGACGAACCCATGGAGACCGACAGCATGATCGCCTGGGACCGGTTACTCGATTTCTTCGGCGCGGGCGGCCCCGTGCTGCTGATCCTCGCCGCCATGTCGGTGGTTGCGCTGGCCATCCTGCTGGTCAAGCTCTGGCAGTTCCGCAGTGCCCGGGTCGGCGACACGCGCCGCGCCACGGAGGCTCTGACGCTGTACCGGCAAGGGCGCCTGGTGGAGGCCATCGGGCATGCGGAGGCCGCACGCAACCCGGCCGCCCAGGCCCTCGCCCGCGCCCTGCGCGGCGTGCGCCGCGGGCTGCCCGAGGTCAAAGTGCGCGAGGAGGTCAACCGCTACGGCCACGGCGCGCTGGAGGTGCTGCGCACCGGGCTCCGCCCGCTGGAGGTCATCGGCTCCCTGGCCCCACTGCTGGGGCTGTTCGGGACGGTGCTGGGCATGATCGAGGCGTTCCGGCAAATGGAGATGGCGGGCAGCCAGGTGGACCCGTCCGTCCTCTCCGGCGGCATCTGGCAGGCGCTTCTCACCACCGCGGCCGGCCTCGCCGTGGCCATTCCCGTGGTGGCGCTGCTTAACTGGCTGGAGCGCCGCATCGAGCGACTGGCGCACACCATCGACGATACCGTCACCCGGGTGTTTACGGTGGATCTCGACCCGGCCGGCGATGATACCCACGAGGACGAGCGCGCTGATGAACCCGCACGACTCCACGCTGCAGCCGCGGCTGGCCGGTAGGCGCGCGCGTCGGCGGCCGCTGGTCAGCCTGACGCCCTTGATCGACGTCGTGTTCATCCTGCTGGTGTTCTTCATGCTGGCATCCAGCTTCCTGGACTGGCGTGCCATCGACCTCAGCGCCCCGGCGCAGGCGAGCGCTGCGGGTACCCTGGAGGGTGCGCTGCTGGTGGAAGTGCGTGCCTCGGACCTGCGCGTGGGCGGCGAGACCGTGGATGCGGACGAGCTGGACCGCCGGGTCGGTGCACGCCTGGAGGCGGCCCCGGAGACCCGGGTGCTGGTCCGGCCGGCGCCGGGCGTGGATCTGCAGCGTGTGGTGTCCGTCCTCGACGAGCTGGCCGCCATGCAACCGCAGGACCTCTCCCTGATCCGGAGGAACACGCCGTGAGCGCCGGGCAGCGTCCACTCCAGCAGCCGCCGCGACCGCGCAGCGAGGACGATCGCATCCTGCCGCTGATCAACGTCGTATTCCTGCTGCTGATCTTCTTCATGATCGCCGGCCAGATGAGCGCCACCGATGCGTTCCGCGTGGAGCCGGCCGAGTCGCGCAGCGAAGGACGGCCCGACAGCGAGAATGCCCTGGTCCTCGTGGGGGCGGACGGCAGGCTGGCACTGGATGGCAGGGAGCTGGACGCGGACGCGCTGGAGAACGCCCTGCGCCAGCGGCTCGCCGACAACGACGAGCTCCGGGTGCGGCTCAAGGCCGACGGTCGCGCCGAGGCGGTGGACGTGGTCGCGGTCACGGAACGCCTGCGCGACGCGGGGGTGGAGCGCCTGCAGCTGCTGACCGTCCCGGAACGCTGATGATCACGACCCGGCGCCAGTGGCTGCTTGCCCTGTTCGTTGCCCTGCTGCTGCATGCGGCGGCCGCGGTGGCGATTCTCTGGCACGCCCCCGACAGCGGGGCCGAGAATCCCGGTGTCGGGGGCCTGGAAGTCTCCATGGGCGCGGCCGGTGGTGCACCGGGGAGCGTGCAGCCCGAGGCGCCGGAGGCCGCCGAGACGGCAGCGGCACCTCCCGAGGCCACCGAGGTGGCGGAGCCGGCGACCGACGCCCGGCCGCAGGAGGCGACGGTGGCCGAGGCCGCCCGGCCGGAGCAGGCCCTGGCCCTGGATGAGCCGCCGCCCGAGACGCCCGACGAGCCGGAACGGGCCGACGAACCGGAGCCGGAGCTGGCGAATGCGGAACCGGTTGAAGCCGAGGCTGAAGCGGAGCCGGAGGAAGTCGCTGAAGCGGAAAGCGTGGACGCCACCGAGCCGGTGACGGCGGAGAATGCTCCTCCGGAACCGGAACCGGAACCGGAACCGGAACCGGAACCAGAGCCAGAGCCAGAGCCGGCCGAAGCGGCCGTCACCGAGGCCGAGCCGGCGGAGGTGGAGCGCGAGCGGGTCACGGCGACGGAAACCGGGACCCAGGGGCAAGGAGGCAGCCAGGAGACCCGGGATCGGGGGCGCGGCGAGTCCGCCGCCGCAGGCGGGGCACCGGGTGTGGACGAGGACTACAAGGCGCGGCTGCGCGCGCACCTGGAACGGCACAAGGAGTACCCACGCAGAGCGCGAATGCGGCGCCAGGAGGGCGTCGCCGTCCTGCGCTTCGTCATCGATCGCTCGGGCAACATCCTGGATTCCGAGATCGTGGAAGCCTCCGGCCACCGGGCCCTGGATGACGCGACACGGGCGATGATCGAGCGGGCCGAACCGCTGCCGCCCTTTCCGGAGGACATGAGCCGAGAGCGGCTGGAGTTGACCGTACCCGTTCAGTTTTCCCTGCGCTGACCCCCGAGGAGGCCACCATGCGTAATGCCCGACTGCTTCTCGTCCTGCTGATCGCCCTGCTGACGGGGCTGCCCGCGGTGGTTGCGGCTGAAGACGGGGCCATCTCCGTGGAGCTCAACAAGCTCGAATCCCAGGGCGACGCCTGCCGCGCCTATCTGGTCATGGAAAACGGCACGGGCGAGGCCTTCGAGAGCCTGCGCCTGGACCTGGTCATGTTCGACGACAACGGCATCATCGCCAAGCGTCTTGCCGTCGAGACCGCGCCACTGGCCGCCGGGAGGACGCAGGTCAAGGTCTTCGGCATCGGCGATGTCGCCTGCGGCGACATCGGGCGCGTTCTGCTCAACGGCGTCCTTGCCTGCGCCGACGCCGGCGGCGAGCGGGACGACTGCATGGGCCGGCTCACCACGGCCAGCAAGACCGACGTGCCGTTCATTCAGTAATGCACGAAGCCGCCGGCTCGCCGGCAGGCTGCGACGCAGCCGCGCGGGTAGCGGTCAGGAATCCGCCGCGATCCGGTCCAGCCGCTCCCGTGCCCTGGCCACCTGGGTGCGCACCTGCTCCGGCGCGGTCCCGCCGATGTGGTTGCGGGCCGCCAGCGAGCCCTCCAGGGTGAGCACCTGGTAGACATCCTCGCCGATGGCATCCGAAAAGCCCTGCAGGGTGGCCAGGTCCATGTCCGCCAGGTCGACGCCGTTGTCCACGCCGTAGCGCACGGCGGCGCCGACGATGGCATGGGCATCCCGGAACGCCACCCCCCGGCGCACCAGGTAGTCGGCCAGGTCCGTGGCCGTGGAGAAGCCCTTCTTCGCCGCTGCGAACATGTTGTCCCGCTTGGGCTCCATGGCCGGGACCATGTCGGCGAAGGCGCGCAGGCAGTCCAGCACCGTGTCCACGGTATCGAACAGGGGCTCCTTGTCCTCCTGGTTGTCCCGGTTGTAGGCCAGGGGCTGGGATTTCATCAGGGTGAGCAGGCCCACCAGGTGGCCGTTCACGCGGGCCGTCTTGCCGCGCACGATCTCGGCGACGTCCGGGTTCTTCTTCTGCGGCATGATGCTCGAGCCCGTGCAGAAGCGATCCGGCAGGTCAATGAAGTCGAACATGGGCGAGGTCCACAGGATCATCTCCTCGGCCATGCGCGATGTGTGCGTGAGCAGGATCGCCGCCGCGGCGGTGAATTCCATGGCGAAGTCCCGGTCCGAGACCGAGTCCAGGGAATTGTCCCCGGGGCGGTCGAAGCCCAGCTCCGCGCAGGTCATGTCGCGATTGATGGGATAGCTCGTGCCCGCCAGCGCGGCCGAGCCCAGCGGCATGACGTTGAGCCGCCGGCGGCAGTCGGCCATGCGCTCCTGGTCGCGCACCAGCATCTCGTACCAGGCCAGCAGGTGGTGGCCGAAGCTCAGGGGCTGGGCGACCTGCAGGTGGGTGAACCCGGGCAGGATGGTGTCCGCCTCACGCCCGGCCAGCTCCACGAGACCGCGCTGGAAGCGCATGAGCTCGGCGCACACGGCGTCGATGGCCTCGCGCAGGTACAGCCGCACGTCCGTGGCGATCTGGTCGTTGCGCGAGCGCCCCGTGTGCAGCTTCTTGCCTGCCTCGCCGATGCGATCGGTGAGGCGCTTCTCGATGTTCATGTGCACGTCTTCCAGGGCCGGCGACCACTGGAAGCCGCCGCTTTCGATCTCCGCCTCGATCTCCTGCAGCCCCTGCACGATGGCATCGCGCTCGGCCCCGGTGAGCACGCCGCAGGCGGCGAGCATGCGGGCATGGGCGATGGACCCGCGGATGTCCTGGCGATAGAGCCGGCGGTCGAAATGCTCCGAGGCGGTGAAGGCCTCGACGAAGGCGTCCGTGGCCTCGGTGAAACGGCCGGTCCACAGTTGCTGGCTGCTGTTGTTGTCGCTCATGACCTTCCCAGTCTCCGCAGTGCGATCGTGCGATGTACGAGGCGCTGGACGAAGCCGTCCCTTCGCCGGATGGCCACGCACGCTTCCGGGGGTTCCGGTTCCGGACTGTCTGCGGCCAGGACGGCCGCAGTCAAGCGTACATGGACGTATTTACAGCGTGTCCGGAACCGGAATCCCCGGAAGCGTGCCCCGGATCGGAGCCGCCGTCCGGATGACCGGTATCCGTCGAGCGTCGAGCCCGCGAGTATATCAGTGCTCCTACCCCGGCCGCTTGTCGCGGCCGCGCTCACCCACCAAACTGGCAGCCAGCAGAACGGCCCGATCCCGGGTTACAGGACACTGGCAAGTGATGGACAACAACAAGCACCCCGACACCGCCGGCTTTCTGCCCGACTTCTGTCACGTCCGCACGCTGTTCGCCGTCGTGCTCATCGCCGAGCTGCTGGTGTTCGTTCTGGTGCTCGCGCAGCCGGCCGGCGTCAATCGCTGGCAGGCCCTGGGCCTGTACTCGCTGTACGTGCAGTGGATCGCCCTGGGCTGCGCCGTGGTGCTGTGCCTGCTGCGCACCTGGCTCGCGCGCCTGCGCCCGGCCGCCGCCGGCGTCGCCGCCTGGCTGCTGATCCTGGTGATCACAGGTGCCGTCACCTGGGTCGCCCGCGGCCTGGTCCTGGACAGCGGCGCGCGGCCGGGAGAATACCTGCTGCGCAGCGTCGGCGTCGCCGCGCTCGTCTCCGCGGTCGCCCTGCGCTACCTGTACCTGCAGCGGGACTGGCGCCGCCGCGTCGAGAGTGCCTCCGCCGCCCGGGTGCAGGCCCTCCAGGCAAGGATTCGCCCGCATTTCCTGTTCAACAGCCTCAACACCATCGCCTCCATGATCCGGGTGCGGCCCGCGGAGGCCGAGACCGCCGTGGAAGACCTGGCGGAGCTGTTCCGGGCCAGCCTGGAGACCGGCGACGGGCTGACGCAGCTGGACGACGAGCTGCGCCTGGCCGAAGGGTACCTGCACATGGAGCAGCTGCGCCTGGGCGAGCGCCTGCACGTCCTGTGGGAGATGGAGGATCTGCCCCGGGACGCCCTGCTGCCCCCGCTGACCCTGCAGCCGCTGCTGGAGAACGCGGTGTATCACGGCATCGAGCCCCGCCGCGAGGGCGGCACCATCCGCATCCGCGGCAGCCTGCGGGGCGCGACGCTGCGGCTGTGCGTCGACAACCCCGTGACCGCCGGCGCGACCGGCCGACCGGGACACGGCATGGCCCTGGACAATGTCCGCGAGCGTCTGCGCCTGGCTTTCGGCGATGCGGCACAGTTCCATGTTCACCGCGACGGCGAAACCTACACTGTCTGCCTGGAGCTGCCCCGGCACGGGGCGGGACAGGGAGAGAGCGAAGGAGACGCCCATGCGCATACTGATCGTGGATGACGAGGCGCCCGCCCGGGAACGCCTGGCCCAGCACGTGACCGACCTGGGCGGGCACGAGGTGGTCGCCGGCGCCCGGGACGGCGACGAGGCCATCCGCCTGGCGAGCCGCCATCAGCCGGATGTGGTGCTCATGGACATCCGCATGCCCGGGACCGACGGCGTTGCCGCGGCGCGCGCCCTGGCCGAGGCTGACGCGCCGCCTGCGGTCATCTTCGTGACCGCCTACGGCGAGCATGCGCTGGCGGCCTTCGATGCCGAGGCCGTCGACTACCTGGTCAAGCCGGTCCGGCGCGATCGGCTGGCACGGGCCCTGGAGCGGGCCCGCCGGGTCACCCGGCCGCAGCTGGATGCCCTGGGCGGCACCGTCCAGGGGGCGGACGACGGCGCACGTGCGCATATCCTCTGCCGCCGCCGCGGGGTGCTGGAGCTGGTGCCGGTGGCCGATATCCACTATTTCCAGGCCGACAACAAGTACGTCACCGTCTGCCACGCCGAAGGCGAGGACCTCATCGAGGAATCCCTGCGCCAGCTGGAAGGGGAGTTCGGCGATCGTTTCGTGCGCATCCACCGCAACGCCCTGGTGGCGCGGGACCGCCTGGGCCGCCTGGAGCACGGCGCCGGCGGGCGGCGCTACCTGGTGCTGCGCGGTCTGCAGAAGCGGCTGGAAGTCAGCCGCCGGCACGCGGGGCAGGTCCGGGACCTGCTGGAGCATCTCGGCGAGCGCTGACGCCGGCGGCGCGGCATTCGGTACTCCCGGCCGAGTCGTGGCATCCTGTACGGTCCGTATGTCCCCTCGTCCAGGAGCCGTCATGCCGCCCGAGACCCTGCGTATCGCTACCCGCAAGTCGCCGCTTGCCGTCTGGCAGGCCGAGCACGTGGCGCAGCGGCTGCAGGCCGTCCATCCTGGCCTGCAGGTGGAGCTGGTGCGCATGAGCACCCAGGGCGACCGCATCCAGGATGCGCCCCTGGCCCGCATCGGCGGCAAGGGCCTGTTTCTCAAGGAGCTCGAGGAGGGGCTGCTGGACGGCCGCGCGGATATCGCCGTGCACTCCATGAAGGATGTCCCGGCGGCCATCACCCCCGAGCTCCACCTGCCCGTCATCCTCGATCGCGGCGATCCGCGCGACGCCTATCTCTCCAATCGCTACCCGTCGCTGGCGGAGATCCCCGCCGGCGGCGTCGTCGGCAGCGCCAGCCTGCGGCGGCAGTGCCAGATCCGGGCCGCGCGACCGGACGTGCACGTGCAGACCCTGCGCGGCAGCGTCAACACGCGCCTCGCCCGGCTGGACGAGGGTCGCTTCGACGCCATCATCCTGGCGGCCTCGGGCCTGCAGCGCCTGGGCATGGACGGCCGCATCACCCGCATCATGCCCCCGGAGGAAAGCCTGCCGGCCGTGGGCCAGGGGGCGCTGGGTATCCAGTGTCGGCTCGGCGACGCGGCGGTCGAGGCGCTGATCGCGCCGCTGGATCACGGCGCCAGCCATACGCGCGTGGCGGCCGAGCGCGCCATGAACCGCGAGCTGGAAGGCAGCTGCCAGGTTCCCATCGGTGCCTATGCCCATCTGGACGGCGACCGCCTGCACCTGCGCGGGCTGGTCGGCGAACCCGACGGCAGCGACGTGGTCCGCGGCGAGATCGCCGGCGCCGCCGCCGATGCCGACGCCCTGGGCTCGCGCCTGGGCCGGGACCTGCTTGACCGCGGCGCCCGGGAGATCCTGGCGCGGTTGTTCGCCGAGGGCGAGGCCCACTGACGCATGGGCGTGGAACGCGATCCCCTCCGGGGCCTGGGCGTGCTGGTCACCCGCCCGGCGCACCAGGCGGAGCCTCTGTGCCGGGCGCTGGAAGCCCGCGGCGCCCGGGTGATCCGCTTTCCGACCCTGGCCATTGCCCCGCCGCCGGATGCGGATGCGGTGGAACGGGGCATCGACCGGCTTGCGGCCATGGACTGGGTCGTGTTCGTCAGCCCCAACGCCGCCCGCTCGCTGCTGGACCGGCTGGCCGCCCGCGGCGAGGCCTGGCCGGACGGCGTCCGCGTGGCCACCGTGGGCGCCGGTACCGCCGCCGAGCTCGAGGCGCGCGGCGTGGCCGTCGACTGTGTGCCCGCCGCCGGCTCGGACAGCGAGGCGCTGCTGGATGAACCCGCGTTCCGGCACGTGGACGGGCAACGGGCTATGCTGGTGCGGGGGGAGAGCGGCCGGGAGACATTGCGCACGACGCTGGCGGAGCGGGGTGCACGGGTCGAGGTCCTGCCGGCCTACCGGCGGGTTCGTCCGGACAGCGACCCCGCCGTCCTGGATCGTGCCTGGGCCCGGGGCATGCTGGACGTGGCGGTGGTGACCAGCACCGAGGCGCTGGACAACCTCGTGGGCCTGGCGGGCGAGGCGCGCCGGAGCCGGCTTCTGGCCACCGGCCTGGTGGTGATGAGCGAGCGCGTCGCGTCGCGGGCATCCGGTCTCGGGTTTGCCGGTGGTATCGTGGTTGCCGACGGGACCGGTACCGACGCATTGACCGAGGCGGTCGCGCGCTGGGCTGCAGAGAATCGGAGACAGAACCATCCATGAGTGACGCGTCGAAGGACCAGAACAACAACGAGGCCACCGGCCAGGACGCCGACCGCAGCGCCGCCGACACGGAAGCGGGCACGCAGGCGCCGGCGGCGACACCGGCACCTGCCGGCACCGGCGGCGATGGCGGGTCGGCGGGCGGGGCGCCCGGCACCGGCGGCGACGGGCCGCGGCGGCCGGGGCGCCCGCTGGCTGTCGCCGTCGTCGCGCTGGTGGTGGCCCTGGTGGTCGCGACGGCCGGGGCGGCCGGCGGCTGGTGGCTGTGGGAGCGTCTCCGCGTCCTGGAGCAGGGGCACGACGAGTTCGCCCGCCGGGCCGAGGTCACGGAGCTGCGCGAGGAGCTCAACAGCCGCAGCGAGCGGCTTGCGGGCCGCGTGGACAATCTCGCCCAGGAGCATGCCAGCCACGTCCAGACGCTGGCGCAGGCCGAGGAGACCATGGCCAGCATCCGCGACAGCCAGGCCCGCGCCCAGGAGCGCATGGACCGGATCCGGGAGCTGGCCGCCGCGCACCGGGATGACTGGATTCTCGCCGAGGCCGGCTACCTGTACGGGGTGGCCCGCTACCGTACCCGCTTCCACGGCGACGTCGACGGCGCCCTGCAGGCGCTCAAGGAGGCGGATCGGCTGCTGGAGGAGCTGGGGGCGTCCACGGTGGAGCAGCGCCAGGCCGTCGCCGAGGCCATCAATGCCCTGCTGGACGTGCGCAAGCCCGATCGGGAAGGTCTTGCCACGGACATTCGCCAGCTGATCCAGGCCATTGACACGCTTCCCCTGGAGCGCACCGAGCGGCAGGTGGAGAGCGCGGAGATGCCGCGCCAGCGGGATGCCGAGCTGGATACCCTGGACGGGTGGCGACAGGCCGGCCTACGCGCCTGGCAGCAGTTCCGCGATGCCATCGGCTCGCTGGTGGTGGTGCGCCGGGGCGAGACCCCGCCGCGCCTGATGGCGCCGGAGGAGAGCCACTACCTGCGCGAGAATCTCCGGCTGCAGCTGCTGACAGCGCGGGCGGCGCTGCTGCAGCGGGACGACGCGGTCTACCGCCAGAGCCTGGCCGACGTGGCGGACTGGCTGGGTCGCCACTTCGACGGCGACGACGAGCAGGTGCAGGACGCCATGGAAACCGTCCAGCGGCTGCGGGACGCCGACCTCCAGGCGGATCTCCCGGACCTGGGCGAGATTCTGCCCCAAAGGCCGGTGCCGGGCCGCGAGGCGAATGAGGAGAACGCGGGATGAAACGACTGTTCCTGATCCTGCTCGTCCTGTTCGCCAGCGCGGCGGCGGCCATCTGGTTCCACGAGCAGTCCGGCTACGTGCTGGTCTCCGTCGGGGATCTGGCCGTGGAGACCAGCCTGTTCTTCGCGGTGGGCGCCCTGGTTGCCACGGTGCTGGGCCTGCTCCTGCTGGTGGGCCTGCTGCGGCGGCTCGGCGCACTGCCCGGGGGCGTGCGCCGCTGGCTGGCCGACCGGCGCATCGGGCGCTCGCGGGGGCGCCTGGTCCAGGGCCTGGTGCGGCTGACCGAGGGCGACTACCCGGAGGCGGAGCGCTCCCTGATCCGGGCCGTGGACAACAGCGAGACCCCGGTGCTGCATTACCTGAGCGCCGCCTGGGCCGCCCACCGCGCCGGGGCCGAGGGCCGGCGCGACAGCTACCTGGCGCTGGCGGAAAAGGCCGACCCCAATGCCCGTCTCGCCATCGGGCTGCTGCAGGCGCAGCTGTACATCGAGGACGAGCAGTGGGAGACGGCGTTCGCGACGCTGAATCTCCTGCAGGAGCGCTATCCCCGCCATGAGCGGGTCCTGTCCATGCTGGCGCGGGCCTGCGAGGTGCTGGGGGAATGGGAGCGGGTCCTGGACCTGCTGCCGCGGCTGCGCCGGCACGCCGGCATGGATGCCGCCCGGCTGGCGGAGCTCGAGCGCAACGCCGCCATCGGCCTGCTGGATCAGGCCGCCCGCCAGGGGCGCGATGCCCTGGAGCGCGCCTGGGAGCGCCTGCCCCGGCCGATGCAGGACGAGCCCGACGTCGTGGTCGCCTATGCCGACGGCATGCTCCGGCACACGCCCAACAGCGGGCAGCTGGAGAAACGGCTGCGCCTGGCCCTGCGCCGGAACTGGGATGCCCGCTTCGTGGATCGCTACGGGCGGCTGCAGGTGGACGACCCGGAGCGGGTGTTCAACGTCGCCGAGGGCTGGCTGCGGGAGCATCCCGAGGACCCGGAGCTGCTCCTGGCCGTGGGGCGACAGGCCATCCGCTGCCGCTTGTGGGGGCGGGCACGCTCCTACCTGGAGGCCAGCGTGGCCCGCAAGCCCAGCGCCGAGGCGTGGTATCTGCTGGCCGATCTCCTCGAGCACATGGGCGAGCGCGACGGCGCCCGCAGGGCGTATCGCCGGGCGGCCGAGCAGGCCGGCGGCTTCCGCTCGCTGCCGGAGCTGGAAAGCCTGCGCGAGGCCGCCGGCAAGGCCACCGCCTGACCGGCCCCGGGGCGACCGGCAGGCCCCAGTGTCCTGGCATCCAACGAACCTGGGTTTACAACTAGTCCAGGGTCAGCACCGTGGAGCCCGTGGTCTGCCGCCCTTCCAGCGCCCGGTGCGCCTCCGCCGCCTCCCGCAGGGGGAAGCGGTGGTTGACCTCGACGGCAACGACCCCCTTGCGAACCAGGTCGAACAACTCGCCGGCGGCGGTCTCCAGCTCGTCGCGGGCGGCCACGTAGTGGAACAGGGTCGGCCGGGTGAGGAACAGCGACCCCTTGGCGGCCAGCTGCCCCAGGTTCAACGGCGGTACCGGCCCCGATGACTGGCCGAAGCTCACCATCAGGCCCCTTGGTCGCAGGCAGTCCAGCGAGCCGTCGAAGGTGGCCTGCCCCACGCCGTCGTAGACCACCGGGACGCCAGCGCCGCCGGTGATCTCGCGCACGCGGTCGACGAAGTCCTCGCTGTTGTAGTTCACCGGGTGGTGGCATCCGTGGGCCCGGGCCAGCTCCGCCTTGTCCGCGCTGCCCACGGTTCCGATGACGGTGGCGCCCAGGTGATGGGCCCACTGGCAGGCGATGAGCCCGACCCCCCCGGCGGCGGCGTGGACCAGAACGGTCTCGCCGGCGGCGACCGGGTACGTGCGCCGCAGCAGGTACCAGGCCGTCATGCCCTTGAGCATCATGGCGGCCGCCTGCTCGTCGCTGATGCCGTCGGGGATGGTGACCAGGCGGTCCGCCGCCAGAACGCGGGTCTCGGCGTAGGCGCCGGGCGGTCCGGCGGCATAGGCGACGCGGTCGCCCGGGGCGACGTTGTCGACCCCCTCGCCCACGGCCTCGACCACCCCGGCGGCCTCCATGCCCGGCGTGAACGGCAGTTGCGGCGGGGCGTACAGGCCCGTGCGGAAGTAGACGTCGATGTAGTTCAGCCCCACGGCCGTATGGCGGATGCGGGCCTCCCCCGGACCCGGCTCGGGCGCAGGAACGGGTTCCCAGCGCATCTGCTCGGGGCCGCCGGTTTCGTGCACGACAATGGCATGGGACATGGGTCTCATCTCCTCCGTTTGCGTGATGGCGATGCCGCCGGCGGCCTCAGCCGCCGGCCTCGCGCTCGTCCGCGGACGGCATCATGCCGGCCTCCACGGCGGCCAGCGCGGTCATGTTGATGACCCCGCGCACCGTCACGGAGGGTGTGAGGATGTGCGCCGGCTGGTTCGCGCCCAGCAGGATGGGGCCCACGGAGACGCCCTCGCTGGTGGCCTTGAGCAGATTGAAGGCGATGTTGGAGGCGTCGAGAGTGGGCAGGATCAGCAGGTTTGCGGTGCCCTTGAGGCGCGCGTTCGGGAAGATGCGGTGGCGGATCTCCTCCGAGATCGCGGCATCACCGTGCATCTCGCCTTCCACCTCCAGGTTCGGGTCCCGGGCCTCGATGAGCTCCAGCGCCTCGCGCATCTTCACCGCCGAGGCGGCGTCCGAGGAGCCGAAGCTGGAGTGCGACAGCAGCGCCACCTTGGGCGTGATGCCGAAGCGGCGGACCTCGTCGGCGGCGAGAATGGTCATCTCGGCCAGCTGCTGCGCGGTGGGGTCCTGGTTGACGTAGGTGTCGCACAGGAAGAACGTCCCCTTGGGCAGGATCAGCGTGTTCATGGCCGCCATGTTGCGCACGCCGGGCCGCCGCCCGAGGACGGACTCGATATGGCCGAGCTGGCGGTGGTAGCGGCCGTCGATGCCGCACAGCATGGCGTCGGCCTCGCCCCGGCGCAGCATGAGCGCTGCGATCACCGTGTTGCGGGTGCGCACCACGTTGCGGGCCTGGTCCGGCGTGACGCCGCGGCGCTCCATGATGGAGTGATACAGCGTCCAGTACTCGCGGTAGCGGGGGTCGTCCTCCGGGTCCGCCAGCTCGAAGTCCTCGTCCATGCGCAGCCGCAGGCCCAGCCGCTTGATGCGCATGTCCACGACCCGCCGGCGGCCGATGAGCACGGGCCGGGCCAGGCCGTCGTCGACGACGACCTGCACGGCGCGCAGCACCCGGTCCTGCTCGCCCTCGGCGTAGACCACGCGCTTGGGGTTGTCGCGGGCGCGCTCGAACAGGGGCTTCATGAGCAGGCCGGACTGGAACACGAACTGGTTCAGCCGCAGCTTGTACGCCTGCATGTCCTCGATGGGCCGCACCGCCACGCCGCTGTCCATGGCGGCCTGTGCCACCGCCGGGGCGATACGCGAGATCAGCCGCGGGTCGAAGGGCTTGGGGATCAGGTACTCGGGGCCGAAGCGCAGGGGCTTGCCGCCGTAGGCGGCCACCACCACGTCGGAGGACTCCTCCATGGCCAGGTCGGCGATGGCCTCGACGCAGGCGAGCTTCATGGAGTCGTTGATGGTGGTCGCGCCCACGTCCAGGGCGCCGCGGAAGATGAAAGGAAAGCACAGGACGTTGTTGACCTGGTTGGGGTAGTCCGAGCGCCCGGTGGCCATGATGCAGTCCGGGCGTTCCTCCCGGGCCTCCTCGGGGAGGATCTCCGGCGTGGGATTGGCCATGGCGAACACCAGCGGGTCACGGGCCATCTTGGCCACCATGGCGCGGGTGAGCACGCCGGGCCCCGAGAGGCCGATGAAGATATCGGCGCCGTCGATGGCGTCGTCCAGGGTGCGCGCCTCGGTGTCCCGGGCAAAGGCGGCCTTGCGCGGGTCGAGGTTGTCGCGGCCGGTGTGGATGACGCCGCGGGAGTCGAGCATGGTGATGTGCTCGCGCCTCATGCCCAGGCTCACCAGCAGCTCCAGGCAGGCGATGGCGGCGGCGCCGGCGCCGGAGCACACCACCGTGACGTCCTCGACCTTCTTATCCACCACGCGCAGGCCGTTGCGCACGGCGGCGGCGGTGATGATGGCGGTGCCGTGCTGATCGTCGTGGAACACGGGGATGTTCATGCGCTCCTTGAGCTGCTCCTCGACCTGGAAGCACTCGGGCGCCTTGATGTCCTCGAGATTGATGCCGCCGAAGGTGGGCTCGAGACTGGCGATGATGTCCACCAGGCGGTCCGGGTCGCGTTCCTGGACCTCGACGTCGAAGACGTCGATGCCGGAGAACTTCTTGAACAGCACCCCCTTGCCCTCCATCACGGGCTTGGCCGCCAGGGGGCCGATGTTGCCCAGCCCGAGAACCGCGGTGCCGTTGGTGACCACCGCCACCAGGTTGCCGCGCGCGGTGACATTGGCCGCTTCCGTCTCGTCGTCGACGATCAGCTGGCAGGCGGCGGCGACGCCGGGCGAGTAGGCCAGGGCCAGGTCCCGCTGGGTCGCCAGCGGCTTCGTGGGGACGACCTGCAGTTTTCCGGGGGTGGGATGGCGATGGTACTCGAGCGCGTTCTCGCGCAGGTCATCGGACATTACACTTCTCCGCAGTTGTTATTCATTGGGGCACGGCCAGCCCGGAGTAAACGGATCTCCCATGATACCGGCGCGATCAGCCGGGTTGCCACCGACCGCGCCCCGCCGTTCGCGTCATCCCTGCAGGAAGCCGCGCAGCCGCTCCAGGAAGGCCTCCGGCTGCTCGGCGTGCAGCCAGTGGCCGGCGCCGGGCAGGGCCTCGATGACCGCTTCCGGAAACCAGCCCCGGATGACCCCGTGGGCATCCCCGGGGACGTACTCGGAGTGCTCGCCGTGGAGGAACAGGGTCGGCCCGGTGTACTGGCCGGCCAGGTCGGGGAAATCGGCAATGACGGGCAGGTTGGCCTCCAGCGCCTGCAGCGGGATGCGCCAGGCGAAGCCGCCGTCGCGCGCCTCCAGGTTGGTGAGCAGGAACTGGCGCAGCCCGGCCTCGGGGATGTCGTCGGCCAGGGCCTCGCTGGCGGCCGCCCGGGAGCCCAGGCGCTTCGGGTCCATGCGCTGCAGGGCGCGCAGCAGCCGCCCGTGGCCGTGATCCCCGTACGGGATCGGCGCGATGTCGGCGACCAGCAGGCGCCGCACGTACTCCCCGCGTGTCAGCGCCAGGGTCATGGCGACCTTGCCGCCCATGCTGTGGCCGACCACGGACGCCGGGGGGATGCCGTGATGATCCAGCGTCTCCGCCACCGCAGCGGCCATCTCCGGGTAGTCCATGTGCTCCCGGTGGGGCGATTGGCCGTGGTTGGGCAGATCGATGACCACCATCTGGTAGTCCGGGGCCAGGGCGCGGGCGATGCGGTTCCAGTTCGTGCCCGAGCCGAACAGCCCGTGCAGGATGACCACCGGTTCGCCTTTCCCCTGGATACGTGTGTGCAGGAGCTCGCTCATGCCTGGGCGCTGTCCACCATCTGGTGCCGCCCCGAAAGGACGGCGACGTTCTTCAGGTCCTGCACCGCCACGGTCAGCATCGCCAGGTCCGGCCGGCCGCCGGTACCGATGTCGCCGAGGGTCTGGCGCAGCCGCTCCACGGGCCCGGCGATGCCGTCCTGCCAGGCCGCAACCCGGTCCGCCGGGGTGTCGTCCAGGGTGTCATGGTACAGGACACTGGTGGTCAGAAGCCGCAGGTACAGGGCGAAATCGTCCTCCAGGCCCACCCGGCAGCGCTCTTCCCAGGCATTGGCCGTCTCCAGGTCGCGGATGGTCTTCTCCAGCCAGCGGAGATTCAGGGAGCGGCCCAGCTGGAAGTACACCGCCGCCGCGCGCTCCGGCGGCCGTCCGGTGTCCTCGGCGATCATGGAGATGTCCAGGGCTGCCGACAAGGGCTCAAGCCGTGCTACACGGGCGGCCAGGTCGTCGGGGACGCCCTGGCCCGTGAGGGCCTCGATCTGCTCGCCCAGGGCGGCCTGATCCGGCTCCGGCAGCAGGGAGTCCAGCTGGTCGCCGAGCGTGCCGGTCATGGCGGCCAGGCGGTCGGTGACCTCGGGACTGGAGAGCTCTGCGCGCAGGTTGCGCAACAGCCACAGCGCCGTTCGCTCGGCCAGCCGGACGATGTCCAGCCGGATGGTCTGCTGCAGGCCGGCCGGAATGCGGTTGTCCTGGGCGTCCAGGGCGTCCCAGAGGGCCTCCAGGCCGTGGATCTGGCGGGCGGCGAAGTATGCCCGGGCGACATCGCCGGCGGGGACGCCGGTCTTGTCCTCGAGGCGGTAGAGGAAACCACCGCCCATGCGGTTGAGCATGTCGTTGGTGATCTGCGTGGCGATGATCTCGCGCCGCAGGCGGTGGCCGCGCATGTACGCCCGGTGGCTGTCCGACTGCAGCTGCTCCGGGAAGTAGCGCACCAGCACTTCCTGCAGTCCCTGGTCGTCCACCAGGTCGCTCTGGACCACGGACCGGAACCCGGCGAGCTTGGCGTGGGCGAGCAGCACCGCGAGCTCCGGCCGGGTGAGGCCCTCGCCGGCCTGCGCCCGCTCCTCCATCTCGGCGTCGTCGGGCAGGCCCTCGAGCTGGCGGTCCAGCTCGCCGGCGTGCTCCAGGGCCCGGATCTGGCGCCCGTGCTCGCCCAGCAGCTCGGCGGCCCGGTACTCCATGGTGCTCAGGGCCTCGGTCTGCCGGTAGTTGTCCTCCAGCACCAGCTGCGCCACGCCGTCGGACATGGAGGCGAGCAGGTTGCTGCGCTGCTTGTCGGTGAGATCGCCCTTCTCCACCTCCTCGTTGAGCAGGATCTTGATATTGACCTCGTGGTCGGAGCAGCTCACGCCGCCGGCGTTGTCGATGGCGTCGGTGTTGATGCGCCCGCCGTGGCGGGCGAACTCGATGCGGCCCAGCTGCGTCACCCCCAGATTGCCGCCCTCGCCGACGACGCGGCAGCGCATGTCGCGGGCGTCCACGCGGATGGCGTCGTTGGCGCGGTCACCGACATCCAGATGGCCTTCCAGGGACGACTTGATATAGGTGCCGATGCCGCCGTTCCAGAACAGGTCCACCGGCGCCCGGAGGATGGCGTACATGAGCTCGTTGGGCGTGACCTGGCGGGCCTCGATGTCCAGGGCCTTGCGGGCGGCGGCGCTGAGCTCGATGCTCTTGGCGCTGCGCGGATAGATGCCGCCGCCCTTGGACAGCAGCTTGCGGTTGTAGTCGTCCCAGCTGGAGCGCGGCTTCTGGAACAGCCGCTGGCGCTCGGCGAAGCTGGCGGCGGGGTCCGGGTTCGGGTCGATGAAGATATGCCGGTGGTCGAACGCGGCCAGCAGGCGGATCTGGTCGGACAGGAGCATGCCGTTGCCGAACACGTCCCCGGACATGTCGCCGACGCCGACGACGCTGAAGGGCTCGCTCTGGATGTCGTGGCCGAGCTCCCGGAAGTGGCGCATGACGGCCACCCAGGCGCCGCGGGCGGTGATGGCCATCTTCTTGTGGTCGTAGCCGTTGGAGCCGCCGGAGGCGAAGGCGTCGCCGAGCCAGAAGCCGTACTCGGTGGCGATCTCGTTGGCGACGTCGGAAAAGGTGGCCGTGCCCTTGTCGGCGGCCACCACCAGGTAGGGGTCATCGTCGTCGTGGCGGATGACGTCCGCCGGCGGCTGCACGGCGTCGCCGGCATAGTTGTCGGTGACGTCCAGCAATGCGCGGATGAAGATGCGGTAGCAGCTCTCCACCTCGCCGGGCTGCGCGTCGCGCTCCTCCGGCAGCTGCTTGGCGACGAAGCCGCCCTTGGCGCCGACGGGGACGATGACGGCGTTCTTGACCATCTGCGCCTTCATGAGCCCGAGCACCTCGGTGCGGTAGTCCTCCTTGCGCTCGGACCAGCGCAGGCCGCCGCGGGCCACCTTGCCGCCGCGCAGGTGCACGCCCTCGGTGCGCGGCGAGTACACGTAGATCTCGTAGGCGGGCCAGGGCTTCGGCATCTCCGGGATGCGTTCCGGGATGAGCTTGAGGCTGAGCCAGTCCCGGCGGTTGCCGGCGGCGTCGCGGCGATAGGCGTTGGTGCGCACCGTGGCCTGCATGGCGGCGAGCAGGCGCCGCAGCATACGGTCCTCGTCCAGGCTCGGGACGTCGTGGAGGGCGCGCTCGATCTGCTCCGCCAGGCGCGCCGCACGCTTGGCATCGTGGCGCTCGGGATCGAAGCGGTTGTGGAACAGGCGCACCAGCAGCCGCGTGATGCGCGGGTTCCGGGCCAGGGTCTCCTCCATGTAGGCCTGGCTGTACGCCGTGCCGGCCTGCCGCAGGTAGCGGCTGTAGGCGCGCAGGACGACGATCTCGTCCCACGCCAGCCGGGCGGCGAGGACCAGGTGATTGAAGCCGTCGTTGTCCGCGCGCCGGTACCACACGGCCGCGAAGGCCTGCTCGACGTTGCCGCGCAGCTGCTCGACGTCCAGATCGCCGCCGGGGTAGCGCAGGCCGAAGTCGTGGATCCATGCCTCGACGGCATTGCGCCCGCGGGGCTGCACGCGATAGGGACGCTCGTCGAGCACGCGTACGCCCATGTTCTCCAGCACGGGCAGGGCATCGGAGAGGGTAATGCTGCGCCCCCGATGGTAGAGGCGCAGGCGGACCGTGTCCTCGGGGGCCTCCAGCGGCCGGTAGAGGACGATGTTGAGGTCGTTGTCGGCGTCGAGCTGCTCCAGGCGCTCGACGTCGTGGGCCGAGGCGCGGGCCGAGGTATCCTCCCGGTAGGCGGCGCCGAAACTCTTGCCGTAACGCTCGAACAGGCTGTTGCCCCGGGCCTCGCCGTAGTACTCCCGCAGGGCATCCTGCAGGTCGTCGCTCCAGGCACGGATGGTATGGGCGAGCCGGCGCTCGAGCTCGTCGGCGTCCTGGTCCAGGGGTGCTCCCTGGTCCACGTGCAGGATGAAGTGGATGCGGGCGAGCACCGATTCCGAGAGGTTTACGGTGAACTCGCAGTGGGCGGCATCGAAGGCATTCTCCAGCATGCTCTGCATGCGCTGGCGCACGTCGGTGTTGTACCGGTCCCGGGGGACGAACACCAGGCAGGAGACGAACCGCCGGTAGGTGTCGTGGCGCACGAACAGCCGCACGCGCTGGCGCTCCTGGAGCTGCAGGATGCCCATGGCGATGTCGTAGAGCGTGTCCGGGTGGATCTGGAACAGCTCGTCCCGGGGATAGGTCTCCAGGATGTTGATCAGTGCCTTGCTGGCGTGCCCCGGGTGGGGCAGGTCGGCGCGTTCCAGCACCGTCTGGATCTTGCGACGCAGCAGCGGGATGGCGCGCGGATTGCGGTTGTACGCCGCGGAGGTGTACAGCCCCAGGAAGCGGTGCTCGCCGATGACCTTGCCGTTGTCGTCCAGGCGCTTGACGCCTACGTAGTCCATGTAGCCGGGACGGTGGATGGTGGCGCGGTGGGTGGACTTGGTCAGGATGAGCATCTCGGGGCTGCGCGCCAGGGCGCGGACGCCCTCCGGCAGCGCGCTGAAGCTGTCCGAGGGGCCCTTGGTGCTGGCGCGTCGCAGGATGCCCAGCCCGGACCCCTTCACCGGCGTGAGGGCGTCTTCCCCGTTCCGGGTCTCCAGGTCGTAGCAGCGGTAGCCGAGAAAGGTGAAGTGGTCCGCGGTCAGCCACTCCAGAAAGGCGATGCTCTCGTCGCGGTCCGGGCCTTCCGGGGCGTGGGTCTCCAGCTGCTGGCGCGCCTCCTCCATGCGCTGGTGCATGGACTGGAAGTCCTCGACCACCTGGTCGACGTTCTCCAGGACCTGATAGACCTCCTGTTCCAGCGCTTCCAGCCGCTCCGGGTCGCTCTGGCGGTCCACCTCGAAATGCATGTAGGCCTCGGGGCGGCCGTCCTCGGCGTCCACGGCCTCGATGGCGCCGTGCTCGTCGCGGCGCACGTGGATGATCGGGTGGATGATCAGGTGCACGGTCAGGGCGTGGCGGTTCATGGCCATGGCCACGGAATCCACCAGGAAGGGCCGGTCGTCGCAGGCCACCTGGACGATGGTGTGCGTCGACTCCCAGCCGTGCTGCTCGGGCTCCGGGTTGTACACGTGCACGCGGTGCTGTCCGCGGCGCCGCTTGCGCGCCAGATGCCAGTGGGACAGTGCCGCCCCGTAGAGATCGGCGGCCTCGCGCTCGGCGAGGTCGTCGGCGGCGACACGCTCGTAGTAGCGGCGCACGAAGGTGCTGATGAACTCCTGCTCGTCCGCCGGGCAGCGGTCGCGGATGCGCTGCTCCACGGCCGCCAGGAGTTCCTGCTTGCGCTGCTCGGTGGTGCTTGCCATGGCCGGTCCCCGTTATTGTTCTTGCGCTCGCCTCAGCATACGAGGTGCACCGGCAGAGTGCACCCGGTGCGTGGACGGCGACGCGCTGCCTCGTCCTGTCGCAACTGCGTTAAGGTTAGTAGACTGCCGCCGGAGGCACACAAGAGGCCAGCCCCAATGACCGAGTCACTCGAGGAACGCCAGCGCCGGGTCAAGCGGCACCTGCGGCACGGCCCGCCGGATGCCGAGGATCAGACCCGGATCACCCTGTACCTGCAGGCGGTCAAGGGGCTGAACGCCTCCGTGCTGGCCAAGCTCGAATGGCAGCCCGTGGACTGGCTGCCGTATCGCTTCCTGCACGGGCAGTACTACCGGGAGATGGAGCTGTCCACCCTGCTCGGCCGGGCGACGCAGTGGTCGTCGCAGCCCATGATCTACATGGAAGCGGCGACGCTGAGCATGGACCTGTGGTCGCGCACGGAAGCGGCGCGGTATCTGCCGGGGTTCTTCGAGGTGGACGAGCGCTTCTACGGCTACCTGGCGCTCAGTCACGCATTCATGTCGGTGATCCGCTTCCTGCCCATGCTGCCGCCGTCCATGGATCTGGACAGCGATCCGTTCCTCAGCGCGCTCAAGGCCATCGAGGACGAGAACGGCCGCCAGATCCAGACGCAGATCCGCATGCTCAAGGACCTGGACGCCGGGCTGTCGCGCCAGGAGCGCGAGCGCATCGTCGAGGAGCAGCGCGAGCGGGTCGAGGGCTCGTTCGCCGAGCTGCTCGGTCTCCTCGGGCAGCCCGCCGGGGCCACCATCGAGCGGGGGGACGCCTGATGCCGGTGTTCGAGCACGAAGGCCAGTCCCTGTACTACGAGCTCCACGGCCGCGAGGGCGACCCGGTCGTCACCATCATTAACGGGCTGTCCATGCGGACCAGCCACTGGGCCCCCTATTTCGAGCAGCTGCCGGCCCGGGGATGCCGGGTGCTCACCTACGACATGGTGGGCCAGGGGGCCTCCTCGAAGCCCGTGCTGGGAGCCGACTTCGACGACCACGCCACCATGCTGGCGGCGCTGCACACGCACCTGGGAATCGACAGGCCCTACGTCCTGGGGATCTCCTTCGGCGGCGTGGTGGCCCTGAAGTACGCCATCCGGTATCCGGAGCGCACGGGCGGGCTGATCCCGGTGAGCACGTTCTCGGAGCTGGACGCGCAGCTGGAGGGGCATGCGGTGAACCTCTACCAGGGGCTCGCCCGGGTGGGCTTCGAGTTCTACCTGGACCTGCTCATGCCGCTGAACTTCAGCAACGACTACATCGAGGCCAACCGGGAGCTGCTGCACGTCATCAAGCGGGTGGGGGCGTCCACCAACGAGCTCTACGGCATCCAGAACCTGATGGAGTCACTGGCGGACTTTCGCTCCATCACGCCGGAGCTGGAGCGGATCACCGCGCCGACGCTGATTCTCAACGCCGAGTTCGACTGCCTCACGCCGCGTCACCTGCACGACATCATGCGCCGCCACATCGCGCCCTCCCGTCTGGTGCTGGTGCCGCGGGTCTGCCATGCCTTCACCCTGGAGATCCCGACGCTCACCAGCCGCCTGCTGGCGGAGTTCGTCCAGCAGGTGGAGGCGGGGCAGTGGCAGGGCGACCAGAGCGTGTGGATCGCCGCCGAGGACCCGAACGCCGAGCCGCTGCTCACCTACTGCGACCAGGACCACCTGCGCGCCATCCCCATGCCCCGCAGCGGGTCTTCCGACACCAAGCGCCAGGCCGGCACCCGCAAGCAGTCTGCCCCGGATGCGAGCAAGAAGAAGGCGGCGGGCGCGAAGAAGCGGTCGACAGCCGATACACCGTCCAAGCGGTAGAACGACAGCTTCTGTCGACGAACTCGGTTCCGAGGTCGCGGTCAAGCGGTGAGCGCCGGGGCTTGCGGTCGGGTCGGTGGTTGGCGGGGGTGCGTTGGGGTGGGCTCCGGAGCTCCGCTTACGGCCCCTGCTTCGAGTGAAGCAGGGGCCTATCCTCCGCTCCGGGCTGGCCGGCTGACAGCACATCCCTGTGCTGACAGCCGGTGGCCGCATCCCTGCGGCCACCCCTGACGGGGCCGGGCGCCCTGCGCTCCGGCGCTGCGCAAAGTCGCCCACCCCAACGCACCCCCGCCAACCACCGACAGGCACCACCGGCCGTGGTGCGCCACCCGATATCGGCCTCAGGCACGCACCGGGGCGGGGAGTCCGGTCACGGACCGTCTGCGGCCAGGACGGCCGCAGTCGAGCCTACAGGGACGTATGTACGGCGTGTCCGTGACCGGACTCCCCGCCCCGGTGCCCCGGATCAGCGAAGGTCGGCTCGTGACACGGGATGGCGTGTGTCATGGCCGACCTACATCCGGAACGCCACGGCCGCCTGGTTGTAGCCCACGCCGGAGCCGATCATGACCACCAGGTCGCCGCTGTTGATGCGGCCCTCGTCCACGGTCTTGGACAGCGCCATGGGGATGCAGGCCGAGCCGGTGTAGCCCCACTTGTCCATGATGATCGGCGCCTTCTCCCGGGGCAGACCGATGTTGTCCGCGGCCAGCTCCACCGTGTGCCGGTTCACCTGGGTGAAGATCACCTGGTCCACATCGTCCACCGTGAAGCCGCACTGGGTCGACAGCCGCTGGAACAGCAGCGGCCAGCCCTCGTCGTTGATCTCCGGGGGATAGCGCTTGACCATGCGCACGTTGGTGCGCCCCGCATGGACGGATTCCACCGTGGCCGGCTCCGCCGTGCCGCCGGAGTAGATGCCCCAGCAGTCGGAGTAGTCGCCGTTGGCCAGGAACGACGAGCCCAGGAAGCCGGGCTCCTCCGACGGCTCCACCACCGCGGCGCCGGCGCCGTCGCCGTAGAAGAACACGGTCGGGTCCTCGGGGTCGGCGAGCTTGCGCATCATGTACACGCCCACCACCAGGATGGTGCGGTACTGGCCGTTGGTGGCCAGCAGCCCGGCGGCGTTGGCCAGGGCCGTCGGGAAGGAGGCGCAGGCGCAGGCGACATCGAACGTGCCCGCCTGGGTGGCGCCGAGCTTGCTCTGCAGCACCACCGAGGTGGACGGGGTGATGTAGTCCGGGGAATCGGTTCCCAGGATGATCAGGTCGACGTCCTCCACACGCCGCCCGGCCTTCTCCAGCGCCTGGCGCGCGGCGGGCAGGGCCAGGTCGGAGGAGGCCCAGTCATCGGGGGCGTACCAGCGCTGCTCGATGCCGGTGCCGGCGGCGAGCTTGCCGGTGACCTCCGGCTTGCCCAGCGCGGTGAAGCGCTCGTTGAGCTGCTCGTTGGTGATGCAGCGCTCGGGCAGGTAGTGCGCCGTGGAGATGATCTTGGCGTGTCGGTTCATGGATTCGGGGCCTCCCGGTCAGAAACATGACCCGGTTGTCAGCTGAAACGGGCAGGTTAACCGAATCGCCGGCGCAAGGAAATGGCCGGTGGTGCGGAGCGGGTAGGGATGCCACGAGGCTGCTATGCCGCCTCGCCCGTGCTGGGGGTCGGAATGCGGTTGGGGCGACTTTGCGCAGCGCCGGAGCGCAGGCCGTCCGGCCCCGAAGGGGTGGCGGCAGGGATGCCGCCACCGGCTGTCAGCACAGGGATGTGCTGTCAGCCGGCCAGGCCGGAGCGGAGGATAGGCGCCTGCTTCACCGGAAGCAGGCGCCGTAAGCGGAGCTGCGGAGCCCCAACCGCATTCCGACCCCCAGCACGGGCCCGCGTGACGGCGCATCTGGGCTCGCGCTCTCCGGCACATCCCCAACCAAAGCCGAATCTCGGCACTGACTTGACGAAGCGGCCCCTACTTCTTCTTCGGCACGTACAGGTCCGTGATGGTCCCTTCCGCCATCTCCGCGGCGAACGCCACCGTCTCGCTGAGCGTGGGATGGGGGTGGACCGTGAGGCCGATGTCGGTGGCATCACTGCCCATCTCGATGGCATGGGCCACCTCGGCGATGAGATCCCCGGCGGAGACGCCGACGATGGCGCCCCCGACCACCTGCCCGGTGTCGGCATCGAACAGCAGCTTGGTCATGCCCTCCTCGCGGCCCATGGCCAGGGCCCGGCCGCTGGCGGCCCAGGGGAAGGTGCCCTTGTCGACCTTGATGCCCCGCTCCTTCGCCTCCGCCTCGGTGAGCCCGACCCAGGCCACCTCCGGGTCCGTGTAGGCCACGTTCGGGATGACCCGGGCATCGAACGCGCTCTTGTGGCCGGCGATCACCTCGGCGGCCACCTTGGCCTCGTGGGTGGCCTTGTGGGCGAGCATGGGCTGGCCGATGACATCGCCGATGGCGAAGATGTGCGGCACGTTCGTGCGCAGGTGCTCGTCCGCCGGGATGAAGCCGCCGTCGACGGTCACACCCGCCGCCTCGGCGTTGACGAGATCGCCGTTGGGACGCCGCCCCACCGAGATCAGTACGCGGTCGAAGGTGTCCGTCTCCGGGGCATCCTTGCCCTCGAAGGAGACCTTGATGCCCTTCTTGAGCGCCTCCATGCCGGTCACCTTGGTGCCCGTGAAGATATTCTCGTAGCGGCTGCGCACGCGCTTCTCGAAGGGGCGCACCACGTCCTTGTCCGGCCCGGCCATGATGCGGTCCAGGAGTTCCACCACGGTGACCTTCGAGCCCAGGGCCTCGTAGACCGTGGCCATCTCCAGGCCGATGATGCCGCCGCCGACGACCAGCAGCCGTTTCGGGATCTCCTCCAGCTTGAGGGCGTCGGTGGAGTCCATCACCCGCGGGTCGTCCAGGTCCATGCCCGGCGGGGCCACCGGCCGCGAGCCGGCAGCGACGATGGCGTGGCGGAAGGTGATGGTGCGGCTGCCGTCCTTGCCCTCGACCTCCAGCTGGTGCGCCCCGCTGAAGCGGGCCGTGCCTGTGACCGTCTCCACCTGGCGCTGCTTGGCCATGGAGGCCAGGCCGCCGGTGAGCTTGCCCACCACCTGGTTCTTCCAGTCGCGCAGCTTGTCCAGCTCCAGCTTCGGCTTGCCGAAGACCACGCCGTGGTCCTTGAACTGCTCGGCGGTGTCGAGCACGTGGCCGACGTGCAGCAGGGCCTTGGAGGGGATGCAGCCCACGTTCAGGCACACGCCCCCCAGGGTGTCGTAGCGCTCCACCAGGATGGTCTTCAGGCCCAGGTCGGCGGCCCGGAAGGCCGCGGTGTAGCCCCCGGGGCCGGCGCCGATGACCACCACGTCGCAGTCGGCGTCCGCGGGCATGTCCGCGGACGCGGCCGGCGCCTCCTTCGGCGCCTCGGGCGCTTTCTCCGCCTTCCCGGCCGCCGGGGCCGTCTCGCTCGTGTCCTCTTCCTTCGGCGTTTCCGGCGCCGATGCCGCGGCGCCGCCTTCGGCGGGCTCCACCTCGGCGATGGCGTCGCCCTTCTTCACCTGATCGCCGACCTTGATCTTCAGCGACGTCACCGTGCCGCCGGTGGTGGCCGGGACCTCCATGGTGGCTTTGTCGGACTCCAGGGTGATCAGCGACTGCTCGGGCTCGATGGTATCGCCCTCGCTCACCAGCACTTCAATGACATCCACGGCGTCGAAATCGCCGATGTCGGGAACCGTAATCGTTGTCGTCGCCATGGTCGGATCCTTCTGTTGTTCGGTGGCGCGCCCCGGATCCGAGGAGCCGGGGACGGTGCATTGTCTGACGGCAGAAGCCGGCACAGGCAGGGGCGGGGTGATCGGGTGGCGGATTGTCGGCGATCCTGGATGATCGCAGACAAGCCTACAGGGATGTACTCACGGCGTGTCCGCCACCCGATCACCCCGTCCCCGCCCCCGGGTCGGGGCACCACAGACCCGGCCCATCGCCATCAAAGCAGCAGCTTCCGCATGTCCGCCAGCAGCCCGGCCAGGTGCGCGGTGAACCGCGCCGCCGCGGCGCCGTCGATGACCCGGTGGTCATAGGACAGCGACAGCGGCAGCATCAGCCGCGGCTCGAACTCCTCGCCGTTCCACTTGGGCTTCATCTCCGACTTCGACACCCCGAGAATCGCCACCTCGGGCGCGTTGATGATGGGCGTGAACGCCGTGCCGCCGATGCCGCCGAGGCTGGAGATGCTGAACGTCCCGCCCTGCATGTCCGCCGGCCCCAGCTTGCCGTCGCGCGCCTTGCCGCTGAGCGTGGCCAGGTCCCGGGCGATGTCGTAGACGCCCTTGCGGTCGGCATCCTTGATCACCGGCACCACCAGGCCCTGGGGCGTATCCACCGCCACGCCGATGTTGATGTAGTGCTTGACGATGAGGGCGTCGCCCTCGGGCTTCAGGGAGCTGTTGAACTCCCGGTAGGTCGCCAGGGCGCCGGCCGATGCCTTGACCAGGAAGGCCAGCGGCGTGAGCTTGACGCCTTCCTTCTCGGCGGCGTCCTTCTCCGCCTTGCGGAACGTCTCCAGCTCCGTGATGTCCGCCTCGTCGAACTGCGTGACGTGCGGCAGATTGAGCCAGCTGCGCTGCAGGTGCGGCCCGGAGAGCTTCTTGATCCGCGACAGCGGGACTTCCTCGACCTCGCCGAACTTGCTGAAGTCCACCGGCGGAATGGGCGGGATCCCTGTCCCTCCCGTTCCCCCCGGTGCCGGGGCAGCCGCGGCCGCCCCGCCGGCGTCCTGCACCTGCCGGACCAGGCCCTTGACGTAGTTCTGGACGTCCTCCTTGAGGATGCGGCCCTTGCGGCCCGAGCCCTTGCCCGACAGATTGCCGAGATCCACGCCCAGCTCCCGGGCGAAGCGCCGTACCGCCGGCGAGGCATGGGCCCGCTTGTGCCCCTCGCTGTCGATGCGCTGGGTCTCCACCGGGGCGGCGTCCGCCTCCACCTGGTGGACGGGATGCTCCACCGGCGCCGGCTCGCGGGGCGCTGCACCGGCCGGCGCTTCCGGCTCCTTGTCTGCGGCCCCGGAAGCGGCCGGCTCCGGCGCCGTAGAGGCGCCCTTGCCGGCAGCCGGTGCCGTACCACCGCCGGCACCCCGGAGCTCCAGGATGGCATCGCCCTTGCCGACCTTGTCGCCCACCTTGACGTGGACCGGGCCCACGGTGCCCGCGGCCGGGGCGGGCACCTCCATGGTGGCCTTGTCGGATTCCAGGGTGATCAGCGACTGCTCCGGCTCCACGGAGTCGCCCTCGCCGACCAGCACCTCGATGACGTCCACCTTGTCGAAATCGCCGATATCCGGGACGGTGACCGTCTGGCTGCCGCCGTCTTCCGGCGGTGGAGCGCTCGCCTCCGCCTCGTCCGGAGAGGCGTCCGCGGCGCCGCTGTCGGCCTCGCCGGCCGCGGGTGCGGCCGGCTCGCCGCCGGTGTCGCCTTCCGCCGGCTCCAGCTCCAGGATGGCGTCGCCCTCCTTGACCTGGTCGCCCACCTTGATCTTCACGCCCTTGACGGTGCCGGCCTCCGGCGCGGGCACCTCCATGGTCGCCTTGTCCGACTCCAGGGTGATGAGGGATTGCTCGGCCTCGACGGCGTCGCCGTCGGAGACCAGGACTTCGATGACATCGACGGCGTCGAAATCACCGATGTCGGGAACCGTAATCGTCTTCGTGGCCATGAGCGGGTCCTTCTCAGACGTCTCGGCCCGGGGCGCGGCAGGCCCCGGGCGCAGGGATGCCGGTTTACGCCCGGGCCGGGTTCGGCTTGTCCGGGTCGATGCCGTACTTCTTGATGGCCTTGGTCACCGTGGCGGTATCCAGCTGGCCCTCGTCGGCCAGGGCCTTCAGCGCTGCCACGGTGATGTAGTAGCGGTCCACCTCGAAGTGATGGCGCAGCTGCTCGCGCGTGTCCGAGCGGCCGAAGCCGTCGGTGCCGAGGACGTAGAAGCGCCGATCCATGTACCCCCGGATCTGGTCGGGCACCGCCTGCATGTAGTCGGTGGCGGCCACGGCCGGCCCCTTGCGGCCCTTGAGCTGCTGCTCCACCCAGCTGGACTTGGGCTTCTTGTCCGGGTGGAGCAGGTTCCAGCGCTCCACCTCGAGCCCGTCCCGGCGCAGCTCGTTGAACGACGGGCAGCCCCAGATGTCGGCGTCCACCTTCCAGTCGCTCTTGAGCACATCGGCGGCCTCGATGACCTCCCGGAAGATGGTGCCGGCGCCCATGAGCTGGACCTTGTTCTTGCCGCGGCCGCCCGCGCGGAACAGGTACATCCCCCGGCGGATGCCTTCCTCGGCGCCCTCGGGCATGGCGGGCTGCGGGTAGTTCTCGTTCATCATGGTGATGTAGTAGAAAACGTTCTCGCCCACCTGGTACATGCGCCGCATGCCGTCCTGGATGATCACCGCCATCTCGTAGGGGAAGGTCGGGTCGTAGGCCACGCAGTTGGGGATGGTCGAGGCCAGCAGGTGGCTGTGCCCGTCCTGGTGCTGCAGACCCTCGCCGTTGAGGGTGGTGCGCCCGGCGGTGCCGCCCATGAGAAAGCCCCGCACCTGCATGTCGCCGGCCGCCCAGGCCAGGTCGCCGACACGCTGGAAGCCGAACATGGAGTAGTAGGCGTAGAAGGGCACCATGTGGATGCCGTGGTTGGAATAGCTCGTTCCCGCGGCGATCCAGGAGCTGAACGCTCCGGCCTCGTTGATGCCCTCCTGGAGGATCTGCCCCTTCTTGCTCTCCTTGTAGACCATGAGCTGGTCCGAGTCCTCGGGCTCGTAGAGCTGCCCCACCGAGGAGTAGATGCCCATCTGCCGGAACAGCCCCTCCATGCCGAAGGTGCGCGCCTCGTCCGGGACAATGGGCACGATGTGCTGGGCCAGCTTCTTGTCCCGGGTCAGGATGGCCAGGATGCGCACGAAGGCCATGGTGGTGGACATCTCGCGCTCGCCGGACTCCTTGAGCAGGAGGTCGAACGCCGACAGCTCCGGCACCTCCAGCGCCGGCGCGTCGGTCCGCCGTTGCGGCAGGTAGCCGCCCAGCGCCTGGCGCCGCTCGTGGAGGTATTTCATCTCCGGGCTGTCCTCGGCGGGCTTGTAGAACGGCGCCTTCTCCAGCTCCTCGTCGGGAATGGGGATCTCGAAGCGGTCGCGATAGTGGCGCAGCGCCTCGATGCCCATCTTCTTCTGCTGGTGGGCGATGTTCTGGCCTTCGCCGGACTGGCCCATGCCGTAGCCCTTGACCGTCTTGGCCAGGATCACCGACGGCTGGCCGGTGTGGTTCACGGCGGCGTGGTAGGCGGCATAGACCTTGTGCGGATCGTGACCGCCGCGGTTGAGGCGCGCGATGTCCTCGTCGGACATGTTGGACACCATGTCCTTCAGCTCCGGGTACTTGCCGAAGAAGTTCTCGCGCGTGTACGCCCCGCCCTTGGCCTTGAAGTTCTGGTACTCGCCGTCGACGGCCTCTTCCATGCGCTTGCGCAGCAGGCCCTTGTCGTCCTTGTCCAGGAGCGGGTCCCAGTAGGAGCCCCAGATCACCTTGAGCACGTTCCAGCCGGCGCCCCGGAACTCGCCCTCGAGCTCCTGGATGATCTTGCCGTTGCCGCGCACCGGGCCGTCCAGGCGCTGCAGGTTGCAGTTGATGACGAAGATCAGGTTGTCCAGGCCCTCGCGCGCGGCCACGTCGATGGCGCCCAGGGATTCCGGCTCGTCCATCTCGCCGTCACCCATGAACACCCATACCTTGCGGTCCGAGGTGTCGACGATGCCCCGGTCGTGGAGGTACTTCATGAAGCGCGCCTGGTAGATGCCCATGATCGGCCCCAGCCCCATGGACACCGTGGGGTACTGCCAGTAGTCCGGCATCAGCCAGGGGTGCGGGTACGAGGTGACCCCCTTGCCGCCGACATCCTGGCGGAAGCCGCGCAGGTGCTCCTCGTCCAGGCGCCCCTCCAGGTAGGAGCGGGCGTAGATGCCGGGCGAGGAGTGCCCCTGGATGAACACCATGTCGCCGCCGTGGTTGTCCGTGGGCGCGCGCCAGAAATGATTGAAGCCGACGTCGTAGAGGGTGGCGCTGGAGGCGAAGCTGGCGATGTGGCCGCCGACGCCCGGGCGCGCCTCGTTGCCCTGGAGCACCATGGCCATGGCGTTCCAGCGGATGATCGAGCGGATGCGCCACTCCAGGGCGTGGTCGCCGGGCGAGCGCTTCTCCATGTGCGGCGGAATGGTGTTCAGATAGGCAGTGGTGGACTTGAACGGGATATGACCGCCCCGGCGGCGGGCCTTGTCCACCAGCGTCTCGAGCAGGTAGTGGGCCCGTTCCGGCCCCTCCATCTCGATCACTGCTTCCAGGGCTTCCAGCCACTCACCTGTCTCCTGGGGATCGATATCGTCCAGCTTCTCAGCCATGGAACCGCCTCATGGTGGGGCCCGGTGCTTCCGGTGGCGCCGGCGTCGCTGTGGTGCAGCGACGGGACACGACCCGCCGCCTCGTGAGCGGGGGTACCGGAAGATCAGGCGTGGTTATGTGTGTGCTTCTCCTCGTTGTCGTGTCCCATCATAGAAGGCCCGTCCCCCGCTGGCCACAGGGTATTTTGCCGTGGTCGGACAAGGATTTATTCCCGTGGTGTATGTTGCGATGCGCCACGATTCGCCTGGGTGGACATGCCCGCGGTCAACGCGAAGCGCATGCCTTCGTCGATTCCCATGTCCACGGGTTCCAGGTGGCTGCGGGGGAGGATCAGCGTATAGCCGCCGATCTGATAGCTCATGGGCATGTACACCGCCACCTCGCCGTCGTCGGCCATGTTGTCCGGCAGGCCGGCCCACTCCTCCCGGGTGACGAAGCCCATCAGGCGGCCGGAAACCTCCCCGAGATGGACCCGTACCAGCACCACCTGGGATGCCTGCTGGCGATTGCTGCGGGAGATGAAGTCCATGAGGTCCTGGACCGCCGAGTAGACCGTGTTGATCAGCGGGATCCGGTGCACCAGGGCCTCGCCGACGTCGAACAGCCGGCGGATTAGGTAGGCCTGCAGCAGCACGCCCACCGCGAAGATCAGCCCGATGCCGAGCAGCAGGCCGATGCCCGGGATGTACCAGCTCTCCGGCAGGATGAAGCGGATGATCCCGCCCAGGACGTTCTCCGCCGTGCGCGCGATCCATACCACCAGGTAGACGGTAACGAACACCGGCAGGATCGCCGCGAGTCCCTTCAGGAAGATACTGCTCAGATGGCGCATGCGTCGTGCTCCTTCCAGTTGATCGGTCAAGCAGAGTGCCGGCAAGGTACGCTCCCGCCATGGCGGGAGTTCCCGTTGTCCCGGGCAGGCCGGAGCCAGGATAGCGGAAGTGTGAACCGGGCAGGGTACCGATGGGAAGATTCAGTGCATGGCCTGCCCCCGGCGCTGGTGGATCACGGTGCTCGGCGGCAGTGCCGCCAGGGCCGTAACTCCCGGTCGGGGGAAGAGCTCGGGTCGGGGCGGAGGATCCTCCGGGCCCGCGCCGGCGGCGCGGGCCCGGGGACGGGCTCAGGACGACGAGTCGCGCGCCCGCTGGGGCCGCGTATTGGCGACGATGCGGCCCTGGTCGTTGAGCCACAGCTCGGCGGCCGCCTGCCGGTGGCCACCGCGGTACGCCATGAGCAGGCGCTGGTCGCGCGGGTCCACGGCCTCGGCGCCGGTGACCGTGTAGCGCTCGCCGCGGTAGGCGATGCGCCCGGGGAAGACACGGATGTAGCGCGGCGGCTCGTCCGGGTCCGGGCTCCAGCGCGGCACGGAGGCCGTGCCCAGTACCGGCGGATGCAAGCAGAACGATGCGTCGCCGGTGCGCGGGTCCGCTGCCGGACGCAGCGTCTCGTCGGGGGTACCGGTGGTCCAGCCGGCGTCGGCGGCGTGCTGGCGCAGATGCTCCACCAGCGCCGTTTCCTGGGCGGTGTAGTCGGCGGCCGTCTCCAGCGGGAAGGGGTGGTGCCAGACCGCGTCCGGCGTGCACCGCAGGGCCCGCAGCCGGATGCTGCGCCAGGCGGCGGCCGGCAGGGTTCCCGCTGCGTCGCCGAAGGCAACCACCTCGGCGTCGCCGTCGGGGTCGCGGATCAGGCCGGCGAACGGCAGGCCCTGGCACCAGCCGGCGCAATAGAGGGAGAGAACACGCCGGTGCCGGGCGCCAATGCGGTCCCGGGCCGACTCCGGCTGGCCCATCAGGTGCCGGATCACCACGCGGAGATCGGCATTGTACAGTGTCGTCACTTGCGCTTCGCCCGCCATGACCGCTGCCCTCGCGAACCATTCTGCCTGGAGGGCAGTGTGCGCCGGGCGCGCGCGGGTCACTTGTCTTCAGGCGTCGCTCAACCAGTCCCGCGGCGTCAGATACCGGGTGGTGAGCTCGGCTTCCGGGGAGCCCGGCTCCGGCTGATAGCCGTACTCCCAGCGCGCCAGCGGCGGCAGTGACATGAGAATGGATTCCGTGCGCCCGCCGGACTGGATGCCGAACTTCGTGCCGCGGTCGAACAGCAGGTTGAACTCGACGTACCGGCCGCGCCGGTAGAGCTGGAACTGGCGCTCCCGCTCGCCGTAACCGGTTGCCCGCCGGTGCCGGACGATGGGCAGGTAGGCCGGCTCGAAGTGATCCCCCACGGACTGCATGAACGCGAAGCAGCGATCGAAGCCCCAGTCGCCCAGGTCGTCGAAGAACAACCCGCCGATGCCACGCTGCTCGCCGCGGTGGGGCAGGTGGAAGTAGTCGTCGCACCAGGCCTTGTAGCGCGGATAGACGTCCGGGCCGAAGGGCTCGCACGCCGCCCGGGCGGTGGCGTGCCAGTGCCGGCAGTCGGCGTCGAAGCCGTAGTACGGGGTGAGGTCGAATCCGCCGCCGAACCACCACACCGGCGCGGCGTCCGGCCGCTCGGCGATGAAGAAGCGCACGTTGGCGTGGGCCGTGGGCACGTACGGGTTGTACGGATGGATCACCAGCGACACGCCGAGGGCCTGGAAGCTGCGGCCGGCCAGCTCCGGGCGGCGTTCCGATGCGGCCTGCGGCAGGCTGTCGCCGTGCACGTGGGAGAAGTTGATGCCGGCCTGCTCGAACACCGCGCCGCGGTGGAGCACCCGCGAGCGGCCGCCGCCGCCCTCGGCTCGCTGCCAGGCGTCCTCGTGGAAGCGCGCCGCGCCGTCCTCGCCTTCGAGGCTGGCGCAGAGCTTGTCCTGGAGGGCCAGGAGGTAGGTCCTGACGGCGTCCGGGTCGGGCTGGCTCATGGCAGGCTCCGCTCAGTGGCGCAGTACGGCGCCGGTGACGCCGTCCCGGATCTCCGTGGGGCGCTCGCGCCCGCCGGTGGCACCGGGGACCACGGTGTCCAGGGCGCTGCCCAGGCGCCACCGGGCCTCCCGGGCGGTGCGCGCCGGCGGCGCGCCGCTGCGGTTGGCACTGGTGGAGATCAGGGCGTCGCCGAAATCGTTGCTCAGCTGCGCCGCCACGGGATGGGCCGTGACCCGCACGGCCAGCGTGCGGCGGCCGCCGCGCAGCCACACCGGTACATCCGCCCGGCAGGGGAGAGTCCAGGTCACCGGACCGGGCCAGGTGGCCTGGGCGCGGTCGAGCTGCTCGTCCGTGGCGGCCAGGTAGGGGAGCAGCGCATCGATGGTGCCGGCCAGGAGGATGACTCCCTTGCCCGGCGAGCGGCCCTTCAGCCGGAGCAGGCGCGTGACCGCCGCCCGGTCCAGCGGGTCGCAGCCGAGCCCGAAGACCGCCTCCGTGGGGTAGGCGATCAGGCCACCCCGCCGCAGGACCCGTTGTGCCTCCAGCAGCCGTGGATTCACGGTTTCAGCCGCTCTTCGCCGTGCGCTTCTTCGCCGGAGCCTTGCGCTTGCCCTTGCGCTCCGGGGCCTTGGCGAGCAGGTCCTGGCACGCCGCCAGATCCAGCGATTCCGGCTCCACGTCCTTGGGGATCTTGGCGTTCTTCTTGCCGTCGGTGACGTAGGGGCCGTAGCGCCCCCGCAGCACGCGGATGCCGCCGTCGAACTCGTTGATGATGCGGTTGGCGTCCTCGCGCTTCTTCTCGGCGACCACCTCCTTCGCCCGCTCGGGGGTGATGGTGTACGGGTCGTCCTCCTTGAGCGAGACGAACTTGCTGCCGTATTTCACGTACGGGCCGAAACGGCCGATGCTCGCCTGCATGGGCTCGCCCTCGTCGGTCTCGCCCAGATCCCGGGGCAGCTGGAACAGGGCCAGGGCCTCGTCCAGGGTGATGGTGTCCATGCGCTGGCCGGGCCGCAGGCCGGCGAAGCGGGGCTTCTCCGCGTCGTCCTTGGTGCCCAGCTGCACGAACGGCCCGTAGCGGCCCACGCGCACCTGGACGGGCTTGCCCGATTCCGGATCCGTGCCCAGCTCCCGGGCCTGGACCACTTCCTCGCGGGAGATGTCCTTCTTCTCCTCCACCCGGGCCTTGAAGGGCTCCCAGAAGTCCCGCAGCAGCGGCACCCAGTCCTTGTGGCCCAGGGAGATCTCGTCCAGGTCATCCTCCAGCCGCGCGGTGAAGTCGTAGTCCACGTACTGGGTGAAATGGTCGGTGAGAAACTTGTTGACCACGCGCCCGATGGGCGTCGGCCGGAAGCGCCGGTTCTCCAGCTCCACGTATTCGCGGTTGACCAGCGTCGAGATGATGCTGGCGTAGGTCGAGGGCCGGCCGATGCCGTATTCCTCCAGGGTGCGCACCAGGCTCGCCTCGCTGTAGCGCGGCGGCGGCTCCGTGAAATGCTGCTCCGGGCGGATCTGCACCAGCGACACCACGTCGCCCTCTTCCAGCGGCGGCAGGATGCGGTCGTTGCTGTCCGCCTTGGCGTCGTCGACACCCTCCTGGTAGACCGCCATGAACCCGGGGTCGGCGACCGTGGAGCCCGTGGCGCGGAAGACGTTGCCTTCGCCGCACGCCAGGTCCACGGATACCGTGTTGATGGTGGCGTGGATCATCTGGGAAGCCAGCGCCCGCTTCCAGATGAGCTCGTAGAGCCGGTGCTGGTCCTGGGTCAGCTGATGGCGCAGCTCGTCCGGGTGGCGCCCCGCGGACGTGGGGCGCACCGCCTCGTGCGCCTCCTGGGCGTTCTTGGCCTTGGTGCGGTAGACCTGCGGCGAGCCGGGCAGCTTGTCCTTGCCGAAGCGCTCCTGGATGACGGCACGCATGTCCTGGACCGCTTCCTGGGCGAGGTTGACGGAGTCCGTGCGCATGTAGGTGATCAGGCCCACCGCGCCGCTGCCCGTGTCGATGCCCTCGTAGAGCTGCTGCGCCACCCGCATGGTGCGCTGGGCGCCGAAGCCGAGCTTGCGGGAGGCCTCCTGCTGCAGTGTCGAGGTGGTGAACGGTGCCGCCGGATTGCGCCGGCGCTGCTTGCGCTCCACCTTCCTGACCGGCAGCCCGTCCCGGCCCGCCTGGGTGAGGGCCTGCTCCACCTCGGTGGCGCGGGTCTCGTTGTCGATGCTGAACTGCTCGAGCTTCTCGCCCTGAAAGTAGGTCAGCTTGGCCTGGAACGGCTGCTCCTCCTTCTTCAGGTCCGACTCGATGGTCCAGTATTCCCGGGGCTCGAACGCCTCGATCTCCTCCTCGCGCTCGACGATCATGCGCAGCGCGGGGGACTGCACCCGGCCGGCCGACAGGCCGCTGTGGATCTTGCGCCACAGCAGGGGCGACAGGTTGAAGCCCACCAGGTAGTCCAGGGCGCGGCGTGCCTGCTGGGCGTTGACCAGGTCCATGGACAGGTCCCGGGCGTTGTGCAGGGCCTCCTGGATGGCGCGCTCGGTGATCTCGTGGAAGACCACCCGGCGCACCGGCTTGTCGTCCAGCAGGCCCTGCTCGCGCAGGAGCTCGTAGAGGTGCCAGGAGATGGCCTCGCCCTCGCGGTCCGGGTCCGTGGCCAGGTACAGGGCGTCGGCCTTCTTCAGGGCCTTGGCAATGGCGTCGACGTGCTTCTTGTTCTTGTCGATGACCGAGTACTGCATGGCGAAGTCCCGGGAGGGATCCACCGCCCCCTCCTTCGGCACCAGGTCGCGCACATGCCCGTACGAGGCCATCACCTGGTACTCGGGGCCCAGGTACTTGTTGATCGTCTTCGCTTTCGCCGGTGATTCGACGATGACCAGATACTTGCTCATGGGAAAATAAAACCCCGCGGTGCAGGGTGCTCGATTGCTGGACAGGTTGTCGGCGCCGCGCCCCGGGGCGTGATGCCTGCGCCGGGTGCGGACGGGGCGGCGTGCTCGCGTTCTAGTGGATCAGGTGCACCGGGTTGTCGAACAGATAATTCTCCATCCATGCGAAGGCTTCTTCCTGGCCCGGCTGGTTGAACAGCACCATCAGGGTGACCCATTTCACCTGGTCCAGGTCGATGTCGTCATCGTCCAGCGCCATGAGCCGGTCGATGACCACCTCACGGCTGACCGGGGTCAGCACGCCGATCTGTTCGAGAAAGAGGATGAAGCCGCGGCTCTCCAGGTCCAGCTTGGTGGACTCGGACTCGGTGAACAGGCGCACGGAGCGGCTGCCGTTCAGCGCGGCCCCGCCCGGGAGCTCCCTGGTGTTGGCCAGGTCGTCCAGCCATGCGAAAGCGCGGCGCACTTCGCCGGGATGAAAACCTGCCTCGAAAAGCTCGCCCTCGAGGGAATCGCGGTCCGGTTGCGGTTCGTCGTCGTAGAGGTAGTTCTCGAACAGATACATCAGGACGTCGAACACGTTTTCCTTCATCAATCTCTATCCCGCCCGGATATAGCGCCCGCCGGGCATCGCTTCGACTCGGCCAGAGAGTTCCAGTAGCAGGAGAATGGAGGAAACCGTATCGGCCGTCAATCCGGTGCGTTGCAACACGGTCTCCAGGGGGACGGGGTCATGGCCCACCGCCTCCAGGACCCGGCGGTGCTCCGCATCCAGCTCCGCAGCCGGCTCGGCCGGTGCCTCGTCCGCCCCGGTCCCGCAGTCCTGCGGTCGCAGCAGCGCCGGCAGCTCCTCCAGGATCTCGTCGGCCTGCTCCACCAGCTTGGCCGTGCCGTCGCGGATGAGCCGGTGGCAGCCGCGGGCCAGCGGATTGTGGATGGACCCCGGGATGGCGAAGACCTCGCGTCCCTGTTCCAGGGCGTAGCGGGCCGTGATCAGCGAGCCGGAGCGGGGGCTCGCCTCGACCACCAGGGTGCCGGCCGCCAGCCCGCTGATGATGCGGTTGCGCCGGGGGAAGTGGCCGGCGCGGGCGGGCGTGCCGCAGGGGAACTCGGTGACCACCGCGCCGTCGGCGGCGATGGCGTGGGCAAGCGAGCGATTGCGCCCGGGATAGACACGGTCCGGTCCGGTGGCGGTCACGGCCACGGTGGGCCCGCCCGCGTCCAGGGCCCCCTGGTGTGCCGCCGCATCCACGCCCAGGGCCAGGCCGCTGGTGATGGTCAGCCCGCGGCCCGCGAGGTGGCGGCCGAATTCCCGCGCCGTGCGCCGGCCCCCGGGGGTCGGGTTGCGGCTGCCCACGATGGCCAGCTGGGGCAGCGCGAGGACCTCGGGGTCGCCGTTGACGAACAGGCACAGCGGCGGGTTCGGGATCTCCCGCAGCAGGGCCGGATAGCGGGGGTCATCCCGGGTGATGAGGTGGTGGTCGGCGCCGGCCGCGAGCCAGGCCTGGTCCAGCTGGATGCCTTCCTCGTCCGGGTTGCGCAGCCCGTCGACGGCGGCGGCCGTCGCCCCCGCCCGCCGCCAGGCCTCCGGGCCCGCATCCAGCACGGCCCGGGGCGAGCCGAATCGTTCCAGCAGGGAGGCGGCCAGTGCCGAGCCCAGGCCCGGTGTCCGTACCAGGGCAAGCCAGGCGTGCTGCTCGCTCATGGACCCTCAGGGATTGCGCACCATGTCCATGTTGCTCATGGCCCGGGTGGCGTTCATGACGAGCCCGAAGCTCAGCTTGTCGTAGACGCGGAAGACGATGAGCTCCCCGGCGCGTTCCTGCGGCAGGGTGACCGTCTCGTCCGCGATGTCGTCATCGACCTCGCGGCCGGCCTTGTAGACGGCGAGCACGTTGCCTTCCTCGAGGCCGTCGCGGCTGCCGCGGTTGAGCACCACGACATCGAACTGCCCGATCTGGCTGACGCCGTCCATGACGTCGATGATGTAGCCTTCGATATCCTGCTCGGGCGCCCGCGGCTGGAAGTTCGTGCGGATCGCCCCGGAGGTGGTCTCGAGCAGGCGGTCGCCGGCGCGGATCTCGCGGTTGCTGCGCGTCACCCGGGCGGTGCCCGGATCGCCCTGGCGCGTGATGCGGGCGTCGCCCAGGTAGCGCGCCTCGAAGCCGAGGACCTCCTCGGTTTCCGGGTCGATGTACGGATCCCCCCGGCGGACGATGGCGAACGTCTCGCCGCGGTTGTCGCCCTCCGGCAGCCGCCGGACGTAGATATTGTCGCCGCGGCTGGCGAGCACGCGCTCCTCCTCGCCGGCCACCACGTACGGCGCGTCTTCCAGGGTGCCCTCGTCGACCACCCGGCTGCGATCCAGGAACGGCCGGATGGCCTCCATGGGAATGGTGTTGATCGCCGGCTCGAGCTCCTCCTCGCGCACCTCGGGGGACAGGCGCACGGTGCGCTGGCCCCGGTCGACGGTCAGCCGCGGCTCGCCGTCGATGTACACGAGACGGATCTCGTCGCCCGGATAGATCAGGTGCGGGTTGTCGATCTCCGGGTTGACGTGCCAGATCTCCGGCCACAGCCAGGGGCTGTCCAGAAAGCGCTCGGAGATATCCCAGAGGGTGTCGCCGCGCTCGACGGTATAGCGCTCCGGGTGGTCGTCGCGGAACGCGTCCTCGTTGGCGAGCGCCAGCGGTGCCGTCAGCGAAAGCCCGCACAACAGCGCAATAAGCATCCTGATACGCATGGGTAATCCTTGTCCGATGTCGGCGGGTGTTGCAGGCAGGTTGCCGACACTACGTTTCCGAATTGCCTGCGGGTCACTTATGATTCTAGACTTTACGCTAACCTGAACTGCTCAGCTGCGCAACGGAACCATGCCCAAACTCGAGATTCTGCAGTACCCCGACAGCCGTCTGCGGACCGTGGCCCGCCCCGTGGACGCGGTGGACGACCGCATCCGGACGCTGGCGGACGACATGCTGGAGACCATGTACGATGCCCCCGGCATCGGCCTGGCGGCGACCCAGGTGGATGTCCACGAGCGCGTCATCGTCATCGACGTCTCCGACAATCACGACGAGCCCCGCGTGCTGGTCAACCCGGAGATCGTGGAGGCGACCGGCGCCGAACGCGGCCAGGAGGGCTGCCTGTCCGTGCCCGGCTACCAGGATTACGTGGAACGGGCCGAGCGGGTGCGGGTACGTGCCCTGGACCGCAACGGCGATCCGCTGGAGATCGAGGCGGACGGCCTCCTGGCCGTGTGCCTGCAGCATGAGATCGACCATCTCGACGGCAAGCTTTTCCTCGACCACCTCTCCGAGCTCAAGCGCAAGCGGGCCCACCGCAAGCTGATCAAGCATACGCGCCTGTCGGCCTGAGAGTCCGGCCGGAACCCGTAGCGAGTTCGCTGGTGTGCGGCGTTGCCGGCCCTCGCCGCAGGGGGCGCCGCGCCGTCGGGCCGACGGCCTTGCCCCGGCGGCCCGGAGGTCAGGCAAAATCCAACGAACCCGGGTTACAGGACACCAGCATGACGCAACGGTCCCGCATCGCCTTCGCCGGAACGCCGGAGTTCGCCGTCCCGGCGCTGCGCGCGCTGCTGGCCTCGGAGCACGATGTCGTCGGTGTCTGGACGCAGCCGGATCGGCCGGCGGGCCGGGGCCGCCGGCCCCGGCCCGCGCCGGTCAAGGCCGTGGCCGGCGAGGCCGGGGTGCCGGTGCATCAGCCGGATGCCCTGGCCACCCCGGACCAGCGGGCCGCCATGGTCGCGGCGGCGCCGGATCTGCTGGTGGTGGTGGCCTACGGGCTGCTCCTGCCGGAGGCGGTCCTGTCGCTGCCGGCGCAGGGCTGCGTCAACCTGCACGCCTCGCTGTTGCCCCGCTGGCGTGGCGCTGCGCCCATCCAGCGGGCGCTGCTGGCCGGGGATGAGGAGACCGGGATGTGCCTGATGCGCATGGAGCCGGGCCTGGATACGGGTCCCGTATACGACTGCCGGCGGACGCTCATCCGGCCGGAGGACACCGGGGGCACGCTGCACGACCGCCTGGCGGAGCTGGGCGCGGAGCTTCTGCGGGCCGATCTGGATTCCCTCCTGGAGGGCGACCTGGCGCCGCAACCGCAGCCGGCGGCGGGGGTGACGTATGCCCGTAAGCTCGACAAGGCGGAAGCACGGATTGACTGGAACGAGGACGCCGTCGGCATCGCGCGCCGGGTCGCGGCGTTCAACCCGTGGCCCGTGGCCGAGACGGACTGGGACGGGGCCCGGCTGCGCATCTGGCGGGCCCGGCCGCTGGCGACGCCGGCCGGCGAGGCCCCCGGGGTGGTAACGGCGGCCGGACCCGACGGCATCGACGTGGCCTGCGGCCGCGGCACGCTGCGCCTGCTGGAGCTGCAGGCGCCGGGCGGTCGGCCCCTGCCCGCGGCCGCCTTTGTCAACGGCCATGCCGTACCGGCCGGGACGCGTTTCCGCTGATGGCTCGCACCGGACGCCAGCGCCGCTCCGCCACGGCCCGGCAGGGCGCTGCACAGGCGGTGGACGGCGTGTGCGGGGGGCGCTCCCTGGCCGATGTGCTGCCGGAGGTGCTGCAGCGGGTCGCCCCGGGCGAGCGGGCCCTGGCCCAGGAGCTCGCCTACGGCGCATTGCGGTGGTACCCACGCCTGGCGTGGGTGCTCGAGCAGCTCCTGGAGCGGCCCCTGCGCAAGCGGGACCGGGACGTCCACGCCCTGCTGGTGGTCGGGGTCTACCAGTGCCTGGCCACCCGCATTCCCGATCACGCGGCCGTGTCGGAAACGGTGGCCGCCGCCCGCGCCCTGGGCCGGCGCTGGGCCGGCGGGCTGGTCAATGCGGTGCTGCGCCGGTGCCTGGCCGAGCGCGCCGATCTGGAGGCCGCGTGGCAGCGGGTGGAGACCGCGCTCCACGCGCATCCGCAGTGGCTGGTGGATGCCGCGCGGCGTGCCTGGCCCGGCGACTGGCAGGCCGTGATGGCAGCGAACAACGAGCGCCCGCCCATGACGCTGCGGGTGAACCGCCGCCAGGGCAGCCGCGAGGCCTACCGGCAGCGCCTGGCCGACGCCGGGCACGCCGCGAGCCCGCACCCGGCGGCTGGCGATGCCCTGGTACTGGATGAGCCGGTGCCCGTGGAGCGGCTGCCGGCTTTCGATTCCGGCGCCGTATCCGTCCAGGACGCCGCCGGGCAGCAGGCGGCCGCGTTGCTGGATCCGCAGCCGGGGGACCGCGTTCTCGATCTGTGCGCCGCGCCGGGCGGCAAGACCTGCCATATCCTCGAGTACCAGCCGGAGGTCGCCAGCGTGACGGCGGTGGACCACGACGAGCGCCGCCTGGGACGGGTGCGCGAGAACCTGGAGCGCCTGGAGCTGGAAGCGCGCCTGGTCGCGGGGGACGGCACCGCGCCGGAGGCCTGGTGGGACGGCCGGCCCTTCCAGCGCATTCTCCTGGACGCGCCCTGCTCCGCCACCGGGGTGATCCGCCGCCACCCGGACATCAAGCTGCTGCGCCAGCCGGACGACCTGCTCAGCCTGCCCGGGCTGCAGGCCCGACTGCTGGCCGCGGCCTGGCCCCTGCTGGCGCCGGGGGGTATGCTGGTCTACGCGACCTGCTCCATGCTGCCGGAGGAAAATGAAGGGGTTGTCGGTGCCTTTGCCGGAGCGCGGAGCGACGTGGCCGTTCACCCGATCGCGGGCGACTGGGGCAGGGCGCAGGAGTTCGGCCGGCAGATTCTCTGCGGCGACGCCGGAATGGATGGCTTCTACTACGCGTGCCTTGGAAAACAATGACGACACGGGCGCCCCATTCCATCCTCTGTCCGCGACACGCGCTGCTGGTGACGGTCATCGTGCTGATGTCGGTGTCCGCGCCGGCCGTTGCCGCCGGGCCCGGATTCACCCTGGCCGGCGCCGACGTGCGCAACGACGACAGCGGCGTCTACGTCGATGCGCGCTTCGATGTCCGCCTCAGCCGCGAGGCCGAGGACGCCTTGGAGAGCGGCGTGCCGCTGGCGCTGCAGATGCAGGTCCGCGTGCTGCGCGTGCGGGACTGGTGGTGGGACTCGGAGCTGGCCGGCTCGGACGTCCGCACCGAGCTCCGGTACCACGCCCTGTCGAGGCGGTATGTCGTGATGCATCACGACACCGGCGAGCAGCGCACGTTCTTCCGGCGCGACGCCGCCCTGAACGCCTGGGCCAGCATGGTCGGCCATCGCGCCATCGACCGGGTGCGCATCCAGGGCAACGGTGACTACGTCCTGCAGGTGCGCGCCCGGCTGGACGTGGATGCCCTGCCGTATCCGCTGCGGACCGTCGCCCTGGTCTCCCCCGAGTGGCGTCTTGCGAGCGAGTGGTACTCATGGCCGCTGGATGGATGAAGCCCGGGACCGTCTTCCGGCTGACACTGTGTCTGCTCCTGCTCGGTTCCCTCTACCTGCTCAGCCTCGCCACGCGGAACTCCGAGCTGTTCGGGGAGCTCTACCCCTGGCTGCTGGTGGTCAACAGCGTCGCCCTGGTGGCCCTGGTGCTGCTCATCGCCTACAACCTCTGGCGGCTGCTGGCGCAGCGCCGCCGCGGGCAGGCCGGCAGCCGCATCACCGTGCGCCTGGTGACCATGTTCATCGTCCTGGCCGTGGTCCCGGTCAGCGTCGTCTACTACTTCTCCATCCAGTTCCTCGACCGGGGCATCGATGCCTGGTTCAGCGAGCGCAGCGAGCAGCAGGCGCTGGACGCCGCCCTGCGGCTGTCCCAGGCGTCGTTCGACGTGCGCAAACGCGAGCTGCTGGAGCGCACCGAGCGCTCCGCGCGGGAGCTGGCGGATGTCCCCGACGGCCTGCTGCCCCTGGTTCTGGAGCGGCTCCGGGAGCGCGACGGCGCCTCGGAGATGACGGTCATGCGCTCCAGCGGCCGCATCATCGCCACCAGCAGCCGCGAGCCGGAGGCGGCCATCCTGCCGCATCTGCCCGAGGACGACGTGCTCCTCCAGGTGCGCATGGGGCGGCCCTACGTGGGCCTCGATCCCATCGGCGACGAGGGCCTGCATATCCGCGTGCTCGTGCCCGCGGCGGGTGCCCAGGGGGCGCCGGACCAGCGCATCCTGCAGACCCTCTACGCCGTGCCGCCGCGGCTCAACGATCTGGCGGAGCAGGTCCAGAACGCCTACGCCGCCTACCGGGAGGTGAGCTACCTCAGCCGCCCCCTCAAGGAAACCTTCACCATCACGCTGTCCCTGGTGCTGCTCCTGAGCCTGCTGTTCGCGGTGTGGTCCGCCTTCTACGCCGCCCGGCGGCTGGTCGAGCCCGTGCGCTCGCTGGCCGAGGGCACGGCGGCGGTGGCCGCCGGGGATTACGGCCGGCAGCTGCCGCCGGCGGGCAACGACGAGCTGGGCTTCCTGGTGCGCTCGTTCAACGAGATGAGCCGCCGCGTGGCCCAGGCCCGGGACGAGGCCAAGGGCAGCCAGGCCCAGGTGGAGAACCAGCGCGCCTACCTGGAGACGGTGCTGGCGCGCCTGTCGTCGGGGGTTCTCGCCCTGGACGGCGCCGGCAATATCCGCACGTGGAATCATGCCGCCGGGCAGATCTTCGGGCTCAACCTGCGCTCCTACAGCGGCAAGCCGCTGCTCATGGTCACCGAGCATCACCCGCACCTGGAGCCCTTCGTGGCCCTGGTGAACCGGCGCATGGAGGGGCAGGACTCCGAGTGGCGGGAAGAGCTCAGCCTGTTCGGGCCCCAGGGCCGGCAGGTGCTCACGTGCAGCGGCGCCACCCTGCCGGGCGGCCAGGGGGGCGGCGGCCACGTGATCGTGGTGGACGACGTCACCGCCCTGATCCAGGCCCAGCGCGATGCCGCGTGGGGCGAGGTGGCGCGCCGGCTGGCCCACGAGATCAAGAATCCGCTGACGCCGATCCAGCTCGCGGCCGAGCGGCTGCGACGCAAGCTGGAGCCGGGGCTCGAGGGGCGCGATGCCGAGGTGCTGGAGCGCTCCACGGAGACGATCATCCAGCAGGTCTCGGCCATGAAGGCCATGGTGAATGCCTTCAACGAGTACGCCCGCCCGCCGCGCCTGGAGCTGGCCATGGTCGAGCTCAACCGCGTGGTGCAGGAGGTCGCGGACCTCTACCGGGGCAGCGAGGACGGGCCGCGGATCGAGCTGGATCTGGACGAGGCGTTGCCCGGCATACTGGTAGACGTCGGGCGTATCCGGCAGCTGCTGCACAACCTGATCAAGAACGCCGTCGAGGCGACCCCGGCGGGGGAGCGTTGCCACCTGGTGCTGCGGACCCGGCACCGGGACGACCCGGGCTTCCACGGCATCGAGCTCCAGGTTGCCGACCACGGACCCGGCTTCGGCGAAGAGGTCATGGATCATCTCTTCGAGCCCTATGTCACGACCAAGGCCAAGGGAACGGGACTGGGCATGCCCATTGTCAAGAAGATCGTGGAAGAGCATAACGGCAGCATCACGGCCGAGAACCTGAGCGCGGGCGCCTGCGTGACCGTGCGGCTGCCCATGCCGGAGGTGGTGCCGCTGGAGCGTATCGCCAAGGGGGGACAATGAGCGCGCCGAACATCCTGGTCGTCGATGACGAGGTGGACATCCGCAGCCTGGTCCAGGAGATCCTGGAGGACGAGGACTATCAGGTGCGCGCGGCGGCCGATGCCAACGGTGCCCGCCAGGCCCTGCGGGAGCGCCGTCCCGATCTCATCCTCCTGGACATCTGGATGCCGGATACCGACGGTATCGGGCTGCTCAAGGAGTGGTCCGAGGGCGGCGGGCTGCCCTGCCCGGTGGTCATGATTTCCGGGCACGGCAACATCGAGTCCGCCGTCGAGGCGACCCGTCTCGGCGCCTATGACTTTCTCGAGAAGCCGTTGTCGCTGGCCAAGCTGCTTCTGGTGGTCGAGCGCGCCCTGGAGGCGGATCGCCTCGCCCGGGAGAACCGCGGCCTGCGGGCCGAGAGCGACGGCCTCGTCGATCCGGTGGGCCGCAGCGCGGTCATGGCCGAGCTGCGCTCCCAGGCCCGGCGTATCGCCAGCCACCACACCTGGGTGCTGATCTCCGGCGAGGCGGGCAGCGGCAAGCGCAATTTCGCCCGCTACCTGCACGAGCACAGCCCCCGTCGCGAAGGGCCGTTCGTCGAGGTCGCCGCCGGTTCCCTGGCGGGCAGCAGTACCGCGGCCCCGGAGCTGTTCGGCAGCGAGCGCGACGGGCGCGTGAGCTACGGACGGCTGGAACAGGCCAATCTCGGGACGCTGTTCATCGACGAGGTCGCGGACCTGGACATGGGCGCCCAGGTGCGCCTGCTCAGCGCGCTGACCGGGCAGAAGTTCCACCGGCTGGGTGGCGAGGAGCCGGTGGCGGTGGACGTGCGCGTCCTGGCCGCCACCCGCACGGATCTGGAAGCCGAGGTCCGCGAGGGCCGTTTCCGCGAGGACCTCTACTACCACCTCAATGTCGTGCCGCTGCGCATCCCGCCCCTGCGCGAGCACCCGGAGGACATCCCGGAGCTGCTGGATTTCTACCTGGAGCGGTTCATCGCCCGGGAGAAGCTGCCCCGGCGGCGCTTCTCCGAGGCGGCGGTGGCGCGCTTGCGTGGCTATCCCTGGCCCGGTAACGTGCGCGAGCTCAAGAACCTCGTGCAGCGCCTGCTGATCCTCGGCGAGGGCGAGGAGATCAGCGCCGGCGAGGTGGATGCGGCGCTGGGTGCCGGCACGGGCACGGCACCGGATGCCCGGGCCATGCCGTTCGATCAGCCGCTGCGCGAGGCGCGCGAGGATTTCGAGCGCATGTACCTCCAGCACCAGTTGCGCGAGGCCGGGGGGAGTGTCGGCGAGCTGGCCAAGCTTGCCGGCATGGAACGCACGCACCTTTACCGCAAGCTGAAGGCCCTGGGGATTGATCCGCACGACTTCTAGTGTCCCGCTTAGCAAGCACGCGGGAATGATTCAGCGTTTCCCTATGGCCCCCAGCGTGGATTGCCGCCAATGAAGATCATCATCCTCGGTGCCGGCCAGGTGGGCAGCTCGCTGGCGCAGAACCTGGCCAGCGAGGCCAACGACGTCACGCTGGTGGATACCGACGGCCGGCGCCTGCAGGACCTGCAGGATCGCCTGGACCTGCGCACGGTGGTGGGCAGCGCCACGCACCCGCCGGTGCTCAAGGGCGCCGGCGCCGACGACGCCGACCTCATGATCGCCGTCACCAGCAGTGACGAAGCCAACATGATCGCCTGCCAGGTGGGTTATACGCTGTTCCACACGCCCACGCGGATCGCCCGGGTGCGGGCGCCGGAGTATCTCGCCTACCCGCAGCTGTTCTCGCCGGAAGCCCTGCCGGTGGACGTGCTCATCAGCCCGGAACAGCTGGTGACCCAGTACGTCAAGCGCCTGATCGAGCATCCGGGTGCGTTGCAGGTGCTCGACTTCGCCGGGGGCAAGGTGCGCATGGTGGCGGTACGCGCCTACTACGGCGGGCCGCTGGTGGGCCAGGCGCTGCGCACCCTGCGCGAGCACATGCCGCGAGTACAGACCCGCGTGGCGGCGCTGTTCCGGCGGGGCAAGGCCATCATCCCGGAGGGTGATACGGTGATCGAGGCCGGCGACGAGGTCTTCTTCGTCGCCGCGCGCAAGAATATCCGCGCGGTCATGAGCGAGCTCCGCCGGCTCGACAAGCCCGTCAAGCGCATCATGCTCGCCGGCGGCGGCAACATCGGCAAGCGCCTGGCCCAGGCCCTGGAAGCCCGCTACCAGGTCAAGATCATCGAGCGCTCGGCCGGGCGGGCCCGGGCCATCTCCGAGGAGCTCAACCGCTCCATCGTGCTGCTGGGCGATGCCGCAGACGAGGAGCTGCTGCTCGAGGAGAACATCGAGAACACCGACATCTTCTGCGCGCTGACCGACGACGACGAGGCCAATATCCTCTCCGGCATGCTCGCCAAGCGGCGCGGCGCCCGCATGGTCATGTCCCTGATCAACCGCCCGGCCTATGTCGACCTGGTCCAGGGCAGCGAGGATATCGACATCGCCATCTCGCCCCAGCAGGCCACCATCGGCACCCTGCTGGCCCATGTCCGCCGGGGCGACGTGGTCATGGTGCACAGCCTGCGCCGCGGCGCCGCCGAGGCCATCGAGGCCGTGGCCCACGGCGACGCCCGCTCGTCGCAGGTGGTGGGCCGGCGCATCGAGAACATCCCCCTGCCGCCGGGGACCACCATCGGCTGCGTGGTGCGCGGTGACGAGGTCATCATGGGCCATCACGACACCGTGATCGAGCCCGAGGATCACGTAATCCTGTTCCTGGTGGACAAGCGGCGCATCCCCGAGGTCGAGCGCCTGTTCCAGGTGGGCGTTACCTTTATCTGACGGGCGGGCAGCCTTCCATGCATCTTTCCGCGGTCCTGCGCATTGTCGGCCTCCTGCTGATGCTGTTCAGCATCACCATGCTGCCGCCCGCGCTGGTGTCAGTGCTGTACGGCGACCCGGGGCTGGTGCCCTTCCTGGCGTCGTTCGCGGTCATCCTGGCCGTGGGCGGACTGGCGTGGCTGCCCGTGCGCAATGCCCGCTACGATCTGCGCACCCGGGACGGCTTCCTGGTGGTCGTTCTGTTCTGGGTCGTCCTGGGGATCACCGGGGGGCTGCCCCTCTACCTGGCCGAGGACCCGGCCATCCCGCTTACGGACGCGGCCTTCGAAAGCCTCTCCGGGCTGACCACCACCGGCTCCACCGTGCTCGCCGGCATCGAGGAGCTGCCCCATTCCATCCGCTTCTACCGCCAGCAGCTGCAGTGGCTCGGCGGCATGGGCATCATCGTGCTGGCCGTGGCCATCCTGCCCATGCTCGGCGTCGGCGGCATGCAGCTGTACCGGGCCGAGACCCCGGGGCCGGTCAAGGACACCAAGCTCACGCCCCGCATCGCCGGGACGGCCAAGGCGCTGTGGTACATCTACCTGAGCCTGACCATCGCCTGCGGGCTGGCGTACTGGCTGGCGGGCATGAGCGTGTTCGACGCCATCGGCCACAGCTTCTCCACGGTGGCCATCGGCGGCTACTCCACCTACGACGCCAGCATCGGCCATTTCGACAGCCCCGTGATCTCGCTGATCTGCGTGATCTTCATGATCATCGCGGGCATCAACTTCGCCATGCACTTCGTCGCCTGGCGCGACCGCTCCCTGCGCCACTACCTGCGGGATACCGAGGTCCGCTGGTACCTGGCGATCCTGGCCACCCTCGCCGCCGTGGTCACCGTCACCCTGTTCGTCACCGGGGAAGAGGCGGGCTGGCTGGACACGGCGCATCACGGGGTCTTCCAGGTGGTCTCCATCGCCACCACCGCCGGCTTTGCCAGCACCGATTTCGCAGGCTGGCCGGTGTTCCTGCCGGTGCTGCTGATCATGGCCGCGTTCATCGGCGGCTGCGCCATGTCCACGGCGGGCGGCATCAAGGTGGTGCGTTTCGTGCTGCTGCTCAAGCAGGGCTACCGCGAGATCCTGCGGCTCATCCATCCCCAGGCCCAGGTACTGGTGAAGATGGGCCGGCGGGCCGTGGACGAGCGCGTGATCAATGCCGTCTGGGGATTCTTCGCGGCGTACATCGCCCTGTTCGCCCTGATGATGCTGGTGCTCATGGGCACGGGCCTGGATCAGGTCACGGCGTTCTCGGCGGTGGCCGCCACCATTACCAACCTGGGACCGGGGCTCGGTGGTGTGGCGGACAACTTCGGCGGCCTCGGCCCCGTGGCCAAGTGGGTGCTGATGTTCGCCATGCTGCTGGGCCGCCTGGAGGTGTTCACGCTGCTGGTGCTCTTCACCCCGGCGTTCTGGCGCCGCTGACGGCAAGGCCCGGGAGGCCGGCCCCCGGGCGCCCGGTTGAAAAACGCCGGCAGCGGCCGCATCCCTGCACCGTACCCCGGCGCGGAGACGACCCATGCTTGATCGCCTGGAACAGCTGCTGGCTTCCGGCCAGGACTCCCCCATGCTCCGCCTGTCCCTCGGACAGGGCTATCTCAAGGAAGGGCGCCACGAGGAGGCCGTGGAGCATCTCCGTCGCGCCCTGGAGCAGCAATCCGATTACTCGGCCGCCTGGAAGGCGCTGGGTCAGGCGCTGGCCGCGGCGGGAGACCCGGACGGCGCCCGCGCGGCCTACGACGACGGCATCCGCATCGCCCGCGACAAGGGCGACCTGCAGGCGGCCAAGGAGATGGAAGTCTTCCGCAAGCGGCTGGACAAGCAGTCGTCGTGACCGCGGCAGGGCTGGCGACACGCCCTAGTAAGGATGCTCCCGCCCCGGCGGCGCCGGGCGGAAGCGCCGATAGGTCCACTGGTACTGGGCGGGGGCGCGCCGGACGCAGGCCTCGACCCCGGCGTTGACGGCGGTGGCCGCCTGCAGCGGATCGTCGGCATCGATGCCCGCGGGGGCCGGCAGGACGTGCAGGCGGAATCCGCGCCCCCACGGCAGGCGTTCCATGAACGTGAACAGCACCGGCGCGCCCGTCTTCCGCGCCATCTGCGACAGCAGCCCCATGGTGCGCGCCGGCACCCCGAAGAAGGGCGCATGGACGCCGCTTTCCCGCGGCGTCTGGTCCGGCAGGATGCCGACCAGGCTGCCCTGGCGCAGGAGCTTGTAGAGCTGACGGATGCCTGCCGGGGTCGCCGGCAGGGAGCGCGCCCCGGTACGCTCCCGCGCCTCGAGCAGCAGGGGTTCCAGTTCCGGGTCGCGCGGCGGCCGGTAGAGGTTGTGGACCCGGAAGCGCTGGTTGATGAACAGGCTCGCCAGCTCCCAGTTGCCGAGGTGGGGCGCGGCCAGCAGCAGCCCGCGGTCTTCCGGCCAGTGGGCGGCGAGCGTGTCCAGGGCGTCCGGGTTGACCACCAGCCGCCGCAGGCGGGCCTCGTCGGCGAACCAGATGATGCCGGTTTCCAGCAGCTGCTTGCCCAGCTCCCGGAAGGCGGCGAACAGCATGCGCAGGCGCCACGGGCGGCTCGCCCGCGGGAAGCACACGCGCAGGTTGACGCGCGTGACATGGCGCGCGCGGCTCGGCACCAGCGCCGCCGCGGTCCCGATCACCGCCCCCAGGGCGTGGGCAACGGGCAGCGGCAGGCGGCTGGCGGCCCGCAGGAATCCCCGAATGAGTTGAATGCGCGACACGAACCCCCCAGCGGAGACGCTCCGCGGCGTCGCCGCCCTGCTACCATTGAGGGGGCGGAGTATAGCGTTTTTGCAACGGGTCAGTGGGCCTCTGCCTTGATTGCCGCGGTGCACGCGGCTTCAGCGGTTCGCTGCCGGACCCGTACCGGAGGTGGAGTGATGGACTGGAACAAGCAGATGGAAGAGATGATGAACGCCTGGACCGAGACCCAGCGTCGCATGTGGGATAACTGGCTGAGTACGGTCAAGCAGCTCAGTCAGGACATGCCCCAGGGCGCAGGTGTTCCCGGCACCGACCACAAGGCGCAGCTGGAAGCCTGGGAGAAGTCCGTCCGTCAGGCCCTCGAGGCCCAGACCCAGTGGGCGAGACGCCTGTCGGAGCAGTCCGGTGCCCAGACACCGGAAGGCATGGAGCAGTGGATGCAGCAGATGCAGGAAATGATGAAGGGCTGGACGGAGGCCCAGAAGCAGCTCTGGGATGCCTGGCTGAGCAGCGTCCAGCAGATGGACCCGGGCAAGGCCGCGAGTCAGTGGGAGAAGGAGAGCCGGCAGGTGCTGGAGGCCTGGCAGCAGGCGGCGCAGCGGGCCCAGGAGACCATGATGCAGTGGTCGCAGACGGCGCAGGGCGGCGGCAGCGGCTCGTCCGGCAGCAAGGGGAGCGGCTCGCGCAAGAAATAGGGCGACGGGAGCGGCCGCGCCGCTGTCCGGGGCGCGGACAAAAGAAAACCGGCACATCCGTTGTGCCGGTTGGCAGGTTGGCTCAGCTGAAGGTGCTCTGCGCGGGCTCTCCCTGACCCGTATGTCCTCCCTGACTGCAGTTGCGCTTCCCTGTTGTTGGTTTTGTATCCTCTCCGTCCCTGGCGCGTCACGCTTCCTGCGTTGCGGTGACAGGGACAGATTGCCACAAGCCGGTGGTCGGGCAAGTCGGTAAACCCCGATTCCTTTTGTAAGAATTTTCTGACAATGCGGACCATGCGTCCCCGGGAGGTCATGCGTGATCGGTTTGCTCCAGCGGGTGGAACGGGCCCACGTGGCGGTTGCCGGGGAGGTCGTGGCGGCCATCGACGACGGGCTGCTGGTCCTGGTCGGCGTGCAGCACGGTGACGGCCAGCGCGAGCGCAACCGGCTTCTGGAGCGTCTGCTGGGCTATCGCGTCTTTCCGGATGCCGCCGGGCGCATGAACCGGTCGCTCCAGGACACGGCGGGTGGCCTGCTGCTGGTGCCGCAGTTCACCCTGGCTGCCGACACGCGCAAGGGCAACCGGCCGGGCTTCGGGCCGGCGGCAGCGCCGGAGGAGGGCCAGGCGTGCTTCGAGGCGCTGGTGGCGGCGGCCCGGGACGTGCACGCGCCGGTGGCGGCCGGCCGGTTCGGCGCCGACATGCAGGTGCACCTGGTCAACGACGGCCCGGTCACCTTCTGGCTGGAGGTGCCGCCGGCAACCCCCAGGGCGTAGCCCGTGCCCCGCAAGGCATGGCTTCCGGGATGCTTGTGCTATGATGCCCAGCCGTTTCGGACAGATCGCGAGCAGGCGATGACGACTATGGCGGATCGACAGGCCACCGTTGAGCGCAACACCCTGGAAACCCGGGTCCGTGTGGAGCTGAACCTGGACGGTCAGGGCGCCGGCGACCTCCGCGTCGGCGTGCCCTTTTTCGAGCACATGCTGGACCAGGTGGCGCGCCACGGCCTGGTCGATCTCACCGTCGCGGCCACGGGCGATACGCACATCGACGACCACCATACCGTGGAGGACGTCGGTATCGCCCTCGGCCAGGCACTGCGCGAGGCCGTCGGCGACAAGAAGGGGATCCGCCGTTTCGGGCATGCGTACTGCCCGCTGGACGAGGCGCTGTCGCGGGTGGTGGTCGACTTCTCCGGTCGTCCCGGGCTGGTGTTCCAGGTGCCGTTCCCGCGGGACCGCGTGGGCGCGTTCGACGTCGAGCTGGTGCCGGAGTTCTTCCGGGCGCTGGTCAATCATGCGTGCATGACCGTGCACGTGGACGGGATCCGGGGCGAGAATACGCACCACGTGGTGGAGACGGTATTCAAGGCCTTCGGACGGGCATTGCGCATGGCGGCGGAGCCCGATCCGCGCTCGCCCGAGGCCACGCCGTCCACCAAGGGGGCTCTGTAGGGGGCGCGGCGATGGCGACCATCGCGGTTATCGATTACGGCATGGGCAATCTGCGCTCCGTGGCCAAGGCCCTGGAGCACGTGGACGACCGTGCCCGCGTGCGGGTGACCTGGGAGCCCGAGGTCATACGCGGGGCCGACCGGGTGATCCTGCCCGGCGTCGGCGCCATCCGCGAGTGCATGAGTGAGCTCCAGCGCCTGGAGCTGGACGGGGTGGTCCGGGAGGTCGCCCGGGAGAAGCCGTTTCTCGGGGTCTGCCTGGGCATGCAGGCGCTGCTCGGAGAGAGCGAGGAGAACGGCGGCACCGCGGCCCTCGGGCTGGTTCCGGGCACGGTGCGGCACTTCGCCGCCGGGTTCGCGGAGGCCGGCATGGCCGCGCCCGGCAAGGTGCCCCACATGGGCTGGAACCAGGTGCGCCAGACCCGCGGGCACCCGCTGTGGGCCGGCGTTCCCGACGACAGCTGGTTCTATTTCGTGCACAGCTACTACGTGCCGCTGCTGGGGCCTGACCTGACCGCCGGGGTGGCCACGTACGGGCTCGACTTTACCGCGGTCATCGCCCGCGAGAACATATTCGCCACGCAGTTCCACCCGGAGAAGAGTCAGCACGCCGGGCTGGGGCTGCTCGCCAATTTCACCCGCTGGGACGGGACCGACTAGGCTGGAGATCATGCTGCTGATACCCGCCATCGACCTCAAGGACGGCAGATGCGTCCGCCTTCGCCAGGGCAACATGGACGACGAGACCGTGTTCTCCGACGATCCGGTCGCCATGGCCGCGCGCTGGGTGGAAGCGGGCTCCCGCCGCCTCCACCTGGTGGATCTCAACGGGGCCGTGCAGGGCTTCCCGGTGAACGCCGACATCATCGGCCGCATCGCCGAGGCCTTCCCCGACGTGGAGATCCAGGTCGGCGGGGGCATCCGCGATTTCAATACCATCCAGACGTTCCTGGACGTGGGTGTCGACTACGTCATCATCGGTACCCAGGCGGTGCGGACGCCGCACTTCGTCGACGATGCCTGCCTGGAGTTCCCGGGCCACGTGTTCGTGGGCCTGGACGCCCGCGACGGCAAGGTGGCCGTGGAAGGGTGGTCGCGCCTGTCCAGCCACAGCGCCATCGACATGGCGCAGCGTTTCGAGGAGGCCGGGGTGGAGTCCCTGGTGTTCACCGACATCGGCCGCGACGGCATGATGCGGGGCGTCAACACCGGCGCGACCCGCGAGCTCGCCCGCAGCATCAGCATCCCGGTGATCGCCTCGGGCGGCGTCACCACGCTGGATGACGTGCGCGACCTGTGCGAGGCCGAGCAGGACGGCGTCTCCGGAGCGATCATCGGGCGCGCGCTCTACGAGGGTAAGCTCGATCTGGACGAGGCCCAGGCGGTGGTCAACGGCAGCCGCGGGGCCCGGGGCGTGTCATGACCCTGGCGAAGCGCATCATCCCCTGCCTGGACGTGGACGCCGGGCGCGTGGTCAAGGGCGTGCGGTTCGTGGACATCCGCGATGCCGGCGACCCGGTGGAGGTGGCCCGCCGCTACGATCAAGCCGGCGCCGACGAGATCACCTTTCTGGACATCACCGCCAGCTCCGACGACCGCGAGACCCTGGTGCAGGTGGTGGAGGCCGTGGCGGCGGAGGTGTTCATGCCGCTGACCGTCGGCGGCGGCATCCGCACGCCCGCGGACATCCGCCGCATGCTCAACGCCGGCGCGGACAAGGTGGGCATCAACACCGCCGCCATCCATCAGCCCGAGTTCGTCGAGGACGCGGCCGAGCGGTTCGGCTCCCAGTGCATCGTGGTGGCCATCGATGCCAAGCGCGTCAGCGACCCGGGCGAGCCCCCGCGCTGGGAGGTGTTCACCCACGGCGGGCGGCGCTCGACCGGCCTGGACGCGGTCGCCTGGGCCCAGCGCATGGCGCACTGCGGTGCCGGCGAGATCCTGCTCACCAGCATGGACCGCGACGGCACCCGGGAGGGCTTCGACCTGGAGCTGACACGGGCGGTGAGCGACGCCGTGACGGTTCCCGTGATCGCCTCCGGCGGGGTCGGGGGGCTGCAGCACCTGGTGGACGGCGTCGTCGAGGGGCGCGCCGACGCCGTGCTGGCGGCCAGCATCTTCCATTTCGGCGAGCACACCATCGCCGAGGCCAAGGCCTACATGGCGGCCCGCGGGGTGACGGTGCGCATGCAGGAGGCCCCATGAGCGGCGGCGACTGGCTGGAGCAGCTTGCCTGGGGGGCGGACGGCCTGCTGCCGGCCATCGCCCAGGATGCCGACTCCGGCGAGGTACTCATGGTGGCATGGATGAACCGCGACGCCCTGGCGGCCACCGCGGCCCGGGGCGAGGCGGTCTACTGGTCCCGCTCCCGCGGCCGCCTCTGGCACAAGGGCGAGGAATCCGGCAACACCCAGGCCGTGCGCGAGATCCGCGTCGACTGCGACCACGATGTCATCCTGCTGAAGGTGACCCAGCTCGGGGGCATTGCCTGCCACACCGGCCGACGGACCTGCTTCTACCGGCGCCTGCACGGCGGCGCCTGGGAAGAGGTGGACCCCGTGCTGCGGGATCCGGGGGAGATCTACCGTGAGTGACACGAACAGCGACGCCGTCCTGCACGCCCTGCACCGGGTGCTCGAGGAGCGCAAGCACGCCGCGCCCGACAGCTCCTACGTGGCGAAGCTCTACGCCAAGGGCATGGACGGCATTCTCAAGAAGGTGGGCGAGGAGGCCACGGAGACGGTGATCGCCGCCAAGGCCGGGGACCGGCAGCAGCTTGTTTATGAAACCGCGGATCTGTGGTTCCATACACTGGTAATGCTGGCGGCCGCGGACCTCGGCCCCGCCGAGGTCCTGGCCGAGCTGGAGCGCCGTTTCGGGCTTTCCGGGCTGGACGAGAAGGCGTCCCGCCAGACCTGAACCACGCACGGCGCGACCGTGCAGGAGACAGACAGAAATGGGTATCGGTGGAATCAGTGTCGGTTCGTTGCTCGTCATTCTTCTCATCGTGCTGCTGCTGTTCGGCACCAAGAAGCTGCGCAACGTGGGTACGGATCTGGGGTCGGCCATCAAGGGCTTCCGCGGCGCCATGAAGGACGGCGAAGAGGGCAAGCGCGAGGACGACGAAGCGGACGACGGGTCCAAGGGCGAGCCGGCCCAGCTGCAGCAGTCCGCGGACGGTGAGCAGGCCGGGCAGAGCGAGCACAAGCAGGCCGGGCAATCCCGGGAACATACGTCCTGAAGCGGCCCGCCCGGTATGCCGAGCCGCCGGGCGGCCTGAGCGGCCTCCGGCTCCATCGGCGTGCGTTGCCCATGCGCGCCGTCGGCTCGCGGGCATGGATCCCCCCTGATCGGGAGAGCGCCAGCCACCACCATGTTTGATTTCAGCTTTCCGGAACTGCTCCTGATTCTGGTGGTTGCCCTCGTGGTGATCGGCCCGGAGCGCTTGCCGCGGGTGGCCCGGACCATGGGCTTCTGGGTCGGGCGCGCCCGGTCGGTGTTCAATTCGGTCAAGCGGGACGTGGAGCGCGAGGTGCGCCTGGACGAGCTCAAGCAGGCCGAGCGGGACTTCCGCAAGGACACGGATCTCGGGCTCGACCAGGACGTCATGAAGGGAACCGAGGGCCGTTCCGCCCGGCGCGGCAGCGGGGGCGCCCGGACGCGCGGGGACTCCGGCGCGGCCGGCGCGCGGCCGTCCATCGCGGATGATGGTGGTGGCGGGTCCGCCGCGGACAGCAGCGCGGGCAGTACCGGCGAAGGCAGGCAGGGCGACGATGGCAATACCTGAGTTCGACGAGGATCGCCCCTTCCTCAGCCACCTGCTGGAGCTGCGCTCGCGCCTGATGCGCGCCCTGGGGGCCACCCTGGTGGCCTTCCTGTGCATCTATCCCTTCTACGACACGCTGTTCACGTTCGTGGCAACGCCCCTGCGGCGGGTGCTGCCGGAGGGGGAGCTGCTGGCCGTCCAGGTGGCGTCGCCGTTTCTCATCCCCATGAAGCTGTCGCTGGTGGCCGCCCTGTTCGTGGCCATGCCGTACCTGCTCTACCAGCTCTGGGCGTTCGTCGCGCCGGGGCTCTATCGCCACGAGCGCACGCTGGTGTGGCCGCTGCTGATCTCCAGCACGCTGCTGTTCTACCTGGGGGCGGTGTTCGCCTACTTCGTGGTGCTGCCGCTGGTGTTCCCGTTCTTCGCCGGCGTGACGCCGCTGGGCGTGAACTACCAGCCGGATATCAGCGAGTACCTGAATTTCGTGCTGACCATGCTGGTGGTCTTCGGCCTCGCCTTCGAGGTGCCCATCGCCACCATGCTGCTGATCCGCACCGGGGCGACCAGCCGGGATGCGCTGGCCGCCAAGCGACCCTACGTGATCGTGGCCGCGTTCGCGGTCGGCATGCTGCTGACGCCGCCGGACATCATCTCCCAGGTGATGCTCGCCATTCCCGTGTGGCTGCTCTTCGAGCTGGGCCTGTGGCTGTCGCGCTGGTACGGCATCCAGGCGCCCGAGGAGCGGTCCGACGAGAACCGGGACGAGTGAGTGGCTCGCGTCGCGTCCCGTAGGCGGCGTTGCCGGCCCTCGCCGTAGGGCACTCTACGCCGTCGGGCCGACGGCCTTGCCTCAGCGGCCCGGAGAACAGGCAAAATCCGACGAATTCGGGTTACAGGACAACTAGCCGCCGGTAACGGGCTGGTAGCGGAACTGCGTGTAGTGGCGGGTGCTCTCCACGGTTTCCGTGAGCTGGACGTGAATCACGAGCTCGCCCAGGTTCAGGGCGAGCCGGGTGCCGACGTCGTAGACATTGGCCGGCGTGATCAGGGTCGCCGCGGCCGCCAGCGGGTTGACCCGGGGGACGATCAGGGTGCGCAGGTAGTCGGAGCCCGCACCCGGGCCGCTCTCGGCCTTGCTCGCCGCGGCATGGCCGTCGTCGGCCAGGAACTCGACGCCCAGTTCCAGCCCGCGCTCGGGGCGGGTGCGCAACCAGCGGATGGTGGCGAGACGCCACTGCCCGGGCTCCTGCCCGGCGCCGGGCTCGCTGTAGGCCACCAGCTCCCCGACGCGCGTGCGCAGAGGGCATTCCCTGGGCTGGAACAGGGCCATTCCCCCGGAGCTCGCGTTCTTGCGGCTGAAGGTCACCCCGGCGATGGCCTCCGGCTCCCCGGTGTCGTCGTCGGCGGCTTCGACCTCTACCCGGTGGGCGCGCGCCCAGATGTCGTCCGCTTCGGCGTCGAAGGCCCGGAACTCCGCGTTGCGTCGGCCCGCATTGCCGGGATGCTGAATCCACTCGTCCCCGGCCAGCTCCAGGCCTTCCCGCCCGCGGGACGCTTCGGCGAGCTTCCGCCGCCACCGGAGTTCGTCCGCCTCCGGCAGGAACGGGCGCTGGCCGTTGAGCACGTAGTGGCAGCGCACGAGCCCGTCGACGAGGGTCACGCGCGCCATGGTCGAATGGCGGGCCGTGGTACGCTCCTGGCGCCCGCCCAGGGCGTTCTGGAAGCGCAGGTACATGTTCCGCTGCATCCGCAGCGACAGGGCGCCGGAATGGCGGCTGCGGCGCAGCTCGTCGTCGAGGCGCGCGACCTGCCCGTCGAGGGTGCTCACCAGCTGCTCGAGATCCAGCACGCGCGGCTCCGCCAGGGGGAGTTGCCGGCGCTGCTGCTGCGCCAGATAGCGCGGCGGGAAGTCCGAGTCCAGGTCCACCACGAAGCGGCCGGCAAGCGGCGTTCCGGGCCCGGTTTGGTCCAGGCGCGTGAAATGCGCCCAGCGCCCGATCCGCCGATACAGCTCTTCGGCTTCTCCCTGCATGAGGTGATAGGGATTGGCCAGCGCGAGAATCACGATGCGCAGATAGGCCTGCTTGACGGACAGGGCGGTCTCGTCGCTGTCGGGCTCGCCCTCGATGGGCAGCGCCTGCAGGCGCAATGCCTCGGCGTTCGCGTACAGGGTATGCAGGGTACGCCAGAACCCCTGGGGCTCCGGTGCATGAACCCGGTAGGCCTCCAGCAGGGCGCGGCCCTGGGCGAGCAGCGCTCGCTGGGTGGCGACCAGGAGATGCCTCCTGGGGTCGCCGCCCGCGGGGCGGTTCGCCAGGGCGCCGTTCACCGCATGCCGGAAGGCGATGGTCAGCTCGTTGTACAGCTGCTGGACCATCCCGGCACGCTGTTCCTCGCTGCCGTTCAGGGGCAGTGCCGCATTCCGGTACTGGCGGACCAGGGCTTCGCTGACGTCGTTGACCACCGGCCGCATCAGCTCGGCGACCCGGTAGCGCGAGCTCTTCCGCAGCGGGCTGCGGTTGCTGTCATGGAGGGCATTCAGCACGGCGGTGGCGCATGCATCCGGATTGCCCCGCGGCAGCTGCTCCAGCCAGTCGGCGATTCCCCCCGGAGACCGGTCGGTGAACGTACCGCTGCCGGCCTGCATCTCGGGTACTTTCAGCGGCGTAGGACTTACCATGAGTGATACCGCGCCATTCCCTGCGCGGCACATTACCACATGTCCGCCGGTGCAAGGCACGAGCTCCGGCGTCGCGAAGCGTGCACGGCGGTTGCTTTGGGGTGGTGGACCGCGTTACTTTGACGGCACTGACGGTCGCGGGCGTGAAAACTGACTACCTAGTAAGTTTTTCGGTTTCGAGTGGTCAGGCGCGGCGCGACGCGGTAAGGTTCTTCGGGAACTGCATGACACGACCCCCCGGGAGGTGGGTGGCGCCCATGGGACACCCCTCACAGTGCATGCCCTGCCAGGGAGCCTCGGTGTTCGGTGATTCATCCGGGCCGGATGATCGGGAACGGGCCGTATCCTTCCGCGAAAGCGCCTCCCCCGCCGTCTCCAGACGCACCGACGGAAAAGGTGATACGCAATGAAAGGCGACTTCCAGAAGCTGCAGCGCAGCTCCTACCTCGCGGGCGGGAATGCCGCGTTCATCGAGAACCTCTACGAGCAGTACCTGCGGGACGCCTCCCAGGTTCCCCAGGAGTGGCGCGCCTACTTCCAGGGGCTGGAGGCGGCCGAGCCGCGGCAGGTCAAGGAAGTCCCGCACAGCCAGGTCCGCGAGGAGTTCGCACGGCTGTCCCGGCACAACGGCAACGGCGCGGCCGCGGCGGTCAGCGGCGGCGCCCTGTCGCCGGATGCGGCGGAGAAGCAGGCCGCGGTGCTGCGCCTGATCAACGCCTGGCGCGTGCGCGGACACCAGAAAGCGAACCTGGACCCCCTGGACCTGCGCGAGACCCACGAGGTGCCGGACCTGGATCCCGCCTTCCACAACCTCACCGAGGCGGACATGGACGCGGAGTTCAATACCGGCTCCCTGTTCACCGCCGACCGGATGAAGCTGCGCGACATCATCGCCTTCCTCAAGGAGACCTACGGCGGCACCATCGGCTCCGAGTACATGCACATCACCGACACCCGCGAGAAGCGCTGGATCCAGGAGCGCCTGGAGCGGGTCCAGGGCCGCCCCGACCTGCGGCCGGACCAGCGGCGCAGCATCCTCGAGCGGCTGTCGGCGGCCGAGGGGATCGAGAAGTACCTGCATTCCAAGTACGTCGGCCAGAAGCGCTTCTCGCTGGAAGGCGGCGAGTCCCTCATCCCGCTGCTCGACGAGCTGATCCAGCACAGCGGCGGCCAGGGCGTGAAGGAGCTGGTGCTGGGCATGGCCCACCGGGGCCGGCTTAACGTCCTGATCAACATCCTGGGCAAGTCGCCGGCGGACCTGTTCCAGGAGTTCGAGGGCACCTTCAACGTGGAGAACGCCGGCTCCGGCGACGTGAAGTACCACCTGGGCTATTCCTCGGACATCCAGACCCCCGGCGGCGCGCTGCACCTTGCCCTGGCGTTCAACCCGTCGCACCTGGAGATCGTCAATCCGGTGGTGGAGGGCTCCTGCCGGGCGCGCATGCAGCGTCGCCACGACCGCATGGGCGAGGAGGTGCTGCCGGTGCTGATCCACGGGGACGCCGCGTTCGCCGGCCAGGGCGTGATCATGGAGACATTCCAGCTGTCCCAGGCGCGGGGCTTCTATACCGGCGGCACGGTCCACGTGATCATCAACAACCAGATCGGGTTCACGACGTCCAACCCCCTGGACTCCCGGTCGACGCTGTACTGCACCGAGGTGGCGAAGATGGTGCAGGCACCCATCTTCCACGTGAACGGGGACGATCCCGAGGCGGTGGTCTTCGTCACCCAGCTGGCGCTGGACTTCCGCGAGCGCTTCCGCAAGGACGTGGTGATCGACGTGATCTGCTACCGCCGGCACGGCCACAACGAGGCCGACGAGCCCGCGGCGACGCAGCCCATGATGTACAGCAAGATCAAGCAGCACCCCACGGTCCGCAAGCTCTACGCCAAGCGCCTGACGGAGCAGCAGGTCATCGCCGAGGAGGACCTGGAGACCATCAGCCGCGACTACCGCGACGCACTGGACAACGAGGAGGTGGTCGCGCCCCATATCCTCACCGGCGTGCGCAACGACTACGCCGTGGACTGGGATACCTATTTCCAGGGCAACTGGGACGACCCGGTGGATACCACCCTGGCTCCCCAGACCCTGCGGGAGCTCAATGAGACCCTGCAGCAGCTGCCCGACCGGTTCGAGCTCAACCCCCGGGTCGCGGGCATCATGGAGAGCCGCCGCAAGATGGGCGCCGGGGCCCTGGCCATGGACTGGGGCTTCGCCGAGACCATGGCCTACGCCGGCCTGCTGCGGGAGGGCTACAAGGTACGCCTCACCGGCCAGGACAGCGGCCGCGGGACGTTCTCGCACCGCCATGCGGTGCTCCACAACGCCCAGGACGGCACCACCTACGTGCCCCTGAAGAACGTCACCACGGAGCCGGAAGACTTCGTCATCATCGACTCGCTGCTGTCCGAGGAGGCGGTGCTGGGCTTCGAGTACGGCTACGCCAGCAACGACCCCCGCACCATGGTGATCTGGGAGGCCCAGTTCGGCGACTTCGTCAACGGCGCCCAGGTGGTCATCGACCAGTTCATCACCTCGGGCGAGACCAAGTGGGGCCGCCTGGCCGGGCTGACCCTGTACCTGCCCCACGGCTACGAGGGCCAGGGCCCGGAGCATTCCTCGGCCCGGCTGGAGCGCTTCCTGCAGCTGTGCGCGGACCACAACATCCAGGTGTGCGTGCCGACCACGCCGGCGCAGTTCTTCCACATGATCCGCCGGCAGCAACTGCGCAGCTACCGCAAGCCCCTGGTGGTGATGACGCCCAAGAGCCTGCTGCGCCACAAGCTCTCCACCTCGGCGCTGGAGAATCTCACCGAGGGGCACTTCCACAACGTCATCGACGAGATCGACGACATCAAGGTCAAGGACGTCAGCAAGGTCATCCTGTGCAGCGGCAAGGTGTACTACGACCTGCTCACCGAGCGCCGGAACCGGGAGCTCAAGGACATCGCCATTGTCCGCATCGAGCAGCTCTACCCGTTCCCGGAGAAGGATCTCACGGCGCTGCTGCGGCGTCGCTACGGCAAGGCGAAGACCATCGTCTGGTGCCAGGAGGAGCCCAAGAACCAGGGCGCCTGGTACTCGACCCAGCACCACTTCCGCCGCTGCATGAAGGAAGGCCAGGAGCTGCACTACGCCGGGCGCGAGGCGTCCGCATCCCCCGCCGTGGGGTATCCGCGGATCCATCACGAGCAGCAGCGGAAACTGGTCGACGAGGCGCTCACGCTGTGACAGCGCTCCTGGCCCCTGCCTGCTACGCTTCTCCAGCGGGCAGACCACGCACAACCAGGGTCGCCTGCATGCGCCGCGGCCCTGCCCCGTCCCCGGGAACCGGAAGCAAAAACAAGCGAGGCACTGGATGAGCATCGATATCAAGGTACCGCCCCTGCCGGAATCCGTCTCGGAAGCCACCGTGGTCACCTGGCACAAGCAGCCGGGCGATGCGGTGAGCCGCGACGAGAACCTGGTAGACATCGAGACCGACAAGGTGGTGCTGGAGGTTCCGGCACCGGCGGACGGCGTTCTGGGCGAGATCCAGGCCGGTGAAGGCGATACCGTCATGGCCGACCAGGTCATCGGCAGCCTGGACGATCAGGCCAAGGCCGGCGGCGGGGAGCAAGCGCAGCCGTCGGCGCCGGCGAAGGAGGAGCAGGAGCCCGCTCCCGAGCCCGCCAAGGCGCCGGAGGCCGAGCCGGCCAAGCCCGCCGCCGGAGCGAGCGCGGCGGTGGACGAATCCGAGCTCAGCCCGGCGGTGCGCCGGCTGGTCGCGGAGAACGACCTCGACCCCGCCGCCATACCGGCCACCGGTCCCGGCGGGCGGATCACCAAGGAGGACGTTCTCAACTACATGGAGTCGGCCGGCGCCGCGGGGCCGACCACCGAGCCGTCCCAGCCGCCGACGCCGCCGGCCCGCGACCCCTCCCGGGAGGCCAAGGAGGCGGAGCCGGAGCCCCTCGGCAGTGCTGCGGCCGGGGCGGCGGAGCGGCCGGAACGCCGCGTCCCCATGACCCGCCTGCGTCAGCGCATCGCCGAGCGCCTGGTGGAGGCCCAGCAGACCGCGGCCATGCTGACCACGTTCAACGAGGTCAACATGAAGCCGGTCATGGACCTGCGGGCCCGCTACAAGGAGCAGTTCGAGAAGACCCACGGCGTCAAGCTCGGCTTCATGAGCTTCTTCGTCAAGGCGGCGTGCGAGGCGCTGAAGCGCTACCCCGCGGTGAACGCCTCCATCGACGGTACCGACATCATCTACCACGGCTACCAGGACATCGGCATCGCCGTGAGCACCGATCGCGGCCTGGTGGTGCCGGTGCTGCGCGACGCCGACCACCAGAGCTATGCCGACATCGAGTCCAACATCGTCGATTTCGGCAAGCGCGCCCGGGACGGCAAGCTGACCATGGACGAGCTCACCGGTGGCACGTTCTCCATCACCAATGGCGGCATCTTCGGTTCGCTGCTGTCGACGCCGATTCTCAACCCGCCGCAGAGCGCCATCCTCGGCATGCACAAGACGCAGGAACGTCCGGTGGTGGAGAACGGCGAGATCGTCATCCGCCCGATGATGTACCTGGCGCTGTCCTACGATCACCGCATCATCGACGGCAAGGAGGCGGTGAGCTTCCTGGTGGCGCTCAAGGAGTGCATCGAGGATCCGGCGCGTCTGTTGCTCGAGGTCTGAGCCGCGTCGCGTTGTCACCCGATTCAGGAGCGATTCATGTCCAAGCATTTTGACGTCATCGTCGTTGGCGGCGGTCCCGCCGGTTACGTCGCCGCCATCCGCGCCGCGCAGCTCGGCCAGTCCACCGCCGTGGTGGACAATTTCGTCTACAAGGACGGGGAGCCCTCCCTGGGCGGCACCTGCCTCAATGTCGGCTGCATCCCCTCCAAGGCCCTGCTGGATTCGTCCGAGCAGTACCACAAGGTCACCAATACCCTGTCCGCGCACGGCATCAAGGCCAGCGGCGTCGAGCTGGACGTCAAGGCGATGATCCAGCGCAAGGACAGGGTGGTGAAGGATCTCACCGGAGGGATCGCGCAGCTGTTCAAGGCGAACAACATCACCTGGGTCCAGGGGCACGGCAAGCTGCTGGAGAACAAGCAGGTGCAGGTGACGCGCCACAAGGGCGAGCAGGAGACCTACCAGGCGGAGAACGTGATCCTCGCGCCCGGCTCGCGGCCCATCGACATCGACGCCGCGCCGCTGGACGGCAAGCGCATCGTCAACTCCGACGGCGCGCTGGAGTTCGACGAGGTGCCCAAGCGCCTGGGGATCATCGGCGCCGGCGTCATCGGCCTGGAGATGGGCAGCGTCTGGAGCCGACTCGGGTCCAAGGTCACGCTGCTGGAAGCCCAGGACCAGTTCCTGCCGCCGGTGGACCAGCGGGTCGCCAAGGCGGCCCAGGCGGAGTTCAAGAAGCAGGGCCTGGATATCCGCTTCGGCGCGCGGGTGACCAGTGCCAAGACGGCCAAGAACGTCACCGTTCACTACGAGGACAAGAAGGGCAAGCAGAGCATCCAGGTGGACAAGCTCGTGGTCTGCGTGGGCCGCCGGCCCAATACCGGCGATCTGTTCTCGGAGGACGCCAATCTGCTGCTCGACGAGCGCGGCTTCATCAATGTCGACGATCACTGCCAGACCAACCTCCCCGGCGTCTACGCCATCGGCGACGTGGTGCGCGGGCCCATGCTCGCGCACAAGGGCTCCGAGGAAGGCGCCATGGTCGCCGAGATGATCGCCGGCCAGCCCGGGCACGTGAACTACGAGACCATCCCCTGGGTCATCTACACGCACCCGGAGATCGCCTGGGTCGGGCGCACGGAAGAGGCGCTCAAGGCCGCCGGCGTGCCCTTCAGGAGCGGCACCTTCAATTTCGGCGCCACGGGCCGGGCGCGCGCCATGGAAGATCTGGCCGGCATGGTCAAGGTCATCGCCCATGCCGAGACCGACCGCATCCTCGGGGTCCATATCGTCGGGCCCCAGGCGTCGGAGCTCATCGCCGAGGCCGTGGTGGCCATGGAGTTCCATGCCAGCTCGGAGGATCTGGCCCGGACCATCCATGCGCACCCGACCCTGTCCGAGGCGGTCCACGAGGCGGCCCTTTCCGTCTCCCGGCGGGCCATCCACAAGGCCAACTAAGCCGGGACGGCCGCGTGCCGGGCCCGTTGCGGACCGGCGCGCGGCCACGTTGCCAATCGTGCCGCGCGGGCAGTATTGAAATATCAAAGGCTGCCCGGGCGGGGATCGGTCCCGCTCACCGGCCTGCGGCCGCCCGTGTGCCCGGTTTTCCGCAGTAACATGCTGTTCCGGCGGGGTTTTGGGAACGCCTTTGCGCGTGGGGTAAACTGACGAACCGCCACGGTTCAGGGGGAGAAGATGAGTTCGTTCAAGGCGTTGCGCATTCACCAGGCCGACGGGGGCGTAACCGCACGGGTCGAGGACATCACGCTGGACGATCTCTCCGAAGGTGCGGTGGAGATCCGCAGCGCCTGGTCCGGCATCAATTTCAAGGATGCCCTGGCGGTGACCGGCGCCGGCAAGATCGCCCGCAAGTTCCCTCTGGTTGCCGGCATCGATGTCGCCGGGACCGTGGAGACCTCCGAGGATCCCCGCTACAAGCCGGGCCAGCCGGTGCTGGTCACCGGCTGGGGCATGGGCGAGACCCACGACGGCGGCTATGCCGAGCGCACGCGCGTCCACGGCGACTGGGTCGTGCCGCTGCCCGACGAGCTGGATCTGCGCCGGGCGATGCTGGTGGGCACGGCCGGCTTCACCGCGGCCATGGCCCTGGTCCGCATGGAGCAAAACGGCCAGCGCCCCGAGCAGGGGCCGGTGGTGGTCACGGGCGCCAGCGGCGGGGTCGGCAGCTTCGCCACGCGCCTTCTCAGCCGCGCCGGATACGAGGTCACGGCCATGACCGGCAAGGCCGACGCGGCCGACTACCTGCGCTCCCTGGGCGCTGCCTCGATCCTCGATCCCGCGGATGTGGACTACGGCAAGCGGCCGCTGGAGAAGGCGCAGTGGGCCGGTGCGGTCGACGCCCTGGGCGGCGAGACGCTGACCTGGCTGACCCGGACCGTGAAGCCCTTCGGCAACATCGCCGCCATCGGCCTGGCCCAGGGAACGGACCTGCAGACCACGGTGCTGCCGTTCATCCTGCGGGGCGCCAGCCTGCTCGGCATCGACTCGGTCTATTGTCCTGTCACGCTGCGGCTGAAGATCTGGGAGCGGGCCGCGCAGCTGCTGCGCGACGAGGACTTCGACACCATCTGCCACAGCGAGCTGGGGCTGGATGATGTTCCCCGCGCCTGCGCCGAGCTGCTGGACCGCAGGGTCCGGGGCCGGATGCTGGTGCGCCTCAGCGGAGAGCAATGACATGAGCGAGACCAACACCGCCGGCGCCCGTTTCCGCGCCGCCCTGCAGGCGGAGCGGCCGCTGCAGATCGCCGGAACCATCAACGCCTATTCGGCCCTGCTGGCCCAGCGGGCCGGCTTCCGCGCCATCTACCTGTCCGGCGGCGGCGTCGCCAATGCCTCCTACGGGCTGCCCGATCTCGGCATCACCCAGCTGGCGGACGTCCTCGAGGACGCCCGGCGGATCACCGGCATTACCGATACACCGCTGCTGGTGGACGTGGATACGGGCTGGGGCAGCGCCTTCAACATCGCCCGTACGGTGCGCGAGATGGAGCGCGCCGGTGTCGCCGCCATCCACCTGGAGGACCAGGTGGCGGCCAAGCGCTGCGGGCACCGGCCCAACAAGGAGCTGGTCTCCCGGGACGAGATGGTGGACCGGGTCCGGGCCGGCGTGGACGCGCGCCGGGACGAGCAGTTCGTGTTCATGGCGCGCACCGATGCCTACGCCTCGGAGGGCATGGAAGCGGCGCTGGACCGGGCCAATGCCTACGTGGAGGCCGGCGCCGACATGATCTTCGCCGAGGCCCTGCACTCCCTGGACGAGTTCAAGGCGTTCGCGGACCGGGTGCCGGTCCCGGTTCTGGCCAACATCACCGAGTTCGGCCAGACGCCGCTGTTCACCACCGACGAGCTGCGGCAGGCCGGCGCCGGCATGGTTCTCTACCCGCTGTCGGCATTCCGGGCCATGAGCCGGGCCGCCGAGCAGGTATACGCCAGTATCCGCGCGAACGGCACCCAGTCCGGGGTGGTGGATACCATGCAGACCCGGGCCGAGCTCTACGATGTCCTCGGCTACCACGCGTACGAGGAAAAGCTCGACGCCCTGTTCCGGAAGGACCAGTAATCCGGGCGGCTCCCGAGGGGGTTGCGGGAAGGTTAGTAACCACAGAGAGGCGGATCATGACGGAGACAAAGCAAGGCGGGGCCGGACTGCGCGGGCAGACAGCCGGTGCGACGGCGCTGTGCACCGTGGGCCAGAAGGGGACGGGCCTGACCTATCGCGGCTACGACGTGCGCGATCTCGCGGACAACACCAGTTTCGAGGAGGTCGCCTACCTGATCCTCTACGGCGAGCTGCCCACGCGCAGCCAGCTCGACGCGTACATCAAGCGCCTCCAGGGCATGCGCCATCTGCCCGAGCCGGTGCGCGAGGTCCTGGAGCGCATCCCGGCGGATGCCCACCCCATGGACGTCATGCGCACCGGCGCCTCGATGCTGGGCACCCTGGAGACCGAGACGGACTTCTCCCAGCAGTACGACGTCGCCGACCGCCTCCTGGCGGTGCTTCCCTCGGTGATTACCTACTGGTACCGCTACAGCCACGACGGCGTGCGCATCGACCCGAATACCGACGACGCCTCCATCGGTGGCCATTTTCTCCATTTGCTGCACGGCAGGCCCGCGACCCGGCTGCATGCGGACGTCATGAACGTCTCGCTGATCCTCTACGCCGAGCACGAGTTCAACGCCTCCACGTTCACCGCGCGGGTATGCGCGTCGACGCTGTCGGACATGCACTCCTGCGTGACCGGCGCCATCGGCTCCCTGCGCGGCCCCCTGCACGGCGGCGCCAACGAGGCGGCCATGGCCATGATCGAGCAGTGGTCGTCGCCGGAAGAGGCGAAGCGCGAGCTCAAGGGCATGCTGGACCGCAAGGAGAAGGTCATGGGGTTCGGCCACGCCATCTACCGCGAGTCGGATCCGCGTAACGCGGTGATCAAGGCGTGGTCGAAGAAGCTGGCCGACGATGTCGGCGACACCGTGCTCTACCCCGTAAGCGAAGCGGTGGAGCAGCTCATGTGGGACGAGAAGAGGCTGTTCGCCAACGCCGATTTCTATCACGCCTCCGCGTACCACTTCATGGGCATCCCCACCAAGCTGTTCACGCCGATCTTCGTCATGTCCCGGCTCACCGGCTGGGTCGCCCATGTCATGGAGCAGCGCGAGAACAACCGCATCATCCGGCCCAGCGCCGAGTACGTGGGCCCGGAGCTGCGCGAGGTCAAGCCCATCGACCAGCGCGGCTGACCCGGACCGACCCCATGCGCGCCCGCCCGCGACGGCGGGCGCACGCGACCCGGAACCCAATCAGGAGACCCGATCCATGTGCGCCGATATCCGCAGCGCCAAGCGCCCCGATCCCGACAGGGAGCTCGTCGACATCGCCGACTATGTCGCCAACCAGGCCATCGACAGCGACGAGGCCTATGACACGGCCCGCCACATGCTCATGGACAGCCTGGCGTGCGCCATGCTGGCCCTGCAGTATCCGGCCTGCACCAAGCTGCTGGGGCCCGTGGTTCCCGAGGCGCAGATGACCAACGGCGTCAGGGTGCCGGGCACGGCCTACCAGCTGGACCCGGTGCAGGGCGCGTTCAATATCGGTGCCATGATCCGCTGGCTGGACTTCAACGATACCTGGCTGGCGGCCGAGTGGGGGCATCCCTCCGACAACCTGGGCGGCGTGCTGGCCATCGCCGACTACATCAGCCGCCGCAACGTGGCCAACGGCAAGGCGCCGCTGGCCATGCGCGAGGTGCTCACCGCCGCCATCAAGTGCCACGAGATCCAGGGCGTGATCGCGCTGGAGAACAGCTTCAACCGCGTGGGCCTGGACCACGTCATGCTCTGCCGGATCGCCACGGCGGCGGTGGCCACGCAGCTGCTGGGGGGCGATCGTGACGACGTCATCAACGCCCTGTCCCACGCATGGATCGACGGCTCCAGCCTGCGCACCTATCGCCATGCGCCCAATACCGGCTCGCGCAAGAGCTGGGCGGCGGGGGACGCCTCCGCCCGCGGCGTGCGCCTGGCGCTGATCACGCGCACCGGCGAGATGGGCTATCCGTCGGCGCTGTCCGCCAAGGGCTGGGGCTTCAACGACGTGCTGTTCAAGGGCGAGCCGCTGAAGCTCAGCCAGGGCTTCGGCAGCTACGTCATGGAGAACGTGCTGTTCAAGATCTCCTTCCCCGCCGAGTTCCACGCCCAGACCGCCGTGGAGGCGGCCATGACCCTGCATCCCCAGGTCAAGGACCGCCTCGACGAGGTCGACCGGGTGGTGATCGAGACCCAGGAGGCGGGGGTGCGCATCATCGACAAGACCGGCCCGCTGGACAACCCGGCCGACCGCGATCACTGCATCCAGTACATGACGGCCGTGCCGCTGATCTTCGGCCGGCTCACCGCCGACGACTACGAGGACGACGTGGCGGCCGACCCGCGCATCGACGCGCTGCGCGACCGGATGGAGGTGACCGAGAACAAGCAGTTCTCGAAGGATTACCTGGATCCGGACAAGCGCTCCATCGGCAACGCCGTGCAGGTGATCTTCAAGGACGGCTCGAAGACGGACCGTGTGGCCGTGGAGTACCCCATCGGCCACCGCCGCCGCCGCGACGAGGGTATCCCGGTGCTGGTGGAGAAGTTCGAGAACGCCCTGGCCACCCGCTTCGCGCCGCGCCAGGCCGAGGCCATCCGCCGCGCCTGCGAGAACCAGCGGGCGCTGGAGGACATGCCGGTCAACGAGTTCATGGACCTGTGGGCCATGTAGCGTAGCCGCGGCCGCGGCGCCGCGGACGTGCTGTGGGAGCGGCTTCTCGGCCACGACGTTCGGGGCAGGCTGCTCTGTCCGATGATAATCGGGGCTGAAGGCCCTCCCACAGGCATCACACCAGCGGCCGCAACGGATTCAGGAGCGACTCGTAGGAGCGACGTCAGTCGCGATGTTCCAGAGAGCCTAATGCCTCTGGAAGGTCGCGGCTGAAGCCGCTCCTACTGCCCGCCGCACCGATCCCTACCCCTCCAGCTGTGCATCCATGGTGATGTCCGCGTTCAGCAGCTTCGATACCGGGCAGCCGGCCTTGGCGTTATTGGCGGCCCGCTGGAACGCCCCATCGTCGGCGCCCGGCACCCGGGCCCGCACCGTCAGATGGATCGCGGTGATCGCGAATCCGCCCTCGACCTGGTCCAGCGTGACATCCGCTTTGGTACGGATATCGTCCGCTGTCAGACCTTCCTCGCCCAGCATCATGGACAGGGCCATGGAATAGCACCCGGCGTGGGCCGCACCGATGAGCTCTTCCGGGTTGGTGCCCTTGCCGTCCTCGAATCGCGTTCCGAACGAGTACTGCGTGCTGTCGAGAACGCCGCTGTCGGTGCTGATCACGCCCTTGCCCGACTTGAGATCCCCGTTCCACTGCGCGCTGGCACTGCGTTTCATGATGACTCCTCCTTGCTGATGGCAGGGAAGCCGGACACCCGGCTCCCGACAGAACATGGGGCCCGCCGCCGGCCCATGTCAACGCCGATGACTGCCGCGACTTGACGTTCGGCAAAACGGTGAATACTGTTTTCTGTATACAGAATACGGAATAACGAGGTAGCAGCGCCCATGCAGCCAGTCGACTCCCCGCAGCCCCTGCCCGTGCTGGTCTACGACGCGATTCTCAACGGCATCTGCGAAGGCACCCTGCAGTCCGGCCAGCGGCTCACCCAGGAAGAGCTGGCGGAACGCCTGAACGTCTCCCGGCTGCCGGTCGGGCAGGCGCTCCAGTGGCTCAAGGCCGAGGGGTTTGTCTGCAGCGCCGGCAAGCGGGGCGTGAAGGTCACGCCGCTGAGCCCGGAGCTGGTGCGGGACCTGTACGAGTTCCGCAGCGGGGTCGACATGTTCGCGGCCGGTGCCGCCGCGGAGCGCGCCACGGCGCGACAGCGCGAGCGCGGACGGGAGATCGTGGCGGAGGGGCGGTCGGCCCTGGCCGCGGGCGACATCCCCATGCTCATCGGTGCCGATATCGACTTCCACCAGCTCATCTACGAAATGGCCGGCAACGAGGTCATTACCGATGTCATGGGCGCCCGGTGGAAGCACATCCGGCGGATCATGAGCGCGATCATCGACGACACGGAGAACCAGATCCGGATCTGGCAGGAGCACGAAGCCATCCTGGACGCGGTGGCGGCCGGCGACCGCGCGCGCGCCGAGCGCCTGGCCCGGGCCCATGTCGACGACGCCTCGCACTGGCTCCAGCAGCAGCTGGCAGAGGACACCGCCGTCAACAAACGTACCGGATAAGGCCCGCCATCGGGCTCTACCACCAGGAGGAGAAGCAAATGAACGACGACAATCGTTCCATCCGCGTGTTGCTGGCCAAGGTCGGGCTCGACGGCCATGACCGCGGCGTGAAGATCGTCGCCCGGGCCCTGCGGGACGCCGGCATGGACGTGATCTATTCCGGCCTGCACCGCACCCCCGAAGAGGTCGCCACCGCCGCCATGCAGGAGGACGTGGACATCCTCGGCGTGAGCATCCTCTCCGGCGCCCACATGACCGTGATCCCCAAGATCATGGCCAGGCTCCGCGAGGAATCCGCCGACGACATCATCGTCACCGCCGGCGGCGTGATCCCCGACGAGGACATCGACAAGCTCCACGAGCTCGGCGTCCAGAAGATTCTCCTCCAGGACACCCCGCCGGACGAGATCGTCAGCAGCTTCCGCGCGCTGGTCGAGGCCCGCGGCGAGCGCTGATGACCAGCCGGCGTGCCGGCCGCAAAACAATAACCGTGGTGCCCGCCGGCGCCATGAGCCGTACTGGAGGAGACATGGCAGAGCAATGGCGATTCCCGCCGGACTACGATTCCGCGTACTTCCCGAACCGCGACAGCCGCTACTGGTTCCCGCAGCGGGAGACCATGGATCCGGCCGAGCGCGAGCAGCTGATCCTCGGGCGCATCCGGGAGGTCATGCAGTACGCCTGGGACAACGCGCCCATGTACCGCAGAAAATGGTCCGAGGCGGGGCTGGAGCCGGGGGACATCAAGACCCTGGCGGACTTCGAGAAGGTCCCCGTGATCACCAAGCAGGACATCCGGGCGTCCCAGGCCAGCAGCCCGCCCTTCGGTGACTACCTCTGCATACCGGAGAGCGAGATCCATCACATCCACGGTACGTCCGGCACCACCGGGCGCCCCACGGCGTTCGGCATCGGCCGCCGCGACTGGAACACCATCGCCAACAATCACGCCCGCATCATGTGGGCTATGGGCCTGCGGCCCGGGGACACGGTGTTCATCGCCGCGATCTTCAGCCTGTACATGGGCTCCTGGGGCGCGCTGGCCGGGGCCGAGCGCCTGGGCTGCAAGGCCTTCCCGTTCGGCGCCGGCGCGCCGGGCATGACCTCCCGGGCCATCCAGTGGCTGCAGATCATGAAGCCCGCCGGCTTCTACGCCACGCCGTCCTACGCACTGCGCCTCGCGGAGATCGCCCGCGAGGAGGGCATCGATCCGCGCGAGTTCGGCCTCAAGGTCATGTTCTTCTCCGGCGAGCCGGGGGCCTCGGTGCCGGGCATCCGCGACCGCATCCGCGACGAGTTCGGCGCCCGGGTGGTGGATAGCGGCACCATGGCCGAGGTCACGCCCTGGATGAACGCCGCCGGCTCGGCGGAAAGCGAGGGCATGCTGCTGTGGCAGGACATTGTCTACACAGAGGTGGCCGACCCCGACACGCTCCGGCGCGTGCCCTACGGCCAGCAGGGCACCCCGATCTACACCAACCTGGAGCGCACCTCCCAGCCCATGATCCGCCTGTTCTCCGGGGACCTGACCCACTGGGTCGAGGGGCCGAGCGCCTGCGGGCGCACCTATCCCGTCCTCCCCCGCGGCATCTATGGCCGCATCGACGACATGATCCAGGTCCGCGGCGAGAACGTGTACCCGTCCGAGATTCACGCCGTTCTCAACGAGGTGGCCGGCTACGGCGGCGAGCACCGCATCGTCATCACCCGCGAGGGCACCATGGACGAGCTGGTCATCCAGGTGGAGGCCAGCGAGCCCCTGGCGCAGCAGGGCGAGGAAGGCTTCGAGATCCTGCGGCAGCGGGCGTCCGCCGACCTCCAGCGCACCCTGGGGCTGCGCGTGAAAATGGACGTGGTGGCGCCGGGCACCTTTCCGCGGACGGACTTCAAGGCCCAGCGCGTGGTCGACGACCGCGAGCTGTTCACGTCCCTCCAGAACCAGAAGGGAGGTTGACCCGTGCCCAAGCCGACTCCTTCCCTGGAACTGGTCCCGCAGGCGCGCGCCGGCAACCGCCGGGCCATGGCGCGCCTGATCTCCCGCGCCGAGGCGGGCGACGACGAGTGCCGGCCCGCCCTGGCCGAGCTCTACCGGCATTCCGGCCGCGCCCACGTGGTCGGCATCACCGGCGTGCCGGGCTCGGGCAAGTCCACCCTGGTGCAGAAGCTCGCCCAGGACATCCGCGCCTCCGGGCGCACCGTCGGTGTCATCGCCATCGACCCGTCCAGCCCCTACTCCGGGGGCTCCATCCTCGGCGACCGGGTGCGCATGTCGGAGCTGGCCGCCGACGCCGGCGCCTTCATCCGCAGCATGGCCACCCGGGGCACCCTGGGCGGGCTGGCCCGGGCCAGCCTCGACGCCGTGGACATCCTCGACGCCGGCGGCTACGACGTCATCCTCATCGAGACGGTGGGGGTCGGCCAGGACGAGGTGGACATCGTCAAGGCCGGCCACACCACGGTGGTGGTCTCGGCCCCGGGGCTCGGCGACGACATCCAGGCCATCAAGGCCGGCGTGCTGGAGATCGCGGACATCCACGTGGTGAGCAAGGCCGACCGGCCCGATGCCAACCGCACGGTCACCGAGCTCAAGGGCATGCTGTCCATGGACCTGCAGCCCGGCGCCGACATCTGGCGGTGCCCGGTCATTGCCACCTCGGTGGAGCCCAAGAGCGGTATCGACGATCTGCTGGGCGCCATCGACCGGCACCGCGAGCACCTGGCGTCCACCGGCGAGATCGAGCAGCGGCGCCGGCAGATCGCCGGCAACCGCATCATCAAGATCGCCGAGGAAATCGTTCGCGAGGATTTCGAGCGCCGCCGGCACGGCCAGTTCGACGACCTGCTGGAGCGGGTCACCGGTCGCCGGACCGACCCCTACGCCGCGGCCGTCGCCCTACTCAGCGCATTGAGGGAGAACATCAGCCATGAGCAAGCATAAGCTTTTCAACGCCGACAGCCTCACGGCGATCGGCGAGCGCTTCGAGCAGTGGGAGAACAACGAGCTCAACAGCTTCCTCGAGCGCGCTCCCGAGGCCAAGAGCGAGTACCGCACCGGCTCCGGCCTGCCGGTGGACCGCGTCTACACGCCCCTGCACAACGCCGATCAGGACTACGACCGGATCGGCTTCCCGGGCCAGTACCCGTTCACGCGGGGCCCCTATCCCACCATGTACCGGGGCCGCAACTGGACCATGCGGCAGATCGCCGGCTTCGGCACGGCCGACGAGACCAACCGGCGCTTCAAGTACCTGCTCGACCAGGGCCAGACGGGGCTGTCCATCGACTTCGACATGCCCACGCTCATGGGCTTCGACTCCGACAACCCCATGAGCGAGGGCGAGGTCGGACGCGAGGGCGTGGCCATCGATACCCTGGCCGACATGGAACGGCTGTTCGACGGCATCGACCTGACCAAGATCTCCGTGTCCATGACCATCAACCCCTCGGCCTGGATCCTGTACGCCATGTACATCGCCCTGGCCGAGAAACGCGGCTACGATCTCAATGACCTCTCCGGGACCATCCAGAACGACATCCTCAAGGAGTACATCGCCCAGAAGGAATGGATCTACCCGGTGCGGCCGTCCCTGCGCCTGGTGCGCGACTGCATCGCCTTCGGGGCGCGCAACATGCGCCGCTACAATCCCATCAACATCTCCGGCTACCACATCTCCGAGGCCGGAGCGACCGCCACCCAGGAAGTGGCCTACACCATGGCCACCACCGTGCAGTACGTCGAGGAGGCCCTGAAGGCCGGCGTCACCGTGGACGATTTCGCCCCGCGGCTGTCGTTCTTCTTCGTCAGCCAGGCGGACTTCTTCGAGGAGATCGCCAAGTTCCGCGCCGCCCGCCGGTGCTATGCGCGCATCATGGCCGAGCGCTTCGGCGCGCAGAAGCCGGAGTCGTGCCGCCTGCGCTTTCACGCCCAGACGGCGGCGGCGACGCTGACCAAGCCGCAGTACAAGATCAACATCGTGCGCACCGCGTTCCAGGCGCTGTCGGCGGTGCTGGGCGGCGCCCAGTCCCTGCACACCAACGGCATGGACGAGGCCTTCGCCATTCCCACCGAGGAGGCGATGAAGATCGCCCTGCGCACCCAGCAGATCATCGCCCACGAGACCAACGTGCCGGACGTCATCGACCCGGTGGGCGGCTCCTACTACGTGGAGAAGCTCACCGACGAGATCGAGCAGGCCGTGTGGGACACGCTGGCGGAGGTCGACGACATGGGCGGCTGCGTCAAGGCCATCGAGGACGGCTGGTTCCAGAAGGGCATCGCCGACTCGGCCTACGACTTCGCCCTGCGCAAGGCCTCCGGCGACCGGCCGGTAATCGGCGTCAACTGCTTCCAGGAGGAAGAAGACTACGCCGACGTGGAGATCCATCCCCACGACCCGGAAACCGAGACCCGGCAGATCGAGCGCCTCGAGCAGGTCAAGAACGAGCGCGACAGCGGCGAGATCAAGCGGCTGTTCGGCGAGCTCGACCGGCTGGCCGAGGACGAATCCGAGAACATCATGCCGGTGACCATCGCGCTGGTGAAGGCGGGCGCCTCCATGGGCGAGATCGTGGAGGCCCTGCGCGCCCACTGGGGCACGTACCGGGAGACCCCCGTCATCTGACCGTGGTACGGTGACGGCCTCCGCAGGGGGCCGTCCTCCACCGACCCAGGAGCCGATCGATGGTTCGCATAACGAAGGTCTATACGCGCACCGGCGACGCCGGCACCACCATGCTGGGCGACGGCAGCCGCGTGGAGAAGCACTCGCCGCGGGTGGTCGCCTACGGCGACGTGGACGAGGCCAATGCCGCCCTGGGGGTGGCGTGCACGTCGCTCCAGGGCGAGATCCACGACGACATCCGCCGCATCCAGAACGACCTCTTCGATGTCGGTGCAGACCTGTGCACGCCGGAGGGCGATGCCGAGGCGGAGAAGACGGCGCTGCGCGTCGTCGACGCGCAGGTGACCTGGCTGGAGGAGCGCATGGACGCGCTGAATGAATCCCTGCCGCCGCTGCGCTCGTTCATCCTGCCCGGCGGCGACAGCGGTGCCGCGGCCCTGCACATGGCACGGACCATCGTGCGCCGCGCCGAGCGCGAGATCGCGGAGCTGGCCGGGCTCGAGGCCATCAATCCCGCCGCGGTTCGTTACATGAACCGGCTGTCGGACTACCTCTTCGTCAGCGCCCGCTACGTCAACGCCGGCGCCGAGGGCGACGTGCTCTGGGTGCCGGGCAAGCACCGGTAGCCAGCAAGAACGGGGCGCCATCGGGCGCCCCGTCGTGTGGTGCTCCCGGTGCTGCCGTCAGGCAGCCTGGATGTCGATGCGCCGCCGCCGGTGGCTGTCCTGCTTGGGCAGCTTCACCGTCAGCACGCCGTCGCGGATGGTCGCCTCCGCGCCGCTGGCGTCGACGTCGTCACCCAGCGTGAACCGGCGCGCATACCGGCTGGCGCGGATCTCCGCGAACATCGGCGTTACGTTCTCGGGCATGTCCACGGTGATCCGTCCCTCGATCTCCAGCACCTGGTTGCCCACTTCCACGTCCAGTGTGTCCTTGGTGACGCCGGGCATATCCGCGACCACGTACAGCGCGTCGTCCTCCTCGTAGATCTCCACCGGCGGCACCAGGCTGCGCTCGGTGCTCTGCGGCTCGGACTGCTGCAGCACCTGGTCCTGCTGCCGGTTCAGCTCCTGATTGCTGGTCCTCTGCATCTCCGTCATGGCCATCACCTCCCCTGGTTGTTCAAGCCGCCTTGATCTCGATCCGGCGCGGACGCTGCTCGGCTGCCTTCTCCAACCGGATGTTCAGCACACCGTCCTGCATCTGCGCCTGCACCTTGTCGGCGTCGATACCCTCGGGCAGGCGGATCGCGCGGTTGAATTCACCAGCGAAGCGCTCGCGCCGGTAGTACGTCCGTCCCTCCGCGTCCGACGCCGGCTGCCGCTTGCCCGCGAGGAACAGCGTGTTGTTCTCGATGGTCAGCTCCAGGTCATCCTTGCTCAGGCCGGGTGCGAAGACGTAGACGTTGACCGCGTCTTCCGTCTCGCCCACGTTGACGTAGGGGAACGTCCCCCGCGGCGCCGAGCGCAGATCCGCGGAGCCGAAATCGCCGAACGCCTCGTCCATCAGCCGCAGCGCGCGGCTCAGCTCGTTGAATACCGGAACATCGAAGCGTGCCAGATCACCGAACATGGCCCATCACCTCCGTTAACCGACCCGTTACCTTTGACCTTGTTCCTTATCTCGCCCGTCGGCCGGCGCTGTGGAACCTTGCGGGCCTGGCCTTCCCGGGCATTCCTGTAGATAGGGGCGACGCGTTCGTTTTCAAGGGCTGCGGGGAGAGAAAAATTCGCCTTTCGTCAGTGCATTGGGAAAGACGGCGGCGGCTCCATCGTCCCGGCCTGTCGCCGGGCGACCACGCTTGGTCACGCCCCACCGACTTCCGGTACTCTTGTTGCCTCCGCCGGGAGCGGACGCGCCGCAGCCACAGGGCGACCCGGCGTGTACGCGGCGCAAGGGCCACGCAACGAAGGAGAACACCGATGCTCAAGAAGACGCTGTACACCGCCGTCCTGGCCGGCCTGGCCGTTCCGGCCGCCGCGGGCGCACAGGAATTCAGCTACGACTACGTCCAGGGCGGCTGGGCGGTGTATCCGGACGCCGATCCCGGGGACCAGAGCTATGTCGGGCTGGATGCCGAGGGGCGCTATGCGCTGAACCAGGATTTCTTCCTGCTGGGCGGCTTCCAGTACCTCACCGATGACGTGGACTACACCACGTTTCACGGCGGCGGCGCGCTGCGCCTGCCCATCGATACCAGAACGGATGCCTGGGCCGGTGCCACCATCGAGTACCAGGACTACGATCCGGGCGGCGATGACACCAGCATCGGGCTGCGGGGCGGGATCCGGCACATGGTCAACGATGACCTGGAAGTCAGCGGCGAGCTCCGGGCCGTGACCGGGGATGCGGACTACTGGGGCCTGCGGGGGACGGCCACGTACTACGTGCGCAGCGACCTGGCCCTCAGCGGCTCCGTGGACCTGTTCGACGGTGATCCCGGCCTGCTCGCCGGCGCCCGGTTCATGTTCTGACGCCCCCCGCCCGCGGGCCGGGGTCTCGTGCCCCGGCCGCGCCGGGTCCGTCACTCCTGGAGCGGGCGTTCCGGCTCGCCTTCGCGCTGGCGCTGTCGCCAGTCGGCCGGCGTGTGCCAGGGCTGGTCCTCCACCAGCGGCTCCCGGCCGCGGACGACGTCCGCGATCTTTTCCGCCATCATGATGGTGGGTGCGTTCAGGTTGCCGCTGGCGATGCGGGGCATGATGGAGGCATCCACCACCCGCAGCCCCTCGACACCGTGAACCCGACCCTGGCTGTCCACCACCGCGTCCGGGTCGTCGGCCCGGCCCATGCGGCAGGTGCAGGAGGGGTGGTAAGCGCTTTCACCGTGCTGGCGCACGAAGGCGTCGAGGTCCGCATCGCTGGTGGCGGCACCGCCCGGTGCCAGCTCCTCGGCGCGGAAGTCGTCCATGGGGGCCTGGGCCATGATCTCGCGGGTGAGCCGGATGGCCTGGCGCATCTCGTGGCGGTCCCGGTCCGTGCTCATGTAGTTGAACAGGATGCGCGGGGCCTGATGCGGGTCGGCGCTGTCCAGCGTCACCGAGCCGCGGCTGTCCGGCCGCATGGGGCCCACGTGGGCCTGGAAGCCGTGGCGGTCCTGGGTGGCGGCGCCGTCGTAGGTAATGGCCATGGGCAGGAAGTGATACTGCAGGTTCGGGTGCTCCACGCCGGCGTCGCTGCGGATGAACCCGCCCGACTCGAAGTGGTTGGTCGCGCCGAGTCCGGAGCGCCGGAGCAGCCACTCCGCCCCGATCAGGGCCTTGTTCCACGGCTTCATGGCGCTGTAGAGGGTCACCGGCCGCCGGCAGGCGTACTGGACGTAGATCTCCAGGTGGTCCTGGAGGTTCCGTCCCACGCCCGGGCGGTCGGCGGCCACGCCGATGCCGTGCTCGCGCAGATGGTCCGCCGGGCCGATGCCGGAGAGCATGAGAATTTGCGGCGAGTTGATGGCCCCGGCGCACAGCAGTACCTCCCGCTCGGCGTGGATGTTGGCGCTGGCGCCGTCCTGCTCCACCACCACGCCGATGGCGCGGGTGCCGGCCATGAGAATGCGGCGGGTGAAGGTGCGCGTGCGCACGGTGAGGTTGGGCCGCTTCATCACCGGCCGCAGGTAGCCGTTGGCGGTGCTCCAGCGCCAGCCGTCCTTGGTGGTCCGGAACATGGGGCCGAAGCCTTCCTGCCGGTAGCCGTTCATGTCGTCGGTGTGCGGGTAGCCGGCCGCCACGCCGGCCTCCACGAAGGCGCCGTAGAGCGGGTTCTCCATGGCGCCGGTGGTGACGTGCAGCGGACCGCCGGCCCCGTGGTAGGCGTTGCCGCCCTGGTCGAAATCCTCCGCCTTGCGGAAGTACGGCAGGCAGTGCCTGTACTGCCAGTCGTCCAGGCCGAAGTCCCGCGCCCAGTTCTCGTAGTCCAGCGCGTGGCCGCGGACGTAGGCCATGCCGTTGATGGAGCTGGAGCCGCCGAGGACGCGGCCGCGCGGGCAGTACATGGCGCGGTTGTCCATGTGCGGGTCGGGCTCGCTGTGGTAGTACCAGTTGTACTTGTCGTTCGCCAGCGGGTAGGCGAACGCCGAGGGCATGTGGATGAACAGGCTCCGGTCCATGGGGCCCGCCTCCAGCAGCAGGACCGATACGTCCGGGTCTTCCGTGAGCCGGTGCGCCAGCACGGCGCCGGCGGAACCGGCGCCGACGATGATGTAGTCGAAGCGTTCCTCGTTCGCCATGGGGGCTCCGCTTGCCGGGGCGCCACGGCCCGGAGGCCGCGCACCGCTGGAAGGTGGTTCAGTAGGGGGCGTCGACGCCGCCGGAGGCCACGAACACGCTCTTCAGCCGGGTATAGTGAGTGAGCGCGTGGCGGCTGTTCTCGCGGCCGATGCCGGAGTGCTTGACGCCGCCGAAGGGCATCTCGATGGGCGTGAGATTGTAGTGGTTGATCCAGCAGGTCCCGGCATCCAGCGCCGCCACCACACGGTGCGCACGGTTGAGATCACGGGTGAACACCCCTGCGGCGAGCCCGTAGTCGGTGGCATTGGCCCGGCGGATCACCTCGTCCTCGTCGCGGAAGGACAGCACGGACATCACGGGGCCGAAGATCTCCTCGCGCACGATGGTCATGTCGTCGCGGCAGTCGGCGAAAATGGTCGGGGCGACGAAGCAGCCCCCCTCGCAGCCGGGCACCTCCACGCGCCCGCCGCCGGCGACGAGCCGCGCACCCTCGCTGCGGCCGCGCTCGATGTAGACGAGGACGTGCTCGCCGTGCTCCGGCGAGATCATGGCGCCCACGTCGGTGTCCGGCTCGATGGGGTTGCCGATCTTCAGCCGGCCGGTGCGTACGCGCAGGCGCTCCAGGAAGTCCTCCAGAACGTCCTCGTGGACGAACACCCGCGTGCCGTTGGTGCAGATCTCGCCCTGGGTGTAGAAGTTGCCCAGCAGCGCGCCCGAGACGGCGTCGTCGAGGGCGGCGTCGTCCCAGACGATGAGCGGCGACTTGCCGCCGAGCTCCATGGTGACGGCCTTGAGGGTATCGGCGGCGTCCCGCATGACGGCCTTGCCGGTGCCGGCCTCGCCGGTGAGGGACACCTTGGCCACCCCCGGATGGCGCACCAGCGCCCGGCCCGTTTCCGCGAAGCCGTGCACGACGTTGAAGACGCCGTCGGGCAGCCCGGCCTCCTTGAAGAGCTCCGCCAGGCGCATGGCCGACAGGGGCGTGAGCTCGGCCGGCTTGAAGATCATGGCGTTACCGGCGGCGAGGGCCGGGGCGGACTTCCAGCAGGCGATCTGCAGCGGGTAGTTCCAGGCGCCGATCCCGGCGCAGACGCCCAGGGGTTCCGGCCGGGTGTAGAAGAATCCGCCGTCGACCTCCTGGTATTCCCCCTGCAGCGACGAGGCCTGGCCGGCGAAGTACTCCAGGCAGTCGGCGCCCGAGTCCACGTCCGCTTCCGGCGTCTCGGCGATGGGCTTGCCGCCGTCCAGGCACTCCAGTTCCGCCAGCTCCTGGCGGTGCGTGCGCAGCAGCTCGGCGGTGCGCTGCAGGACCCGCCCGCGGGCGGTGCCGCTCATGGCCGCCCAGTGGCGCTGGCCTTCCTGTGCCGCGGCGACGGCGCGGTCGACGTCCTCGGCCCCCGCGAGCGCCATCTCGGCAAGGACCTCCCCGGTGGCCGGGTTCCGGGTCGGGAAGCGCTCGCCGGCGACGGCGTCCACCGGGGCGCCGTTGATCCACAGCAGGCGATCACTGAATTCAGGCATTCATCATCTCCGATTGATGTGCTAGCAGGTGCGCCGTGAGGTAGTCGCGGGCCATGCTCCGGGCCTCGGCGACGTTCAGGCCGCCGGTGCGCAGCATGGCGCGCAGCCACAGCCCGTCGATCATGACCGCCAGGCCCGAGGCGATGCGCTCGGCCGCTTCGGCATCCGCCAGCTCCCTGAGGCTGTAGAGCAGGTTGCTCTTCAGCCGGCCGGTCACCACGCGCTGTACGCGGGCCAGCTCCGGCCGGTGATTGACCTGCCCCCAGAATGCCAGCCAGGCGCTCACCACCGCCGGGCTGGACTGGGATTCGGCGAAGTTGGCGTCGATCACCGCCATGAGCCGGGCCCGGGGCTCGCGAATGCCGATGAGCCGGTCGCGGAATTCCGTGCCCAGGGCACGCGCCAGGTGCCGGAACGTCGCGTGCAGCAGGCCGGACTTGTCGCCGAAGTAGTGCGCCACCAGCCCCGGCGAGGCCCCGGCCCGCCGGGCCACGCGGGACAGCGTGGTCCCGTGCAGTCCTTCCTCGTGGATGATCTGCACGGTGGCCTCGATGAACTGCATCTGCCGGATGGGCTCCATTCCGCGTTTCGGCATGACCGCCTGCTCCTTGTGCCTGGCTTGCCCGATGACCTGCCCGCCATTCTATTTGATATTGATTGATTATTCAATTAAAGTTGATGGTGGCAGCGGGCGGTCCAGCCGCCTCATGTCCCATTCCACGAACACACGCGCCCGTGATACGGCAGCGCATGTGGGGAGGTAACAAGACAATGAAACACGGTATGCTCGGAATTGCGGCGGCACTGACCCTGGGCGCGGCAACGGCCGGCGCGAACGCGGCGGCACCGGAGGAGTGCCGCCAGGTCGGTTTCGCCAACGTCAGCTGGACCGGGGTGACGGTCAAGACGCAGACCATGGCCTGGATGCTCGACGAGCTCGGCTACGAGACCAACGTCACCACGGCCTCGGTCCCCATCGCCTTCCAGGCGGTCTCCAGCGGCGAGCGGGATATCTTCCTGGGCCTGTGGCTGCCCACCCAGAAGAGCATGGTGGAGCCGCACCTGGAGTCCGGGGACATGGAGCAGGTGACCGCCAACCTGGAAGGCGCCAAGTACACCCTGGCGGTGCCGCAGTACGTCCACGACGCCGGCGTGACCCACTTCGAGGACCTCGACGAGCACAAGGAGCGCTTCAACGGCCGCTTCTACGGCATCGAGGCGGGCAATGACGGCAACCAGATGATCCTGGACATGATCGAGGACGACGCCTACGGCCTGGGTGACTGGGAGCTCATGGAGTCCTCCGAGGCCGGCATGCTCACCCAGGTGGACCGGGCCACCGACCGCGAGGAATGGGTGGTCTTTCTGGGCTGGGCGCCCCATCCGATGAACACCAACTACGACATGGCGTACCTGGACGGCGGCGCGGACTACTTCGGCCCCAACCAGGGTGGTGCCACGGTCTACACGGTGGCCACCAGCGGCTACACCGACCGGTGCCGGAACGTGGGCCGGCTGCTGGAGCAGTTCAAGATCTCCGTGGAAGAGCAGAGCATCGGCCAGGGCTACGTGACCGAGGAAGAAATGGGCTACGCCGAGGCGGGCCGCGCCCTGATGCGGGACAAGCCCGAGCTGGTCGAGCGCTGGCTCGCGGGGGTGACCACCGCCGATGGCGAGCAGGACGCCGTGACGGTGATCCGCGACGCCCTGGACCTGTAACGACTCCCACCGTCAGCGGACGACGACCCGGCCCGGCGCCTGCGCCGGGCCTTCTTTTTGCAGCCGCACCGCCCACCGGCGGGACGCGTTCCCGAACCTGCTATCATGCCGCGCCATGGAGCACGGACTTGTCCTCGGAGGCGTGCGCTCCGGCAAGAGCGCCCTGGCGGAGCGCCTGGTGGCCGCTTCCGGCGCACCGGTATGCTACGTCGCCACGGCGACGGCGGGCGACGACGAGATGGCGGCACGCATTCGCGACCACCAGGCGCGGCGCCCGGCCGACTGGGCCCTGGCGGAGGAGCCCCTGGAACTGGCGGGCGTGCTGCACGCGCGGGCGCCGGCGGCGCCCGCACTGCTGGTGGACTGCATGACCCTGTGGCTGAGCAACCTCCTCGCCGCCGGCGAGGATCGCCTCGCCCGGGAGCGCACGGCGTTCCTGGCGGCCCTGGAGGCGTATCCCGGCCGTGTCGTCATGGTCAGCAACGAGGTCGGTCTCGGGGGCATCGGCATGGAGGCCCTGACGCGGCGCTTCGCCGACGAGCTGGGCCGGCTCAACCAGGCCCTGGCCGCGCGCTGCGATACCGTGGTGTTCACCGTCGCCGGCCTGCCCTGGGTGCTCAAGGGGCGCTTGCCGGAGAGCTGACCCCCGGCGTGCCGCCGCCGCAGTCAACGGCGCGCTCCAGGCGACTACGGGCCCAGCACCGTCGCACCGGCGACAAGGGCCGCGACCTCGGTGCACTCCAGCAGCGCGCCCGCCGTATCCCCGGTGAAACCGCCCAGCGTGCGGCGCATCCAGGCCACTCCGAGCACCAGCACACCCGCAGCCACCCCCGCCATGACGGCCCCTGCCGTACCACCGGCTACCAGCGCCAGTAGCAGCGCAAGGCCGCTGGTGGCCGCCAGGGAGCCGGTGCGCAGGTGTTCCGCCCCCGCTTCCCCGAGCCCGCCCGGACGCACGTAGGCGAGCAGGGGAAACAGCCACGCACAGGCCGTGCGCGCCAGCATGGGCGCAAGCGCCAGGACGGCCCAGCCGGCGCCGGTGTCCAGCAGCGCGGCCGCGGACGCGATCTTGGCCGCCAGCGCCAGGACGATAACCATGACCCCGGCCGGGCCGCAGGCCGGATCCTTCATGATCGCCAGCATGCGTTCCCGGTCGCCGTGGCCGCCCAGCCAGGCGTCGGCCGTGTCGGCCAGGCCGTCCAGATGCAGCCCGCCGGTGACCGCGGTGAACGCGGCCACCAGCACCACCGCGGCCACGAGCGAGGGTGTGCCCAGGCCGGCGAGCGCCGCCCCCAGCGCCGCGACACAGGCGCCCAGGGCCAGCCCCACCGCGGGGTACAGGGCGATGGCCATGCCCTGATCGGCGTCGCCGGTGCCGGCGGGCAGCCGTACGGGGATGCGGGTGAGAAACGCCGTGGCCAACAGGAGCCCGCGCAGCATCAGTCGGGCACCCCGTGGGCCATGAGGCAGCTCAGCAGGCCGTGCTCGGTATGGTCCAGCCGGATGCGGCTGCGGCAGGCGTAGGGCACGTGAAGCCCGGCCATGACACGCGCCGGGGGAACGTCCAGGACGCAGGCGACCAGCATGCGGATGACGCCGCCGTGGGTGACCACGAGGACGCGCTGGCCGCCCAGCGCCGCGCGCCACCGCAGCCAGCCCTCCCGGACCCGGGCGTGGAAGGCGCTGAGCCGTTCGCCGCCGGGTGGCGGATAGCGGTCGCCGTCGGACCAGAACGCGGCCAGCCGGTCGCCGTCCCGGGCGAGGATCTCCTCGGTCTTCAGGCCTTCCCAGCGACCGAAGGAGATCTCCTTGAACGCCGCTTCCACGTGCAGGGGAAGGCCCCGCTCGTCGGCCAGGGCCTGGGCGAAGGCCCGGCAGCGCAGCAGCGGGGAGGTGATGACCATATCCCACGCCTCGTCGGCCCCGGTGGCCGCGCGCATCTGCTCCCAGCCGAGATGGCTCAGGGGGTCGTCCCGGTGGCCGCGATAGAGCTGGCCGCCCTCGGGCTGGCCGTGGCGCAGCAGGTCCACCCGGGTGGAGCGTGCGTCCTCAGCCGCCATCGCTCACGCCTGCGGACTCGAACGTGGCCATGTCATTGTGCACCCGGCAGGCCGAGCGCAGCAGCGGCACCGCCATTGCCGCACCGCTGCCCTCGCCCAGGCGCATGCCGAGATCCAGCAACGGCGCCGCCTCCAGGGCCGCCAGGACCGTGTCGTGGCCGGCCTCGGCGGAGCGGTGGGCGAAGTGCAGCCAGTGCGCTGCCGCCGGTGCATGGCGGACGGCGACGAGAGCCGCCACGGAGACGATGAAGCCGTCCACCAGCACCGGCATGCGGCGCCGCGCCGCGCCCAGGATGGCCCCGGTGAGCGCCGCGATCTCCAGCCCGCCCAGGGAGGCCAGCACGGCCAGGGGCTCCGTCCCGGTCCCGTGCCGGGCGAGACCGCGGGCGACGGCCTCGCGCTTGCGCTCCAGGCCGGCATCATCGACGCCGGTCCCCCGGCCGACCAGCGTCTCGGGTGTCTCCTCGAGCAGGGCGCAGGCCAGGGCCGCCGCGCTGGTGGTGTTGCCGATGCCCATGTCGCCGCCGACGAACAGCTCCGCACCGCTGTCGGCGGCACGCCCGGCGGCGTCGTCGCCGACGCGCAGGGCGGCATCCCGTTCCGCCGGGGTCATCGCCGGCTCCCGCGCCAGGTTGCGCGTGCCCCGGGCCACCATGGCATCCACCACGCCGGCCACCGGCGGGGTCGGCTCCGCCGTGCCGACATTGACCACCTCCAGGCCGGCATCCAGCGCCCGCGCCAGGACGCTGACGGCAGCGCCGCCGTGGGCGAAGTTCGCCACCATTTGTGCGGTAACGGTCCGGGGGAACGCCGACACGCCCTCGTCGCAGACCCCGTGGTCGGCGGCGAAGACCACGATCGCCACGCGCTCCGCCGCCGGCGCGACGGTTCCCTGCTGGGCGGCGAGGCGGACGGCCAGATCCTCCAGCCGCCCGAGGGAGCCGGGGGGCTTGGTGAGCCGCCGCTGGTGCGCCCGGGCGGCTTCCGCCACGGCCGCGTCCGGTGCGGGAATGGGGGCGTTCCAGGGGGGCTCCGCCGTCATGGGTACAGGTTCCTGTGACTGCAGGGCGCTTGATGGTCGGTCCGCCACCGGCGACTGTCAAGTCGTGCCACGGCGGTTCGTCTTGCCTGCAGGAGCGGGTAGACTGTCGCGTTTCCGGCCGCCCTGCCGGCGTCGCTCTGGAGGCTGGTCCCTGTCCATGCACACGGCCCTGGCATGTATCGCGGCCCTGACGCTGGACGCCCTGGCGGGCGAGCCCCGCCGCGGCCACCCGCTGGTGGCCTTCGGTAGCCTGGCCGCCTGGCTGGAGCGCAGGCTCAATGCGGGCTCCGACGCCGGGGTCGCGACCGGTGCGCTGGCGGCCGGCCTGCTGCTGGCGCCGCCCGTGGCGGCGGCCGTCTGGGCCGCCGCGACGCTGCCTGTCCTGCCACTGCTGGTGCTGGACGCGGTGGTGCTGTACCTGGCCGTGGGCCTGCGCAGCCTGGGCGAGCACGCCCGCGCGGTGGCGCTGCCGCTGGCCGCCGGCGATCTCGCCGGGGCGCGGCGCGGCGTCGCCGCGCTGGTCAGCCGGGATGCCGAGCGGCTGGACGAGGCCGGGGTTGCCGGGGCCGCCGTGGAGTCGGTCCTGGAGAACGGCGCCGACGCGGTCTTCGCCAGCCTGTTCTGGTACGTGCTCGCCGGGCTGCCCGGGGTGGTGCTGCATCGGCTGGTGAACACGCTGGACGCCATGTGGGGGTATCACACGCCGCGGTTCGACCGCTTCGGGCGCGTGGCGGCCCGCCTGGATGACGCCCTCAACTGGGCGCCCGCACGGCTGACGGCGCTGAGCTATGCCCTGGCGGGACGCTCCGGCGCCGCGCTGCGTTGCTGGCGGGCGCAGGCGGCCGGGTGGTCCAGCCCCAACGCCGGGCCCGTCATGGCCGCCGGCGCGGGTGCCCTGGGCGTCGCCCTGGGCGGCCCGGCGCCCTACCCGGGCGGCTGGCGTCAGCGGCCCCGTCTCGGTGAAGGAGCGGCGCCCGGGGCGCATACCATCGCGGCCGCCGTTGCGCTGGTCCGCCGGGCCGTGGTGCTGTGGCTGGTACTCATTCTTGCAGGAGGCGTTGCATGGTCCCTGACCACGGCGGCCGGCTGAACCGGGCGGCGGCCCGGTACGGCATCCCCCGGGCCGACTGGCTGGACCTGTCCACCGGGATCAACCCCCGGCCGTGGCCGGTACCCGCCGTGCCGGAGTCCGTCTGGCAGCGCCTGCCGGAGACGGACGACGGCCTGGACGCGGTGGCGCGACGATGGTCGGGTGCCCCGGACACGGCCGGGTGCCTGCCCGTGGCCGGCACCCAGGCCGCCATCCAGGCGCTGCCCCGGCTGCGTGGTCCCGGCCGGGTCGGGGTGCCGGAGCCGGGCTACGCCGAGCACGCCTGGTGGTGGCGGCAGGCGGGCCACACGGTGGTCGCCGTCGGCCACGACGACGTGGACCGGTGGATCGGCGAGCTGGACGTCCTGGTCTGGATTCATCCCAACAATCCCACCGGGCTTGTCGTGGACGCGGAGCGCCTTCGGTCCTGGCACCGGACCCTGGCCGCCCGCGGCGGCTGGCTCGTCCTGGACGAGGCCTTCGTGGATGCCGACCCCGGACGGAGCCTGGTGCCGTCCGCGGGGCCGGACGGGCTGGTGGTGCTGCGCTCGGTGGGCAAGTTCTTCGGCCTGGCGGGGCTGCGGGGCGGGCTCGCGTTCGGCCCGGACGGCCTCTGCCGTGCCCTGGGAGAGCGCCTGGGTCCCTGGGCCGTGAGTCATCCGGCCCGCTGGATCATGGCGCGGGCGCTGGCGGATGCCGCCTGGCAGGCGGAAGCCCGCGGGTGGCTGGCCCGTGCCGCGGACGAGCTGGACACGGTTCTGGTCCGGCACGGGCTGGAGCCGGCGGGAGGCACGGCGCTGTTCCGCTATTGCCCCCACGCCGAGGCGGCAGCGGTACAGGAGCGCCTGGCGCGGCGCGGGATCCTGGTCCGGCGGTTCCAGGACCCGCCTGCCCTGCGCTTCGGGCTGCCGCCGGACAGCGCGGGCCTGGCGCGCCTGGACGATGCTCTGGGAGGTCGCGACTGAGGTCGCTCCTACGGCGGGAGTCGGCGGAGGAGGGCGCTCTCGTAGGGTGCTGTAGGAGGGGCTTCAGCCCCGACCACCCCGGCGGAGCGATGCCCTGGAAGGTCGCGGCTGAAGCCGCTCCTACAACCTGCAACCTGGTGCGGCCCCGCCGTAGGAGCGACGTCAGTCGCGACCTCCCAGAGCCCCTCCACCGGACGCCGCGTCGAAGCCTGACCCAACGGCACCATGGCCGATCCCCGTCCGCCCCGCGGTTTGACTCCCCATGCCCCCCTTGCTAAGTTGCCAGACCTCTCGGCAGGTGTCCCGGGGTGTTTGCCACTGCCCCCGGGATGAAACGGGAAGTCGGTACCGGCCCGCCCTCCGCGGCGCAAGGCCCTATTCCGACGCTGCCCCCGCAACGGTGTTTGAGTCAAAGGCGGCCACGAGGCCACTGTGCGCGAGCACGGGAAGGCGGCCGCCCGGGAATGGCTCCCATTCCGCTCATCAGCCCGTAGACCGGCCTGCCGGGATTGCCGCGCGTTGCGGAGGGCGACGCACAGGCCGGCAGGAGTGCACGCCATCCGCCCGCCTGACCGTCCCCCAACGCGCCCCGGACCATAACCACAGCAAGTCCGTGCGGGTGGCACGGCAGCAAGGGGACGACAATGCGTTTCATACATACCGCCCGGGCAGCCGTCGCGGCAGCCTGCATGGCGCCGTTCGTCGCCCAGGCGAACGACGGCGACAGTGTCCGCCTCAATCCCGTGCTCGTCACTCCCACGCTGTCCACGGAGACAGCGGAGAGCAGCCTGTCCGCGGTGACGGTCATCGACGACGAGCAGCTGCGGCGCCAGCAGCCGCGCGAGCTGAGCGACGTGCTTCGCGGCCAGCCCGGCATCGATCTGACCACCAACGGCTCCTTCGGCAAGACCACCAGCGTCTACACCCGCGGGACCGGAAGCGAATCCACCGTGCTTCTCATCGACGGCATCCGCATCCGCTCCGCCACCAGCGGCGGCGCCCCCTGGCAGTTCATTCCGCCGCAGCTCATCGAGCGCATGGAGATCGTGCGGGGGCCGCGGTCGAGCCTCTACGGCGCCGACGCGGTGGGCGGCGTCGTGCAGGGGTTCACGCCGGACGGCCGCGAGGGGGATTCGCGGTGGCTCCGGGCCGGGGGCGGCTCGTTCGACGCCCACGAATACGGCGCCGGTTTCGCCGGCAGCAGCGACGGGACGTCCTGGAGCCTCGCCGGCAACCACTTCGCCACCGACGGGCAGCCGGTCAAGGAGGACGGCGAGGATCGGGGCTTTCGCAACAGCGCCGGCATCGGCCGCGTTACGCACCGCTTCGACAGCGGCGTGGAGCTGGGATTGCTGGGGTTTCGCGCCCAGGGCAATACGGAGTACGACGGCGGCGACACGGACTTCATGGTCCAGGCCACCGGCCTGACCGCGCAGATCCCGCTCACCACCGGGTGGGTGGGCGAGCTGCAGGTGAGCGAGGCCCGGGACGAGCAGGAGAGCTCCGACGGCTCGGTCTTCGACACCCGCTCGCGCAACCTGCGCTGGGACAATCACGTCTTCTTCGGGGATCACGAGCTCGTCGTGGGCGCCGACTTCCTGCGCGACGACGTGGACAGCACCACGGCGTTCACGGAGGATCAGCGCGACAACGCCGCGCTGTACGGCCAGACGCTGCTGGATTTCGGCGACACGGACATCCAGCTCAGCCTGCGCATGGACGACAACGAGGCGTTCGGCGAGCACGTCACCGGCGGCATGGCCATGGGCCACGATCTGGACCGCAACCACCGCATCCGCATGAGCTACGGAACCGCGTTCCGGGCGCCGACGTTCAATGATCTGTACTTCCCCTACACCGACTACGGCTTCGGCTTCATCTTCGAGGGCAACCCGGACCTGGATCCGGAGCGCTCGCAGACGGCGGAGCTCGGGTTCCGCGGCCAGTACCGGCGCGCATTCTGGGACGTGGCCGTGTACCAGACCCATGTCGACGACCTCATCCAGAACGAGGTGGATGCCGGCGGCGTGACCCGGCCCACCAACGTGGACCGGGCGCGCATCAATGGTGCCGAGCTGGCCGCAGGTGCCGAGCTGGGGCCGTGGCAGCTGCGCTCGGCGCTGTCGCTCACCGACCCGCGGGATACGGACACGGGCAACCGCCTGCGTCGCCGGACCACGCGGAGCCTGCGCGTGGACGTGGACCGCGCCTTCGGCCCGGTGACCGTCGGCGCCACGGGCATCGTCCAGGGCGGCCGCTACGATGATGCCGCCAACGACGACTGGCTGTCCGGGTACGGCCTGGTCAATCTCCGGGCCGGCTGGGCCTTTGCGCGCAACTGGTCGGCGCGCCTGACCGTCGACAACGTCTTCGACAAGGACTACGAAACGGCCGGAGGCTACCGCAACGCCGGCCGCAGCGCCTTTGTCAGCGTCCGCTACGGGGTGCGCTGAGCGTGCCAGGCCCCCACGCTTCCCGTGCCGGGAGAGTGCCAGGGGCCGGCAGCGATGCCGGAATGAGGCCGGTGGCGCGCTCCGTCCACCGGATGCTTGCATGGGTGAACGAGGTGCATGGTGCTGATCGGAGGCAAGCAGTGAGGTGCGGCCGTCGTATCCGCCGCTGGCTGCGCTCCGCCGCGGCGCTGCTGGTGCTGGCGGGGCCTGCGCTCGCCGGCGTCCCGGCGGCGGCGTCGGTGTGCGTCGTCGACGACGCCGAGCGCGAGGTCTGCCTCGACCAGCCCGCCCGCCGCATCGTGTCCCTGTCGCCGGGGGCCACGGAGCTGCTTTTCGCCGCGGGCGCCGGTGACCGCATCGTGGGCGCGGTTACCCACAGCGACTACCCGCCGGAGGCGCGCACCATCCCCCGGATCGGCAGCTACAAGCGCCTGGACATGGAGGCCCTGCTGGCACGGCGCCCGGATCTCGTGGTGGGCTGGATCAGCGGCAACCCGGCGGAGCAGCTCGAGCGTCTGCGGCAGCTGGACCAGCCGATCTACCTCTCCGAGCCACGGGCGCTGGACGACGTGGCCAGAACCCTGGAACGCCTGGGACGTCTCGCCGGGTCAGCCGGCGCGGCGAATGCCGCGGCGGCGGAGTATCGCGATGCCATCGCGTCGATCCGCGCCCGTTACGCCGATCGCGACCCGGTGCGCGTGTTCTACCAGGTCTGGCCGGATCCGCTGATGACGGTGAACGACGAGCACCTGATCAGCCAGGTGGCCGCCCTCTGCGGAGGTGTCAATGTCTTCGGCGACCTGGACAGCCTGACGCCCCGGGTCGACCGCGAATCCGTGCTCGCCCGGGATCCGGAGGCCATCGTCACGGGGGGCATGGGGGAAGCGGACGCGAGCTGGCTGGATGCATGGCGGCGGTTCGAGCACATGCAGGCCGTGCGGCAGGGGAACCTGTTCTTCGTACCGCCGTCCAGCATCCAGCGGCCGACGCCGCGGCTGGTCCAGGGCGCGCGGACGCTCTGCCGGCACCTGGAGGTCGTCCGTGGGCGCCGCTGAGCAGAACATGTCGTCCGCCCGCAGCGCCGCGGCGGGACGGGTCGGGCTGCGCCGCATAGTGCTGCCGCTGGCCTTGCTGGCGGTGTTCGCCGCCCTCTCCGTGTGCGTGGCCGTGGCCGTGGGCAGCGTCCCGGTCGGACCGGCGGAGTTGTGGGCGGTGTTCACCGGTGACGGCGCTCCCCTGCATCGCACTCTCGTGATCGAGCTGCGTGCACCGCGGGCACTGTCCGCATTTGCCGTGGGCGGCCTGCTGGCCGCGGCCGGAGCCCTCATGCAGGTCCTGCTCCGTAATCCGCTGGCGGATCCCTACGTCCTCGGGGTCTCCGGCGGTGCCGCGGTGGGCGCCCTCGGGGCGATGCTGGCCGGCCTGGGCGCGGCGGTGGTCTCGGGCTCGGCGTTCGCCGGCGCGCTGCTGTCCACGCTACTGGTCTTCGGCCTGGCCCACGGCACCGGCAGCTGGACGCCCACCCGCCTGCTCCTCACCGGGGTCGTGGTGGCCTCCGGCTGGGGCGCCCTGATCACCTTCCTGCTGGCCGTTGGGCCGACGGATCAGCTGCCCGGCATGCTGTACTGGCTCATGGGGGACCTGGCCTACGCGCGCACGCCGTGGATGGCCCTGGCGATGCTTGCGGGCATCTGCCTGCTGATCCTGCCCATGGCCCGGAGCCTCAACGTGCTGGCGCGGGGTCCGTTGCAGGCGGCGGCGCTGGGCGTGCCCGTGCGCGTGGTGGAGTGGTCCGTGTACGTGGTGGCCAGCCTGATGACCGCGGTGGCGGTGACCACGGCCGGCAGCATCGGCTTTGTCGGCCTGGTGGTGCCGCACATGCTGCGCCTGGTGCTGGGCAATGACCAGCGGCTGATCCTGCCCGCGGCGGCCCTGGCCGGCGGGGCCCTGCTGGCCCTGGCGGATACCCTGGCGCGCACCCTGATCGCGCCGGAGCAGCTGCCGGTCGGCGTCATTACGGCGCTTCTCGGCGTACCCACGTTCCTGTTCCTGCTCTACCGGAGCCGATGATGACGGTGCTGGGTACCCAGGGCCTGGTGATGGACATCCCGGAGCGGCCGGACGGCGTGCCGCTGGACCTGGAAGTGCGACCGGGGCAGATCTGGGGCGTGCTGGGCCCCAACGGCGCCGGCAAGACCACCCTGCTGCAGACCCTGGCGGGCTTGCGGCGGCCGCGCCGCGGCCGGGTCCTGCTGGACGGGTGGGCGCTGGCGGCCTACCGCCGCAAGGCCGTGGCCCGGCACCTGGCGGTGGTTTTCCAGGAGCGCCAGGACGGCTTTCCCGCCACCGTCCTGGAGACAGTGCTGGTGGGCCGCCACCCCTACCTGGCGCCCTGGGACATGGAGTCCGCCGAGGACATCGCCATCGCCCGGGACGCCCTCGCCCGCATGGACCTGGCGGCCCTGGAGGCGCGGCTGGTGAGCACGCTCTCGGGCGGGGAGCGCCAGCGCGTCGCCATTGCCACGGCCATTGCGCAGACGCCCTCGGTCTGGCTCGCCGACGAGCCCACGAACCACCTGGACCTGCGCCACCAGGTGGCGGTGATGGAGCTGCTGCGCGCCGAGGCGCGGGCCGGCCGGGGTGTCTTCCTGTGCCTCCACGACATCAATCTGGCGGCGCGCTGGTGTGATCACCTGCTGCTGCTGTACCCCGACGGCGAGGCCTGCTGGGGCGCCGCCGACCGCATGCTGGTCCCCGAGGCCCTGGAGCGCCTGTACGGCCAGCCCCTGGCGCGGGCGGAAGTCGACGGCGCCCAGGTGTTCGTGCCCGCGGGCGGCGCGACGTCGGCGCGCCCGCAAACCCGGCAGGGAGGAACCCAATGAGTGATTCGGCCACCACGATCCGCGGCGACGTGCCGGCCGCGCTGATCAGCGCACCGGGGTCCGGCGCCGGGAAATCCATGCTGACCGCCGCGCTGGCACGGCTGCACCGCAACGCCGGCCGGGACGTGCGGGTGTTCAAGTACGGCCCGGACTACCTGGATCCGATGGTCCTGGAGGTCGCCTCCGGCAACCCCGTCTACCAGCTCCATCCCTGGATGACAGGCATGGCGGAGTGTCGCTGGCGCCTCGCCGCCGCGGCCGCCGCGGCCGACCTGGTGCTGGTGGAGGGCTCCATGGGGTTGTTCGACGGCAGCCCGTCCAGCGGCGACCTGGCGGCGTCGCTGGGTTTGCCCGTGGTGCCGGTGATCGATGCGGCCGGCATGGCGGAGACATTCGCCGCTGTGGCACTGGGCCTGAGGGCCTACCGCGACGACGTGCACCTGTCCGGCGTCATCGCCAACCGCGTGGGCAGTGCCGGCCACGGCCGCCTGCTGGCGGGCGCCCTCCCGGACGACCTGCCGCTGCTCGGCGCGGTGCCGCGGGACGCCGCCCTGGATATTCCGGATCGCCACCTGGGCCTCGTGCAGGCCGGCGAGGTGACGGACCTGGACGAGCGCCTGGACACGGCCGCCGGGATCCTCCGCGATGCCGGCCTGGAGGCGCTGCCCGCCACGGTGACCCTGGAAGGCGAGGCGCCGGTGCGGCCGCCCCCGCTGCTGGAGGGCATGCGCATCGCCGTGGCGCGCGACGAGGCGTTCGCCTTCATCTATCGCGCCAACATGGAGCTGCTGGCGGCCATGGGGGCGACGCTCACCGAGTTCTCGCCGCTGCGCGACCAGGCGCTGCCGCCCTGTGATGCCCTGTGGCTGCCCGGCGGCTACCCGGAGCTGCACGCGCGGCGGCTGGCGGACAATCTCCCGCTGCTGCTCGCCATTCGTTCGCATCATGCCGCGGGATGCCCCATTCTGGCGGAATGCGGCGGGCTCATGGTCTGCATGGAGGAGCTCGTGGACAGCGATGACGCGGCCCACCGCATGCTGGGACTGCTGCCGGGGCGCGCGGTGATGGCCGGGCGGCTCACGGGGCTGGGGCTGCAGTCCCTGGATCTGGCCGAAGGCGAGCTGCGCGGCCATACCTTTCATCATTCGCGGCTCGACACCGAGTTGGAGCCGGCGGCCCGAACCCGGCGCACTCGCGGCGGCTCCGCCGGCGAGGCCGTGTACCGCCGGGGCAGCCTGACCGCGACCTACTATCATGCCTACTTTCCGTCCGCGCCGGCGGCCGTGGCCGCCATGTTCCGCGGAGCACCACTGCAGATCGAGGAGGGGTGAGACACCATGCGTCAGAATGCCAAGGATCCCGAACGCCACGCCGCGCGCATGGCGAAGAAGAAGCGCGCCATCGACGAGCGCATCGCCCGGGCCCAGCAGGACAAGGGGGTTCTGGTGGTGCTCACCGGGCCCGGCAAGGGCAAGAGCAGCTCCGGCTTCGGCATGGTCACCCGCGCCTTGGGCCACGGCATGAAGGTGGGCATCGTGCAGTTCATCAAGGGGGCCTTCGCCACCGGCGAGCATACGTTCCTGGGTAACCACCCCGACGTGACCTACCACGTGATGGGCGAAGGCTACACCTGGGATACGCAGGACCGGGCCCGTGACGAGGCGGCTGCCGCCGGGGCCTGGGAGAAGGCGGCCGCCATGCTGCAGGATCCGGCCTACGGCCTGGTGCTGTTCGACGAGCTCAACAACGTCCTGCGCCACGAGTACCTGGAGCTGGACCGGGTGCTCGACGACCTCATGGCCCGGCCCGAGATGCAGCACGTGGTGGTGACCGGGCGTAATGCCCGGCCCGAGCTCATCGAGATCGCCGACACGGTGACCGAGATGCAGGCCGTCAAGCACGCCTTCAAGGACGGCGGTGTCCGCGCCCAGAAGGGCGTGGAGATGTGACCGCGGTGTCGCGCACCCGGGCGTGGCCGGGACGCGGGCTGGAGAAGCGCCTGTAGGAGCGACGTGAGTCGCGACCATTGCAGACCGCTTCAACGGGACGCCAGTCGGGGCTGAAGCCCCTCCCACATTGATGCTGTGCCGGTTCTCGTGGGAGGGGCTTCAGCCCCGATTTGCCGGCAACCACGATCATCCATGACGGGTGCGATCCATGCCGGTCTTCCTGTCAGCCTGCGAGCATTGAGACGCCATCCATGCCGACACTCATGATCCAGGGCACCACCTCCGACGCCGGCAAGAGCACGGTGGTGGCGGCGTTGTGCCGGTGGCTGGCCCGCCGCGGCGTGGCCGTGGCCCCGTTCAAGCCCCAGAACATGGCGCTGAACAGCGCCGTGACCGTGGACGGCGGCGAGATCGGCCGCTCCACAGCCCTGCAGGCGCTGGCCTGTGGCGTGGATCCCCACAGCGACATGAACCCGGTGCTGCTCAAGCCCCAGAGCGACCGCGGCGCCCAGGTGATCCTGCGCGGGCGGGTGTACGGCAATATGGACGCCGTGGACTATCACGGTTTCAAGGCCCGCGCCCGGGAAGCGGTCATGGAGGCCTGGCGGGCGCTGGCGGCGCGCCACGACGTCATCATCGCCGAGGGCGCCGGCAGCCCCGCCGAGATCAATCTGCGCGACAACGACATCGCCAACATGGGTTTTGCCGAGGCGGCGGACTGCCCGGTGCTGCTGGTCGGCGACATCGACCGGGGCGGCGTCTTCGCCCAGCTGGTGGGCACCCTGGAGCTGATCTCCGCCAGCGAGCGCGCCCGTATCCGGGGGTTCGTCATCAACCGCTTCCGCGGCGATCCGGCGCTTCTCGACAGCGGCCTGGACTGGCTCCGGAAGCACACCGGCGTGCCGGTGGCCGGCGTGCTGCCGTTCCTGCCGGGGCTGGTCCTGGATGCCGAGGACAGCATCGGCCGGACCGGGCGCGACCCCGGCGAGGACGCCCTGCGGGTGGTGGTGCCGGCGCTGCCGCGCATGAGCAACCACAACGACTTCGATCCCCTGCGGCTGCACCCCGGGGTTCACCTGGAGTTCGCGGGTCCCGACCGGGATCCGCCGCCGGCGGATCTCGTCATCCTGCCCGGCAGCAAGAGCACCCGCACGGATCTCGCCTGGCTCCGCGAGCAGGGGTGGGATGCGGCGCTCCAGCGGCATCTGCGCTACGGCGGCCGCGTCCTCGGTATCTGTGGCGGCTACCAGATGCTGGGCCGCATGGTGGCCGATCCCGACGGGCTGGAGGGCGAGCCGGGCGAGACACCCGGTCTCGGCCTGCTGGACCTGGAGACGCGCCTGGTTGCCGGCAAGCAGCTCCGTGATGTCACCGGCACCCTGGAGCCGGAAGGCGTGCCGCTGCGGGGCTACGAGATCCACAACGGCGTCACCGCGGGTGCCGGCCTGCAGCACCCCCTGGTGGATCTGGGCGGACGCGCCGACGGCGCCGTGAGCGATGACGGCCGGGTGTTCGGCTGCTACGTGCACGGGCTGTTCGACCACCCGGAGGCGGCCAATGCCCTGCTCGCCCGCGCCGGCCTCCGCGCCGCCGGGGCCGTGGACTACGCTGCCCACCGCGAGGCCGAGCTGGACCGGCTGGCGGACCAGGTGGAGGCACATCTGGACACAGCGCTGCTGAAGCGGCTGCTGGGGGTGGGTCGGGGCTGAAGCCCCTCCCACAAACACCTCCGCCCGTCGTCCCGTGCACGCCGCCGTAGGAGCGAGGTAACTCGCGACCATGCCTGCCGCCCTGGAATGGTCGCGGCTGAAGCCGCTCCTACGCGGCTTGGGTGATGCCTGGTGCAGAATCCTGTGGGAGCGGCTTCAGCCGCGACGGCTGCTGGGTGCAGGGCCGTGGACCCCGCCGCAGGAGCGAGGTAACTCGCGACCCGGTCCGACGCTCTGGAACCATCGCGACTGACGTCGCTCCTACTGGTCGGTCAATAGTTCCCGGCAGAACTCAGGGACCGCCAGGGCGCCGCGGTGGATGTCGGCGTTGTAGTAGCGGGTGGCGAAGGGCTTGTCCCGGGCGTCGCACTCGCGGAACCGCGTCAGGTCCGCCCCCTTGCCCGCCATGGTGGCGGACCACCAGCCCGAGGGATAGCTGCACACCGGGTACTGCAGGGTGACCACGCGGGCAAAGCCGGCGCCGCGCAGGGCCGTGTGGAGGTCCCGGAGCAGGGTGTCCAGGTGCAGGATCGGCGACTCGCTCTGCTGGACCATCAGTCCGTCGTTGCGCAGGGCGCGGTGGACGTCCCGTAGGAACGCCTCGCCGAACAGCCCCTCGGCCGGGCCGACGGGGTCGGTGCTGTCGACGATCAGCACGTCGACGCTGCCGGCCGGCAGGCCCTTGATGTACTCCAGACCGTTCTCGAAGCGCAGCTCGGCACGCGGATCGTCGTTGGCGCGGCACAGCTCCGGGAAGAAGCGCTCGGCCGCACGCGTGACGCCGGCGTCGATGTCCACCTGGGTGCAGCGCTCCACCTCCGGGTGCTTGAGCACCTCCTGCAGCATGCCGCAGTCGCCGCCGCCGATGATGACCACGTTACGCGGGTCCGGATGGGTGAACAGCACCGGGTGGGCCATCATCTCGTGGTAGGTGAAGTTGTCGCGGCTGGTGAGCATGACGCAGCCGTCGATCACCATCAGCCGTCCCCACCGCGTGGTCTCGTAGACCTGGATGGTCTGGAACGGGGTGTGCTCCTCGTGCAGCTTGTCCGTGACCTCCAGCGAGAAGGCGATGCCCTCGTCGGCAAACGGCTCGCTGAACCAGCGCTTGCTATCCAGTCCCATGGTCCTCTCTCTAGTGTCCTGTAACCCATGCCGCGCCCCAAAGGGAGGCTCACAGCGTCGCCAGCGCTGCGTTGCGCCTGCATCGGCCCGCGCCGCCGGGCGGGATTATGCGGAAACTGCCCGGCGGATGCCAGGTCGTGACGGCCGGCAACGACCGGTCCCGGGGCCAGGGGGCATTCTGCGAAACCCGTCGCAGAAATGTGCTCCCGTGCTCATGGGTACGAGTGCCCGGCCGATAACCGAGATAACGGACATCATCATTGCGAGGAGCATTCATGGCCCGGGGACAACACTGGCAGGCCGCCCTGCCGCTACTGCTCTGCCTGGTACCGACACTGGCTTCCGCCGAGCTGCGCATCGGCATGGTCGCGCCGCTCTCCGGTGCGGCCGAGACGCTGGGCACCAGCATGCGCGCCGGTATCCAGGCGCACTTCCGCGAGGTGAACGCCGAGGGCGGTGTCCACGGCGAGGAGCTGACCCTGGTCACCCGGGACGACGGCTACGAGCCGTCGCGGTCGGCGCCGGCCACCCGGGAGCTCATCGAGGAGGAGGACATCCTCGCCTCGGTGGGCAACGTGGGCACGCCGACGGCCATCGTCACGATTCCCATCCACAACCGGCACGAGACGCTGCTGTTCGGCGCCTTCACCGGTGCCGGCGTCCTGCGCAAGGACCCGCCGGATCGCTACGTGATCAACTTCCGCGCATCCTATCACCAGGAAACGGCGGCCATGGTGGACGGGCTGCTGGAGGCCGGGATCGACCCCGAGGAGATCGCCTTCTTCACCCAGAACGACGGTTTCGGCGACGCCGGCCACTCCGGGGCCATGGCCGCCTTGAAGAACCACGACGTGGCCAATCCGGGAAGGCTGGCGCACGGTCGCTACACCCGCGGCACCACCAATATCCACCACGGCCTGGCCACTATCCTCGAGGCCGAGCGCGAGCCCCGGGCCATCATCATGGTGGGCACCTACGGGCCCATCTCCGAGTTCATCAAGGAAGCCTACTGGGATCTTCCGGACACTGTCTTTCTCGCCGTGTCTTTCGTCGGCAGCCATGCCCTGCGCGATGCCCTGGACCCGGAGATGGCCGAGAGCGTGGTGGTGACGCAGGTGGTGCCGCCCCACGACGCCGACCTGCCCGCGGTGAGCGACTATCGCGAGGCCCTGGCAGCCTACGACGACGAGCTGTCGCCGAACTTCATCTCCCTGGAGGGCTACCTGGCCGCGCGCACCTTCGTGAAGGGGCTGCGGGCCGCCGGCGACGACCCCGGCCGCGAGGACGTCATCGACGGCCTGCTCTCGCTGGGCGAGTTCGACATCGGCGTGGGCGAGACCCTCAGCCTGGGGCCGGACGACCACCAGGCCAGTGACACCATCTGGCCCACTCGCATCCAGGACGGGGAGTTTGAGCTGCTCGACTGGTCGGACCTGTTCTGAGGATGATGCCCATGCGCCTGCAACTGAGTATTCGCGCCATGCTTCTGGGGCTGTTCGGCGCGGCGATCATCGCCGCCCTCGGGCTGGCCGCGGTGGCCCTGCTGTCCAACGCCCGGCTGGTGACCACCCAGGACTATATCCTGGACGACGTCATGCCCAGCCAGGTGGCCCGCGCCGACGTGGCCAACGTCATGGCCGAGTTCGGCGAGCGCCACGCCGAGCTGCTCGCCGCCGAGGCGACGGCCGATCTCGACGGCGTGACGTCCCTGGAAGAGCTGGAAGCGGCGTACCGGCAGGCCAGCGCCGATCTCGAGCAGCTGGACGGCGAGGCCCGCCGGCTCGCCGACGGCCTGGACGCCGGCTATCAGGAGCTGGTGGCCGCGGACCGGCGCCTGGAGCAGGCGCGCACCCGGTACCTGGAGCGCCTGGAGCAGATCCAGGCGCGGGTGGACACGATGGACGAGAAGATCCGCGAGGTCATGGTGGCCTCGGAGCGCATGGCCGGCCAGGCCGTGCTGCGTCGGGTCCGCCAGGAGCGGGACCTGCGCCAGGAGCTGGAGCGGGTCGGCGGTGACACGCGCGAGCTCCCGCCGATGCTCGTCGAGGCGCTGGTGGAGAAGCGCCTGGACGTGGTGGGCCTGAGCAACGACATCCGCATCGCCGTGGGGCAGCTGGCCAGCCTGGGCCGCAACCTGCAGCTGGTGGATGATCCGTACCTGCTGACCAGCATGCGCCACAACCAGATCAGCCAGCAGATCAACCTGGCGAAGCAATCCGCCGCCAAGATCCGGGATTCCCAGTGGACCAGCGCGGGCCAGAAGGAAAGCGCTTCCCGGCTCCACGACATCGTCGTCGAGCTCGGCGAGCTCATGGTCGGGGGCGACGCGTCCGTCTACGCCCTGCGGCAGCAGCAGCTGGAGCTGGGCGCGGAAGAGGCGGCGGCCTTGGACGAGGTGCGTGCGGCCAAGGCATCCATGACCGACGCCATGGGCGCGCTGGAAGACTACGTCACGGCCGAGGCCGATGACGCCGCCGACCAGGCGCACACGCTGGCGGCGGCCGGGCGCAACACCATCATCGTGGTCACTCTGGTGGTGGTCGGCCTGCTGGCGGTCTTCGGCCTGCGGACGGTGCAGCGCGTGCTCAAGCCCCTGGGCCAGATGCGCCGGCAGATGGAGAGCATGAGCGGCGAGGCCAGCCAGACCGGCGACCTGAGCATGCGTATCCACACCGGGCGCGACGACGAGCTGGGCCGCACGGCGGACGCCTTCAACCGCATGATGGAGACGTTCCAGGACATGATCCGCGCCATCGTGGAGACGGCCAACGGCGTCCAGCAGCAGTCCACGCGCCTGGAGCAGCTGAGCCAGGCCAGCCAGGACGCCAGCCGGCGCCAGCAGAGTGAGTCGGAAGAGGTGGCCGCGGCGGTCAACGAGATGGCCACCACCGTGCAGGAGGTGGCGAAGAATACCCAGCATGCGGCGGAGCTGGCCAACAGCGGCCGCGACGCGGCGTCCCAGGGCAAGGCGGTGGTGGACGAGACCACCCAGTCCATCAGCCGGCTGTCCGATGCCGTGGAGCGCGCCGTGCGGGTCATCGGCGAGCTCAAGGGGCAGACCGACGGCATCACCAAGGTGCTGTCGGTGATCCAGGAGGTCTCCGAGCAGACCAACCTGCTGGCCCTGAACGCGGCCATCGAGGCGGCCCGGGCCGGCGAGCACGGGCGCGGCTTCGCGGTGGTCGCCGACGAGGTCCGCAGCCTGGCCAGCCGCACGCAGTCGTCCGCCCGCGAGATCGAGGAGATGATCGAGAAGCTCCAGGGCGGCGCCGACGAGAGCGTGGCCGTGATGCAGGAGAGCCGGCAGCAGGCGGAGACCAGCGTGACCCAGGCCGGCGAGGCCGGGGCCGCCCTGGAGACGCTGAGCACCACGGTCTCCGAGATCTCGGACATGAACACCCAGATCGCCAGTGCGGCCGAGGAGCAGAGCACCACCGCGGACAGCATGAACCAGAGCATCACGCGCCTCAGCGAGATCGCCCGCGAGAACGCGGCGTCCAACGAGCAGGTGGGCGAGGCCAACCAGGAGCTGGCCCGGCTGGCCGGCGAGCTGCGCGAGATGGCAGGGCGCTTCCGGACCTGATGGTGTTACCCTGATGCGGCTCTCCGGCTTGCCGCCGGAGAGCCGCATCAGGCAGCGCGAATCAGGGTACGGCGGCACCATGGGCGAGTGGACCATCCAGCAGGCGCGGGAGCTGTACAACACCGCGCACTGGGGCAGCGGCTATTTCGACATCGACGACGGCGGCCATGTCGTCGTCCATCCCCGCGGTACGTCCCACGGCCCGGGCATCGACCTGGCCGGCCTGGCGGACCAGGTGCAGGCGGCCGGGCTGTCCCTGCCCGTGCTGGTGCGCTTCGTGGACATCCTCCATGACCGGGTCGAGCGCCTGTGCGATGCCTTCCGCTCCGCCATGGACGCGGATGCCTATCAGGGCCGCTACACGGCCGTGTACCCGATCAAGGTCAACCAGCAGCGCCGCGTGGTGGAGGAGATCCTGGCCCGGGGCGGCGAGCGCGTCGGCCTGGAGGCCGGCAGCAAGCCCGAGCTCATGGCCGTGCTTGCCCTGGCACCGCCCGGCGGCACGGTCATCTGCAACGGCTACAAGGATCGCGAGTACGTGCGCCTGGCCCTGCTGGGCCAGCAGCTGGGCCTGGACGTGCGCATCGTGCTGGAGAAGCACAGCGAGGTGGAGCTGGTCCTGGCCGAGGCCCGGCGGCTGGGCCTGACCCCGCGGCTGGGGATGCGGGTGCGGCTCGCCTCCATCGGCGCCGGCAAGTGGCAGAACACCGGCGGCGAGAAGTCCAAGTTCGGGCTCAGCGCCTCCCAGGCCCTGGCCGTCGTCGAGCGCCTGCGCGAGGCCGGCATGAGCCATGCCATGGAGCTGCTGCACTTCCACCTGGGCTCGCAGATCCCCAACGTCCGGGATATCCGCCGGGGCCTGCGGGAGGCCGCCCGCTACTACGCGGAGCTGCGCGCCATGGGCATCCCGGTGACCACCGTGGACGTGGGCGGCGGCCTGGGCGTGGACTACGAGGGCACCCGCTCGCGCAACTTCTGCTCCATGAACTACAGCCTCTCCGAGTACGCCGGCAACGTGGTGCACGCGCTCACGGAGATCTGCACGGAGCACGACCTGCCCCACCCCGACATCATCTCGGAGTCCGGCCGCGCCCTCACGGCCCATCACGCGGTGCTGCTCACCAACGTCATCGACCGGGATCGCCTGGAGCCGACGCAAGCGGACGCGCCGGGCGCCGACGCCCCGCAGATCCTGCGTGATCTCTGGCGCAGCCTGGACGGCGGGTCCGGGCGCTCCCCGGTGGAGCGCTACCACGATGCCGTCAACGGCCTCCAGGAGGCCCAGGCCATGTATACCCACGGCGTGCTGAACCTCCAGCAGCGCGCCCGGGCGGAGGAGCTCTACACCGCCATCTGCCGGGAGGTGCGGGGGCAGCTCGATCCGGCGGTGCGCAACCACCGCGAAGTGCTGGACGATCTCAACGAGAAGCTCGCCGACAAGCTCTTCTGCAACCTGTCGATCTTCCAGTCCATGCCCGACGTGTGGGCCATCGACCAGATCTTCCCGGTGCTGCCGCTGTCCGGTCTCGATCGCCGGCCGACCGCCCGCGCCGTCCTCCAGGACCTGACCTGCGACTCCGACGGCAGCGTCCACTACTACGTCGACGGCCAGGGGGTGGAGAGTACGCTGCCGCTGCCGCCGTTCCGGCCCGGCGAGCCGTACCGGCTGGGCATCTTCCTGGTCGGCGCCTATCAGGAGATCCTCGGTGATATGCATAATCTGTTCGGCGACACCGCCGCCATCAACGTGCACCGCGAAGGCGACGGCTACCGGCTCAGCGACCCGGTGCCCGGCGATACGGTCGCGGACGTGCTGCGCTACGTGCATTTCGACCGCGACCGGCTCATGACCGCCTACCGCGAGCGGGTCGCGGCCGCCGGCCTGGATGCGGCGCAGCGGCAGGAGTGCCTGACGCTGCTGGAGGCGGGGCTGGCCGGCTACACCTATCTTGAAGACTGATCCGCCGCCGGGTGCGGCGCAACGAAACGAAAGGAGGGAGCAGGCATGAATGTCGGCGTCATCGGAATGGGTGCCATGGGCACGGGCATGGCGAGAAACCTGCACAAGGCCGGCCTGCTGCAGGCGGTGTGGAACCGGACCCCGGACAAGGCGCAGGCCATCGCCGGGGAGCTGGGTGTCGAGGCGGCCGCGGACCCGGCGGCCCTGGCGAGCGCTTGCGACGTGATCGTCACCTGTGTCTCCCGGGACGAGGACGTGCTCGCGGTCATGGACGCCATGGCCTCCGGGCTGGCGTCGGGCAAGACCGTGGTGGACACCTCCACCATCGCCGTGGACACCGCCAAGCAGGCGGCCGCGAAGCTGGCCACCTCCGGCGTGGAGTTCCTGGATGCGCCGGTCTCCGGCGGCAAGGAGGGGGCCCAGAACGGCCAGCTGGTGTTCATGGTGGGCGGCGATGCGGACGTGTTCCAGCGCCTGCAGCCGGCCTTCGACGCCATGGGCAAGAGCGCGACGCACATGGGCGAGGTCGGCTCCGGGCAGGCGACCAAGGCCGTCAACCAGATCATGGTCGCCGGCATCAACCAGGCGGTCACCGAGGCCCTGGCCTTCGGCCAGACCTCCGGGCTCGACATGGACAAGGTCATCGAGGTGGTCAGCGGCGGCGCCGCCGGCAACTGGTTCCTGCAGATGCGCGGGCCGACCATGGTCAACGATACCTTCGAGCCGGGCTTCAAGCTGGGCCTCCACCACAAGGACCTGACCATCTGCCGGCAGATGCTCGACAACATGGGCGTCGCCCTGCCGGTGGTGGAGATGACCCTCAAGCACTACGAGCGCCTGATGGAGGCCGGCTACGGCGAGGAAGACATCTCCGCGCTGTACCGCGACAAGCGCGAGCTGTTCCGTACCGGCAACAAGCGCTCCCTGTAGGCCGCCGGGCGGAGGAAGCGGCCGGGGTCCCCGTCGGAATCCCGGTCCTGCGCCCGGCGGCTACGTCCCCGATCAACCCGGAGGCCGCCATGGCTGAAGACGGCTCCATCGACCCACGGTTCGAGACCTTCGAGCCCATCAATGACCTGGAGCGCGGGCTGGTCGCCGCGCAGGAAGGCGAGACGGACAGCCTGTCCTTCCTGGAGCAGCTGGCCCGGGCGCAGGTGGCCCTGCTGGTGGACCAGGAGTTCGCCGATACCGAGCACCCGGAAGGGGTGCGTCCGCTGGTTCTGGAGGGAGCGGCCGGCGAGGGGCTCCTGGCGGTATTCACCGCGCCTGCCCGGGGCTACCCCATGACCGAGCAGAATCCCGCGTTCGCCTTCGCCGTGGAGGTGTCCTTCGCCTGGGCCGTGCACGCCACCTGGGCGGGCATGGGGATCGTGGTGAACCCGGGCTGGGGCGTCGGCCTGACGCTTCCGCCGGAGTCCGTGCAGCGCATGAAGGGCGACGCGGCGCCGCCGTCCTGACCCCGGACGGGACACTAGGCTCAGCCGCGCAGCCGCAGCAGGATGCTGTCGACGTCCTCGTCCTGCAGCCGGTCGCGCACCGAGTCGACGCGCTCGCGGTCGGCGAACGGGCCGACGCGGACCCGGTGCCAGGTCTCGCCGCCGTCGACCTCCACGCTCTGGATCTCGGCCTGGACGCCGATCAGGGCGAGCCGGGCCTTGAGCCGGTCGGCATCCTCGTGGGTGCGGAACGATCCGGCCTGGACCATGTAGCGTGCGCCATCGTCGCCCGGTGTCCCGGCCTCGGCCGGTGCATCCGTCGGCTCCGGTGCCGTGGTTGCCTCCGGCATCGCGCCGGCGGCCTCGGGCGTGCCCCCGCCCCCGCCTTCGGACTCCTCGGGGACGACCACCTCCATCTCCGAGAGGAGCTCGTAGAACTCGAATCGCGGCTGATCGTCCCGGCCGCCGCGGTCTCCCGTCTCGCGCGGCTGCTCCCCGGCCTGGCCTGCGGGCGTGACGCCGGTGAGGCCGCCGTCGTTGGCGTGATGGAGGTGAACCAGGAGTGCCACGAACAGGCCCGGGATCAGCCCGCTGAGGAACAGCACCCAGGCGCCGGGGCGCTGGTTGCTGGCCTTGCGGGACTGTGGCTTGCGCCGGGCACCGGTGCGCTTGCTGTTGGCCATGGGGATTCCTGTCCGTTACATGGCTTCCGGGGCGGAGACGCCCAGAAGCCCGAGTCCGTTGCGAATCACCTGCCGTGCGGCGAGAACGAGGTTCAGGCGCGCGTCGCGCAGATCCGGATCCTCGACCAGGAACTGGTGCGCGTTGTAGTAGGTATGCACGTGGCTGGCCAGCTCCCGGAGGTAGTGGGCGAGCTGGTGCGGCTCCCGTGCCCGGGCGGCGAGCTCGATGAGCTCCGGGTAGCGGCCGATGGCGCTGACCAGCTCCGTCTCGTGGGACTCCGTGAGCCGGGTCAGGTGCCGGTCGCCATTGTCGGGATCGTGACTCAGCCCCTTCTCGCGCATCTGCACCAGGACGCTGCAGATGCGGGCGTGGGCGTACTGGATGTAGTACACCGGATTGTCGCTGGATTCCGACTTGGCCAGTTCCAGATCGAAATCCAGATGCTGCTCCGGCTTGCGCATGACGTAGAAGAAGCGCGCCGCGTCCGCGCCCACGTCCTCGCGCAGCTCCCGCAGGGTGACGAACTGCCCGGAGCGCGTGGACATCGGCATGCGCTCGCTGCCCCGGTAGAGAATGGCGAACTGCACCAGGCGGATGTCGAGCTGCTCCGGATCGCGGTCCAGGGCGCGGAGCGCGGCGTGGACCCGCGGGACGTAGCCGTGGTGGTCGGCGCCCCAGACGTCGATGCAGTGCCCGTAGCCGCGCTCGAGCTTGTCCAGGTGGTAGGCGATGTCCGAGGCGAAGTACGTGGTCGCCCCGTTGTCCCGGCGGACCACGCGGTCCTTCTCGTCGCCGAATGCGCTGGAGCGGAACCATACGGCCCCGTCCGCCTCGTAGAGATGGCCGGCCTCGTCCAGCCGTTCCAGGGCCCGTTCCACGGCGCCGGTGTCGGTGAGCGAGCGCTCCGAGAACCACTCGTCGTAGGTGACGCCGAAGGCGGCGAGGTCGTCGCGGATGTCTTCCAGCACCGTGTCCAGGGCGAGCTGGAACACGCCGGCGAAGGCCTCCGGCCCCAGCAGCGTCTTGCACCGGGTCACCAGGGTGTCGATGTACTCTTCCTTGTCGCCGCCCTCCGAGCCGTCCAGGGGCAGCTCGGCCATGACCACCTCGGCCGGCTGCAGCAGCGTATCGCCCTTCTCCCCGGCGAGCTTCCGGGCGATCCCGCGGACGTAGTCGCCGCGGTAGGCGTTGTCCGGCAGGCGCAGGGACTCGCCCTGGTGCTCCAGGTACCGCAGCCATACGCTGGTGGCCAGGATGTCCATCTGGCGGCCGGCGTCGTTGACGTAGTACTCCCGGTGGACGTCGTAGCCGGCGGCGGCCAGCAGGCTGGCCAGCGCCCCGCCGAAGGCGGCTCCGCGCCCGTGGCCCACGTGCAGCGGCCCGGTGGGATTGGCGGAGACGAACTCCAGGTTGATCCGCTGCCCCGCGCCCAGCTTGCTGCGGCCGTAGGCCGCGCCCTCGGCCAGGGCATCGCGCACGGCAGCGTACGCCGCCTCCTGGGTGATCTCGAAGTTGATGAACCCCGGACCGGCGATGGTGATCCCGGCGACGCCGGGATCGTCCGGCAGGGCGGCGACCAGGCGCTCGGCCAGCTCCCGGGGCTTCATGCCGGCCTGCTTGGCCAGGACCATGGCGGTGTTCACGGCATAGTCGCCGTGACCCTTGTCGCGGGCACGCTCAACCTGGATCTCCACCTGCGTGTCGGCGGGCAGTGTACCGTCGCGGCCGAGCTGGTCCACGGCGCGGGCGACAAGGCTGCGAAGTTTCTCTTTCATGGGTCGTGAACGGGCCGTCGGTCAGGGTGTGGGCGCGTATTATCCCGGTTCGCGGCCTTGCCCACAAATCGGCGTGGCCGGTCCCGGGATCAGCCGGCAGCAATCGGCGCCGTAATGCGGGTTCGGCTGTCCGGCTCAGTTGGACTCGAGGCGGTGCCGGATGGATTCTGCCGCCAGCAGCAGCGGCTCGCGGGATTGCAGGGCGCGGGCCAGAATCGTCGCGCCTTCCAGATTCGCAACGATGGAATCGGCGGTTTCTTCGGGGCGCTGCATGTCATCAAGCGCCAGTATCGTGGCGATCTCCCGCCGGATCCGCCGGTACGCATGGGCGAGCGCATCGGCGAGTGCCGTGTCTTCCGGGGAAGTCCCCTGCGTCAGCGCGGCGAGGAGCGAGCCTTCAGTCCAGTTCGATGCTTCCAGCCATGCCGCGGTTGCCGTGGCGATACCAGCGAAGATATCGGCTGCGGGATGGCCGGAGTGTCTCGCCTTGTGCAGTCCGTTGACGACCTCGCCGGTGACCCAGTCGATGCACCGGCAAGCGAGCTCCGGCTTGCCGCCCGGGAACTGATAGTAGAGGGAGCCGCGAGGTGTTTGTGCGGCTTCCAGGATCTCGGTGATACCGACGGCGTGGTAGCCGCGTCGCTGAAACAGGGCTGTTGCGCCGCGAATCAGTCGTTGTCGGGGTGCGGCCGATTCGGGGTCGGGAAAGGATTGTCGCGATGCGGCGGACGTCAGCGCGAACATGCCATGGACCGTTCCGCGACGTGCCAGTGGTGGATGCACCGATCATGGTGAGCGCGGGCAAGGGCGTTCATGCGGCGCTCCCTTCGCTGACAACGGAGATCGATGCCAGTGCCACCGCCGTGAGCTTCGGGTCGCCGGCGTCCCGCTCCGCGAAGACCCTTGCCTCCACGGAGACATGGCGCTTGCCGGCCTTGATGACGTTGCCGGCGACACGGAGCCTCGATGCGGAGGTCGGCGCCAGCAACTGGAGTGTATAGGAGTTCGTGACCACGTCCCCCGCGATGGAGGCGGCAGCCCATGCACAGGCGTTGTCGGCGAGCGCGCCGATGACGCCGCCATGGACGAAGCCGTGATGCTGCAGCATTTCCGCACGGACCGGCAGCTCGACCTCGACCTGCCCGTTGCCGGCCGCAACCAGGCGCGCTCCCAGCCACTGATTGTATCCGCTGGTGAGCGCGACCTGCCGGAGCAGTTCCTCGACCTCTTCGTCCGCGAAGCTGTGCATGGTCACCTCCATTAGATTGTTCAGTCTAAATTTAGACTGAACAATCTAATGGAGCAACCCTCAATGATCCGGGAAGTCGTTCTCGGGAACGCCCTGGCATCCGGGGCCGAGGCGCAGGGGGCCGGAATCCCGTCGTGGCGCGGGGCTACAGCATGTCCTGGGGATCGACATCCACGGACCAGCGCACGCGCCGCGCTCCCGGCAGTTCGGCGGCGCGCGGCACCAGCGCGCGGAGGAGCCTGTGCAGGGGGGCGCGGTGGGTGGCCTGGACCAGGAGCTGGGCCCGGTAGCGGCCGGCCCGGCGCTCCATGGGGGCGGGGACGGGTCCCATCAGCAGCACGTCGCCGGAGGCCATGTCGGTCCCTGCGCGGCGGACCTGCTCCAGGAACGCGCGCGGCGGGTCCTGGTCCACCGCCTCGGCGCGGATCAGGGCCAGGTGGCTGTACGGCGGCAGGGCGGCTTCCCGGCGCTGGGTGAGGAGGCTGCGGGCGAACCGGCCGTAGCCTTCCCGCAGGAGCGTGTCCAGCAGCGGATGCTCCGGGTGGTGCGTCTGGATGAGCACCTCGCCGGGACGCTCGCGGCGGCCGGCGCGGCCGGCCACCTGGGTGATGAGCTGGGCCATGCGCTCCGGTGCCCGGAAGTCGGCACCGAACAGGCCGTGGTCGCAGTCCAGGATGGCCACCATGCTGATATCCGGCAGATCATGGCCCTTGGCCAGCATCTGCGTGCCCAGGAGGATGCGCCCCTCCCCCTGCCGCGCCTGGTCGAGCAGCTCGTCCATGGCCCCTTTCCGCCGCGTGCTGTCCCGGTCGATGCGGATGACGCCGGTGTCGGGAAAGCGTTCGCCGAGGGACTGCTCCAGCTTCTCCGTGCCCTGGCCCACGTCCCGGAGGTCGGTGCTGCCGCATTCCTGGCAACGGCGGTCCACCGGGCGTTCGTGGCCGCAGTGATGGCAGCGCAGGCGCCGGTCCGCCTGGTGCCAGGTGAGCCGGGCATCGCAGCGGGGACAGCCGGCGATCCAGCCGCAGTCGTGGCACAACAGCACCGGTGCGTAGCCGCGCCGGTTGAGGAACAGCAGGACCTGGCCGCCCGCGTCCAGGTGGGCTCGCATGCGTTCCTGGACCGGGCGGGAGACCCCGGCGTCCAGCGGCTGGCCGCGGATGTCCAGCAGTTCCAGGCGCGGCGGCTGCGCCGCTCCCGCGCGACGGGGCAGGCTCAGCAGCCGGTAGCGCTCCGCGAGAGCGTTGCAGAGGCTCTCCAGCGACGGCGTCGCCGAGCCGAGCACCAGCGGGATGCCCAGGTTGCGGGCGCGCACCGCCGCCAGGTCGCGGGCGTGGTAGCGAAACCCCTCCTGCTGCTTGAGGGATGCGTCGTGCTCCTCGTCCACGACGATCAGGCCCGGTCGCGCCAGGGGCGTGAACAGCGCCGAGCGCGTTCCGATGACGGCCTCCGCCTCGCCGTCGGCGGCGGCCAGCCAGGCGTCCTGGCGTTCGCCGTCGGCCAGCCCCGAGTGGAGCACGGCGACCCGCCCGGGAACACGGGCGTTGAAGCGCTCGATGAGCTGGGGCGTAAGCCCGATCTCGGGCACCAGCACCAGCACCTGCTCGCCGCGCGCCAGTGCCGCGTCCACGGCGGCCAGATAGACCTCCGTCTTGCCGCTGCCGGTGACCCCCTCCAGGAGATGGGTGGTGAACGTCCCCAGGGAGGCAATGATGGCGTCGGCCGCTTCCTGCTGTGCCTGGTTCAGGGCCGGTGGCTCGACGACGCGCGTGGGCGCCGGCGCGGCGGGCGCCACCAGGCCGTGGCCGCGGAGGTGGCGCAGCGCCGCCCGCCAGTCGCCGTCCAGGTCCGCCAGTGCCGCGACCGGCAGGCCGTCAGGGCTCTCGGCGATGCGCTCCAGCACGGCCGCCTGGCGCGGTGCCCGTCGCCGGAGTCGTCCGGTGTCGGTTGCCCGGCCGTCGTCCGTGAGCTGCCAGTACTCGGGCGGGCGGCGCGTGGGTGCCTGGCCCTTGCGTAGCGGCGCGGGCAGGAAGCCGGCCAGGACCTCACCCGGCGGGCAGTGATAGTAGTCGGCGGCCCACAGTCCCAGCTCCAGCAGCTCCGCGGGCAGCAGCGGGGCGTCGTCGAGCACCTGCTGCACGCGCCGCAGGCAGTGATCCGGTATCCGCGACTGTGTTGCGTGTCCCGTGACCACGCCGGTCACGCTCCGCCGCCCGAAGGGGACCCGGACACGGGTTCCCGGCTCGGGCAGCGGGCCGGGAGAAGCGGGCAGGTAGTCCAGTGTCTGCTCCAGGGGGGCCGGTACGGCCACCTGGATGACGCGGTGATCGGGCATGGGCCGCCTGTCTGCGTAGTCGGATTCCGTGGTATCGGGAGTCTACCGGTCGGGGGGCGGTTGCGTCGCGTTCCGGATCCCATCCACAGAACCTGTGGATAAACTTGTGGAAACTCTTGTGTGGAAACGCCGAAGTTCCTGTTCTGCGGGGAGCCGCTTTAAATTGTCCAGAAACTGGCCGGAACGTAAAAAAACTAATAAAACAGGTATTTACGTTCCGCTTGTTGCTCCGTTCCGGCAGGGCCGCCGTGGAACGGGGAGTGAAACACGACACCCGTGCGCGTTGTGCATAACCTCGCCAATGTCAAGACCCCGGTGTCCTGATCCGACGAATTCGGGGTACAGGACACCGGATTCCCCGGCTATACTGCCGCGATGAGTGATTTCACACCGGAACACGCCGTCCTGTCCGCCGTACTCGCGGCCGTGCGCCAGGCACCTGGAGGGCAGACGGAGCACGCCCTGCTGGGTGAGCTCAAGAGCCGGGACGTTGCGCCCTTCGCCCAGGCACGCCTGGACGAGCCGCTGGAGCTTTTCAGGGCCCACTTCCTGCTGTTCCATTGCCTGTACCGGCTGCAGGAGCAGCTTGCGCAGCAGGGGGAGTGGCTGCGGATTCATTGCCTGGACATCGGCGTGGGCCCTCTGGCGACAGGCGGGGATGCGGCCGATGGCCGCGGCCTGGCCGCGGGCGATGCGCTGCGCAGCTATTATCTCGACCTGGCCAACCTGGAGGCCATGGACGCCGCGACGGTGGAAGCCATGCTGAGCGGCTTCTGGCGGCGCCTCAACGGCTCCGAGCGCCGGCAGGAAGCGCTCCGGGTGCTGGGCATGGAAGAGCCGGCCGAGCCGGCGGCCATTCGCCACCGGTACCGCCAGCTCGCCCAGCGGCACCATCCCGACAAGGGGGGTGACACCGAAACCCTGCAGCAGCTCAACGAGGCCATGATGGTCCTGGAGCGTGAAGCGCCATGACCTCGGAGACGGATGAGCCGGAATCGCCGTCGGCCGGCGATGCGGCCTGGGCGGGGGTTGCGGCGCTCTATACCCGCCCCGGCATGGCGGAGCGCTGTCTCGCCCTGCAGCAACGCGATGGAACCAGCGTCACGACACTGCTGACGCTGATCTGGACCGCGGTTCACGGCGGGGGCGCGGTCACCCGCCAGGCCGCCAGCGATGTGGCCGCGCTCACCGAGGCGTTCCAGGCGGAGGTGCTGCGCCCGTTGCGGGCCTCCCGTGACGGTCTCAAGCGCTGGCTGGAAGCCCTGGAAGGCGCTTCGGCTCTGCGGCAGGATCTCCTCGACCGTGAGCTCGCCGCCGAGCGGCTGGAGCAGGGATTCGTCCTGCGGTGTCTTGAAGGGGATGGCCATTGCCCGCCGGATGATCCCTGCGGCGATGCCTGCCTCAGCGTCGCCCGCTATCTCCGGCTGCGCCGGCTGCCCCCGGACACCGATACCCGGCAGATTCTCGGCTGCATTCTGAGCGTGGCGCTGGAGGACTACGACAGTCTGCACATCCAGCGGGTGCTGGAGCGGGCGCTGGCGGTCGAGGGGTAGGGGGGGAAGTTTTCAGTGGACAGTTTTCAGTGTTCAGTTGGCGGTCGCTGCCTCCCTCTAGGGGCGGCCAATCGAAGACTGCCAACTGAACACTGAACACTGGCCCTCCAGGGCCGCCCGGCGGGCGGCCCTGGAGGTGCCGCCCTAGAGGTCCTTGACGGTGGCGGCCATGGTGCTGGCGACCTTCTGGGCGTCGCCGAAGACCATCTTGGTCTTGTCGCCGAAGAACAGATGGTTCTCCACCCCGGAGAAGCCGGTGCCGCGGCCGCGCTTGATCACGAGCACATTCTCGGCGTCCTCGACGTCGAGGATGGGCATGCCGTAGATGGGGCTTGCCTCGTCGTTCTTGGCCGCCGGGTTGACGACGTCGTTGGCGCCGATGACCAGCGCCACGTCGGTGAGCTTGAACTCCTCGTTGATCTCTTCCATGTCGTAGATCATGTCGTAGGGCACGCCGGCCTCGGCGAGGAGCACGTTCATGTGCCCGGGCATGCGCCCGGCGACGGGGTGGATGGCGAACTTCACCTCCACGCCGCGGCCCTGCAGGCCCTGGACCATCTCCCAGATCTTGTGCTGGGCCTGGCCGACGGCCATGCCGTAGCCGGGCACGATGACGACGCTGTCGGCGTAGGCCATGAGGTAGGCGGCGTCCTCGGCGCCCATTTCCTTCATCTCGCCCTCGGGCCCGGCGGCGGCGGTGGCCTGGGTGCCGAAGCCGCTGAACAGCACGTTGGACAGCGGCCGGTTCATGGCCTTGGCCATGAGGTGGGTGAGCAGCATGCCGGCGGCACCGACCAGGGTGCCGGCGATGATCAGCGCGGCGTTGCCGAGCACGAAGCCCTCGAAGCCCACGGCGAGGCCGGTGAGGGCGTTGAACAGCGAGATCACCACCGGCATGTCGGCGCCGCCGATGGGCACGGTCATGAACACGCCGAACGCCAGCGCCAGGGCGAAGAAGGCGAAGATGGGGAACACGCCGCCGCTGAAGTACACCCACAGGCCGGCGAGCACCGCGGCGGCGAACAGCACGATGTTGGCCACCTGCTGGGCGGGCACCAGGCTGCTGCGCTTCATGCGGCCGTCGAGCTTGGCCCAGGCGATCAGCGAGCCCGAGAACGCCACCGAGCCGATGAGCCCGCCGAGCACCGCCAGCACGGCGATGTCGACGCCGAGCTGCTGGAAGATCGCGCTGTGGCCGGAGGCGGCCAGGCTGCGCTGGGCCTCGAGCAGCGCCACCGCCGAGATCGCCCCGGCGGAGCCGCCGCCCATGCCGTTGTACAGCGCCACCATCTGCGGCATCTCGGTCATCTGCACCTTCTTGGCGGTGCTCCAGGCCAGGCCGCCGCCGATGGCGATGGCGACGAGGATCAGCAGATAGTTCGACACCCCGTGGATGTCGCCGTGGAACAGCGTCACCACCACGGCGAGGACCATGCCGGCGCCGGCCCACATCACGCCCTTGCGCGCGGTCTTCGGCGAGCTCATGGCCTTGAGCCCGAAGATGAACAGCACCGCGGCCAGGAAGTAGCTCATCTGAATCAGTGTTGCCATGCCCGTGCGCCCCCTTAGCCTTCGTCTTTGCTGCTCTTGAACATCTCGAGCATGCGTTCGGTGACCACGTAGCCGCCGACGGCGTTGCCCGCGCCCAGCAGCACGGCGATGAAGCCGATGAGCTGCTCGATGGGCGTCTGGGCGTGGCCGAGCGCGATCATCGCGCCGACGACGACGATGCCGTGGATGAAGTTGGAGCCGGACATCAGCGGCGTGTGCAGGATGACCGGCACCCGGGAGATGACTTCATAGCCCGCCACCGCGGAGAGCATGAAGATATACAGCGCAGTGAAGCCCTCGATCATGATTTCTTGCCTCCTTCCAGGCGCTCACGCGTGGGCGCGTGGCGGATCTCGCCGTCGTGGGTCAGGCAGCTGTCGGCCAGCACCTGGTCGTCCCAGTCCAGGCGGAGCTCGCCGTCTTTGACCAGCAGCGCCAGGAAGTTGTACAGGTTGCGCGCGTACATCTCGCTGGCGTGCTGGCACAGGGCGCTGGCGACGTTCTTGGGGCCGTAGACAGTGACCCCGTTGTGGTCGACCTCCTTGCCGGCCTTGGTGAGCTCGCAGTTGCCGCCGGTCTCGGCCGCGAGGTCGATGACCACCGCGCCGCGCTTCATGCGCTCCACAGTCGCGGTGTCGATGAGCTTGGGCGCCGGCTTGCCGGGGATCGCGGCGGTGGTGATCACCGCATCGGCCTTGGCCACGTGGTCGGCGAGCACCTCGGCCTGCTGCTGCTTTTCCTCGTCGGTGAGCTCACGGGCGTAGCCGCCCTCGCCCTCGGCGGAGACGCCGGTCTTGACGAACTTGCCGCCGAGCGACTCCACCTGCTCCTTGGTCGCCGAGCGCACGTCGTAGGCCTCGACCACGGCGCCCAGGCGCTTGGCCGTGGCAATGGCCTGCAGGCCCGCCACCCCGGCGCCGATGACCAGTACCGTCGACGGCCGGATGGTGCCCGCGGCGGTGGTGAGCATGGGGAACAGCCGCGGGCTGAGGTTGGCGGCGAGCAGCGCGGCCTTGTAGCCGGAGATCGACGCCTGCGACGACAGCGCATCGATGGACTGCGCGCGGGTGATGCGCGGCACCAGCTCCATGGCGAAGCTGGTGACCTTGTTCTTGGTGAAGGTCTTGATGCGGGTGTCGCCCTCGTGCGGGGCCATGAAGCCCAGCACCACGCTGCCCGCGGCGAGCTTGCCTGCCTCCTCGACGGTGGGCGGCTGCACGCGCAGCACCACGTCGGCGTCCTTGTAGAGCTTGTCGGCGGCCTCGACCACCGTGACCCCCTCGTAGGCGGCGTCGTCGAAGCCGCTGTCCTTGCCGGCGCCGGACTCCATGAGGATCTCCACGCCGAGCTTGTCGAGCTGCTTGACCACGCTGGGCACCAGCGCGACCCGGCGCTCGCCCGAGTGGGTCTCCTTGGGCACGGCTACACGTATTGCCATGGTCTTCTCTCTCCCGTGTTGCCCAACAGGATGGGTCCGAGTGCGTGGCTGCGGCCGCACCGCCTGCCGGGCGCCCCGCCGCGCCGGCCCAACACCCCGCGCGCCGCGACCGCCCCCGGCCGTGCCGCCCCCCGACGCCGCAGCCCCGGACAAAAAAGCGCGGTCGGAGGCCCCGGCCGCGCTGGCTTTGAAAGCATAACGTACCCATGCGCGGTTTTGAAGGTGAGTAGCGGCACGAATATCCTGACGGCCAGGACAGGGAAGCTCGGCCGGCGGTTCTTGACGGTTCCGTGAACCATGCCGCCGCGGGATTGCCTTTTGGCGACACTTCTGGGATATATGGGGCGTGGCCGTCCGCGGTCGCCTCGCGAGGAGAGCGCATCGTGCTCGACCTGAGCAACCAGATTCTGCGAACGGATGTCTCCGGCATGCCGCTGGAATGGATTACCTACCAGGAAGCGGCGCGCCTGTACTACCTTGACCAGGTGGTATTCAGTTGCGGGCGCCTGCTCTACCGGGTGCGGGGCGGCTACAACGCGGTCTCCGGCCATCGCAGCATCCTCGAGCTCAACTCCATCATCGCCACCAACGGTTCCGTCCAGGCAAGCCTCAAGGGACACAGCAACTACACGCCGCCGCTGGACAACAAGGCGCTCTTCCGCCGTGACGACCATATCTGCATGTACTGCGGCGGCCGCTTCCGCACCAGCGGCCTGTCCCGGGATCATGTCACGCCCATCAGCCAGTCCGGGCAGGACGTCTGGACCAACGTGGTGGCCGCGTGCAAGCGCTGCAACAACGACAAGGCGGGGCGCACGCCGGAGCAGGCGGGCATGCAGCTGCTGGCCGTCCCGTTCAAGCCCACTCACGCCGAGTACGTCTACCTCCAGGGCCGGCGGATCCTCGCGGACCAGATGGAATTCCTGCGGGCGCATTTCCCGCGCACGAGCCCGCTGCGGCACCGCAGCGTCAGCGATGAGCTGGCGGGGGTTGACGTGCCGTCGGGATGGGCATAGCGTTAAGGCATGATGAACCGGACAGCGACCCTGCTTCGACTGCGACTGCTTGGCCCGGCCTCCTGAAGGAGCGTCGGGTGTAGTTCGTAGCGTGGCAGCGGTTGCAGTCGGGTAAAGAATCATGTCCTCTTCGGAATCTTCCAGCATACGACCTTCGGCGCGGTGGCAATCCCCCCACTCGCCCGTGTATTGCGCGCTCCTGTTTGCACTCCTGCGACTGCCCGGCGGCCACCGGGGATGTGGCGACCCGGTGGCCGGGCCTCGTACGCCAGCGCTTGTGGCAACCAATCAGTGAATTCATGGGAGCGAGCAACATGTTGAACCAGCCCAGCCAGAAATACCGAGCGTTTCCGCCGGTCCGGCTCCATGACCGCACGTGGCCGGACCATGTCATCGACGCGCCGCCGGTGTGGTGCAGCGTCGACCTGCGAGACGGCAACCAGGCGCTGATCGAGCCCATGGACGGCGAGCGCAAGCGGCGCATGTTCGAGGCCCTGGTGAGCATCGGCTTCAAGGAGATCGAGGTGGGCTTCCCGGCGGCGTCGCAGACGGACTACGACTTCTGCCGGGAGCTCATCGACAACGACCTCATCCCGGACGACGTCTACGTCCAGGTGCTCACCCAGTCCCGCCCGGAGCTCATCGAGCAGACCTTCGAGGCGGTCCGCGGCGCCCCCAACGTCATCGTGCACCTGTACAACTCCACGTCCACGGTGCAGCGGCGGGTGGTCTTCGGCATGGACCGGGACGGCATCACCGAGCTGGCGGTGGAGGGCGCCAGGCTGGTGCAGAGCCTGGCCGCCCGGCAGCCGGCGACCAACTGGCTGTTCCAGTATTCGCCGGAGAGCTTCACCCAGACCGAGCTCGACTACGCCCTGGAGATCGTCGACGCCGTCAATGCGGTCTGGCAGCCGACCGCGGACGATCCGGTCATCATCAATCTGCCGGCAACGGTGGAGGTGGCCACGCCGAACGTCTATGCCGACCAGATCGAGTGGTTCGCACGCAACGTGCAGCGCCGCGACGGCATCATCCTGTCGGTGCACCCGCACAACGACCGGGGCACGGCCGTGGCCGCGGCCGAGCTCGCCGTCATGGCCGGGGCCGACCGCATCGAGGGCACGCTGTTCGGCAACGGCGAGCGCACCGGTAACGTGGACCTGGTGACCCTGGGCATGAACCTCTACACCCAGGGCGTGCATCCCGGGCTGGACTTCTCCGATATCAACGACACCGTGCGGCTGGTGGAGTACTGCAACCAGCTGCCGGTGCACCCGCGTCATCCCTACGCCGGCGAGCTGGTGTTCACCGCGTTCTCGGGCTCGCACCAGGACGCCATCAACAAGGGTCTCAAGGCCCAGGAGCAGGCCGGCGTCTGGGAAGTGCCGTACCTGCCCATCGATCCCAAGGACGTGGGCCGCAGCTACGAGGCGGTGATCCGTATCAACAGCCAGTCCGGCAAGGGCGGCATCAGCTACCTCATGGAGCGGGACTACGGCATGGCCATGCCGCGCCGCCTGCAGATCGAGTTCAGCCACGTGATCCAGAAGGTCACCGACGAGACCGGCCGCGAGCTGACGGCCCCGGAGATCTGGGACGCCTTCCAGAAGGAATACATGGACGTGCCCCATCCCCTGGAGCTGGTGGACTACCGCGAGGGCACCGACGCCGAGGGCAACGACCGGCTCACCGCCACCATCCGCGACAACGGCGAGGAGCGCATCATCGCCGCCGAGGGCAACGGGCCCATCGACGCGTTCGTGACCGCCCTGTCCCGGCATACCGGTGTCGACCTCCAGGTGGCGGACTACACCGAGCATGCCACCAACGCCGGCGCCAACGCCCAGGCGGTGGCCTACGTGGAGATGCGCGGCCCCGACGGCACCAGCCTGTTCGGCGTGGCGCGGCACGGCAACATCGTGACGGCGTCGCTGCACGCGCTGCTCAACGCGGTGAACCGCCTGGCCGGCCGCAGCGTGCTGGACAACGCCGGTGACGAGGAGCTCAAGGCCGCGCGCAAGGAGGCGCCGGCGTAGACGCGACACCAGCCGTACCGGAGGCGGGTCCTTAGACCCGCCTCCGGTGGTAGACTGCGTGCCATGCAGCCCCTCTACCTCATCGACGCCAGCGTCTATATCTTCCGCGCATGGTTCGCCATCGACGAGAGCCTGCGGGACGACGCCGGTGACCCGGCCAATGCCGTCTACGGCTACGGCAACTTCCTCCTGGATCTGCTGCAAGACGGCACGCTGCGGCATGCACTGGCGGCTTTCGATGCCAGCCTGGCCACGTGCTTTCGCAACGACATCTACCCGGCCTACAAGGCCAACCGCCCGCAAGCCCCCGAGGACCTCAAGCGCCAGATCGACATCTGCCGGTCGCTGACCCGCGCGCTGGGGCTGGCCGCGGCGAGCAGCGACCGATACGAGGCCGACGACCTGATCGGAACCGCCGCAAGCCGGTTTCGCTGCCACGGCTTCACCATGCGCTACCTCACCTCGGACAAGGACTACGCCCAGCTTCTCCAGCCCGGCGACCGCATCGTCGACGTCAGCGGCCGCCGCAACCTCGATTGCGACGGGGTCCGGGACAGCCTCGGCGTGCGCGCTGACCAGGTGGCGGACCTCCTCGGGCTCGCGGGCGACGGCGTGGACAACATCCCGGGCGTGCCCGGGATCGGGCCCAGGACCGCATGCGCCCTGCTGGACGCCTTCGGCAGCCTGGAAGACATCTATGCCGGCCTGGACCGGATTCCCGGCCTGCCCCTGCGCGGTGGCGAGCGCTTCCGGCAGCTGCTGATCCGTCATCGCGACCAGGCGTTCCTGTCCAGGGAGCTGGCGACCATCCACTGCTCCGCTCCCCTGGAGGCGGACGCGGAATCCATCGCGGTTCGCCCGGTGCGGGGTGATGCCGTCGCCGATCTTCCGCTTCCCGAGCGCGTGCGCCGGCGCGCCCGCGCGCTGATTGACCAAGGAGTGACCGATGCCGTGGCAGACCATTGATACGGCCATCGCCGAGGCGCTTGGCGCGGCGTATGCCAGCCGTGACCGGGCTCCGGTGGGCGGCGGCAGCATCAACGCCGCCTACCGGCTCGAGGGCGACGGATACGCCTGGTTCGTCAAGCTCAACGGCGCCGACCAGCTGGCGATGTTCGAGGCCGAGGCGGAAGGGCTGCGCGAGCTGGATGCCGCCGAAGGGCTGCGCGTCCCCCGGCCCCTGACCTGGGGGCGGGCGGGCAACCGCAGCTACCTGGTACTGGAATGGCTGACCCTCCACGGCCGGGGCGACTGGGCGGCCCTGGGCGAGGGGCTGGCGCACATGCACCGGATCACGGCGCAGCGGCACGGCTGGCACCGCGACAACACCATCGGATCGACGCCGCAGGTGAACACGCCGGATGCCGACTGGGTGGCCTTCTTCGGCGAGCAGCGCCTGGCATTCCAGCTGGAGCTCGCGGCCGAGCGCGGCCACGGCGGTGAGCTGATGGACGCGGGGCAGCGCCTGGTGGACGGGCTGGGCGCCTTCTTCCGCGACTACCGTCCCGTTCCCTCCCTGCTCCACGGCGATCTATGGTCCGGCAACGTGGCCTTCGACGAGGCCCGCTGGCCGGTCCTGTACGATCCCGCCGTCTACTACGGCGACCGCGAGAGCGATGTCGCCATGTCCGAGCTGTTCGGCCGGTTCCCGCGGGCGGCGTACGATGCCTATGACGCCGTCTGGCCGCTGGATCCCGGCTATGCGACGCGCCGGGATCTCTACCAGCTCTACCACGTGCTCAACCACCTGAACCTGTTCGGCGGCCTCTACGCCGGGCAGGCCCGGGATCTCATCCACCGCCTGCTCGCGGCGACGAAGGGCTCGTAGTCCTACCAGTCGCCGCCCTCCAGGTCGTCCAGCAGGTCCCTCTCCGGGGGATCGCCGTCCCAGATGAGGCTGTTCCGGTGCTGGCGGTACGCCGAGCGGGTGAAGTCGTATTCATCCAGGGCGGCCTCGCTGCGGAAGCGGTCGGCCTGGTCCAGCCGCGCCCGGGTGTTCACCAGGTCCAGGGCGTACAGGGGCAGGGCCACCGTCCAGCCGACGTAGGTGAGGGGGCTGGTGACGATGGAGGCGGGGATGTCGTGAACGTCCCGGGTGGTGCTCGGCCCGTAGGCGGGCAGCATCAGGTACATGCCCTCGGGCGCGCCCCACACCGCCAGCGTCTGGCCGAAGTCCTCGGTGCTCTCCTCCAGCCCCATGGCGCTGGCCACGTCGAACAGGCCGACCACCCCGACGGTACTGTTGATCAGGAACCGCCCGGTGTCCCGGGCGCCGGCCCCCGGCTTGCCCTGGAGCGCGTTGTTCAGGGCGTTGCCGGGCTCGCCGAGATTGTTGAAGAAGTTGGTGACGCCGCGCCGCGCGAACCGCGGGGTCACGAAGACATAGGCGTCGGCCAGCGGCTTGGCGATGTAGGTGTCGAGCTGGTCGTTGAACGTATAGACGCCGCGATTCACCGGCTCCGCGGGGTCGTAGGCACGGGGCTCCGGCGGCGGCGAGGTCGCGCAGGCCGTTACCAGGGGCAGCACGGCGAGCACGGCGATAAGGCGCTGCAAGCGGCGGAGACGGGCTTTCAGGGCGATGGCGTCCATGGAGTCTCCTCGTCGATGGCCATCAGGGCATGGTGTTCCGGGCCGGGCGACGGCAGGCCCCGGGCCTCCCACCAGAAGGCCGCCCGGAGCAGGCGGTCCCGCCGGACCGCCGCGTTGCAGGCACCGATGATCAGGCGTACCCGCCCGCGGGAGATCCGGATCTGGTCCGCCGCGGTGAAATCCGGACGGGCGTGGATATTGTGCAGGGTCTCCAGGGCCATGCCGATGGCCCAGGCGCAGAACCGGCGCATTCCGGGCTGGCCCGGCGGTATGCCGAGGGTATAGCGCAGGGCCCGCTGGAGCTGTCCGTGGGCGACGCCGATGAGCTCCTGCAGGCCCGCGTGAAAGGCCGGCGCCGTATGCCGCGGACCGTCCGCCGCCAGATCGTGCCCGTGACGGACGAACACGTCCTGCGGCAGCCAGCATACACCGCGCTCGTGATCCTCCCAGATGTCCTTGAGGATATTCGTCATCTGCAGGCCCTGCCCGAACGCCACGGCGCGGCAGCGCAGGCGGGTGCGGGCTGCGGCCACCGCCGGTTCGTGCAGGGCGAACAGGTCGGTGAGCATCTCGCCGACCACGCCTGCGACGCAGTAGCAGTAGTCCCGGAAGTCGGTACAGGTGGCCAGGCCCCGAGGCCCCTTGAGTGGCTCGAAACGGCTCATGCCGGCGGCCATGATGCGCAGGCAGCGCCGTACCGGTGCCTGCTGCCCGGCCGGCAGGCTCCACAGGACATGGAAGACCTGCTCGGCGCCGGCGACCAGCTCCCGCTCGGCACCGGTCGCGGTGGTGATCTCGCCTTCCAGCGCGGTGCTCAGCTGCCGGGCCGCGTCCGCATCGTCCAGGGCCCGCACCAGCAGCGCGAAGCGATCCTGCTTGGCGCTCGCCTGCAGCTCGGCGGCGTCCTCGATGGTATCGGCGAGGCGACACAGCAGATAGGCGTTGCCGATGGCGGTGCGCAGCGCCGGCGGCAGCTGCGGGATGGTCAGCGCAAACGTGCGCGACACGCCCGGGAGCACGCGCTCCTGGAATGCCAGGGCTTCGGCCGGCATGCCGCTCATGCTCCGTCCGCATCCACGGAGGCCAGGAACTCCAGCACGCAGCGGTTGAACGCGCGCGGCTGCTCCAGGGGCAGCATGTGCGCGGTGCGGGGCATGACCTCCAGACGGGCGCCGGGGATGTGCTCGGCCAGGTAGCGGGCATTGGCCACCGGCCATACGCGGTCATCCTCGCCGTGGACCACCAGGCAGGGGACGCCGATCCGGTGCAGCCGCGGGCTGTTCAGGGTATGCGTGCTCGCCGAGGCGAGCTGCGCGTGAAAGGCATGGGGCGGCTGCGGCTCGCGCTCCTGGAACTGCAGGATGCGCTCCGCGAGATCCGGAATCCGCGCCCGGTAGTCCGGGTGGTAGAAGGTTTCGTTCATGCGCTCGACCACGGTACGGGGGTCCGTGGTGGCGCGGTCCATGTTCAGGACCTCCCAGACCCCGGGCTCGGGCGGGATGTACGCGGGGTCGGCCGGTCCCGCCCCGGTGGCCACCAGCGTCAGGCTGCGGACGCGGTCGGGATGCAGGTGATAGAACTCCTGGGCGATGAGCCCGCCCATGGAAACGCCGACGAGGTGCGCCGGGGCCGCGTCCGCTGCCTCGAGGACCGCCAGGAGATCCCCGGAGAAGTCCGCCATGGTGTACGGCCCCTGGGGCATGTCCGAGCGGCCGACTCCCCGGTTGTCGGGCAGGACGACCCGGTGATGGCGGGAGAGCTCGGGCAGTTGCAGTCCCCATGCGCGGCCGCTGCCGCCGAGGCCCATGATCAGGACCACCGGCGTGCCCCGGCCGTGGATTTCATAGTAGAGGCGCACGCCATTGTGTTCCGCCGTGGCCATGGAGTCCTCCCGGTGGATGCAACAGCCGCGCAGTATAGCCGGACTCGTCGCCTGCGCCGAGGGTTCAGGCCGCCTCGTTGACGGGCACCTGTAGCTGCACCAGATGCAGGATCTCGGTATCCCCGGCCTCCCCGAGCGGGGCGATGTGCAGCGTCACCCGGGCGCTGCTGACGCGACACCCGGTAAGCCGGAGGTAGAGGTGATAGCCGTCCGGCGGGACCCCGTCGCGCAGCGCTGCCTCCACCGACGCCTGATCCTCGGCGTGGACCAGGTCGGTGAACGCCCTTCCGGCGAGACTGTCCGCATCGCAGTCCAGAAGCCGGCGCAGGGCGAGGTTGATCCGCTGCACGGTGCCGGTGCGCCCGGACAGAAGCGCCATGCCCACGGCGGCCTGGTCGAACACCCCCCGGAACCGGGTCTCGCTGGTTCGCAGGGCGGATTCGGCCACCTTGCGGGGCGTGATGTCCTGGGTCTGCTTGAGCAGGTAACGGGGCTCGCCGCCCGGGTCCCGGACCACCGAGGTGCTTGTCAGCGCCCACACGATGCCGCCGTCGCGGTGGCACAGGCGCTGCTCCAGGGGGCCGGCGGGGCGATGACCGTCGAGGATGAGGCGGTTGACCCGGTAATTGGCCTCGCGGTCCTCGGGGTGGAGAAGCTCGCTGGAGCGCAGTTCCAGCAGCGCCTGGTGGTCGTAGCCCACCAGGCTGCACAGGGCGGCGTTGGCGCGCAGGAACTCGCCGTTCATGCCGATGAGCGCCATGCCCACGGCGACGTCCTCGAAGGCACTGCGGAAGCGTGCTTCGCCTTCCTGGCGCTCCGAGGCATCGGCCAGGACCACGACGGCGCCGGTGACCCGGTCGTTGTCGATGATCGGCGCTGCGGTGTAGTCGGCGGGGAACGGCGTGCCGTCGCTGCGCCGGAACACCGCGCCCTCCTCGTGCTTGACCCGGCGCTCGATCATGCAGCGCTGGACGGGCCACTCTTCCGGCGAGGCCCGTTCGACGCCGTGCAGCAGCTGGTAGAGCGACTGGCCTTCGAGGGTGACGGGCTCCCGGCTGAGCAGATGGCATGCGGCATGATTGGCGAAGCTCACGCGGCCGCCGGTGTCGACGCCGAAGATGGCCTCGGCGGCGGCGTTGAGGATGAGATCATGGCGCCGGTTGATCTCCTCCAGCGCGCGCTCGGTGTCCTTCTGCTCGGTGATGTCGCGGATCTGGCTGGCGACGCAGATGACATGGCCGTCGCGATCGCGCACCAGGCTGCCGGAGACCAGGACCCAGACCACGTGGCCGTTCTTGTGGAGGTAGCGCTTCTCCAGCTGGAACGTGTCGCGTGCCGCGTTGTGCATCTCGTTGAGCTGCTCGCGCGTGGCCTGCTGGTCGGCCGGATGCGTGAGATCGTGGTAGGTCAGCTGCAGGAGCTCGTCGTTGGCATAGCCCAGGCAGTCGCACAGGGCCTGGTTGACGTACAGGCAGTGACCGGTGTCGGGGTGGAACAGCGCCATGCCGACGGTGGCGTTGTCGAACGCCTCGCGGAAGGGCAGGCTCGGCTCCGCGTCCGGGCGATCCCGCGCCGGTGTCGTCGGCGACAGGATCAGCAGCTCGACCTCGCCGTTGCTCATGCCGGGAGGCAGCGCCAGCCGGGCCCCCTCCAGCTGCCGAACGCCCCCGCGCGCGTCGCGCAGCGTGTAGCGAACCCCCGGCGCCGGCTGCCTGGTCGCGGCGCGGTCGGGTTCCCGGGAGGCGACGAATCCGTCCAGGGGCCGGCCGATCATCGCCTCGCCGGAATACCCCAGCAGGCTCTCGGCGGCCGGCGACGCGGACACGATGGTGCCGTCCGCCGACAGGCGGATCGCCAGATCCGGGATGCTGTTCTCCAGCAGGCCGGCGTACTGCTCGGCCGCGGTCCGCGCCACGGCCTCCCTCTCCAGCGTCTCCCGCGTGGCGGCATAGTCGCGCTGGAGCGCGCCGAGGCGTGCTTCGCTGGACGTCAGCTGTCGCTCCAGTGCCTGCCGGTACCGCAGCTCCCGGCGGGACAGCAGACCGGTGACACCGCTGATCCCCAGGCCCGCGACCAGCAGGGCCAGTGCCGGTGCGACGGGCCACAGGCTGGTCTGCCCCGGCGTTGCATACACGGTCCAGGTGCGTCCCGCGATGTCGATGTCCCGCCGCGCGTGGGCGTGTGCCTCGAGGGACTGCGGATCCGTGCGCTCGGCGACCGTGGGCCCGCTCCCGGGCCCGTACAGGAGAAGGCGGCCGTCCGCGTCGCCCTCGTCGAAGATGTGCAGCCTGACATCGCGGTGTCCCCGCGCCGATTCCGCCAGCCGGTCCAGCCGCAGCGCCGTGGCCACCACCCCCAGCGACGCGCCGTTGCGCTTCACCGGCGAGAACACGATGAAGCCCGGGGCCGGGCGGCCGTCGACCTGGAACAGCACGACCCCCTCGGTCCCCGTGAGCTCGTCGTTGGCGAGTGCCGCCTCCAGGGCCCGCCACTGCGGCTCGTCGCTGTCCCCCTCTTCGCGGTTCAGGACCTGTCGCGCGATCACCCCCCGGCCCGAGGCCGACAGAAGCGGCGTGACGCGGAGATCGTCGCTGCCGGGCACGGGCTCCATCCACGCGAGGAACTCCACGCTGCTGGCCGTCGTGGGTTGGCGGGTGGACGGCGGATCGTCCGTGTCGATCTCGGCGCCGGTGCGCAGGAGCGTGGACAGGTTGCCGGTGCGCTCCAGGGCCCGCTCCACGATGCGCTCCAGGGAGGTGAACGTGCCGGCCGCGTCCGCCCGGAACGCCGCCAGCCGTTGCTGGTGCTCGTGGTACAGGAGCCCGCCGGCGGCGGCGACGGTCAGCACGATGCCGATGGCGACGATCCACAGGGGCCTGCCGCGTCCCGGCGGACTGCCTGTGCCTGGTTCATGCCGCGCCATTGTCTGGAAAGGGTCGATCCGTCCCATGGAAGTCCTGTCGGTCAGGGGTGTCCGCAACCCCGTCAGCGTGGTCCCTGATGCTGGTTCCCTTGCTCGGCCGCAGCGAGATCCGGCTGCGCGTCCGCCGCCGTGCGGAACGGGATCCCGAGCACGTGCTCGGGATCTGCGCCGTGCCGGAAGAGATCCCTCTGCGCGGCGGCAATCATGGAGGGAGGTCCGCTCATGTAGAGGGTGTGGCCCGCCAGATCCGGGTAGTCCTGCAGCAGCATGTTGTGCACCAGCCCGATGCGTCCGTCCCAGGCGTCGCTCCCCGCGGGATCCGACAGACAGGGCGTATACCGGAGTCTGCCGTGCGCGCGCGCCAGCTGTCGCAATCGTGCGTCCAGGTAGAGATCCTCCCGTGTGCGCACGCCCCAGAACACGTGTACCGGGCGTTCGTCACCAATATGAACCAGATGTTCCAGCATGCTCTTGATCGGTGCAATCCCTGTGCTGCCCGCCATGGCGATGATCGGGCGGCGGTCCCCGGCCCGGAGATGAAAGGCGCCGTGGGGTCCGTCCAGGTGCAGGACGGCCTGTTCCCGCATGGCGTGGAACACGTAGCCGCTGAACTCACCCGCGTCCACGTACCGCACATGGAGCTCCAGGAGGCCGTCGTCGTGGGGGGCATTCGCCAGGCAGTAGCTGCGGCAGCGCCCGTCACGCAGGAGAACGTCGACGTACTGGCCCGGCAGGAAGGCCAGGCGCTCGTTCTCGGGCAGCTGCAGCCACAGGGCCATGACATCCGGCGCCATTCGCTCCATGCGCGCCACCCGGCAACGCATGCGGCGGGCGGGAACGGCCTCGGAGCTGTCCGCCTCGCGGAGCTCGATGGTGACATCCGTCGTCGGCCGGGCCCGGCAGAACAGGGCCTGGCCCACGGCGACGGCCTTCTCGTCCAGGGGCTCCGGCGGCTCGCCGCCCGGATAGGTAACGGCGCCCTCCACCACCTTGCCGGTACACAGGCCGCAGCGGCCGTCCCGGCAGCCGTACGGGAGCATGATCCCGTGCCGCAACGCGGCCTCCAGGACAGGCTCGGTGCCGCTGCACGTGAAACGGCGGCCACTGGGCTCGATGGTGACGTGGTAGCTCATCGCCGCTCGCCTCCCGGGGCTCAGCCCGCCGCATCCCTAAGGAAACGCTGAACCATTCGCACGCCCTGCGGGGCCGAGCGGCGCAAGCGGCAGCCAGAAGCGCGCGCGAATGGTTCAGCGTTTCCTATGATGCCGGACCACCATTGTGGCGCAACGCCTCCGTGCCCGAAACTCCGGCCCCGGCACCCCCCTCGGGAAGGCGACTACGTATCGATCCCCAGCTCGTCCCAGCGCTCGTCGACGCGGCGGCGGATGTCCGGGTCCATGGTGATCGGGCGTCCCCACTCGCGGCTGGTCTCGCCTTTCCACTTGCTGGTGGCATCGAAGCCGATCTTGGATCCGAGCCCGGAGACCGGGGAGGCGAAGTCCAGGTAGTCGATGGGCGAGTTGTCGATCAGCGTGGTGTCCCGCTGCGGGTCCATGCGCGTGGTCATGGCCCAGATGACGTCGTTCCAGTCGCGCGCGTCGACGTCGTCGTCGGTGACGATGACGAACTTGGTGTACATGAACTGCCGCAGGAACGACCACACGCCCAGCATCACCCGCTTGGCGTGGCCCGGGTACTGCTTTTTCATGGTGACCACCGCCATGCGGTAGGAGCACCCCTCCGGCGGCAGGTAGAAGTCCGTGATCTCCGGGAACTGCTTCTGCAGGATGGGTACGAACACCTCGTTCAGCGCCACCCCCAGCACCGCCGGCTCATCCGGGGGCCGGCCCGTGTAGGTGCTGTGGTAGACCGGATCGGTCCGGTGGGTGATGCGGTCGATGGTGAACACCGGGAACTGCTCCACCTCGTTGTAGTAGCCCGTGTGGTCGCCGAACGGGCCCTCCGGCGCCCAGTCGTCCGGGTGGATGTGCCCCTCCAGCACGATCTCCGCGGTTGCCGGGACCTGCAGATCGGAGCCGATGCAGGTGCCCAGCTCGGTCTTGCTGCCGCGCAGCAGCCCGGCGAACGCGTACTCCGACAGGGTGTCGGGGACCGGGGTGACCGCGCCCAGGATGGTCGCCGGATCCGCCCCCAGGGCGACCGCCACGGGGAAGGGCTCATCCGGGCGCGCCTGCTGCCATTCCTGGAAGTCCAGGGCGCCGCCGCGGTGACCCAGCCAGCGCATGATCACGCGGTTGCGGCCGATGACCTGCTGGCGGTAGATGCCGAGGTTCTGGCGCTCCTTGTGTGGGCCGCGGGTTACCACCAGGGCCCAGGTGATCAGGGGGCCCGCATCTTCGGGCCAGCACGTCCATACGGGGATGCGCGACAGGTCCACGTCCTCGCCCTCGATGACATGCTCCTGGCACTCCGGGCGGCGCACCTGCTTCGGCCCCATGTTCAGCACCTGCTTGAACACGGGCAGCTGCTTCCAGGCATCCTTCATCCCCTTGGGCGGATCCGGCTCCTTGAGGAAGGCGAGGAGCCGGCCGATCTCGCGCAGGGCCTCGGTGTCCTCGGCGCCCATGCCCAGCGCCACCCGGTGCGACGTTCCGAACAGATTGCCGAGAACGGGCATCCGGTACCCGGCGGGGTTCTCGAAAAGCAGTGCCGGGCCGCCGCTGCGCAGCGTGCGGTCGCATACCGCGGTCATCTCCAGGTGCGGGTCCACCTCGGCGCGGACGCGCTTGAGCTGGCCGTCGCGCTCCAGGCGCGCCATGAAGTCGCGCAGGTCCCGGTACTGCATGTCGCCCATGTTGGGCCCCCTTTCCGTTGCCGAGCGAAGTGTGACCAACGTGCGGGATCATCGCATGCCGGGGCCATGCTTCGCAGTTTGCCGAACTAATAGAGATGTTATAACATTTCTTTTCTTGGTTTCTGGACTGCTTGATCCGGCACCTCGCACCCGCTAGTTTCTTCGCTCGCTCTCGGGTGCCTTCAGGCCGTTCCGGCCGGGAAGGTGAAACGGGAACCCGGTGAGGCAGCAGCCGTGCGCGCTGCTGCCGATTCCGGGACTGCCCCCGCAACGGTGAGCGTGTTGCAGCGGACCATCCCGCCACTGTGGCTGATGCCACGGGAAGGCGGTCCGCTCGGGTGGATTCATGCCCGCACGCGAGTCCGGAGACCGGCCCGATGAGTGGTCCCGCGATGCCCTTGGCGGCATGGATGCGGGACATCTCCTGGTGGTGCGAGGGGCGCCGCCGGCGAGGACGCAGCGAATCCGTGCCTGTCGGCCGTGCCGTTCAGCCCCGCCTGTCCACCGTTCCGGGCAGGTCGCCGCCTCGTTCCCTTGTCCCTCGCCTGCCGGATCAACGACAACCAAGGGACAGGAGCAACCACCATGAAAACGGAGCGTGCGCGCAACGCGAGGGCATTGCGGTATCCCGGCGACGTGTCGAGAGCCGTCGTCGTTGCGCTGGCTGTACTGGGAGCCGGTGTCGCCGCCGCGGAGGATCCCGTCACTCTCGACGTGCTGCAGGTGGAGGGCGCCGGGGGCACGGACGAGCTCGGCCTCGAGCGGCCGGCAAGGAGCGTGAGCCGGCTGGGCGTGCCGCTGGAGGATCTTCCCGCCAGTGCGACGATCATCGACGCCGAGACCCAGCGCCGGCGAGGTGTCCGGACGACGCGGGAAGCGGTCGAGGCGGCCGGCGGATTCACCGGCGGCGAGCCGCCCGGAGCACCAGCATCCTTCTCCAGCCGCGGGTTCACGGGCAACGACATCACCATTCTCTACGACGGCGTCCGGGTGGCCGAGCCCGGCATGTTCGCGCGGCCGGGCAGCAACTGGCTCTACGACCGCGTGGAAATCCTGCGCGGCCCGGCCTCGGTGCTGCACGGCGAGGGGGCGGTGGCGGGCGCTATCAACTTCGTCCCGCGCCGGCCGGACCCGGACCGCAGCTCGGGCGAGCTGCTGCTCGGCGCCGGCTCCTTCGGCGAGACGCGGGTCGCCGCCGGGGCGGGCGGGCCCACGGCGGTGGACGGGCTCTCGTACCGCGTCGATGCCAGCCGCCTGGCGCGGGACGGCGAAATCGACCGCAGCGGGGCCCGCTACGAAAGCCTCGGCGGCTCGCTGCGCCTGGATGCTTCCCGGCGCCTGCGGTTCACTCTCTCCGCGGAGGTCCAGCGTGACGACATCGAGCCCTACTTCGGCACCCCGGTGATCGACGGCGGCATCGACCGGCGAACGGTGGGCAACAACTACAACGTCGCCGATGCCGAGATGGACATGGTGGGCTACTGGCTGCGCTTCGACACCGACTTCGCCGCCACGGACCGCCTGCGGCTGCGCAACCGGGTCTACGCCTATACCGGCGAGCGCAACTGGAAGAACATGGAGGCCTACAGCTACGACCCGGACCAGGACGTCATCCGTCGCAGCGTGCCCATCCGGATCACCCACGATCAGACCCTGTTCGGCAACCGCCTGGAGGCGATCCACGACCACACGCTGTTCGGCCTGTCGCACCGGGTCAGCGTCGGCCTGGACATCAGCCGCAACCGCTTCGAGCACATCAACAACGCTCCCTACCAGGGCGCGGACACCGTCGACGTGGACGATCCGGATCCCGGGCTCTACTTCTCCGACACGTCCTTTGAACCGGGTGTGCGGACGACCAACGACCGCTACGCGGTGTTCGGCGAAAACCGCCTGCGGCTCGGGGGTGGCCTGAGTCTTGTCGGCGGCCTGCGGCACGAGCTCATTCGCCTGGACGGCGAGGACCTGCGGGCGGGCGAGCGCGCCACCGAACGCTACCGCCCCACCACCGGGCGCATCGGCGCCGTATGGGATCTTCCCGCCGGAGTGACCACCTACGCCCAGTACGCCACGGGCGCCAAGCCCACGGGGAGTACCGTGACGTTCTCACCCGGTGACGAGGGCGACCGGCTGGAGCGCTCCCGGGGCGTCGAGCTGGGGGTGCGGCACCGCGCCTGGGGCGACCGGCTGCAATGGAGCGCGGCGGCGTACGATATCGCCAAGCGCAATCTGACGGTTCGCGACCCTGACAACCGGGACCTGGAACGCCAGATCGGCCGCCAGGAGTCCAGGGGCGTGGAGCTCGCGGTCGTCGTCCGCCCCTGGCGGAGCTGGCGGTTCCGGGCGGACGGCACGTTGCTGAACGCCGAGTTTGCCGACTACGCCACCGCGGACGGCCGCTACGACGGCAATACGCCCCCGAACGTGCCCGAGCGCCTGGCCAACCTGCGCGCCGAGTGGTTCGCCACGGATCGGCTCACGCTGAAGGCGAGCCTCCGCTACGTGGGGCCGCGCCAGGGCGACGACGCCAACACCGTCGACGTGCCGTCGTATACCTTGTTCGGCGCCGCCGCCACCTGGCAGCTGCGGCAACTCGAGATCACCCTGCGGGGGCGCAACCTCACCGACGAGCAGCACGTGACCTGGAGCTCATTCGGCGGCAGCCAGTGGCTGCTGGGTGACTCGCGCAGTGTCGACCTGACCCTGAGTACGCAGTTCTGATGCGGTTCCGGCGCCACGTCTATCTGCTGCACCGGTACCTGGGCATTGCCCTGTGCCTGCTCATGGCCATGTGGTTCGCTTCGGGCATGGTGCTCATGTACGTGGGCTACCCGTCGCTGGACGAGCAGCGGCGGCTGGCCGGCCTGCCGTCCCTGGAGCCCGGCCCGTTCCTGCCGCCGGCCCGCGTGCTCGCCCGGCATCCGGACGCGGACGCGCTGCGCCTGAACGCGAGCCCCGGCCGCCCCGTGTACATTGTACGCGAGCACGGCGAGCGGCACGTCCTGGACGCCGCCACCGGCGACGTCCTGTCGCCGGACGACGCGTGGCGTTCCGCGGCCGCGGAACGCCACGCCGGTGCCCGGGTCCTGGAGCTGGAGCCGGTTCGCGTCGACCAGTGGACCGTCTCCGGCCGCCTCGACAGTCACCGGCCCCTCTGGCGCGCCCGCATGGACGACGCCGACGGCACCTGGCTGTACCTGTCCTCGCAAACGGGCGAGGTGGTCCAGGAGGCGACGCGTCTTGAGCGGGCGTGGAACTGGGTGGGGGCGGTGGTCCACTGGATCTATCCCTGGCAGCTGCGTCAGCACCCGGAGCTGTGGCGGCAGGTGGTGATCTGGCTGTGCGTGCCGGCGCTGGCGCTGATCGCCACCGGCGCGCTGGTCGGCATCTGGCGGCTGCGCGTGCGCCGCCGCTACAAGGGCAACCGCATGACCCCGTACCGGGGCTGGCAGCGCTGGCACCACGTGCTGGGGATCGCCTGCGTCACGTTCGTGTTCACGTTCATGGTGAGCGGTCTGCTCTCCATGAATCCGGGGCGGATCTTCACGTCGCCGGCGCCGCCGCCCGAGCAGCGCGGGGCCTGGAAGGGCGGCCCGCTGGTGACCGCGAGCGCGGTGCCGCCGGACGAGCTCCCGCTGAACGGCGTCCGGGAGCTGGAGTGGCAGCGCCAGGCGGGCACGTCCCTTGTGCTGTTGCATCGGCCGGATGCCACCCGGGTCCTGCGGGCGGACGGGCGCCCGGCCGACTTCGGCCGCCGGGAGCTCGTCCGGCGGGCGGACGCGCTGCTGCCGGAGGCGGACGTCACCGGTGTGCGGCGTCTGGACGACTACGATGCGTACTACTACGCCCGGCGCGGTGCGCGACCGCTGCCGGTCCTCCGGGTGCGCTTCGACGACCCGGGTGCCACCGCCCTGTACATCGACCCGGAGACTGCGGTGATCGAGGCGCGCATGGACACCCGAGGGCGTTGGCGCCGCTGGCTGTACAATGGTCTCCACAGCCTGGACTTCGCGGTGCTGTGGCAACGCCGGCCGTTGTGGGACGTGGTGGTCCTCGGGCTGTGTCTGGCGGGTCTGGCTTTCAGCGTCACCGGTGTCGTGATCGGCTGGCGTCGCCTTACCCGCCGCACCGGCATAGGCAGGCGGCGCCGGCCGCCGGTTCCGGGGTAATCAGGAGCGTGCATGCGGACTCGATGGTGGAACCAGCTGGAGCCGATGGTACTCACCGCCTGGTGCACAGCCCTGGCTCTGGCGGGTTCCCTGCTCAGCCAGTGGCCGTTGCGGCTGGATGCGCTGCACGGGTACCTGCGGGCACTGCTGATCGTCGCCGTCCTGGCCGCGTTCCTGCTGGTGCTGCTGCGTCCGCGCCGGCCGGGGTTTGCCCGCCGCCTGGCCGGCTATCGGCTGCGGGCGCCGCGGGGCGGTGCTGCCGCGTTCGTCCTGCTGGTAGGGGCCGTGCTGGTGCTCAACTATGGCTCGCTCATGGTTCTCACCGGGCTGTTGCGGCCGGAGCAGGTCTGGGTCCCGGTGCTGGAGGGCGTCCTCGGCCAGCCGGGCGGTGCCGCCATGCTGCTGGTACTGCTGCTGTTTGCCGCGCCGCTGGTCGAGGAGTGGCTGGTGCGTGGCCGGCTGCAGACCGGTATCGCCCGTCGCTGGGGCGTCCCCGCGGCCATCGCCGTGTCGGCGACCGTCTTCGCGTGGCTCCACGGCATCCCGTCGCTGGTGCCGGTGTACTTCGTCTTCGGCCTCCTGCTCGGCTTCGCGGTCTGGGTGACCGGCAGCGTGTGGACCGGAGTGGCCATTCACGCCGCGCACAACGGGGCCACGTTCGGGCTGTTCCTCCTGGCGCAGGCAGCGGGTGTGGATGCCGCGGAGGCGGCCGGGGCGGAAGCGTCCGCCGGGATGCTGCGCCTGGGCGGGACGGCGCTGCTGCCGGGGGCCGCTCTCCTGGCGCTGGCGCTGCGGGTCGGCGGCTGGCGGCGCCTGCGCCGGGCCCCGGGCATGGTCTGGCGACCGCTGCTCTGGCTTGCCCCGTTGCTGCTGGTGCTCAACCTCCTGCCCGCTGTTCCGGGCTGATCTGCCCGGCCATCGGGCCGCCGCGGGCCTGATGATCGCAGGCCCCCGGGTCCTGCCCCCTGGGCCGGCGAGGCCGGCAGGGCCCGATCTCCGGGCGCGCCGTAGGCGCGCGACGGAGCCAACGGGGCCATGCGCTCGGCTGCTGCCGTCAGCCTTCGGCGAACTCCGCTACCACGGGTGCGTGATCCGAGGGCCGTTCCCAGCGGCGTGGCTCGATATCCACGCGGCTGTCGACGCACTGCGCGGCCAGGGCGGGGCTGGCGAGGATCAGGTCGATGCGCAGGCCGCGATTGCGCTTGAAGTTGTTCATGCGGTAGTCCCACCAGGAGAAGGTCTTCCCCTCCCGCGGAAAGCGGCGGAAGGTGTCCTCGAGGCCCAGGTCGGTGAGCATGCGCAGGGCCTCGTGCTCGGGCTCGCTGAACAGCACCTTGCCGCGCCATTCCTCCGGGTCGTGCACGTCGTCGTCCGTGGGGGCGATATTGAAGTCGCCGACCACGGCGAGCCGGGGGTGGCGGGTGAGCTCGTCGGCCAGCCAGTCGCGCAGCCGCGCCAGCCAGTCCAGCTTGTAGGCGTACTTGTCGCTGCCCACCTCGGAGCCGTTGGGCACGTACAGGTTGATGAAGCGCAGCTCGCCCACGGTGACGGCGAGTACCCGCCGCTGGGGATCCTCCAGGCCGGGCAGCTCGGTGACCGGGTCGTGCATGGGTTGGCGCGCCAGCACGGCCACGCCGTTGTAGGTCTTCTGGCCGCTGTAGACGACCTCGTAGCCGGCCTCGCGCAGGGCGGTCTCCGGGAAGGCGTCGTCGGACAGCTTGGTCTCCTGCAGGCCGACGATGTCCGGCTGCTCCGTGTCCAGCCACTGGAGCACGTGGGGCAGCCGGACCTTGAGCGAGTTGACGTTCCAGGAGGCGAGCTTCATCAGGCCTCCCAGCCCAGCTGCGCGCGGATGGTCTCGGCGACGGCCTTGAGCTCCTCGGGGTCGGCCTGGTCCTTGCCGTGGCTGCGGCGGTCCTGGCCCTCCCAGCGGGGGATGATGTGCTGGTGGTAGTGGAACACGGTCTGGCCGGCGGCCTCGCCGTTGAACTGGGTCAGCGCGATGCCGTCGGGCTGGATGGCGGCCTGGACGGCGCGGGCGACCTCCTGAACGGAGGCGATGAAGTCCCGCAGGAGGTCCGTGGGGATCTCCAGGAGGTCCGGGTGGTGCGCCCTGGGAATGACCAGGGTATGGCCGCGGGAGGACGGGAACGCGTCCATGAAGGCGACGGCGTGCTCGTTGCCGCCGATGACGGCGGCCGGGATCTCGCCGTCGCGGATCTTGCAGAAGATGCAGTTCGGATCGGTGGCGATGTCGGACATGGTGCCTCCTTTGGTTGATTGTCGTGTTATCGAGTGGTGCCTCTGTTCCGGGCGCGCGGGCGGGGCGATCCGGTCACGGACACGCTGTGAATACGTCCCTGTACGCTCGACACTGGCCATCCATGGCCAGTGACGGTCCGTGACTGGATCACCCCGCCCACGCTCCGTGCCCTCCTGCTTGTCGCCCCTCGACGCCCGCCTTTATGCCGCCAGCCCGCTGTGGCGGAGCAGGGCGTCGACGCTGGGCTCGCGGCCGCGGAAGGCCTTGTACAGCGTCATCAGGTCCTCGGAGCCGCCCTTCTCCAGGATGTTGACCAGGAAGTCGCGGCCGGCCTCCGGGCTGAACACGCCCTCGTCCTCGAAGCGGGCGTAGGCGTCCGCGGACAGCACTTCCGCCCACTTGTAACTGTAATAGCCTGCGGCGTAGCCGCCCGCGAAGATGTGGGCGAAGCCGTGGGGGAAGCGGTGCCAGGCCGGCGGGCGCACCACGGCGGCCTGCTCCCGGGCGGCTTCCAGGGTCTCCAGTACCCGCGCGCCCTGCTGCGGGTCGTACTCCAGGTGCAGCCGGAAGTCGAACAGGGAGAACTCCAGCTGCCGCATCATGGCCATGGCGGACTGGAAGTTGCGGGCCGCCTGCATGCGCCGGAAGAGGTCATCCGGGATGGGCTCGCCGGTGCGGTAGTGGGCGGCGAACAGGTCCAGGGCCTCGCGCTCCCAGCACCAGTTCTCCATGAACTGGCTCGGCAGCTCCACCGCGTCCCAGGGGACACCGTGGATGCCGGCCACCGAGGCGGCGCCGACACGGGTGAGCATGTGGTGCAGGCCGTGCCCGAACTCGTGGAACAGCGTCTCCACCTCGGTGTGGGTGAGCAGCGCGGGCTTGTCCTCCACCGGTGGGGCGAAGTTGCAGGTGAGAAAGGCCACCGGCGTCTGCACGCCCTCGCCGGTGTCCCGCCGGACCTTGCACTCGGCCATCCAGGCGCCGCTGCGCTTGTTGCTGCGGGCGTAGAGATCAGTGTAGAAGCGCCCGCGCAGGGCACCGTCGGGGTCGCGGATCTCGAAGAACTGGACATCCGTGTGCCAGGTGTCCACGTCCCCGGTGCGCTCGGTGATCCGCACGCCGTAGAGGCGCTCCACGACCCGGAACAGGCCGTCGATGACCCGCTGCGCCGGGAAGTAGGGGCGCAGGTCTTCCTGGGACAGGGCGTAGCGGGACTGGCGCAGCTGCTCGGAGGCCCAGGTAACGTCCCAGGGGTGGAGCTCGTCCAGCCCCAGGTGCTCGCGGGCGAACGCCTGCAGCTCCTCCAGCTCGCGCTCGGCCACGGGGCGGGCGCGTTCGGCGAGGTCCGAGAGAAAGCCCATGACGGCGTCGGTTGAGTCGGCCATCTTGGTGGCCAGCGACAGCTCGGCGTAGTTGTTGTAGCCGAGCAGCCGGGCCTCCTCGTGCCGCAGGGCGAGGATCTCTTCCATGATCTCGCTGTTGTCCCAGCGCCCCGCGTGAGGGCCCTGGTCGGAGGCGCGGGTGCCGAAGGCCTCGTAGACCTCGCGGCGGAGCTCGCGGTCGGCGCAGTGGCTGAGAACGGCGAACACGCTGGGGAAGTCCAGGCCGATGCGGTAGCCGCTGTCGCCGTGCTGCTCGGCGGCCTGGCGGAGCATGGCGACGGTGGACTCGGGCATGCCCGCCAGGCGCTCGGCGCTGTCCAGGTGCTTGCTCCAGGCGTTGGTGGCGTCGAGGACGTTCTCCTGGAAGCGCGCGCCCAGCTCGGACAGGCGGCTGGCGATCTCCCGGAAGCGCTGCTTGTCCTCCGCCGGCAGGTCGACGCCGCCCAGGCGGAAGTCCCGCAGGGCGTTGTCCACCGTGCGCCGCCGGTCGGCGAGCAGATCCGCGAAGTCCCCGCGCCCGCGCACCGCCTGGAAGGCCCGGAACAACGCCTCGTTCTGGCCCATCTCGGTGGCGTACTCCGAGAGCTTGGGCAGGCACGCATTGTAGGCCTCCCGCAGGGCGTCGTCGTTCATGACCGCGTTGAGGTGGCTCACCGGCGCCCAGACCCGGGTCAGGCGGTCGTCCATGGCCTCCAGCGGCTGGACCAGGTTGTCCCAGGTCCAGGGGCCTTCGTGCTGCAGCAGCGTCTCCAGCTCCGCGCGGTTGTCCGCCAGCACCCGGTCCACTGCGGGCTCGACGTGCTCCGGATGGATGGCGGAGAAGCGGGGCAGGTCGGCCGGTGCGAGCAGGGGGTTGGTCATGATCGGCTTGTCTCCGTCGAAAGTCGCGTGGTCATGCGTGCCATTATGGCGCGGATGCCCGTCCGCATGTGAGGGGTATTGCGGAAGCCCCGGCGGCAGAACGCGTGCTATGGTCTCGTGCGTTCCCTGTTCCACCGAGGATCGATCATGACGGGTCACTTTGATTGCATCGCCATCGGCGGCGGCAGCGGCGGTCTTGCCGCGGCACGCCGGGCCGCCAGTCACGGAGCTCGCGCCGCGGTCATCGAGGGCGCCGCGCTGGGCGGGACGTGCGTCAACGTGGGTTGCGTGCCCAAGAAGGTCATGTGGAACGCGGCCCATACCCTGGATGCCGTGCACCGGGCGCCGGACTACGGCATGGCCGTGCGCTACCACGGACTGGACTGGGCCACGCTGACGCAGCGGCGGGCCGCGTACATCCAGCGGCTCAACGGCATCTACGCGCGCAATCTGGACAACGACGGCGTTACCCACATCCGCGGCTATGCGCGTTTCGTCGATGCCAATGCCGTGGAGGTGGACGGCAACCGCTACACGGCGGATCACTTCGTCATCGCCACCGGCGGCCGGCCGATCCTTCCGGACGTGCCGGGTGCCGAGCTGGGCATCGACTCCGACGGCTTCTTCGCGCTGCGTGAGCAGCCGCGCCGGGCCGCGGTGGTCGGCGCCGGCTACATCGCCGTGGAGCTCGCGGGCGTCCTGGCCGGCCTGGGCACGGAGACCAGCCTGGTGGTGCGCCGCCATGCGCCGCTACGCGATTTCGATGCGGTGATCCAGGAGGGGTTGCAGGAAGCCCTGCCCCAGCACGGCGTGGACCTGGTGACGCATTTCACGCCGGCGCGCCTCGAGCGGGCCGGCGACGGGTCGCTCACCCTGACCGCCGAGGACGGCCGTGTCGTCGACGGCCTGGATACGGTGGTCTGGGCGGTGGGGCGCCGGGCCAACACCGCGTCCCTGGGCCTGGAGGCGGCCGGCGTGACCACGGATGGCGCCGACCAGGTGCCGGTGGACGAGTGGCAGCAGACCAACGTGCCGGGCATCTACTCCCTGGGCGATGTCACCGGGCGGGTCCCGCTGACGCCGGTGGCCATTGCCACCGGCCGGCGCCTGAGTGATCGCCTGTTCGGCGGGCAGAAGGACCGGCGCATGGATTTCGATAACGTGCCCACGGTGGTGTTCAGCCATCCGCCCATCGGCACGGTGGGGATGACGGAGGACGAGGCCCGGCAGCAGTACGGCGACGCCGTGACCTGCTTCAGCACCACGTTCGTCGCCATGGATTACGCGCTTTCCGACCACAAGCCGCGCACGCGCATGAAGCTGGTGACTGTCGGCGACGAGCAACGCGTGGTGGGTTGTCATATCATGGGGATCGGAGCGGACGAGATGCTCCAGGGCTTTGCGGTGGCGGTGAAGATGGGTGCGACCAAGCGGGACTTCGACGAGACCGTGGCCATCCACCCGACCAGCGCCGAGGAAATGGTCACGATGACATGAAACCGCGTCCGCGAGCCGGGGGCCGGCGGGGATGATTCGGTGGGGCTCCGGAGCTCCGCTTACGGCCCCTGCTTCGTGTGAAGCAGGGGCCTATCCTCCGCTCCGGCCTGGCCGGCTGACAGCACATCCCTGTGCTGACAGCCGGTGGCGGCATCCGTGCCGCCACCCTGACGGGCCGGACGGCCTGCGCTCCGGCGCTGCGCAAGTCGCCCCACCGAATCATCCCCGCCGGCCCCGGCTCGCGGACGCGTTGACTGAGCAAGGAGGACCCCATGATCCGCACGTTCGAATCCTGTCGTCCCGAGGTCGCGGACAGCGCCTGGGTGGATGCCACCGCGCTGGTGATCGGCGACGTGGTGCTGGCCGAGGACGTCTCCGTGTGGCCGATGACCGTGGTGCGCGGCGACGTGAACCATATCCGCGTGGGTGCGCGCACCAACATCCAGGACGGCTCGGTGGTCCATGTGGCCCACGCCGGCGGCATGAATCCCACCGGCTACCCCACGATCATCGGCGAGGACGTCACCGTCGGGCACAAGGCCATCGTGCATGCGTGCACCATCGGGGATGCCTGTCTCATCGGCATGGGGGCCACGGTCATGGACGGCGCCGTCATCGGCGCCGAGAGCATGCTGGGTGCCGGCGCCCTGGTGCCGCCGGGCAAGCAGCTCGCCGGCGGCCACCTCTACATGGGCAGCCCGGCCAAGGCGGTGCGCGAGCTGACCGACGAGGAGAAGGACTTCCTCCGCTATTCCGCCCGGCACTACGTGGAGGTGAAGAATCGCCACCGGGGGACAGCTTGAGCCAGGCTCCGGCGGCTGCTCAGTCCCTGCGCAGGATCAGCGCCCCCAGGAACACGATGATGCATACCACGAACACCGCCTGTGCAACCCATGCCGCCGCGCCGGCGAGCCCGGTGAAGCCGATGACCGCGGCGACGACGGCAATCACCAGCAGCAGCGTGGTCCAGGATGGCATCATGACGCAGCTCCCCGTCGGTTCGATCCTCGCCCCGCCTGTCGACGGTAACCGGGGCGATTGTACAGGCCCGGCGGCGCACCGGGGTGCCGCGCACGGCCGGTGTGCCGACAGCGTCCCATCATAGCCGGAGGAATCGTGGCCCGTTCCCCCCTGGATATCGCCGGCACCCGCATCCTGCCCGGCGGGCGCGACACCGTCGAGCTGCCCGCCGGCCAGCTGTACACCCATACCCCGGTCAATATTCCCGTGCAGGTCATCCATGGCCGCCGTGACGGGCCGTGCCTGGTGGTCACGGCGGCCGTCCACGGCGACGAGATCAACGGCGCCGAGATCATCCGCCGCCTGCTGCGCCAGCAGATGATCGGCCGGCTGGCCGGGACCCTGATCGCCGTGCCGGTGGTCAACGTCCTCGGCTTCATCGGCCGCTCCCGGTATCTGCCCGACCGCCGGGATCTCAATCGCAGCTTCCCGGGCAGCGAGTCCGGCTCCATGGCCTCCCGCCTGGCGCACCTGTTCCGCACCGAGGTGATGCATCGCGCGACCCATGCCATCGACCTCCACACCGCCGCGATCCACCGGGACAACCTGCCCCAGGTGCGGGCGGACCTGGACGACCCCGCCGACGAGGCCCTGGCCCGGGCCTTCGGCGTGCCGGTGGTGATCAACTCCCCCCTGATCGAGGGCAGCCTGCGCAGCACCGCCCGGGAGGCGGGCGTGCCCGTGATCACCTACGAGGGGGGCGAGGCGCTGCGGTTCAACGAGACCGCCATCCGGGCGGGGCTCAAGGGCGTGATCCGGGTGATGCGTCATCTGCGCATGCTGCCGCCGGCGCGCAGCCGCCGCCCGGCGCCCGAGCCGCAGTACATCGCCGACGACAGCAGCTGGATGCGTGCCGGCCAGGACGGGTTGTTCCGGGCCGCCGTGGCCCTGGGGGACCGGGTCCGGGCCGGCCAGCCCCTCGGCTGGATCGCCGACCCCTTCGGCGGCGCCGAGATCGCCGTCGAGGCAGCCTTCTCCGGCCTGGTGATCGGTCGCGCCAACCTGCCCCTGGTGCACGAGGGCGAGGCCCTCTTTCATGTCGCGCGGTTCGATCATGTGGGGCGGGTGCACCGGGAGATGGAGCGCTTCAGCGAGGCCCTGGAGCACGGCGACGAGTGGAGCGAGGAGCCCCCTATCGTCTGACGCCGCCGCGGTTCGCCGGCCCGGCATGCCGTGGTGTGACGGAAATCCCGGAAGACGGCCCCGGCCGGCCGTTACGCTTCGTGGTCATCGGGTGCGCCTGCTGTCGACCTCCGGAGTGTGAAACCCATGGCCCCGTGCCGTCGTGCCTTCCTCGTGACCCTGCTGCTTGCCGCCGGCCTGCCGCCGTCCGCGGCGGATGACTCGCCGTCCCCGGCGCTGGGCGCGCACGACTGCCGCGTTCTGGTCGCGCTGCACGGCGCCCTCCGCGGCGACGACGGCGTTCGCCCGGACGAGCTGGCGGCGGTGACCGACGCCATTCTCGCGCGCCCGGGCTGCGGCGAGAGCCGGGGGCGGCTGCTGGAGGCGCGGCCCGCGGACGGCGTGGACCCGTTCGATCCCCGGGCCCCGGGCGGCTTCGGCCCGCCGGAGCAGGGCGAATGATCCGGCTCCTCTTCCTGGTTTTCCTCGGCGTCTCCCTGGCCGCGCCCGCCCAGCAGCGCTCGTTCGAGCCCATCGGCGGGGAGGCGGGCGCCGGCGTCACCCTGCCGCCGCACGACCGGACACTGGTGGAGGACTGGCTCGAGTCCCTGGCGCAGGCCTGGAACACTCCGCGCCTGGCCCCGCTGCTGGCCCCGGCCTTTCCGGAACGCCAGCGGCTGCTCGGGGCCCTGGAGGACCGGGTACCCCCGGATGCACGCCTGCGGGTGCTGTCGGTGGGTCCGGTGCGCGTGCTCTCCGAGAGCCGGGAGACCGGCCGCATTGTCCGTACCCTGCGGATCACCGTGCGCTGGGCCGTTGTGGGCACCGATGCCGATGGCTCCCCGACGCGGCGGGAGACGCAGCAGGAACTGGTGGTGGAATGGCTGCGACGGGTACCGCAATAGGCCGTGCGCTCGCCGCGGCGCTGTTGCTGCTGCCGGTCGTGGCCGCGGCGCAGGACAGCGGTGACTGGCGTATGCGCGGGCAGACCACCAGCCGCGTCGAGTACTACGATATCGATGGCGATTCGCTGCTGGGCCCATACGGCCGCGACGGCGTGCAGGCGTATCAGTCCCTGCACCTGGGTCTGTCCCGGCAGGCGGACAGCGGCGCCCTGTGGGACCTCGAGTTCGCCGGCGTGCTCAGCGCCTCCGAGTACCGGACCACCGAGCCCGGGGGGCACGTGGAGTACCTGCGCCTGCGCCGCGAGGATCCCGCCGCCGCGGTACCGTACCGGCTCGACGTGGGCGACCAGCACGCGCGCTTCAGCCGCCTGAGCCTGGACCAGGACCTGCGCGGCGTACGGGGCGAGATCCAGCCGGCGCTGGGCGGCCTCGACCACTCCCTGGTCTGGGTGTCCGGCGCCTACCGGCGCCACTGGCACGACGTGGATGCGCGGCTCGATCCGGGGCTGCTGGAGCCGGAAGCCGACTACCACGGTGTTTCCTGGCTGGTTGCGGACCCGGCGCTGGGCGAGTGGTCGCTCAACACCGTCCATCACGACCGGACGGCGGGTGCTGACGGCGGCGACCGGCACCTGGTGACCAGCCTTGCGGCCGCGCTGGATATCCGCTTCCTGCACCAGCGGCTGGACACCGACCTGGAGTGGGCGCATCTCCAGGGGACGACCCGTCGGGGCTCGGGCGGCGCGGGCGAGCGAGCGGTTGCGGATACCGGCCTGTTCGCGCAGGTGGACGGTTCCAACACCGCGCTGGAGATGCCGCTGGATTACCGGCTTCGCTACGAGGACTACGGTGCCGGGTTCCGGCCCGCCGGAACCGATGTCGTCGGCGACCGGCGCGCCTTCGTGACCACGGCGGGCGTGGGCAGCGAGGAGCGGGCCCGCCTCCAGGGCCGCTACCAGCGTCACGTCGACCATGCATCCGGGCCGAACCCGGTGCATCTGGTCGAGCACGGCGTGGAGGCGGTCGTCCCCTTCGGGCTCGGACCGGTGCATACGCGCCACGAGCTGGATGCGGCTCATCGCGAGCGCCGGGATGAGCGCGGCTGGATCGATGAGCATACCCGCCGGCTGAGCTGGGACATGATCCTGCCGCTGGCGGAAACCCGGGAGACGCGGCTGACGCTGTACTGGCGCAACCTGGACGACCGCGCCACCGGACGCTACGGCCACAGGGAACGCCGCATCAGTCTCAGCCATCGGACGCGGTTCCGGCTGGGCGGCGTGCAGATCACGGCCACGCCCGGCCTCGCCTACCGCACCCGGGACGGCTTTCTGGCGCAGCGTGCCATCGACCCGACGCTGTCGCTGGAGGCCGCGGGCGCACTCCAGGAGCTGGACGTTTCCCTGGGCTACCACGAGCTGGAGCGGCCGGGACGCCGGGCGCGGAGCATCGACGAGTACCGGCTGGCCATGGACTGGCACTACCGCCTCCGGCGCCACCAGCTGGGTCTCGAGTACGAGCATCACCTGGCCGCCCCCTCGGCCGGGGAGGACCTGGAACTCTGGAAGGCGGGCGTGTTCTGGCGCTACCAGTTCGCCGGCTCGCTATGACGGTTGGCCCGCAGCGCCTGCCGGACGGCGGGTGCGCGGTTGCCTGGCCGCCGGGCGCGGTCTACAGTGCGCGGACGTTGTCGGCATCGGGAGTGTGACGGGCATGCGGGACTGGGACGGACGGGATACGGGCGAGCCGCCACCGCAGCCGCCGCCGCGGCGGGTTGCGGGCCCGTCGCTGCTGCCGCCGGTCATCCTGGCCCTGCTCATCGTCAACGGTGCCGTGTTCCTGATGCAGGGCGGATTCGGGTCGTGGCTCACGGTGATGTTCGCGCTCTGGCCCCTGGGCTCGCCGGATACCGTGATGACCACCATGGGCATGGAGCGGGTCCCGCCGTTCCAGGTCTGGCAGCTGCTCACCTACGGGTTTCTCCACGGCGGCACCCTGCACCTGCTGGTGAACATGTTCGCCCTGTGGATGTTCGGCGTGGCCCTGGAGAATCTCTGGGGCTCCCGCCGCTTCGCCGTCTATTTCCTGGTCTGCGTCGTCGGGGCGGGCCTGATCCAGCTCGTGGTCGCCACGGGCGCGGCCGCGGAAGGCAACGTCTATCCCACGGTGGGCGCCTCCGGGGGCGTATTTGGCATCCTGCTCGGCTTCGGCATGATGTTTCCCAACGAGCGCATCATGCTGCTGATTCCGCCCATTCCCATGAAGGCCAAGTACTTCGTGGTCGCCTACGGCGCCTTCGAGCTGTGGGCCGGCATGACCGGGACCCTGGCCGGGGTGGCGCATTTCGCGCACCTGGGCGGCATGGTCTTCGGCCTGCTGCTGATCCTCTACTGGCGCCACACCGGCGCCTTCCGCCGTCGCCCGCCGGGGCCCCTGTAGGATTGATCCCTCGACGGGAGCCTGCCAGCACCATGTGGACGTAGGTCGGCCCGGGAGGGCGGGGATCTGGTTGGGGCGACTCGCGCAGCGCCGGAGCGCAGGCCGTTCGGCCCGTCAGGGTGGCGGCAGGGATGCCGCCACCGGCTGTCAGCACAGGGATGTGCTGTCAGCCGGCCAGGCCGGAGCGGAGGATAGGCCCCTGCTTCCACTGAAGCAGGGGCCGTAAGCGGAGCTCCGGAGCCCCAACCAGATCCCCGCCCTCCCGGGCCGACCCTCCGGAGCCGTTCGGTCCGGATCTAACGCCGCAACAGGCGCGCGGAAGCGTTCTCCACCAGGGAGTACGCCGCGGGGATGACCACCAGGGTGAGCAGCATGGACGAGACCATGCCGCTGATGATGGCCACCGCCAGCGGGCCCTGGGTCTCGGCCCCGGCGCCGATGCCGATGGCCGCCGGCAGCATGGCCAGGATCAGCGTCAGCGAGGTCATGAGAATGGGCCGCAGCCGGATGGGGCAGGCCCGTGTCAGGGCATCGTCGATGCTGAGCTCCAGCCGCTCGCGGTACTGGTTGGTGAGATCCACCAGCAGGATGCCGTTCTTCGTGACCAGCCCCACCAGCAGCACCAGGCCGATCATGGAGTAGATGTTCAGGGTGTGGCCGAACAGCCACAACCCCAGCACCCCGCCCACCATGGCCAGGGGCAGCGCGGCCAGGATGATCAGCGGCTGGACGAACGAGTTGAACTGGCTGCCCAGCACCATGTACACGAGCACGATGGCGACCACGAACACGAACATGATGGCCCCCAGCGTGCGCTCGAACTCCTCCGCCTGGCCCACCAGGTTGAGGGAGTAGCCCAGGGGCAGGATCTCCTCGGCTTCGGCCTCCACCAGGCGCACGGCCTCGGCCAGCGACACCGAGGGATTGGAATAGAACTGGGCGGAGTACTCCAGGTTGTAGCGACCGATCACGGCCGGTCCGAGCTCGGGCCGGAAGGTGGCCAGGGTGTCCAGGCGGACCATGTCGCCGGAGTCCGTGCGCAGGAACAGCTTCTCCAGGTCCCCGGGCGTCTGCAGGGTGCCCTGCCGGGCCTTGAGACGGACATCGTAGCGCTGCCCGCCGCCGGGCTCGTCGTTGTAGCGGGCGATGTCGACACCGCCGGCCAGGACGTTGGCCGCCCGCGTCACCTCGAAGCTGGTGATCCCCAGCGTGCGCGCACGGTCGCGGTCCACGTCCACCACCAGCTCCGGCTGATTCAGGCTCAGGTCCAGGTCCAGGGTCTCGATGGCGTCGCTGGCGCGCAGGCGCTGCTCCATCTCCTCGGCAAGGCGGGCGACCTCCTGGAGATTCGGCCCGGTGATGTTGAACTGCAGGGGCTCGCCGCGCTGGCCGCCGATGAGCGGTACCGACGAGGTGAACGCCTGCACGCCGCTGAGCCCGGACAGCTCCTCCTGGACCTGCGCGGAGATCTCCTGCTGGCTCAGCTCGCGCTCGTCCCGCGGATCCAGGCGCACGAAGGAGATGCCCTCGTTCACCTGTCCCTGGCTGCCCAGCCCGATGGCGGTGAAGTAGGAGCGGACGCCCTGCTGATCCGCCAGAATCTCCTCCACCTCCCGGAGCTTGTCGTCGGTGTAGTCGATGCTGGAGCCCAGCGGCGTCTGGATATTGACCAGGAACTGGCCCTCGTCTTCCTCCGGCGCGAACTCGCCGCCCAGGTCCCCGAACAGGCTGGCGGTGCCGCCGGTGATCAGCGCGGCCAGCAGCAGCGTGAGCCAGCGGAAGCGCAGGGCCCGCCCGAGCAGCCAGCGGTAGCCGTTCTCCATGGCGCGGAAGCCGCGCTCCAGGAAGTTGTAGACCCGGCCGTGCTCCCGGGGCACGGACAGGAACCGCGAGCACAGCATGGGCGTGAGCGTCAGCGCCACGATGCTCGAGGCGAGCACGCCCATGGCCACCACCACCGCGAAGGATTCGAAGAACCGGCCGATGATGCCCTCCATGAACAGCACCGGCAGGAAGATCGAGATCAGTGCCAGGGTGGTGGCGATCACCGCGAAGAACACCTCGTTGGAGCCCACGATGGCCCCTTCCACGGGATCGTCGATGCCCTCCTCGCGGTGGCGGAAGATGTTCTCGAGGACGACGATGGAGTCGTCCACCACCACGCCGATGAGCAGCAGCATCGCCAGCATGGTGAGCGCGTTCAGGGTGTAGCCGAGGAAGTAGATCACCGCGATCACCGCCGCCAGCGCGACCGGGATCGACAGGGTGACGATGAGCGTCGAGCGCAGGTTCTTCAGGAATATCCACAGGACGAACGCCGCGAACAGCACGCCCAGTCCCAGGGTGACGTACAGGGTGTCGATCATCTCCAGGATGAACACGGATTGGTCCGAGGAGATGTTGATCTCCATCCCCGGCGGCAGCTGGGGCCGGATTTCCTCGTCCAGGCGCCGCTTGACCTCGTCGATGATGGCCACGGTGTTGGTGCCCGAGACCTTGACGATGCCCAGGCCCACCGTGGGCTCGCCGTTGAAGCGCGCCAGCGAGCGCCGGTCCGCCAGGCCGTCCACCACCTCGGCGACGTCCTCGAGGCGGATCAGGGCGCCGTCCTGGGACGCGACGATGAGCTGCTCCAGGGCGTGGGGCTGGTGGTACTCCATGTCCAGCTTGAGCAGCCGCTCGGTGCGCTCCGCCACCAGGAATCCGCCGGGAAGCTGGAAGTGCTCCGCCTCCATGGCGTTGATCAGGTCGTTGACGGTCAGGCCGTATGCGGCCAGGCGGTCCGGCTTGACCTCCACGCGGATGGTGCGCTCCAGGCCGCCGCCCACCTGGACCTCGCCCACGCCATTGATGTTCTCGATCCGGGGCCGGACCACGTTGCGGGCGTAGGTGCTCAGCTGCTGCTGCGTGCGGTCGCCCTGCACGCTGAGCCACATGATGGGCTGGGCATCGGTCTCGACCTTCTGGATCACCGGTGCCTCGGCGTCATCGGGCAGCCGCTGGCGGATCTCGTTGATCTTCGCCTGGACCTCGTTGAAGGCCACGTCGATGTCCACGTCGAGATCGAAGGTAATGGTGACCACGGACGTGCCCGGGCTGGAGGTGGACTGGATGGAGTCGATGCCGGGGACGGTGTTCACCGCCCGCTCCACCTCCGAGGTGATGGCGGCGTCGATGATCTCCGGATCCGCGCCGGGCTGGACCACCGTCACGTTGATGACCGGGAAGTCGATGTTGGGAATGCGGTCGGTGCCCACCTCCTGGTAGCCGATGACGCCGAACAGCACCAGCACGGCGCTGATCATCACCGCCAGCACGTGTCGCCGGATGGAGAGCTCGGGCAGGGTCATGGACGCTACTCCTCGTCCGTGCGGATCGTGGCGCCGTCGGACAGGAAGCCGGCGCCGTCCACCGCGATCACCTCGCCCGCCTCCAGGCCGTCGCGGATCTCCAGGCGAGCCGGCAGGCGCTCGCCGACCTCGACCCTGCGCTCGTGGGCCGTGCCGTCCCGGATGACGTAGACCACTTCACCGGCGGGCCGCTGGATCACGGCCGTCGCCGGCACCACGATGCTGTCCCGCTCGGCCACGGTGACCGTGGCGTTGACGCTGCCGCCCCGGCGCCAGCCGCCGGGGTTTTCCACGTTCACGATGGCCTCGAACGTGCGGCTCTGGTCGGCCAGCCCCGGGCGCAGCTCGCTGATGGTGCTGTTGACAGTGCCCTCCGCCACGGGCGCGCGCAGCCGCACCGGCTGGCCCACCTCGAGGCGCTGGGCCACGGTCTCCGGGAAGGGCAGGCGCACGCGCAGCAGGTCCTGGCTGATCAGGCGGAACAGGGGCTCGCCCGGCGCCGTGTAGTCGCCCACCGAGACCAGTCGGGCGTCAATGGCGGCGTCGACGGGTGCCTCCACGGTGGTGTGGCGCAGATCGATCTCGGTGCTCTCGACCCGGGAACGGGCGGCTTCGAGATCCTCTTCCAGGGATTCCACCTCGCTTTCGAGGGTGTCGAAACGGGACTGGGTGACGTAGCCGTCTTCCAGCAGCTCCGCGTTGCGCTCCAGCTCCCGGCGCCGGGTCCGCAGACTGGCCTGCAGCCGCCGCACGTCCGTGCGGGCCTGCGCCAGCGCAAGCTCGTAGGGTTCCGGGTCGATCCGCAGAAGCGGCTGCCCCTGGGTCACCTCGTCGCCCTCCTCGGCGTGGATCTCCAGGATCGTCCCCGAGACCTCCGCCGTCAGGGTGGGCGCCGTCTTGCTGGTGAGGCGGCCGATAGTGCTCTCGGTGACGGCAACGGTGTCCCGGCTTGCCTGCTGAGTGGTAATCAGCACGCCGGGATTGTCGGGTTCGCCGTCTCCGCTGCCGTTGTCGGCGTTGCCGTTGCTGCATCCCGCGACAAGGCCGAGGATCAGCAGGATGAGCAGGCTGTTGATGCGTCCCATACTTGCGGTTCCTTGCAAAGGTGGGCGAAGAAGGCTCACGGAGTTCCGGCCGGGGGCTCCAGGCCCGGGCGCAGCAGCGTCATCAGCGCCGCGCAGTAGGTATCGGGGTCGCAGTCGCTCCCCGGGGTCTGCAGCCGCGGCAGCACGTCGCGCAGCTCGAAGTACATGAACGTGCTCCCGACCAGTGCCAGGGCGGCGGTCAGGGCCACGGTGTCGTCACGGCGCCCGCGCTCGCTCAGCGCCGGCTCGAGCAGTGCCAGCATCTCCCGGAGCCCGTCGCCGAGGGTCTCCTCGGCGCGCTCGCGCTGGACATTGCCGCGCTGATTGAGCATCTGGCGCAGGAACAGGTTCACCGACGAGGGATCCTCCAGCATCCTTTCCAGGTGCTTGCGGGCGAAGCGTTCCATGCGCTCGCCGAGAGGGACGGAATCGTCCGCCAGCTCGGTCAGGATCTCGTCGAAGGTCATCCGCGAGTCCTGCAGCACCGCTTCGTAGAGCTGCGCCTTGCTGCTGAAGTGGTGAAAGACGTTGGCCTTGCTGACCTCCGCGCGGGCGGCGATGTCGCGAATGGAGACGCCGTCGAAGCCCCGTTCCCCGAACAGCTCCCGGGCGGCGGCAAGGACCCGCTGCGCCGCCTCCGTGCGAACCTCGGTGTGCGGACTGGTCTGTTCCGGCACCACAATACCCCGGCAATTGGTCGTGTTCATGGCGATCCCCGTGCACACCGGCCGGTACGCGGGGCCGGAGCTGTTCCGCAACAGCCCGGCGCGACCAGGGATCGCACATCTCCGGACGCCGGGGCAGGCTACCCGGGCTGACCGGTCGGTCGGACAGGGACTTTACCGAGGGCCGGACGCCGATGCAAGCCCGTCCCGGGATTACCCGCCGGCAAGGACCCCGGCGGCGAGGAGCAGGAACGCGATGACCCCGGCGCTGGCGTGGAGGAGGATCAGCGGCAGGATCACGGGCTCGTCCCGCCGGCGCACCGCCAGCGTGAATGCACCGCCCAGTGCCGCCAGGAGGAAGACCAGGAAGGCGCTGTTCAGGAGCAGGTTCTCCGGTCCGGTGGCGAGCCGCAGGCCCAGGACGGCAAGCCCCGCCAGGGCGACCAGGGCATGGGGATACCCCAGGGAGACGACGGGACGCCGCCGGCGGTGACTGCGCGACAGCGTCAACGCCCCCAGGACCATGCCGGCGAGAAACAGGACCAGGCTGGCAGCGGCCACGGGCAATCGCCTCCGCGTCGGCGGGAATCAGTCTACCATGGTAGCAGGGGGCCGACGGAGAGACCGGCCATGCGTGGATACGGGCGCAGCGCCCGGGCAACGGTGCTGGGGCTTGTCCTGAGCGCGTCGCTGTTCGCGGCGGATCGCGATCCCGGGGACTGGCACTACGCCATGGAGGGTCAGCTCCTCCGGGACCGCGTGCGCGTGCTCATCGACGGCGAGACGGCGCTGGAGGCGCACATGCGCTTCTTCGGCGGCCGGCGCGAGGCACGCGCCGAAGGCCGCTTCCGGGGCCGTTCCCTGGTGATCCGGTGCACCCGCAATCCGCTGGTGGACGCGCTCAGCTGCTGGATCCGGGTGGACGGCGAGGTGCGCAGCAACCACGTCGTCATGCAGTAGCTCCCCGGGCGCTACGGAGCCGGGGCCAGAGCGTCCAGTGCCCGGTACTGCGGGTCTGCCGCCGTGTCCAACTGCAGGGTGTCCGGCAGCTCGTCGGCATCCGGGAGCTCCGCTGCGCGGAGCTGGTGGTCCAGCACCGTGGTATCCGCCTCGGACGGGTCGCGTCCGGCCTGCTGCCGGGCCCGGATGCGCTCGCGCAGCACGTTCTCCGGCGCCTGGCACGCCACCACGGTAAAGGGAATGCCGGCGGCCTCCGCGAGTGCGCGGAAGCGGTCGCGCTCGTCGCGGCGCAGGCTGGCGGCGTCCACCACGACACTGCAGCCGGCCCGGAGCAGTTGCCCCGCGCGTTCCTCCAGGCGTCGGTAGGTACGCTCGGAAGTGGCGCGGTCGTACGGCCCCTGGCCGACACCGGCGCCGGTGCGCGCGTCCGCGTCCAGGTCCAGCAGCCGCTTGCGCTCCACGTCCGAGCGCACCCGGATCGCCGCCAGGCGCTCCACCAGCGCGCGTGCCACCGTGGACTTGCCGCTGCCGGAGAGGCCGTGCATGAGAACCAGCCGCGGTGTCGGCAGCTGCGTCTCCGCCTCGGCCTCGTCCAGGTACTGGTCGCGGTGGCGTCGGGCCTCGTCGCGCGTGCGCGCATCCGCACCGGTGTCGTCCGCCCGCAGGCCGCTGACCTTTGCCCGTACCAGCGCCCGGTACGCCCGGTAGAACGGCAGCAGGACCGCGCCGTCGTAATCGCCGGTCGCCTCCAGGTAGGCGCTCAGGAAGCGCGCGGCCAGGTCCGGGCGCCCGCGGCTCTGCAGGTCCATGGCCAAGAACGCCGCTTCGTTGATGACATCGATCCAGCGCAGCTCCGGGGCGAACTCGATGCCGTCGAAGATCACCGGCCGGCCGTCCACGTCGACGATGTTGCCCAGGTGGAGATCGCCGTGGCACTCGCGGATGCGCCGGTCCGCGCGCCGCTGCCGGAAGACCGGCTCCAGCGCCGCCAGGCGCTCCTCGGTCCAGCCGGCGAGATGGTCCAGACGGGCATCGACGCCGAGCTGCCCGCGCAGCGCCGTGATGTTGTCGCGGGCCGGGGCGGCCACCGCCTCCGGTGTGCCCCAGCCGGTGTCCGGCCCGGCCACCGCCGCGGCCTCGTGAAACGGACCCACCTGGGCCGCGACGGCCTCCAGGTCGTCTCCCCGGAGAAGATCCTGTTCCAGCAACCGGTGGTAGAGGCGTGTGTCGTCGAAGCGCTGCATCTGCACGGCCCAGTCCAGCAGCGGACCGTCGCCGTCGATCGCCGGGTCGTCCGGCGTTCCGGTGACAGCGATGCGCTGGAGGTAGAGCTCGGGGGCCAGGCGGCGATTCAGCCGCAGCTCCTCGTCGCAGGCGTGCCGGCGACGGTCGCGGGTGGTGAAGTCCAGGAAGCCGAGATCCAGGGGCTTCTTGAGCTTGTACGCGTAGTCGTCGGTGAGCAGGACCGTGGAGATGTGCGTCTCCACTACGGTGACGCCGGAGACGGCGTGGGGATAGCGGGCGGGTTGCCGGAGGCACTCGGCCATGCGCCGGTGCGCATCCGCTGTCAGCTCGCGGCTCATTCGCCGGTGCTCTCGTCCATGGCGCGGCGGAGTTCGCGGATGACCGGCCGGGTATCCGGGGCGACGCCGCGCCACAGACGGAACGACTCCGCGGCCTGCTCCACCAGCATGCCCAGGCCGTCCACCACCGTGGCCGCCCCCTGGTTCCCGGCCCACTGCATGAACGGCGTGGGCTCGGCGCCGTAGACCATGTCGTAGGCGGCCGCGCCGGCGGCGAACAGGCCGTCCGGCAGCGGCGGGACGGACCCGCTGAGCCCCGTCGACGTGCCGTTGATGACGACATCGAAGGGGGTTGCGCCGGCGAGCTCGTCGAAGCCGCAGGCGGCGCTGTCGTGGGCCTCGGGACACAGCCGCAGCAGGCCCTCGGCGCGGGAGACGGTGCGGTTGGCGATGACCAGCATGGCCGGGTGCTCCGCGGCCAGCAGCTGCAGCACGCCCCGGACGGCGCCGCCGGCGCCGACCACCAGGATCCGGCGCCCGCGCAGCGCCACCCCGTGGTTGTCCCGCAGGTCCCGGATCAGCCCCTCGCCGTCGGTGTTGTCGCCGTGGCGGCCGCCGTCGCTGCGGAACAGCAGGGTATTCACGGCGCCGCAGGCGTCCGCCCGCGGGCTGTGGCTGTCGGCGACGTCCCAGGCCTCCTCCTTGAACGGCACGGTGACGTTGAGCCCGCGGCCGCCCTCGTCCTGGAACTGCTCCACCGCCTCGGCGAAGCCGTCCACGGGGACCTCCCGGCGCGTGTAGACGATGTCCTCGCCGGTCTGTTCCGCGAAGCGGGCGTGAATCCAGGGCGACCGGCTATGGGCGACGGGATTTCCGAAAACGGCGTAGTGATCGGTCATGGCTGCACCCTTCGGGGACGCGATGCTAGCGCGCGCTGTCCTCGCGCAGCCACCCGGCCGCGCGTCCTGCGAAGTACGTGAGAATGCCGTCGGCGCCGGCGCGCTTCATGGCGGTCAGCGCCTCCAGGGCGCAGGCCCGCTCGTCCAGCCATCCCTCCCGGGCCGCCGCCATGAGCATGGCGTACTCGCCGCTGACCTGGTAGGCGAACGTCGGCGCGCCGTAGGTGCTGCGGACCCGGCGAATGATATCGAGATACGGCATCGCCGGCTTGACCATGACCATGTCTGCGCCTTCCTCCAGGTCCAGCGCCACCTCGCGCAGCGCCTCATCGGAGTTGGCCGGGTCCATCTGGTAGGTCTCCTTGCCGGCGGCGCCCAGGTTGGTCGCCGAGCCCACGGCGTCGCGGAACGGGCCGTAGAAGCTGGAGGCGTACTTGGCGGAGTAGGCCATGATGCGCGTGTTCTGGTGATCCGCCGCTTCCAGGGCCTCGCGGATGGCGCCGATGCGCCCGTCCATCATGTCCGACGGCGCGACGATATCGACACCGGCCTCGGCGTGGCAAAGCGCCTGCCGCACGAGGATCTCCACGGTGTCGTCGTTGAGGATGTGGCCGTGCTCGTCCAGCACGCCGTCCTGGCCGTGGCTGGTGAACGGGTCCAGGGCCACGTCGGTCATCACGCCCAGCTCCGGGAACTGCGCCTTGACCGCCCGCACCGCCCGCGGCGCCAGCCCGTTGGGGTTGCTCGCCTCACGCGCGTCGGCGGTCTTCAGCTCCGGCGGCGTCACCGGGAAGATGGCGATGGCCGGCACGCCCAGCTCCAGCAGCCGGCCCGCCTCTTCCAGCAGCAGATCGATGGACAGCCGCTCCACCCCCGGCATGGAAGGAACCGGCTCGCGCTGGCCCTCGCCGTCGGTGACGAACAGCGGCTGGATGAGGTCGTCGCAGCTCAGGCGGTGCTCGCGCATGAGCCGGCGGGAGAAGGCGTCCCGGCGCATGCGCCGCATGCGCACGCCGGGGAAGTAGCCGATGGTCGTGCTGTGCGTGGTCATGGGCCGTCCTGCAGCGAAATGATGGCTGCATTATGCCTGCCCGTCACGACTCCGCCCAAGGGTTAGGTACGAGGGCTTGCGGCCGGGCGGAAGGTCGACGGCGTTATGGGTGCGGGTTCCGACGGTTGACGCGGCTGGGCCGGCTGCTGAACTCCATGGGCATATCCGGGGCGCCGGGGCGGGGAGGCCGGTCCCGGACACGCCGTATATACGTCCCTGTAGGCTCGACTGCGGCCGTCCTGGCCGCAGACGGTCCGGGACCGGCCTCCCGCTCCCGCGCGTGCCGAGGTTCGGTCCATGGGGCGCGCACCGGCGCGTGACGATAGCCGTCGTTGGTTGGCGAGAACCCGTTGGGGTGGGCGACTTGCGTAGCGCCGGAGCGCAGGCCGTCCGGCCCCGGAGGGGTGGCGGCATGGATGCCGCCACCGGCTGTCAGCACAGGGATGTGCTGTCAGCCGGCCAGGCCGGAGCGGAGGATAGGTTCCCTGCTTCAAGCCGAAGCAGGTGAACCGTAAGCGGAGCTCGGAGCCCACCCCAACGGGTTCTCGCCAACCAACGACCCAACCGAAAGCCTCTGGCGTGGTGAATTACGATGGTCTGAATATTGCCAGAGATACCGGTTGATTATCGGGTGCTATCCGCCGCAGCTGGCGCCGCCGAGGACGCAGAACTTGGCGCAGTGGGGGTGATTGAGGGATACGGAGGCGAAGCTCTCGCGCAGCGTGTGGCCCATCTCGAACTGCGGGTCGTAGGGCAGCAGGGTGCAGGGGACGACCACGGGCCGCTCGGCGCCCTTGCGCTTGAGGACCATGCGCGAGCTGGCGCACATCTGGTCGTCCGGAGAGACGTTGAGCTTGCCCCAGCAGGCCTCGGTGATCTCGGGCACGTCGATCCGCTCGTCCATTTCCGGAAACAGCACCACGCGCGCGCGATCATGGGCATCCAGATCGATGCCCTCGCGGCGGAACAGCCGCGCATAGCCGTCGCGCATCTGCTGTTCCGTCTCGCCGGAGAACAGCCGCCCGGCGATATCCACGGTGAAGCCGTTGCTGGACAGCCAGTGCAGGCCCTCCACGGTGGGGGCCCAGGATTTCGGCCCGCGCTCCTCCTCGTGGACGGCCCGGCTGTAGTGGTCGATGGAGACGCGCACGGTCAGGAGGTGGCCGTAGCGCTGCTGCAGGGCGAGCAGGCCGTCGGCCATCTTCATCATGGGCTTCATGGCGTTGGTGAGCACCAGCGTCTCGAAGCCGCGGGCCAGCGTTTCTTCCAGGATGGCGAGCATGTCCGGGTTCATGAAGGGCTCGCCGCCGGTGAAGCCGATGGATCGCGTGCCCAGCCCTTCCTGCTCGATCTCGTCCAGGTAGGCGGTCACCTCGGCGGCGGACAGATACACCAGGCTGTCGTTGCGGGGGGAGGACTCGATGTAGCAATTGCGGCAGGCCAGGTTGCACAACGTCCCCGTGCAGAACCACAGCGTCTCCAGGCGCCGCAGGGCGACATGCGCCCGGGCTTCGCCGCTGGCCGTGGTCTCCGGATCGCGGAATTTCCGCGGGTCGAGGAAGTACTGTCCGGGTTGCGCCGCATTCTCCATGGATCGTCCTCGCACGTTCGTGGTGTCCGCCCCGTCGGGCGTCGATGGGATCACCCCGGTTGCAGACGATACACCGGGGTTCCGGCGGAGACATCCGGGAAATCGCGTAGTCTCAGGGTCGGCCCGCCTGCGCGGCGTGGCTGTCGGTGGGGTCGTCCTGGGTGCCCAGGCGCCGCAGGCGCCCCTCGGCCCACTCCAGGACCCGGCGCACGCGCGGCGAGGCGAGCTGGCGTGCCCGGCGGAAGCTGACCCAGCGGTACTCCTGGTGCTCGGGGCGGCCCAGCTCCGGACTCACGCCCAGCACCACGTGCCGGGTGCGCGTCTGCGCCAGGTAGTATCGGGCCACCTTGCCGCGGGCATACGGCCCGGTCTCCACGTAGTCATGCCCCAGGAGAAAGTGCAGATCGCGGATCCCGGTCTCTTCCAGGACCTCGCGTACCGCGGCCTGCAGGGGCTCCTCGCCGGCCTCGACCCGGCCCTTGGGGGAGTCCCAGTACTGGAACGCGCGCAGGAGCAGGCACCGCCAGGCATCGCCCTCGCGGCGCACCACGACCACCCCTGCGGAAAGCGTCCGCACCTTCATGCGTACTGTCCCTGTTTACCGGGTCTCCCCCTGATGATAGCGGGGACTGAGCTCATGCACCGCCTCGATCATGGCAGCGGCGTGCTCGGGGTCCACCTCGGGGTGGATGCCGTGGCCGAGGTTGAACACGTGACCGGTGCCGTGGCCGTAGTCCGCCAGAACCGCGCCTACCTGCTGCCGGATGGTCGCGGGCGAGGCGTACAGGACGCTCGGGTCCAGATTGCCCTGCAGGGCAACCCGATCGCCGACCCGGCGGCGGGCCTCGGCGATGTCCTGGGTCCAGTCGAGCCCCAGGCCATCGGCACCGCAACCGGCCATGGCCTCCAGCCAGGGCCCCCCGTTCTTGGTGAAGAACACCACCGGAACGCGACGACCCTCTGCATCCTTGGACAGGCCGGAGATGATTCGTTCCGCGTACTGCAGGGAGAACTCGCGGTAGGTCCGCGGTGTGAGAATCCCGCCCCAGGTGTCGAAGATCATCAGAGCCTGGGCGCCCGCGGCGATCTGGGCGTTCAGGTAGTGGGTGACGGACTGCGCGAGCTTGTCCAGCAGCCGGTGCATGAGCTCCGGGCGCTCGTAGAGCATGGCCTTGCTCCAGGCGTAGTTCTTCGACGGCCCGCCCTCGATCATGTAGGTGGCCAGCGTCCACGGGCTGCCGCTGAAGCCGATGAGCGGCACCCGGCCGCCCAGCTCCCGGCGCACCAGGCGCAGCGCGTCGGGGACATAGCGCAGCTCCTGCTCCGGATCGGGGATCGGCAGGGCGTCCACGCCGGCCTCGTCCCGCACCGTGTGCTCGAAGTGCGGACCCTCCCCGGGGACGAAGTACAGGCCCAGGCCCATGGCATGGGGAACGGTCAGGATGTCCGAGAACAGGATGGCCGCATCCAGGGGGAAGCGGTCCACCGGCTGCAGGGTCACCTCGCAGGCCAGCTCCGGTGTCTGGCAGAGGGTCAGGAAGCTGCCCGCCCGCTCCCGTGTGGCCCGGTACTCGGGCAGATAGCGCCCGGCCTGGCGCATCATCCACACGGGCGTGCGCTCCACGGGCTCGCGCAGCAGGGCCCGGAGGAGCAGGTCGTTCTGGAGGGGCGCGGTGGTGGTCACAAAGAAAACCTCCGGGAGCGTCTCGGTTGTCGGAGTGCATGGTGGGAGGGGCTTTAGCCCCGATCATTCCAGAACGCAGACACACTGGAAAGTCGGGGCTGAAGCCCCTCCCACAATCGACCGGCAAAGGTCGCGTGGCCGCCGCCAAGGGGTGGGTGCGGAGGATTGCCGACTGCCTACTGAAAACTGAACACTTCAGACGTCCAGGTAGTTGAGAATCCCCTTCGCCGCCTCGCGCCCCTCGAACACGGCGGTGACCACCAGGTCGGAGCCCCGTACCATGTCGCCCCCGCAGAAGATCTTGGGGTTGCCGGTCTGGCCGAAATAAGCCTCGTCCTGACGGATGGTGACGCGATCCCGGTCATCGGTCTCGATGGCATAGTCGCCGAACCAGTCCGCCGGGCTCGGCCGGAAGCCGAAGGCGATGAGTACCCGGTCCGCCGGAATCACTTCCTCCGTGCCGGGCACCGGCTCGGGACGCTGCCGGCCACGCTCGTCCGGGGCGCCGAGCTGGGTGGTGACCACCTTGACGCCCTCGACTTTGCCGTCGCCGACCACTTCCACCGGCTGGCGGTTCCACAGGAAGCGCACGCCTTCCTCCTTGGCGTTGTAGACCTCGCGCCGGGAGCCGGGCATGTTCTCCTCGTCGCGCCGGTAGGCGCAGGTAACGCTGCGTGCCCCCTGGCGGATGGAGGTGCGGTTGCAGTCCATGGCGGTGTCGCCGCCGCCGAGCACCACCACGCGCTGGCCCTTGACGTCGATGAACGCGCCCGGGTCGTTCTCGTAGCCAAGCTGCCGGTTGATATTGGACACCAGGAAGGGCAGCGCCTCCGAGACGCCGGGCAGGTCCTCGCCCGGGAAGCCGCCGCGCATGTAGGTGTAGGTCCCCATGCCCAGGAACACGGCGTCGTACTCGCGCTCCAGCTCGGCGAAGTCCACGTCGGTGCCGATCTCGGTGTTGAGGCGGAACTCCACGCCCATCTCTTCCATGATGTTGCGGCGGGTGCGCACGATCTCCTTCTCCAGCTTGAACGGCGGGATGCCGAAGGTGAGCAGGCCGCCGATCTCCGGGTAGCGGTCGTAGACCACCGCCCTGACGCCGTTGCGCACCAGGATGTCCGCCGCACCCAGCCCGGCCGGGCCGGCGCCGATGACGGCGACCTTCTTGCCGGTATCCACGACGCCCGTCATGTCCGGCCGCCAGCCGGCCTTGAACGCCTCGTCGGTGATGTAGCGCTCGATGTTGCCTATGGTGACCGCGCCGAAGCCGTCATTGAGCGTGCAGGCGCCCTCGCACAGGCGGTCCTGGGGGCACACGCGCCCGCATACCTCGGGCAGCGAGTTGGTGCGGTGGGACAGCTCCGCGGCCTCGAACAGGTTCCCCTCGGCGATGAGCTTCAGCCAGTTGGGGATGTAGTTGTGGACCGGGCACTTCCACTCGCAGTACGGATTGCCGCAGTCCAGGCAGCGATCGGCCTGAGCGGCGGCGGTCTCCTTGTCGAACTGGTCGTAGATCTCGCTGAAGTGGTTGACCCGGACTTCCGCGGGCTCTTTCCGCGGGTCCTGGCGCGGTACTTCGATGAACTGAAAGATATTTCCCATGGGTTCCCGTCGCGTTGGTCGTTCTCCGGTGATCCGGAGGTGGAGACGGCCGGCAGCAGCAGTGCCGCGCCGGAGCGGATTACGCGGCCTGGCGCAGGGTATCCAGGATGCTCTGCAGGTCGGCGGCCTTGGGCTTGATGAGCCAGAACCGCCGGCTGTAGTCGCGGAAGTTGTCCAGGATCTCCTGGCCCCACTCGCTGCCCGTCTCGCGTACGTACTCCCGGATCATGTCCTTGAGGTAGTTCCGGTGGGCCTCCATGGACTCCGATTGCACCCGGTGGATGTCGATGAGCTCGTGGTTGTAGCTGTCCACGAACTCGTTCTCCAGATCCAGGACGAAGGCGAAGCCGCCGGTCATGCCGGCGCCGAAGTTCAGCCCCGTGGGCCCGAGGCAGCACACCACCCCGCCGGTCATGTACTCGCAGCCGTGGTCGCCCATGCCTTCCACCACGGCGTGGGCCCCGGAGTTGCGCACGGCGAAGCGCTCGCCGGCCATGCCGGCGGCGAACAGCTTGCCGCCGGTGGCCCCGTACAGGCAGGTGTTGCCGATGATGGTGGTCTCGTTGGAGGCGAAGGTGCTGCCCTCCGGCGGATAGAGCACCAGCTTGCCGCCGGCCATGCCCTTGCCCACGTAGTCGTTGGCGTCGCCGGCCAGGTGCATGTGCAGCCCGGCGGCGTTCCAGACGCCGAAGCTCTGGCCGGCGCTGCCCTCCAGGCGCAGGACCAGGGGCTGGTCGGCCATGCCGTAGTTGCCGTGGCGCCGGGCGATCTCGCCGGACAGGCGCGCGCCGATGGAGCGGTTCATGTTCTTCACGCGGAAGTGGAACTCGCCTCCGGACTTCGCCTCGATGGCGGGCAGGCACGTGCGCACCATCTCCTCGGCCAGCTCGCCCTTGTCGAAGGGCACGTTGCTGGGCTCCGTGCAGTGCCGGGGCTTGTCCGCCGGCACGCCGCCGTCGGACAGCAGCGGCCGCAGATCCAGCTGGCGCTGCTTCTCCGTCTCCCCGGGCAGGAGCTCCAGCAGGTCCGTGCGGCCGATGAGGTCCTGCAGCCGGCGCACGCCGAGCTTGGCCAGCCACTCACGGGTCTCCTGGGCGACGAAGCGGAAGTAGTTGGCCACCTTCTCCGGGGTGCCGATGAAGTGCTTGAGCCGCAGCACCTTCTCCTGGGTCGCCACGCCGGTGGCGCAGTTGTTCAGGTGGCAGATGCGCAGGTACTTGCAGCCCATGGCCACCATGGGCGCGGTACCGAAGCCGAAGCTCTCGGCGCCGAGGATGGCGCCCTTGATGACGTCGAGGCCGGTCTTCATGCCGCCGTCGGCCTGGACCCGCACCTTATCCCGGAGGTCGTTGCCGCGCAGCGCCTGGTGGGTTTCCACCAGGCCCAGCTCCCAGGGGGCGCCGGCGTATTTCACCGAGGTCAGCGGGCTGGCGCCCGTGCCGCCGTCGTAGCCGGCAATGGTGATCAGGTCCGCATAGGCCTTGGCCACGCCCGCGGCGATGGTGCCGACGCCCGCCACGGACACCAGCTTCACGGATACCAGCGCCTCCGGGTTGACCTGCTTGAGGTCGAAGATCAGCTGCGCCAGGTCCTCGATGGAGTAGATGTCGTGGTGGGGCGGCGGCGATATGAGTGCCACGCCGGGCTTGGAAAAGCGCAGCCGGGCGATCATCTCGTTGACCTTGTGGCCGGGCAGCTGCCCGCCCTCGCCGGGCTTCGCACCCTGGGCGACCTTGATCTGCAGCACCTCGGCGTTGACCAGGTAGTGGGGCGTGACGCCGAAGCGCCCGGAGGCCACCTGCTTGATCTTGGACATGCGCTCGGTGCCGTAGCGGGACTCGTCCTCGCCGCCCTCGCCGGAGTTGGAGCGCCCGCCCAGGCGGTTCATGGCCATGGCCAGCGCCTCGTGCGCCTCGGGAGACAACGCACCCAGGGACATGCCGGCGGAGTCGAAGCGCGGCAGGATGGCCTCCATGGGCTCGACCTCGTCGATGTCCAGCGGCGCGTCGCTGAGCTTGAGGTCCAGCAGGTCGCGCAGCACCATGGGCCGGCGCCGGTTCACCAGGTTCGCGAACTGGTTCCACACCTCCCGGTCACCGGTCTCCACGGCCTCCTGGAGGAGCTGCACCACGTCCGGGTTGAAGGCGTGGTACTCGCCGTTCTGCACGAACTTGAGCAGCCCGCCCTTGCGCACCACCGCGCGGCGCGAGAACGCCTCCCGGGCGAGGGTCTTCTGGTCGTCCTCGAGATCGCGGAAGCGGCTCCCCTGGACGCGGCTCACCGTGCCGGTGAAGCACGTGTCCACGACCTCGTCGGCCAGCCCCACGATCTCGAACAGCTGGGCGCCGCGGTAGCTGGCGATGGTGGAGATCCCCATCTTGGACAGGATCTTGAACAGCCCCTTGTTGATGCCCTTGCGGTAGTTGCGCCGCAGCTGGTCCACCGGGGTGAGCTTGATCTGGCCGCTGCGGCGCATGTCGCGGATGGACGCATAGGCCAGGTACGGGAAGATCGCCGTGGCGCCGTAGCCGATGAGCACCGCGAAGTGGTGCGGGTCGCGGGCCGTGGCGGTCTCCACGATGATGTTGGCGTCGCAGCGCAGGCCGCGGCTGACCAGGCGGTGATGCACCGCGCCCGTGGCCAGCAGGGCGTGGACCGGCAGCTTGTCGGCCTCCACGTAGCGGTCGCTGAGCACGATGATGACCTTGCCGTCGCGCACGGCCTGCTCGGCCTCGTCGGCGATACGCTCGATGGCGGCCTGCAGGCCCTCGTCGGCGCCGTACTGCAGGTCCACCACGTGGTTGGCGTAGGCCGGGTCGTCCTGGTTGAGCAGCACCAGGAACTTGGTGCGCGACAGCACCGGGGATTCCACCACCAGCCGCTTGGCGTGCTCCTCGGTCTCCTCGAAGATGTTGAGCTCGCGGCCCAGGCAGGTCTCCAGGGACATGACGCTCTGCTCGCGCAGCGGGTCGATGGCCGGGTTGGTGACCTGGGCGAACTGCTGGCGGAAGTAGTCGTACAGGGCGCGCTCGTTGCGCGACAGCACCGGCAGCGGCGTGTCGTCGCCCATGGAGCCCACCGCCTCCTGGCCGCCCTCGGCGAGCACGCGCAGGATCTGGTCGTTCTCTTCCAGGGTCAGGTTGTAGAGCTTCTTGAACACCGGCAGCTCATCCGCACCGATGGGGCTGCCGCTGTCCTCCAGCTCGGTCTCTTCCAGCGTCGACTCCAGCCGCCGCAGGTGCTGGTGCAGCCAGCGTTTGTACGGCTTGCGCTTCTTCAGGCGGTCGTCGATGGTCCGCGGCAGCAGCAGCTCGCCGGTCTCCGTGTCCACCGCCAGCATCTCGCCGGGCTTGAGCCGGCCCTTGGCCTCCACGTCCTCCGGCGCGTAGTCGTAGACGCCGATCTCCGAGGCCAGGGTGATGTGCCGGTCCTTGGTGATGACGTAGCGCGCCGGGCGCAGGCCGTTGCGGTCCAGCACGCAGGCGGCGTGGCGGCCCTCGGTGAGCACGATGCCCGCCGGGCCGTCCCAGGGCTCCACGTGCATGGAGTGGTACTCGTAGAACGCGCGCAGGTCCGCGTCCATGCTGTCGACGTTCTGCCAGGCCGGCGGAATGAGGATGCGCATGGTGCGGAAGATGTCCATGCCGCCGGCGAGCATGGCGTCGAGCATGTTGTCCAGGCTGTTGGAGTCGGAGCCCTCGTTGCTCACCAGCGGGGCCACCTTGTCCATGTCCGGGATCAGCGGCGTCTCGAACTTGGCCGCCCGGGCGTTGGCCCAGTTGCGGTTGCCCTGGACGGTGTTGATCTCGCCGTTGTGCGCCAGGAAGCGGAACGGCTGCGCCAGGCGCCACTGGGGCCAGGTGTTGGTGGAGAAGCGCTGGTGGAAGACGCAGATGGCCGTCTCCATGCGCTCGTCGTTGAGGTCCGGGTAGAACACCGGCAGATAGGCCGGCATGACCAGCCCCTTGTAGGACAGCACCTGGCAGGACAGGCTGGGGATGTAGAAATCGCCGTCCTCCGGCTCGATGACCTTCTCGGTCACCCGCCGCGCGGTGTAGAGGTGACGGCCGAAATGGGCCTCGTCCATGTCCGCGGGGCAATTGACGAACACCTGCTCGATCCGGGGCAGGGTCTTCAGCGCCTCCTCGCCGCAGGCCGAGGGATCCGTGGGCACGTCGCGCCAGCCCACGACCTCCAGGCCCTCGTCCCGCAGTGCCTGGTCCAGGGTCTCGCGTGCCCGCTGCGCCCGGGCCTCGTCGGTGCTGAGGAAAACGGTGCCGACGGCGTACTGCTCGGCCAGCTGCCAGCCGTGCTCGGCGGCAACGGCGCACAGGAAGCCGTCGGGCTTCTTGATGAGCAGTCCGCAGCCATCGCCGGTCTTGCCGTCGGCGGCGACGGCACCGCGGTGCGTCAGCCGCGCCAGCGAGCTGATGGCCGTGGACAGCACCCAGTGGCTGGGCTCGCCGTCCATGTGGGCGATCAATCCGAACCCGCAGTTGTCCTTCTCGAAGCTCGGCCGATACAGCGTCGGCCTGTCAGCGTTCTCGTATCTCACGGGGAATGCCTCTGCGTGATGGTTAATGTCGTCCGGGTAGGGGCTCTGCCGGCGCCGGTCGAAGCGGGGCAGCGGCCGCGCACCGGGTGACCGGACACGCAACCAGCCCCCGTCCGTGGGGCAAAGGGCCGACCAGTATAGCGTCTCGTGGCGGGCGCCACAAATGAGGCCCCGGCGGCGGGGGTGCCGGGGCAGGGCGGATCCGGCCCGCGGTCAGAACCGCAGGCGCAGGCCGGCGTGCAGGCCGTCGTCGACGCGCTCGTCGCGGTGGCCGTCCATGTGGAACTTGATCTGGCGATAGCCGAGGAACGCCTGGGCGCCCCGGAGGACCTCGGCCTCGAGCCGGATCTGCGCCTCCGTGACCCGGTCCGCGTCGCCGCCGGTGGTGATGTTGGGCGAGATGAACCCCTGCACGGCGATGGCCATGGGGATGCCCGCGGGGATGCCGATGCCGACGTTGCCGCCGACGGCGAGGGCACCGACGGTCTCGTCGGATCGCTCCAGGCTGGCCCCGTAGAGCTTGCCGCCCAGGCCGAAGGTCACCGGCTGCCAGCGTCCCTCGATCTCGTTGTTCACCATGAGGAACAGCGAGCCGAGCAGGTCGTCGTCCTGGTTGTAGAGCACGCCGCCGCCGTAGCGGCTGCTCTGGTTGCTGCCCTGGGACGTGCGGTCCGCGAGGACCGCCTCCGCCATTTCGTCGCTGAGGACGAGATCCACTTCCTGTGCCTGGGCGGTTGCGGTGGCGCCGGCGAGCACGGCGGCGATGAGAGCGCGTCGAAGCATGGACTTTCCCTCGTTGGTTCCGTTTCCGGTGTTGCTGGTTCCATTACACGCACGGCGCCACGCGCGCACAAGTGTCGGCGCCGTGCGTCAGTCCTCGCCGAGCCGCTTCTCCAGGTAGTGGATGTTGGTGCCGCCGGCCTGGAAGTTCGGGTCCAGCAGCAGCTCCTGGTGGAGGCCGACGTTGCTCTTGATGCCGCCGATGACGATCTCGGCGAGGGCCGTGCGCATGCGCGCCAGGGCGGAGCCCCGGGTGTCGCTGTGCGTGATGAGCTTGCCGATCATGGAGTCGTAGTACGGCGGCACCGTGTAGCCGGTGTAGACGTGGGAGTCGACGCGCACCCCGGGGCCGCCGGGGGCGTGATACTGGCTGATCTTGCCCGGGGACGGCACGAAGGTGCGCGGGTCCTCGGCGTTGAGGCGGCATTCGATGGCATGCCCGCGCACGACGATGTCCTCCTGGCGGTACGACAGCGGGTCGCCGGCGGCGACCCGCAGCTGCTCGCGGACCAGGTCCACGCCGGTGACCATCTCGGTGACCGGGTGTTCCACCTGGATGCGGGTGTTCATCTCGATGAAGTAGAAATTGCCGTCCTCGTAGAGGAACTCGAACGTACCTGCGCCCCGGTAGCCGATCTCGCGACAGGCGAGCGCGCAGCGCTCCCCGATCTCGCGCCGCTGCTCCTCGGTGAGCCCGGGGGCCGGGCTTTCCTCGATGACCTTCTGGTGGCGGCGCTGCATGGAGCAGTCGCGCTCGCCCAGGTGAATGGCGTTGCCGTGGTGGTCCGCCATGACCTGGATCTCGATGTGCCGCGGGTTCTGCAGGTACTTCTCCATGTACACCGTGGCGTTGCCGAACGACGAGCGGGCCTCGTTGCGGGTCACGGAGATGGCGCCCAGCAGGTCCGCCTCCTTGTGCACCACGCGCATGCCGCGCCCGCCCCCGCCGCCGGCGGCCTTGATGATCACCGGGTAGCCGATGTCGCGGGCCAGCTGCAGATTGCGCTCCTCGTCGTCGTCCAGAGGGCCGTCGGACCCGGGCACGCACGGGATGCCGGCGGCCTTCATGGCGGTGATGGCGGCGACCTTGTCACCCATGACGCGGATGGTCTCCGCCCGGGGGCCGATGAAGGTGAAGCCGGAGTGCTCGACCCGCTCGGCGAAGTCAGCGTTCTCCGAGAGAAAGCCGTAGCCGGGGTGGATGGCGTCCGAGGCGGTGACTTCCGCCGCGCTGACCAGGGCCGGGATGTTCAGGTAGCTCTCGGTGGACGAGGGCGGGCCGATGCACACGGTCTCGTCGGCCAGGCGCACGTGCTTGAGATCGCGGTCGGCACTGGAGTGCGCGGCAACCGTGCGGATGCCGAGCTCCCGGCAGGCGCGCAGGATGCGGAGGGCGATTTCACCGCGGTTGGCGATGAGGACTTTTTCCAGCATGAGCAAGAAACCCCTGGGTAATCGTTACTGGATGACGAACAGCGGCTGGTCGTATTCCACCGGCTGTCCTTCCTCCAGCAGGATGGCGGCCACGGTGCCCGCCTTGTCTGCCTCGATCTGGTTGAGCATCTTCATCGCCTCGACGATGCACAGGGTGTCGCCGACCTTGACCTGCTGGCCCTCCTCCACGAACGGCTTGGCCCCAGGCGCCGGCGCACGATAGAACGTGCCCACCATGGGCGAGCGCACGGTATGGCCCTCCGGGACGGCTTCGCCCTCGGGCTCGGCGGGGGCCTCCGGCTCCGCGGGCTGGGCGCCGGCCGGCGGCGGGGCGGCCGCGGCCTGGGGCTGCGGCTGGGCCGGCACCATGTGCATGCCGGCGTTGGGGTCGCCGCGGCTGATGCGCACGGACTCCTCCCCTTCGCGGATCTCGATCTCGTTGATCCCGGATTCTTCCAGCAGTTCGATGAGGCGCTTGATCTTCCGGATGTCCATGAACTTATCCTGCATTGTCGGTTAGGTGCCGAACGGCGGCCTGGAGCGCGAGCTCGTAGCCCTGGGCGCCGAGGCCGCAGATCACGCCCACGGCCACGTCCGACAGGTACGAGTGCTGCCGGAAGGGCTCGCGGGCGTGGACGTTCGACAGGTGGACTTCGATGAAAGGGATGGCGACGCCAAGCAGGGCATCGCGCAGGGCAATGCTCGTGTGCGTCAGCGCCGCCGGATTGATGATGATGAAATCGGTGGCGTCATCGGCGGCCTGATGGATGCGGTCCAGCAGCGTGCCTTCGTGGTTGCTCTGGAAGCCTTCGAGATCGAATCCGGCGGCTGCTGCCTGCCCGGACAGCCTCTGATGGATCGCCTCCAGGGTGTCGGTGCCGTACAGGCCGGGCTCGCGGCGGCCCAGCAGGTTCAGATTGGGCCCGTTGAGCACCAGGATGGTCGCCATGTTTCTCCCCCGGGCAGATGACGCCTGTGCCTTCCGGGCCGGTATACGGCGGCGGCCGTGATGCCGCCCGGGAAGCGTTGCGCGGAATTGTGAACGAAGGACCGCCGCCTGTCCACGCGATCTCGTTCATTTTGCGAAGTTCGGCGCATTTCCCGCACGTTTCGCCCGGGAAGGCCCAGTCACAGATGCTTGCGGATGAGCGGCTCGATGTCCTCGCGGGTGATCTCCCGGCGGAATCGATGCACGATGGCGCCGGTGCGGTCGATGACGACGGTGTAAGGGAGTGTTCCGCGCTCGTTGCCGTAGCGCTCGGCGACGGCCATGCCCCCGGCCACGCCGTAGAGGCTCGGGTAGTTCATGTCCAGCCGGCCGTGGAACGCCCGCGCGCGATCGCGCCGGTCCACGGCGACACCGAGGACCTGCAGGCCCCGGTTGCCGTAGTCGTCCTGCAGGTCCGTGAACACCGGGATCTCGTTGACGCAGGGCGGGCACCAGCTGGCCCAGAAGTTGAGCACGATGACCCGGCCGTCCCATTCCGCGATGGCGCGCTGCTCGTTGTCCAGGTCCGGCAGGGTGAATGCCGGGCGCGGCTCCGCCCGGGGCCACAGCTGCCAGGCGCCCATGCCGCCGGCGACGGCGGCAAGCAGCAGGATGACGGCAAGCCGGTACCGGCGGCGGGGTCGTGCCGCCATGGTCAGGCCTCGCCCCGTCCGAGGGCCGCGCGGGTGCGCTCGATGAACGCCCGCGGCGGCAGGAAGCCGACCACGCGCTGCTCGCGGCGCTCGCGGCCATCGGGCCCGAAGAACAGGACCGCCGGCGGCAGGAAGACGTCGAGCTCCTGCAACAGCTCGCGGTGGCGGTCGGTCATGTCGGTGACGTCCACCCGCAGGAGCTGCTTGCCGGCCAGCACTTCCGCCACCGCCGGGTCCGGGAACGTCTGCTCCTCCAGCTGGACGCAGTACACGCACCAGTCGGCGTAGAAATCCACCACCGTGGGTTGGCCCCGGGCGGCCGCCTGGTCGATGGCCGCGCGCAGCTCCGCCAGGCTGTCCACGTCGCGGAACGCCGCGGCGGTCTGCTGCTCCTCCGGCACTGCCGCCCGGGTGAGCGGGTGCAGGGGCTGCCAGAAGCGCGAGCCGCCCGCGGCCGCGCCCAGCAGCAGCGCGAGACTCCAGCCCACCAGCAGCAGTCCCGCGACCTGGCGTCCCCGCACCAGCAGCCCTGCCTGACGCCGGGTGCGGTCGAGGGCGCCCAGCCAGACGGCAACCCCGGTGAGAAGCACGGCCCAGAGCGCCAGCGTGACCGGGCCGGGCAGGAAGCGTTCCACCAGCCACAGGGCCACGGCCAGGAACAGCACGCCGAAGAGCTGCTTGATGCGTACCATCCAGGGCCCGGACCGGGGCAGCCAGCGGCCCAGGGCGGTGCCGACCACCAGCAGCGGCAGGCCCATGCCGTTGCCCATGGCGAACAGTGCCAGCCCGCCGAGGGCGGCGTCGCCGGTGTTGCTGATGAAGGCCAGGGCGGCGATCAGCGCCGGGCCGGAGCAGGCACCGATGATCAGTGCCGAGAGCACGCCCATGACCGCGGCGCCGGCCAGGCTGCCGCCCCGCTGCCGGCGGGAGGCCGCGTCGAGGCGCGTCTGCAGCGCCGTCGGTACGCGGATGTCGTAGAGCCCGAACATGGCCAGGGCGAGGGCGACGAACAGGGCCGCGAACGCCCCCAGGACCCACGGGCTCTGGAGGTCCGCCTGGATGGCGGCGCCGCTCACGCCGGCCAGTGCGCCGGCGACGGCGTAGGTCACCGCCGTCGCCTCGATGAACACCAGCGACAGCCAGAACCCCCGCCAGCCGCTGCGCCGGGCGCCCTCGCCGGCGATCAGGCCGGAGAGAATCGGGATCAGCGGATACATGCAGGCGGTGAACGCCAGCAGCAGCCCGGCGGCGAAGAATCCGCCGAGGATCAGCCAGACATTGCCGCCGGCCAGCAGCGCGCCCAGGGTGCCGGAGCCGGGTGGCGCGCCGCCGGAGCCGCCGCCCAGGCCGGCCTCGCTGACGCCGCCGGCCAGGGAGAACTCGCTGCTCAGGGGCGGATAGCAGACCCCGGTGGGCTTGTTGCAGCCCTGGTAGTCGGCCTGCAGCGTCAGGGACTCGCCGGCCGGGCGCTCCAGCCGGAGGTAGATCTCGACGGGATCCTCGTAGATCTCCATGCGGCCGAAGTTCGGGTCGTCGATGACCCTGCCCTCGGGCAGCTCGAATCCCTTGATGGCGTTGTCGTCGCCGGCGACGGCGAAATCGAAGCGGTCGCGGTAGAGGTAGTAGCCCGTCGCCGTGTCCCAGCGGGCGACGATGACGTCCTCGGCCACCAGCTCCGCCGAGAACGGGAACGCCTCCTCCGGCGGCAGCAGCTCGTCGTCGTCGCCGAACAGGCCGGACAGGCCGCCGCCCTGCTGGGCGGCCACGGGGGCGGAGGCGAGAAGCAGCGCGAGGGCGCAAAGGGCAAGCTGTCGTATCAACTCCGGTTCCCGCCGTCGGTCTGGTAGGTGACCCAGGCCAGGTAGTCGTTCAGCCCGTGGGTCACCGGTACCGCGATGATCTCCGGCACCTCGTCCGGGTGCAGACGCAGGATGGTCTCCTCCAGACGCCGCCAGGCCGCGCGCGTGGTCTTCATGATGAGCAGCGTCTCCGCATCCCGGTGCACCTCCCCCTTCCAGGCGTAGACGGACGTCAGGCCCGGCACGATGTTGGCGCAGGCCGCGTGCCCGTCGGCGATCAGGGTCTCGGCGATCTCGCCGGCGACCGTGGTGTCGGGGCAGGTGCAGAAAGCCATCAGGTGCTCGCTGTCCATGGTGACCTCTCCGTTGCGGTGTTGGTTCAGTCGCTGTGCCGGTCCGGAGGTATCGGCCGTTGCCGCGCCTTGTTCCGGGGGCGCTGGGGCCCGGCACCGGCGGTGGATGCCTGCCGGCCTTGAATTGTACCAGCGCCGCCCCGACATCGGACCCGTCGCGTCAGGGCACGTGCGGGCGGTGGAGGCACTCTTGACTCATTGTCCGCCGCAATTATCATTAGCACTCACAAAGAGGGAGTGCTAACAACACTTGGTACCAATCGGGCGCACGCCCGCCAACGCATTAGGAGAGAGGTCCGATGAACATTCGTCCTTTGCATGATCGCGTGATCATCAAGCGTATGGAAGAAGAGCGCACCACGCCGGGTGGCATCGTCATCCCCGACAGCGCCGCGGAGAAGCCCATCAAGGGCGAAGTGGTCGCCATCGGCAAGGGCAAGCCCCAGGAAAACGGCGAAGTCCGCCCGCTGGACGTCAAGGTCGGCGACAAGGTGCTCTTCGGCAAGTACGCCGGCACCGAGGTCAAGGTCGAGGGCGAGGACCTGCTGGTCATGCGCGAAGAAGACGTCATGGCCGTGATCGAGGGCTGAGGCCTGACGCCACCCGCTCTACCGGACAACGAATCGCAAGAGGATAGTCAACATGGCAGCAAAAGACGTACGTTTCGGTGATGACGCGCGCCAGCGCATGATGTCGGGCGTGACCACGCTCGCCAATGCCGTCAAGGTCACCCTGGGTCCCCGCGGCCGCAACGCCGTGCTGGAGAAGAGCTTCGGCTCCCCCACGGTGACGAAGGACGGCGTCTCCGTGGCCAAGGAGATCGAGCTCAAGGACAAGTTCGAGAACATGGGCGCCCAGATGGTCAAGGAGGTCGCCTCCCAGACTTCCGACGTGGCCGGTGACGGCACCACCACCGCCACGGTCCTGGCCCACGCCATCCTGCGCGAGGGCATGAAGGCCGTCGCCGCGGGCATGAACCCCATGGACCTCAAGCGCGGCATCGACAAGGCCGTCACGGCGGCCACCGGGGAGCTGCGCAACCTCTCCAAGCCCTGCGAGGACCGCAAGGCCATCGCCCAGGTGGGCACCATCTCCGCCAACTCCGACAGCTCCGTCGGCGAGATCATCGCCGAGGCCATGGAGAAGGTCGGCAAGGAAGGTGTCATCACCGTGGAAGAGGGCTCCGGCCTGGAGAACGAGCTCGATGTCGTCGAGGGCATGGAGTTCGACCGGGGCTATCTCTCCCCGTACTTCATCAACAACCAGCAGAGCATGACCGCCGAGCTGGATGACCCCTACATCCTGCTCTGCGACAAGAAGATCTCCAACATCCGCGAGCTGCTGCCGGTCCTCGAGAACGTGGCCAAGGCCAGCCGGCCGCTGCTGATCGTGGCCGAGGACATCGAGGGCGAGGCCCTGGCCACCCTGGTGGTCAACAGCCTGCGCGGCATCGTCAAGGTGGCCGCGGTCAAGGCGCCCGGCTTCGGCGACCGCCGCAAGGCCATGCTGCAGGACATCGCGGTGCTCACCGGCGGTACGGTGATCTCCGAGGAAGTCGGCCTGACCCTCGAGAAGGCCACCCTGGATGACCTGGGCTCCGCCAAGCGGGTCAACGTCACCAAGGAAGACACCACCATCGTCGACGGCGCCGGCCGCAACGAGGACATCAAGGGTCGCGTGGAGCAGATCCGCACGCAGATCGAGGATGCCTCCTCCGACTACGACCGCGAGAAGCTCCAGGAGCGCGTCGCCAAGCTGGCCGGCGGCGTGGCCGTCATCAAGGTGGGCGCAGCCTCCGAGACGGAGATGAAGGAGAAGAAGGCCCGCGTCGAGGATGCCCTGCACGCCACCCGCGCGGCGGTCGAGGAAGGCATCGTTCCCGGCGGCGGCGTGGCCCTGGTGCGTACCCTCAAGGCCCTGGAAGGCCTCAAGGGCGACAACAACGACCAGGACACCGGCATCGGCATCGTCCGCCGCGCCATCGAGGAGCCGCTGCGCCAGATCGTCGGCAACGCCGGCATCGACGGCGCCGTGGTGCTCAACAAGATCCTCGAGGGCTCGGGCAACTTCGGCTACAACGCCCAGACCGACGAGTACGGCGACATGATCGAGTACGGCATCCTGGATCCCACCAAGGTGACCCGTACGGCGCTGCAGAACGCGGCGTCCGTGTCCTCGCTCATGATCACCACCGAGGTGATGATCGCCGAGCATCCGGAGGAGGACAAGTCCGGTGGCGGCGACGACATGGGCGGCATGGGTGGCATGGGCGGCATGGGAGGCATGGGCGGCATGATGTAAGCCGTCCGGCGTCCCGACGCCCGATCCACGAGACCCCGCTTCGGCGGGGTCTTTTTTTGTCCCGGCGGCGTGCACGAACGCTGGATTTACCGGGCCGGGGCTCAGTACGATGCCGGAACCGGCACGGATACAGGAGGCCCCGTGAGCAACGCCAGCGAACTCATCGACCGTGCCATGTCCCGCCTGCCCAGGATGCTCCGGGACCAGGTCGCCGAGTGGCTGGCGGACTACCAGGACGTGGGCGAGCTGCCCGCCGCCGACCTGCCGCTGCAGTCCCTGCCCATGGTCTGGGCCTCCAGCTCCTACGTGGCCCGGTCGTGCATCCGCGAGCCGGAGCTGCTCCACGATCTGGTGACCAGCGGCGACCTGGAGCGGCCCTACGACGACGGCGAGTACGCCGCCCGGATCCAGCGGGCGCTCGCCGGGGTCACCGACGAGGACACGCTCAACGGCGAGCTCCGCCGTTTCCGCCGTCGCGCGCTGGTGCGTATCGCCTGGCGGGATCTCGCCGGCTGGGCCGGCCTGGAGGAGACGCTCCGGGAGCTCTCGGATCACGCCGACGCCTGCCTTGGTGCCGTGGTCTCGTGGCACGAGACCCGGCTGCGCGAGCGCTTCGGCACGCCGCGGGATGACGCGGGCCGCGCCGTGGGCTTCTACGTGCTCGGCCTGGGCAAGCTGGGGGGGAGGGAGCTCAACTACTCCTCGGACATCGACCTCATCTTCGGCTTCGCCGCCCCCGGCGAGACCGACGGCGAGCGCCGGTCCCTGGCCAACCAGGAGTTCTTCACCCGTCTCGGCCAGAAGGTCATCAACAGCCTCAACGCACAGCTCATCGACGGGTTCGTCTTCCGCGTGGACATGCGCCTGCGCCCCTACGGCGAGTCCGGGCCGCTGGTGATGCACAGCGATCAGCTGGAGACGTACTACGAGTCCCAGGGGCGCGAGTGGGAACGCTACGCCATGATCAAGGCACGCGTGGTCGCCGGCGACCGCGAGGCGGGCGACGCCATGCTCCAGGCGCTGCGGCCGTTCGTCTACCGGCGTTACCTGGATTACGGCGCCCTGGAGTCGTTGCGCGAGATGAAGGGCATGATCGCCGCGGAGGTTGCGCGCCGGCGTCTGGAGCACAATATCAAGCTGGGCGCCGGCGGCATCCGCGAGGTGGAGTTCATCGGGCAGGCATTCCAGCTCATCCGCGGCGGGCGCGAGCGGGGCCTGCAGGAGCGCAGCATCATCCGCGTGCTGGAGTACCTCGGGCAGCACAACGCCCTGCCCGGCTTCGCCGTGCGCCAGCTCCTGGAGGGCTACGAGTTCCTCCGTCGCACCGAGAACCGGCTGCAGGCCATGAAGGACAAGCAGACCCACGTACTCCCCGAGGACCCGTTCGATCAGCAGCGCCTGGCCTACAGCATGGGCTTCGACCACTGGGACCGGTTCCAGGAGCGTCTGGCGGAGGTGCGGCGGCATGTCCACGACCATTTCGACCAGGTGTTCGCGGCGCCCCAGGCGGAGCATGGGCGCCAGGAGCACGAGCAGCCCGAGCTCGGCGATGTCTGGAGCGGGACGGTCACCGGCGAGGCCGCGGAGGCGGTGCTGGGCGCCAACGGCTTCGAGGCGCCGTCGGAATGCCTCGAGCGGATCAACGCGTTCCGCGACGGCTCCCATTGCCGCTCGCTGACGGAGACCGGGCGCGGCCGCCTCGACCGCCTGATGCCGCTGCTCCTCGGCGCCATCGCCGCCGCCGAGCGTCCCGACGCCACCCTGGCGCGCGTGCTGGACCTGCTCGAGGCCATCGTCCGGCGCACGGCCTACCTGGCGCTGCTGGTGGAGCACCCCATGGCCCTGTCGCAGCTGGTGAAGCTGTGCTCCGCCAGTCCCTGGATCGCGCGCCATCTGGCGCTCTACCCCATGCTCCTGGACGAGCTTCTGGACCCGCGCACGCTGTACGCGCCCCTGCGCCGCCAGGCCCTGGCCCGGGAGCTGCGCGAGCGCCTGGACGCCGCGCCCGGCGACGACCTGGAGCAGCGCATGGAGGTGCTGCGGCAGTTCAAGCAGGCGAACACCCTGCGCGTGGCCGCCTCGGACGTGGCCGGGGTGATGCCGCTCATGGTGGTGAGCGATCACCTGGTGGATATCGCCGAGGTGGTTCTCGCCGAGGTGCTGGACCTTGCCTGGAGTCATCTGGAGGCCCGTCACGGCCGGCCCACGTGCCGGGTCGACGGCGAGGCAGCGTACCCCGGCTTCGGCATCGTCGCCTACGGCAAGCTGGGCGGCCTGGAGCTGGGCTACGGCTCCGATCTGGACCTGGTGTTCCTCCATGACAGCCGCGGCGAGGACCAGGTGACCGACGGCGACCGGCCGGTGGACAACAACGTGTTCTTCATGCGCCTGGCCCAGCGCATCATCCACATCCTGGGCGCCACCATGGCCGGCGGCGTGCTCTACGAGACGGACACGCGCCTGCGCCCCAGCGGCCGTGCCGGGCTGCTGGCGACGACGCTGGAGGGATTCCGCGACTACCAGCAGGAAAAGGCCTGGACCTGGGAGCACCAGGCGCTGGTACGGGCCCGCTACGTGGCCGGCCCCGAGGCCCTGGGCGAAGCCTTCGAAGGCGTCCGGCGGGAGGTCCTGGCGCAGGAGCGGGATGCCGACACCCTGCGGCGGGAAGTCCGGGACATGCGCGAGCGCATGCGCTCGGAGAAGGGCTCCCGGGAAGCCGGCCAGTTCAGCATCAAGCAGGACCGGGGCGGTATCGCGGATATCGAATTTATGGTGCAATATGGCGTCCTGTCGGGGGCTGCACGCGCGCCCCGGCTCCTTCGCTATACCGATAACATCCGCCTTCTGGGCGAGCTGAGCGAAGCGGGCTGGATCAGCCGGGACGAGGCCGGGTTGCTGGTGGACGCCTACCGGGCCTACCGGGCGCGTGTGCACTACCTGACCCTGCAGGAGGAGCCGGCCGTGGTTCCGGCAGAGGTGTTCGGCGAGCTCAGCGGCCAGGTAGCGGAGATCTGGCAGCGGCTGATGGACGACGACTGACGGGACCGGTGCGGGCGCCGGATCGTACAATCAGACACCCGCGGCGTGCGGGCAAGAGCGTGAGGAGAGCCTGCCATGGGGATGGAGGATCGCGACGGCATCATCTGGATGGACGGTGAGCTGCGGCCGTGGCGTGATGCGCGCGTGCACGTACTGACCCATACCCTGCACTACGGCATGGGCGTCTTCGAGGGCATCCGCGCTTACCATACCGACCGCGGCACGGCGGTGTTCCGGTTGCGGGAGCATACCCGCCGGCTGTTCGATTCCGCCAAGATCCTGGGCATGACCATTCCGCACACGCCGGACGAGATCAACGACGCCATCCTGCGCTGCATCCGCGAGAACAACCTCGCCAGCGCCTACGTCCGGCCCATGAGCTTCCTCGGCTCCGAGGGCATGGGCCTGCACGCCGACGGCCTCCAGGTCCACACCATCATCGCCGCCTGGGAATGGGGTGCGTACCTGGGTGCCGAGAACATCGAGCGCGGCATCCGCATCAAGACGTCATCGTTCAGCCGGCACTACGTCAACTCCACCATGTGCCGGGCCAAGGCCAACGGCAACTACATCAACTCCATGCTGGCGCTCAAGGAGGCCACCGACGCCGGCTACGACGAGGCGCTGCTGCTGGACACCGACGGCTTCGTCTGCGAGGGCTCCGGCGAGAACTTCTTCATGATCCGCGACGGCGTGCTGATCACCCCGGAACTGGCCGGCGCGCTGGGCGGCATCACCCGGGATACGGTGCTGCAGCTGGCGCGGGACATCGAGCTGCCGGTGCAGGAGAAGCGCATTACCCGCGACGAGGTCTACACCGCGGACGAGGCCTTCTTCACCGGTACGGCCGCCGAGGTGACCCCCATTCGCGAGCTCGACGGCCGGCAGATCGGCGCGGGCAAGCGCGGCCCGATCACGGAGCGCCTGCAGTCCATGTATTTCGATCAGGTGGAAGGGCGCCGCAGCGCCTACGACGAGTGGCTGACCTTCGTCTGACCCGACCGGGAGGAATCGCAGTGGCTGATCCACAGACCCACGATCGCACGGATCTCATCCAGCCCAACGCCGAGAACCGCTACGAGATCACCAAGGCGGACCTGCCGCTGTCCTGCCCCATGCCGGGCATGTACCTGTGGAACTCGCACCCCAAGGTCTACCTGCCCATCCACAAGACGGGCGAGGCCAAGTGCCCCTACTGCGGCGCCGAGTTCTATATCCGGGATTTCGACCCGGCGGACGAGGAGCTCGTGCGCCTGAGCCGGCGCGACTGAGGCGGCAGCCGGGCCGGCGGCGGGCAGCGCGGATTCAGGCCCCGGCGGAGGCTGTCTCCGGCGGGTCGAAGCGGTAGCCCAGCAGGTCCAGGTCCCGCTGGTAGTGGCGCGCGACCAGCTCCGCCAGCTCATCGGTGTAGTAGCGGCGGTAGTCCTCCCGGTCGTCCGCCCGGCGCAGGTGGGGCAGGGCCGGGGCGGTAACGCCGATGTGCTCGCAGATGCGGTTGAAATCCGCCTGCAGCCGCTCGTAGCGGCCGATGAAGTCCACGATCAGCTCCCCGCGCAGGTTCACCAGGTACTCGTGCTGGCGCTCGGCGGAGATGTCCAGCATGAAGTCGTAGGGGCGCTCCGGGTCGAACTTGCGCCGCAGGAAGTCCTCGAAGGTGAGGATGCCGGCCAGCACCTCGGGCTTCTCCCGCTGGATGTGATGGTAAGAGCTCACCTGCAGGTCCCACGGGTTGCGCACCACGGTGAACTTGAAAAAGCCCTCGAAGACCTCCGTGGGCAGCATTTCCAGCGCCGCGATGGCCTTGGCGTGCCGCGGGAACTTCAGCCCCAGCTTGTGGCGCGGCCGGGTCATCTGGCTGGCCACGCTGGCCAGGCCCAGGGGCACGGAGTACCACCCGCCCCAGCGGTACTTGCGCAGGGCCGCGCGCACGCTGGTGCCGCCGGTCTTGGCGATGTGGACGAACAGGAAGTTCCTGCTGTAGGAGATCAGCATGATGCCTCCGGGCCCGGTGGGTGGCGATTATACGTCATCGTCCGCGGGGGCTCAGTACCCGAGCACCTCGAGATACCGGCGGGTGCTGGCCGGGAGCCGGTAGTCCGCCACCGCGGCCCGCAGGCGGGCGGGGTCCGGCGGACGATCCAGCGCATCGCCCATGGCTGCGGCCAGGGCGTGGGCGTCGCCCACCGGGACCAGCGGCGCGATGCGGCCGTGATCCAGGATCTCCGCCGGGCCGCTGGGGCAGTCGGTGGCCACCACCGGCGTCCCTGCGGCCATGGCTTCGACCAGCACGTTCGGCGCCCCTTCCCAGCGGGACGACAGCACGAAGACGCTGCTGCGCGCCATCCAGGCCCAGGGATTGTCGCGGAAGCCGGGCATGGCGACATCCGCGCCGATGCCCAGCTCCCGTGCGAGGGTCTCCAGCCGGTCTCTCTCCGGGCCGTCGCCCAGCAGGATCAGCCGCCCGGGCCGGCTGCGCCGCAGTGCGGCGAAGGCGCGGAGCAGCGTGGCGAAGTCCTTCTGGGCGGTGAACCGCCCCACGCCGAGGAACACCGGGGCGTCGACGCTGGCCGGCAGCCACGGGTGAGCGGCCGGGGCCTGCGTGCGCGCCTCCAGGTCCGGCGGGATGGTCGGGTTCCGGATCACGGTGAACCGCTCCCGCGGGATGTTGCCGATGCGGGCGAGATCGTCCGCCACCGCATCCGCCACCGTGACGATGGCGTCCGCCCAGGGGTAGAGCCAGCGCACGGGGAGGTACCGGGACCACCGCCGCAGGGCGCTCTTGCCCGCCAGGGAGCCGCTCAGGTGCATGCCCATGCGCAGCACCACCCGCGTGTCCACGCCGGTCAGGCGCCGGGCGAGCAGGGCGACCCGGCTGGCCCGGTCCTTGGCCACCAGCAGGGCCTTCGGGCGCTCGCGGCGCAGGTAGCGCATCACCGCCGGCAGGGCCTGGAGCGAGGTGCGCGCGTTCAGGTGGTGGATGCGCACGGCCGCGGGGATCCGGTCCAGGTGGCCGCCGCGGCCCTTGAGCAGCAGCAGGTCCACCGCTACGCCCTCGGCGACGAACCCGTGCAGCAGGTTGGTCACCATGTTCTCCACGCCGCCGTCGCCGGTGAAGGCGATGAGCACTGCCAGCCGCTGCTGGCGCGCGGTCCCGGCCTCAGCGTCGGCGCCGGCCATAGAGGTCGTCCCCCTTGCGTTCCCGGCGCTTGAAGCGCTGGTGCATCCACAGGTACTGCCCGGGGTAGCGCCGCACGGCCTCTTCCAGCGTCCGGTTCATGCGCGTGGCGTCCGCCAGGTCGTCGCCGGAGGGAAAGCCGTCCAGGGGTGGCTGGAACTCGATGCGGTAGCTGCCGTCGCCCTCGCGGAAGAAGAACAGCGGGATCACCGTCGCCCGGCCCATGCGGCTGAGCCGGCTCAGCGCCGTCACCGTGGCGGCGGGGACGCCGAAGAACGGCGCGAAGACGCTGTGGCGCCGGCCGTAGTCCTGGTCGCCGGCGTACCAGAGCATGCGGCCATCCTTCATGGCGCGCTTCATGCCGCGGATGTCGTCCCGGGCCAGCGCGTCGACCACGTTGCGCCGCCGCGCCCGGTACATGGCGCGGTCCAGGACCGGGCGCTTGGTCATGGGCTTGTAGATGGCCACTGTGGGGATGGCGTCGGGCAGCAGGCGGGCGCACAGCTCCACCGGCAGGAAATGCCCGGACATGGCGATGACCGGGTGGCCGGCCGCCATGGCCGCGTGGACGTGCTCCCGGCCCGCGACGGTGACCGGAATGCGCTCCACCTGCGGGCCGCCGTACCATGCCAGTGCGGTCTCCGCCAGGGCGCGGCCGGTGGCGCGGAAGTTTTCCCGCACCAGGGCCTCCCGGGCGGCGGCGTCCTTCTCCGGAAAGCACAGCTCCAGGTTCCTGCGTGCGATTCGGCGGCGCTCACGGGCGACATGGTAGGCCGCCCCGCCGAGGGCCCCGCCCAGGCGCACGCCGATCCGCCACGGCAGGCGCGCCAGCAGCCACAGGCTGGCCAGCATGAGCACCTGGCCCCAGTTGTACGGGTGGGCAGGATGCGCCGGGAAGCTCCTGCGTTTGCGCCCGCGTTTCCCCATCGGCTGCTCCGGTGCCGGTTGCGTGGAGCGGATGGTACCAGCTCGCGCGCAGTGTTGAGCGTTTCCCTGGCGCCGCGACCGCGACGCCGGCGACAGACTCGCGGGCGCGGGATTCTGTAGAATTCCCGGATCGTTCGCCAGACAGGCAGGCCGGACCATGCAACTTGCCCTACCGGATTTCTCCCGCGCGCGCGTCCTCGTGGTCGGCGACCTCATGCTGGACCGCTACTGGACGGGTGATACCAGCCGCGTGTCGCCGGAGGCGCCCGTGCCCGTGGTGCGCGTGGGCGCCACCGAGGACCGCCCCGGCGGCGCGGCCAACGTCGCCCTGAACGTGGCGGCGCTCCAGGGGCAGGTGGTCCTGCAGGGGCTGACCGGTGACGACGCCGCCGCCGGCGACCTCCAGCGGCGCCTGGGCGAAGTGGGCGTGGACTGCCGCTTCCAGGCGGTGGCGGGCCACCCGACCATCTGCAAGCTCCGGGTGCTGAGCCGGCGCCAGCAGCTCATCCGGCTGGACTTCGAGCAGCCCTTCGGCGCCGTGGACGATGCGGCCTTCCAGGCCGCCTTCGAGGCGGCGCTCGGCGACGTCGGCGTGGTGGTGCTGTCCGACTACGCCAAGGGCACCCTGCGCGACGTTCCTTCCCTTCTGGACGCGGCCCGGCGGTCGGGCCGGCCGGTGCTGGTGGACCCCAAGGGGCAGGATTTCAGCCGCTACCGCGGGGCGGACCTGGTGACCCCGAACCTGGGGGAGTTCGAGGCCGTGGCCGGGCCGTGTCCCGACGACGCCGCCTTGGAGGAGCGCGGGCGCGCCATGCTGGCGAGCCTGGACCTGGGCGCGCTGCTCATCACCCGCGGCGAGCGGGGCATGACGCTGATCCCCCGCGGCGGCGACGTCCTGCACCTGCCGGCCCATGCCCGCGAGGTCTTCGACGTCACGGGTGCCGGCGATACCGTGATCTCGGTGCTGGCCGCCGCCGTGGCCGCCGGTGCCGAGCTGCCGGTGGCCACGGCGCTGGCTAACGTGGCCGCCGGGCTCGTGGTGGGCAAGGTGGGCACGGCCACCGTCACCCCGGCGGAGCTGCGGCACGCCCTGCACGGCCTGCGCGAGCAGGACCAGGGCCCGGTGGACGAGGAGCAGCTGCAGGCGTTGCTGGCGGACGCCCGCGCCCGGGGCGAGCGCCTGGTATTCACCAACGGCTGCTTCGACCTGCTGCACGCGGGGCACGTGGCCTACCTGCAGCAGGCCCGGGAGCTGGGCGACCGGCTCATCGTGGCGGTCAACGACGATGCCTCGGTGGCCCGCCTCAAGGGCGCCGGGCGTCCCCTGACGCCGCTGACCCAGCGCATGGAGGTGCTGGCGGCCCTGGCGGCGGTGGACTACGTGGTTGCCTTCGGCGAGGATACCCCGGAGCGGCTGATTCGCGCCCTGGAGCCGGACGTGCTGGTCAAGGGCGGCGACTACCGGCCCGAGACCATCGTGGGCGCCGATCATGTCCGCGCCCGCGGCGGCGAGGTGGTGGTGCTGGATTTCGTCGACGGTGTCTCCACCACCGGCCTCGTTCAGCGTATCCGGGACGGTGTCGATCCGGCCTGATAGCCGGCCAGCAGCTGCTGCCAGTGGGTCTGCGCCAGGGCGTCCAGGGTCGGGTCCTTGGCCAGGGAGCGGCGCAGGCGCTCGAGGTTGGCGGTCTGCCAGCGCGGGCTGCTGCGGCGCAGGCGGCCGCGATCCCAGTCGATGATCCAGGGCGTGCCGGCGGCGTCCAGGAGGATGTTGCGCACGTTGAGATCCGCGTGCCACGCGCCGGCGCTGTGGCACGCCGCGATCACCGTGCCCACACGGTACCATGCCTCGCCGTCGGCGCGGCCGGTGCGCAGGCACTCGTCGAAGGGGCGCGCTTCGGGGATGGTCGCGGTGACCAGATCGGCCCGGTAGCCGGTGCCCCGGCGGCGGACCCGTGCGGCCACCGGGGCCGGGACCGGCAGATCCCGGCTGCGCAGGTGGGCCAGCAGGCGCCACTCGCGGAAGGCGCGCGTGCGCTCCCGCCCCGTCCAGACATAGACATCCGGTGACAAACGCGCGACGATGCCGCCCCGCCAGTAGTGACGCAGGACCAGCGGCTCGTCCGCGAGACGGAAGAACCAGGCCTGGTTGCGGCCGACGCTGGTGCCGTCGATCAGGCCGCGCCGGGCCAGTGCCTCCGGATCGAACAGCCACTCCGGCAGGGGGTCCACGTAGCGCGGATCGTGAATGGAATGCACCGAGCCATGTTGCTGCACAACCTGATGGTCCATAACCCGTCGGCGTCCTTCGCGGAACCCCCGGAGCAGCTGTGCCTGTTCCGGCTGTCCGCCATCGGTGACTGCTGCCACATGGTCCCGGTGGTCCGTACCCTGCAGTCCGTCTGGCCGCGCACCCGCCTGACCTGGATCATCGGGCGGACGGAGGCGGCCCTGCTCGGCGACCTCGACGGCGTGGAGTGTATCACCTTCGACAAGCGCGCCGGGCTGAAGGGGTACCTGGAGCTGCGCCGCCGGCTCGCCGGCCGCCGTTTCGACGCCTTGCTGCTGATGCAGGTGGCGTTGCGCGCCGGCGTCGCCGCCACCGCCGTGCGCGCGCCCGTACGCGTGGGCTTCGACCGCGCACGCAGCCGCGACGGCCACGGGCTGTTCGTGAACCGGCGGGTGGCGCCCCATCCGCGCGCCCACGTCATGGACGGCTTCTTCGATTTCCTGCGTGCCCTGGGCATTACCCGGCAGCACCTGCGCTGGGACATCCCCCTGCCCGAGGAAGCGCGCGACCGGGCGGAGCCGATCATCCCCGACCACCTGCCGACGCTGGTGATCAGCCCGTGCAGCAGCCAGCGCTTCAACAACTTCCGCAACTGGCCGGTGGAGCGTTATGCCGCGCTCGCCCACGAGGCCGTCACCCGGCACGGCATGCAGGTGGTTCTCACCGGCGGCCCCAGCGACGAGGAACGCCGCTACGCCGAGGGCATTCGCGCCCGGGCCGGTGTCCCGGTGATCGACTGCATCGGTCGCACCGGGCTCAAGGAGCTGCTGGCCCTGCTGCAGCGCGCCACGGTCGTGGTCTCGCCGGATTCCGGTCCCGCGCACATGGCCATTGCCGCGGGGACGCCGGTGATCGGCCTGTACGCCACGTCCAACCCGGACCGCACCGGCCCCTACCTGGGGCGGCAGTGGGTGGTGAATCGCTATCCCGACGCGCTGCGGGTGGAGCTGGGCCGCGAGGTCGACCAGGTGCCCTGGGGGCAGCGCGTGCGCAAGGCGGACGCCATGGAGCTGATCCGGGTGGACGACGTGCTGGAGCGGCTGGATGCGCTGCTGCGCACGCCTCCGGCGGAGCGCCTGGAACCCTGCGGAACGGCGGTGCCGGAGGTCGAATGAGGGTGCTCTACAGCCTGCTGCTGTACCTTCTCACCCCGGGCCTGCTGGTGTACCTGGGCTGGCGGGCGCGGCGGGAGCCGGCGTACCGCGAGCAGTGGCCGCGCCGTTTCGGCGTGCAGGCGCCGGTGGTGCCGGCGGGGGCGATCTGGCTGCACGCCGCGTCCATGGGCGAGGTGCAGGCCTCCGCCACGTTCATCCGCGAGCTGCGCCAGGCCTATCCGGGCGTGCCCCTGGTCGTGACCACCATGACGCCCACCGGGGCCGCGCACGTGGAGCGCCTCTTCGGCGAGGGCGTGCATCACGCCTACCTGCCCTTTGACTACCCGCACGCGGTGGCCGTGTTCCTGCGCGCCCTCCGCCCGCGGCTGGCGGTCATCGTGGAAATGGAGCTGTGGCCGAACCTGTTCGCCGGCATCCACCGCCGGGGGATCCCGCTGCTGCTGATCAACGCCCGCCTGTCCGCGGCCAGTGCCCGCGGCTACCGTCGCTTCCGCCGCCTCATGGCGGGGGTGCTGGCCTGCCCGGACGCCATCGCGGCCCAGAGCCGGGAGCACGCCCGGCGCCTGATTCACCTGGGGGCGCCGGCGGAGCGGGTGACCGTGACCGGCAGCCTCAAGTTCGATGTCAGCGTGCCGGCCAGCGCCACCGAGCAGGGGGAGGCCCTGCGCGGCATGCTCGGCGGCGAGCGGCCCGTGTGGGTGGCTGCCAGCACCCGCGAGGGCGAGGAAGAGGGCGTGCTGGCGGCGTTCGACCAGGTGCGGGGCCACGTGCCCGCGGCGCTGCTGATCCTCGTTCCCCGCCACCCCGACCGTTTCCAGCGGATCGAGGCCCTGTGCCGGGAGCGCGGCGAGACGGTGGTGACGCGCAGCAGCGGCGTTCCCGCCACGCCGGAGACCACCGTCCTCCTGGGGGACACCATGGGCGAGATGCCGGTCTACTATGCGGCCGCCGACGTGGCCTTCGTGGGGGGCAGCCTGGTGCCCCTGGGGGGACAGAACGTCCTGGAGCCCGCCGCCCTGGGGCTGCCCATCGTCGTGGGGCCGCACACCTTCAATTTCGAGCAGATCGTCGAGCAGCTGGTGGCCCAGGGGGGCGCCTGCCGGGTGGCGGATCACCACCTCCTGGCCGATGCCGTCATCGAACTCCTGGAGCGGCCCGAGCAGCGGGCGGACATGGGGCGGCGGGCGCGGGCCCTGATCGAGGCCAACCGCGGGGCCACGCGGCGGGTCATGGAACTGGTCGGTGGCTACCTGCCGGCGTCAGGCCCATGGCGTGCCGCATGACCGCCCGGCGGCCCGGCGGCAGCCGGTCGGCCAGGCGCAGGACACCGTTGCCCAGCCGCGGCAGAACGCCGGCTTCCGCGGTGAACAGCCGGTGCAGCGTATCGGTGGCGGCAATCATGGTCAGCGCCCGCGGCCGGTGCCGGCGCTCGTAATCGGCCAGCGCCACCGCCGTGCCGGGGTCACGACGGTGTTTCCGAGCATCGAGAATGGCCGCTGCCAGCCGGTTGACGCCCTCCAGGCCGAGGTTCAGGCCCTGCCCGGCGAGGGGGTGGATGGTATGGGCGGCGTCGCCGACCAGGGCGATGCGGCTGCCGGTATACCGGGTGGCGTGCTGGCTGCGGATGGCAAAGCTGGCGCGCCCGGTTACCGCCCGGAGACCGCCGAGCTCGGCGGGGAAGGCATCCGTGATCTCGGCGATCAGCGTCTCGTCGTCCAGCGACTCCAGCAGCTGCACCGTCTCTGGGCGTGCGTACCACACCAGCGAGGCCCGGTGGCCGCACAGCGGCAGAAAGGCCTGCGGGCCCTCCGGGGTGAAGCGCTGCCAGGTGATGTCCTGCTGGGGCAGCTCGGTCTCGACGTTGGTGACCAGCGCCCGGGTTTGGTAGTCCCGGGCCGTGACATCGATGCCCGCCAGGCCGCGGATGCTCGAGCCCGCGCCGTCGGCGCCCACCACCAGGGGGGCGTGCAGGCGCAGGCCGTTGTCCAGGCCGAGCCGCGCCCGGTCGGCGTCGGTCTCCAGGGTCACCGGTGCCGCCGTGATCCACCGGACGGTGTCGACGCCGGCCAGCGCCTCGCGCAGCCCGGAGAGAATGACGCGGTTCTCCACGAACCAGCCGAACCAGTCGTGTCCCGTCTCGCGGGCGTCGAACCGCAGCACGCCGCCGTGCTCGTCCATGGCGTGGACGCGGCGGAACGGGCAGACCCGGTGCTGGGTCATGGGCTCCCAGGCACCGACGGCGCGGAACAGCTCCACCGAGGCCAGGTTGACGGAGGATACGCGCAGGTCGGGCGGTGCGGCGGCAGGCGTGTCCGCGGACGTCGCCGGCTGCTCCTCGACGAGGACCACGTCCAGCCCGCGCCGGCCGAGGAGCGCCGCCAGGCTCGCGCCCACCATGCCGCCGCCGACGACGACCACGTCCGCCGCCTGGGTCGCGGCTGTACGGGCGCCGGGGGCGGGCGGATCCATGCTCATGGGGCCCTCTGCCGTGCTCGGGCGATCAGAAATCGAAGCGGCGCGTGCGCGGGGCGTTCACCAGCGGCGGCAGCCAGGTATCGAACAGGCTCTCGGTGGACCACTGGTCATCACCCACGCGCGTGATGAGAAGCCCCTCCATGATCGGGACCTCCCCCACGATCAGCAACAGCCGACCGCCCACCGTCAGGGAATGGTGGAAGCCGGTGTGCAGCTCCGGCAGGCCGCCGGTGACGACGATGGCATCGTAGCGCTTGCCGTCGTCCCAGCCGGCGGCGGCATCACCCGCCTTGAGGGTGACGTTGCGGATGGCTTCGCGCTCCAGGCGGTCACCGGCGTGCTCCAGGAAGTCCTCGTGGATGTCCACGCTGGTGACATGGCCGCCCAGGCGCGCCAGGCAGGCGGTGAGGTAGCCGCTGCCGGTGCCGATCTCGAGGACCTGCTCGGACGGATCCAGCTCCGCCGCCTGGGCGATACGGCCTTCCTGTTTCGGCGACAGCATGACTTCGCCGTGGCCGAGGGGCAGGTTCATGTCGGAGAACGCGAGATTGCGCAGGTGATCGGGGACGAACCGCTCCCGGGGGGTGTGCTGCAGCACCTCCAGCACCCGTGGGTCCAGGACCTCCCACGGGCGGATCTGCTGTTCCACCATGTTGAAACGCGCCTGCTCCACGTTCATCTCGCTCATGCCGTTCTCCCTGTGACGTACGGAGTGCATCGGTCCGCGGGCAAGGCAATCCTAAGCAGATTCCGGCACCGCGGCAAGCGTCCCCGCCCCTTACTGACCTTGACGCTAAAACGTGACAAGACCTCCGGGACGGTCGTCCACGTAGCCGGCGCGGCGTGCCGCACCCTCTCCCGAATGACGCGCGATGTCGCGTGGATCCACCGCCGGCGCGCAGTGGCGCGAGCGAGCGGGACCGGGACGATCTGGTGCAGCCCGGCGCGACAGGGCGCACCCTGCGAGTTGCGGCCGGTGCGCTTCCGGCACTGATCGGTCGCGGTGCGGCGGCTACCGGTGCTGGACGGTAATGCGTCGGGTCCGGGCGCTCCGTGTGCGCGGCAGTCGTACCACCAGGACACCCTCCTGGTAGCTTGCCTCCGCCCCGCTGTCGTCCACCGGTGACGGCAGCGGCACATTGCGCTGGAAAGCGCCGTACGCCCGCTCCATGACATGGTAGCGGCCGTCGTCGATCTGCCGGTTGACACGCTTCTCGCCCTGGATGATCAGGGTCTGGTCGCGAACCGACAGATCGAAATCCCCGGCCTGCATCCCCGGGGCCTCGAGCCGTACCTCCACGGCGTCATCGTCTTCCAGGACCTCTGCGGCGAGCAGCCCCCAGGAAGCACCGCGCCGGGCATGGGCCTCCTCGCGTGTCGGGGTCTGGCCGCGCGGCCGCAACGGGTAGAACCGCGTCAAAGCGGCGCCGGCGCGATCGCGCAGATGCCGCCAGCCCTCGACCGCCTGGTCCCAGGCGTGCTCCAGTCCCTGTCGCAGTTCATCGAACGTTTTCATGGCTCACGACACCGTCAGGTTTTCCCGTGGATTCATGGGCATCTCGCGACTCATCCGTTCATAGAGCTCGCGCGCGGAGTCGGTATCCGCCCTGGGGGTCACGATGCTGAGCTCCGCGTACTGGTCGCCCGGCGGCTTGCCCGGGAGCCCGCGTCCCTTGAGCCGGAAACGCTGGCCGTTCTGGGCGCCGGGCGGGATCTTCATGTCGATCCACCCGCCCAGGGTCGGCACTTTCACGGTCGCCCCCAGCGCGGCCTCCCAGGGGGTGACCGGCAGGTCCAGGTACACGTCCTTGCCCTGCAGGCGGTACTGCCGGTGGGGCGCGATGTTCACCTCCAGGTACAGATCGCCGCGGGAACCGCCCCCCATGCCCGGCGGACCCTGGCCCGCCAGCCGGATCTGCTTGCCCTGGGTGACGCCCGGCGGGATCTTGACCCGCACCTGGCGCGGCTCGACCTGCCCGTCCTCGCGCTGGGTCTGCAGGTTCAGGTTGCGCGTCGCGCCGTGGTAGGCGTCTTCCAGCGTAATCGTGATGCGCGCATGCTGGTCCTCGCCGCGGGCGCGGAAGCCCGACCCGCGCGCACGGAACCCTTGGGCGCGTCCACCTGCGAAGGGATCGCCGCCGCCGAACGGCTCGCCGCGCCCGAAGGGATCGCCGCCGCCGAAGATCGACTCGAAGAAGTCGCTGAACACCGAGTCGGCGTCGGCACCCCCGCGGGCGCCGCGGCGTCCGCCGTGGAACTCCCAGCCGGGCGGCGGCCGGAAATCCTCGCCCTGCTGCCAGCGGCTGCCCAGCTGGTCGTACGTCGCGCGCTTCTCGGGGTCGCCGAGGACCTCGTAGGCCTCGCTGATCTCCTTGAAGCGGGCCTCCGCGTCCTTCTCCTCGCTCACGTCCGGGTGATACTTGCGCGCAAGACGCCGGTACGCCTTCTTGATCTCATCCTGGCTGGCGTTGCGGTCCACGCCCAGCGTCTTGTAGTAGTCCTTGTACTCCATACGGTGGTATCACCCCTGAGCTGCGTTGTCTTGCGCCGACGGAGCCTCCGCGGCCGCCACCGCCGGTGGCGGCCGGCGTGCTCAGCCCTGCACCGTGATGCGGCGCGGCTGAACCTTCTCCTGCTTCGGGATGACGACTTCCAGCACGCCGTTGCGGCTGGTCGCGGTGATGTTCTCCGCATCCGCCGTCTCGGGCAGGGTGAAGCGGCGATGGAACGATCCGCGCACGCGCTCGACGCGCTTGTAGCCGTTGCCCTCCTGCACGTCCTCGGCACTGCGCTCACCCTTGATGGTGAGAATGCCGTTCTCCATCTGCACCTCGATGTCGTCCGGCTTGACGCCGGGCACGTCCGCCTGGATCACGTAGCGGTCCTTCTCCTCCTGGATATCCACCGCCGGCGCCCAGTCGCTGGTGGCCATGTTGCTCGGGTCGGCCGCCGCCTGGCCTGCGGGCGTGCCGAACAGCGAGTTCATCTCGTTGCTGAGCTGGCTCAACACGCTCCAAGGCTCGTAACGCCGCATGTTGTTCATGACAACCTCCTGTTTTGGCTGCTGAAAACGGTCTGTCTGGGACAAGAGATGAGGGCGGGCGCGGGGCTTTCAAGTGGGGGCCTGAAAAACGGTGAAGCCGGCGGACGCCGGCTCGGGAGCCGGATCGCGGTTGAACGCTAGCCGCGTTGCTGGTATAAAACGCGACTCTGCGCCCGCCGGGGTGCGACGCCGGATTGCAGGAGGCGATTTCCATGTCCAAAGTATGTCAGGTAACGGGCAAGCGCCCGGCTACCGGGAACAACGTATCCCACGCGAACAATACGACGCGTCGGCGGTTCATGCCGAATCTCCACTACCACCGTTTCTGGGTGGAGAGCGAGCAGCGCTGGGTCCGGCTGCGGGTGTCCAGCCAGGGCCTGCGGACCATCGACAAGAAGGGCATCGACACGGTGCTCGCCGAGCTGCGCTCCCGCGGCGAGAAGGTCTGAGGAGGACGGTATGCGCGACAAGATCCGGATGGTATCCACAGCGGGAACCGGTCACTTCTATACGACCGACAAGAACAAGCGCAACACCCCCGGCAAGCTCGAGATGAAGAAGTTTGATCCAGTGGTGCGCAAGCACGTGACCTACCGCGAAGCCAAGATCAAGTAAATCCGGCGCCCGGCGCCTCCTGCCGCGGGCCTGCGCCGAATGCGCGGGCCCGTTTTCGTAGTGCCCTTCCCTCCGGCCCGCCGCCGCGGGCCACCGACGCGCCAGCGAACGATACCGGTCGAGCGGGAACTGATGGTACCGTTGCATTCCGTGGGCGGGTGACGCGGGCGGCGCCCTGTTGTCGCCCTGCCGGCTCCGGGCGCACATTGGTCTGGCGGAAGGGACGCGGGGACGCCATGGCGATAGCATCAGCGCGGCCGGCGCGCATGGCGGCCGGAATGCAGTGCCAGCCCTGCTGCCGGCGGCGCTCGGCGGCCGGTGAAGCGGCCGGCCGCGCGCTCATGGGGCGGCATCCATGAGCGAGGTGTTCGTCGCCCGCCAGCCCGTGTTCAACCGGGACCTCCGCCTGTTCGGCTATGAGCTGCTGTTCCGCGCGACGGCGGAAGCCGAATCCGCCGACGTCAGCGATGACGAAGCCGCCACCCGCGACGTGCTGAGCAACGCGCTCACCGTCATCGGGCTGGAGCGCCTGGTCGGGCGGTACCCGGCAATGGTTAACATGGGGGCGGAGTCGCTAGTGCGCGAGGCGCAGCAGCGCACGCTGCCCGCCGCCAGAATCGTCCTCGAGGTGCTGGAGACCGTGCCGGCGTCGCAGGATGTGATGCGGGCGCTCCGGGATCTGCGCCGGGCCGGCTTCCGGATCTGCCTGGACGACTTCGAGCCGGAGCCGGAGGCACTCCCCCTGCTGGAGTATGCCGACATCGTGAAACTGGAGGTGGAGGGGCGCAGTGCCCGCTCCCTCGCCCGTACCCTGGAGCAGATCAAGCGCCCGGGCATCCGCTTTCTCGCGGAGAAGATCGCGAGCCAGGACCAGTTCCGCGATTGCCTGGATCTGGGTTTCCATTATTTCCAGGGGTATTTCCTCAGCCGGCCCCGGACCGTTCGCGGCGCCGCGGTGCCGGCGAGCCGGCTGCCCACGGTCCGCCTGCTGGCTGCCATTCAGCAGCCTGAGCTGGAAGTGGCCGAGCTGGAGCGGATCATCGGCACCGACGTCGGCCTCAGCTACCGTCTGCTCCGGTACATGAACTCCGCCTACTACCAGCTCCAGAAGCCGCTGGATTCCATCCGGCAGGCCATTCTCTACCTGGGGCTCAACGAGCTCCGCCGCTGGGCGTCGCTCATGGCCATTGCGGCGGTGGATGACAAGCCGGCGGAGCTCATCGGGGTGCTCACCGTGCGGGCGCGCATGTGCGAGCTTGTGGGGCGCGAGATCCATGGCGGCAATGGCGATACGTACTTTACCGTGGGGTTGTTCTCCGGCCTGGATGCGGTTCTCGACATGCCCCTGCGGGAGGTGGTCGCGGAACTGCCGCTGAGCCGCGAGGTCCACCGTGCGTTGCTGGAGCGTACCGGCGCGGCCGGAGAGGTGCTCGACTGCGTCCTGCATTACGAGGCCGGCGACTGGGAATGGCTGGAGCTGCGGGAGGACATTCCCGGCGCCACGCTGATTCAGTGTTACCTGGACGCCATTGAATGGTCGCGCACGGTACTGGAACAGTATCCCCAGCCATGAACCGAGCGGATGGTTCAGCGGAATGCGCATGACAGCGGAAGTGCTACTGGAAACGACGGGCCTGGCGCGTGCGTTCGGCCCACATGCAGCGGTACGCGGCATCGATCTGCGCGTCGGCCGCGGTGAGTGCCTTGCCCTGCTGGGCCTGAACGGGGCCGGCAAGACCACGACGCTGGAGATGCTCTGCGGCGTGCTGGCACCCGGGGCCGGCACGATCCGCGTGGCCGGCCACGATCTGCTGGCGGAACCGCGGGCCGCCCGGCAGTGCCTCGGGTACCTGCCGGAGACCCCGCCGCTGCAGCCGGATGCCCGGGTGATCGACTATCTGCACTGGGCCGCCGTGGTGCGGCGGATCCCGCGGTCGCGGCGCCGCCACCTGGTCGAGCGGACCCTGGAGCGCTGCTGCCTGGGCGGCGTGCGCCGGCGCGTGATACGCAATCTCTCCCGCGGCTACCAGCAACGCCTGGGCATCGCCCAGGCGATCGTGCACCAGCCGCCCCTGGTCGTCCTCGATGAGCCCACGGTCGGGCTCGATCCCCGCCAGGTGCAGGGCGTTCGTGCCCTGATCGGGGATCTGCGCCGTGACCACGGGGTCATCCTGTCCACCCACGTGCTGGCGGACGTGGAGGCGGCCTGCGACCGCGTGGCCATCCTCCATGACGGCCGGATCATCCATGAGCAGGCGGTGGCACCAGCCGCGGACGGCGATCGTCGCTACCGCCTGCGCTTTGACCGGCCGCCGCGTCCGGACGCGGTGCAGGCGCTCGACGGGGTGCTGGCCGCCGAGGCGGAAGGCGAGCAATCCCTGCGCGTCGTGGTCCGGGACGAGGCCGCACTGGACGGCATTGTCGCGCAGGCGGCCCACGGCGGCTGGCGACTGCGGGAGCTCGCGCGCGAGGTGCGCACGCTGGAGCAGGTGTTCCTGGCCTGCACCGCGCCGCGGCCGGAGGAGGCCGCATGATCGCGCTGCGCCTGGCCGGCCGCGAGCTGCGCACGCTGTTCGCCGCCCCGCTGCCCTGGCTGCTGCTGGCCCTCGGCCAGGTCGTCGGCGCCTGGTGGTTCCTGACGCTGGTGGAGCGTTTCCGCGGCCAGTACCAGGCGGTGCTGCAGCAGACCAACAGCCCCCTCGGGGTTACCGACCTGGTGGTGGCGCCGTTCTTCGGCAGCTACGTGCTCCTGGGCGTGCTGCTGCTGGCGGCGGCATTGCTGGCCATGCGGCTGCTGGCCGAGGAGCGCCGCAGCGGCAGCCTGCGGCTGCTGTTCGCGGCGCCGCTGGCGGTCACCGAGATCGTCCTGGGCAAGTACCTGGCGGCGCTGGCCTACCTGCTCGTGTTCCTGGCGGGCTGGCTGTTCATGCCGCTGGGCCTGCTTGCCGGCACGGAGCTGGACCTGGGGCGCCTGGCCGCGGCGGCGCTGGCGCTGGGGCTGGTGGCGGCCGCCATGGCCAGCGTGGCCCTGTTCGCCTCCAGCCTGGTCGCACAGCCCGCCGTCGCCGTGGTGCTCACCGCCGGCGTCCTGCTCGCCCTGCTCGGCCTGGACACTGCCCTCGGTAGCGGCGACCCGGTGATCGCCTACCTGGCGGTGCTGCCGCACTACGAGGGCCTGGTCCAGGGCCGGGTGGTGTCCACCGACGCACTGTACTTCCTGCTGCTGACCGCGGGCTTTCTCGGCTTCACCATCCGGCGCCTGGACGGCCTGCGCTGGCACGGGACCGGGGTCTGAGGGCATGGTGACATGAACCGGCGCACGCGATTGGGACTGCATCTCAACAGCATCATGGCCGGCGTCGCCCTGCTGGTGGTCCTGGCCCTGCTGGCGTGGCTGAGCGCCCGGTATCCCGTCGCCGCCGAATGGTCCACCACCGGGCGGGGCGAGCTTGCCGAGGCCAGCATTACGGCAGTGAATCGCCTCCAGGGCGGCGTCGAGGTGGTCGCCTTCGTGCGTCCGGATGATGTCCTGGCACGCCACGCCCGGCGTCTGGTGGCGCGCTACCAGCGGCACCACCCGCAGATGCGGCTGCGCCTGGTGGATCCGGGGGTGCGGCCGGAGCTGGCGCGGGAGTTCGGCGTCCAGAGCGAAGGGGCCCTGGTGGTTTCGTACCAGGGCCGCCACGAGCAGGCCCGGGTGCCCACGGAGCCCCGGCTGACGGCGGCCCTGGGCCGTCTCCTGGCGGGCGGCGAGCGCACCGTGGTCTATCCCGTGGCGCACGGTGAGCGGGATCTCGCCGGGGAGGCCAACCGGGATCTCGGACGTTTCGGCGACTCGCTCGAGGAGCAGGGCTATAGCCTGCGCGCCGTGGACGCGCTGGCGAGCGGCGTTCCCGGGAGCGCGTCGCTGCTGGTTGTCGCCGGGCCTCGGGCGAACTGGTCGGAGGCCGCGCGCACCTCGGTCAGGGACTGGCTGGAGCGCGGCGGCGATCTGCTGTGGCTGGTCGATGACGAGGACCGGCAGCGGCTGGATTTCCTGGCCCAGACCCTGGGCGTGCGCATTCTCCCGGGGCGCGTCGTGGAACCCCGGGCGGAGGAGCTGCTGGGCGTGGACAACCCCCGTCTCCTGGCGCTGGGGGACTACCCGGCCCATCCGGCGCTGCAGGGTGTACAGGGCGTCTCCCTGTTTCCGGGTGTGCGGGCACTGGAGACCACGGGTTCCGGAGTTGACTGGGAGTCCCGGGTGCTGCTGCGCAGCGACGAGCGCCACTGGCAGGAGCGCCAGAACCCCGATGACCCGGTGTTCGATGCCGATGCCGGCGAGCGGCGCGGGCCCCTGGACCTGGGCCTGAGCCTGAGCCGCCCCCGCGCGGACGGCGGCGAGCAGCGCGTCGTGGTGCTCGGCGACGCGGACTTCCTCGCCAACGCCTATCTCGGCAACGGCGCCAACGACAAGCTCGGCCGGGCGCTGGTCGACTGGCTTACGTCCGGAGGCGAGATCGCCGAGGTGCCGGGGCCGGCGGTGCCGGATCAGACCCTGGCCCTGGGGCGCGGGCAGATGATCGCCCTGGGGGCGATCTGGCTGGTGCTGCTGCCGGGAATCTGGCTGGCCGGGGCCTGCTGGGCCTGGTGGCGGCGGCTGCGGGGCTGAGCCGATGCGGCGGCGGTTGCTGATCAATCTGGTCATGGTCCTGATTGCCGCGGCGCTGGCTGCATTCGCCTGGCTGGATGCGCGTCGCGACGGCGGCCCGTCCCGCCTGACCGCGCTCGACGCCGACGCCGTGGACGTGATCCGCCTGCAGCGGCACGACCGCGACGACGTGCGCATGGAACGCCGCCCCCAGGGCTGGTGGCTCACAGAGCCCGTGGAAGCCCGGGCCAGCGATTTCCACGTCCGGCAGGTGCTCGCCCTGGCGGATCTCCGCAGCCGCGCGCAGTATACGACCCGCGAGGTGGACCCGGACGAGGCGGGGCTGACCCCGCCGCGGGCGCACGTCACCCTGGACGGTACCGGCATCCGCCTGGGCGCGCAGGATCCGGTGGACGACGGCCTGCGGTATGCGATGGTGGGTGAGCGGGTGCACCTCGTCCGCAACCGCGTCATGCCGCTGGTCAGCGGCCCGTGGTGGAACTTTCTCGATCGCCACGTGCTGGGTGAAGGCCGCGAGGCCGCCGCCCTGGTCACGGAGGCGCTGGAAGTGCGCCGCGAGGAGGCAGGGTGGCGGGTAGTGCGCGGCGATCTTGATCCCGCCGCGGCCGGGGCGCTGATGGCGGCCTGGCAGGAGCTGGAAGCCCTGGTGGTCCGCCCCCTCGAGACGGCCCCCGATGGCGGCCAGGGCGCGCGCGTGATCTTCGCCGACGGCGGCGAGAGGCGTTTCATCGCCGGGCAGGCGGACGGCGAGGTGCGACTCGTCGACGTCGAAGCGCAGCGCGCCTATGTGCTCAACGAGGACGTCCGGCGCTACCTGCTGACCGGAAGGGAGACGGACTAGGAGTCGCGCCCTGGCGCCGCACGGGCGCTCGAAACGCAACGAACCTGGGGGACAGGACACGCATGCCGGAGCTTCCGGAAGTCGAGACCACCCGCCGCGGGATCGCCCCGCTGATCGCCGGGGCCGAGGTGGTCGACGCCGTCGTCCGCGACCATCGGCTGCGCTGGCCCGTTCCCGGCGATCTCGCGGCACAGGTCCGGGGACGCAGCGTGCGCGGCGTCGACCGTCGGGCCAAGTACCTGCTCGTGCGGCTGGATGACCGCACCCTGATCATCCACCTGGGCATGTCCGGCAGCCTGCAGCTGGTGCCCGCCGGCCGCGAAAGCGGGCGCCACGATCACGTCGATGTCGTGTTCTCCGGCGGGCGGGTGCTGCGCTACACCGATCCGCGGCGCTTCGGCAGCTTCCACGTGACCGCGGGTGACGCCGCCGATCATCCCCTTCTCGCCCGGCTCGGCCCGGAACCCCTGGAGCCGGCGTTCACGGGCGACTGGCTCCACCGCCGGTCGCGCGGGCGCAGGCAGGCCGTCAAGGCGTTCATCATGGACGCGGCGACGGTGGTGGGCGTCGGCAACATCTATGCCGCGGAGGCCCTGTTCCGCGCCGGGATCCACCCGGCCCGCGCCGCCGGGCGCATCGGTTCTGCACGCTACCGGCGGCTGGCCGAGGCCGTCCGGCAGGTGCTCAGCGACGCCATCACCGCCGGTGGCACGACCTTGCGGGATTTTGTCGACGGCGACGGACGCCCGGGGTACTTCCGGCAGTCCCTGTACGTCTATGGCCGTGCCGGAGCGCCCTGCCCGGCCTGCGGACGCCCTTTGCGGCTGATCCGGGTAGGCCAGCGGAGCACCTGCTACTGCAGCCGCTGCCAGCGGTAGCCGGCGCCCGGCGCGCTTGCGGCAGGCCCACGGGGTGCTGCGGGCCGGATCATTCCAGGATTTCGAAGGGCCCTGTGATCCATGCCACAGTACCCGTGCGCGCAACCGGCGTAGCCTGGGGGATCGGACGGGTCCCGCGGCAGCGCCCTGCGCCCGGGACGACAGGATCATGGTCGAGGAGTCGGGGTGTCATGGCACTATTCGGCAGTGGCGGCAAGCAGAAGAAGCGGCGTGCCGGCGGAACCACCATCATCGCCGCGGGAACGACGTTCACGGGCGAGCTCTATCCGGAAGGGAATCTGCACATCGATGGCCGCCTCGAGGGGCAGATCGACTCCTCGAGCGATGTCTCCGTGGGCGCGGACGGCAGCTTCGAGGGCGAAATCCGTGCGCACCGGATGGTGGTGAGCGGGTTCGTCCGCGGCCGCGTCGAGTGCGACAGCCTGGAGATCGTGGACAACGGCCGCGTCCTCGGTGAGGTCGCCAGCCGGCGCTTCGTCATCGAGCCGGGCGGGCAGTTCGTGGGCGAGAGCCGTTCCACCGACGAGGAGTCGGTGGCCCAGCTGAGCCACTGGCGCGAGGGCGCCGCCGGCAGCAGGCCCGCGGCGCGCGGCGGTGCCGAGCCCGCAGCGGCGGAGCCGGCGGCGGCCGTCGACACGGTGCCCGAGCCGGATCCGGTGCCGGACGTCGAGCCGGATCTGGACGGCGACGAGGAGCCGCTGTTCGCTTCCCTGGATGACGCGGCCGGGGATGATGCGGCGGTGGAGCCGCATCAGGACGATCACGAGCCCACGATCCCGGTGGAGCGCGACGAGCCCGATACCGGGCGGGGCTGGGCCGCGCAGAACGACCGAAGGTGGCGATAAGGGTCTGAGACGGTTACGATCAGGGGCACGACCGATCGGTCGCGCGGGGCTGGCAGCCTGCGGTCGGGATCGAGGGCGCGTCAAACGGAAGCAGAGAAGTCAGGGGGTAGCGCTGTGGAACGCATAATCGGACTCGATATGGGATACGGTTTCGTCAAGGCCAACGATGGCCGCGACGGCGTCCGTTTCCCCAGTGTGGTCGGCGATGGGAGCGGCGGAGGCCCCATGTCGCTCGGTTTCCAGAAACCGGAGCCGACCAGCGACATTCGCATCACCGTGGGTGGCAAGACGTACTTCCTGGGGGATCTCGCCATCCGGCATTCCCGCATCGCCCACCGGGGCCTGTCGGCGACCCGCGCCGAGGGCGACGATCTCCGGATCCTCTTTCTCGGGGCCCTGAGCATGTTCTCCCGGGAGTCCATGAACGACTTCCAGGTGGTCACCGGGCTGCCGCCCGGGCGCATGCATCTCGCCGACGATCTCGTCTCGCGGCTGCGCGGCGATCACACGGTCACCCGGCACGTGGGCCGCAACCGCCAGGACCTCAGCATCCGTCTGGAGCAGATCGAGGTCGTGCCCCAGCCCTTGGGGACGTTCTGGGCCGAGGTCCTGGACAGCCGCGGACAGCTGCGCGGCGACTCCCGCCTGCTGCACGGGCGGGTCGGCATCATCGACGTCGGGTTCCGTACCACGGACTTCGCCACCATCGTCGAGGGCGAGTATGCGCCGGCCTGGAGCCGTACCGTGCCCCTGGGCATCTCCACCGGCTACGACGCGCTGGCGTCGGCCCTGGCCACGCAGTACGGCCTCGAGCGCGAGACCTACACCCTGGACCAGGCGGTGATCGAGGGCGAGATCAACGTCTCCGGCCGGCGGGTGGATATCACGGACCTGCGGGACCAGATCCTGGGCGAGGTGGCCACCAAGCTCATGGTCGAGCTGCAGTCCCTGTGGCAGCTGGCGGACTACGACGCCGTGCTGCTCACCGGCGGCGGCGCCCACGTGCTGGAGCGCTACCTGCGGCCGCAGGTGCCGCAGAGCATCGTGGTCAACGACCCGGTGACCGCCAACGCCCGCGGCTACGTGGCCTGGGGCACGTTCCAGAGCCAGGACGCCCAGCCGGAAGCCCAGACCACCACCGGGGCCGGCTTCAGCAGCGACGCCGCGAACCAGGCGGCCGGGAGCGGGTTCGACCAGACCGCCCAGGGGTCGGGCGAGCGGGCGGCCGGCGATTCCTATCGCGAGCAGTAAGGCCGATGTCGTGCTGCCGGCTCCCGGCAGCACGACACCACGACCGGTTCCCTCCCACCCGCTGTGGGAATGGATCAGCGTCTCCTTAGCGGCGTAACAGACGCCGGTAGGTCAGCGCCTCGCCCAGGTGCTGGACGTCGACCCGTGGCTTGCCCGCCAGATCCGCGATGGTGCGCGCCACGCGCAGCAGGCGGTGATAGGCCCGGGCGGACATTCCCAGGCGCTCCAGGGCATCCGTGAGAAACCGCCGCTCGGCACCACCCAGGCCGCAGCAGGCCTCCAGGGCGTCCGGGGACAGCGAGGCGGCGGGCGCGCCGCTGTCGTTCATGCGGGCCTCGCGCGCGCGGGCGACCCGTCGCCGCACCTCCCCCGAGGCCTCACCGCCGGTGTGCTCCTGAAGCTCCTCGGGACGCAGGCGGGGGACTTCCACCAGCAGGTCGAGGCGGTCCAGCAGTGGCCCGGAAATGCGCCCGTGGTAGCGCGCGATCTGGTCCGGAGTGCACTGGCAGGCATGCACCGGGTCGCCCAGGTAGCCGCAGGGGCAGGGGTTCATCGCCGCCACGAGCTGGAAGCGGGCCGGGAACTCCACCTGGGCGGAGGCCCGGGAGATGCTCACCCGACCCGTCTCCAGCGGCTCGCGCAGGACCTCCAGCGCCTGGCGCCCGAACTCCGGTAGCTCGTCCAGGAACAGCACGCCGTTGTGGGCCAGGGAGATCTCGCCCGGGCGCGGCCGGCTGCCGCCGCCGGTCAGGGCGACATGGGAGGCGGAGTGATGGGGTGCCCGGAACGGGCGCCGTCCCCAGTCGGCGGCGTCGAAGCCCGGCCGGGTGAGGGAGGCGACGGCCGCCGTCTCCAGGCTCTCTTCCTCGGTCATGGCAGGCAGTATGCCCGGCAGCCGTTCCGCGAGCATGCTCTTGCCGGTGCCCGGTGGACCGCTCAGCAGCACGGAGTGCCCGCCGGCGGCGGCGATCTCCAGCGCCCTGCGTGCCCCGGCCTGCCCCCGCACATCCGCCAGATCCGGGATGGCCGGCGATGCGGCCGGTGACTCCGCCCGCGCCGGCTCGAGGGTCGTGGTACCGTTCAGGTGCCCGCTGATGTCCAGCAGGTGGCCGATACCGAAGCTCCGGTCGGGATGCACCAGCGCCGCCTCCGGGCCGTTCGCCGCGGGTACGGCGAGATCCCGGTCGGCGCGGCGTGCCTGGACGGCGACCGGCAGGCAGCCGTGGACGGGGCGCAGCTCGCCGCTCAGCGCCAGCTCCCCGGCAAACTCCCAGCCCGGCAGCGCCGCCCGCGGCAGCTGGCCCGAGGCGGCCAGGATACCCACGGCGATGGGCAGGTCGAAGCGGCCGCCGTCCTTGGGTAGATCGGCGGGGGCGAGGTTGATGGTGATCCGGCGAGTGGGGAACTCGAAGCCGCTGTTGATGATGGCGCTGCGGACACGGTCGCGGCTTTCCTTCACCGCGGTCTCCGGCAGGCCGACGATGGACACGGAGGGCAGCCCGTTGGCGAGGTGCACCTCGATGTTGACCAGCGGGGCCTCGACGCCGAGGCCCGCGCGGCCGTAAACCACTGCAAGTGTCATGAGCCCGTCCCTGGGCGCGCCATCCGTGCGGCGCGGTCAGCCTTCGTCGGTGGATGGATCCGTGCCGGCCGCGGTCTCCGGGCCCTTGCCTTCCAGGGCCGCAACCCGCTCCTCCAGGGCCTCGAGTTGTGCCCGCGTGCGTGCCAGGACCTTGGCCTGGGCGTCGAACTCCTCGCGGGTGACCAGATCCAGGCGATTGAACGTGCTCTGCATCGTCGTGCGGAAGTTGCGCTCCATCTCCTGCTGGAACTCCCGCAGGCCGGGCGGGAGGTTGGATGCGAACTTGCGCGCCATGTCATCGAGCGATTTCGGATCCAGCATTGTGCACTCCTGATGGTGTCGGGGGCGTGACTGCACCTGATTGGTGCGTTCTGCGCGGAAACGGTGCAGACGTGTTTCGCGTGCTCCTGGAAGTCTCCCTCCCTGATGAAATAAGAACATGAATTAACACGAAAAACAACAAATGGCACAGGAAATGCTGGCCAATGATCGAAGCTGGTGCCCGGGCCTTCGATCTGCCCCGGCACCGGTAACCGACCCGCTGAGCGGGAACCCGTTCAAGTCCAGGGCCCGAGGGGCCTGTCAGCAGGGAGTATCCGGGAATGAAACTCGTAACCGCAATCATCAAGCCGTTCAAGCTGGACGATGTGCGCGAGGCCCTCTCCGAGATCGGCGTGCAGGGCATCACGGTCACGGAGGTCAAGGGCTTCGGACGTCAGAAAGGTCATACGGAACTCTACCGCGGCGCGGAGTACGTCGTCGATTTCCTGCCCAAGGTCAAGATCGAGGTGGCGGTCCAGCAGGACCTGCTCGACCGCACCATCGAGGCCATCAGCAAGGCCGCCAACACCGGCAAGATCGGCGACGGCAAGATCTTCGTCTTCGAGCTGGAGCAGGCAATCCGGATCCGGACCGGCGAGACCGACAAGGACGCGCTCTGAAGCAACCGGGCACCCATTGAGAGAGGACAACAACGATGGACCAAGTAATCGAGATCGCGTACGCGCTGGATACCTTCTACTTCCTGATCTCCGGTGCGCTGGTGATGTGGATGGCCGCCGGCTTCACCATGCTGGAGTCCGGCCTGGTGCGCGCGCGCAACACCACCGAGATCCTGACCAAGAACGTGGCGCTGTATTCCATCGCCTGCATCATGTATCTGTTCTTCGGTTACCAGATCATGTACGGCGGCTCCGCCAGCAGCATCATCCCCGGGCTGGGTTTCGGCCTGAGCGTCGAGAACTCGGTTGCGGACGTGGTCAACAGCGGCGGTGACGTCTACTACTCCAACACCTCGGACTTCTTTTTCCAGGTGGTGTTCGTGGCCACTGCCATGTCCATCATCTCCGGCGCCGTGGCCGAGCGCATGAAGCTGTGGAGCTTCCTGGCCTTCGCCGTGATCATGACCGGCATCATCTACCCCGTGCAGGGCTACTGGAGCTGGGGCGGCGGCTGGCTGGCCGATCTGGGCTATTCCGACTACGCCGGCTCCGGCATCGTGCACATGGCCGGGGCGGCCGCCGCGCTGGCCGGCGTGCTGGTGCTCGGCCCCCGCAAGGGCAAGTACACCGAGGACGGCAAGGTGCGGGCCATCCCCGGTGCCAACCTGCCGCTGGCCACGCTGGGCACGTTCGTCCTCTGGCTGGGCTGGTTCGGCTTCAACGGTGGCTCCGAGCTGAAGGTCTCCGACGTGGAGTCCGCCAACGCCGTCGCCCTGGTGTTCACCAACACCAACATGGCCGCTGCGGCCGGCCTGGTGGCCTCGATGATTCTCAGCCGTGCCATGTTCGGCAAGACGGACCTGACCATGATCCTCAACGGTGCCCTGGCCGGTCTGGTGGCCATCACCGCCGGGCCCAACGTGCCCTCGCCCGCGCTCGCCGTACTCATCGGCGCCATCGGCGGCGTGATCGTGGTCTTCTCCATCGTGTTCCTGGACAAGCTCAAGATCGACGATCCGGTGGGCGCCATCTCAGTGCACGGCACCTGCGGCATCTGGGGAGTTCTCGCGGTGCTGCTGTGGTCTGACGGTGCCACCATCGGCGGCCAGCTCGCCGGCCTGCTCGGGATCTTCGTCTGGGTGTTCGTCGCCAGCCTGATCGTGTGGCTCATCCTCAAGGCGGTCATGGGCATTCGCGTCACCGAGGACGAGGAGGAGCAGGGCCTCGACATCGTCGAGTGCGGCATGGAGGCCTACCCGGAGTTCAACGGCAAGCAGTAATGCGGTCGAGTACCGCGGAAACGCAAACGGGCGCCCTCGGGCGCCCGTTTTTCATGGGTTTCCGATGATTCTAGAAGTCGTAGCTCACCGTGGCCGTGACGCTGCGCTCGTCGCCGTAGTAGCAGTAGTTCAGGCTGTAGCAGGAGGCCACGTACTCCTTGTCGAAGAGGTTGTGGACGTTGAGCCGTGCCGACAGCCCCTGGATGCCGATGCTTTCCAGGTCATAGCGCATGCTCGCGTCCACCAGGGTATAGTCGGGGACCTTGCGCGTATTCTCGTCGTCGGCCCAGAGGTCGGCGATATGGCGTACCCCCAGCCCGGCCTCCAGGCCGTCCAGCGCGCCCTGGTCGAAGAAGTACGTGCCCCACAGGGATGCCTGGTGCCGCGGCGCCATGTTGCTGTAATTGCCTTCGGTGCCGTCGGCGGCTTCGTGGATCTTCGCTTCCGTGTAGCTGTAGCCGCCGCGGAGAAACAGGCCGCCCGTCACGTGTAGCTGGCTTTCCAGCTCGAAGCCGCGGGAACGGATCTCGCCCACCGGCCGATAGAAGGACTCCTGGGGTTCTCTCGTGGCAACGTTCTCCTGCTCGATATGGAACAGCGAGGCCGTGACCTGGCTGGCGCTGCCCGGCGGCTGGAACTTCATGCCCAGCTCGTACTGGCGGCCCTCCGTGGGTTCGAGCAGATCGCCGTCGGCGTCGGCATAGCTGTTCGGGTTGAACGACTCCGAGTAGCTGGCGTAGGGGGCCAGGCCGTTGTCGAACAGGTAAAGAGCGCCGGCGCGGCCGCTGAACTGGCGCCAGTCGCCGGCGTCCTCCGTGCCCGTGTCCGGATTCCTGTTGGCGATGTCGACCCGGTCCTGGCGGCCGCCCAGGGTGAAGCGCCAGTTGCCCAGCGCGATCTGGTCCTGCAGGTACACCCCGAGCTGATCCAGCTCGCGGTCCTGGCGCTGTGCCGGCCCGATCGCGATGGGGTCCGCGCCGTATTCGGGATCGAATGCGTCGATGGGCGGGAACGATCCCGAGGGCCAGGCCACGTCGGCGCGCCGCCGCTGGTAGTCGACGCCCATGAGCAGCGTGTGACGAAGCGCCCCCGTGGCGAACTCGCCCTGGAGCTGGTTGTCGACGGCGTACGCCTCCAGCGACTCGTCGGCTCCCGAGTAGTACCGGTTGAGCTCCGTGGGCGACGCCCAGCCGAACGCATAGACCTGCTGCAGCCGCACGTCCGAGTTGAGATAGCGGAAGTTCTGGCGTACCGACCAGGAATCGTTGAACGCGTGCTCCAGCTGATAGCCCAGCATGCGCTGGGTGCGCTCGAAGAGCTCGTAGTCGGGCTCGCCTTCGAAGAAGTTGTTGGAGATGGTGCGTCCGTTGCGCGGGTACAGCGTCCCTTCCGCCGGCAGGCCGCTGTGGGAGCCGCCCTCGGGATCGTCCTGGAGATAGGCCTGGAGCGTCAGGGATGTCGCCTCGCTCAGGTTCAGGGTGAGCGAAGGCGCCAGCGCGTAGCGTTCCTGCTCCAGCTTGTCGAACTGGGTGTCGGAACGGCTGGCCAGGCCGGTGAGGCGGTATGCCGCCCGGCCGCTGTCGCCGATACGGTCCGTGAAATCGAAGGCCGCCTGGCGCTGCGCCTGCGTGCCGACGCCGAGCTGGATTTCACGGTGGCTGGAGAACCGGGGCTGCTTGCTGGTCAGAGCGACGATGCCGCCGGGGGACGCGCGGCCGTACAGTACCGAGGCCGGCCCCTTGACCACCTCTGCGCTCTCCAGGAAGTAGGGGTCGATCTGCAGCGTGCTGAAAGTGCCGGGATCCCCGAGCATCTTGAGGCCGTCCAGGTAGACGTTGTCGATGCTGCCATCGGAGAAGCCGCGCAGCACCATGTAGTCATAGCGCTTGGAGGCCCCGATCTGGCCGGCGAACACGCCCGGGGTGTAGCGTGCGGCTTCCTGGACGGTGCGCGCGCCCTGTTCTTCCATCTCCTCCCGGGTGATCTCCGAGACGGACTGGGGTGTTTCCAGGAAGGGTGTCTCGGCCTTGGTGGCAGCCTGCCCGATGACATTCAGCGGGGCGAGCTGCACCGACTCCGGGGTGTCGCCGGATTGTGCCGCTACCGCGATCGGTGCCATGCCTGCCAGAAGCAGCGCGGTCCCTGCGATTCGATGTCCAGAATTCATGATTGATCCCTCCTTAGTAGTCCACCGACCAGGTCAAGCTGTAGGTACGGCCCCGACCCTGGTAGTCGTAGAGGTATTCCGGGCCGTAGTAGGGCGAGTAGAAGTCGGCGGCGCGCTGGCCCCAGACCGTGGAATACTGTTCGTCCAGGAGGTTCTGCACGCCGACGCTGAAGGTGCCGTAGTCGCTGTCCTGGGTCAGGCTCAGGTCCAGCGTCGTATAGCCGTTGATCTCCCGGCCCTCGGCATCTTCAAGATCGAACGTATGGTTGGCCTGCAGCCGGGCGGAGCGGCTGTTCCCGGTCCAGCCGACGAACGCGGTGGCCGAGGACAGCGAGGCATACCGGGCGTCGCGCTTTTCCCAGTCGCCGTCGCTGTTCTTCTGCTCGGAGCGGACCAGGTGCAGCGTGCCGCCGAGCTGAAAGCCGGTGTCGAAGTAGCGGGTCAGCGCACCCTCGAAGCCGAAGTCGCGCTTCTCCTCGTCGACCACGGTGACGCTCAGGTCCTGGGCGTTCTCCACCGCCTTGTCGGACCAGGCGTAGTAGAGGGCGGCCTGGGTAACCCAGTCGTTGCCCCGGTAGCGCCAGCCTGCCTCGACCTGGTCGGTCTTGATGGCGGACAGCGGGTTCTCGGAGACGCTGACGCTGGCGCTCTTGCCGTAGTACTTGGCCGGGTCCGGGAGCTCGAAGCCCTGGCTGTACTGCAGCCAGTTCTGGTGGCCGTTACGGAAGTCGTACAGGACACTGGCGTTGACCAGGGTTGCGTCGTAGTCGTTCTCGCCGCCGGGGATGCCCTGGAAGTCGTCCACTTCCACGTCCATGTGCTGCCGGCGGACACCGCCCGACAGCTGCAGCCCGCGGGTGATCTGCCAGTCGCTCTGGGCAAAGGCCGAGATGCCGTCGATTTCGTAGCCGGGGTAGCGCGGCTCCACCCGGGCGCGGTTCTGGTCCAGGCCCCCGGTGGCGTCGCTGGTCGCCTTGTCGAAGTACATCTGGCTGGCATCGAACTGCTCCCGCTGGAGATCCAGGCCGTAGGTCAGGCCGAGGTCGTCCCGCAGCTCCGCGTCGAACAGCGCCTTGATCCCGCTCAGGTCCGTGTTCTGCTTGGACGCCGCGAACTGGTACCCGGTGCTGACTGGATAGGGGAAGGCGTGAAAGCTGGCTTCCTCTTCGCGGTGAAACACCTGGAGGTGGAAATCCTGGGCCAGCAGATCTGTGTGCCGGTACTGGAGGTTGACCATGTTGCGGTCCGTCGCCGGGTCCCGGTCCGACTCGAAGCCGCCCCGGATCTCGGCGTCGTTCAGGTTCGGCGGACTGTCCTGCAGGTTGGGGAAGTAGACACCGCGGTCGCCGTCGTACCCCGAGCGATAGACCTGGGCGCTCATCTGCAGCGACTGGTACTCGGTGAGCTGGAAAGCCAGGTTGCCGAGCACGTCGATGCGCTCGTTGCTCTGCAGGTCGCTCTGGGCGATGTCTGGGAAGATCTCGTCGCCGCTGGCGTCGAACTGGCGGCCGTTGTCCTGGTAGGAGGCCCCGAGGTAGGCCTGCACCCGGTCGGTGCCGCCGCGCACCGACTGGGACACGCGCCAGTCGCGGTCGTCGCTGCGGTTGAAGCCGGTCGTGACACCCGCTTCGGTGCGGAAGCTCGGCGCCCCGGCCTCGCCCTTTTCCGTGATGATGTTGATGATGCCGCCGGTGGCGCCGCCGCCGTAGAGGCTGCTGGCGCCGGAGAGCACCTCGATGCGTGCGATGTTGAACGGGTCGATGGAGTCGAACTGGCGGGAGATCCCGCGGGAGCTGTTCAGCGATACGCCGTCGATCAGCACCTGGGCGCTACGCCCGCGCATGTTCTGGCCGTAGTTGGTGCGGCCCTGCGGTGCCATGTCCAGGCCGGGCACGAGCCGCCCCAGCGCGGTCTTCAGGTCCGCGCCGGTGTTCAGCTGCTGGCGCAGCTCGTATTTCTCGATGACCTGGACGGCGCTCGGGATCTGGCTGATCTGCGTGGGTGTTCTGGATCCCACGACGACCACCGGGTCCAGCGTGGTGGTCTCCGCGGAGACGGTACCTGCGACAACCGCGAGCCCGATGGCAACCGGCTTTCTCATATTCTCGTGCCCCCTGTTCCAGACGTGATCGATCGCCGCCCGCCGCCTCTCCGGGCGGTATCTGGTGCGGTCATGACGAGGGGGCGAGGATAGCAGGACAAACAAAAATCGCAATAGGAACGATTCTGATTTCCGTTGTTGACGCGCCATCGACGGGCGCGCGGGGGCGGCGTATCGGTTCTACACCCGCCGCAATCCCCACATGAAGTAGGCGCCGCCCAGGAGCGAGGCGACCAGGCCCGCCGGGATCTCCTGGGGGAACAGCAGCTGGCGACCGGTCCAGTCGGCCAGCACCATGAGCAGCGCCCCCAGGACGGCAGCGCCGGCCAGGTGGCTGCCGGCCCGGGCGAAGCCCAGCATGCGGGCCATGTGAGGGGCGAGCAGGCCGACGAAGGACAGCGGGCCCACGACCAGGGTGGCGCTGGCGGTGAGCAGCGCCACCAGTACCAGCAGCACCAGGCGCGAACGGTCCACGTGGATGCCCAGCGCCCGGGCGGTGTGTGCGCCCAGGGGCAGGATATCCAGCCAGCGCACGAAGGGCGTGGCCGCGAGACCCAGAACGGCGGCCAGCAGGGCGACCACCAGCGCTCCCGGCAGGTCCACGTAGTAGGTGGAGCCCGAGAGCCAGGCGAGCACCTGCTGGCCGCGCGGGTCGCCGCCGGCGAGCACGATGCTGCGCACGGCATCGAAGACCGCGGTGATGGCCACCCCGGTCAGCAGGAGCCGTTCCGGCAGGAAGCCGTTGCTGCGGTTGAGCGCCACCAGCACCGCCAGAGTGACCAGGGCGCCGGCGGTGCCCACGGCGACCAGGGTCAGGTTGTCCGGTGACGACAGCAGGAAGATCCCGCCGATCACGGCGATGGCGCTGCCGCCGCTGATGCCCAGCACCTCGGGGCTGGCGATGGGATTGGCACTGAGGCGCTGGATGATGGCGCCGGCCACGGCGAGCATGACGCCGCTGGCGGCGCTGGCGGCGATCCGCGGTACGCGCCACTGCAGGACGTCCCAGTCCGGCGGCAGTGCATGCCAGCCGTCAGCCCCCTGCCCGACGGCGGCCGCGACCAGGGCCGCCAGGAGCACGCCGACACCGAGGAACGCGCCCAGCCGACCGGGTCGCGCCATTCGCTGGCCGATACTGGTGCCGCCCTCCGGCGGCCGGTCGCCCTGGTGCAGCCGCAGGCGCGGAACCAGCCACAGGAGCAGCGGTGCCCCCAGCAGGGCCGTGGTGGCACCGGTGGGAATAGCGGTGGGCAGAACCCCCGTGAAGCCCTGCAGCAGGAGGTCGGTTGTCGCCAGCAGCAGCGCCCCGAGCACCGTGGACCACAGCAGGCGCGGGCCGAGGCGGCGCGCCCCGGCGAGACGGACGATATTGGGCGCGGCCAGGCCGATGAAGCCGATGAGCCCCGCCACGCTGACGACACATCCGGTCAGGAACACGGCGAGCCCCAGCCCGAGGAGCCGTAGCTGCTTGAGCGAGACCCCGAGGCTGCGGGCGCTGGCATCGTTGAGCTCCAGCACCGCCAGCGGTCGCAGCAGGAGCCACGCCAGCCCGGCGCCGATGGCCAGCCGCGGGACCAGGAAAGCGGCATCGCCCCAGCCGTTCTGGGCCAGGGAGCCGGCGCCCCAGATCAGCAGGCCCTTGAGCTCCTCCTGGTGGAACAGCAGCAGCACCATGCCCAGGGCGCCGAAGTAGAGATTGACGACCAGGCCGCCGAGAACCACCACGACGGGTGCGAGGCCGCGCCGCCAGGCGAGCAGGAAGACCAGCCCCATGGACAGGCCGCCGCCGGCCAGGGCGACCCACTCCCGGCCGACGGCCAGCAGACCCGGAGCCATGAGCGTTGCGGCCATGAGCGCCAGGTTGGCGCCGCTGGCCACCCCCAGGGTAGTGGGCGCGGCCAGGGGGTTGCGCAGCACCTGCTGGAACAGGACGCCGGCCAGGGCGAGCCCGGCCCCGCCCAGCAGCGCCACCGCAAGCCGGGGCCACCAGCTGAAATGCAGGGCGGCGCGCAGGGTCGGGTCATCCGGCGGCGCAACCAGCGCCGCCAGCCCCTCGATCAGCCCGGCCTCCCCATGCAGGGAGGTAATGACCAGGCCGAGGAAACCGCCGGCCAGCAGCAGGCAGATCCGTTCCGGCGTCAGGCCAGGCAGACGGACCCGGTGCTCAGGCATCGGCTTCCTCGAGGGCAGTCACCAGTGCCTCCGCGAACCGCCGCGCGGAAGGAAGGGCACCGAAACTCCACACGGGCGGCAGGGTGATGGTCGTGCCCCGGCGTACGCTGGGCAGCGCCTGCCACAGGCCGCTGGACTCCAGGCGCTCCTCGACACCGGCAGGATAGGGGCGGACCACCACCAGGCGGGCATCGATACCGGCCAGCTCCTCCAGCCCCGCCGTGGCGAAGCCCCAGTAGTTGGTGGTGCCGGGCCAGCCGTTGTCCAGCCCCAGCTGGTCGAGCACGGCCTGGTACAGGCCGTTGTCACCGAATACCCGCACGTGCCGGGCATCCATGAACTGGACCAGCAGCAGCGGGGTCGAGATGTCGTCGACGCGGTCGCCGAGCGCCTCGATGCGTGCCTGCGTGTCCGCGATCAGCTGCTCGGCGGCGGCCTCGCGCCCCGCCAGGCGTCCCAGTTCCCGCGTCAGGGACAGCATCTCGGCCCAGGTATCGGTCTCGGGCGTGTACAGGCTGAGGATGTCGACGGGTGCGATCCGCCGGAGCCGCGGCTCGAGGTTGGCAAACATGGGCGAGATCAGGATCCGGTCCGGCTCCAGGTCGGCGAGAAGCTCCAGGTTGGGCTGCGTTCGCAGCCCCAGGTCCACGACGTCCGCCGGCAGCTCCGGCTCGCGGACCCAGGCATCGTAGGCGTCCACCTGGGCCACGGCCGCGGGCGTGACGCCCAGCGCCAGCAGCGTCTCCGCCAGGGTCCAGTCCAGTGTCGCGATCCGCGGCGACGAGGCCGGCGCGGCGGCCGGCACGATCAGCCACAGGAAGGCGAGAACGCGAGCGGCCCGCAGGCCCGTGTCCGCTAGCCGGCACGGCGCCATGCTAATGAACCACTGCCACCCGATGAGCGCCGCAGGGGTGCGGCATCACCTGCATGGGGATGCCGTAGATCTCCTCCAGGGTGGCGTCCTGCATCAACTCCGCCGGCGTTCCCTCGGCGAGCACGCGGCCGCCGTGCAGGGCGACCAGCTGATCGCAGTAGCGCGACGCCATGTTGATGTCGTGCAGGACAATGACCACGCCGAGCCCGAGCTCCCGGCACAGCCGCCGGATCAGGGCCAGGACCTCCACCTGGTGGGCGATGTCCAGGGCGGCGAGCGGCTCGTCGAGCAGGAGGTAGCGGCTGCCCTGGGCCAGGAGCATGGCCAGCCAGACGCGCTGGCGCTCGCCGCCGGAGAGGGTGTCCACGAGGCGGTCGGCGAATGCGCCGGTATCCGTGAGCTCGATGGCGCGGTCGATCTGCGCCCGGTCCTCGGCCGAGGCGCGGCCCAGCATGCCGTGCCACGGGTAGCGGCCGAAGGCCACCAGCTCCCGGCCGGTGAGATTCTCCGCGGCCGGCAGGCGCTGGGGAAGATAGGCGACCTGGCGGGCGAAGGCGCGCCGGTTCCAGGCATGCAGCGGTTTGCCGTCGAGGAGGATCTCGCCGGTGCTCGGCACCTGCTGCTGGGCGAGGAGGTTCAGCAGCGTCGTCTTGCCGGAGCCGTTGTGGCCGATGAGCCCGTGGATGCGGCCCTCGTCGAAGGCAAGATCCATCGGCTGCAGCAGCTGCGCGCCGTTGATCTCAAGGCTGACCCCACGGACCTCGAACATTTCCGACTCCCCGGTACCGTCCAGCTGAAGTACGCACGCGCACGCGGCGTATCGAAAATTTCTACCAGAAGAGCATACTAGGGTGAACAAGAATCATTATCAACCACATGTACCATCCCGGGACGGCGCCTCGCCCACCGCCAAGGGGCAGTTGCTGCAGTATCCCAGGCCGGAGGCCAGATACCGCACGCAACACACGCGCCGCACCCGCGCGGAGCTCCCGTCCGGGCCCGTCAGGTAACGCACCGGCTGATACAGGAAGTTCGACCGCCCGTCCGGCAGGCGCCGCCATGTCAGCAGCTCCCGCACCTGCTCCAGGTCGCCCTCGCGGGCGGCCGGGTGATCGGCGAGGACGGCGACGCAGTACTCGAGGGTATTCCCGGCATTGCTGGCGAACACCCGCGGAGAGATGCCCGTCAACGTCGAAAGCGCCTCGGACATCGGCCGCAGGTAGCGGTCCACCAGGGTCGAGAAGCGGGTGTCCGGCGGGGAGGCCGGTAGCGCGTACACGGCCGCCGGAAGGACCAGTTGCTCGGCGTGCGCCCCGTTCCCGATGACCACCCCCACGTCACCGGGATCCGGTGGCAGGTCGCGGTGCAACAGCAGATTGGCGGCGACAGCGGGTACGATGAGGGTGTTGAAGTACCACTTGGACCACTGCGATGCGGCGGCCCGTCGGTCGTCGTAGCCGCTGGCGGCAGCGAACCGCTCGATCACCGGGGCGAGCCAGTCCCGATCCTGCGTGCGCCGCACGTCAACGGTTGCCGCCGGTGCCTCGTGCTCGTGCAGCGGCGGCGACAGCTGCTGCAGGGGCCCCGTGTAGACATCCGCCAGCGCGGCCGGGCCGCCGGCCGGCCGGGGATACTGGCTGTCCTGCATGTTTGCCGCCATGTTCCGCCGCCCTGGTCCGGATATTCAAACCCGACCATATTCCCGTGGCGACGCCGACGCAAATGCGAGTCACTCGCAGGCGCACATGCCGGGTGCTGCGAACCTCGCCGCTGCGGTTGTCCCTTGTTCATCAACGCTCTTTCCGGGAAAGTGTGCACGGGGTAACGCAACTGCTGCCCGTGGCCGTTGTATGGTATGTCTACACGGGCGCAGCCTTCGCCGGGGGCGGAGCCGCGCAGCAAGAAGAATCGGGAGGCGGGTGTGAAGCAACCACGTCGGGTATTGTTCTGGATCGCCTTGTTCCTGCTGGCGGTCGCGGGAGTCGGGGGAGTCCTGCACCAGCAGCTCATGGACGCCTTTCTCGCCAATCCGGTCTTCAACGGCCTGATCGTGGGCGTGCTGCTGCTGGGCATCGTCATCAACGTGCGCCAGGTGGTGGTGCTGGGACCCGACGCCAGCTGGCTGCGGGCCTGGCAGCGGGGTGCCGAATCACTTCCCCCGCCGCCGGCCCGGGGCATGCTCGGCTCCCTCGGCCGCACGCTCCAGGAGCGCGGCGACAACCTGCAGCTGTCCACGCTCAGCATGCGCGCGCTGCTGGACGGTATCCGCTCGCGCCTGGACGAGTCGCGGGACCTGTCGCGGTACTTCATCGGGCTGCTCATCTTCCTCGGGCTGCTGGGCACCTTCTGGGGCCTGCTGGATACGCTCAGCGGCATCGGCCGCGTCATCAGCGGGCTGAGCGTCGGTGGCGGCGACGCTACCGCGCTGTTCGAGCAGCTGCGTACCGGCCTGGAGGAACCGCTGGACGGCATGGGCACGGCCTTCAGCTCGTCGCTCTTCGGCCTGGCGGGCTCCCTGATCCTGGGGTTCGTCGACCTGCAGACGGGGCATGCCCAGAACCGCTTCTACAACGATATCGAGGAACAGCTCTCCGGGCTGACGCGCTTCGGCTCCGGCGCCCTGTCGAACGTGGATACCGAGCACAGTGTCCCGTCCTATATCCAGGCCCTGCTGGAGCAGACCGCCGAGAGCCTCGACCGGCTGCAGCGGCTGGTGGCCCGCCGCGAGGAGGAACGTCGCAGCGCTGAGGAGAACGTGGCGACGGTCACCGAGCAGGTCGGGGAGCTGGCCGAGCAGATCCGCAGCGAGCATCGGCGCATGCTCAACCAGGCCCGCGGCCAGATGGAGCTCCAGCCCGTACTCCAGCGCCTGGCCGATTCCCTGGGCGAACGCGGCGAGGACGCGGACGGACTGGACGAGCGGCTGCGCTCCCTGGACCAGACCCTGCACCGGCTGGTCGAGGAGATGCAGACCGAGCGAACGGAGCTCGCCTCCGAGCTGCGTGACGAGATCCGCCTGCTGACGCGGACGGTGGCCCGCGCCACCGGCACCGATCCCGGCGAACGGTAGGCGACGACGTGTTCCAGGAGCGGCGCAATCGCAGCAGCATCAATGTCTGGCCGGGCTACGTGGATGTCCTGGCCACGTTGCTGCTGCTGTTCGTGTTCGTGCTCAGCCTCTTCATGGTAGCCCAGTACTACCTCACCGATACCCTGGCGGGGCGCGAGGCGGCCCTGGCACGGCTTGAGGACCGCATCGCCGAGCTGGGCGAAGAGCTCGCCATGGAGCGGCGCGCCCGGGAGGAAGTGGAGGCCGACCTGGAGGTCTCCATCGCCGAGCGCGAGGCCCTGCGGGAGGAGCTCAGCTCCGTGCAGTCCCGCGCCAGCTCCCTGGAGCAGCAGCTGCAGGAGGCCGAGGCCCAGACGCAAGAGGACGAGGAGCTCATCGAGCAGCAGACGGCCACCATCGCCAGCCTGCAGCAGGATGTCGCCGCTTTGCGCGAGCTCCGCGACGAGCTCGAGGCCGAGGTCGGCGAGCTGGCCGCCGCGCGCGAGGAGGCGGAAGAGGAAGTCGGTGCTGCCCGGGACCGCAGCAAGGCCCTGGAGGCCGAGCTCGCCGAGGCCGAGGAGCGCACGCGGCTGGTGCAGCGGGAGCTGCAGGAGCGCGAGATCCGGGTGCAGGACCTCCAGCGCCTGGTCGAGGAGCAGCAGCGCGCCCTGGCCCAGGAGGAGCAGCTCACCGAGAGCCAGCAGTCCCGCATCGACCGGCTCAACCGGCAGGTCCAGGCCCTGCGCGAGCAGCTCGAGCGGGTCTCGGCGGCGCTGGAGCTGTCCGAGGAGACCGTCGCCCAGCAGGAGGCGCAGATCGAGGACCTGGGGCGGCGCCTGAACCTGGCCCTGATCGAGCGTGTCCAGGAGCTCAGCCGCTATCGCTCGGACTTCTTCGGGCGGCTCCGGGAAGTGCTCGGCGACCGCGAGGACATCCGCATCGAGGGGGACCGCTTCCTGTTCCAGTCGGAGCTGTTCTTCGACACGGCCTCCGCGGAGATCGGCGAGCAGGGGCGCGAGCAGCTGGACAATGTCGCCGAGACCATTCTCGAGCTGCGGGACAATATCCCCGAAGGCATTCCCTGGGTGCTGCAGGTGGAAGGGCACACCGATCAGCGCCCCATCAACACCGAGGAGTTTCCGTCCAACTGGGAGCTGTCCACGGCCCGCGCCCAGGCCATTGTCGACTACCTCATCGAGCAGGGCGTGCCGCCCGACCGGCTCGCCGCAGCCGGCTTCGGCCAGTACCACCCGGTGGCCGAGGGCAACAGCCCGGAGGCCCTGCGCCGCAACCGCCGCATCGAGCTGCGCCTGACGCAGAGGTGACGCCCGGCGCGCTCGTCGGAACCTGATACGGCGTCGTGGCGATCGTCATTGCCGGGGCCGAATCGTGGGAGCGTGGCTCTTCGGTCGGAGCTCGGAGCCCCGACCGAATCCCCACGCGCCCACGGGTCGGGGCGGCGAGCCGCCACTATCCGAAACACTCCTCCAGGAAGGCGTCGAATGCCCGGCAGATCCAGGGAAGCGCACTGGCCAGGGCGTGGTCGCTGTCCACCAGGTGCAGGCGCGTGCCGTGGCGGCGCGCCCAGCCGACGACCACCTCCGGCGGGATGAGCTCGTCGTGCCAGCCGTGGACCGCGTCCACCACGTCGGCACGCGGCGTGGTGTCGCCCGGGTAGCCCGGAATGTCCACCGCCGGCGCCAGCAGGAACAGCCCCCGGGGGCGGAGCCGCCCGCTGGCGACGGCGGACACGTAGCCGCCCATGCTGGAGCCCACCAGCACCAGCCCGGAGCCTTCGGGCAGATCGCGGGCCAGCAGGTGCTCGACCCGCGCATCGGGGTCCCTGGTGAACCGGTAGTCCGGGCTGACGACCCCGAGGCCGCGCGCCCGGGCCACCTCGGCCATGGCCGTGATCTTGCGGCCCCAGGGGCCGCTCTCCTTGCCGTGTGCAAAGCACACCGTCGCCTGCATGAGTGCCTCCCGTGGTTGCCTGATGCCGCGAGCGTCCGGCGGACGCAGGATGCGGACGATGATAGGGTACGTCATCCTGCTGGCCACGGTTTCGGCCGGCAAGGGGAGCTCGATATGGCGCGGGCCATGGGCCTGCATCCAGGGGCCAGGGCCGGGAGGCCGCATGACGGCGGAGCAGACCGCGACCACAGCGAGACCGACGGCGCTCGCACCCCGGCGGGAGATCTTCGGCTGGGCCATGTTCGATTTTGCGAACCAGGCCTACACGCTGCTGATCATCACCGTGATCTTCGGCGACCTGTTCACCACCGTCATCGTCGGCGACCGCGGTGACGACTATCGCCTCGGCAACCTGCTCTGGAGCCTGGCCCTGGCGGCCAGCTATCTCCTGGTGGTGCTCGCCGGCCCCGTGTGCGGGGCGGTCATGGACTACACGGCGACAAAGAAGCGCTTCCTGTTCGCCAGCTACGTGATGACGGTGGTCGCCACGGCCCTGCTGGTGTTCGTCGAGCCCGGCGACATCCTCCTCGCCATGGTCCTCATCATTGCCTCGAACTTCGCCTACGCCATCGGCGAGAACTTCATCGCCGCGTTTCTTCCCGAGCTGGGCCCGCCGCGGTCGCTGGGCCGCATCTCGGGCCTGGGCTGGGCCCTGGGCTACGTCGGCGGGCTGTTCGCCGCCGCGTTCACGCTCGCCTTCCTGGGCGAGGCCACCGCCGAGAACTACGACCGCATCCGCTGGGTGGGGCCGTTCGCGGCCGGGTTCTTCCTCCTCGCCGCCCTGCCGACGTTCGCCTGGGTGCGCGAGCGGGGCGCGGCGCAGCCCCGGCCCGCGGGGTACGGGTATGTCACCCTGGGCTTCCGCCGGATCACGGATACGCTGCGGAGCATCGCCATGTTCCGGGACCTGGCGCTGTTCCTCGTCTCGGTCCTGTTCTCCATGGGCGGCATCTACATCATCATCACCTTCGCCTTCATCTATGGCGCCCAGGTGATCGGGTGGGACCAGGACGTGCGCAACATCATGTTCATCATCGTCCAGATCACCGCCGCCGCCGGCGCCCTGGGGTTCGGTGTGCTGCAGGACCGCCTCGGCGCCAAGCCGACGTACATCGGCACCCTGGCGCTGTGGGTGGTCGCCATTATCGCCATCTGGGCGACACCGGAGGTGACACGGGCGCTGAACGCTGCCTTCGGGCTCGCCTGGGAGGCCCAGCACCTGTTTCTCGCCGTGGGGTGTCTCGCGGGGCTCAGCCTGGGCTCCAGCCAATCCGCCAGCCGCACGCTGGTAGGGTTGTTCGCGCCGGAATCCAAGGCCGCGGAGTTCTTCGGCTTCTGGGGGCTGGCCAACAAGCTGGCCGGCATGTTCGGCATCGTGGCCCTGGGGCTGCTGCAGACCTGGGTGGGCCTGCGCGGCTCGATCCTGTTCTGCGCGGCGCTGTTTGCCGCCGCCATCGTGCTGTGCCTGCCGGTCAGCCAGGCGCGCGGCCAGTCCGCGGCGGATGCCTGGGATGCCCGCAGCGCAGGAGCCAGCCGCCCCGCGGATCGGTTACAGTGAACGCGCCAGCGCCGTGTTCCAGGGGAGCCCGATGAGCAAGCCACGCATCGCCGTTATCACCAGCACCTCGGAGAATGCCGCGGAGGCCGAGAAGGAGCTGCTGGCCCGCTACGATACCGTCGCCCCGGAGCAGGCGGACGTGCTCATCGCCTTGGGCGGAGACGGGCTCATGCTCCGGACGCTGCATCGCTACATGAACCTGGGCAAGCCGGTGTTCGGTCTCAACTGCGGCAGTGTCGGCTTTCTCATGAACCGGCTGGACACGGACGGCCTGTACGAGCGCCTGGAGCAGGCCCAGCCGGTGACCATCAAGCCGCTGCGCATGAGCGCCCGCACCGCCAGCGGCGAGTGGCGCGAGGCCAGTGCCATCAACGAAGTCTCCCTGCTGCGCGAGACCCGGCAGACGGCCAAGATCCGCATCAAGGTCGACGACGTCGTGCGCCTGGAAGAGCTCACCTGCGACGGCGTGCTGGTGGCGACCCCGGCGGGCAGCACCGCCTATAACCTTTCCGCCGATGGCCCCATCCTGCCGCTGCGCGGCGGCGTGCTCGCGCTGACGTCCATCGTCGCCTTCCGCCCGCGCCGGTGGCGCGGCGCGGTCCTGCTCAATACCGCCCACGTGGAGTTCGAGATCCTGGACTCGCCCAAGCGACCCGTGAGCGCCGTGGCGGACTTCACCGAGGTGCGCGACGTGCGCTACGTGAGCATCCGCGAGGATCCCGACCGGGCACTGACCCTGTGGTTCGATCCGGAGCACAACCTGGAGGAGCGCATCGTCAAGGAGCAGTTCCTGCCGTGACCCCGGTTCCGGGCCGTCCGCGAGGCCAGGCCGCCAACGTCGGCACGGTCATCGCTGCGCCGGCCCGCCTTCCGGCTCGTCGGTAGCTCCTTTCGGCCGGCGGCCGCGGGCGCCCAGGGTGGCCAGGTACAGCCCCAGCAGGATCAGCACCGCGCCGACACCGTGATAGCCGTGCAGGCGTTCCCCCAGCAGCGGCAGGGCGAGCGCTGCCGCGAACAGCGGCATGAGGTACATGAACATGCCCGCGCGGCCGGGCCCGATGACCTGCACGCCGTAGTTCCAGCCGAGATAGGACAGGATCGAGGGAAACACGGCCACGTACACCAGCGCCGGGATGTGCCCGGCCCGCGGCGTATAGGTGATGCCCAGGGCGAGCTCCACCAGGTAGCAGGCAAGAATGAACGGCAGCGCCAGGGTAACCAGCGCCGTCAGCAGCACCAGCGGATGCAGCCCCAGCGGGTGACGGCGCAGCAGCACGGAATAGATCGCCCAGGAGGTGATGGCCAGGAGCATGAGCAGATCGCCGGGCGCCAGGCTCAGCGCCGCCAGGCGCTCCAGGGAGCCCTGGGCCACCACGACGATGACGCCGGGCAGCGCGATGCCGAGTCCCAGCGCCTGGCGACGGGACAGGGTCTCGGTGGCGGTGAGCCACGCCGTGAGGGCGATGACGATGGGCATGCTCGCGTTGATCAGCGTGATGTTGATGGCCGAGGTGGTCACCGCGGCGCCGTAGAGCAGCGTGTTGAACAACCCGGCGCTGAGCACCCCGAGTGCTGTGAGCAGGCCCAGGTGCTGGCGGATGGCGGGTAGCGATGGCCGCAGATGGCGCCAGGACAGGGGCAGGAGCAGTGCCAGGGCCGCGACCCAGCGCCAGAACGACAGGGCCACCGGCGGGATCTCGCCGACCACCCCGCGGCCCAGTACGGCATTGCCGGCCCAGAAGAGCACGGCGGCGGTGAGTGCGCCACAGGCGAGGAGTTCGCGACGCTGATTGCGGGTCACTGTGCTGTCGACTCTGCCGTTGGGTTGCGGGTGGAACCGGCGAGCCTACAGGGTACCGCGGTGGGTCGTCACGCGCGTCGCGGGTGGGACCCGTGCCTCACAGCGCTCGAGGAATCTGTCAGACTAGGGCGGGATTTGACACGCGGTCCACGACGAAGGCAACGGAAACCAAGAGCACTATGAGCGAATCGAACCAGCCCTGGACCCGGCCCATGCCGGAGAAGCAGTTCAATCTCATGCGCGAGATCCTGGCGGCGCCGAGCCCCATCGGGCTCGAGGGCGCCATGACCTACGGGGTGCTGAAGCCCTACTTCGACACCTTTGCGCCCGAGGACTGGCACGTGCACCAGTTCAAGGGCCACGCGGGGATTGTCCTGGATACCCACCCGGGGCGGGACGACCTGTTCAAGGTGATGATCATCGGCCACGCCGACAAGATCCGCCTGCAGGTGCGCAGCATCGGCGACGACGGCAAGATCTGGATCAACAGCGACTCCTTCCTGCCCACCACGCTCATCGGCCACGAGGTGAAGCTCTTCAGCGAGGACCCGGACCATCCGGGCAGCTATCGCGTCATCGAGGGCGGCACCGTCGAGGCCCTGGGCGCGATCCACTTCGCCGACAACGCGGTGCGCACCGGGGAGAAGGGCGTGAAGAAGGAGCAGCTCTACCTGGAGCTGCAGATCCACGGCGAGAACAAGAAGCAGCAGGTGGAGAACCTGGGCGTGCGCCCGGGCGACGCCATCATCCTCGATCGGCCCATCCGCCGCGGCTTCAGCCCGGACACGTTCTACGGCGCCTACCTGGACAACGGCCTGGGCTGCTTCGCCACGGCGGAGGTGGCGCGGCTCATCGCCGAGGCGGGTGGCACGAAGCAGGTGCGCGTGCTCTTCGCCATGGCCACCTATGAAGAGATCGGCCGTCTGGGCAGCCGCGTGCTCGCCGGCGAGCTCAAGCCGGATGCGCTCATCGGCGTGGACGTCAACCACGACTACGTGGCCGCGCCCGGGGTGGGCGACCGGCGGCTGCCGCCGCTGGAGATGGGCAAGGGCTTCACCATGTCCGTGGGGGCGATCGCCAGCGAGCAGCTCAACCGCGTCATCGAGAGCACGGCCCGGGAGCACGACATTCCCCTGCAGCGCGACGTGGTCGGGCCGGACACGGGCACCGACGGCATGGCCGGGGTGCTGGCCAGCGTCGACTGCGCCGCCACGTCCATCGGCTTCCCCATCCGCAACATGCACACCATCTCGGAGACGGGGAACACCTCCGATCTGCTGGCGGCCGTGCATGCCCTGACCTATGCCGTGCAGGCCCTGGATGCGCTGCCCGATCCCCACCGGGAGTTCCTGGACAACCACCCGCGGCTGGACCGCGCGGGGACGCTGGCCCACCAGGGGTCGGCGAAGCCCGACGACGAGGAGAAGAAGGCATGAGCGGCGAGACCATCAGCCGGTTCCCGGTTCCGGATCTGAACACCGTTCCCGGGGACGTGCGCGAGCGCATTCTGGCGGTTCAGGAGAAATCGGGCTTCGTGCCCAACGTGTTCCTGGCCCTGGCCCACCGCCCGGACGAGTTCCGGGCGTTCTTCGCCTACCATGATGCGCTCATGGAGTCCGACAGCGGGCTGACCAAGGCCGAGCGGGAGATGATCGTGGTGGCGACCTCTGGCGCGAACCACTGCCACTACTGCGTCATCGCCCACGGCGCCATCCTGCGGATCCGGGCCAAGGATCCGCAGGTGGCCGACCAGGTGGCCATCAACCACCGCAAGGCCAATATCACGGAGCGTCAGCGGGCGATGCTGGACTACGCCCTGAAGGTGTCACTGCGCTCCAGCGAGATCGACGAGAGCGACCGCGAGACCCTCAAGGCGCACGGGTTCACTGAAGCGGACATCTGGGATATCGGCGCCGTAGCGGCATTCTTCGCCATGAGCAACCGGCTGGCGAACATGGGCGACATGAAGCCCAACGCCGAGTTCTACGACATGGGGCGGGGTTACTGACTCGCCCCGGACTCGGCCTCTTCCTGGTCGCAGCGCCGCAGACAGTTGGCGTACAGGACCAGGCTGTACTCGCGCAGGTCGAACTCCCGTTGCTGGGCGATGCGCTTCTGGCGGTCCTCGATGACGTCGTCGACGAATTCCTCGACCTTGCCGCACTGGACGCACACGATGTGGTCGTGGTGGCCGCCGTCGGCCAGCTCGAAGCGTGCCTGCCCGCCCTCGAAGTGGTGGCGCTTCACCAGGCCGGCGGATTCGAAGTGCGACAGCACCCGGTACACCGTCGCCAGGCTGAAGTCGGAGCCGGCGTCGGACAGGCGCCGGTAGAGCTCTTCCGCGGTCAGGTGGTGGGGCCCGTCTTCCTGCTGCAGCGACTGCAACAGCTCCAGGACGCGGACACGCGGCAGCGTCGTCTTCAGACCCGCTTTCTTCAACTGAGGATATTCCATAATCCGCCTCCGCCTCGCCGGGATGCAACTTAGACTCAGTCTAGACCATTTTCATCGCCCTGACGAGGGGTGCCATGCAATGGTCAGCGATTGGCTGCCGGGTCGTGCCCACTGCGCACCCGGACCAGCACTTCCATGCCCTCGATCTCGGTACCCTCGGGCAGCCCCAGATCGCCCTGGATGGCCAGGCGGCCGGCGGGGATGTCCGACAGTTCCCCGGTATCCATGTTGTAGACATGGTGATGGTCCGAGGTGTTCGAGTCGTACAGTGTTCGATCCGGCTCGATCAGCACTTCGTTGATCAGCCCGTAGCGCACGAACAGGTTGAGCGTGTTGTACACCGTCGCCTTGGACACATGACCGTACGCGGCGTTCACGCCCTCGAGCACCTGCTCGGCGGAGACGTGCTGCGGGCGCTGGAACAGGAGATGGGCGATGTCGATGCGCTGCTGCGTCGGCTGGATGCCGAAACGCGTCAGCATTGCCCGCACTTCGCTGCGTTCCACGGGGAATCTGTCGGCACGTTCGTTCATACCGGGAGCATACCATTGTCGTACGCCGGTGGCGCAATCGTCGCCGGGTATGCGTGCACACCGCCGGGCCCGGAAGCCGCCGGGCGTTGGGCGCTGCCCTGCCGACGGTGCTTTTCTCCGTCCCGCATAGCCGCTACTGTGGCAGCCATCGGTGGCGCCGCATGCCCCCGGTCGTAACAGCCCGAATCCGAGGATCATGCAACCCGATGCGAACATTGCGGCATCGTCTCGCCCGTGCCCTGGTACTCGCCTTCCCCGGGATGGCACTGGCCGGCTCGCTCGGTGGCCCGGGCGGGGCCGCCCTGGCCGCCGACGACAATCCCCCGGATGTGGGCGACCGTCGCGGGGCCCTGGTCGACGAGGTGGTGTTCACGCAGGAATCGGACGTGGGCAAGGTGGCCGGGCTGATCGAGCGCGGCTCGTACCATGTGTTCGCCCAGGGGGTCACCAATACCACCGTCTATCATCGGCTGCGTGACTCGGACGAGGTCGGCTACGAGCAGGCCTACGGGACCTCCACCGAGCTCACGCTGAACCCGGCCGGGCCGGAGTTCGCCAACGGCCGGCTGAACCCGTTCGCCGTGCGCGACATCCGCGAGGCGATGAACTGGCTCGTCAACCGCCGCTACGTCGCCGAGGAGATCTACGGCGGCCTGGCGGTGCCCCGCTTCCTGCCCATCAACACCGCCTTCCCGGACTACGCCCGCCTGGCCGATACCGCCCGGGCGCTGGAGATCGAGTACGGCCACAACCCGGAGCGGGCGAGCCGGGTCATTCGCGAGAAAATGCAGGCGCTGGGGGCCAGCCGCGACAACGGCACGTGGCACTACGACGGCCGGCCGGTGGAGCTGACCATCCTCATCCGTACCGAGGACGCCCGCAAGCGGGTCGGCGACTACGTCGCCAATCTGCTGGAGGATCAGGGGTTCCGGGTGCGGCGCCAGTATCGGACGGCCGGCGAGGCCTCGCGCATCTGGATCGGCACCGATCCCAACGCCGGCGAGTGGCACATCTATACCGGCAGCTGGGTGTCCACGGTGGTCAACCGGGACGTCGCCTCCAACCTCAGCTACTACTATACGCCCCGGGGCCGCCCCGACCCCTTGTGGCAGGCATACGATCCGGTCCCCGAGCTGGACCGGATCGCCGAGCGCCTGCAGCGCCGCGACTACGACACCACCGAGGAGCGCCGGGAGCTCATGGCCCGGGGCATGGAGCTCGCCATGGAGGACTCGGCCCGGGTCTGGCTGGTGGACCAGACCAACGTCATTCCCCGCTCCGACGACGTCGCCCTGGCTGCGGACCTCGCCGGCGGCATCGCCGGCTCCCGGCTCTGGCCGTATACCCTGCGTTTCCGTGACCGGCTCGGGGGCCAGGTCATCTTCGCCGCCCCCAGCCTGCTCACCGAGCCCTGGAATCCCGTGGCGGGCAGCAACTGGCTGTTCGACACCATGATCACCCGCTCCCTGAGCGACACGCCGGTTATGCCGGACCCGTTCACCGGGCTGTACTGGCCCCAGCGCATCGACAGCGCCGAGGTCACGGTGCAGGAGGACGTCCCCGTGACGCGCACCCTGGACTGGCTGAGCGTCGAGCGCGTGCCGGAGATCACGGTGCCGGAGGATACCTGGATCGACTGGGACACCGAGCGCGGGCGGTTCATCACCGTCGGCGAGAAGCACCCCGACGGCATGACGGCGCGCACGCGCACCCGCGTCCGCTATGAGAACGGCTACCTGGATCGTCGCTGGCACGACGGCAGCCGGGTATCCATGGCCGACCTGGTGCTGCCCTGGATCCTGACGTTCGCGCGGGCCGACGAGAGCAGCAGCCTGTTCGACGGCAGCTATCTGCCGGTGTTCGAGGTCTTCCAGCGCCATTTCCGGGGCTGGCGCATCGTCGGCACCGATCCGCTGGTCGTCGAGATCTACAGCGACCAGATCTACCCGGATGCGGAGACCATTGTCGCCCAGCGGGCGCCGTCGGTGGAGCCGTGGCATACCCTGGCCCTGGGGATCATGGCCGAGCGCAGCGACGAGCTGGCGTTCTCCGCGGACAAGGCGGACCGCAAGAGAATCCCCTGGATGAGCATGATCTCCGGTCCGAGCCTGGACGTGCTGGAGCGCAAGCTCGGCAGGGCCCGGGAGCACGGGTTCGTCCCCTATGCCGGGGTGCTCGAGCGCTACCTGCGTGCGGACGAGATCAGCCACCGCTACCAGGCCCTGGCCGACTGGTACGCCGGGCAGGGCCACTTCTGGGTGGGGGACGGGCCGTTCTACCTGGACGAGGTCCATCCGGTGGAGCGCACCGTGGTCCTGCGGCGCTACGAGGACTTCCCGGATCCGGCCGACAAGTGGCTGCGGTTCACCCAGCCCCGCATCCCGGAGGTGCGGCTGGACGGGCCGATGATGGTGCAGATGGGCTCCGGGGCCCGGTTCGACCTGACGATCACGTTCCAGGGCGAGCCCTACGGCCGGGAAGCCATCAAGGAGGTCCAGTACCTGCTGTTCGACGGTGAGGGGGACCTGGTCCACCAGGGGCGGGCGGCCCCCGCATCGGGGGGACGCTGGCGCATCGCCCTGGACGCCGGGCAGCTCGATGCGCTGGGTACCGGTGCCAACAGCCTGGAGGTGGCCGTGACATCCACGGACGTGGCGCTGCCCACCTTCGCCTCCCACGCCTTCGCCACCGTGCCGCCGGGCACCATGACCCTGGAGGAGACACCGTGAGCACCGCCCCGGGCGTCGCTTCGCCGTCGCGGGCCGGCTCGCTCCGGGATCTGCGCCGGATCGCCGCGTTCACCGCCAGGCGCCTGGTGGCGCTGTTCCTCACCGTCATGGTCGGGGTCTACCTGACCATCGTGATCGCCAACATGGGCGGCGAGGTGGACGAGCTGCGCAAGCTCCAGATCCGCTCCACCGTCGCCGAGCAGGTCCGCGCCGACCCGGCGTTCGCCGACATGCCCGCCGAGGAGCGCAACGAGCTCATCCAGCGCCGGGTACAGCAGCAGATCGAGCGGCGGCGCCTGGATGAGCCGTTCATCCTGCGCAGCATCGACTACCTGCAGCAGGCGGCGGTACTGGATCTGGGGCGTGCCGAGGAGATGCACAGCGACCGCGGCTCCCGGGAGGTGTACCGGATCATCGTCGAGCGGCTGCCGGCCACGCTGCTGCTGTTCGGCACCGCCAACCTGCTGGTGTTCTTCGTCTCCGTGTTCGCGGCGCTGCGGCTGTCGCGCCACTACGGCAGCATCAGCGACCGGGCGGTGATCGCCCTGGCGCCCAGCTCCGCCGCGCCGGGCTGGTTCTACGGCATCTTCCTGATCCTGATCTTCGCGTTCATCGTGCCGGTGCTGCCCGCCGGTGGCATGGTCGACGTGCCGCCCCCGGACGGCGCCTGGGCCTACGCCGTGAGCGTGCTGCGGCACATGGTCCTGCCGGTGGCGGCCATGTTCATCTCGTCCATCTTCATCTCCATCTATTCCTGGCGCACGTTCTTTCTCATCCATTCCAGCGAGGACTACGTGGAGATGGCCCGGGCCAAGGGCCTGCCGGCCGGGATGATCGAGCGCCGCTACATCCTGCGGCCGACGCTGTCGCCGATCATCACCAGCTTCGCCCTGATGCTCATCGGCCTGTGGAGCGGCGCGATCATCCTGGAGCAGGTGTTCAACTGGCCGGGGCTGGGCACGCTGCTGTTCCAGGCCATCGGTCACCGGGATACGCCGGTGATCATCGGCTCGGTGGTGATCTTCGCCTACCTCCTGGCGCTGACGGTGTTCCTGCTGGATATCCTCTACGCCATTCTCGATCCGCGGGTGCGGGTGGGCATCGAGGGGGACAACCAATGAGGCGCTGGCTGGAGGGGTTGCGGGAGCTGCGCCGGTATCCGTCGGCCATCGGCGGGCTGGCGCTGATCGTGTTCCTGATCGCCGTGTCCGTGTACACGGTGATCGCCATTCCGTACTCCCAGGCCCTGGAGCTGTGGCGGGGCGGCGAGGCATGGCGCATGCACCCCGTGAACGCCGGCCCGGTGTGGGTGGATCGGCTGCTGGGCGGCGACAAGCCCGATACCACGGTGGTCCGAAGCGAGGACGCCGAGACGCGCTCGGCCGCCTTCGACGGCGGCCGCCAGGTGCGCATCCCGCTGTCCTTCGACTACCCCCATGACGACTTCCCCAGCGAGATCAACCTGTTCCTGGAGACCCGCGATACCGAGCGCGAGGCCTTCGTACGCCTGCGCTGGCAGACCCCAGACGGTGACATCATCCCCCTCGGTGGCCGGCGCGTCGCCCGGGAAGACCGGATCTCCATCTCCCAGAACCAGACCCTGGAGGGGCGCCTTGGTATGCCGCCCCACGTGGGACTGTTCGCCCGCTCCACCGACGCCGGGCAGCCCGTTCCGGACAACGGCCGCTACCGGCTCATCATCGACGCCATCCTGTTCGGCGAGGACGCCTCCCTGGAGGCCGACCTGGTCGTCTACGGCCGGGTCCACGGCATTGCCGGCACCGACCACCAGCGCCGCGATCTCATGGTGGCGCTGCTCTGGGGCACGCCGGTGGCGCTCGCCTTCGGGCTGCTGGCGGCGGTGGGCACCACGGTGACCACCCTGGTCATCGCCGCCACCGGCGTGTGGTTCGGCGGCCTGGTGGACGCGACCATCCAGCGCCTCACCGAGGTCAATATCATCCTCCCGGTGCTGCCCGTGCTGGTCATGGTGGGCACGCTGTATTCCACCAACATCTGGCTGATGCTGGGGGTGGTGATTGCCCTGGGCATCTTCAGCGCCGGCATCAAGATGTACCGCGCCATGCTGCTGCCCATCCGGCAGGCACCGTACATCGAGGCGGCCCGGGCCTACGGCGCCGGCAACGCGCGCATCATCCTGCGCTACATGATCCCCCGGATCCTGCCGGTGCTCATCCCGACGTTCGTGACGCTCATCCCCACCTACGTCTTTCTGGAGGCGTCGCTGGCGGTGCTGGGGCTGGGCGACCCGGTGCTGCCCACCTGGGGCAAGGTGCTCAACGACGCCCAGACGCAGAGCGCGCTGTACAACGGCTTCTACTACTGGGTGATCGCGCCGGCGCTGCTGCTCATGCTCACGGGCCTCGGCTTCGCCATGTTCGGCTTCGCCCTGGACCGGGTATTCAATCCGCGGCTGAGGACACAGTAACCATGGCGGCGAGACCGTTGCTCCGGGTTGAGGACCTCCAGCTCCACTACCGCACCCGCCGCGGGATCGCGCGCGCCGTGGACGGCGTGAGCTTCGATATCCGCGCCAACGAGGCCCTGGTGGTGCTGGGCGAGTCGGGCTGCGGCAAGAGCTCCCTGGCCAAGGCGCTGCTGCGGATCCTGCCGCGCAACGTCCACAGCTTCCGCGGCCAGGTCATGCTCGGCGATACGGATGTCATGGCCCTGGGCGACGAGGCCTTCCGCCGGGACGTGCAGTGGACCCGGGTCGCCATGGTCATGCAGGCGGCGATGAACGCGCTCAACCCGGTGGTCCGGGTCGGCGAGCAGGTGGCCGAGCCCCTGCGGGTGCACGCGGGGTGGTCCCGCGAGCGTGCGCGGGAACGGGTGGTGCGCACCTTCGAGCAGGTGGGGGTGGCCACGGATTTCCTGCAGCGCTACCCGTTCGAGCTCTCCGGCGGCATGCGCCAGCGGGTGGTCCTGGCCATGGCCCTGGTGACCGAGCCGGAGCTGGTGATCCTGGACGAGCCCACCTCCGCCCTGGATGTGCTCACCCAGGCCAGCATCATGAACGTGCTCAAGCGCATCAAGCGCGAGCAGGGCACCAGCTTCATGCTCATTACCCACGACGTGGCCACCTCCAGCGAGATCGCCGACCGCGTGGCGCTGATGTACGCCGGGCAGATGGTGGAAGTGGCGGATGCCGACGCGTTCTTCCACGAGCCCGCGCACCCGTACTCGCAGATGCTCATGGCCAGCGTGCCGCGGCTGCGCCAGCAGACGGAGCCGGCCCCCATCCCCGGGCAGCCGCCGGAGCTCATCGAGCCGCCGGCGGGGTGCCGCTTTGCCGACCGCTGCCCGCGACGCTTCGACCGCTGTGCCCGGGAGCCGGAGCCGCTGCGGGTCGGCGAGCGGCATCACGTGCGCTGCTGGCTGCATGCGGGCAGCGGCGGCGCCGGCGGAGGAGGTCGGGCATGAGCACCGAACGGGCAGCGAGTGCTGAATCCACGAGTCCCCTGGTCTCCGTGCGGGATCTGCGCACCTGGTTCGAGCTGCGCCAGTGGGGGTTCCTGCGCGTCGGCTCCGTGCGCGCGGTGGACGGGGTGAGCTTCGATCTCGGACGCGGCGAGTCGGTGGCCTTCGTCGGCGAGTCCGGCTGCGGCAAGAGCTCCCTGGCGCGCACCCTCCTGGGGCTGCACCGGCCCACCGGCGGCGAGGTCTCGTTCGACGGCTACCGTGTCCAGGATCTCGCCGGCAGGGATCTCCAGTGGTACCGCGCCAGCGTCGGCTACGTGCAGCAGGACCCCTACGGCGCCCTGCCGCCGTTCATGGACGTGCGGCGCATTCTTGCCGAGCCCCTGGTGGTTCACGGCGTGACCGACCGCGCCGAGCGCGAGCGGCGGATCCGCCGGGCCCTGGAGGAGGTGCGCCTGGGGCCGGGGGACGCCATCCTGGACCAGTTTCCGCACATGCTCAGCGGCGGCCAGCAGCAGCGGGTGGTCATCGCCCGCGCCCTGGTGCTGGAGCCGGCGATGATCATCGCCGACGAGCCGGTGTCCATGCTGGATGCCTCGGTGCGGGTGGAAATCCTCAACCTGCTGCGGCGGATCCAGTCCGAGCGCTCCCTGACGCTGGCCTTCATCACCCACGACCTGTCCACGGTCCGCCACTACGCCGATCGCATCTTCGTCATGTATGCCGGCCGCATTGTCGAGCAGGCGCAGGTGGACGAGCTGCTGGAGCACCCCCAGCATCCCTACACCCAGGCGCTGCTGGCGGCCATCGCCGACGTGGACGCGGCCAACGCCCGCCGCGTGCGGGATGTGCCCGCCGGGGAGCCGCCGAGCCTGCTGCACCCGCCGCCGGGCTGCCGTTTCCATCCGCGCTGCCCGCATGCCATGGCGGGGACCTGCGATGTCCGCGATCCCGGCATGTTCGAGCCCCGCCGGGATCACCTGTCGGCGTGCTGGCTCCACGAGCGCTGACCGGGAGGAGCGGTTCCATGGTGCCGGCGATACTGCGCATCGGCCTCGGTGCCGGGGTCATGCTGGCCGCCCTGGCCGCGCTGCTGGCGATGGTCTCCGGCGCCCTGGCGGTGAGCCTTGTCCTCTCCCTGGCCGCCTACACGGGACTGTTCGCGGGCATGTTCATTGCCGTCGCCGGAATCCTGCGGCTGGCGCAGCGGCGCCGGTAGGGCCACGCCGCCGGCGCGCTTCAGGACTTTGCCACCACCCGGTTGCGCCCCTGCCCCTTGGCCTCGTACAGCGCACGGTCCGCCAGGATGTAGAGCGTGTTGAAACTGACCGCTTCCCCGGGCGCCGCGGTGGTCACGCCGAAGCTCGCGGTCAGCCGGCACTCGTGATCGGGCACGGGCAGTGGCAATGTCTCGATGCTGGTGCGCAGCCGTTCGCACAGCTCGCGGGCACCGTCGCCGTCGGTGGCCGGCATGAGGATCCCGAACTCCTCGCCGCCGATACGGGCCGTGAAGTCGCTGGCGCGCACCAGGCCCTGGAGATGCTGGGCGAACAGGCGCAGCACGGCATCGCCCACGGGGTGGCCGTAGTCGTCGTTGACGGCCTTGAAGTAGTCGATGTCCAGAAGTGCCAGACTCACGGGCTCGTTCTCGCGGACGCTGTGGGGGAGCATCTGCTCCACGTACTGCAGCAGCGCACGCCGGTTGGGCAGGCCCGTGAGCGCGTCGGTGATCGTCAGCCGCTCCAGGCGCGCCTTCTGGCCGGCGATGTGGCGCAGCGCCCACAGGAGGACGCCGATGAATACCAGCAGCAGCCCCGCGAGCACGATGACCATGGTGGAGAGCCGGTCCATCAGGCGTTGCTGGTCGGCCGAGCCCTGGTGGTTGAGCTGATGGAGCTCGCTGTAGACGTAGGCGAGGCTGTCCTCGACCCGGAGGCCCAGGTCGCGCAGCTCGGCCCGGGCCTCGGGATCATTCACTGCGTCCCTGGCCAGCTCCCGCAGGCGGGGAATGTGCGCCATGACGGCGTCGAACTCCTCCAGGAGCCCGGCGTACGCCGACGGTTCCAGCGGGCTGCGTCGCAGCCCGTTGCGGGTGGTGGACTCGCGGCCCTCGATGGTGGCCAGGGTGCGCAGGATGTGCTGCTGGTGGAACTCCGTCGGGTGATCCACCAGGGCCCGGATGGCGTGGCGCAGCTCCGCGGTCTCCTGCTGGCCGCGCACCAGGTTGCTGGCATAGGCCGTGTAGTCCGCGCCCACATGCTGCCCCGCGTTCTGGACGAAGGCAGCGACGGCACCGGCGACCGCCGCGATGATGAGCAGGTAGGATCCGATCAGGAGGGCGGTCAGCCGGCCGCGCCCCCTCATCGCGCGCGGATCTCGACGATGGACCAGACCCACTTGGTCATGGATTGCTCACCGGCGAGCACCGCCTCGGCATCCTCGGGGACCACGAGCATGAGCGGTCCCAGGTCGTTCATGGGGATCGGCTCGCCGTCGAAGCGTGTCACCAGGAGACGCTCCTTCTCGCGGAGCTCTTCCTGGTCCAGGAAGGCGGTGTAGTCGTCGGCGCCGATGAAGCGCACCCGGCGCGCGTCATCCATGCCGTGCGCGGCGAGGAACTCCTTCAGGCGCACGCCCGTGAACGTGCCTTCCTTGCCCTCGAAGTGACGGAATTCGGCTTCGTAGAGGCCCAGGGACTCGATCTCCCGCAGGGAGAGCCGGCGCGTGTCGTCGCCGTTGACCAGCGTAAGAACCGGCCGGTCGCTCGTGGCGGGTTCCAGGGAGCTGGGCTCCAGCGCCGCGAGCGGGCAGACCAGCGCAGCAAGCACCGCGCCGGCGAGGCATCGCCAGATCACGCCAGTCATGTCGATTGCCTGTCTCCAGAACGTGCCGGACCGGGGCTTCGGTGTCCGCCGACGCTCCCCGCGTGGAACGCCGGCGAACCCGGGTCCTTCATGGAAGGTTCGTCATCGTTATTCGACCGAAGACCCGTGCGTTTCCTTCAAGATTGCACGTGCGGGGAGTGCTTGTGCAATGCCCGTGCGCCTGCCGCCCTGGGTGGTCAGGCCTCTGCGCCGAGGGTCCGGGCACGCCGCTGCGTTGCCTCGGGATCCCGGAGCCCGCGGGCGGGCCCGCCGGCTTCCGGCCAGCCCTGGGCGTGCTCCATGATCAGCCCGCTGAGCATGTCCAGGTGATCGGCGCGGTCGTTCAGGCAGCGGATGTAGCGCAGCTCGTCGCCGCCTGCCCGCTCGAAGTACTCGGCGTTCTCGCCCTCGATCTCCTCGAGGGTCTCCAGGCAGTCGGCGGAGAACCCGGCGCAGATCACGTCCAGGGTCTTCATGCCGCGTGCTGCCAGCCCCTTGACGGTCTCGTCGGTGTAGGGCTTGAGCCATTCCTCGTTGCCGAACCGGGACTGGAACGAGACCATCCACTGCTCGTCGGGCAGCGCCAGCTCTTCGGCGACCAGCCGCGCGGTCTTGTGGCACTGGCAGTGGTACGGGTCGCCGTCGAGCAGGTAGCGCCTGGGCGTGCCGTGGAACGAGAACAGCAGCTTCTCGCCCCGGCCGCGGGCGGCCCAGTGCTCGCGGATGCTGTCCGCCAGGCAGCGGATGTAGCGTTCGTCGTCGTGGTATTGGCCGATGAAGCGCAGCTCCGGTATCCAGCGCCACTGCTTGAGCTCGTCCGCCAGGGCGTCGAAGGTGGAGCCCGTGGTGCTGCCCGAGTACTGCGGGTACAGCGGCAGCACCACCAGGCGCTCGGCGCCCTGGTCGCGGAGCCGCCGCAGGGCGTCGCCCATGGACGGGCTGCCGTAACGCATGGCCAGCTCCACCGCCACGGGGCCGTCCAGTTGCGCGGCCAGTCGCTCGCCGATGCCCTGCACCTGCGACCGGCCGGTGACCAGCAACGGCGAGCCTTCGTCGCTCCAGACCTCGCGGTAGGCGGCGGCGGACTTCTTCGGCCGGGTGCGCAGGACGATGCCGTGGAGGATGGCGCGCCAGTAGAGCCGCGGCAGCTCGATGACCCGCGGGTCGCCGAGGAACTGGGCCAGGTACCTGCGCAGCGCCGGCGTCGTGGGCGCGTCGGGGGTGCCGAGGTTGGCCACCAGGACGCCCAGCCGCGGCGTGTCGTCGTGCCGGAACCCCTCTTTGGCGGTGTAGCGCATGGGTGTCTCCGTCGTCTTGGCGGTTCTGCAACGGGAGCGTGCGATTCCGGGCCGGCACGGACCCCCGTTCAGTCGCCGACACACTAAACGCGGTTGATGCTCCAGGCAATTCTGATGGATTTCATCTATGAGAAGACAAGACAGGGACGATTCCGTCGAGGACGGGAGCCTTACCGGCTGCGGTCATCGATGAGCTTCTCCAGGGCGCGCTTGCGGGCCTCCTTGCGGGACAGCGGCTGCGACGCCTGGCGGTGCTCCAGGTCCTCCAGGCGCTGGGCCTGGTCGCGGTCCCCGGAGCAGGCACGCGTCAGGGCGTCGTCGGCGCCGTCCATGCCGGTGCCGCGGTAGCGCAGCCACACCACCAGCGCGGCGATGGCGCCGATGGCCGCAATCAGTAGCAGTTCGGTCATGGTTGTTCCCCGGCGGGTGGTCCGACCGTCGGCAGGCCGGCAAGCGCCATGCTGGCTTCGTCTTCGGCATACGCCTGGTCCCGGAGCTCGCCGGCGAGGTAGTCGGTATAGGCCTGCATGTCGAAATTGCCGTGTCCGCACAGATTGAACAGGATGACGCGGCTCTCTCCGCTCTCGCGGCAGCGGACGGCCTCGTCCATGGCGGCCTTGACGGCGTGGTTGGCCTCGGGGGCCGGGATGATGCCCTCCGCCCGGGCGAACTCCAGGCCGGCCGCAAAGCATTCCAGCTGATTGTAGGCGCGCGGGCGGATGTAGCCGAGATGGGTCAGGTGGCTGATCTGCGGGGCCATGCCGTGGTAGCGGAGGCCGCCGGCGTGGAACCCCGGCGGCACGAAGGACGAGCCCAGGGTGTGCATGCGCGTGAGCGGTGTCAGGTGCCCGGTGTCGCCGAAATCGTAGGCGAACCGTCCCTTGGTCAGCGTCGGGCACGCCGCCGGCTCCACGGCGATGAACTGCCGCTGGCGCCCGCCGCGCAGCTGCTCGCCCAGGTACGGGAACGCCAGGCCGGCGAAATTGCTGCCGCCGCCGGTACAGCCGATGATCACGTCCGGGTCGTCATCGGCCATGGCCATCTGCTCCCGCGCCTCCAGGCCGGTGACCGTCTGGTGCAGGAGCACATGGTTGAGCACGCTGCCCAGTGCGTAGCGGGTGTCCTCCCGCTGTGCGGCCATCTCCACGGCCTCGCTGATGGCGATGCCCAGGCTGCCGGTGCTGTCCGGGTGCTCCGCCAGCACCGCGCGGCCGGCCGCGGTGGTGTCGCTGGGGCTGGCGATGCACTCGGCACCGAAGCTCTCCATGAAGGCGCGCCGGTACGGCTTCTGCCAGAAGCTGACCTTGACCATGTAGACGCTGATGTCGATGCCGAACATGGCGCCGGCGAGCGCCAGGGAGGAGCCCCACTGGCCGGCGCCGGTCTCGGTGGTGATGCGCCGCACGCCCTCGCGGTGGTTGTAGAAGGCCTGGGCGACGGCGGTGTTGGGCTTGTGGCTGCCCGCCGGGCTGACGCCCTCGTACTTGTAGTAGATGCGCGCCGGCGTGCCGAGGGCGTTCTCCAGCCGCCGGGCGCGGTACAGGGGGGACGGCCGCCACTGGCGGTAGGCCGTGCGGACCGGCTCCGGGATGTCGATCTCTCGTTCCGTGGACATCTCCTGCTCGATCACCCCGTGGGGGAACAGCGGGGCCAGATCGTCGGGCGTCACCGGCCGATGGGTGCCGGGGTGGAGTACCGGCGCCATGGGCTCGGGCAGATCGGCGTTGATGTTGTACCAGTGACGCGGGAGACGGGATTCGTCGAGCAGGAACTTCACGGTGTCCGTCATTATCTCACCTTTGCGGACGCTCAGCGGGACGCACGGGCTCATGGTACCCGTGTTGCCCCCTGATGGGCAGCGGTATCCGGTCACGGCTTTCTGTACCGGGCTGTGATTCAGGTACGGTCGGTCCCCGGCGAGTGCCGGTACAATCCCGGCCATGAACCGAGCGACCGATACCTCCACCGAGGCGCTGGAGCGCTGGCTCGAGCGGCTGGACGACCGGGATCTGCCGATCCTCAACCGCACTGTCCAGCGGCTTTGCCAGACCACGGCCGACACCGAGGCTTCGACCCAGGACCTGGCCACCGTCGTGCTCCAGGACCCGTCGCTGACCTCGGGGGTGCTGCGTGCGGCCAACAGCGCCTATTTCAATCGCTCCGGACAGGAGATCAGCACGGTCAGCCGTGCCGTGGTGCTGCTCGGCTTCGATACCGTGCACACCATCGGCATCTCCCTGACGGTCCTGGATACCCTGCTGCGTGGTGCGACCCGGGAGCGCCTGGTGCGCATCATGCGCGAGTCGGTGTTCGCCGCCGCCCAGGCGCGGCTGCTGGCCCGCGAGCAGGGCGCCGGCGGCAGCGAAGAGGTGTTCGTGGCCGCGCTGCTTCTGCGGCTCGGCGAAATGGCGTTCTGGTGCTTCAGCGACGAGCCGGAGGCCCGTGCCATGGAGCGCGGGCTGGCCAACGAGAGCCGCTCCCAGGGCATGCTGGAGCGGGAAATCCTGGGGTTCCGGCTGCGGGAGCTCACGGGCTACCTGGCGCGGTCATGGCACCTGGGGGATCTCGTCGAGCGCGCTCTGCAGGCCCGTCAGGATGCCACCCAGGGGCAGATCGGCTGCATCCGCATGGGGCACCGCCTCGAAGCGGTGATCCGCGAGCACGGCTGGCGCGGCGCGGAGACCGACGAGGTGCTCCAGCAGATCGTGCGCCGTACCGGCGTCCCGCAGGCCCGGGCGAAGACGCTGCTCAACCAGGCCAGGGACGAGAGCCAGCGCATCGCCGAAGCCTTCGGGATCCCGGCGGAATGGGATCAGGGCGGCCGGGCCCGCGCCGGTAGCGAAACCCAGGCCGAGGGGCCGCGGATCCACCGGCCGGCCCCGGTGCTGCAGCTCAAGATCCTCCGGGAGCTGTCCGTGGTGATGCGCGAGCAGCCCAGCACGCACACGGTGCTGGAGATGATCCTCGAGGGCCTGCACCGGGGGGTGGGCATGGACCGGACCGTGATCACCATCTACAACCAGGAGCGTACCGCGCTGCGGGTGAAGTACTCCGTCGGCGACGTGGACGGGAGCCTCGGCGTGGCGCTCGCCGATGAGCTATCGGACAGCCGTATGGCCGTTGTGCGCACGGCGCTCCAGCAGCAGCGGCTGGTCCAGCTCATGGACGTCGCCCCGGAAGACCACGAGCGCTGGCAGGTCGGTGCCTTCCAGCACCGCATCCGGGGCATGGACGCGGTGCTCGTGCCGCTGGTGATCCGGCGCCGCGAGATCGGGCTGATCTATACGGACAGGATTCCCAGCCAGAGGCTGCTGGATGCCGAGGCCGTGGACAGCGTGCTGCACTTTGCCGACCAGGCCAACCTCGCCCTGGAGCACATCACGGCCTCTTCCTAGTGTCCTTAAGCCAGGTTCGCTGGATTCCGAGCGTCCGCGCGGCGCCGGGCGATGCGCGGACGCGCGTGACGCGCGCTGCACGGGCGCGTACGCTGGTAGCGATATCCCGTGGCGGCAGGAGGCTCGGGCGTGCGGATCGGACTCTTGTGCCATGTCGCGCTCGCAGTACTGTTTCTCCCCGGTGTCACCGCGGCGCTGGCCACGGATCAGTGGGGTGACGACCAGGCGAGCGTGCGCGCGGCGGCCGGCGGCGAGCTCATCATCGACGGCCCGCGGCGGCTGATCCACCACGGAACCTACGCCGGCATCCCCGTTACCGTGAATCGTCGTTTCGACGACGGCGGCCTGCGCCAGGTGCGGTACTTCAATCGCGCCGGGCACCGCCGTCCCGCGGGCTATATCGAGGACTTCGAGCGGCTGCGCCGGCACCTGACCGATGCCTACGGCGAGCCGGACCTGGACCTGCGCGAGTGGCGCAGCGACGCCCTGCGGGAGCAGCCGGGCATGGACGGCATGGCCCTGGCCGGCGGTAAACTGGTCCTGGTCGCGGGCTGGGAGACCCCGGAGGCGCGCATCCTCATGACCCTCCAGCGAGAGCACACGGCCATCGCGCACCAGCTGGTCTTCACGGATCCCGAGGCCGGCCCGGATACCTTCACGACCGGACAATGACGCCGCGTGCGACCGTCTCCGCCGGTTGCATGCCGCCTGAACGAGGAGCTCGCCCATGCAGATCGAGGGAATTCATCACCTGACGGCGGTGACCGCCGACGCGCCGGCGAACTACGCGTTCTACACCCGGACCCTCGGCCTGCGGCTGGTGAAGAAGACCGTGAACCAGGACCAGACCGAGGCCTACCACCTGTTCTACGCCGACGCCGTGGGCTCGCCGGGGACGGATATCACGTTCTTCGACTTCCCCGCGCCCCCGGAGCAGCGCGGGAGCCAGAGCATCTGCAACACGGCCTTCCGCGTGGCCGGCCGCGAGGCCCTGGAGTGGTGGGCCGAGCGGTTCGCGGCCCAGGGCGTGCACCACGGCGCCATCCACGAGCGCGACGGCCGGCTGAGCCTGGATTTCGAGGATCCCGAGGGCCAGCGCTTGCGCCTGGTCGACGACGGCGGGGAAGGGACGGCGCACCCCTGGGAAGGCAGTCCCGTGCCGGCCGGCTACCAGATCCGCGGCCTCGGCCCGATCACCATCAGCGTGCGCTCCCACGAGCCCACCGATGCGGTGCTGACCCGCATCCTGGGCATGCAGCACGCGCGCTCCTACGACCAGGACGACGTGCAGATCCGGGTCTACGCCATGGGCGAGGGCGGCGCCGGGGCCGAGCTGCACGTGGCCGTGGAGCCGGGGGTGCCCCAGGCGCAGCCCGGCGCCGGAGGCGTGCACCATGTCGCCTTCCGGATCGCCGACGCCGCCTATGACGCCTGGACGGAGCACCTGCGGGGTGCCCGCATGCCGTTCAGCGGCCCGGTGGATCGCTACTATTTCCGCAGCCTGTACTTCCGTGAGCCCAACGGCATTCTCATGGAGCTGGCCACGGACGGCCCCGGCTTCGCCACCGACGAGCCGGCGGATCGGCTCGGGGAGACGCTGGCGCTGCCCCCTTTCCTGGAGCCGCAACGCGAGCAGATCGAGCGCCGGCTGAAGCCCCTGGACACCGGCGCGGGGTGACGCGCGCGGGCCTCTCCCGGGTCAGACCTCCAGTGGCCGGCGTCCCGCCCGCTGCCGCAGCCAGTTGACCGACCGCAGCACGGCGGGGCGCGTGATGATCCACCGCTCCACCCGGAACTTGCCGGGGAAGTTGACCAGCGTCAGTCCCACCAGGATGGTCAGCACGCCCTGCCCGGGGAGCACCAGCATGAGCACGCCGGCGACGATCAGCACGGCGCCGACCAGGTTCTTGGTCACAAGAAGCAATGCCCGCACCACGGGGTGGCGTCGGGTCAGGACCACCGCCTCGCGGCGCCGATGGGCAAAGTAGTCGGCGGGGATGCGGACCACGATCCAGGGGACCATGACGACGCCGCCGAGAAGCATCACCACCGAGAAGGCGGCGAGCCACCAGAAGACGACGGGATCAGCGGGCAGCCAGTCAGGCATGGTCCGGGCCTTTCTGCAGAAGCATCGGGCTCGTCAACCGCGCCGGCTCATCTGTTCCGGCAGCCAGGTGGCGAGCTCCGGGAACAGCGTCAGTATCACCACGGCGAGCATCAGCACCAGGAAGAACGGGAACGATGCCCAGGCGATCTGCAGGATGTTCTTGCCGGTCAGGCCCTGAATGACGAACAGGTTGAAGCCCACCGGCGGCGTGATCTGCGACATCTCCACCACGATCACCAGGAAGATGCCGAACCAGATCAGGTCGAGTCCCGCCGCCTGCACCATGGGCAGCACCACCGACGTGGTCAGGACGACCACGGAGATGCCGTCGAGAAAGCACCCCAGGATCACGAAGAACACGACCAGTGCCGCCAGCAGGGCATACACGGAAAGGTCCATCTGCGCGATCCACGCCGCCAGCTCGCGAGGGATGCCGGTGTAGCCCATGGCCGTGGTCAGCACGGCGGCGCCCGCGAGGATGAAGCAGATCATGCACGAGGTGCGGGTGGCGGCGGTCAGCCCGTCGACAAAGACCCGCCAGTTGAGGGTCCGGGTGCAGGCCGCCAGAACGAGCGCCCCCAGAACGCCCAGCGCGGCCGCCTCGTTGGGCGTTGCCACCCCGGCGTAGATGGAGCCGATCACCGTCACGATGAGCACAATGACCGGAATCAGCCGCCCGGAGCCGAGGATCTTGCGGCGCAGGGATACGGGTGGGTCCGCCGGCGGATTGCGGTGCGGGAAAAGCCACGACCACGCGACCACGTATCCCATGAGAAGCACGACCAGCATCAGGCCCGGGAGAATGCCGGCGATGAACAGCCGGGCGATGGAGACTTCCGCGCTGACCCCGTAGACGATCAGGATGATGGACGGCGGGATCAGCAGCCCCAGCGTCGCGGACCCTGCCAGCGTGCCGATGACCATGTTGTCGGCGTACCCGCGGCGGCGCAGCTCGGGAATGGACATGCGCCCGATGGTGGCGGCGGTGGCCGCGGAGGAGCCGGACACGGCGGCGAACACGCTGCAGCCCAGCACGTTGACGTGCAGGAGCCGGCCCGGGATGCGGCGCAGCCACGGGGCCAGGCCGGCGTACATGTCCTCGGCCAGACGGGTGCGGAACAGGATCTCGCCCATCCAGATGAACATGGGCAGGGCGGCCAGCGACCAGGAGGAAATCGAGCTGTAGAGGTTGTTGGCCAGCACCAGGCCGGTGGGCGCGCCGCTGAAAACGGCAATGCCGAGCACCGCTACGCCCACCAGCGCCAGCGCCACCCACAGGCCCAGGCTCAGGAGTCCCAGCAGCACCGCGAGCAGGACCAGCCCCGTCGCCACGGTCCCCATGTCAGTCCTCCATCATGCCGCGGCCCTGCGCGTACGCCGGCTTGTCGCCGCGGACGAGTTCCACCAGGCAGTGGCACAGGGCCAGGACGAACACGCCCAGCCCCAGAACCATGCCGGCCTGGGGAACGGCCAGGGGGATGGCCAGCCGGCCCGGGGAGATGTCGTCATAGTTGATGGAGTCCATCATCAGGTCGAAGCACCACCACGTGGCGTAGCCGGCCAGGGCGATGGCCAGGAGCAGCGCCGCGGCCTCGGTCAGTCGGCGGATCGGTTCAGGGAAGCGTTCCACCACCAGCGTGACCCGGATGTGGGTGCCGAAGCGCAGGGCCGGCCCCAGCGCCAGAAACGTCGACGCCAGTACCAGGAAGCCGGACAGCTCGTTGGCGGAGAGAACCCGGAACGGCAGGAAACGCCCGGCGATCTGTGCCAGGATCAGGCCGCAAATGGAGACCAGGCACAGCGCGGCCAGGGTGCTGCAGAGCCGGTACAGCCCATCCAGAATGCGCATCAGGGGTGCCTGCCGCCTTGCTTGCACCGGGTTGATGCCTGGAGACCGCCGGCCGGCGGCAGGCAGCACGCTGCCTGCCACCGGATGCGCTCATTCGCGGTAGGCATCGATGATCGCCCGGCCGTCGGCGCCGGCGTCCTCGATCCACTCCTCGGTCATCCGCTCGCCGATGGCGTTGAGCTCCTCGACCAGGGTCTCCGAGGGCTCGATCACGTTCATGCCGTTGTCTTCCAGCGCCGCCTTCTGCTTGTCCGCCTCCTCGCGGCTCATGGCCCAGCCCCGTTCCTCGGCCTCTTCCGCGGCCGTCAGGATGGCGTCTTGGGTGTCCTCGTCGAGCCCGTCCCAGACCTGCTGGTTGATTACCACCATGTTCTTCGGGATCCACGCGCGGATGTCGTAGAAGTTGTCCACGAAATCCCAGGCCTGGGAGTTCACGCCGGTGGTCGGCGAGGTCACCATGGCGTTGATGATGCCCGTGGAGAACGCCTGCGGGATCTCCGGGACCTCGACCTGGGTGGCCTGCATGTCCAGCAGCTCGGCCAGCCGCGAGGTGGTGGCGTTATAGGCGCGGAAGCTCAGGCCCTCGAGATCGTCCACGCTGTCCACCTCGCGGTTGGTGTACAGGCCCTGGGCGGGCCAGGGCACCGCGTATAGCAGCTTGATGCCGTCCTCCGCCAGGAGCTCCTCGATCTTCGGGCGGGATGCCTCCCAGAGCCGCTCCGCCTCGTCGTAGCTGGTCGCCAGGAACGGCACCGAGTCCACGGCGAAGACCGGATTCTCGTTGCCCAGCAGGGAGATGAAGATCTCGCCCATCTGCACCTGCTGCGTGCGCACGGCGCGCTTGATCTCCGGGTGCTCCACCAGCGAGCCGGCACTGTGTACCTGGACCTCGATGGCACCGTCCGTGGCCTCGTTGATGTCCTCGACGAATTCCCGGACGTTCTGGGTGTGGAAGGTGGCGTCCGGGTAGGGCGTCGCCATGTTCCACGATTGCTGGGCGCCCGCGGCGCCGGCGCCGAAAGTCAGAGCGAGTGCGGCAGCAAAGGTTGTAAGACGCGTCATGACGGTCCCTCCCGGGTAAGCGCACGGTTGCTTGGTGTTGTTGATCGTACTCCAACAGGGAATCACGGCTGGCGCTGCTCGTCCACTGCTCGCGCGCGCTGGGTGATCCGGCCCCGCGGTGCCGGATCAAAGGTGATCGATGCGCCGCATGTACAGGGGCGAGAAATAGCGCAACCGGGCGGGCGCGTGGGAGACGACCCCGGAGATCACCAGAACCAGGATGAACAGGTCGGCCCGCACGTCACCCGCAACCATGACCCCGAGCAGCGCCAGCTTGGCGATGACCGCCAGGCCGCGCACCTGGATGAGCCAGACGCCGTTGCCCCAGATCTGCAGTGCGGCCATGGCAGCGCCGGTGACCACCGTCAGCCACAGGAACGGAAGCCAGTGCTGGGGAGCCGCTCCCCAGAGAAATCCGCCGCCGATGCCCGCTGTCCCGACCAGGTGGGCCGTACGGAAGCCGGTTTCCAGCCATCGTTTACCGGGGAAGGTCCGGCTCTCCGGGGGGAAGACACGGGCGCGTAGGTTCGTCATGGCGCGCTGCCGCCTCGCTGACGTGGGTACCCGCAGCATGCAACCACAAACGAATCGTCCGCGGAAGCGTGGCGCCGCACAGATGCTCCCGGAGGTCAGGCGAAATCCAGCCAACTTGGGTTACAGGGCACTAGGACTGGGGCGCAATCTCCTGCCAGCGGCGATCACCGCGCCTGATGAAGCCCTGCATGTCCTCTTCCCAGCGCTGCTGGATGGTATCGCTGTAGTTCAGGTACAGCGTGCCGTCGACGATTCTCCAGGCGTGCGGGTCCACAGAGTAGAGCTCGCCCTTGGCCGCCACCGCCCAGGCGCAGTATCCGCCGTAGGCCGGTGCGTACGACCCGGGATCGGCGAGAAAGCGATCGCGGTGCGCCGCGGAGGCAAAACGCCAGGTGGCGCCGTTCCACTGCGCTTCGAATTCGGCCCGCCCTTCCACCGGGCGGCCCTCGGTGAAGTAGGCCACCGGGTCATAGCCGCGGATGGCGTAGCCATCGTCGGTGAATACCGGGCCGCGTGCGTTCGGTTCCGCCATGAGCGCCGAGGTGGCTACCCCGATCACGCCGGTAGCCGCGAGCAACAGAACAATCACCAGAAGGGTCGTTGGCCGGACAAGCACATCGGTGTGCATCGCTGGTGCTCCGTCAGTGCCGATGATTCTGCATTCAGGAACACAGCATGCGGCGATTCTGCCGGCAAGGCCATTCGTAGTTCCCCGTAACGGCCGCATTCAGCCGCGCTACCGCGAGCGCGGCTACGCCGTGACGGCTTTTGGTATGTGAGGCGCATGGAACCAGGAACCAGGCGCAAGCGTACTTGTAGAGCAGTTCCTTGCCTTTGCGTGGACTTGCCTGCCGGAAGGGTGATTCCAGCGAGGGCGTGAGCGATCAGCCGGAGGCGGCATATGGCAACGCAACCCAGCGAGCACAATGTAACGGACCGGGTAGCGGACAAGGCGCACGAGACCATTGATCGGGCGGCAGAACGGGCCGGCAGGGCCGAGGAGAGCGTACGGGAGCGCTACTCGGAGGCTGAAGAAAGCGTCCGGGAGAAGGCACGGCATGGTCAAAGGCGGGCCGGTGACACGGTGACGGCTCTCGGCTCGTACATACGCGAGAATCCACTTACCGCCATGGGCCTGGCGTTCGCCGTAGGCGCACTGTATTCATCGCTGCGGCGGCACAGGTAGTGCCGCCGTGACAGAGGCCGTAATGCCCGACGCTGCGGGGCCGGGCCCGCCAACGGTCTCCGGGCGGGCCATACGGCATGCGCGGGCAGCCGCATGCGGGAACGCGGCCGCCAGGGCACGGGCGTAGCCATGGGCAATCGTCATCTTGCTCGCGACGTTCGGGCGCGGCGACGCGCCCTGGACGTAAGAGCGGCCGGCATTCGACGCCGCGTGGGGCGGTTGCGCGCGTACGCACGTACCCCGGTTGCTCTTGTTCCGGCCTTTTTCGCCGGCGTGGTCGTCGGCCGAATGCCCCGATGGGAACGTGCCGTAGGACGACTGCTCTTGCAGTTGCCGAGCATAGGGCGGCAGCTGGACAGGTACTTGCGACTGATCGCCGGCCCCTGAGCCCGTCCCCGCTCACTCCGCTCGCGGGTAGGGTGAACCGTGAGCAGACCCTTGCATAGCGCACAGCCACCGGGCCGAAGCGGCATCCGTTGCCGCGCGACGGCTGAATGAGGAAGAGCTTCATGGATCCGGACTCCGACGACACGCAGAATCCTACTTCCGAGGACTCGAACGGGGAGGGCGCTTCGGGCTGGCGGGACGTTCCTGCAGTTTGGATTCGCTCGGCGGTCCTTCCCGGCATCCTGTTCCTCATGGTCCTGTACACCATGTACTTTGCCGCCAGCCTGATCATGCCCATCGCGCTGGCGCTGCTGCTGAGCCTGGTTCTCACGCCGGTTGTCCGGCTCATGGTGCGTGCGGGGCTACCGCAAACGCTCAGCGCTCTGGTCGTGATGCTCGGGATTGCCGGCACCATGACCGCCGGCATCTACGCGCTGGCAGCACCTGCCTCCCAGTGGCTGGAGCGCGCGCCTTATGAGCTGCGTCTGCTCGAGTACAAGCTTGCCTGGGTCCAGGAGCCGATCGACAAGGTACGAGAGGCCAAGGAGCGAATCGACGATTTGACGAGCATGGGCGAGGATTCCGGGTCGGACGAGGGCGAAGACGAGAACTCGGAGGAACGCTCGGAGGGTGTCTCGTTCAGCCTGGTCGATAACGTGCTCAGTCGAACGCCCAACCTCGTGTACGGGACGGCGGTCATGCTGATCCTGCTGTACTTTATCCTCGCCTCGGGTGACGCCTTCGTTAACAAGATCGTGCACGTGACCTCAGCCTTCGGGGACAAGCGCCGGGTGGTCGAGACCACGCGTACGATCCAGCGACAGGTTGCGCGCTTCCTCGGCATGGTTGCCATCATCAATATCGGCGTCGGCCTGGTCGTCGCGCTGGCGATGTACGCTCTGGGAGTGCCGAACCCCTTTCTCTGGGGTGCCATGGTGGGGATTCTGAACTTTGTGCCCTACCTGGGCGTCGTCATCAGCATGATCGTGGTTACCTTCGTCAGCGTCCTGACGTTCGACGCTCCGCTTCAGATGCTTCTTCCAGCGCTGGTGATACTCGCCGTGAACGTGGTCGAGGGGCAATTCCTGACGCCCATCCTCGCAGGGCGAACCCTTGACCTGAGTCCCGTCGCCGTGTTTCTCGCGATTGCGACACTCGGCTGGATCTGGGGCCTGATCGGGGTTCTGATCGCTGTGCCGATGCTCGCAACCGTCAAGCTGGTCTGTGAGCACATCGAGCCCCTGAGAGACGTTGCCGTGTTCCTCGGGCGCTGAAGCCGAAAGGCCTACTCTGGGGGATGCTCCGGGAAACAGTGGGCCCGGCTGGATTCGAACCAGCGACCAAGGAATTATGAGTTCCCTGCTCTAACCACTGAGCTACAGGCCCGTCGGGCGGTGATCGCGGGGCGGCTGCGTGCGTAGGGCGCGGACGCAGCCCGCCCTGCGGGCGCAGCCGCAGGGCGGGAGTATAGCGTGCAGGGGGTAGGGCGTCAGCCTTACTGTTCGTCCAGGAAGCTGCGCAGCGACTCGGAGCGCGTCGGGTGGCGCAGCTTGCGCAGGGCCTTGGCCTCGATCTGGCGGATGCGCTCGCGGGTGACGTCGAACTGCTTGCCCACCTCTTCCAGGGTGTGGTCGGTGTTCATGTCGATGCCGAAGCGCATGCGCAGCACTTTCGCCTCGCGCGGCGTCAATCCGCCGAGCACGCCGCGGACGGCTTCCTTGAGCCCCTCGCGGGTGGCCGAGTCCACCGGGGACATGACGCCCACGTCCTCGATGAAGTCGCCCAGGTGGCTGTCCTCGTCGTCGCCGATGGGCGTCTCCATGGAGATCGGCTCCTTGGCGATCTTGAGCACCTTGCGGACCTTGTCCTCGGGCATCTCCATGCGCTCGGCAAGCTCTTCCGGGGTGGCCTCGCGGCCCATCTCCTGGAGCATCTGCCGGGAGATGCGGTTGAGCTTGTTGATGGTCTCGATCATGTGCACCGGGATGCGGATGGTGCGCGCCTGGTCCGCGATGGAGCGCGTGATCGCCTGGCGGATCCACCATGTGGCGTAGGTGGAGAACTTGTAGCCGCGACGGTACTCGAACTTGTCCACGGCCTTCATCAGGCCGATGTTGCCTTCCTGGATGAGGTCCAGGAACTGCAGGCCGCGGTTGGTGTACTTCTTGGCGATGGAGATCACCAGCCGCAGGTTGGCCTCGACCATCTCCTTCTTGGCGCGGCGGGCCTTGGCCTCGCCGATGGACATGCGCCGGTTGATCTCCTTGATCTCGCCCACGTCCAGCCCCGAGAGATTCTGCAGCTCGCGCAGCTGCTCCTGGGCGTAGCGGATCTGGTCTTCGGCGTCCTGGAGCTTTTCCTGGTCGACGTCGCTGCGCTCCTTGACCTCCTGGAGCCAGGCCTCGTCGGCCTCGCGCCCGGGGAAGGACTTGAGGAAGACCTTGCGGGGCATGCCGGCCCGGCGTACGCAGGATTCCATGACCACCCGCTCCTGGCGGCGGATGCGCTCCACGGCCTTGCGCAGCTGATCGACCATGGCCTCCAGGATGCGCGGCGGGAACTTGATGCGCAGGAACAGCTCCGCCATCTCGTCGCGCTTCTCCTGCAGGCGCGCGCTCTCGACACCCTCCTCGGCGAGGATCTGCTGGGTCTCGTCGTAGAGCTCCTGGATGCGCGCGAACATCTCCCGCGCCCGCTCCGGATCGGGGCCGGTATCGGCAGCGGCGGTGTCGTCCTCGTCGTCGTCCGCGGTGTCCTCCAGCGTGGTCTCGCGGGTGGACTCCTCCTGGGGCTCGCCGGGCTCGCGGAAGTTCGCCACCAGGTCGGCCAGGCGCTGCTCCTCCTGCTCGACCCGCTCGAAGCCCTTGATCAGGAAGCGCGCCGATTCCGGGTAGGCGGCAAGGGCCGTCACGACCTGGTCCAGCCCTTCCTCGATGCGCTTGGCGAGCTTGATCTCGCCCTCGCGGGTGAGCAGCTCGACGGTGCCCATCTCGCGCATGTACATGCGCACGGGGTCGGTGGTGCGGCCGAATTCGGCATCGACGGCGGCCAGGGCGGCCGCGGCTTCCTCGGCGGCCTCCTCGTCGTCGCTGGTGACCGCGGAGTCGTTCAGGAGCAGCTCATCGGAGTCCGGGGCAACCTCGTGGACGGTAATGCCCATGTCATTGATCATGCTGATGATGTCTTCGATCTGCTCGGGATCGACGATATCATCGGGCAGGTGATCGTTGACTTCGGCATAGGTCAGAAAACCCTGGTCCTTGCCCTTGGCGATCAGTTGCTTGATCTGAGACTGCTGATCCTGGCTCATACCACTCGCTACCTGGATGCTTGGCGTTCTGCCCTGCACAAAATGAACCGAACATTATAGCGGTTCAGGAATGATTTGCCATCCCTCACCGGGGAGGCGACCCCTTGCGTCGTTGCAGCAGCTCCAGCCACTCCGCCTGCTCGTCGTCGGTCATGCGGCCGCTCTGCCACTGCTGATGCAAGTATTGCAGCCGTTGCTCCGTGAGCAACGTGTCCAGGCGCTCCATCGCACCCAGGAACTCGGCTTCCGCGCCGCCCTCAGGGACCAGGTGGTCCCAGGCGACGAGCTTCCACAGCGCCGCCTCGTGGGGGTCGTCGCGGAAGCGTTCCAGTATCGCCTCAGTCCTTAGATGCGGTTGTTCCTGCAAGAGTTCAAGGAGGCGCACCAGCAAGTCGGCGCCCGGCTGCTCCAGGTCGCGGAATCGCTCCGGCTCACCGCCGCGGGCGGCCAGCTCCGGGTGCTGGAGCAGCAGCGCCACGGCCACGCGCACCGCCGTGCGCCGTTGCGGCCGGGATCCGGAGCGGCGCCTGTCGCGCTTGGCCGGCTCCGGCTGGGCCTCGCCGGCGATGGCGCGCTCGACATGGGCGCGCTCAACACGGGCGTGGCGCGCGAGCTCGTCCACCAGCAGGTCCCGGAAGACGCCCTGCGGTACCCGGCCGATGGCCGGGGCGGCACGCTCCACGAGGCGTGCGCGACCGTCCACCGTGTGCAGGTCCGCGTCGTTCTCCAGCTCCCGGAACATGAAGGTGGACAGCGGCTCGGCCGCGGCTACGTGACTGCGGAACGCATCCGCCCCCTGGGAGCGCACGAGGGAGTCCGGGTCCTCCCCCTCGGGCAGGAACAGGAAGCGGGCCTGGCGGTCGTCCCGCAGCGCCGGGAGCGTGTTCTCCAGGGCACGCCACGCGGCCTGCCGGCCGGCGTCGTCGCCGTCGAAGCAGAAGACCACGTTGCGCGTGGTCCGGAACAGGCGCTCCACCTGGTCCGTGGTCGTGGCGGTACCCAGGGTGGCCACGGCGTTGCCGAGGCCCTGCTGGGCCAGCGCCACCACGTCCATGTAGCCTTCCACCACGAGAATGGGGTCCGGGTGTCGCTCCTGCTGCAGGCACTCGTGGAGCCCGTACAGCTCGCGCCCCTTGTGGAACACGGGCGTCTCCGGCGAGTTCAGGTATTTCGGCTCGCCGGTATCCAGTACCCGGCCGCCGAAGCCGACCGTGCGGCCCCGGCGGTCCCGGATCGGGAACATGATGCGGTCACGGAAGCGGTCGTAGACACTGCCCGAGTCCTTGCGGATGGCGAGCCCGGCACGTACCAGCTGGTCCTCGTGGCCCAGCTCGCGGAGCAGGTGATCCCAGCCCGGCGGCGCGAAGCCGATGCCGTAGCGCGCGGCGATATCGCCGCTGAGCCCGCGCTTGCGCAGGTAGGCGATGGCGCGTTCCCGCTCCGGGTGGCGGCGCAGCCAGCTGCGATAGGCGGCCTCGGCCTGCTGCAGCAGCGGATACAGCGTCTCGGCTTCGGGATCGCTGCGCGGCTGGGCCTCCCGGGGGATTTCCATGCCCACCTGGCGGGCCAGGGTCTCCACTGCCTCCGGAAAGCTCATCCGGTCGTATTCCATGAGAAAGCGGATGGCCGTGCCGTGGGCGCCGCAGCCGAAGCAGTGATAGAACTGCTTGCTCGGGCTGACCGTGAACGACGGGGTCTTCTCGTTGTGGAAAGGGCACAGGGCCTGGTAGTTCGCACCGGCCTTCTTCAGCGCCAGACGCGAGCCGATGAGCTCGACGATGTCTGCGCGAGCCAGGAGCTCGTCGATGAACTGATCCGGAATGCGTCCGGCCATGGCGGGGTACTCCCGGGCAGCAACCCTGGGAAGGCTAGCAGGGGCGAACGGGGAGCGGCCGCCGCGCCCTCCGGCGACAGCCGGGTCAGCCGTTCAGCCGCGCCTTCAGCCGGGCGCTGGCCTGGCTCATGTCGGCGCGCCCCTGCAGGCGCGGCTTGAGCTGCCCCATGACCTTGCCCATGTCGCGAATGGACGTCGCGCCGGTGGCGGTGATGGCCTCGTCGATCAGCGCATCCACCTCGTCATCGCTCAGGGGCTCGGGCAGGAACTCGCGCAGGACCGCGAGCTCGTATTCCTCCTGCTCGGCGAGCTCGGCGCGCCCGGCGGCCCGGTACTGCTCGATGGACTCGTTGCGCTGCTTGACCATCTTGTCGAGCAGGCTGATGACCTCGGCGTCACCCGCCTCGGTGCGCTGATCCACCTCGTGCTGCTTGATGGCGGCCGTCGCCAGGCGCAACGTGCCGAGGCGCCGGCGGTCGCCCGCGCGCATTGCCTCTTTCACCGCGGTCAGAAGGCGGTCCTTCAGGGCAGTCTCTGTCATGACAGGAGTCCGGTCTCAGTACATGCGCTCGCGGCGCTGCTGCTCGCGCTGGAGCTTCTTGGCATGCCGCTTGATGGCGGCCGCCTGCTTGCGCTTGCGCACCTGCGTGGGCTTTTCGTAATGCTCGCGACGGCGCACCTCGGAGAGGATGCCCGCCTTCTCGCAGGAGCGCTTGAAACGGCGCAGGGCGACCTCGAAATGTTCGTTTTCACGTACCTTGACGATCGGCATGCAGCGACTCACCTTCCTTCAACGCAAGAATGATCCGGTCGTGGAGCATGATTCCACAACGGGCGCGGTATTCTATCCAGCACCTCGGCGGAACACAAGTCGGGGCGGTGGTGTATGGCGATCGCCATACCGCAGGCAGTACACTGCGCCACGGCTCCCAATCCGGATCGACCCGCTCATGCGCGTGCTCGGAATCGAAACCTCCTGCGATGAAACCGGCGTGGCCGTCTACGACGGCGACACCGGGCTGCTGGCCCATGCCGTGCACAGCCAGGTGGACCTGCACGCCACCTACGGCGGCGTGGTGCCGGAGCTGGCGTCCCGGGACCACGTGCGTCGCGTCCTGCCGCTGACGGAGCAGGTGCTGGCGGAGGCCGGCCTGGAGCGCGAGGCGCTGGACGCGGTCGCTTACACGCGCGGGCCCGGCCTGGTGGGCGCGCTCCTGGTGGGCGCGTCGGTGGCGCGCAGCCTGGCCTGGGCCCGCGGCCTGCCGGCCCTGGGGGTGCACCACATGGAGGCGCACCTGCTGGCACCGCTGCTGGAGGACGACCCGCCGGCGTTCCCGTTCGTCGCACTGCTGATCTCCGGCGGCCACACGCTGCTGGTGCAGGTGGCCGGGGTGGGCCGCTACCGCGCCCTGGGTGAATCCGTGGACGACGCCGTGGGCGAGGCCTTCGACAAGACGGCGAAGCTGCTGGATCTGCCGTACCCGGGCGGGCCGCAGCTGGAACGGCTGGCCGCCGAGGGGGCGCCGGATCGCTATCGCTTCCCCCGCCCGATGACGGACCGGCCCGGGCTGGATTTCAGCTTCAGCGGCCTGAAGACGTTCACGCGCAACCTGGTCCGCGACGCCGGCGACGAGCCGGGCGCCCGCGCCGACATCGCGCGCGGTTTCCAGGATGCCGTCGCCGATACGCTCGCCATCAAGTGCCGCCGCGCCCTGCAGCATACGGGGGCGCAGCGGCTGGTGGTCGCCGGCGGGGTCAGCGCCAATCGCGCCCTGCGCCGGCGGATCGACGCCGTCGCCGCCGAGCTCGGGGCCACCGTGCACTATCCGCGCCCGGCGCTGTGCACGGACAACGGCGCCATGATCGCCTACTGCGGCTATCGCCGCCTGGCGGCGGGAGAGCGCGGGGACATCGCGTTCGACGTCACCGCCCGCTGGCCGCTGGAGACCCTGCGCGAGCCGGGGTGAGCCTCAGCTGCGCTCGCCGATCCGGCTCTCGGTGCCGTTGAGCAGGCCGCGGAGATTGCCCCGGTGCCGCCAGAAGGTGCACACGGTGACCGCGAGCATGCCGAGCAGCAGCGCCCGGGGCTCGCCGAAATAGGCCAGGTAGTACGGTGCCAGCAGGAACGACACCAGCGCCGCCAGGGAGGAGTAGCGGAACAGCGCCGCGATCACCACCCAGGTCGTCACCGTCACCAGCAGCGCCGGCCAGGACCAGCCCAGCAGCACGCCCAGGCCCGTGGCCACGCCCTTGCCTCCGTGGAAGCCGAAGAACACCGGGTACAGGTGTCCCAGGAAGGCGGCGAATCCGGTGAGCGCCAGGGTCACCGGGTCCACGGCCGCGATCAGGGCCGCCGCCACCGGCAGCGCCCCCTTGAGGAAGTCACCCGCGAGCGTCAGTCCCGCCGCCGTGCGATTGCCCACGCGCAGCACGTTGGTCGCCCCCGGGTTGCGGGAGCCCTCGCTGCGGGGGTCCGGCAGGCCCATGACCCGGCACACCAGGATGGCCGTGGAGATGGAGCCGAACAGGTAGGCCCCCAGGACGATGGCGACATCGATGATCATGGCGCGTATTGAATGGCTTTCCCGGAACGGGGTCAAGCCGCCGGTGGCCGGATTGCCGGCGGGAGCGCTATCATCCCGGTTCGGCACGGGTCGAGGCGGCATGGATCCAGCAGGAGCGGCGCAATGGACACGGTCTACATCCAGGAGCTCAAGGCGGACGCCGTCATCGGCGTGCGCGCCTGGGAGCGCCGCGTGCGCCAGACCCTGGTGCTGGATCTGGAGCTCGGTGCGGACATCCCCGCGGCAGCCGCCACGGACGCGGTGGCGGATGCGCTCGACTACGATGCGGTCAGCCGGCACGTGGTGGCGTGGGTCCGCGACAGCGACTATCACCTGGTGGAGACCCTGGCCGAGGGGCTGGCTGCGGAGCTCCAGCGGCAGTTCGCGATCCCCTGGCTGCGCCTGCAGGTCGCCAAGCCGGGTGCCGTGCCCGGCGCCCGGGCGGTGGGTGTCCGGCTGGAGCGCGGCCGTCCGCCCGGCGCTTGAACGGGGCAAGCAGCAGGAAGGTTGTCATGGTGCGTGTCTACGTCAGCATCGGCTCGAACATCGAACCGGCCCGGCACGTGCGCCAGGCCCTGGCGGATCTGCGCCGGGAGTTCGGCCCGCTGATCGTCTCCCCCGTCTACGCCAGTGCCGCCGTCGGGTTTGACGGTGACGATTTCCTCAACCTCGTGGTGGGCATGGATACCGTGGATACGCCCGAGGGCGTGGCTGAGCGCCTGCACCGCATCGAGGATGCCAACGGCCGCGTGCGCGGCCCGGAACGGTACGCCGCGCGCACCCTGGACCTGGATGCCCTCACCTACGGGGCGGAAAGCATCCGCTCCGGGCGCCTGGTCCTGCCGCGCCGGGAGATTACGCGCTACGCTTTTGTTCTTCGCCCCCTTGCCGATATCGCGGGAGAGGAGTTGCACCCCGAGCTGGGCACGACGTATGCCCGGCTCTGGCAGGAATTCGACGCCAGCGACCAGCCGCTGCACGCTGTGTCCCTGGACGACCCGGAGCTGTAATGGGTGATTACGAGGCGGCGTCAACCGGGCCATTGACGGGCCTGCCCGCCGACTGGCCCGCACCGGACCCCGATGCCCTGGCCCTGAGCCGGGAGCTGGTGCAGCGGCTGCACCAGCGCATCGCGGAGCAGGGGGCGTTGCCGTTCGATGCCTGGATGGAGAGCGTTCTCTACGAGCCGGGTCTGGGCTACTACAGCGCCGGCCAGGAGAAGTTCGGCGAGGCCGGGGACTATGTCACGGCTCCCGGGATTTCGCCGCTTTTCGCCTGGACGCTGGCCGGCGAGTGCGCCGATGCGCTGCAGGCGTGCGGCGGCGACACCATCCTGGAGCTCGGGCCCGGGGACGGCGGGCTCGCTGCCGAGCTTCTTGCGGAGCTGGAACGCCGGGGCCGCCTGCCGGCGCGCTACTGCCTGCTGGAGCGCAGCGCCAGCCTGCGGGCGCGCCAGCACGAGCGCCTGGAGCGCAGCGTCCCCCACCTGCTCGACCGCGTGCACTGGCTCGACACGCTGCCGCCGAGCCCGATGCGCGGTGTCATCCTGGGCAACGAGGTGCTGGATGCCCTGCCCGTGGCTCGGTTCCGCCGCGACAGCGACCGCGTCGAGGAGCTGCTGGTCACCGCCGCCGGCGACGGTTTCGCGTGGACGCGCGCGCCGGCGCGGCCGGCCGTCGCCGAGGCGGTGACCGCCATCGAGGCCGAGCTGGGGCAGGTCCTGCCGCCGGGATATGTCTCCGAGGTCTGCCTGCAGCTGCCCGCGTTCATGGCCTCCCTGGCGGACAGCCTGGAGCGGGGCCTGGTGTTGCTGGTGGACTACGGCTACCCGCGGCGGGAGTACTACCGGGCCGATCGCGATGAAGGCACGCTGGTGTGCCACTATCGTCATCGCGCACACTGGGATCCATTGCTGGTCCCGGGCCTGCAGGACGTGACCGCGTTCGTGGATTTCACGGCGGCGGCCGCAGGGGCCCAGGATGCGGGGCTGGACGTGCTGGGATTCACCACCCAGGCCCACTATCTCATGGGCGCCGGGATCACCGGATTGCTGGAGGCGCGCCAGGGGGATGACCCGCTCGAGAGCACCCGCCTGGCGCAGCAGGCCAAGACCCTGCTGCTTCCGGGCGGCATGGGCGAGCGCTTCCGGGTGCTGGCGGCGGCGACAGCGGGCATACCCACGCCGGCAGGGTTTTCGCTTTATAATCACCTGGCAAGTCTGTGAGAGACTGTCGCCGTGAGGCGGCAGGCGGCGGGCGCAAGCAGGCGAAGGGGCAGATAGCATGACGGCAGCGACGCCGCAGCGTCGAGTACTGGTCCTGGGCGGTGATGCCGGCGAGGAAGGACCCACCGCGCGGGAGATCCTGGAGCCGTCCGGCTTTCTCGTGGACCAGGCAGCCGATCCCGACGCTGCGCTGGACCTGGCGCGGCGGGAAGCCTATGACGCCTTCCTGCTGGATGTCGAAAGCCACGGTGACGCCGGCATGGGCCTTTGCCGGCAGCTGCGTGACGAGCCCGGGTACTATCTCTCCCCCATCCTGCTGACCGCCGCGGTGGACGACCGGGCCGTGTGGCAGAAGGCGTTCGCCGCCGGCTGTGACGATCTGCTGCGCATTCCCCTGGAGCCGGTGGTGGTGCGCGCCCGACTGGTGAACCTGCTGGAGAAGGCCGACTACGCCCAGGAGCTCGAGCGCGTGCGCGCCAACCTGGCGCGCTACGTCTCCCCGCGGCTGCGCCAGATCGTGCAGAACGCGGCGCCCGGTGACGGTTTCCCGCCGCCGGAACAGCAGCACGTGTGCATTCTCTTCTCCGACATCCGCGGCTTCACGGCGCTGGCGCAGAGCATTCCGCCGGGGCACCTGTTCGCCTCCGTCAGCCGGCACCTGGGCAGTCAGGTGGAGGCGGTCTATGCCCATGGCGGCTATGTGGACAAGTTCGGCGGCGACGGCATCATGGCCGTGTTCGACGGTGAGGCCATGGCCCGGGACGCCTGCGCCTGCGCCCTGGAGATGATCGAGGCCAATCAGGCCATGCAGGGGGATGCGCTGGAGATCCCGCTGGGCATCGGCATTCACGAGGGCACGGTGGTGGCCGGCAATATCGGGTCCGGCGAGCACCTGGACTACACCGTCATCGGCAACACCGTGAACCTGGCCGCCCGCCTGTGCGGCTGGGCCAGCCCGGGCGATATCGTGGTCTCGGAAGCGGTGCGCAGCGCCATCGCCGACAGCCCCGGCCTGACCTGCGTGGAGCCGCGCACCGCCCAGATCCGCGGCGTCAGCGATGCCATCACCCTGTACCGGCTCCAGGGCGAGGTGCCCGGCAGGACGCCGGCCGCTCAGTCGTCCCGGGCCACGGGCCGTTCCGCCGGATCGTAGGCAACGCCGGCGATCGCTTCCAGCCGCTCCCGGTGCACCCGCTCGCCGATGGCCGCGCCGCGCAGTCCCTCGCGGGCGAAGTCACCGCCGGTGATGGCGGCGGCGGTCTGCAGGCAGGCATCCAGGTACCGCCCCGGCGCATAGCCGGTTTCCGGAACGGTACAGCCGCTGGCCCGGGCATCCAGCTCCGCCGCCTGCAGCAGTGCGCGGAAGCGATCCGGCTGCCGGAAGCCGTCCGCCCTCTCCAGCAGCGCGAGCACGCCGGCGGCATCCAGCCGGTCCGCGGCGTGGACGGTGGTCAGGTCGCGGACCGTGAGGCGGACCAGGCCCCGGTACTCGTTGGGCAGCCGCAGGCGCTCCGCCAGGGCGTGGACCGTGGCGTCGTCCTCCGGCCGGTCGCCGTCCTGCGGGGTGAACTGCAGGGCCAGCGCCAGGCGCACGGCGCGCTCCGCCTCCGCGTCGGCCGCCGTGTCCAGGGCCGCCAGCGCGTGCTCGGCGGCGTCGACCTCCGCGCCGGCGGCGTTGTGCCGGCGGCATCCGAACTGCCCGTCCAGCTCCGGGAAGAGCCGCGCCAGGGCGCCGCAATCGCGGAGCACCCGGAAGAAGGCCGACGGCCGCGGCTCGTCCAGCGCCTTCTCCAGCTCCTGCCAGACCCGCTCGGGGACCAGGTGGTCGACCTCGCCCGCGGCCGTCATGCTGCGGCAAAGCGCCATGGTGTCGTCCGCCGGGGTGAATCCCAGCGGGGCGTAGCGGGCCGTGAAGCGCGCCAGGCGGAGGATCCGGACCGGGTCTTCCTGGAACGCCGCCGAGACATGGCGCAGCCGCCGGGCTTCCAGGTCCGAGCGCCCGTCGAAGGGGTCCACCAGCGTGCCGTCGGGTCGCTGGGCCATGGCGTTGACGGTGAGATCGCGGCGCGCGAGATCCTGCTCCAGCGGCACGTCCGGCGCCGCGTGGAAGCGGAAGCCGTGATAGCCGCGCCCGGTCTTGCGCTCGGTGCGGGCCAGGGCGTATTCCTCGTGGGTCTGCGGGTGGAGGAACACGGGAAAGTCCCGGCCGACGGGACGGAAGCCCCGGCGCTCCATGTCGTCGGGCGTGGCGCCGACCACCACCCAGTCGCGCTCGGTGACCGGGCGGCCCAGCAGTGCGTCGCGGACGGCGCCGCCCACCAGGTAGACCTCCAGGCCGTGGGTGTACGGATCCTCGTTCATGGTGTCGCAGGACACTAGCGCCGCGCTTCCTGCCGGAACTGGTTGTATCGGGCGCGCTCGGTCTTGTTGGCGAGGTAGCCCGGGACCACCGCGTCGATGGCCGTGGGGTGGATGCCCAGCTGCGGCAGGTGATTGCACTCGCAGACGTTGTCCACCGTCGCCGACAGGTAGTTGTCCCAGGAGTAGGGCTTGCCGGGGAGCCGCTGCAGGACCCGGGCCTGGAGGCGGGAGAAGCGGTCGCCCAGCGGCCATACGCAGCGCCTCAGCCCCGCCTGGCGGGCGGTGTAGCGGACCAGCTCGTCAAGGGTGCACGTCTCCGGGCCGCAGAGGTCGTAGCGCTGGCCGAAGGTCTCGCGATCCCGCAGCGCCCGGGTGAAGGCCTCGGCCACGTCGCCCACGAACACCGGGCTGAAGCGCGCCCGCGGCGTGGGCAGGGGGAAGACGCCCGGGGACAGCCGGAGCAGGGTGGCGAACTGGTTGAAGAAGCTGTCCTCGGGGCCGAAGATGACCGACGGCCGGAAGATGGTCACGTCCAGGGTGTCCGCGTAGGCCATGACCCGCTGCTCGGCCTCGCCCTTGGTGCGCTGGTAGTGGCTCGGCCCGCTGTCGGCGTCCGCGCCCAGGGCGCTCATGTGGAGAAGCCGCGGCACGCCCGTGGCGCGGCACGCCTCCAGCACCTTGTCGGTCAGCTCGACGTGGGCCCGGCGGAAGCCGCTGCCGTCGAAGCCCTTCTCGTTGAGGATGCCCACCAGGTTGACCACCGCATCGCACTCCCGGAACAGCCGTTGCAGGGTCTCCGGGTCGTGGATATCGGCCTGCATCAGCTCCAGCCCCGGCACGACCAGGATCTGCTTGGCCCGTTCCCGGTGGCGCGTGGGAACGCGCGAGTGGATGCCTTCGTCGTGCAGGCGGTTGACCAGGTGGCGGCCGACGAATCCGCTGCCGCCCAGGATGCAGACCCGTTGCATGCGCCTCATGAATCGCGGCTCCTTGTTCGGGACGTGGAAATGACCCTGTCAGTCTATCAATTCCGGCTCGCCGACGCGGGGCGGAAGACAGTACCCTGTGCGCTTTGCTTGGCGGCGGCGGGCGTGCAATGACCACACTGCTGATCTACCTCCTGGCCGGGGCGGGCGCCGGGCTCATCGGCGGGCTGTTCGGGCTGGGCGGGGGCGTGATCATGGTCCCGGTCCTGCTGTTCGTGTTCACGGCCCAGGGCCTGCCGGAGACGGTGATGATGCACATGGCCGTGGGCAGCTCCCTGGCCGTGATCATCGTCACCTCCTTGTCCTCGGTGCGGGCCCATCACCGCCTGGGCGGGGTTCGCTGGCCGGTGTTCGGGCGCATGGCCGGCGGCATCGCGGCCGGCGCCTTCGCCGGCTCCTGGATCGCCGACAGCCTGTCTTCCGCGGCGCTGCAGAATGTCTTCGCCACGTTCATCATGGTGGTGGCGGTGAAGATGGCGCTGGGGCGCAACCCGTCGTCATCACGGGGGCTGCCCGGCCTGCCCCTGCTGTCGCTGGCAGGGGCCGTTATCGGCAGCCTGTCGGCCCTGGTGGGGATCGGCGGCGGCACGCTCAGCGTGCCGTTTCTGTCCTGGCGGGGGCTGTCCATGCGCCATGCCGTGGGCACGTCCGCGGCCTGCGGACTGCCCATCGCCGTGGCCGGGGCCGCGGGGTTCATGGTGACCGGCTGGGACAACCCGGCGGTGCCGCCCATGAGCACGGGCTACGTCCACTGGCCGGCGGTGGCCAGCCTGGCCCTGGCGAGCGTCGTCATCGCCCCGTACGGAGCACGGCTGGCCCACCGCCTTCCGGGGGGCGTGCTGCAGCGGCTGTTCGCCGCTCTCCTGGTGCTGGTGGCGCTGCGCCTGCTCCTGGGGTGACGGAGACAGGACACTAGAAGCGGTATCCGCCGGCGACCGTGAACCGGTGGGCGATGGGCTCGTAATGATGCGAGCCGGCGTTGCCCTCGATATCGTCATACCGGGTGATGCTGTACTCGAACCGGGCGAAGTTGCGGTTGCGGTTCATCAGCTCGATGCCACCGCCGAGCTGGACACCGCTGGTGGTTTCATCCTCTGCCACCGTTGTTCCGGATACGGTGACCTCGTCATCGAACCGTGCGCCCTGGTAGCCGGCCGTGGCGTACAGCAGCGTCCCCTCGTCGATGACGCGCCCGAGTCGTACCGATGCGCCCCAGCTGCTTTCGGCGGACAAGCGGACGTCATTGCCCGCGAACGTGGACCGGTGCTCGGCGTCCCCGAAACCGGCCTGGAGCTCGAGGCCGAAATAGACCCTGTCGCGCACCAGGCCCGTGCCGATGATGACGCCCGCATAGGGGCCGCTGAGGCTGAGGCCGTCGGCGGTGCCGGTGCTGTCCTCGTAGTCCGCGTCGATGCTTGTCCAGCCGCCCTGGGCGCCGACATGGATGCCCTCGTAGCGGTCCGCCGCCTGGGCCGGGCCCGCCGCGGCAAGGAGGAACAGGAGGGTTGCGGTGGAGCCTGGAAGTCCCTTCTGCATGGTCGTTCTCCGTCAAGGTGGCTCTTGCGGTGGAGGATCACGTGAGATGCCTGGGGTTGAACAGCCGTTCATGCTCTTCGATGGCGAAGCGGTCCGTCATGCCGGCGATGTAGTCGGCAACCCCCCGGGCACGCCCGGCATCGCCGGCCTCGGCCGCCAGACGGTGGGTGTGGCTGCTGTGCTGGGGCGGCATCAGGTCGGGGTCGTCCATGAAGGTCTCGAACAGCTGGCGGACCGTGCGCTTCGCCTTCTCGGCCATGCGGTAGACGCGGTAGTGCCGGTACAGGGCGCGGAACAGGAACTGCTTGAGCTCCCGGTGCTGGCGCTGCATGGCATCGCTGAAGCGCAGCAGCGGCACACCGTGCGTGCGCACGGCATCGATGTCCGCCGGTGCGGTCTCGCCCAGCGCCGTCCGGGTCGTCTCGATGATATCGCCGACCTGCTCGGCGATCATGCGGCGCACCGTCTCGTAGATGAGGCGGCGGCGGGAGATCCCCGGATGGCTGGCACGGACGTCCGCGAACAGCCGCCCCAGCAGCTCCACCCCCTCCAGCTCCTCAAGGGTCAGCAGGCCCGCCCGCAGGCCGTCGTCGACGTCGTGGCTGTTGTAGGCGACCTCGTCGGCGAGATTGGCCAGCTGGGCTTCCAGGCCCGGCTGGGTGCGATCCAGGAAGCGCCGGCCGACGGCGCCGAGCTCCCGGGCCCGGGCCGCCGAGCAGTGCTTGAGAATGCCCTCGCGGGTCTCGAAGCTGAGGTTGAGCCCGTCGAACGCTGCATAGCGCTGTTCCAGCGTGTCCACCACGCGTAGTGACTGCAGGTTGTGCTCGAAGCCGCCGTAGTCGGCCATGCAGGCGTTCAGCGCATCCTGGCCGGCGTGGCCGAAAGGGGTATGCCCGAGATCGTGCGCCAGGGTGACCGCCTCGGTGAGATCCTCGTTGAGGTCCAGGGCGCGGGCGATGGTGCGGGCGATCTGGCAGACCTCCAGGGTGTGGGTCAGGCGCGTGCGGAACAGGTCCCCCTCGTGATTGACGAACACCTGGGTCTTGTACTCCAGCCGCCGGAACGCCGCGGCATGGATGATGCGGTCCCGGTCGCGCTGGAAGGCGTTGCGGTAGACGGCTTCGTCTTCCGGCACCAGGCGGCCGCGGCTGCGGGCCGGGTCGGCGGCGTAGGGGGCCAGCGGGCGGGCGTCGGCGATGGCCATTAGGCCTCCCCGGTGAAGTGACGCAGCGTCGCCCCCAGCGTGTCCGCCGGGACGGCGTCGGTGACCACGGCAGAGCCGATGCCCTGCTGCAGTACCAGGCGGATGCGGCCGTCCCGGGCCTTCTTGTCCACGGCCATGAGCTCCAGGAAGCGTTCCGGCGTCATGGACGCCGGTGGCATGACCGGCAGCCCGGCACGCTCCAGCAGGCGGACGACCCGGTCGCGCTCGTGCGCGGCCAGCCAGCCCATGGCCACGGACACGTGGGCGGCCATGGCGATGCCCGCGCCCACGGCCTCGCCGTGCAGCCAGCTGCTGTAGCCCGTGGCCGTCTCGATGGCATGGCCGAAGGTATGGCCCAGGTTCAGGGTGGCGCGAACCCCCTGCTCGCGCTCGTCGGCGGCCACAACGTCGGCCTTGTTGGCACAGGAGCGCTCCACGGCGAACGCCAGGGCGGCGCTGTCGCGGCGGAGCAGGGCGTCCATGTTGTCTTCCAGCCAGGCGAAGAACTCCGCGTCGCGGATCAGGCCGTACTTGATGACCTCGGCGACCCCGGCCGCCATCTCCCGGGCCGGCAGCGTGTCGAGCACCCGGGTGTCGGCGACGACGCCCACGGGCTGGTGGAAGGCGCCGATCATGTTCTTGCCGAGCGGGTGGTTGACGCCGGTCTTGCCGCCCACCGAGGAGTCGACCTGGGCCAGCAGCGTGGTCGGTACCTGGACGAAGGCGACACCGCGCTGGTAGGCGGCGGCCGCGAAACCCGCGAGATCACCGACCACGCCGCCGCCCAGGGCGATCACGGTGCAGCTGCGGTCGAAGCGGCGCTCCAGCAGCCGGTCCCATACGCGCTCGCAGCTGGCGACGGTCTTGTGTGCCTCGCCGTCGGGAAGCACCAGCGTGTCGGCGTCGATGCCCTCGAGGCCCGCCTGCAGCGGCTCCAGGTACAGCGGGGCGACCGTCTCGTTGGTGACGACAAGGGCCTGGCGGCCGGGCAGCCAGCTGCGCAGCAGCTCCCCCTGCCGCAATTGCCCGGGGCCGATGACAATGGGGTAGCTGCGGGAGCCGAGCTGCACATCGAGCCGGTGCGGCGTGTGGGCATCATGCATGCTGGCGGTCATTGCCGGATTCATCCAGGGCGGCCAGGATCCGGTGCACCATCTGGCCGATGGTACCGCGATCGGTGTCCACGGTGACGTGCGCGGCTTCCTCATAGAGCGGGTGGCGCTCGGCCATCAATGCCTCCAGGCGCGCGCGCGGATCGTCGGTCTGCAGCAGCGGCCGGCGCTTGTCCTTGCCGGTACGGCGCAGCTGCTCATCCACGGATGTCCGCAGGTAGACCACCGTGCCGTGCTCCCGGAGCAGGCGGCGATTGTCCGCGTCCAGGACGGCGCCGCCGCCGGTGGCGAGCACGCCCGGCGGCTCATCCAGGAGCTCCCGGAGCATGGCCTTCTCCCGGCGCCGGAAACCGGTCTCACCCTCGATATCGAAGATATGGGCGATCTCCACCCCGGTGCGCTCGCGGATCGCCTGATCGCTGTCCCGGAAGGGCGCTTCCAGCGCCCTGGCCAGCCGGCGGCCGATGGTGGACTTGCCGGCCCCCATGGGGCCGATCAGGACCAGGTGTCGGGCTAGGTGCATGAGTGATCGATCCGCAACCAGTGTTGCGCAAGGATAACGCCGGCGGGCGCCCGGATGAAGGCTGTCTGCACAGGATGCGCCCGACCCCGCGTCACGGCGGGCCGGGGCATCATCGCGGTGATCAGCGCGCGGAGTCGCTGGTCAGGCTTTCCTGCAGGATCCGCGGGGTCACGAAGATCAGCAGCTCGCTGTTCTCGTCCACGGATTCGCGGTTGCGGAACAGCCAGCCGATGCCCGGCAGCGAGCCGAAGAACGGAATGCGGGACTCCTGCTCCCGCTGCTCGCGCTCGTAGATGCCGCCGAGCACTACGGTCTCGCCGTTGTCCACCAGGACCTGCGTGGTCACCGACTGGGTGTCGATGCTGGGGACGCCGTTGAACACCTCGCCGACGGTGTCCTGGCTGACCTCCAGGTCCATGATGATGCGGTCATCCGGGGTGATCTGCGGCGTCACGTCCAGGGCCAACAGGGCCTCCTGGAAGGAGACGTTGGTGGCCCCGCTGGAGGTGGCCTCCTGGTACGGGATCTCCACGCCCTGGCGGATGCTGGCCGTCTTCTGGTTGGAGGTGATCACCCGCGGGCTGGAGACGATCTCGCCGCGGCCCTCGGTCTCCATGGCCGACAGCTCCAGCTGCAGCAGGCGGTCGCCGATGCGGCCCACGGCCAGCCCCACCGAGCCGGCGGCGCCCTCGACCGGCAGGTCCACCATCAGACCCTCCCGGCCGCTGCCCTCGGGGACCTCGTATCCCGTGGTGCCGGTGTTGCCGGCCTGGTTCTGGTACTGGAATCGTCCGTCCCGCGTGCCGCCGATGAGATAGCCGTCGCTGCCGACCTCGCCGTTGACGCTGGCGCCGAAGCGCACGCCCAGATCGCGGCTGAAGTCGTCGTTGGCGATGACGATGCGGGACTCGATCAGCACCTGGCGTACCGGCACGTCCAGGCGGTTGACCAGGGAGCGAACGCTGGAGAGATTCTCGTCGGTGTCACGCACGATCAGGGTGTTGGTCCGCTCGTCGATGGACACCTGGCCGCGCTCGGACAGCATGGAGGTCTCCTCCGAGCGGATCAGGCCTGCCAGCTCCCCCGCGGTGGCATAGTTGATCTCGAAGAACTCGGTGCGCAGGGGGGCCATCTGCTCCAGCTGCTGCTCCGCCTCGAGCTGCTGCTGCTCGCGCTGGGCGATCTGCTCCGCCGGGGCGACCAGCATGACGTTGCCGTTGACCCGCTTGTCCAGGCCCTTGGTGCGCAGGATGATGTCCAGGGCCTGATCCCAGGGCACGTTCTGCAGGCGCAGCGTGATGTTGCCGGTGACGGAGTCGCTCACCACGATGTTCATGCCGGTGAAATCGGCAATCAGCTGCAGGACGGAGCGGACCTCGATGTCCTGGAAGCTCAGCGACAGGCGCTCGCCGGTGTACTCCGGCTCCTCGCGCTCGCGCTCCTCCTCGGTGACCGGACGGAACTCCACCGTGAACTGGTTTCCGGTCTGGTAGCCCATGTACTCGTAGTCCGCGTCCTCCACGGGCTGGATCTGCATGCGCGTATGGTTGCCGTCCTGGCGGGTCTCGATGGTGTGCACCGGCGTGGCGAAGTCCACCACGTTCAGGCGCCGCTGCAGCTCCTCCGGCACGTCCGTGTCGCGGAAGATCGCTTCGATGCGGCGCCCGCTGCGCTGGAGGTCCACGGGGATGCCGGAATCGTTCATCTGCACGATGACCCGCCCGCTGCCATCGGGGCCGCGCTGGAAGTCGATCTCTTCCAGGGCACTGCCGTCCGGCGCCTGGTCCGGGGCGCCATCGCCGCCGACGCGTGTGGGGCTTCCCCCGGTCCGGCCGGTGCTGGCGGCCTGGTCGGGCCGGCCGCCCAGGAACACGTGGAACGTACTGCCGTCGAGCTCGGTCTCGTAGTCCGTCATCTCGGAGAGGTTCAGCACCACCCGCGTGCGGCCGCTGGCCTCGGCGATGGAGACCCCCTCGACCACGCCGACGCCGATATGGACATTCCGCTCCGCCAGGCGATTGCGCGTGCCCGCGAAATCGAAGGTAATACGGGCCGGGTTGTCGATGGTGAAGCTGCTGGGGCCCTCGGGCGCTTCCTCCAGCTCCATGGAGATCTGAACGCGGTTGCCCGGCAGGGTGGAGTAGCTGATGTCACGCAGCGCATTCTGCGCGATCGCCTGGGTGGTCATCAGCAGACCCGCGGCCATGGCCAGCAGCGCCCAGGCATGTCGGACCGCCCTGCGCTGCCTGCCCGCCACGGCCGTGTCCCTGCGTGCCGTGTCCTCTGCCAACATCGTCATGGTGCTCGACTCCCTCTGCCTTGTTCTCGTGTCGTCAGCGACGCTTCCCGTTCGCGCCATCTGCCGCCCTGTCCCTGCACCAGTTCCAGGATCTCGACCCGCTGCTCGGTGATGTCCAGGATTTCGCCGTGGTTCTGGCCCAGGTAGTTGCCTTCCTGGACGCGGTGTATGGTCCCGTCCGGATCGCGGATCAGCGCCCAGCGCTGCCCGTCCTGCTCAAGAATCCCCGCCATTTTCAGGGAATCCAGCGGGAACTCTTCCAGGGGCTCGCGCGGCCGGTCGGGGTCCGGTGACGGACCGCCGGACGCTTCCGCCTGCTGGGGTTCGGGCTCCGCGAAACTGAGCTCGGCGAACGGATCCCGGATATCCATCTCGGGATAGCGGTGACTGCGCGCCGGCTCGGGCTCCGGTACGGGTTCCAGCTGCCGTGCCGGCCGGGCGTGGACTTCCTCGATATAGGCTTGCAGGTCCTCGGTGTCCCGGGAGCAGCCGCTGAGGAAAAGCCCCGCTGCAGCCAGCAGGGTGACGGCCATCACGGCGGGGGCTCGAGTGGAGGTGTGTGGAGCCATTATTCACCTCCCTCGTCCAGGTACCAGTAGGTCCGCGCCGTCGCCTGCATGGCCAGCCCGCCGCCGTCCTCGGTCCGGCTGATGCTTACGTCGTGCAGGGTGACGATGCGCGGGAGATTGGCGACGCCGCTGACGAAGCGCCCGAACTGGTGATAGCCGCCGCGTACCTCGATGTCGATGGGCATCTCGGCGTAGAACTCCTGCTCCTGGGTCTGCTGCGGACGGAAGAGCTCGAACTCCAGCCCGGCCGACAGCCCGGTCTGCGAGATGTCCACGAGCAGGCCGGCGACCTCCACGCGGCTGGGCAGCTGACGCAGCATGGCGCCGAAGGATTCCTCCATTTCCGCCAGCTGCTCCTTGTAGTCGTCCAGGGCGGCGGCGCGCCGCTGCTTGGTCTCGAACTCCGTGCGCAGCTGCTGCTCCTGTGCCTGGACTTCCTCGAGCTCCTCCTGGAGGTTCTGCCAGTCGAAGTACCAGCCGGCGGCGACCACCAGCGCGAAGACGACGATGATCACCGCCGCCTTGGCCGGCCACGGCCAGACGCCGATTTCGTTGATGTCCAGTTCGCTGAGATTGATCTCGGAGAGATTCATTCCGTGTCCTCCCCGTCATCCGGACCCTGGCTGGGATCGGTCTGCTGGACGCTCAGGGAGAAGTCGCTCAGGCGTCCGCTTTCCCGGTCCTGGACCTCGATGACCTCCAGGTCCGGGTCGGTAAGCCACTCGGACCCGTCCAGGCGTTCCATGTAGTTGGAGATGCGTGCGTTGGACTCGGCGACCCCCGCGAGGCTGAGCGAATCGCCGTTCTGCTCGAGCTCCTCCAGGTACACGCCCTCGGGGATGGTCGTGGCGATCTCCTCGAACAAGTGGACGATCTGGGGCCGCCCCGCCTGCAGCTCCTCGATGATGTTCATGCGCGCGAGCAGCTGCTCGCGGACGGTCTCGAGCTTCTCGATTTCCTCGATCTGCCGCTCCAGCCGGGAGATCTCTTCCTCCAGTATGCTGTTGCGGTGCTCGTGGTAGTCCACCAGGCCCGTGATGTGCCACCGGCCCGCGTACCACACGCCCGCCCCGAGGGCGACGGCGATAACGAGAATGACGTAGAACTCGACCGTACGCTGCTTTTTCAGCTCCTCGCGCCACGGCAGCAGGTTGATCCGTGTCATGCGTCGAAACTCCTCATGGCCAGGCCGCAGGCGACCATCAGCGCCGGGGCGTCTTCGCTCAGGCGCTCCGGCTTGATCCGCGAGGAGACCGCCATGTTCACGAACGGGTTGGCGACTCGCGTCGCAACGCCGGATTCTTCCTGAATCAGTTGCTCGACGCCGGGAATGCTGGCGCAGCCGCCCGCGAGAACCAGGGCATCCACGGTGTTGTGCTGACTGGCGCCGTAGAAGAACTGCAGCGACCGGACCACCTGCTGGGCCATGGCATACCGGAACGGATCCAGGACCTCTTCCTCGTAGCTGTCCGGAAGGCCGCCCTGGCGCTTCGCCCGCCCGGCCTCCTCGAAGGACAGGCCGTACCGGCGCTGGATCTCCTCGGTGAGCTGGCGGCCGCCGAAGACCTGCTCACGGGTGTAGATGATCCGGCGGTCGTTCAGAACCGTGAGGGTGGTCATGGTGGCGCCCACGTCGACCACGGCCACGGCCTGCTCCCGGCCGCCGCCGGCAAGGTCGTCGGCGACCAGCGAGAACGCGGTTTCGGTCGCGTAGCTCTCGACGTCCATGATCCGGGGTGTCAGGCCGGCGGCCTCGCAGGCGTCCACCCGTGTCTCGACGTTGTCGGACCGCGAGGCCACCAGCAGCACGTCCACGTTGCTGGCGTCCTCGGACGGCCCCATGACCTGGAAATCCAGGTTGACCTCGTCCAGCGGGTAGGGGACGTACTGATCCGCCTGCAGCTCGATCTGGGCCTGCAGCTCCTGCTCGCCCAGGTTCGCCGGCATGGCGATGGTCTTGCTGATGGCCGCCGAGCCGGGGACCGCCAGCGCCGCGGACCGCAGGCGCGTGCGGGAGCGCTTGACGGCCCCCTTGATAGCCTCGGAGACGGCGTCGATGTCGGAGATGCTTTTCTCCACCACCGCGTTCGGGGGCAGGGGTTCGACCGCATAGCTTTCGACGCGGAAGCGACCGTCCTGGTGCTTGAGCTCCAGCAGCTTCACCGCCGTGGAGCTGATGTCGATGCCCAGCAGCGGTGGGCTTTTCTTGCGAAAGAGTCCCACGAAAAATCCCTTGTCGTTATGTGGTTTATGCTGAAAACGTGCCCTGATACATGCAGAATCAGTGCTAACTATAGATCAAGCGGCAGGAAAGCGAAAACCATGTCCTTCGTTTCCATGCTCGTCGCCATGGTTATAACGCTTTATACTCTGCGAAACCGAGATCACGTAGACACTATTGGAACTCATGCGACGAATCCCCCGCTTCCTTGTGTATGGTCTGGCGACCATGCTTTCCCTCGCCCTGGTGGCAGCTGTCGGAGCCGCCGGCGTGTATCTGTACCTGTCCCCTCAGCTGCCGTCCGTCGAATCGCTGCGCGATGTCCGCTACCAGGAGCCGCTGCGTGTCCATGCGGCGGACGGCCAGCTGATCGCCGAGTTCGGCGAGAACCGGCGAGAGCCGGTTCGCTTCGATGAAATCCCCGAGGCCATGCGTCATGCCTTCATCGCCGCCGAGGACCAGCGATTCTATGAGCACCCCGGGGTCGATTACCAGGGGATCGCTCGCGCCGTGCTGTACCTGATCCGCCACCAGGAGATCGGCCCCGGCGGCAGCACCATCACCATGCAGGTGGCGCGGAACTTCTTCCTCACCCGCGAGCAGACGTACCTGCGTAAACTGAACGAAATCCTGCTTGCGTTCAAGATCGAGGGGGAGCTGAGCAAGGAGCAGATCCTCGAGCTCTATCTCAACAAGATCTACCTGGGCCAGCGCGCCTACGGTGTCGGTGCGGCGGCGCAGATCTACTACGGCGCCGACCCCGGCGAGCTCACCCTGGCGCAGACGGCCATGATCGCCGGGTTGCCCAAGGCACCGTCGGCGTGGAATCCCATCGCCGACCCGGAGCGGGCGCTGGAGCGCCGGGCGTACGTCCTGCGGCGCATGCACGAGTCGGGCTACATCACCGAGGAGCAGCTCGCCGAGGCGAGCACGCAGCCGATCACCGCCCACCTGCGGCGGGTGCGCCCGACGGTGGAGGCCCCCTTCGTGGCCGAGATGGCCCGCAAGCACATGGTCGACATGGTCGGCGAGCGCGCCTATACGGGCGGTTATCACGTCTACACCACCATCGACAGCGAGCGCCAGCCGCTGGCCAATGAGGCGCTGCGACAGAACCTGCTCGCCTACACCCGGCGCCACGGCTATCGCGGCCCCGAGGCGCAGGTGGACCTGGAGGCACACGAAGGCAGCGACGCGCTCGACGAGGTGCTCGACGACTACGAGACGCTCGGCGGGCTGCGCGCCGGCATCGTCACCGAGGTCGGCGACAGCGCCCGAGTCTACCTCGGCGACGGCGAGTCCGTGGAGCTGGCTCTCGAGGCCATGGAGTGGGCGCGGCCGTGGATCTCGCAATCCCGCATCGGCGATCCGCCCGAGACGGTCGCCGATGTCGTCTCCGTCGGTGACGTGGTGCGCGTGGAAGAGACGGAGGGCGGCCCGAGGCTGGCCCAGGTGCCGGAGGTCGAAGGAGCGGTGGTCAGCATCGCGCCGCGCAGCGGGGCGCTTCAGGCCCTCGCCGGCGGCTTCGATTTCGACCGCAGCAAGTTCAACCGCGCCGTCCAGGCCGTGCGCCAGCCCGGCTCCGCATTCAAGCCGTTCATCTACGCCGCGGCGCTGGAGAATGGCTACACGCCGGCGACCGTGGTCAACGATGCCCCGGTGGTGTTCGAGGACTCGGCCCTGGAGAGCACGTGGCGTCCCGAGAACTATTCGGGGCGCTTCTATGGTCCGACGCGCCTGCGGGAGGCGTTGATCCATTCCCGGAATCTGGTCTCCATCCGCGTGCTCCGGGACATCGGTGCCGGTACCGCCCTGGACTTCCTGGAGCGCGTCGGCTTCGATGCCGAGCGCATGCCCAGCAATCTCTCCCTGGCGCTAGGCAGTGCCGGCGTGACGCCCTGGGAGCTGACCGCCGGCTATGCCGTGTTCGCCAACGGCGGCTACCGCGTGGAACCGTACTTCATCGAGCGCATCGAGGACGGCAACGGCGAGGTGATCCACGCCGCCGAGCCGACCCTGGCCTGCGAGCGGTGCGGCGCCCTGGAGCCCGGCAGCGGCGGGCAGTACGAGGAACGGGCGGTGATCACGGAGGCCGCCGAGGAGAAAGCCCGGCTCGTTCCTTCCTTCCGGCCGGCGGAGCGGGTCATGTCCCCGCAGAACGCCTATTTGATCACCAGCATGCTCCAGGACGTGATCCGCCAGGGCACCGGGCGTGCGGCCCGGCGCCTGGGCCGGGACGATCTGGCGGGCAAGACGGGGAGCACCAACGAGCTCCAGGATGCCTGGTTCGCCGGTTACAACGCGCACCTGGTGACCACGGCCTGGGTCGGCTTCGATCAGTCGCGCAGCATGGGCCCCGGTGAAACCGGCGCCCGCGCGGCGCTGCCCATATGGATGGATTACATGGGTCCGGCGCTGGAAGGCCTCCCCGAGGAGAGTGTCTCGCGGCCGTCGGGGCTGGTAACCGTGCGGATCGACCCCGAGTCCGGGCTGGTGACCGATGCCAGCAATCCGGATGCCATTTTCGAGACATTCCGCTCCGGGGAGGTGCCCGAGGAGGAGACGGGTGCCTCCGGCAGCGGCGGGGGTGACGGCGACGCGGACGGATCACCCCTGTTCTGAACACGACGCTACGGCAGGAGGCGGTCATGGCCAAGCAGGGGACACCCCGGGATCAGCGCATGAGGCAGCGGCTCACCCTGGAGGCGGCCCGCATCATGGTCGACGAGGGGGTTCGCGACTACTTCCAGGCCAAGCGCAAGGCCGCGGATCGGCTGGGGGCGCCGTCAACCCAGAACATGCCCCGCAATCGTGAGATCCAGGAAGCGGTCGCCGACTACCAACGGCTGTTCCAGGGCGAGGCCCAGGTGGCGCGGCTGCGGGAGCTCCGGGAGACCGCCCGGGACGCCATGCACTTCTTCGCGCGTTTCCGGCCGCGCCTGGTGGGGGCGGTGCTCGACGGCACTGCCGGGGAGTGGTCGGAGGTCAGCCTGCACGTGTTCGCGGACACGCCCGAGGAGCTCGATGTCTTCTTCATGGACCACGGCATTCCCTTCGAGCCGACGGAACGCCGCCTGCGCTTCCGGCGCGATGCCTGGGTCACGCTGCCGGTGTACCGCTTCCTCGCCGGCGGCAACCGCGTGGACATGACCGTGTTCACCGTCGCCGGCCTGCGCCAGCCGCCACTGAGCCACGTGGACGGCCAGCCCATGGCGCGGGCCAACGTGCAGGCGGTGGAGGCGCTGCTCGTCGGCGACGTGGATGACGATCTGGCGATTCCGGTGGCCGGAGGCTGACCCCTCCGCGGCTGCGCCTCAGCGCTGGTCCAGCGGCACGTAGTCCCGCTTGGCGGCGCCGGTGTACAGCTGGCGCGGCCGGCCGATGCGCTGTTCCGGGTCCGAGACCATCTCCATCCACTGGGCCACCCAGCCCGGGGTGCGGCCCAGGGCGAAGAGTACGGTGAAGAACGACATGGGAATGCCCAGGGCCCGGTAGATCAGCCCGGAGTAGAAGTCCACGTTCGGGTACAGCTTGCGCTCGACGAAGTACTCGTCCTGCAGGGCGATCTCTTCCAGCTTGACCGCCAGCTCCAGCTGCGGATCGTTGGCCATGCCCATCTCCTGGAGCACCTCGTGACAGGTGTCCCGGATGATGGTGGCGCGGGGATCGTAGTTCTTGTAGACGCGGTGGCCGAAGCCCATCAGGCGGAAGGGGTCGTCCTTGTCCTTGGCCTTCTGGATGAACTTGTTCACGTTCCGTACGTCGCCGATTTCCTCGAGCATGCGCAGCACGGCCTCGTTGGCGCCCCCGTGCGCCGGCCCCCAGAGCGCTGCGCAGCCGGCGGAGACGGCGGCGAACGGGTTGGTCCCGGTGCTGCCGGCGAGGCGCACGGTGGACGTGCTGGCGTTCTGCTCGTGGTCGGCGTGGAGGATCAGCAGCTGGTCCAGCGCCTTCTCCGCCACCGGATTGACCTTGTACTCCTCCGACGGGCGGGAGAAGAGCATGTTCAGCAGGTTGCCGCTGTAGCTCAGGTGGTTCTTGGGGTACACGAACGGCTCGCCGACAAAGTGCTTGAACGCCGCCCCGGCGATGGTGGGCATCTTGGCGATGATCCGCTGCGCGCACAGGTCGCGGCTGGCGGGATCGTTGATGTCGATGCTGTCGTGGTAGAAGGCGGACAGCGAGCCGACCACCGCGGTCAGCATGGCCATGGGGTGGGCGTTGTAGTGAAAGCCGTTGAAGAAGTTCTTCAGGCTCTCGTTGACCATGGTGTGCCGGGTGATGGAATCGGTGAAGGTGTCCAGCTCCCCGGTGTTCGGCAGCTCGCCGTACAGGAGCAGATAGGACACCTCCAGGAAGCTGCTCTTGTCCGCGAGCTGCTCGATGGGGTAGCCGCGGTAGAGCAGCGTGCCCTGGTCGCCATCGATGAAGGTGATGTCGCTGCGGCAGCTGGCCGTGGAAGTGAAGCCGGCGTCATAGGTGAACTGCCCGAGCTCCCCGTAGAGAGACTTGATGTCTATTGCTGTGGGGCCGTGCGTGCCCTCGCGGACCGGAAGCTCCAGGCTCTTTCCGGTGGCGTTGTCCGTGAGCGTCACAGTGTGCTTCGACATTCGATGTACTCCTCGTCTCTACGGGCGGCCGTGGCGCTGCCCGTGCCGTCGGCGCGGACGCCGCACTGTCGCATCGGTTGCCGGGTCAAGGGACGAGGGCTCCAGCGGGCGGAGAACGGGCTTCCGCCGTCTGCAGACCTGGGTCCCGCGTTTTCGTTGCCGTCACCAGGCAGCTGATGCGCCGTTCGCGCATGCGCACAGACCTGGGTCCTGCGACTGAATCGCGCCGATAGTAACAGCAAAGCAGGAGCCGGGGAAGAATGCGGGGAGAAACGGGATAAGTTAGGGAAAATCGGAGAAAATATAAAAACTAGAAGCGATCATGAGGCCATCTCCGTTTCCGCGACATCCACGGCAGGCGATTGTGTTGCTGCAACGCAAAAGACCCGCGTCGCAGACGCGGGTCTTTCGGGGCAAACGGGCTCCGGACGCCGGTGCTGCCGGCGGTTACTGCCGGGTCTTGCCGAGCCGGCCGTACTTCTGCTTGAACCGGTCCACGCGGCCGCCGCTGGTGAGCACGCGCTGCTTGCCGGTGTAGAAGGGGTGGCTGTTGCTGGAGACTTCCACCTTGACCAGCGGATATTCCTTGCCGTCCTCCCAGGTGATGGTCTCGTCCGTGCGCACGGTGGACCGCGTCACGAACGAGAAATCGGAGGCGATGTCCTGGAACACGACTTCCCGATAGTTCGGATGGATGTCCTTTTTCATGACCGCATGACCTGCCTTGATGGGCGCCGAGACCGAGGGATGCCGGCGCGGGTGTCAGTAAGGTGGCGGATCATACCGTTCGTCCCGGCGGATGACAAGCTTGTCCCGGGAAACCTACGGGCGACTGCCGTCGCGGCTCGCGGCGCGCTGTCGCCCCGGGAACGGCAGCAGCCGGGCGGTGGGCAGGTCCCGCGTGCTGCGTCCGGACCAGCGTGCATCCAGGTGACGGATGTGCTCCACCAGGCCGCCGGGCCCGTGCACGCTCTCCCACATCATGCACGACAGTCGTGCACACGCGGCGAGCGGGTCGCGGTAGCGCTCCCGTTCCCGGTCGATGCGCCACTGCAGGCGCTCCAGGCGCTGGCGGCGATCCGCCGGCGCCAGGGCGATGGCCTCGGCGACGGCCGCCCGCCGACGGGCCTCGAAGGCCTCCGGGTCCGTCCGTGCGAGATCCCGCCATTCGTCAAAGGAAACCTCGGCATTGCGGTTGTGCGTCATGGCGACCCGTCTCCGTCCCCCACTCTTCCAAGCATAGTGCAGGCGGCCAGGGTCTGCCCGCTGCCGGCGCCCTTGGCGGGGCGGCTCCGCGTCAGCGCAGGACCTTCCCCGGATTGAGGATGCCGCGGGGATCCAGCGCGCCCTTGACGCCGCGCATGAGCTCCAGCTCCACCGGGTCCTTGAGCCGCTCCAGCTCCGCCACCTTGAGCTGGCCGACCCCGTGCTCGGCGGCGATGGAGCCGTTCATGGCGGTGACCACGTCGTGCACGACGCGATTGCATTCATCCCAGCGGGCCCGGAAGGCCTCCGCCGGCATGTCGGGGGGCTGGGACAGGTTGAAATGGATATTGCCGTCGCCCAGGTGGCCGAACGGGCACACGCGCACGCCGGGCACCAGGGCTTCCACCCGGGCGGTCGCCTGCTGCAGGAATTCCGGTACCCGGGCGACGGCTACCGAGATGTCGTGCTTGATGCTGGCACCGTCCCGGGTCTGGCCTTCGGGGATGCTCTCGCGCAGATGCCACAGGGCGCGGGCCTGTTCCAGCGACTCGGCGAGTACCGCATCCCGGAGGCGCCCCGCCTCCAGCTCGGTCGCCAGCATCGCCTCCAGGGCCGTGCGCAGGTCGTCGCCGGCCCGCGGCGTGGTGAGCTCCACCAGCAGGTACCAGGGGTGGGCCTCGGCGAACGGATCCCGGCAGCCGGGGACATTGTCCGTGGCCATGGACAGGCTGGTGCGGCTCATGATCTCGCAGGCCGTGACGGTGTCGCCGCTGGCCTGCCGGAGGATCGGTAGCAGGCGGGTCGCGGCCTCGGGGTCGTCCAGTGCCAGCAGCGCGGTCACGGCCTGCTGCGGCCGGGGGAACAGGCGCAGGACCGCGGCCGTGATGATGCCCAGCGTCCCCTCGGAGCCGATGAACAGGTCGCGCAGGTCGTAGCGGCTGTTGTCCTTGCGCAGCCCGGAGAGGCCGTGCCATACGCGGCCGTCCGCCAGGACCACCTCCAGCCCCAGGCAGAGGTCGCGGGCGTTGCCGTATCGCAGGACGTTGATGCCGCCGGCGTTGGTGGCCAGATTGCCGCCCAGCATGCAGCTGCCCTCGGCCGCCAGGCTGAGCGGGAACAGCCGGTCCACGCCGGCTGCCGCCCGCTGGACATCCGCGAGAATGCAGCCCGCCTCGGCGGTGAGCGTGTCGTCGCGGGTGTCCACGGCCCGGATGCGCCGCATGCGGCGCATGCTGAGCAGGACCTGCGTGCCCGCGGCGTCCGGCGCCGCACCCCCGCACAGGCCGGTGTTGCCGCTCTGCGGGACGACCCCGATCCCCGCTGCATGACAGATGGCCATGACCCGGGCGACCTCGTCGGTGGACGCCGGCGCCAGCACGGCGGCGGCCTCGCCGCGGTACAGGCCGCGCCACTCCCGCAGGTACGGCGATCGCGCCTCGCCGGCAATCCAGCCGCCGTCGCCGACCACGTCGTGGAGCCGGGCGAGGGCATCGGCATGCGCTCGTGGTGATTCCATGCCCGCATTCTGCCACGGTTGCCGCACTCGACGGGCCCCGTGCAATGCCGCGGCGCGGTAGAATCACCACCATGACGGCGACGGTGCGCAAGATCATCCACGTGGACATGGACGCCTTCTACGCGTCCGTGGAGCAGCGGGACGACCCCGCGCTGCGCGGGCTGCCGGTGCTGGTGGGCGGCTCGCCCCAGGGGCGGGGCGTCGTGGCGGCGGCGAGCTACGAGGCCCGCCGTTTCGGCATCCACTCCGCCATGCCCGCGGCCCGGGCGGTGCGCCTGTGCCCGGATGCCGTGTTCATGCGCCCGCGCTTCGAGGTCTATCGCGCCGTCTCCCGGGAGATCCGTGCCATCCTCGCCGAGTACACCGACCTGGTGGAGCCCCTGTCCCTGGACGAGGCCTACCTGGATGTCACCGAAACGCCGGGCTTCGACGGCTCCGCGACCCGCATCGCGGCGGCCCTGCGCCGGGCGATCCGGGAGCGCACCGGCCTGACGGCGTCGGCCGGGGTGTCCTACAACAAGTTCCTGGCCAAGCAGGCGTCCGACCTGGAAAAGCCGGACGGGCTGGCCGTGATTCCTCCGGACCAGGGTGAGGCCTTCGTGGCCGCCCTGCCCGTGGGCCGGTTCCACGGGGTCGGCCGGGCCACCGAGGCGCGCATGCAGGCGCTGGGCATTCATACCGGCGCGGATCTGCGGCGGTGGGATCTGGCGGACCTCCAGCAGGCCTTCGGCAAGCGCGCGCCGTTCTACTACGGCATCGCCCGCGGGGTGGACGAGCGGCCCGTGCAGCCGGTGCGCGAGCGCAAGTCCGTGGGCGCGGAGAACACCTTCCCGCGGGACCTGGCCGCCCGGGCCGACATGCGTGCGGCCCTGGAGCCGCTGGCGGCGAAGGTGGCGGCCGGCCTGGCGGCGAAGCAACTACAGGCACGAACCTTGACCCTGAAGGTCAAGTACGCCGACTTCGAGCTCATTACCCGGCGCCGGACCAGCCGGATGGCGATCCGCGAGGCCGAGGACATGATGCCGGTACTGGACGTCCTGCTGGAGGAGACCGACGTGCGCCGGCGCGCCGTGCGTCTGCTCGGCGTCATCGCCGCGGGGCTGGAAGCGCGGGAGACGACGGAGGCCGGGCACCAGATGGCGTTCTGGTAGGGGCGATGTCCTCGCCGCCGGCGGCGCCGCTACAGCGGGCGGAAGCGCCGGATCCGGTCCAGGCGGATCTCCAGCGGGCGACCGACGCTGCGCTGGGCGATCAGGAACTCGGCGTGGTCGCGGCTGCGCAGATCCACCGGCAGCAGGGCCTCCAGGTGCCAGTGTCCGTCCGGGCTCTGCCAGCCCATGCGCAGGCGCGTGCCCTGGACGATGGCGATCTCCAGGGCCGCATAGGTCTCGCATGCGATGGGATGGTAGTCGCTCATGCCCTGTTATATAAATGCGGATCGCCTCCGCGTCTACTCAGGGCGGGCAAACTTTTCGCGGCGGCCGCGAGGGCCCGCGACCGGAGTCAGTCGTCGTCCCGCAGGACGGTGACATCCAGGAGCTCGCCGGCGGTGTCCGTGGCCACCACGAACTCGATGGGCCGGCAGCAGATCTGGCAGTCCTCCACGTACCGCTGGTCGCCCGCGGAGCAGTCCACGGCGGTGGTGAAGGGCTCGCCGCAATAGGGGCATTCCACGGTGGTCTCGTGAATCATGACGTCTCCGGGAGGAATCGCTGCAGCAGCGTGTCGAGATGCGCGTGCCCGGTGGTGGTGGTGCGTATGCGGCCGTCGGCGTCTTCCAGCAGGCCGTCGGCGACGGCCTGCGCCACCCCGGAGGCGACCGCCGTGTAGTCCATGCCGGTGCGGTCAGCGAACAGCTCCGGCGTGAACCCCTGCTCCAGGCGCAGGGCGTTCATCAGGAATTCCAGGGGGCGCTCGGCGACGGGCAGCGGCCAGGCTTCGGCCTCGGCGCGGCCGTTGCGGGCGCGGTCCATGTACAGGGCCGGCACCTTGACCTTGCGGTAGCGCCGGATCGTGCCGGTAGCGGCATCGCTGATCTTGCCGTGGGCGCCGGCACCGATGGCCAGGTAGTCGCCGAATGCCCAGTAGTTGAGGTTGTGCCGGCAGGCGTGTCCGGGCCGGGCCCACGCGGAGACCTCGTAGCGGCGCAGCCCCTGGCCCCGGAGGTGCTCATCGCAGGCCTGCTGCATGGCCCAGGCGGTGTCCTCGTCGGGCAGCGCCGGCGGGTGGCTGTAGAACACCGTGTTGGGCTCGATGGTGAGCTGGTAGTGGGAGATGTGCGGCGCCCCCAGGCGTACCGCCTCGGCGACATCCTGCAGCGCTGCCGCCGGCGTCTGGCCGGGGAGGGCGAACATCAGGTCGACGTTGAAGGTGGTGAAGCCGGCCGCATGCGCCGCCTCGACGGCCCGGCGGGCCTCGTCGGGGCCGTGGATGCGGCCCAGCGCCTCCAGGCGCGCCGGATCGAAGCTCTGCACGCCGATGGACAGCCGGTTCACCCCTGCCGAGCGGAACGCGGCGAACCGCCCCTGTTCCAGGGTGCCCGGGTTGGCCTCCAGGGTGATCTCCGCCCCGGCTTCCAGGTGCGGCGCCAGCCAGTCCAGCACGCGCCCCACCGCTTCCGGCGGGAACAGGCTGGGCGTGCCGCCGCCGATGAATACCGAGGCGATGGTGCGTCCGCCGGCGCGCTCCAGCTCGCGGTCCAGGTCCGCCCGCAGCGCCGCCAGATAGGTCTCCACCGGGAGCTGCTCCGGCGCCGCGTGGGAGTTGAAGTCGCAGTACGGACACTTGCGCACGCACCAGGGGAGATGCACGTAGAGGCCGAGGGGCGGGGTCTGCATGGCGGTCATGGCCGATTCGTGAACCTCTCTTCGGGGCGTTGATGGCGCGGCGCTTCCGGCAGCGGGCGGCCGAGGATGTCCGTCTACCAACGTATCTCGGGCCCGGCGGCACGACGTTCCGGTCCATCCGATGCCCTGGCAATGTCGCAGCTGAAGCCGCTCCTACAGCCGTTGGCGGCCGGCTGTGCCGCGCCTGCGGAAGGTGCTTCAGCCCCAACCCGCTGGACATCTCCGGGCGCATCGGGTCCACGGGGCCGTAGGAGCGACGTCAGTCGCGACCTACCAGAGTGTCCGGATTTTATGGTCGAGGCTGAAGCCCCTCCCACACCGTCCCCGGGTGGCATGATGCCGGCGAATGTGGGAGCGGCTTCAGCCGCGACGTTCCAGGGGGCATCACGTTGCCTGGAAGGTCGCGACTCACGTCGCTCCTGCGGCGCTAGTCGCGCTCCCCGCGCAGGGCCTCGACCAGCGCCCGCAGGGCCTGGCCCCGGTGGCTGAGCTCGTTCTTGGTCGCGGCGGGCAGCTCGGCGGCGCTGCAGCCTTCCCCGGGCACCCAGAACACCGGATCGTAGCCGAAGCCGCCGGCACCGCGCGGCGCCTCCAGGATGTGCCCCTGCCACACCCCCTGGCAGATCAGCGGGGCCGGGTCGTCCGCGTGCCGGAGGTAGACCATAACGCAGCGGAAACGTGCCGTGCGCTCTTGCGCCGGGATGCCGGCGAGCTCCGCGAGGAGCAGGCTGTTGTTGGCCTCGTCGTCGCCGTGCTCGCCGGCGTAGCGGGCCGAGTGGATGCCCGGCTCGCCGTCCAGGGCGTCCACCTCCAGGCCGGAGTCGTCGCCGATGGCCGCCAGGCGGGTGTGCTCGCAGGCATTGCGCGCCTTGATCAGGGCGTTCTCCACGAAGGTGCGTCCGGTCTCCTCCGCCTCCGGCACCAGGTACTCGGACTGCGGGATGACGTCATGGCCGGCCGGCCGGACCAGCTCCGCGACCTCGCCGACCTTGCCGGTATTGTTGCTGGCGAAGATGATGCGTGCCATCAGTCCCCCTCCAGCGCCTCCCGCTGCCGGGCGATCAGCTCGCCGATGCCCTGCTCGGCCAGCGCCGTCATGGCGTTGAGCTCGTCCCGGCGGAAGGCGTGGCCTTCCGCCGTGCCCTGGATCTCGATGAAGGCGCCGGCGTCGTTCATCACCACGTTCATGTCCGTCTCCGCCTCGCTGTCCTCCAGGTAGTCCAGGTCCAGCACCGGCGTGCCCCGGTAGATGCCCACGGACACGGACGCGATCTGCCCGTGCAGCGGGTTGAAACGCAGCGCCCCCTTGTCGACCAGCGCTGCCATGGCGTCGGCCAGGGCGACGTAGCCGCCGGTAATCGCCGCCGTGCGGGTGCCGCCGTCGGCCTGCAGCACGTCGCAGTCGATGACCACGCTGCGCTCGCCCAGCGCCTGCATGTCGATACCGGCGCGCAGGGAGCGGCCGATCAGGCGCTGGATCTCCACGGTACGCCCCTGCTGCTTGCCGCGGGCGGCCTCGCGGCCCATGCGCGACCCGGTGGACCGCGGCAGCATGCCGTACTCCGCCGTGACCCAGCCCTGGCCCTTGCCGCGCAGGAAGCCGGGGACGTTGTCCTCCACCGAGGCCGTGCACAACACGCGGGTGTCGCCGAATTCCACCAGAACCGAGCCCTCGGCGTGCTTGGTGAACCGGCGTGTGAGTCGAACGGGGCGTAGCTCGTCGGGCTGTCGGCCGCTGGGGCGCATGCGCATGTCTCCGGGTTGGGTGTGCGGCGAACAGCGGTCCGGCGACGGCGCCGGTGGCGTCCGGGTAGCCGGTGACCGCAGGCGCGGCAGGATAACACACCGCGCGGCAGCGTCGCCCGGCAGCGGTTTTTCCCCCGGCCGGTAATGGGTACCATGGCCGCTTTCACGCCCCCCGCGCGGGCGCCTACCGGAGAGTGCAGCATGGCACGCAGCATGACCGCCTTCGACCGACGCGAGACCCGGGCAGACTGGGGGCGGCTGAGCTGGGAGCTGCGCTCGGTCAACCATCGCTACCTGGACGTGCATCCGCGCCTGCCCGAGGAGCTCCGGGGGCTGGAGCCGGAGGTGCGCGAGCGGATCGGCCAGCGCCTCGCCCGCGGCAAGGTCGAGTGCACCCTGCGCTTCGAGCCAGCGGTGGCCGCCTCCGGGGTGCAGGTGAACTGGGACTATGTCGACCAGCTGCTGGCGGCCACCCGGGAGCTCAACGTCCGCCTGCACGGCGCGGCGTCCATTCCGGCCACGGACTTCCTGCGCATGCCCGGGGTTGTCGTGGATACGCGCCCGGACCTGGAGCCGGTGCAGGCCGCGGCGCTGAGCCTGCTGGACGAGGCCCTGGAGGGATTCGTGGCCACCCGCGAGCGCGAGGGCGAGCGCCTGGCGGCCATGATCCGGGACCGGGCGGAGCAGCTGGCAAGCATCGCGGCGACCATCCGCGATCGCCTGCCGGAGCTCAACCAGCGCTGGCGGGAGAAGCTGGAGGCGCGGCTGGCGGAGCTGGAGCAGCCCGCCGATCCCGGGCGGCTGGAGCAGGAGCTGGTCTACGTCGCCCAGCGGGCCGATGTTGCCGAGGAGCTGGACCGGCTCGAGGCACACGTCCAGGAGATTGCCGAGGTCCTGGGCAGAAGCGAGCCCATCGGGCGCCGCCTGGACTTTCTCATGCAGGAGCTCAACCGCGAGGCCAATACCCTGGGCTCCAAGTCGGCCGCCCTGGAGACGACCAATGCCTCCGTGGACATGAAAGTGCTCATCGAGCAGATGCGCGAGCAGATCCAGAATCTGGAGTAGGCCGTCCATGACCGGCACCCTGTACATCATCTCGGCCCCGTCGGGGGCCGGCAAGACCAGCCTCGTCAAGGCGCTGGTGGACACCATTCCGGGGCTGAGCATCTCCGTGTCCCATACGACCCGGCCGCGCCGCGACGGCGAGGTCGACGGCGTCGACTACCACTTCGTGGATGCCGAGGCCTTCGAGGCCATGGCAGCCGCCGGCGACTTCCTGGAGCACGCGCGGGTGTTCGGCAATGCCTACGGCACCGCCCGCAGCAGTGTCGAGGAGCAGCTGGAGGTCGGCACCGACGTCATCCTGGAGATCGACTGGCAGGGAGCGCAGCAGGTACGCGCGGCGCTGCCGGATGCGGTGTCCGTGTTCATCCTGCCGCCTTCGCGGCGGGAGCTGGAACGGCGGTTGCGCGCCCGGGGCAAGGACAGCGAGGACGTGATCGCGCGCCGCCTGCGGGAGGCCCAGAGCGAGATGTCCCACTACCACGAGTACGATTACCTGGTGGTCAACGACGCGTTCGGCCACGCCCTGGAGGAGCTGGTGGCCATCGCGCGGGCCCGGCGCCTGCGGCTGGCCGCCCAGCAGGAGCGTCTCGGCGATACCCTGCAGGACCTGCTGGGCTGAGGCGCACGCTAGCACCCTGGTGCAACTTGCCCGGTGCCGGCGCTGTCTGAATACAGTGCGGGGGCGCACGTGACCGTGCGTTTCAGGTACACTAGGGTTTGCGGAAGTCTATTTTGATCAGGGAGTCAAGACCCCATGGCACGTGTTACTGTCGAGGACTGCCTCGAAAACGTCGACAACCGGTTCGAACTGGTCCTGGTTGCATCCAAGCGCGCCCGCCAGCTGGCCCACGGCGTCGACGCGCGGGTGCCCCTGGAGAACGACAAGCCCACGGTGCTGGCGCTGCGCGAGATCGCGGGCGGCCACGTGGGGGCCTCCATCCTGGAGGAGGATCTCCAGGCCGAGTACCAGGCGGTCGCCGAGACCCAGGCCCCGCCCATGCCGGAGATTCCGGACGAGCTGCCGGACGAAACGTGAGGTGATCCTTGGCACACGCTGACCCGCTCCCTGCGGAGGCCACGCAGACCGGGACCGATCCGGGTCGCCGGGTCAGCGAGTTGTGTTCGTTGCTGGAGACGTACCTGGAGCCGGAGCAGGTCCAGACGGTCTACCGCGCCTACCAGTTCGGCGCCAGCGCCCACGACGGGCAGCGGCGATTGTCCGGCGAGCCCTACATCACCCATCCCGTGGCGGTGGCGAAGGTCCTGGGCGAGATGCGCCTGGACTACCAGAGCATCGTCGCCGCCATCCTCCATGACGTCATCGAGGACACCCCCACCGCCAAGGAGCACATCGCCGAGGATTTCGGCGAGGAGGTCGCCGAGCTCGTCGACGGCGTGTCCAAGCTCACGCAGATCCAGTTCGAGAGCAAGGCCGAGGCCCAGGCGGCCAACTTCCGCAAGATGATGATGGCCATGTCCCGGGACATCCGGGTCATCATCATCAAGCTCGCCGACCGCCTGCACAACATGCGCACCGTCTGGGTGATGCCGCCCCACAAGCGGCGCCGCATCGCGCGCGAGACCCTGGATATCTACGCCCCCATCGCCAATCGCCTGGGCATCAACAACGTCCGCATCGAGCTGGAAGACCTCTGTTTCGCCGCCATCCACCCCATGCGCTGCCGGGTGATCAAGGCCCAGGTGCGCAAGGCGCGCCGCAACCAGAAGGCGGTGGTCGGCAAGGTGCGCGACGCCCTCCAGGGGCGGCTCGCGGAAGTGGGCATCGAGGCCACCCTGGAGTCCCGCGAGAAGCACCTCTACAGCATCTACCAGAAGATGCGCGGCGAGGTGGGCGACCGCAAGGGCTTCAATGCCGTCCTGGATGTCTACGGCTTCCGCGTCATTGTCGATTCTGTGGACTCCTGCTATCGCGTGCTTGGGGCCCTGCACGGCCTCTACAAGCCGGTGCCCGGGTGTTTCAAGGACTACATCGCCATCCCCAAGAGCAACGGCTACCAGTCCCTGCACACCACGCTCTGGGGGCCGCAGGGCATCCAGATCGAGGTGCAGATCCGCACCACCGAGATGCACCGGGTGGCCGAGATGGGCGTGGCCGCGCACTGGATGTACAAGGCCGGCGAGGCCGCCCAGAACACCGCCCAGAGCCGGGCCCGGGAGTGGGTCAAGGATCTGCTGGAGATGCAGAAGAACGCCGGCAACCCGCTGGAGTTCATCGAGAACGTCAAGATCGACCTGTTCCCCGACGAGGTCTACGTGTTCACGCCCAGCGGCGACATCATGGAGATGCCCCGGGGGGCGACGCTGGTGGACTTCGCCTACGCCGTGCACTCGGATATCGGTGACACCTGCCTGGCGGCCAAGGTGGACAAGCGCCTCGTGCCCCTGCGCACCCAACTCGAGACCGGCCAGACCATTGATATCATCACCGCGCCGGGGGCGCGGCCCAACCCCGCCTGGCTGGATTTCGTCGTCACCGCCAAGGCGCGCTCGGCGATCCGGCATTCCCTCAAGAACCTGCGCCACGAGGAAGCCATCAGCCTGGGGCGGCGCCTGCTGGAGCAGGCGCTGGAGAGCGTGTCCCTGGAGCTGGACCAGATCCCGCCCGAGCAGATGGAGCGCGGCCTGGCGGCCCAGGGCTTCGAGACCCTGGAGGGCCTGCTGGAGAACATCGGCCTGGGGCGGCGCATGCCCTGGCTGGCGGCGCGCCACCTGGCGGGGCTTTCGGACGACGTGGTCGAGTCCGACGACGGCGACCGCCAGCGGCTGACCATCCGGGGCACCGAGGGCGCGGTGGTCACCTTCGCGCGCTGCTGCAACCCCATTCCCGGTGATCCGATCATCGGCTTCGCCAGCTCCGGCCGCGGCATGGTGGTGCACCTGCAGGACTGCAAGAATCTCCACGAGTACCGCAAGCACCCGGAGAAGTGGCTGGACGTCCAGTGGGAGCCGGAGATCGACCGCGACTTCTCCGTGCCTGTGCGCGTCGACGTGGTCAACGAGCGCGGCGTGCTGGCCGGCGTGGCGGCGACCATCTCCGAGAGCGAGGGCAACATCCTCAATGTCTCCGTGGACGAGCGCGAGGGCATGATCGCCACCATCAACTTCAGCATCGCGGTCAAGGGGCGACGACACCTCGCCCGCATCATGCGGCGCCTGCGCGTGCTCAACAGCGTGCTGCGCATCACCCGGGTGAAGGGCTGAGGGATCACTGACAGGCCCGGGAGGTGCCCGAGCGGTGAGGTGTGAATGAGGCGCTGGCTGCTGCGCAGGGACGTGCTCTGGACGGCCGGCCTGCTGACCCTTCTGGTGGCGTATCTCGCCTTCGGCGATGCCGCCGACCCCTGTCTTGACCAGCCGGTCTCGCTGGCCGCGGCCGCCGGATACGGCGACGGTGCGCTGGCGCCGCACGAGCGGGTCACCGTCGCGGGCACGGTGACCGCGACGTTCCTGGGCGACAACGCCCTGAACGGCTTCTTCCTGCAGGCCGCCGACGCCCGGGGCGAGCCCGCGGCGCTGTTCGTCTATGCGCCCGGGCTCGACGACGCCGAACGGCGCCGGGTCCGGCGCGGGGCGCGGCTGCAGGTGCGCGGGACCACGGACCGCTTCCACGGTCGACCGCAGGTCGGCCACGTGGAGGCCGTCCACCAGTGCGGCGGCGGTGGCCGTCCCGAGCCGGTCGTGCTGGAGGGCACGCCGGATCGGGGCAAGGGCTCGCGCATGGAGGGGCTGCTGGTGCGCCACTCCGGCGAGCTCGTGGTCACGGGCAACCAGCGCCTGGGGCGTTTCGGCACCCTGGCCCTGGCCCCCGAGCGGCTCGTGCGCCGACGCAGCGGCGAGCAACCGGAGAACGTGCTGCTGCTGGACGACGGCAGCTACGCCACCCATCCCGATCCGGTGCCGTACCTCGATCCCGACAGTGGCACCCGGCGCGCCGGCGACCGCGTGCGCGGGGTGACCGGTATTCTCACCCACGCATTCGACCGTTGGCGCATCCATCCGGTCACGCCGCCGTCGTTCCGCGCCGCGAACCCGCGCCCCCGCCGTCCCGGACCGGTCGGCGGCGATCTTCGGGCCGCGGCGTTCAACGTGCAGAACTACTTCGTCACCACCGGCGAGCGCGGGGCCGCCGATCGGCGGGCACGGGCGCGTCAGCGCCAGCGCCTGCGCGCCGCCCTGGCCAGGCTGGATGCGGACCTGCTCGCCCTGGCCGAGGTGGAGAACGATGCGCGTGCGCTGGCCGATCTGGTCGGGGGCCCCGCGCCTGCGGCCGACGGCCGCGCCTACCGCGTCGTCCGGGGTGGCGACCCCGGCGGCGACGCCATTCGCGCCGGCCTGGCGTACCGGCCGCAGCGCCTGGAGCTGGTGGCCGGCCCGTTCCGCGACGGCGCGCCGGTCCACGACCGCCCGCCCCAGGCGGCGGTGTTCCGGCCGCCCGGCGGGCGGGCGTTCCTGGCGGCGGCCGTGCACTTCAAGTCCAAGACCCGCTGCCCCGAGCACGGCGACGTGGACACGGGGGAAGGCTGCTGGAATCAGCGGCGGACCGAGCAGGCCCGCGCCCTGGTGGACTTCGTCCGGGAGCAGGCCCGCCGGCACGATATCGACGACATCCTGCTGCTGGGCGATTTCAACAGCTACCCCGGGGAAGCGCCCATGCGGGCTCTCGCCGAGGCCGGCTTCACCGACCTGGTCGGCGGCCATGCCGGCGCCGGTGACGGCTATACGTACGTCTACCGCGAGGCCGCCGGCAGGCTGGACTACGCCCTGGCGAACGACAGCATGCGCAGCCGTGTCCGCGGGGCCGCGGCGTGGCACATCAACGCCGACGAACCGGCAGCCCTGGCCTATGACGGGCGGATGGCGGCGGGCGGCGGTGCGCGCGGGCAGCCGTTCCGCTCCTCCGATCATGACCCGGTGCTGGTCGGCTTCGACAGCGGCGACGACTGACGGCGCGTTCGGGCGCGCCACTGCCTGCGCCTTTCTGATACCTTTGGAGGCGATTGCCCGAAAGAGGAGAGGAAAACCACCATGACGCGGGAAGTGATCCAGACGGATCGAGCACCGTCCGCCATTGGCCCCTATTCGCAAGCCGTACGCGCGGGTGACACGGTCTACCTGTCCGGCCAGATTCCGCTGGAGCCGGAGAGCATGGACCTGGTGCGCGGCGACATCCGGGCCCAGGTCGAGCAGGTGTTCGCCAATCTGGAAGCCGTCTGCGATGCGGCCGGCGCCGGCCTGGCCGATATCGTCAAGCTCAACATCTATCTCACCGACCTCGGTAACTTCGGCCTGGTTAACGAGATGATGGAAGAGCGCTTCAACGAGCCGTATCCGGCGCGTGCGGCCCTGGGGGTCGCCAGCCTGCCCAAGGGCGCGGGCGTCGAGATGGACGCCGTCCTGGTGCGCACCCGGGGCTGACGCGGGTGCCGGCCCAAGTCGACAAGGAGGCCCTGGGCCGGCCCGTTACCAGCCTGCACGGCGTCGGCGAGCGCCAGGCCGAGCGCCTGGGGCAGCTCGGCGTCGCCACCGTGCGCGATCTGCTTCTGCATCTGCCCCTGCGCTACGAGGACCGCAGCCGCGTGCGCCGGCTCGGCGAGCTGCGGCCCGGGATGCAGGCGCTCACGGCGGGGACCGTGGAGCTCACCGAGATCGTCCAGGGGCGCCGGTCCCGCCTGGTGTGCCGTCTCACCGACGGTACGGGGGCGCTGACCCTGGTCTTCTTCCATTATCACCCGAGCCAGCAGCAACGGCTGGCTCGCGGCACCCGGGTGCGCTGCTTCGGCGAGGTGCGCGAGGGCCCCGGGGGCCTGCAGATGGTGCACCCGGAGATCGAGCGCGACAGCGCCGGCGACGACGCCGGCGACGGTCTCCTGCCGGTCTATCCCACCACCCAGGGCCTGAACCAGACGGCACTGCGGCGCCTGGTGGACCGGGCGCTGGCGCTGCTCGCGGCCTCGCCGCCGGAGGAGCTGCTGCCCGGGGACCTCCGGGAAACCCTGGGGGTTCCGGGATTCGCCGAGGCCGTCACCACCCTGCACCGGCCACCCGCGGACGGCGACCCCGTGCACCTGATGGCATCGGATCATCCCGCCCGCCGGCGGCTGGTCATCGAGGAGCTGCTGGCCCATCACCTGACCCTGCGCCGGCAGCGCCACGCGCTCCGCGAGCGCGCCGCGGCGCCGGTTCTCCGGGGTACGGGCCGGCTGGTGGCGGCGTTCATGGACTCGCTGGCGTTCGCGCTCACGGCCGCCCAGGAGCGGGTCAACCGGGAGACAGCGGAGGACATGGCGCGGCGCGCGCCCATGCTGCGCCTGGTGCAGGGCGACGTGGGCTCCGGCAAGACGGTGATCGCGGCGCTGGCCGCCCTGCGCTGCGTGGAGACGGGCTTCCAGGCGGCGATCATGGCGCCCACCGAGCTCCTGGCGGAGCAGCATTTCCGCAATTTCCGCGATTGGCTGGAGCCTCTGGGCGTGACCGTGACCTGGCTGTCCGGGCGCCTGGCCGCCGGCCAGCGGCGCGAGGCCCTGCAGGCGCTGGCGGACGGGCAGACCGGCGTGGTGGTCGGCACTCACGCCCTGTTCCAGGAGGAGGTGCAGTTCCACCGTCTGGGCCTGGTGGTGGTGGACGAGCAGCACCGTTTCGGGGTGCACCAGCGCCTCGCGCTGCGGGAGAAGGGCCAGACCGGCACCGCCCAGCCGCACCAGCTGATCATGACGGCCACGCCCATCCCCCGGACACTGGCCATGACCGCCTACGCCGATCTCGATGTCTCCGTGATCGACGAGCTGCCCCCGGGGCGCAGTCCCGTCACCACCGTGGCCGTGCCCGACAGCCGCCGCGACGAGGTGGTCGCCGGCGTGGACAAGGCCTGCCGCGAGGGCCGGCAGGCCTACTGGGTGTGCACCCTGGTCGAGGAGTCCGACGCCCTCCAGGCGCAGGCCGCGGAGGAGACCGCCGGCCAGCTGCGCGAGGCGCTGGCCGACCGGCGCATCGGCCTGGTCCACGGGCGCCTGCGCGCCGCCGAGAAGGACGCGGCCATGCAGGCCTTCGCCCGGGGCGAGCTCGATGTCCTCGTGGCCACCACGGTCATCGAGGTGGGCGTGGATGTCCCCAACGCCAGCCTCATGGTCATCGAGAACCCCGAGCGCCTGGGCCTGGCCCAGCTGCACCAGCTGCGCGGCCGGGTGGGGCGCGGGGCCGCGGCGAGCAGCTGCGTGCTGCTGTATCACGCCCCGCTCACCGACACCGCCCGGGCCCGGCTCGCGGTCCTGCGGCAGTCCGGCGACGGTTTCGAGATCGCCCGCCGGGACCTCGAGATCCGGGGCCCCGGGGAGCTGTTGGGAACCCGGCAGACCGGGGCCTGGCAGCTGCGGGTGGCCGATCTCGTCCGTGACGGCGAGCTGATCCCCCGCGTCCAGGGCGCTGCGGACCGGCTGCTGCGCGAGGCACCGGACCGGGCGGACGCGCTCATCCAGCGCTGGGTCGGCGAGGCCGCCCGGTACGGGCAGGTGTGACGGGATGCAACGTCGCGGGCGCCATGCGATACTGCCCGCCCTTCTTCCGGCCCCCGGGGGGATTCTTGCGGTATGCATTCTGCCAGTGGCGCACGCGGGACGGACGGCCCGGCACGCGGGTGCCCGAGCCGTTCCGGGATTGGCTGGTGGCAACCGGCTCGCTCACCGCCCGCATGCGCCGGCACTGTCCGCAGACCTTCCGCGTGCACCCGCTGGCCCAAGGATGGCGACGGCCCGCCCTGGAAGAGGCCTGGCGTCTCGGCCTGCGGTGCCGCCGGGCCGTCTGGACCCGGGAGGTGGCCCTGTGCTGCGACGATCACCCCTGGATTCTCGCCCGCACCGTGATTCCGGCCTTGTCCCTGCGCGGCGGCAACGACGTGCTCCGGGGGCTGGGGACCCGTCCGCTGGGCGAGCTGCTCTTCCGCGGCGGGGGCAGCGGGCGGGATCCCCTGGAGGTCGCCCGGCTGCGCGGCGGCGACTGGCTCGCCCGGCACCTGGCTCCGGCCGCCGGGAGCTCGCTGGCGGGTTGCTGGAGCCGCCGCCGCGTTCACTATCTCCGTGGCCGGCCGTTGATGGTGACCGAGGTGTTTTTGCCGGCGTTGTTCCACCAGACTGCCGCCTTGCCGCGGCAGGAGTCCACCGAGGAGGAAGCCCGTGGCCATGACCGTCGGATGGCTTGCTGACCGCTTGCTCCAGTATGCCCGGCTGGCGCGCCTGGATCGGCCCATCGGCAACTTCCTGCTGCTCTGGCCCATGCTCTGGGCCCTGTGGCTGGCCGCCGAGGGGTTCCCGGATCCGCTGGTGTTCACGGTGTTCGTCGCCGGCGTGGTGGTCATGCGGGCCGCCGGTTGCGTGATCAATGACTTTGCCGACCGTCGCGTGGACGGCCACGTCAAGCGCACGGCCCACCGGCCCATGGCCCAGGGCCGCGTGGGCGAGCGCGAGGCCCTGGGCCTGTTCGTGGTGCTGTGCCTGGCGGCGTTCGGCCTGGTCCTGCTGATGAACACGCTCACCATTGCACTGTCGCTGGTGGCGGTGGCGCTGGCGGCGACCTACCCATTCGCCAAGCGCTACACCCATCTGCCGCAGGTGCACCTGGGCGCGGCCTTCGGCTGGGCCGTGCCCATGGCCTTCGCGGCGCAGGCCGGGGCCGTGCCGCCGCTGGCCTGGCTGGTCTATATCGCCGCCGTGGTCTGGGCGACGGTCTACGATACCCAGTACGCCATGGTGGACCGTGACGACGACCTGAAGATCGGCGTCAAGTCCACGGCCATCCTGTTCGGCGAGCAGGACCGCCTGATGATCGGGCTGCTCCAGGTGCTGATGACGTTCACGCTGCTGCTGGTGGGGCTGCGTGCCGAGCTCGGCGCGGCCTACTATGTCATGCTGGCGCTGGCGACGCTGCTGTTCGTCTACCAGCAGTGGCTGATCCGGGACCGCAGCCGCGAAGGCTGCTTTCAGGCGTTTCTCAACAACAACGTCTATGGCGGGGTGGTGTTCGTCGGCATCGTGCTCGACTACGGCTGGGCGAGCGCATAGATGGCGGGCGGGCGATGACTCGCCGCGGCACCCGGCGGGCGGTCGCGGCCCTGCGGAAAAAGGCCTGACGCCATGGATTTCTGGTACAGCATCGCCGCCGTCATCGCTCCGTTCCTGGCGCTCGTGGCCTCGGCCCACGCAGTGCTCACCAAGCGTGATTCCCGCAGCGCCCTGATGTGGATCGCCCTGCTGTGGCTGGTGCCGCTGCTGGGCGCGGTGCTGTACCTGGCGTTCGGCATCAACCGCATCAACCGGCGCGCCAGTGCGCTGCAGCGCGAGATCGTGGACGAGTTCGAGCGCGAGCACGAGTGTGACGGCGACATGCTGCGCGCCCGGCTGGGCCCCGAGGGCCAGTACCTGGAGGCCCTGGCCCGGGCCACGGGGCGCATCGCCCCGCGGCCGCTGGTCCAGGGCAACCACGCGGATGTCCTCGTCGACGGCGACGAGGCCTATCCGGCCATGATCGCCGCCATCGACGGGGCGCAGACCTCGGTTACCCTGGCGACCTACATCTTCGGCAACGATCATGTCGGTCACTGGTTCGCCGATGCGCTCCAGCGCGCAGTGGAGCGCGGGGTGGCCGTGCGGGTGCTCATCGACAACGCCGGCGAGCGCTATACCTGGCCGTCCATGGTGGGCGTGCTACGGCAGCAGGCGGTGCCGGTGGCCCGGTTCTTCCCCGGCTTCCCGGTGCGACTGGTGGGCATCAACCTGCGCAACCACCGCAAGCTGCTGGTGGTGGACGGCACCACCGGGTTCACCGGCGGCATGAACCTGCGCCGCCATCACATGCGCGACGCCGGGCCGCGCGCCACGCGGGACTTCCATTTCCGCATGCAGGGGCCCGTGGTGCGCCATCTGCAGGAAGTGTTCTACGAGGACTGGCTGTTCGCCACGGGCGAGCGGCTGGAAGGACCCGGCTGGTTCCCGGACATCGCGCCGGAGGGAACGGTCGTGGCGCGGGGACTCCCCGACGGGCCGGATCACAACTTCATGACCCACCAGATGACCTTCCAGGCCGCGGTGACCACGGCCCGGGAATCCATCCGCATCATGACGCCGTACTTCCTGCCGGAGGCGACCCTGATCGCCGCCCTCAATACCGCCTCGATCCGCGGCGTCGACGTGGACATCGTGCTGCCGGCCAAGTCCAACCTGCCGTTCGTGCACTGGGCCATGATGGCCCACATCCGCCAGGTCCTGGCCTACGACTGCCGGGTCTGGCTGACGCCCCGGCCCTTCGACCACTCCAAGCTGCTGGTGGTGGACGACGCCTGGTCCTGTATCGGCTCCTCCAACTGGGATCCGCGCAGCCTGCGCCTGAACTTCGAGCTCAACGTCGAGTGCTTCGACCGTGCCCTGGCGCAGGATCTCGCCGGCCGCATCGACGCGCGCATCGCCCATGCCCGCTCCCTGACCCGGGAGGACGTGGACGCCCGCCCGCTGCCGGTGCAGCTGCGCGACGGCGTGGCCCGGCTCATGATGCCGTATCTGTGATGCACCGTCCTGGTGCGTAAACGGCGCGCCTGCCCCGCGCTGCGTGCCGGCATCCCGGCGCAACTCCCTGTCTCACCGGAACGGGCGCTCCTGGCGTGAATCTTGTTAGCCGGATCAGGGGAATCCAGCAACCCGGGAACGGCTCATGACACAGCAGGACGCCGGCAATCGCACGGCAGCGGACTATCTCATCGCCTCGAAGCGCTGCGACATCCACGGCCTCGAGCAGCTTCTCGATACGGGCCGCCTGGTGGTCGCGGTGAGCAACCTGATCCACGCGCTCCAGCGCGAGCGCGGGGCCGCCAACGTCTATCTGGCGTCCGGCGGCCGGCGCTTCGCGCGGGATCTGCCGGGATTGCGCCAGGCCGCCCTCAAGCAGGAGCGCCAGTTCCGCGCGCGCCTGACGGGGATCGACCCCGCGGCCGGGGCCATGCCGGGCGCCAGCCGCCTCTACAGCCGCGTCGCCTACGCCATCCATGGGCTGGACGAGCTGCGCAGCGTCCGCGAGGAGGTGCGCGGCCTGCGGCTGGATCCGGAATCCGTGGTCGAGGGCTACAGCCAGCTCATCCACGGCTTGCTCGCGGTGGTTTTCGAGGCGGCGGACTCGGCCGTCGATCCCGATATCTCGCGGTTGCTGGTGGCCATGTTCCATCTCATGCAGGGCAAGGAGCTCGCCGGCCGCGAGCGGGCCATCGGCGCCGGCGCCTTCGCCCGGGGCGAGTTCGGCGAGCGGCTCACCGAGCGGCTGCGCCACCTGATCGACAACCAGGAACGCTGCTTCGAGATCTTCACCGGCTTCGCCGATGACCCGTCCCTGGCGACCTGGCGCCGCATCGGCGCGGGAGAGGCCTCGACCGAGCTCGAGCGGTTGCGGCGCAAGGCCTGTACGGCGCCCCCGGAGCAGCCCGCGGACCCCGACCGCGCCGACCGCTGGTTCGAGGAGGCGTCGCGGCGGATCGACGGGCTGAAGCAGGTCGAGGATCAGCTGGAGGGCAGCCTGGAGCACCTCTGTGCCCGCAAGCTGGAGGCGGCGCGGGACGACCTCGACTGCCACGAGCAGCACCTGGAGGCCCTGGCGGGCAAGCCCGACGAGCCGGCGGCCTTCGCCGTGTTCTTTGACGGCGGCGGTGCGGCTGCCGGCACCGCCACCTACACCACCGATGTCGCCAGCCCGCAGCTGGGCCGTTCCCTGGTCGACCTGGTGCAGTCCCAGTCCGTGCGCCTGCAGCGGATGAGCGAGGAGCTGGACGAGGCCCGCACCGCCCTGGCCGAGCGCAAGACCGTTGAGCGTGCCAAGGGCCTGGTCATGCAGCATCGCGGCATGACCGAGGAAGAGGCCTACCGCTTCCTGCGCCAGGTCGCCATGGCCCAGAGCCGCCGCCTCGCTGACGTCGCCTCCGATGCCGTGGCCATGGTGGATCTGCTCAGGGAGGCCTGACACCGCCCGGTGCCGTGCCCTTGTTCGCGTCCGCGGCGAAGCGGGCGCTCTGCATGCCCTTTGATCGAGCGCCGGCCGCGGCACATGCACCGTCGCGGGGCGCTTCCGCGCCGCCCGGTCGTCGCCTTGACCGGTGCCGAAGCCCCACCAGTGGCGGGTCTCGCCGCGATTCCGGAATTCAGGCACGGAGTTTGAATGGTACCGGGTACCACGCGGCGCGCCCCGAACGGGGCTCCAACAAAGCGTGATCGCGGCCATCGACGGGCCGCACTGTGAACAACGGCGTTCACCACCCCCGGGCTCCCGTCCACAGGCGGGTACGGGGTGGCTGAGCGCCTTTTTTTTGCCCTGGCGCCGGGACCGATGACCGGCGACGGCTCGCACGGACTCCGAGGGAGGTCGGGATGAAAGAGAAACTGGTTCTGGTCGGAAACGGCATGGCCGGCATGAAGGTCATCGAGGAGCTGCAGACCATCGCGCCGGACAAGTACGACATCACCGTCTTCGGTGCCGAGCCCTACGGCAACTACAACCGCATCATGCTCTCGCCGCTGCTCGCCGGGGAAAAGACCCTGGACGACATCATGCTCAACGGCGAGGACTGGTACGCCGAGCGGGGCATCACCTTCCACAAGGGCCGGGAGATCATCGAGGTCGACCGCATGGGCAAGCGGGTCTTCGCCGACGACGGCACCGTCGAGGACTACGACCGGCTGCTGCTCGGCACCGGCTCCCACCCGGTGGTGATCCCGGTGCCCGGCCACGACCTGCCCGGCGTCCTGAGCTATCGCGACGTCAAGGACGTGGACGCCATGTTCGAGGCCAGCCGCCGGCACCGCAAGGCGGTGGTCATCGGCGGCGGCCTGCTGGGCCTGGAGGCGGCGTACGGGCTCATGCAGCAGGGCATGGAGGTTACCGTGGTGCACCTCATGCCCTGGCTCATGGAGCGCCAGCTGGACGAGACCGCCGGCAATTACCTCAAGGAGTCCCTGGAGGCCCGCGGCATGCGGTTCCGCATGCAGGCGGAGACCAGCGAGATCGTCGGCGACGACAACGGCATCGAGTCGGTGCGCTTCAAGGACGGCTCCGAGGAGGCGGCCGACCTGGTGGTCATGGCCGTGGGCATCCGCCCCAACAAGGAGCTCGCCAAGCGCGCCGGGCTGCACTGCGAGCGGGGTGTCGTCGTCTCGGACACCATGCAGACCTTCGACCCGAGCATCTACGCCGTGGGCGAGTGCGTCCAGCACCGGGGGACCTGCTACGGGCTGGTGGCGCCGCTGTTCGAGCAGGCCAGGGTGTGTGCCAACCACCTGGCGGGCTACGGCTTCCGCCTGTACGAAGGCTCGGTGACCTCCACCAAGCTCAAGGTCACCGGCGTGGACCTGTTCTCGGCGGGCGCGTTCCAGGATGCCGAGGGCGTGGAGAACATCGTCTACCAGGATCCGCACGCGGGCGTCTACAAGAAGGTTTGCGTCAAGGATGACCGCATCGTCGGCACCGTGCTCTACGGCGACACCGGCGACGGCACCTGGTACTTCCAGCTCCTGCGCGACGGCACCTCCATCGCCGACTTCCGCGACAGCCTGCTGTTCGGCCAGGCGCACCTGGGGGATTCCGGTCACGGCGGCGTCAGCCAGGTGGCCAACCTGCCGGACGACGCGCAGATCTGCGACTGCAACGGCGTGTGCAAGGGCGACATCGTCCAGGCCATTACCCGGGAGGGGTTGTTCACCCTGGACGACGTCAAGGTGCACACCAAGGCCTCGGCCTCCTGCGGCTCCTGCACCGGGCTGGTGGAGCAGATTCTCGCCGCGACTATGGGCGGCGACTACGAGGCCGCCCAGGTCAAGCCCATGTGCGGCTGCACCGACATGAGCCACGACCAGGTGCGCGAGGCCATTCGCGAGGGCCGGCTCACCAGCCTGCGCCAGGTGTTCGACAACCTGGGCTGGAAGACCGACGACGGCTGCGAGAAGTGCCGGCCGGCGCTGAACTACTACCTGATCGCCACCTGGCCGGACGAGGCCGAGGACGACGCCCAGGCCCGGTTCGTCAACGAGCGCATGCACGCCAACATCCAGAAGGACGGCACCTTCTCCGTGGTGCCGCGGATCTGGGGCGGCGTGACCACGCCGAGCCAGCTGCGCTCCATCGCCGAGGTGGCGGAGAAGTACGAGGTGCCCACGGTGAAGATCACCGGCGGCCAGCGCATCGACCTTCTGGGCGTGAAGAAGGAGCAGCTGCCCGGCGTCTGGGGTGATCTCTCGGATGCCGGCTTCGTCTCCGGGCATGCCTACGGCAAGGCCCTGCGCACCGTGAAGACGTGCGTGGGCTCGGAGTGGTGCCGTTTCGGCGTCCAGGACTCCACCACCTGTGGCATCGAGCTGGAGAAGATGACCTGGGGCACGTGGACGCCGCACAAGGTGAAGATGGCGGCCTCGGGCTGCCCGCGCAACTGCGCCGAGGCCAGCATCAAGGACTTCGGCGTGGTCGCCATCGAGTCCGGCTGGGAGCTCCACGTGGGCGGCAACGGTGGCGTCAAGGTCCGGGCCACGGACGTCCTCTGCCGCGTCGAGACCATCGACGAGGTCAAGGAGTACTGCGCCGCTTTCCTGCAGCTCTACCGCGAGGAGGCCCGCTACCTGGAGCGCACGGCGCCCTGGATCGAGCGGGTGGGGCTGAGCTATGTCCGCGACCGCGTGGTGGAGGACCCGGAAGACCGCCGCGCCCTGGCCGGGCGCTTCCACGCCTCGCAGAAGCAGGCCCAGGAAGACCCCTGGCAGTTCTACAGCAAGAACCACCAGGACAAGTTCGAGCCGCTCAAGCGGGCGGGCTGAGAGGTGGGTCGCGCCGGAAGTCGTTCCTGCGGCGGGTTGCGCCCGCGGGCTTTACCGCGCTCGCGGGACCTGCTGTGGGAGGGGCTTCAGCCCCGACTACCCGGGCGCGGCGACGCTCTGGAAGGTCGCGGCTGAAGCCGCTCCTACGGCGGGCCGGAGAAGGGCTCGCGGGCGCAACCCGCCGCAGGAGCGACGTCCATCGCGACCGTGCGAATGCACACGAACCGAGGAGCAACCCATGCAAGCAGAACAGACATCCCGCACCGACTGGCTCGCCGTGGGCCGCCTGGACGACATACCCCGGCTGGGCGCCCGGGTGGTGGAGACCGCGCACGGCCCGGTGGCCGTGTTCCGCAACGGCGCCGATGAGGTCTTCGCCCTGCTGGACCGCTGCCCCCACCAGGGCGGGCCGCTGTCCGAGGGCATGGTCCACGGGCGCCTGGTTACCTGCCCGCTGCACCAGTGGAACATCCATCTGGACCGGGGCGAGGCCAGGGCCCCGGATCACGGGTGCGTGCCGCGCTTCCAGGTGAAGCAGGCCGACGGCGAGCTGTTCCTGAACCCGGAGCCGGTGGGATAGCCGTGGGAGCGGCTTCAGCCGCGACGTTCCAGGGAATCTGAATACGAGGTGCAGATCATGAGGCAACCCCGTGCCCATGCCACGCGGACCACCTGCCCCTACTGCGGCGTGGGCTGCGGCGTGCTCGCCGGGCCCGGCGCCGACGGTGCGGTCACCATCCAGGGCGACCCGGAGCACCCGGCGAACCACGGGCGACTGTGCTCCAAGGGAGCGGCCCTCGGGGATACCGTCGACCTGCAAGGGCGGCTGCTCCAGCCCGTGGTCCACGGCGCCGCCGCCGGCTGGGACACCGCCCTGGACACGGTGGCCGGGGAACTGCAGCGCATCATCGCCGAGCACGGCCCCGGAGCGGTGGCCTTCTACGGCTCCGGCCAGATGCTCACCGAGGACTACTACGTCGCCAACAAGCTGTTCAAGGGCTTCATCGGCACCGCCCACGTGGATACCAACTCGCGGCTGTGCATGGCCTCGGCGGTGGCCGGCCACAAGCGCGCCTTCGGCTCCGACACGGTGCCCGGCAACTACGAGGACCTGGAGCAGGCCGAGCTGCTGGTGCTGGCGGGGTCCAACCTGGCCTGGTGCCATCCGGTGCTGTACCAGCGGGTGGTCGCCGCCCGGCAGAGCAACCCCGACCTGCGCGTGGTGGTCATCGACCCCCGGCGTACCGACACCTGCGACATCGCCGATCTGCACCTGCCCCTGGCCCCCGGTACCGACGCCTGGCTGTGGAACGGCCTGCTGCACCACCTGGCCGGCGACGGGGTCGTGGACTACGCGTTCCTGGAGGCGCACACGGAAGGATTCGGCGGCGCCATCGAGCAGGCGCGGGCCGGCGGCAGCGTGCCCGAGGTGGCCGATCAGTGCGACTTGCCCGAAGGCGACGTCATGCAGTTCTACCGGCTGTTCGCCCGCACCGAGCGCACGGTGAGCCTGTTTTCCCAGGGCGTGAACCAGTCCACCTCCGGCAGCGACAAGGTCAACAGCATTGTCAACTGCCATCTCCTCACCGGCCGGATCGGCCGGCCGGGGACGGGCCCGCTGTCCATCACCGGCCAGCCCAATGCCATGGGCGGCCGCGAGGTGGGGGCGCTGGCCAACCAGCTGGCGGCGCACATGGACTTCGCCCCCGAGGACGTGGACCGGGTACGGCGGTTCTGGGACGCGCCCAACATGGTCACCTCGCCGGGCCACAGGGCCGTGGAGCTGTACGAGGCCATCGGGCGGGGCGAGATCCGGGCGGTGTGGATCATGGCCACCAATCCCGCGGTCAGCCTGCCGGATGCCGACCGCATGCGCGAGGCGCTGCGCGGCTGTGACCTGGTGGTGGTCTCCGAGGCCATGGCCGGCACCGATACCGCCGCCGTGGCGGACGTGCTGCTGCCGGCGCTGACCTGGGGCGAGAAGGACGGCACCGTGACCAACTCCGAGCGCCGGATCTCCCGGCAGCGCCCCTTCCTGCCGGCGCCGGGCGAGGCCAAGCCCGACTGGTGGGCCCTGTGCCGGGTGGCCGAGCGGCTCGGCTACGGTGACGCCTTCCCGTACCGCCACCCGCAGGAGATCTTCGACGAGCACGCCCGGCTGTCGGCCTTCGAGAACGACGGCCGGCGCGACTTCGACATCGGCGGCCTGGCGGGCCTGGGGCGGGCCGGCTACGACACGCTGCCGCCCCGGCAGTGGCCGGTGCGCGCTGACGGCGCCGACACGCCGAGGCTGTTCAGCGACGGGGGCTACCGCACGGACTCCGGCCGGGCCCGCTTCGTCGCCGTGGTGCCGCGCCCGCCCGCGGGCCACCCGGACCCGGGCTCCCCCGTGGTGCTCAATACCGGGCGGGTGCGGGATCACTGGCATACCATGACGCGCACCGGCAAGGCCGCGCGGCTGTCCAGTCACGCCGTGGAGCCGTTCGTGCAGGTGCACCCCGACGACGCCGCCGCTTTCGAGCTGGAGGTCGGCGCGCTCGCCCGGGTCGGCAGCCCCCGGGGGCACTTCGTCGGCCGCGTCGTTGTCGACAACGGCCTGCACCGGGGTACCGTGTTCGCGCCCATGCACTGGAACGACCAGTACGCGGCCTCGGGACGCATCGATGCCGTGGTCAACCCGGATACCGATCCGCTCTCCGGCCAGCCGGAGCTCAAGCACACCCCCGTCGCCATCGCCCCGGCCCGTGCGGCCTGGTACGGCTTCATGCTGCTGCGCCGGGCGCCGGACCGGCACCCGGATTGCGCCTGGTGGGCATTCGCCCGCGGTAGCGCGTTCGTGCGCTACGAGCTCGCCGGCAACGAGCCGCCCGACGCGCTGCCGGCGCTGGCGCGACGGTGGCTCGGCGAGGGCGACGACTGGCTGGAGTTCGGCGACCCGGCCCGCGGCAGCTACCGGGCCGCGCGCCTGGAAGCAGGGCAGCTCATGGGCTGCGTGTTCATGGGGCCGCTGGATACGCTGCCGGGGCGCAACTGGCTCGCCACCTTGTTCGCCCGGGAGCGCCTGTCCCCCGGCGAGCGCATGACGCTGCTGTCCGGCCGCCCGCCCACCGGCGTCAGGGACGCCGGGCCGACGGTGTGCTCGTGCTTCGGCGTGGGCGAGAACACCATCGCCGACGCCATCGCCGCCGGGGCGACGGAGCCGGATGCGGTCACCCTGGCCTGTCAGGCAGGCGGCAACTGCGGCAGCTGCCTGCCGGAGATCCGGAGCCTGATCGCCCGTCATGCCGCGCCCGCCCGGAGGAGGATCGCCTGATGCATCGTGATGACCGGTCACGTGGCGCCGCCGGCAATCGGGCCGGTGCCGGTAACGGGTCGGGGCTGAAGCCCCTCCCACCTGTGGCGGGGCCGGTGCCGGACTCCGGCTGTGGCAGGGGCTTCGGCCCCGACCGGGGCGAAGCCCCCGGCTCCGGGCAGCATCGAGTCGGCAAGGTCTACCTGGTCGGCGCCGGCCCCGGGGACCCGGAGCTGCTGACCCGCAAGGCCGAGCGCCTGCTCCGCGAGGCCGACGTGATTCTCCATGATCGCCTGGTCTCGCCGGCGATCCTGGCCCTGGCGGGTCCCGGGCCCGAGCGCGTGTACGCGGGCAAGCAGTGCGGCAATCACCATGTCCCCCAGGGGCGGACGGAGGAGCTGCTGGCGCACTACGCCCGCCAGGGGCTGACGGTGGTCCGGCTCAAGGGGGGTGACCCGTTCGTGTTCGGGCGCGGCGGCGAGGAGCAGGACGCCCTGCGTGCCGCCGGCATCCCGTGCGAGATCGTGCCCGGGGTCACGGCCGCCCTGGGGTGCGCGGCCGCCGCTGGCATCCCCCTGACCCACCGCGATTACGCCCGGTCCGTGCTCTTTGTCACGGGCCACGACCGCGACGGTCGCGGCCCGGACGACTGGGCAACGCTCACCCGCCGTGACCGCACACTGGTGGTGTACATGGGGCTGGGGCCGCTGGCGGATTTCTGCGCCGGCCTGCGGCGCAACGGCCTGCCCGCGGACTGGCCCGTGGCGGTGATTGCCGACGGGACCACGGACAAGCAGCGGGTGGTGCGCGGCAGCCTGGCGGACATCGCCCGGCGCGCCGCGGACGCGGGGCTGCCCAGCCCGGCCCTGACCCTTGTCGGCCGCGTGGTGACGGCCGGCACTGACCGGGAACTGGCCGCCACGGCGGCGGCTGCCACCTAGTGTCCTGTAACCCGTGACCACGGAAGCGACCCGGCGCAACACGGCGCTCGGCACGAGCACGTTCGGCGTCACCGCGGTGTCGCTGGCGTGGATCGCCTGGGCCGAGTGGCGCCCGGGTGCGCGGCCGGTGACAGCATCCGGGGCCGAATCGCGGTGACCGCGACCGCCGCGCAGGCGCCGCCGAATTGACTGGCGGGCTCCTCTGCGCAAGACTCGCCGGATTCCAACGGTGAGGACGAGGAGCGACAACAATGACAATGGCGCACAAGGCAAAGGCGGTTCTGGGGGCTGTGTGTGCTCTCGGCATGCTGTTCGGCAACGCGCATGCGGCGTCGCAGGGGGATTTCAGCGACATGGAGCCGGTCAATCTGCGGCTGGCGCACGTGGTCAACGAGCAGGACGGCTTCCATATCGCCGCGGAGAAGTTCCAGGAACTGGTGGAAGAGCGCACCGGCGGCAAGATCACAGTGGAGATCTACCCCAACGCGCAGCTCGGCGACGAGCGCACCCTGCTGGAGAGCATGCAGGTGGGCACCGTGGACATGGGCGTCATCACCAACGGCCCGGTGGCCAACTTCGTCGAGGAGATCGCGGTCCTCGAGCTGCCGTTCCTGTTCCCCTCCCGCGAGGCGGCCTACGAGGTGCTGGACGGGCCCATCGGCCAGGACCTGCTGGACGAGCTCGAGCGGGTGAACCTCAAGGGGCTCGCCTATGCCGAGCGCGGTTTCCGCAACCTGACCAACAGCCGCGGCCCGGTCTCCGCCCCGGAGGACCTGGACGGCCTGCGCCTGCGCGTCATGGAGAACCCGGTGTACGTGGATACCTTCCGCGCCCTGGGCGCCAACGCCGTGCCCATGGCCTGGACCGAGGCGTTGACGGCCATGCAGCAGGGCACCATCGACGGCCAGGAGAACCCGGTCAACGTGGTGCACTCCTTCGACCTGCACGAGACCCAGACCCACATGACCATGACCCGGCACACGTACGCGCCGGCGCTGTTCGTCATGGGGCTGCCGGTCTGGCAGCAGATGCCGGAGGCGGCGCAGGAGGTGCTGGAGAACGCCGCCCAGGAGGCCGCGGAGCATGAGCGGCGCGTGAACGCCGAAATGGAGGGCGAGCAGCTGCAGGAGCTGCGCGAGGCGGGCATGGAGATCAACACCAATCCGGATCTGGCCGCCTTCCGGGAAGCCGTCAAGCCGGTCTACGAGGAGTATGCCGACCAGTTCGGCGACTACCTCCCGCGCATCCGGGAAGCCCTCGACTGAGGCGGTCCGGTGGCGTGGCTGCTGCACCAGGAGGGGCCGCTCCAGCGGTCAGGACGCGCCGCGCTGCGCGTCCTGGTCGCCGTGGAGCGCGGTGTTGACGCAGTCCTGCAGCCGGTGGTGTTCCTGGGCGTCGCCGCGCTGATCGCGGTGATGACGCTGCAGATCGTCTCCCGGGTGTTCTTCACCGCCGCGGGCTGGACCGAGGAGGCCGCCCGCTTCCTGCTGGTCTGGCTTACCTTCCTGGGGGCGGCGCTGGCGTACCAGCGGGGTCGCCATATCGCCGTGACCTCCCTGGTCGAGCTGCTGCCGTCCGGGCTGCAGAGGGCCTGCCGGGCGGCGGTGTCGGTGGTCGCCATCGGTTTCCTGCTGGTGCTGGTGGTGGTGGGCTATCGCTACATGGATCTGCAGTCGTTCCAGCGCTCCGCTTCCCTGCAGGTCTCCATGTTCTACGTCTACGCCGTGATGCCCGCGAGCGCGGCGATCATGGCGTTCTACGCCCTGGTGGACCTGTTGCAGGCCGTGCTCGGAACGTCCGGCGGCGCGGATGCCGCCGGCTCCGCGCGGCCGGAAGCCGGCGAGCCATGACCCTGCTGCTGTTCGGCCTGTTCCTGGTGTTCCTCGTCATCGGCGTGCCGGTGGCCCTGGCCATCGGTGCCAGTACCGTGGTGGCGCTCTACAGCGCCGACGTCTCCCTGATGATGGTCTCCCAGCGGATGTTCGCCGGGGTCGACTCGTTCGCCCTGATCGCGGTGCCGCTGTTCATTCTCGCCGGCGACCTCATGGCCGAGGGCAAGGTGAGCGAGCGGCTGGTGGATTTCGCCGATGCCCTGTTCGGCTTTCTCAAGGGCGGGCTGTCCATCGTCTCCGTCCTGGCCGGGGTGTTCTTCGCGGCGATCTCCGGCTCCGGGGCGGCGACCACGGCGGCCATCAGCTCCACCCTGGTCCCCGAGCTCCGGCGCAAGGGCTATGATCCGGCCTCCGCGGCCAGCCTGATCGCGGCCAGCGGCACCATCGGCGTGGTGATTCCCCCGTCGGTGCCCATGATCATCTACGCGGTCATGGCCCAGGAGTCCGTATCGCAGCTGTTTCTCCACGGCTTCCTGCCCGGTGTCGTCATGGGGCTCGGCCTGATGGTGATCGCCGTCATCCAGGGGTATCGCCGCAACTACCCCCGCGGCGCGGCGCTGTCGCTGCGCACCATCCTGCGCACGCTGGCCGGCGCGTTCTGGGGGCTGCTGACGCCGGTGATCATCCTCGGCGGCATCTTCTCCGGGGTGTTCACGCCCAGCGAGGCGGCCGTGGTGGCGGTGAACTACGCGCTGCTGGTGTCGCTGTTCGTCTACCGCGACCTGACCCTGCGCCAGATCTACCGGATCATGGTGCGCTCGGCGATCACCACGGCGGTGATCATGTTCGTCATCGCCACGTCGGCGACGCTGAGCTGGACCCTGGCGAACTGGAGCATTCCGTCCGCCATCGCCCAGTCGGTGCTGTCGCTGTCCACGGACCCCTACGTGATCATGCTGCTGGTGGTCGCCGTGATCCTGCTCACCGGCGTGTTCATCGAGACCGCCAGCGCCCTGGTGATTCTCACGCCGGTGCTGCTGCCGCTGGTGGTGCAGCTGGGCATCGACCCGATCCACTTCGGGGTGATCATCGTCGTGGGGCTGGCCATCGGCATGATCACGCCGCCGGTGGCGATCAACCTCTACGTGGCCTCATCGGTGACGCGGCTGCCCCTGGAGCGCATCGCGGCCGCCGTGACGCCCTATCTCCTGAGCCTGCTGGCCGTGCTGCTGCTGGTGGTGTACGTGCCCATTCTCCTGGGCGTGTCGGGGTAGCCAGCGGGAAGGCGGAGCGACGGCCCGGATTCAGTCCCCGGTCGGATGCGCCAGCTCCGGGACGGGCACGGTACCGCGGGCGGTGATCTCGCCCTGCTGCCACACGCGCCATTCCCCCGGTTGGTAGGTGTCCCAGCGCTCGTCGCTGGTCAGCGGCTCGGTGGTGATCACGCTGACCACGTCGCTGGGGGTTGTCTCCGCCTCGAAGTCCACGGCCACGTCGGCGTCCCGCAGGCGCGCCGGACCGAAGGGCGCGCGGCGGGTAATCGCGGTCATGCGCGTGCTGCAGAACGTGAACAGCCAGTCGCCGTTGCTGAGCAGGAGATTGAACACCCCGCGCTGCGCGTACTCGCCGGCGGCGGCAACCAGGGTGGCCAGCAGCGTGGCGTCGTCCACGTCCGGGGCGAGCTCGTCGCGGATGCGGTTGAGCAGGTCGCAGAAGATGTGCTCGCTGTCGGTCTCGCCCACCGGCCGGTAGGTGCCGGGCCGGGCGGCGAAACCGGCCACCTGGCCGTTGTGGGCGAAGGTCCAGTAACGGCCCCAGAGCTCGCGGATGAACGGATGGGTGTTCTCCAGCGCCACGCGGCCGACGTTGGCCTGGCGGATGTGGCCCACGGCGACCTCGCTCTTGATGGGATGGCTCTCGATCATCTCCGCGATGCGCGAGCGGGCGCTGGCCGCGGGATCGTGGAACACGCGCACGCCCCGGCCCTCGTAGAACGCGATTCCCCAGCCGTCGCCGTGCGGCCCGGCCTCGCCGCCCCGGCGCCGCAGCCCGGTGAAGCTGAAGCACAGGTCGGTGGGGGTGTTGGCGCTCATGGCCAGAAGCTCGCACATGAGAGATATGCCTCCAGCGTTCGTCGCCATGAGTATAACGCGATGGTCGGCGCCCCCTGTTTCCTTGAGGAGCAAAAGCCGGCATGCTGTGCCGCTCGTGCACGCCGCGATACCGTCAAGGAGGGTCCTTGAGCGACGACATCTATTTCTACGAGCCCGTGAACGGGCACGGGCTCGCCCACGACCCGTTCAACGCCATGGTGGCGCCCCGGCCCATCGGCTGGATCTCCTCCCGGGACAGCGTCGGCAATCTCAACCTGGCCCCCTACAGCTTTTTCAACGCATTCAACTACCGCCCGCCCATCGTGGGGTTCGCCAGTGTCGGCTACAAGGATTCCGTGCGCAACATCCTGGACACGGGCGAGTTCGGCTGGAACCTGGCCACCAGGCCCCTGGCCGAGGCCATGAACGCGAGCTCCGCGCACGTGCCCGGAGAGATCGACGAGTTCCGGCTGGCCGGCCTGACGCCGGTGGACTCCCGGGTCATCTCCGTGCCCCGGGTGGCGGAGACACCGGTGTCGTTCGAGTGCCGGCTCAGCCAGCATTTCCAGCTCCAGGGCGCGGACGGCCGCAAGGCGGACACCTGGATGGTCCTGGGCGAGGTGGTGGGCGTGCATATCCGGACGGATCTGCTCCGTGACGGCGTCTACGATACCGCGGCCGCCGAGCCCATCATGCGGGCTGGGGGACCGGCGGACTACTTCACCGTGGATGCCGCCCAGCGATTCCGGATGCATCGCCCCGGGTAGCGCGGGCTCTGCCGAGGCAGGAGTCCGCGTGCAGCGCCCGGAGGGCCGTCAGCGGAGCTGGCTGTCCTTGCTGCCGCGGCGGTTGTAGTGGCCTACCTGCCGGTCGCGGGCGTCGGCCTCGCTCTGGCAGGCGACGCAGAGCTGGACACCGGGAATGGCACGGCGGCGGGCTTCCGGGATCAGCGCCTCGCATTCGAGGCAATGGCTGCGGCTCTCACCCGCCGGGAGACGGCTGCGGGCGTGCTCCACGGCCTCGGCCACCGAGCTCTCGATCTGCTCGTGGACGGCGTCGTCGCCGGCCCATCCGCTCGCCATGGCGCACCTCCTGCGGCCCCGTGCACGTTTCTAACGATAGTGTACCCGCCTTTCACGAAGCAAAGCCAGGTCTCGGCGGTTTTCTGCGCCGCCGAGACCTGGCTTTGCTTCGTGAAAGGCGAGTGACCCGGCCCGTGCCGGGGGAGGCATCCCGGAGATCCGGCCGTACCCGGCGTGGCCTGCGGGTACGGCCGGAGTCCGGGGATCAGTTCGTCCGGAACCGTCCCATGAGCTCTTCCAGCTCCGCCGACAGCCGGGCCAGGTCGTCGCTGGCCGAGGCCACCTGGCTGGCCGCGGTGGCCGTGCGGCCGGAGATGTCCCCGATCTCGTTGACGTTCTTGTTGATCTCCTCGACGGCCTGGCTCTGCTCCTCCGCGGCCGAGGCGATCTGATTGCTCATGTCGCTGATGGAGTGGATGCGCTGGGTAATGCCGTCCAGCTGCTCGCGGCACTGGCGCACCTGGGAAACGGTCTCGCTGCTCTGCTCCCGGCCGGTGTCCATGAGGCCGGAGGCCTTCTGGGTGCCGCTCTGCACGCGCTCGATGATCTCGCGGATCTCGCTGGTGGACTGCTGTGTCCGCTGCGCCAGGGTGCGCACCTCGTCGGCGACCACGGAGAAGCCGCGGCCGTGCTCGCCGGCGCGGGCGGCCTCGATGGCGGCGTTGAGCGCCAGCAGGTTGGTCTGCTCGGCGACGCCGTTGATCACCTCCAGGACCGTGCCGATCTGATCGGTGTCCTCCCGCAGCCGGGTGATGCTGTCGCTGGTCTGCTCCAGTTGGTCGGCGAGCTTCTCCACGGTGGTCACGGTCTGCTCCATGGCCGTGGCCATCTCGCCGACGTCGCTGCTCGCCGTCTGGGCCGCGTCCGCGGTCTCGCTGACGTTGCTGGCCACCTCGCGCACCGTGGCGGTCATCTCGTTGGTGGCCGTGCTCACCTGATCCGTGGCGTTGTGCTGCGCGTCGACATCGGATTTCGCCTCCCTGCTGGTGGCGGAGAGCTCCTCGGCGGCGGAGGACAGCTGGGTGGAGGTGCCCTTGGCGCGCCCGACCAGGTCCTGCAGCATCTCCAGGAAGCGATCGATGTGACCTGCCAGCTGCCCGATCTCGTCCCGGGCCGGGTTGTCCAGCCGCAGCGTGAGGTCGCCTTCGCCGCTGTTGAGGTTCTGCACCCGGGCCGACATCTCCCGGAGCGGGCGCAGCACCAGGGAGGGGACCTGGATCATGACATAGGCGGCGACGACCAGGCCGGCGAGCAGGGCGCCCAGGAGGGTCCAGCGGTTGGCCGTCTCCGTGGTGACCAGCGCCGCGGAGAGCTCGCCGGACAGCGCGTTGATCCGCTGGGTCATCTGGTCCATGTGATTGCGGGCGGTGTCGAAGGTCTCGCGGCCCTCGCCCAGGACGAGCTGCATCGCCCGCTCGTCCTGATTGTTGCCGGCGAGTGTGAAGATCTCGCCGCTGATCTCGTCCCAGCGTTGGATGTCGCTGGCGAACCGCTCAGCGCGCTCCGTGATATCGGGATGGTCCAGCGTTTCGGCGGCGCGGCGAACCCGGTCCTTCGCCTGGCCGACATTCTCCCGATAGACTTCCCGCTGCTCGGCCATCGCCTCGCTGTCTTCCGCCAGGACCGCCTGCATCTGGGCGATCTCCGCCTGATGGAGATCGCGGTCCGCCTCGAGCACCATCGAGCCGCCGGGCATGTACTCGTCGGCGAAGACGTGCGCCCTGCCGGTCATGTCGGAGAGCAGGAAGACGGACAGGCCGCTGACAATGATCAGGATCAGCGTCAGAACGGCCACGGGCGTAGCAAGCTTCCACCGGAAAGAGAGGTCCCGCCACCAGGTACGCATAAGTCACCCCGAGAGTCATGTTTGCTGTCGAACGCCCACGAGCGCCATCGGTCGGAACGCTGTTACGGTCCGTTCTCTTTGTATCGTCCGTGACCGCAGAAACTTGAGTGGCAAGAGCAGGTTTGATCGTGTGCCGCGGCTCGCGCATGCGGCCGGTGACCGCCCGCCAACGACGCGCTAGCCGGGCAGCGTGTGCGGGCCCCGATCCAGCTCCCCGGCCTCCACCGGGCGGGCGAACAGGAAGCCCTGCCACTGGTCGCAGCCGAGGTCCCTGAGGATCCGGGCCTGATCGCCGGTTTCCACCCCCTCCGCGGTGACCGCGAGGCCGAGCGCCGCGGCGAGGTGCACGATGCCCTCCAGGATGCGCCGATCCCGTTCCACCGGCAGCCGGGCAACGAAGCTGCGGTCGATCTTCACGCGGTCGACGGGCATGTCGGTGAGATAGCTCAGCGACGAGTATCCGGTGCCGAAATCGTCCAGGGCCAGGGAGACGCCGAGCCCCCGGACGCGCTCCAGAAGCCCCATGCTGGCATCGCTGCGCTGCAGCAGGGCGCTTTCCGTGATCTCCAGCTCCAGCAGCCCGGGCGTGAGACCGTGACGCCGGAGGCTGTCCCGGACGTCATCGAACAGCGTCGCCTCGGCGATCTGCAGGGCGGCGACATTCACGGAGACAACCAGCGGTTGCCCCTGCCGCTCCCAGGCGGCTCCCTGGGCCACGGCGCGGTCCAGCATCTGGCGGCCGATCGCCAGGATCTGGCCGGTGCGCTCGGCCACCGGGATGAACAGCCCGGGGCTGACCGTGCCGCGCTGCGGGTGCCGCCAGCGCACCAGCGCCTCAACCCCCACGACCTGCCCGGTCCGTGTGTCGATGCGGCCCTGGTATACCGGGAACAGCTCGTCGCGTTCCAGGGCCCGGCCGAGCTCCATGGACAGCTCCATGCGCGTGCGTTGCTCGGCCCCGGCCTCCGATGACAGGACCCAACTGGAGCCGTCGCATTCCTCGGCGGCCATGACCGCCGCCTCCGCGGCCGGCAGGAGGCCGTGCGGGGTGCCGGCATCCTGCAGGCGGGCGACCCCCAGGGCACAGATCGGCCCGATCTGGCTGCCGCGCACCTGCAGGGCGGCGGTGAGCTCGCTCAGGGCATGGTTGGACCGGGCCTCCACGTCGGCTTCCCCGGTGTCGTCCAGGAGCACGGCGAACTCACCCCGTCCGCGCACGGCGATGAGCGCCGGCTCCGGGAACACCAGGCGCAGCCGGTCCGCCAGGGTCCGGGTGACGAACTCCAGCTCCTCGCGCTCGAGGGTGACCTCCAGCTGCCCGTAGTTTCGCACCCGGACCAGCACCAGCGCCGCTGACGCGTCCCCGGCCTCGCGGAGACGGTCCGTCGCCTGCTCCAGCCCGTGGGCATTGAGGACGCCGGTGACGTGATCCCGGGTGGCGACGCGCTCCAGGTGGGCGCCGAGATCCTCCAGCGCCCGGTGGGTTCCCTGGATCAGGGTGCCCATCTCGTCGCGGAGGTCCAGCTCCGGGCGGTACAGCTGGCCCCGTTCCCGGAAGCGCCGGAGCATGCCGAGGGTCAGGTCGATGGGCCGCAGCAGGGCGTGCAGCGCCACCAGGGTGACCAGCGTGCCGGCCAGCGTGGCGACCAGCGCCATGGCGAGAACCTGGAGCGCGTACGCCTCCGTGACCGAGTTGGCGTAGATGAAATAGGCGAGAATGGCCAGCAGCGGGACGTGTGTCCCCAGAAAGGCCACCACGAGGACCTTGGCCTTGAAGGAGTGCCGCAGTACCGGCAGGCGGCTGAACCACTGGTAGCCCGTCAGGCGCGGGAGACTCGTGGCGGCGGCGCTGGTGCTCATGGGCCCTTTCCTCGCAGACATGGGGGCGATTCTGGGCATTGTGCTCGGCGGGACGGAACGTTTGCGAGAAGGAGCGCACAATCCCCGGACACCGCCTGTGCGAGCGGGGCGGATGCCCCCGGGGCCGGTCACGCGGCCTGCCCCAGGCGGAAGTCCAGCGCGTTCTCGACCTGATGGAACTTCGCCACGATGTCGTCCTCGTCCCTGCCGCCGATGAACACCAGCGCCAGGCAGAAGCTGTAGCTGTCCTGGTCCATGAGCGCGGACAGCCGGCCGCCCTCCTCGACCTGGACCTGGATGGTGGTGCCGGGCACCTGCCGCTCCACCCGGCGGATCTCGGCCTCGTCGGGGATGCGCTCCACCCGGGCGTCACCGTAGGTGCGAAGGAAGAACTTGCCGGCGACGGGGTAGGCGCCGTCGCCCTTGATGAAGCGCGGCTCACGGCCCAGCGCCAGGTCCACGGCGACCTCGTGGCTGGACGTGCCGTCCACTTTCTCGAACAGGTCGCAGTGGGACTCCGAGATCCGCGTGTTGACCTCCAGCAGCCAGATGCGATCGCGCTCGGCGTCCCAGAAGAACTCCACGTTGAAGGGCATGTTGTCGTAGCCGATGTGGCTCAGGAACCGGCGCGTGATCGCCTCCATGCCCTCCAGGACCCGGGTGGGCAGGGCGGAGGGGTACTGGTAGCGGCCGAAGGTCGAGCGGTTGGCATGGCGCTTGGAGTCGATGGCGCCGTAGACATGGATGTTGCCGTTGAAGCCGTACCCCTCCAGCGTCACCTGGTGGCCGTCGATGATGCCCTCGGCGATGCAGTGGCCGCCGCCCACGCCCGCCACGTCCGGCGGCAGCTCCACCTGGTCCAGGAGGTAGTCGAACGGCTCCCGGAAGCGGCTGATCTCGGCGCGGATCCTGCGGATGCCGGCATGGAAGTCCTCGGGCCGGTCCACGCGGAAGCCCAGGTACGACGAGAAGGACTTGACCGGCTTGATCCAGAACGGGTAGCCGACTTCCTGCTCCAGCCGCTGCAGGGCCTGGTCGTCGAACGGGTCGAAGGCGGCGAAGGGGGGCGTGCTCTTCGGCGTGACCTTCGCCTGCTCCACCCGTGCCCAGTACTTGTGCTCGCAGGTGAGCACGGCCTCCAGGGACGCCGAGGGCAGGCCGAACTCCCGGGCCAGGATCGGCACGATGGTGCTCACCGGGAAGTCGATGTAGTGGATGATGCCGTCGACGGAGCCGGAGAACGCCCGCAGGCGCTGCCGGGCATGGTCGAGGATCTCCTGGATCGGGTAGTGCATGCGCTCCGTGAGCTCGGAGCGGTCCAGGAGCTTGTGGAACGTGATGCTCTCGCTGCCGCGAATGTTCTCCAGCTTGCGCCGGTTGAACTCGTTGAGACCGAAAACGAATACGTTGGTGTTGGCCATGGTGGCCACCTCCCTGCAATCTTGTTCGGTTATTCAGGGAGATAAAGTCGCTCGCCGACGGAATCAAGGCCGTGCGGGCGCTGCCGCGTCACGGCGGGGTATCATCCCGCGGCGTTTCTGGTATAGTCCGCAGCGTTGATGCGCTCCGGTTCGCATCCGGCTTTCGTGGTTTTCCTTCCAGGGCCTACCCGAATTCGCTTTTTTCCAGCCTCAACCGGGTCCCGGACCAGCCGCGCCTGCGGCCGGCGGGTAGGCACCAACGGAGTTACCACATCCATGTCTTTCAATGAACTCGGCCTCTCGGCCGCGCTGGTTCGTGCGGTCAGCGACCAGGGCTACGACACCCCGACCCCCGTCCAGGCCCAGACCATCCCGGCCATCCTCCAGGGCGGCGACGTCATCGGCGTTGCCCAGACGGGCACCGGCAAGACCGCCGGCTTTACCCTGCCCATGCTGCACCGGCTGATGGACAGCCGCCCCGACGGCAAGGGGCGCCCGGTGCGGGCGCTGATCCTGACGCCGACCCGCGAGCTGGCGGCGCAGGTCCAGGAGAGCGTCAAGACCTACGGCAGCCACCTGCCGCTGAAGTCCGCGACCATCTTCGGGGGCGTCGGCATGCAGCCGCAGATCCAGACCCTGCGCCGCGGCGTGGATATCCTCGTGGCAACCCCGGGCCGGCTGCTGGATCACATGCGCCAGGGCACGGTGGACCTCTCCGGGGTGGAGACCCTGGTGCTGGACGAGGCCGACCGCATGCTGGACATGGGCTTCATCCACGACATCCGCAAGATCATCGCGGCCGTGCCGAAGCAGCGCCAGACCCTGCTGTTCTCCGCGACGTTCTCCGACGAGATCAACAAGCTCGCCCAGGGCATGCTGCACTCGCCGACCCACGTGGAAGTCGAGCGCACCAGCAGCGCCGCCGAGATCGTCACCCAGACGGTGCATCCGGTCAGTCGCGGCGGCAAGCGCGAGCTGCTAAGCAACCTGATCCGCGAGGGCGACTGGCGCCAGGTGCTGGTGTTCACGCGCACCAAGCACGGCGCCGACCGCCTGGCCGGGCAGCTGGAAAAGGACGGTCTCGATTCCGCCGCCATCCACGGCAACAAGAGCCAGGGCGCGCGCACCAGGGCGCTCAGCCAGTTCAAGAAGGGCCGGGTGCGGGTGCTGGTGGCCACCGATATCGCGGCCCGGGGGCTGGATATCGACCAGCTGCCCCACGTGGTCAACTACGAGCTGCCCAACGTGGCGGAGGACTACGTCCACCGCATCGGCCGCACGGGCCGGGCGGGTCACGAGGGGCACGCGGTGTCGCTGGTGTGCGTGGACGAGCTGCAGCTGCTCAAGGGCATCGAGAAGCGTATTGCGCGCTCCATCGACAAGCGCGTCGTCGCCGGTTTCGAGCCGGATCCCTCGGAGAAGCCGGAGCCGCTGTTCAAGAAGCCTGCCGGCCGGCGGCCCGGCAACGGCAACGGGCGGGGTCAGCCCCGCGGGCGCCGCAGCGCGGGTGCCGGACGCGGCTGACGGGCATCGCCACCGCTTCACGAAAAAGCGCCCGGTCCCGACCGGGCGCTTTTTGCTTGTGGCCAGCGCGGGGGCGTGTCGACACGCCCCCGCGGGCGCGGTGCGGGGTCTACAGGTTCGCCGCCACGCGATCGAGGCGTTCCTCGACCTCGTCGTCGTTTTGGGCGAGATAGCCGATGGCGCGGTACGTTTCCACGTCGATGCCGGAGAACTGGATCGCCGTAGTCATGTCGGCCACGGCGTTGTCCCGCAGATCTGCGCGCTCCTCGGCGTCTTCCGCCTCCCGCATCATCTCCGCGTAGCTCGCGCGGATCGACTGAACCTGGCCGGCCGCATGGAGGAATGCCTCCAGGTCCGCATCGCTCAGATCGCTGCCGGAGATGTCGGCACTCCTCGCGACCTCGCTTTCGTAAATGTCATCCTGCTGGGCGAGCACCCCCGTGCTCGCGGTCCCCAGGAACAGCCCCGCGGTCAGCGCCAGGGCCAGGTGCAGTGATGGCTTGTTGTGCATCGTGTTGTTCTCCTCGTCTCGCAACGTACCCGCGGGCAACATGCCATGTTTGCGGCCACACGTCACGCGCGTCCGGAGCGGGGGAGCGTCAGGAGCCTTCCTGCTCGAGCCGCGCCGCCTCCTCCCGCTCGTAGCTGCGCGCCGCGGGGGCGACACTGCCGGCCTCGCCGGTGGTCAGCCAGCGCCGCGTGCGCCCGGCATCGCCCAGGGGACTGCGGGTGCCGCGGGAGTTGAGGAAAACCATGGCCACGGCCCGTCCCTTGATCTCCGTGACCATGGCCAGGCAGCGCCCCGCTTCGTCGAGATAGCCCGTCTTGCTCAGCATCACCGGCCACTGCGGATTGCTGATCAGCGCATTGGTATTGCCGTAGCCGAGGGTGTAGGGCGGGGAGCGGAAGCGCGCGCTATAGTACGACGTCGTGGACAGGCGCCGCAGGGCCTCGTGGCGGTAGGCGGCGCGGACCAGGGTCAGTACGTCGGCGGCGCTGGAACGGTTGTCCGGGGAAAGCCCGCTGGGGTCGACGAAGTGCGTGGCCGACATGCCCAGCTCGCGGGCCTTGTCGTTCATGGCGCCGATGAAGGCCTCACGCCCGCCCGGGTAGTGACTGGCGACCACGTGGGCGGCGAGGTTCTCCGAGGACATCAGCGCCAGGCGCAGCAGGTTCTCCCGGGTGAGCTCGGAGCCGATGCGGATCCGGGAGTAGGCGTTGTTCTCGGCTTCCTGCGTGCGCTCGACGACGGTCAGCCACTCGTCCAGTGCCTGCCCGGCGTCCATGACCACCAGGGCGGTCATCAGCTTGGTCAGCGACGCGATGGGGACCGCCGTGTTCGCCCGTTTCGCGAGCCAGGTCCCGTCGCTGTCGACGGGCCCCACGGCAGCGTGCACGGAGGCCAGTTGCGGCGGATTGCCGCGGGCCTCGGGCACCGGAAGAGCAGCGGGTTGCGCGGCGTGCGCAGGTGCGGCAATGAGCAACGTGACGACAAGGAGTGGCACGATGAGCCGGGGCATTGTTCCTTCCATTCGGCCGGGGATGAATCCGCCTTATTCAGCGGCAACGCCGCAAGCCCGTCAAGTACATGGTCGCCACCGCGGCGCGGGATCGGGCGGCTCGCGGTCGCCGGATCGGCGGGTTGCCGCGGGCACCCTTGCAACAGACGTCCGGGCCTATACATACTAGGGCTGGCTGGCACTTCCCGCGATAGCGAAGCGACACACCGCACTGCGGGAACACGGCCCCGGCCCTTCGGGCCGTGCCCGCCATCGCGCCGGGCAGCGTCGCACGCCGCTCATCCGGGCTCGTCTGGACTCCGCTCCTCGCGCCTTGCCTCGCGCGATTGCGGGTGGCAACGCCGCGCCGGGAGGCCGTCGACAGGCCCTTGAGGTATTCTGGAACAGGAGGATATCAGCACCCGTGTCCCGCAACGGATCGCAGAGCGACGGTGACGACGACGACCACGAATTCGGCCACGTGTTCCGCCCGCCTACCGGGCCCCTGGCACAAGAGGACAAGCCGCTCCCGGTGTACGCCATGTTCCTGCTGGCCCTGGCCGTTGGCGTGTTCGGCGGCTTCGGTGCCATCGCCTTCCGATCCATCATTGCGCTGTTCCACAACATCTTCTTCTACGGCCAGTTCGCGCTGACGTACGATCCGGACGCCCACATCGAGCCGAGCCCGCTGGGCGCGCTGGTGATCCTGGTACCGGTGGCCGGCGCCGTCGCGGTGACTTGGATCACCCGCACCATGGCGCCCGAGGCCCGGGGGCACGGGGTCCCCGAGGTGCTCGGCGCGATCTATCACCGACGGGGTCACATCAGCCCCGTGGTCGTTCTCGCCAAGTCGCTGGCATCCGCGATCTCGGTGGGTACCGGCGGTTCCGTGGGGCGCGAGGGGCCCATCATCCAGATCGGCTCGGCGTTCGGATCGACGCTGGGTCAGCTGACGCGCATGCCGACCCGCCAGCGGATCACGCTCATCGGCGCCGGCGCCGCCGCCGGCATCGCGGCCACGTTCAACGCACCCATCGGGGGGCTGGCCTTCGCCATCGAGCTGCTGCTGGTGTCGATCAGTGCGCACACCGTGGCGCTGGTCGCCATGGCCACGGTGATGGCGACCTATATCGGCCGGCTGTACAGCGGGCTGTCGCCGTCGTTCGACGTGCCCCGGATCGCCCATTTCGCGGACCATCTCGTGAACCTGTACACCCTGGCGCTGTGCGTGCCGTTCGGGCTCCTCGTGGGGGGTGCGTCGACGCTGTTCATCCGCAGTCTGTACTGGATGGAGGACGGGTTCCGCCGGAGTTTCACCAACGAGTACCTGCGGCACGTGTGCGGGATGCTCGCGGTGGGCGTGCTCATGTACGCCATGCTGCGCCTGCTGGGCAACTACTACGTCGCCGGCGTCGGCTATGCCACCATCATGGACGTCCTGCGCGGCGCCCTCGCCGACCCGATGCTGCTGGTGGCGCTGTTCGCCGCCAAGCTCCTGGCGACCACGCTGACCCTGGGCTCCGGTGCCTCGGGCGGGGTCTTCTCGCCGTCGCTGTTCCTCGGCGCCACCCTGGGCGGGGCGTTCGGCGGTTTCTTCGCCTGGGTTTTCCCGGGGACCGGAATCGAGCCGGTGGTTTTCGCCGTCGCCGGCATGGCCGGCATGGTCAGCGGCACCACCGGTGCCGTGCTCACCGCGATCACCATGCTCGTGGAGCAGACCCGGGACTACAGCGCCATATTGCCCATTATCACCACGGTGGCGCTGGCGTGCGTGGTGCGCGTGTGGCTGACCCCGGAGAGCATCTACACCCTGAAGCTCGCGCGCCGCGGCACGGCGGTGCCCCAGGGGCTGGAGTCGCCGGTGTCCAGCGGCAAGAAGGCCGAGGATATGATGTCGACGGATTTCCAGGTGGTGGACGTCAGCGAGCTCCGGGACTGGCAGCTGGCGTATCGTCCCGGCGAGGGGCCGCGCTACACGGTGGTCGCGGACAACGACCGCATTATCGGCATCGCCCGCCCGGAGCTGGTCTACCTCCTGCGCGACATCGATCCGGACGCCGTGATCGACCGCAACGTCTTCTCCGCCACGGGGGATACGCGCTGGCCCGTGATCATGCGCGGGCTGCGCATCAAGGATGCGGATGTCGCGCTGGTGACCGCCCGGCGCCACTCGCACCGCCGCGAGGACCTCATCGGCGTGCTTACGTCGCGGGAAGTGGCGCGGGCGGCCGGGGACAGCGCCGAGTTGCTGGAATAGCGCCACCGGCGGCCGCGCCGTCGGTGGCCGTTCCCGGTCTGTTCTGATCACTGCTACGATGCGGGTTACCGGCACACCGGACGAAACAAGAAGACGCAATCAAAAGCTCGTCGGGCGACGCGGGGGCACATGGCGTACCTGGATGATTCTCCCTCGCCGCATGTCATGGGATCGATCTCGTCGGTTCTGCTGCTGGCACTGCTGGGTGCCGCCGTGGGCGGCGTTGCCTCGCTGCTTTCCCTGGGGTTCGTCTGGGTCGTGCACTGGCTCAACGACGTATTCCTCATCTCGCCGCGCAGCCGGATGCTGTTCCGTCCCGCGGACTGGCTCATGGTGGTGACCATCGCCGTACCCGCCGTCGGCGGGTTGATCGTCGGCGTGCTGCACCGGTTCATCCCCGAGCGCCGGCCCCACTCACCGGCGGACGTGATCACCGCGGTGCAGACCCGCCGCGGCCGCCTGCCGGCCCGCGCCGGGATCCTGTCGGCCTGCAGCGGGCTCGTCTCCCTGGGCTGCGGGGCGTCGGTCGGTCAGTACGGCCCTCTGGTCCACATGGGGGCGAGCTTCGGCTCCCTGTTCGCGCGCTTCCTGCAGGCCGGGCGCTCAGCCGACAACATCGCCATCGCGGCCGGCGTGGCGGCGGTGATCGCCACCGCCTTCAATGCCCCCCTGGCCGGCATCGTGTTCGCCCACGAAGTCGTGCTCAGGCATTACGCCCTGCGGGCGTTCGCGCCCGTGGCGGCGGCCGGGATCATGGGCCACGTCCTTGCGGATGCCGTGCTGGAGCGCGATGCCCTGTTCCACGTGGCGGAGACCGGGGTGCCCCATGTCTGGGAGTTCGGCGCCTTCCTGGTCATCGGCGCGCTGGGGGCCGTGGTCGCCGGCGCCTACATCCACGCGATCCTGGGAGCAGGGCGCCTGGCGCGACGGCTGCCCGTGCCCGCCCTCGTGCGTCCGGCCGTGGCGGGCGCAGCGCTGGGCGTCGCCGCCCTGTGGGTGCCCGACATTCTCGGCATGGGCCAGGAAACCCTGCGCCTGGCCACCATTGCGGGCGCCTTCAGCGGGCCCGAGCTGGTGCTGGTCCTGGTGCTGAAGGTGCTGGCCACGGCGCTGTGCATCGGCATGGGGTTCGGCGGCGGCGTGTTCAGCCCGGCGCTGGTGGTGGGCACCCTGTTCGGGGCGCTCTGCGGCACGGTCATCGGCCTGGTTACCGATGGCCAGGGGGCCACGCTGGCGGTGTACGCGATCTGCGGCATGGTCGCCGTCACGGCCCCGGTAATCGGGGCCCCCATCACCAGCCTGCTCATCGTCTTCGAGCTCACCGGCAACTACGTCCTCGCCATGGCGGCCATGGCGAGCATCGCGCTGGCGAACCCCATCGGCGCGCAGCTGTTCGGCCGCTCCCTTTTCGACATCCAGATGCGCAACAACGGGCTGGATCTGTCCGCCGGGCGCAGCCGGGCCATGCTGCAGGATCTGGGGATCGCGCCTCATCTATCGCATCATTGCGTTGTCCTGGCGCCGGAGACGCCGCTGGCGGAGGCGGTGACGCGGATGAGCCATGCCGGTCACGGCGAGGGCTACCTGGTGGACGGCGGCCAGCGCTACTGCGGCACGGTCACGCTGGCGCGGCTGACGGCGGCATCCGAGGACGGCGCCGCCGAGCGCCCGGTGCGCGAGTACATCGACCCCGACCGCCCGCTGCTGCCCCGGGATGCCTCCGTCTGGGACGCCATGGGCGAGCTGCAGCAGTTCGCCGGCGAGGCCATCGCGGTTGTCGAGGACACGGCGTCCCGGCGTTTCCTCGGGGTGATCTACGAGGCGGCACTGACGCGTGCCTACATGGAGAAGACGGAAGAGCTGCGGCGTGAGGAGCATGGTTCGGGATAGGCGATGGCTTCGGCGGGCGCGGTGGGTACCGGGCCAGGGTGTGCTCGGCGCGGTGCGCGCGTGCGTTTCCGGTCTGCTGCTGACGGCGATGCCCGCGGAAGCGGAGGAGGAGCGCTCGATCACCGTGCTCAGCTGGGGCGGTGCCTACGAGGAGGCCCAGCGTGAGACGTGGTTCGATCCGTTCACGGAGGCCACCGGCATCGAGGTGCGGGTGGAGCGCTACAGCGGCGGGCTCCGGGAGCTTCGCAGCGAGGCCGACAGCGAGCACGCGCCGTGGGACGTGGTGGATCTCACCATGAGCGACGCCCTGGCGGCGTGCGAGGAGGGCCTGATCCAGCGCCTGGATCCCGGGATGCTCCGGCCGGGCCCGGAAGGGACGCCGCCGCGCCGGGACTTCCTGGACGGGGCGCTGACCGAGTGCGCCATCGCGCATACGGTGTTCGCCACCGTGGTGGCCTACGACCGCACGGCCTTCCCCGGCCGGCGCCCCACCGCCATCGGCGACCTGTTCGATCGGGAACGCTTCCCGGGACCGCGGGCCTTGCAGCGGGCGCCGACGGCCAACCTGGAGTGGGCGCTGCTGTCCTACAACGTCCCCCTGGAAGAGCTCTATGAGCTGCTCAGTACCCGCAGAGGCCTGCGGCTCGCCTTCCGGCGGCTGGCGAGCCTCGGTGATGCGGTGCGCTGGTGGGACGCGCCCGAGGAGCCGGCGCGCCTTCTCGCCGACGGCGAGGTGGTGATGGCCTCCGGCTACAACGGCCGTTTCTTCGATGTCATGGTCAACGAGGACGCCCCCATCGAGATTCTCTGGGATGCCCAGATCCGCGAGTTCGAAACCTGGGCGATCCCGCGGAACGCGGAGCACCCGGACGCCGCCCGTGCGTTCATCCGGTTCGCCACCCGCAGCGATCGCCTGGCGGCATTCGCCCGTCATCTGCCCTATGGTCCGGCAAGGCATTCGGCTGCGGAGCAGGTGACCACGCATGCGACGACGGGAATCGACATGCGCCTGCATATCCCGACGCATCCGCTCAACTCCCGGCGAGCCGTACGCAAGGACGAGAGCTGGTACGCCAGCGTGCACGACCGCATCAACGAGCGCTTCAACGCCTGGCTTGCGGAGTGGAAGGAACGGACCGCGGAGGCGGCGTCGGAATCGGCGGAGTAGGGTGGTTTTCGCGGCGGTCTCCCGCATACTGGTTTTTTCACGCAGGCAAGGTGACAAGAAAGATGGGTGGGCAACGACAATTGATCCGGGATTTCCTGGCACAGAAGACCATCGCGGTGGTGGGCCTGTCCCGCAGCCGGATGACGCCGGGCAATGCCATTGCCCGGCAGCTCGACGGCGCCGGCTACACGGTCTACCCGGTTCATCCGGACGCCGACGAGATCGACGGCATGGCCTGCCTGTCCGGCCTGGCCGCCGTGCCGGAACCCCTGGACGGGGTCATGCTGGCGACCCGGCCCGATGTGACCCGGGAGCTGGTGGATGAATGCATTGCGCTGGGCGTGCCCCGGATCTGGATGCACAACAAGATGGGCACCAACCCCCGCATCGGCAGGGCCGATTCCGAGAAGAACGGCAGTGTCTCCGCCGAGGGCGCGGACAAGGCGCGCAGGGCCGGTATCGCCGTGATCACCGGCAGCTGCCCGATGCAGTTCGTGGCGCCCGTGGATGCCGCGCACCGCTGCATCGCGTGGTTCAACCTGGCCGTGGGCAATACGCGCTGAGGGCGACCGCGGGAAGGTTTCTTCCCGAAAGGCTCGTGACAGGCCTTAGCGGCGCTCCGTCTGAGCACCGCCCGGGTCTTCGGCCGTCGGCGGGTGGGCAAAGCAATAGCCGTTCCTGCCATTGCTCTTGCTCTGGTACATGGCCTCGTCGGCGCGGCGGATCAGCCGGTCCGCCTCGCCGGCCTCGTCGTCCATGCGGTCCGGGACGTGGTCGGGATAGAGGGCGATGCCGATGCTCACCCCCACGCGGAGCTCGGTGTCCCGCCATCGGACCGGGTGGGCGAGGGTCGCCAGCATGTCCTCGGCCACCCGTGTCGCCGCTTGCGCGTGGTCGACGGCGGGCAGCACGACGAGGAATTCATCGCCGCCGATGCGGCCCACCGTGTCCGTCTCCCGGGTGCAGCCTTCCAGGCGCCGCGCGATGTTCCGCAGCGTGGCGTCGCCGACGGCGTGGCCCATGGTGTCGTTGATCTCCTTGAACCCGTCCAGGTCCAGGTACAGGACGGCGACCTGGCAGTGTTCCCGGCGGGCAAGGACCATGGCGTGCAGAAGACGGCTGCGGACCAGCCGGCGGTTGGGCAGTCCCGTCAGCACGTCGTGGTTGACGATGGTCCGCAGCTCGTACACGCGCCTCTGGTAGAGAAGCGTCGCCAGGAAGGTGGCAATGGCCTGCACGGTCTCGGCGTCGCCCTGGTCGAGACGCGGCATGAACGGATTGCGCTCCAGCGTGCGGCCGGTGAGCAGCACCGCCTCGACGTTGTCTTCCACCACCACGGGGGCGGCCACGAAGTACGGTACCTCCAACCACTCCGCGACGTCGGCGAGTGCCGGGTCATCCATGGCCTTGGTCAGCACCGCCGGCGTATCCGGCTGCAGCAGCTGTGCGGGCAGTTCCCGGGCTTGCGCGCCGATGGCCGTCGCCTGTTCCTGCGGATAGCCGAACACGACGGCCGGCCGGAACCGGCCGTCGTCCTGGGGGATCAGCACGACGGTCCGCTGCATGGCCAGCGCGGGATTGATTTCCGCGCCCGCGTCGCGGAAGGCCTGCAGCTCGTCGTCCCCGGTCGTGCTCATGGCCCCGGTCAGCCGCGCCAGCAGCGAGAACCCGCGGCGCTTCTGCTCAAGCTCATGGCGCTGGGACGACAGCGCGGCGTCGGTCTGCAGCAGCGTCGCGGCCAGCGCCTCGTTGCGCTCGCGGTAGTAGGCCACCTGGCGGGCCAGCTCGCCGGCATCCGGCCGGGTGTCGCTTCCGTCGCTCATGATGCAACGCTGAACAGGCAGAACACGCCGGTCCAGTCCAGCGGCCGCGGGCGATTCTGTACCTGCCCGATCTCCACGCCCGAGTAGAAGCCGAGCAGGGGCACGCGGTCGGCTACGGCGCGCTGGACCATGGCCGCCTCCTCTTCCTCCATGCCCGCGTAGGCGGCGGCGCGGCCGCCGCAGTCGATGTACAGGGCGAATGCCGGGCGCCGCCCGGCGGCCTGGCGGAAGACGTCCTCGACGCGGGGCGCGATGGAATACATGGTCACGTTGCGGTGCATGAACTGCACCCGGGAGCCCGCCTCGATATCCGGCTCGAACATGACCAGGCCGCCGCGCTCGCGGTCGACCTTCAGGCAGAGCCGGTTGACGTAGGCCGACTCGTCGAACGGCGCCCAGGGGTCGCCGGTATTGATGCCCAGGGTGACGAAGAAGCCGTACTTGTCCAGCGGCAGGGATGCACCCAGGAGCTCCTGGGTCACCTCCACCGCCGGGCGGTGGTCCAGTTCCAGCACGGTGGCCCCGTCAACGCGCGTGACGGTCCGGTAGTCGCTCGCCGGCTCGCAGCCGTGCAGGATGGTGGTGTGCATGCGCACGTCATCGGGGAAGGTCAGGGCGATGGCGGTCTGGTCGCGCACCGTGTCATCGATGATCTGGCGCGTCGGCGAGCCGGTCATGTCCCCGCACAGGCCCGCGCCCACCAGCTGCGGCAGTACGCCGGCCTCCGCGTGCATGCCCGCGAGAAGCGGCGTGGCCATGTTGAGCTTCATGCGGCCGGAGCGCCGGTTGACGGAATCGTACAGCAGGACGCTCGGGCGCTCGTGCCGGCCGTCGGCGAGCTGCCTGCCCAGGGCCTGACCGATGCGCTCCTCCTGGTCGGCGAGGTCGCCCTCGGCAAGGATGCCGGCGCCGTCGCCATCGAAGGCGAGGACCGCGACGCCCACCTGATAGCCGCCGTAGCCCAGCTCGGTGTTGGTCAGCGCCCCCACGGCGTCGCCGCCGATGATCCGCGGCCGCGGTCCGGCGGCGCGGCGCACGCCGGCGTGGATGTGCTCGCTGTCGTGGAGCGCGGTGGAGAAGATCACCACCAGGTCGCACCGCGATGCCGGGCAGCGGTCCAGGGCCTGGCGCACGGCCTCGTAGCCGGCGGTGAAGCTGTCGGAGTCCTCGCAGTATGCTACGCCGGCATGCATGGTTATCGTCCGTGAGCGTGATGGGCGGCGTCCGTGCGTGAGCACGGCCCGCCGCACCTTGACGTTGGAACCTCTGGTATCGTAATGCTCGTTGCGCCATATGCAATGCGGGCAGTATCACACATTCGCACGACGGACCGGGTCCGGCACCAGGGAGGGAAGCGCATCATGCGGAGCAAGCGCATCGCGATCATCGGCGGCGGAATCGGCGGTCTGTCCGCTGCCTACTACCTGCACGGCCGGGAGTCGGAGGATGGCCACGCCCGCTTCGAGTGCACCCTGTTCGACGCAGCGTCCACCCTGGGCGGCAACGCCCGCTCCGTCTACGGCGGCGAGCCGTTCCGGCAGCCGTTCGGCGACCTCGGCGTCAACGACTTCAACACCAAGACCTATACCCTCATGGACGACATCCTGGCCACCCTGGATGCGACCTGCGTGGACGGGGCGTTCCCCTTCCGGGTGGCCACGGCGAATCTCCTGAATACTACCTGCTGGTATACCCCGCGCGGCCAGGAGGGGCCGGAGATCAGCTACACCGACGCCGATCTCAAGGAGCCGGCCTCGCCGTTTCTCGAGCGCATCGCCGAGGACTGGCACCGGTTCGCCGTGGACGGTGCCGCCCGGGTGCTGAACCACCCGGACCACTACCAGGACATGACGGTGGGCGAGTTCGTCCGCGAGCAGGGCTACAGCGACGACTTCGCCGTCTACAACCTCTATGCCCGCATCAACGGCATGTACTTCATGGATGACCGCCATCCCTCGGAGATGCCCATCCTCGGGGTCATGTCGTACTACTCCCTGCAGGAGGGGATGCTGGGCCAGTCCATGCCCGACCCGGATCGCAAGTATTTCGTCAACGGCGCCAGCGACTGGATTCACCGGCTGGGGGCGTACCTGGCATGGCGCGGGGTCCGGTTCCTCACCGGAACCCGGCCGGGGGTGGACGCGGATGCCGGCGACGGCGCCCGGGTGCGGTGGTGCACGGCACGAGGGGAGGAGAGCGAGTACTTCGACGCGGTGGTTCTCGCGGTCCATGCCGACGACGTGGGCCGGGTCGTCGAGCGCGGCCTCCCCGGCGGGGTGGCGCGGGTGCTGTCGTCGTTCCGCTATTTCTCGTCGCTGGCCCTGTGGCACGACGACGAGGCCGTCATGCCGCCGGACCCGGAGCAATGGCGCACGTACAACATCGTGATCTATCCGGAGGATCGTTACCTGCTGCGCCCGTACACCATCAACTACGTCTGCGCCATGCACCAGGGCCGGGACGTCGCGCAGCCGCCGTTCGTCAGCGAGTCGCCGCTGCAGGGGGTGCGGAGGGACCGGGTTCGCCAGGTGACGGATCCCGCCGACCCGGACGGGCCGGCCGTGCCCGCGGTGTCGTGGTTCCGCCACAACATGGTCTCCCGGCAGTCCCGGCAGGCCCAGCAGTGGCTGCATCAGCAGCAGGGCGTGAACGCGCTGTACTACACCGGCGGCTGGACCCAGGGCGCGGGCCTGCACCAGGAGATCATGGCGGTGTCCCTGGATATCGCCAAGCGCCTGCGGGGGGTATGGCGCGAGGACGAGGCCAATGTGTTCCTGCCCCACCGGCGCGACCAGCTGCCCCTGTACCTGCGCGTGGCTGCGGCGCAGTACCCGGAGACACGCGGCGACATGATGCCCGAGGGCTTCGTCTAGGGCACGGGGCCCTAGGCGTTGCGGTGAAGGGTGCGCACGCCGCCGTCGCCGCCCAGCAGCAGGACGTCCGCAGGGCGCAGGGCGAACAGGCCGTTGGTGACCACGCCGGGGATGTCGTTCAGGGTGCGCTCGACGGCGACCGGCTCGTCGATCCCCAGGCCGCCGACATCCAGGATGACGTTGCCGTTGTCCGTGGTGACGCCCTCGCGCAGCACCGGCTGCCCGCCGACGCGGCGGATGATCTCCCGGGCCACGAAGCTCCGCGCCATGGGGATGACTTCCACGGGCAGGGGGAATGTCCCCAGGCGTCCCACCAGCTTGCCGTCGTCGGCGATGCAGACGAACCGCCGGCTGGCCCCGGCGACGATCTTCTCCCGGGTCAGGGCGCCGCCGCCGCCCTTGATCAGCGCCAGGTGCCGGGTGGCCTCGTCGGCGCCGTCCACGTAGACGTCCAGCGGCCCGGCCTCGTTGAGGTCCATGACCTCGATGCCCGCCCGGCGCAGCAGGCCGGTGGAGGCCTCGGAGCTGGACACCGCCGCCCGCACCGGCTCGCGCTGCTGGCCCAGGAGCTCGATGAAGTGGTTCACCGTGGAGCCCGTGCCTACGCCGATGACGGAGTCCGCCTCGATGTAGTCCAGGGCGGCCTCGGCGGCGGCCCGCTTGTCCGCGTCTGCGGTCATGGATGGTTGCCCTCGCTGTGCGTGTTGCGCCCGGCCCCATGGTACGCCGTCACGGGGAGTGCTTGAAGTCGGTCCTTTGCCGCGGCAGGAGCGACCTATAGACTGGAGGATTTTTACGGTAGCGCATTGGACAGCAGCTCCCGGCGGGTCGACACTGTCAGCCCCTCGGCGAGCTGATCACGGCCGACACAGCATGTAACAACAACGGGATATTCATGACCCAGGCCTATCTGGAACGCATTCTCACCGCCTGCGTCTACGACGTCGCCATCAACTCGCCGCTGGACGCGGCTCCGGCCCTGTCCGCCCGCCTGGGCAACCAGGTGCTCATGAAGCGCGAAGACCTCCAGCCGGTGTTTTCCTTCAAGCTCCGGGGCGCCTACAACATGATCTCGCTGCTCCCGGAGGAGGCGCGCGCCAAGGGCGTCATCTGCGCCTCGGCGGGTAACCATGCCCAGGGCGTAGCGCTGGCGTCGAAGCGGCTGGGGATCAAGGGCACCATCGTCATGCCCCGTACCACGCCGGCCATCAAGGTGGATGCCGCGCGCCGGCTGGGCGGCCGGGTGGTGCTCCACGGCGACGGCTACGACGAGGCCGCGGCCCACGCCACCAAGCTCATGGAGGAGCGCGGCCTGACCTGGATTCCGCCCTACGATGCGCCGGACATCATCGCCGGGCAGGGCACCGTGGGCATGGAGATCCTGCACCAGCATCCGCGCAAGCTGCACGCGATCTTCGTGCCCGTGGGCGGCGGCGGGCTCGCGGCGGGCGTGGCTACCTACGTCAAGCAACTGCGCCCGGATGTCCGGGTCATCGCCGTGGAGCCCGAGGATGCGCCGACGCTGCATTCGGCCCTGAAGGCCGGCAAGCGCGTGCAGCTGGAACAGGTGGGACTGTTCGCCGACGGCGTCGCCGTGCGCCAGATCGGCAAGGAGACGTTCCGGGTGCTGCGCAAGCACATCGACGACGTGATCCTGGTCAACACCGACGAGATCTGCGCCGGCATCCGCGACATCTTCGACGACACCCGGTCGGTCATGGAGCCGGCCGGGGCGCTGGCCGTGGCGGGGCTGAAGAAGTACGTGGAGGAGCACGGCGTCGAGGGCGAGAACCTGGTAGCCATCAACAGCGGCGCCAACATGAATTTCAGCCGGCTGGGCCATGTCGCCGAGCGCGCCGAGGTGGGCGAGCACCGGGAGGCGGTGCTGGCGGTCACCATTCCCGAGCGGCCGGGCAGCTTCCGGCAGTTCTGCCAGGCCATCGGCAAGCGCTCCGTGACCGAGTTCAACTACCGCTTCTCGGACCCGCAGCAGGCGCACGTGTTCGTGGGGCTGGCACTGAGCGACGGTATCCAGGAGAAGGACGACCTGGTGGCCGACCTGCGCAGCAAGGACTACCCGGTCCTGGATCTCACCGAGAACGAGATGGCCAAGGTGCACCTGCGCCACATGGTGGGCGGTCACGGGCACCTGGTGGAACACGAGCGGGTGTTCCGGTTCGAGTTTCCGGAGCGCCCGGGGGCGCTGACCCAGTTCCTCAACCGGCTGGGGCGGCGCTTCAACATCAGCATGTTCCACTACCGCAACCACGGCGCCGCCTACGGCCGGGTGTTCGTGGGCATCCAGGTGCCCCCCGAGCACGGCGAGCGGTTCGATGCGTTCCTGGACGAGGTGGGCTATCAGTACGTGGAGGAGACCGGCAATCCGGCGTACGAGCTGTTCCTGAGCTAGTGTCCTGCAACCCGAATCCAACGAATTCGGGTTGCAGGACACTGGAGGGATATGCCGGCCGAAGCCGGCCCGCGTCAGAGCGACGAGGCGGCCAGCTCCAGCCGCGACGCCGCGGCGTACAGGCGCGCCGGCTCCGTGGCGACGCTGTCCGGCGGGACCAGGCTCGGCCATGCGGACTCCAGCCCCTCGAGCTGGGAGCGCATCTCCGCGACCACCTCGTCATCCGCGCCGAGCATGGCCTCGAGATCGTCGAGCCGCTGCCCGGCGATGCGGACGAAGCCGAGGGCATCCTGGTACTCGTGGGCATTGGTCACGGCCCCGTCGTCACCCACGGCGATGTCGTACTCCTCCGCGGCGGTCGTCACCAGGTTGACGATGACCTGCGCCAGCCCCCGTGCATCCGGGTCGCCGGCGGCGTCCTCGGCGGCGCCCACGGCCTCGATGACGTCCTCGTAGGCGCTCTCGACCTCCGCCACCGGGGCGCCGGCCTCGACCCGCTGCGCGAGTTCCTCGAGCTCACCGGCGAAACCCTCCGCATTCCGCGCCTCGAGTGCCGGCACAAGGCCCGCGTAGAGTTCGTCCTCGGGATGCTTCATGTGCGTCTTCGCGGCCTCCACGGCGTTCTCCCGGTACAGCTCCATGCCTACCAGCAGGTGCCCGCGGACCAGGGCGAGCTGGCTCCGGTACGCCGTATCATCGCTTACCGCAGCGGCGGCACCGGCCTGCTCGCCGCCTTCACCGCCCTCGCCACCTTCGCCGGCCTCACCAGCCTCACCAGCCTCACCAGCCTCACCAGAGGAGGCGACCAGCACGGAGGCATCCACTTCCAGTGCGCTGTGGGCGCTGTCCATGTCGGCGGCGGCGTGCAGCGCGGAGCCGCTGGCCAGCACCGCTCCGATTCCGACCCAGATCTTGTGCTTCGTTTCCATGGTGAACGCTCCTCTTGCTGTCGCGGTTGCTTCTGGCACGGACCGAAGGTAGCCTCATTGCGAACGATTCGCAATCCTAGTGACAATATGCTTCTACAGATCGCTGATGTCCTGTCGCAGCAGACACTGACCTCCATCCAGGAAGTCAGCGCCCGCGATGATCTGTTCGTCGACGGCAAGGCGACCGCCGGCTGGCAGGCCCGTGAGCGCAAGCACAACCTGCAGGGCGGCAGCAGCAAGCTGGTCACCGGCGTGCTGCGAAAGGCGGAAGAGGCGATTCTGGGCAACGAGCTGGTGCAGTCCGCCGCCCGTCCGCGCAACGTGGTGCGGATGCTGCTCAGTCGCTACGACAGCGGCATGACCTACGGCAACCATGTGGACGACGCCCTCATGCGCGGCGAGCGCACGGATGTCTCGTTCACGCTGTTCCTGACGCCGCCGGAGGCCTATGCCGGCGGCGAGCTGGTTATCGACGACCCGGCGGGCGAACGCCGCTTCAAGCTAGATGCCGGTAGCATGGTGCTGTATCCGGCCACCACGCTGCACCGGGTGGAGCCGGTCAGCGAAGGGCGGCGTGTCGTGGTCGTTGGCTGGCTGCGCAGTTACATTCGCGACCCGGCCAAGCGGGAGATCCTGTTCGATCTTGATCGCAGTGCCCAAGCGCTGCGGGGCAGCGACGGCCAGGCAGCTGCAGCTCTGGATCTTACCCTCAAGACCCGCAGCAATCTCCTGCGCCTCTGGGCGGAGGACTGACTACTTCCGCTGCGCCGCGCGGAACGCGTCCGCCAGGCTGCCCTCGGCAGGCCTGTCCTGCGCCTCGGCCTTGGTCTTCCCCTTGCGGCTGCCCGCCTTCGCTGCCCCGGTGTTCTCTGCCTTGGTGCTGGCCGCCGCATCGTCCTCGGGGAGCGGGTCGTCCAGGCGCATGGTCAGGGCGATGCGCTTGCGCCGCGGGTCGACGCTGAGCACCTTGACCGTGACGACGTCGCCGGGGCGCACCACCTCCCGGGGGTCGCGCACGAACTGGCGGCTCATGGCGGAGATGTGGACCAGGCCGTCCTGGTGGACCCCCAGATCCACGAAGGCGCCGAAGTTGGTGACGTTGCTCACCGTCCCCTCCAGGCGCATGCCCGGGCTCAGGTCGTCCAGGGTGGCCACGTCCTCGCGCAGGCTCGCCGTGCGGAAGACGGGGCGCGGATCCCGGCCGGGCTTGTCCAGCTCGGCCAGGATATCCCGCACGGTGGGCTCGCCGAAGCGGTCATCCGTGTAGTCCGCGGGCCGCAGCGAGCCCAGGAAGGCACTGTCGCCGATGACCTCGTCCAGGCGCCGACCGTGGCTGCGCAGGATGCGCTCCACTACCGGGTAGGCTTCCGGGTGAACCGCCGAGCGGTCCAGGGGCTGGACGCCGTCGTGGATCCGCAGGAAGCCGGCGGCCTGCTCGAACGTCTTCTCGCCCAGGCGCGGTACCCGACGCAGCGCCTGGCGGTCCGGAAAGGCGCCGTGCTCGTCCCGGTGGGCCACCAGGCGCTCGGCGACCGCTGTGCTCAGCCCGGCGACCCGGGCCAGCAGCGCCACCGAGGCGGTGTTGGCGTCCACGCCCACGGCGTTGACGCAGTCCTCCACCACGGCGTCGAGCGTCCGGGCCAGGCGGCTCTGGCTGACATCGTGCTGGTACTGGCCGACGCCGATGGCCTTGGGGTCGATCTTCACCAGCTCGGCCAGCGGGTCCTGGAGACGCCGGGCAATGGAGACTGCGCCGCGGAGGCTCACGTCCAGGTCCGGGAACTCGCGGGCCGCCGCTTCCGAGGCCGAGTACACCGAGGCGCCCGCCTCCGAGACCATGACCACCTGGGGCTGTGCGCCCCCCGCCCGCTTGCCGGCCTCCCGGGCCAGGCGCTCCGTTTCCCGGGAGCCGGTGCCGTTGCCCACGGCGACCATGTCCACGGCGTGGCGCTCCACGAGAGCGGCCAGCGTGGCGGCGCCTGCCTCCCAGGCGTTGCTCGGCGGCAGCGGGTGAATGGTGGCGGTCTCCAGGAGCTTGCCCGTCGCCGAGACCACGGCCACCTTGCAGCCGGTGCGGATACCCGGGTCGATGCCCAGCACGCAGCGGCTGCCGGCCGGCGGGGCCAGGAGCAGGTCGTTGAGATTGCGGCCGAAGACCTGGATGGCCTCGGCTTCCGCCTGCTCGCGCATCTGCCCCAGCAGCTCCGTCTCCAGGCGGGTGTAGATCTTTACCCGCCAGGTGTGGCGTACCAGGGCGGCGAGCCAGTCATCGCCGGGGCGCCCCTGGTGGCGGATGCCCCAGTAGCCGGCCACCTGGTCCTGGCACGGGCCCGGGGTGTCGCCGTCGATGCGGATGGACAGCCGCAGGATCTTTTCCCGGCGCCCGCGCAGCAGCGCCAGGGCCCGGTGGGACGGCACGCGGCGCAGGGGCTCGTGGTAGGCGAAGTAGTCCGCGAACTTGGCGCCGGCCTCCTCCTGTCCCGGGGCTACCTCCGAGACCAGCACCCCGTGCTGCCAGGCGTGCTCGCGGAGCCGGCCCACCAGGTCCGGGTCCTCCGCCGCCTCCTCGGCCAGCAGGGCCTGGGCGCCGTTGAGGGCGGATTCGGCGTCGGCGAAATCGCTGTCCGGGTCCGCGTAGGGCGCGGCCCGGGCCAGAGGGTCCTGCGACGGATCGGCGACGAGGCTGCGGGCCAGGGGTTCCAGGCCCGCCTCGCGGGCGATCTGTCCCCGGGTGCGCCGCTTCCTGCGGTAGGGGAGGTACAGGTCTTCCAGGCGCGTCTTGGTGTCCGCCGCCCGCAGGGCCTGCTCCAGGGTGTCGGTGAGCTGGCCCTGCTCGCGAATGGTGCGGATGATGGTGTCGCGGCGCTCGTCCAGCTCCCGGAGGTAGACCAGCCGCTCTTCCAGCTGGCGCAGCTGCGTATCGTCCAGCCCGCCGGTGGCCTCCTTGCGGTAGCGGGCGATGAACGGGACGGTGGCGCCGTCGTCCAGAAGCCGGACGGCAACGGCGACCTGCTCGGGGCGTGCGCTGAGCTCCTCGGACAGGCGGCGGGTCAGGGTATCGGGCATGGCGGTCCACGAAAGCAGCGAGCCAGGCGCTTATGCTACCAGAGGGGGCAGCGATCGCGGGGCGTGTTCACAAGACACTAGTTGATGATGCCGATACCGATGCCGAAGTGGACCCGCGGCTCGCTGCGGCGCGCCGTCTCGCGGGGCCAGAGATGGATCGTTTCGGTGTCCACCACCGGGTAGTGGTATTCCGCCTCGCCGATGGTCGCCGTCTGCGTCTGGTCCAGGGTGCCGACCACGGTGACCTCGCGGCCCTCCGCGTAATCCGCGGGTTCCAGGAAGCCGTCGGTGACGGCGAGAAAGCGCCCCCGGGAGTCACGGTCGGTAAGCGGCCGCTCGCCCCTGTCCAGGGGGTAGGCCAGGATCTCCACCTGCGTGGTTTCCTCCTGGGGCACGGTGGCGAGAATGGTCCCGCCCCAGAGCACGCGCCGGTCGGTGATTCCGTCGCGCGCGGCCTGCCGCGGCTCGAGGTCGCGACTGACGCCCTCGGTGTCGAACCCCGGGCCGGTACCGGCGCAGCCGGCGGCCAGCGTGACAGCGATCAGCAGCAGAGATGCCAGGCGCATGGGTGGTCCCTCGATGGGCTCAATAGTAATACGGCCAGCCGCGATGGTACGGGTGCCAGGGATCGTACCACGGGTCATAGTAGTACGGCGGCGGGTAGCGGTGCCGCCGATCGGCGTAGCTCTCCGCCAACTCCCGGGGCCAGAGGTGGTGCCCGATCACTTCCACGCGGACGTAGGTGTAGTCGTGATCGCCCACCGGGCGGACGGCGGTGCCGGCAACGGTTCCGGTGACCGTGAGGCTGCGGTCGGCCGCATAGATCGCCGGATCCAGGAATCCGTCCACCACCGCCAGGAAGCGGCCGGGGCTGCGATCGCTCGCGCGCGGCCGTCCGCGGCTGTCGAGCTCCCGGGCGACGACTTCGATGAGCGTGGTGTCCTCGCGGTTCTCGACCCCGGCAATGGTGCCGCCCCAGCGCACCTGCTGGCCGTTGTAGCGTTCGGGGTGGGAGCGGACCTGGGCCGGATCCGGACTGCCGGCGGCCGGTTCCGGGATGGTCTCGGGCGTGCTGGCGCACCCGATGAGCGCGGCAGCGACGAACAGGACAAGCGGCAGCAGCGGGCGCATGGCGAACGTACTCCCTAGGCGTGGTCCTCAGTATCTGAGACCGCGGCGGCGGCTGCAGGTTCGCCGCCGCCGTTCTTTTCCGACAGGGTGACCATGGCCACGCCGGTGGCGATGAGCAGCAGGCCCGCGACGTTGGTGCCGGTGAGCTGCTCGCCCAGCACCAGGGTCGAGGCGGTGAGCCCGAAGGCCGGGACCCCGAGGCTGCCGATGGAGGTGGTGACCGCCGGCAGGGTCCGGGTGACCGAGATGATGGCCCAGAAGGCGAAGGCGGTGGCGATGGGGCCGTTGTAGAAGAGGATCGCCAGCAGCGTCGGATCGCTCCAGGCGACCCGCCCGACGTCTTCCGTCACCACGGCCGCGGGCACAAGCACCACGGAGGCAACGGCGAACTGCCACGGCGCCAGGGCCAGCGGCGGACCCTGCTGCCTGCGGGCGCGCACGAACACGATGAGCAGCGCCCAGCAGAGGGCGGCGACAAGCAGCAGGCCGTTGCCCATGACCACGTACGGGTCCGACCAGTCGAATCCGAACGGATTGAACAGCACCACCACGCCGCCGATGCCCAGGACGAACCCGGCCAGCCGCAGGCGGTTCAGTCGTTCCCCCAGGGTCAGGGCGGCCAGCGGCACCACCCATAGCGACGTGGTGTAGGCGAGAATGGACGAGCGGCCGGCGGGGACGAACTGCAGCGCGATGGTGACCAGCCCCAGGAACATGGCCATCTGGACCAGGCCGACGCCCAGGATCAGGCTCCACTCACCCGCCCGGGGCAGGCGCAGGTAGCCCGTCACCCAGGCCATGGCGATCATGCACAGGCAGCCCAGAAGCATGCGCATGCTGGTGAACAGCAGCGGCGGAATGTATTCCAGCCCCACTTTCATGACCGGCCAGTTGGTGCCCCACAGGACGATCACGACAATCAGCAGGGTCAGCGCCGCCCGTGACGACAGCGACGGGTTGTCCGGCATGGGTGGATCGACTCCGGCGGTGGTGGCGCGTACGTCCGGGGCGTTACTCGCCTTCGTTGTCACGCATGGCCAGCTGCTGCTCGCCGTCGCTCATGTCGTCCAGCTGTGCCACCAGCGGTTCCGCCTGGGAGCGAAAGTCCTGCATGTGGGCCTCGGCCACGGGGTCGCCGTTGGGCAGCTCCACCCGCATGGGGTTGCGATGGACGCCGTTCTCGATGAACTCGTAGTGCAGGTGAGCCCCCGTGACCAGGCCCGAGGCGCCGACATAGCCGATGGTCTGGCCCTGCTCCACCCGCGTGCCCACATCTATGCCGCTGGCGTACCGCGACATGTGGGCGTAGAGGGTGCGGTAGCGGTTGGCGTGCTCGATGATGACGGCGCGGCCATAGCCGCCCTTGCGGCCCACGTGCACGACGCGCCCGTTGCCCGACGCGCGCACCGGGGTTCCCGGCGGCGCGGCGAAGTCGGTACCCAGATGCGGTCGCCGCACGCCGAGCACCGGGTGCTTGCGATTGGGGTTGTAGTGGGAGCTGATGCGGGCGTTCTGCACCGGGCGCCGGAGAAACGCCTTGCGCAGGTTCTCGCCCTGCGGGTTGTAGTAGCCCGTGTTGCCGTCCGGATCGGTGTAGCGCACGGCGTCGATCTGCCGCCCCCGGTTGACGTAGCGCGCCGCCAGGATCGGTCCGTCGCGCACGTGCTCGCCGTCGACGTAGTAGCTCTCGTAGGCGACCGAGAAGGAGTCCCCGGAGCGCACCTCGCGGGCGAAGTCCACCTGCCACTCGAAGATCCCCATGAGGCGCATGATCTGCCCGTGGCTGAGCCCCGCCTCCAGCCCGGCCAGGAACAGCGACCGGTTCACGGTGCCGCTGGCGTGCTCGACGCGGGTCTCGACGGCCTTGCTCTCCATGGAGACACGGAAGCCGTCTTCCTCCCGCGTGACCACGAGGGTTTCCGTCTGGTCCACGGGGTAGCGCAGGCCCAGGAGGCGGTCGTCCTCGACCCGGAAGCGGATGACGTCATCCGGGTAGATGCGCTCGAGCTCGCTGGTGCGCTCGTCGGCGTTGATCAGGCGGTGCAGCTCTCCGGCGCCCAGGCCGGCGCGGTCGAAGATCGCCGCCAGGGAATCCCCGGAGCGCACGGTGATGGATTCCCAGCCGGGGCCCTCGTGCGGCGCTGTCTCGTCACTGGTCTCGGCCGCTTCGGTCGCCGCGGCATCGCCTGCCGGTTGCGGCGGCACCGCCGCCGCAACCGACGCCGATGGATCCTGCGCCGAGGGCTGCGCCTCGCCGGTGTCGTCGGCCGATGATCTGGCCGTACCGCCTTCGGCGTCCGCCGTGATGGGCGGCGGCGGATCAATGGGCTCCACGCTGCCGCCGGCCCCCAGGACCGTTGCGGAGTCCGCCGGAATCGCGGCCTCCGTTGCCGCATCAGCCGCCTCCGTTCCGGGAATCGGCACCTCGATGCGTGTGGTGCGGGACTCTTCGGCGGAGTCCGATTCGGTGCCCCCAGCCCCCAGGAGGCCCGCCGCGATCAGGGACAGCCCGAGGCCGCCGACCAGCAGGGGGACCGGCCGCAGCCACCAGCGGAGCCGTCGTCGTCGGGAGCCGATGATGTCGTCGCGACGTTGTTGTTCTGCGTTACGCTTCTGCAACGTTTCCCCCGGGCAGTCGTGCCGGCGCGGCCCTGTCCGCGCGCGTGGCGATGTTTCAGTACCGTATAACAGCTACTTCAGAAACTCAAAAGAAAATGCTGCGCAACTATCTCAATTTGTTGGTCTTTGGAGACAGGGCGCCTGCGCCTGTCGCCGGGTTATGGACGGGTGTCCGCGAGTTCCAGGGCCGGGAGCCGATGCAGATCGTTCTGCCGGATCATGGCGCGGATCTCCCGGACGTAGGCCTCGCCGCGCTCGGAGTAGCGGAGCAGCCCGCCGGCCAGGTCCAGCCCGTCCGGCGTGCCCCCCTGCGCACGGGCGCGTGCGCGCCGACGGCGCAACTCCGCGTACGCGCTGCCGGCATTGAGGTTGTGCATGTATCCGCGCACCGATGCCTGCAGGTCGGCGAACACCCGCACCCGGTGTGTGGCCCCTTCCTCGCGGCGTGCCGGCATCATGCCTTCCCCGGGCTGATACGTCCACTCGCCGAAGAGGTTGTTGCCCTCGCGCGTGAAGCGGGAGGTCCCCCAGCCGCTCTCGTTGGCGGCCTGCGCCAGCGCCAGCGCCGGCGGTACGGTATCGACGCGGCGCAGCAGCCGGCGCCGGACCTCGGCGTCGCCCGGGTCGCCGGAGACCCGGAAACGCTCCTGCATCCGCTGCAGGAAACGGCCGTCAGGGCTGTCCGGGGGCGGCAGCGCGCCGGAGCCCAGGAGGCCCTGCAGGCGCCCGCGCTGCTGGCGGAGCCCGGCGTTCTCGCGCAGGACCAGGGGCAGGATGCTGCGGAAGAAGACAGCCTTGCGCCGATCCACGGAGAGCGTGTCCAGATCGTGGGGGAACGCGCGCACGTGGATGCGCGGCACCGGGCCGCCGGGCGGCCAGTCATAGCCCAGGGCATTGAGGCGGTCGGCCAGCTGCTCGGCCGAGTGCGCCGTGATCGGGGTCAGCGCCGGGCCGGCGGCCGCGCCGTGACGCGCGGGCTCCAGGTCCCGGATGGCCTGCCAGCCCGCGTACATGCCGGCCAGCATGGCCGCCAGCGTTGCGGCCAGGGTCAGCACGCGCGGGTCGAGCGGCGACACAGTGGCGGCATCCGGATGGTTACCGGTCACGGATCTCTCCTGAAGGCTGGTGTGGCGTCGCGTATCTACCGCACAGCGTGCGGCAGGGCTCGGCAGCTGTCCGGGAGCTGGTTCACGGAACGCGGAGCTACTCGAGGGACAGGATGAACTGCCACTGCTCCGGGGTGACCGGCATCACGGAGAGGCGGTTGCCCTTGCGGACCAGCGGCATGTCGGCGAGCTCCGGGCGCTCCTTGAGCTCGGTGAGCGTGATGGTGCGCGCGAGCTTGCGCACGAAGCGCAGGTCCACCATGTACCAGCGCGGGCGGTCCGGGTCGCTCTTGGGGTCGTAGTGCGGGTCGTTCGGGTCGAACGCGGTATGGTCCGGGTAGCCCTCCCGGGCGATCTCGGCGATGCCCACGATACCGGGGACCTTGGTATTGGAATGGTAGAAGAAGACCTGGTCGCCGAGGCGCATCCGGTCGCGCATCATGTTGCGCGCCTGGTAGTTGCGGACGCCGTCCCAGTGATCGGTCTGGTCCGGGGCGGCGGCGAGATCGTCGATGCCGAACACGTCCGGCTCGGATTTCATCAGCCAGTACTGCATCCGTCGTGCTCCGGGGCGGGACACCAGAAAGAAAGGGGACACCCCCGCTACGCCGTGCGGTATCGCCCCTTGAACCCTGAGGTTCAGGTGGGGAGGACGAGCAACGCCTTAGGCTTTCCGCACCAGGGCGGACATGCGCACCGGACCGCTGCTACGTCAATTCCCCTGGCGATTCAATTGAGGGTCAAGGAATAGCTGTGACCGCTGTCGAACGCCGCAGGGGTGTCGCCCTCCATACTGGGGGCAATGCGGCGGTACTGCAAGGCCGGGTCGCAACGCGCCGACCGCCGGGCGGGACACTAGGACTCCGGCAGCACCTGGCCGATGCGCTCCTCCATGGCGCGCACCCGCTCCTCGACCAGGCGGGCCGTCTCCTTCTGCTCTCCCTGGGCCTGCAGCAGCTCGTGGGTGAGATTGAGCGCCGCCATCACGGCAATGCGGTCGGGCCCCTGGACCTTGCCGCTGTCGCGTACCTCGCGCATGCGCTTGTCCAGCAGGTGGGCGGAGTTCAGCAGCCCGTCCTTCTCCTCGGGCGGGCAGGCCACCATGTATTCCTTGTCCATGATGGTGACCCGCACCGGTTCCATGCCGTCGCGCATCAGTGGTGCTCCATGGCCTTGAGGCGGCTGATCATCGATTCGATCTTCGAGCGCGCCATCTCGTTCTTCTCCAGCAGGCTGGCACGCTCCGCGTTGAGGGAGTCGCGCGCTTCCCGCAGGACGCGGTTCTCCTCCTCCAGGCGGGCGCAGTAGCGCACCAGGGCGTCCACCTGGCGGTCCAGGCGATCCAGCTCCCTGCGCAGCGCTCTCGGGGACAGTTCGCTCATGCCTGCCGTCCTCATCCAGTACCCGCGGGCCCGGAGGCCCGTATCCACGTGATAGCATAGCGATTCTGCCGCACATTGAATACGTCGGACGGGAGCCATGAGCCAGTCACTGCCGGAATATGACGCCCTCGATGCCGCTCTCCGGGAGGTGGACGCCGAGATCGGGGCGGCCGAAGCCCAGGGGTTGCTCGCCGGGATGCTGAGCGCCTCGGGGGAGGTGGAAGCCTCCCGCTGGATCGCCCAGGTGCTCGCCGGCACCGAGCCGAAGGGGGACCCGGCGCGGCGCTGCCTGGAGGCGCTGGCCGAGCTCTACGAGGCCACGCGCCAGGGCATGGACGACAGCAACCTGGAGTTCCAGCTGCTGCTGCCGGACGAGTCCGTAGCGGTGGTCCAGCGCGCGGAGGCCCTGGGCGGCTGGGCCCACGGGTTCATCTACGGCCTCGGGGTGGCGGGGATCGCCGACGAGAGCCAGCTGCCCAAGGAGGTGAGCGAGATCATCGGACACCTCGGCGAGGTCAGTCACGCGGCCAGCGACGACGGCGGCGAGGACGACGAGGCCGCCTACGAGGAGTTGCTGGAGTTCGTGCGTACCGGGGCGCTGCTGGTGCGCGAGCACCTTCAGCCCCGCCGTCGCAGCGGCCCGGTGCCCGTCCAGGGCTCGGGGTCCGGGCAGGGCAGCCAGCGGACGCACTGAAGGAGGGTTGATGGATCCGAAGGAATTCGCTCGCCGTCGCCGGGAGCTCATGAACCTCATGGGCGAGAACTCCGTGGCCGTTGTCGCCGCCGCACCGGAGCGCCCGCGGAACCGGGATGTCCAGCATCCGTACCGCCAGGACAGCGACTTCCAGTACCTTACCGGGTTCCCGGAGCCGGAGGCCGTGCTGGTGCTGGTGCCGGGCCGGGCACAGGGTGAGTACATCCTCTTCTGCCGGGACCGGGATCCCGAACGGGAGGTCTGGGACGGCCCGCGCGCCGGGCAGGACGGGGCCTGTGAGCGCTACGGCGCCGACGATGCCTTTCCCGTGGACGATATCGACGAGATCCTGCCGGGCCTGCTCGAGGGCAAGGACCGGCTGTACTGCACCATGGGGCTCAATCCGGATTTCGACCACGCCATCCTGGGCTGGGTGAACCAGGTGCGCACCCGCGCCCGGGCCGGCGCGCGGACGCCCGGCGAGATCGTCGCGCTGGAGCACCCGCTGCACGAGATGCGGCTGATCAAGAGCCCGGCCGAGCTGGAGCAGATGCGCCGCGCGGCGCAGGTCTCCGGCGAGGCGCACCGGCGGGCCATGGTCGCATGCCGCCCGGGCATGCCCGAGTACGCGCTGGAAGCGGAGTTCCAGTACATCTTCCGGCGCCACGGCGGCTGGCCCGCGTATCCGCCCATTGTCGGCGGCGGCCGCAACGGCTGCATCCTGCACTACGTGGACAATGCCGCCACCCTCCGGGACGGCGACCTGGTGCTCATCGACGCCGGGGTGGAGCTGGACTGCTACGCCTCGGACATCACGCGCACCTTCCCGGTGAACGGGCGCTTCAGCGGCGAGCAGCGGGCCGTCTACGAGATCGTGCTGGCGGCCCAGGAGGCGGCGATCCAGGCGGTGCGTCCGGGCGACCACTGGAACCGGCCCCACGAGGCCGCTCTGCGCGTGCTGGTGCGGGGGCTGGTGGATCTCGGCCTGCTGCACGGCGAGGTGGACGCGCTCATCGAGGACGAGGCCTACCGGCCGTTCTTCATGCACCGTACCGGGCACTGGCTGGGCATGGACGTCCACGATGTCGGCGACTACCGCATCGACGGCGAGTGGCGCGTGCTGGAGCCGGGCATGGTGATCACCGTGGAGCCCGGGCTCTATATTGCCGACAACATTCCCGAGGTGGACCCGCGCTGGCACAACATCGGCGTGCGCATCGAGGACGACGTGGCGGTCACCGCCGACGGCCAGGATATCCTCAGCGCCGGCGTACCCAAGGCCGTCGCCGACGTCGAAGCCATCATGGCGGAGGGCTGACGGCAATGACCGACCGGGGCGAGGCGGTGGACGTGGCGATCGCCGGCGGCGGCCTGGTGGGCGCCAGCCTGGCGGTCGCCCTCGCCGGCAGCGGGCTCGCCGTGCGGGTGGTGGATCCGGTGACCGCCGAGGCGCCCACGCAGCCGAGCTACGACGACCGCAACACCGCGCTGGCCCCGGCGAGCCGCCGCATCCTGGAGGCGCTGGGGCTGTGGCCGGCCATCGCCGCCGAGGCGGCGCCCATCCGCAGCATCCACGTCTCCGAGCAGGGCGCGTTCGGCATCACCCGCATGGACGCCGCCGGGGAAGGGCTGGACGCCCTGGGGCACGTCGTCCCCAATCGCGTCCTCGGCCGCGTGCTGCGCGAGCGGCTGGGGCAGCTGCCCGAAGCCGTGCAACAGGTCACCGCCCGGGTGGAGGCCGTCGACTGGGACGACAACGACGCCGTCGCCGTCCGCCTGGACGGCGATCGCAGCCTGTCTGCGCGGCTGCTGGTGGCCGCCGACGGCACCCACTCGGTGCTGCGCGAGCGCCTGGGGATCCCCTGCGACGACAGCGACTACGGCCAGTGCGGCATCGTCGCCAACGTCACGCCGGCCCGCGACCCACAGGGGCGGGCCTACGAGCGGTTCACCCCGGAGGGCCCGCTGGCGCTGCTGCCGCTGCGCGGCGGCCACGCCTCCCTGGTCTGGACGGTCGCCCCGGAGCGCGCCGAGGCGCTGGCGGGGCTGCCGGACGACGCCTTCCTGGCCGCCCTGCAGGACGCCTTCGGCTACCGGCTGGGGCGCTTCCTGCGGGCCGGGCGACGGGCGGTCTATCCCCTGCGCCTGAGCCGCAGCCGGCAGCGCATCACCACGCGCGGCGTGCTCGTCGGCAATGCCGCGCGCACCCTGCACCCGGTGGCCGGCCAGGGGTTCAACCTGGCACTGCGGGACGTGGCCGAGCTCGCCGAGCGGCTGCATGTCGCGGCCGGGCGGGGCGATGACCCGGGCAGCCCGGAGCTGCTGCGGGCCTATGCCGCTGCGCGCCGCGATGACCACCGGCGGGTCACCGCGTTCACCGACGGCCTGGTGCGGCTGTTCTCCAATCGCCTGCCGGGCCTGCGGCTGGCGCGCAATCTCGGGTTGCTGGGCATGGAGCTGTTCCCCGCCGCCCGGCAGCAGCTCATGCGCCAGGCCATGGGCCGCGGCGGCCGGCCGCCGCGGCTGGCCCGGGGGCTGCCCCTGGAGACCCCGACCCATGGCTGAGCAGCGGGCGGACGTGATCATCATCGGCGGCGGCATGGTCGGGCTGGCCCTGGCCATCGGGCTGGCCGACGCCGGCCTGGAGGTCACCGTGGTGGAGGCCAGGGAGCCGCCGGCATGGCAGCGGGATCACGTGAGCAACCGGGTGTCCGCGGTCACGCCGGCCTCCCGCCGCATCCTGGAGCGGCTGGGCGCCTGGGAGGCCATCGCCGCGGGGCGGGTGAGCCCCTTCGAGGCGATCCGTGCCTGGGATGCCGCCGGCCACCCCGGGGTGACCTTCGACGCCGCCGACCGCGGCGAGCCCTGTCTCGGCTACATCATCGAGAATCCGCTGATCCAGGACGCGCTCCGGCAGGCCGCCGGGCGACGCCACCGGGTCAGCCTGTATTGCCCGGTCGGGGTCGAGGAGCTGGACGTCGGCGCCGACAGCGCCACGGTGCGCCTGGACGACGGGCGGCGGCTGCGGGGTCGGCTGCTGGTCGGGGCGGACGGTGCCAGCTCCCTGGTGCGCCGGCACGCGGGCATCGGCGTGGCGGAGCACGACTACGGCCAGCGCGGCATCGTCGCCACCGTGGCCACGGAGCAGCACCACGGCGCGACGGCCCGGCAGCGGTTCCTGCCCGCGGGGCCGCTGGCGCTCCTGCCCCTGGCGGACGGCCGCTGCTCCCTCGTCTGGTCGGCGACCGCGGAGCGGGCCCGGGAGCTGGAGGCCATGGACGAGGCGGCGTTCAACACTGCGCTCAGCGGCGCGTCGGAGGAGGTCCTGGGCCGGGTCACCGCCAGCGGGGATCGCGCCGCCTTCCCGCTGCGCCGCCTCCACGCCCGTGCCTACGTCGCGCCCCGCGTGGCCCTGGTGGGCGATGCCGCCCACGTCATCCATCCCCTGGCCGGCCAGGGGGTGAACCTGGGCTTCCTGGATGCCGCGGCCCTGGTGGACGTGCTCGCCGCGGCGCGGGAGGCGGACCGCGACATCGGCGGCGTCGGCGCCCTGCGCCGCTACGCCCGCTGGCGCCGCGGGGACAATGCCTTCATGCAGCGGGCGATGGACGGCTTCCAGTGGCTGTTCAGCAACGACGACCCGGTGCGCGGCATCCTGCGCAACCTGGGGCTCAGCGTCACCGACCGCCTGGCCCCGGCCAAGGCGCTGTTCGTGGACCATGCCCTCGGCCGCCGCGGCGAGCTGCCGTCGCTGGCGCGGGGCTGAGGGCCGATTGCCGACCCTTCCGCACGCCGGTTTTGCCTTTATCCCGGCAACGGTGCTATACGAAGCTCCATGAGTACGCAAACGGCCGTCGACGAAAGCCCGTTCCTGGTGGGCGCCGCCATCGGCACCGGCATGACGGCGCGCGCCGCCGCCCATGGCGGCGCCGATATCCTCCTGGCCCTGCATGCGGGACGGGTGCGCGTCATGGGCGCGCCATCCATCGCCTGCATGCTGCCGGTGGCCGACAACAACCGCTCGGTACTGGAGTTCGCCCGCGCCGAGATCCTGGGGCGGGTGGATCTGCCGGTGTTCTTCGGCGCCTGTGTCTTCGATCCCCGCGTGCTGCTGGACGACCTGGTCGCCGAGGTCCGCGCTGCGGGCTTCGACGGCATCTGCAACTTTCCCACCGCCGTGCACTTCGACGGCCCCATGCGGCAGAACCTGGAGTACGCCGGTAGCGGCTTCCAGCGCGAGGTGCGGCTGATGCAGACGGCGCGGGCCGCCGGGCTGCAGACCTGCGGCTACGTCCGCCGCCAGGACGAGGCGCTGATGATGGCCGAGGCCGGGGTGGACATCGTGTGCATCAACTACGGCTGGAATGCCGGCGGCATGGCCGGCGTGCCCAGCCGCTATACCCTGGAGGAAGCGGGCGAGCACGCCCGGCAGGTCTTCGAGGAGGTGCGGCGGCGCAATCCGCGCATCGAGTGCGCCGTGGAGGGCGGCCCCATCACCGCCCCGGCGGAGGCGCAGCAGGTGGCGGAGGCCTCCGGGGCGGACGGCTACATCGGCGGCTCCACCATCGACCGTATCCCCCTGGAGGCCGCGGTGGCCGAGACCACCTCCGCGTACAAGTCCGTGGCCCATCTCCAGCAACGTATCCACAGCCTCAAGAGCGAGTGGCTGGGCGAGGGCCACGAGTTCGGCCTCATCGGTCGCTCCGCGGCCATCACCTCGGTGATCCAGATGATCCGCAAGGTCGCCGACAGCGACCTGTCGGTGCTGATCACCGGCGAGAACGGCACCGGCAAGGAGCTGGTGGCCCGGGCCATCCACGCCGCCAGCCGCCGCCGGGATCAGCGCCTGGTGGCGGTGAACTGCGCCGCCATTCCCCGGGAGCTGCTGGAGAGCGAGCTGTTCGGCCACGAGGCGGGCGCGTTCACCGGCGCGGTCAAGGCCCGGGTGGGGCGGTTCGAGCAGGCCAGCAACACCACGCTGCTGCTGGACGAGATCGGCGATCTGGCCCTGCCGTTGCAGGCCAAGCTCCTGCGCGTGCTGGAGGACGGCTCCTTCGAGCGGCTCGGGACCAACACGCCGCGCCGCACCCACGCGCGCATCCTGTGCGCCAGCAATCAGCCGCTGCGCCGCATGGCCGCCGAGGGCGCGTTCCGGGAGGATCTGCTGTACCGCCTCAACGCCGTGGAGATCACGCTGCCGCCCCTGCGCGAGCGCATCGAGGACATTCCGCTGCTGGTACGCCACCTGCTGCCGCGCATCGCCGAGGAGATGAACCCGCGGGTGCGCCAGATGGACGCCTCGGCGTACCGGGCCCTGATGCGCCATTCCTGGCCGGGCAACGTGCGCGAGCTGCGCAATGTCCTCGAGCGGGCGGTGATCATGTGCGACGAGGAAGTGGTTTCCGCGCAGGATCTGCCGCCGCTGACCGCTGAGCCGGCACCCTCGCCGTCGGAGGCCGGCGCCTCCGCGGTGGCCAACCAGGCCGCGCCCGGCGACGGGCCGGCGCCGCGCAGCGAGCGCGAATGGATCATGGCCGCGCTCGAGCGCAACCGCTTTCGACGGGGTGACACCGCCCGGGAGCTGGGGCTGGCGCGCAAGACGCTGTACAACAAGATGCGGCGCTACGACCTGCTCTAGCGCCAGTGCACCGCTGCGGGCTTTCAGGCGCCGGACGATCCGGCTGCGTGCCGCAGCACGACGACACCCGCCGGTACCGACCCCTCCAGCCATTCGGCGAAGCCCGGGTGCAGGTGCAGCCATACGGGGTTGCCGGATCGTTGCTGCGCGCTTCGGGCCAGGGCCGTGGTCGCCTCGCCCTGCCGTCGCCGTTCCCGGGCGTCCGCCGTGGTGAGTCCCGGAGTGACCACGATCCGGTCCGGCCCGAGCTCCAGGGCGACCTGCAGCTGGTCCCGGGTATGCACCACGGCCGCGACCCGGAATCCCCCGGCCCGGGCCTCCCGGAGCAGATCGATCTCCCGCTGGTAGGTGAAACCCGAGTGCTCCAGGGCGGCCGCCAGCTCGCCGCTCAGCGGGGCCACACTGGGCCAGTTGACGATGCTGTGCACGCCCCGTGCGCCGAGCTCGGCGAGCAGGTCGCCGGTGCGCCGGAAGGGGTCGTGGGCCAGCACCCCGGCCAGGGTTCCGTCCGGCGGGGGCTGTGCTGCCGCCGCGTCGCGCAGCGAGCCGTTGACGTCGCCTACCGGCAGCACGCATGCCATTGTAGCCAGGTGGGGGTCCAGCCCCGCGGTCAGCGGGCTGAGCAGGCAGGGGGCGGGGGAGTGCGCCACGGCGTCCGCGCTACTGCCCACCAACCAGCCGTCGTGTGCACCGGGCGATACCATGGGTACCTCAGGATGAGTCAGAAAGAGTAGTTCTGGGCATAGTCTACTCGATATTACCCGCGTGTACCCGTGGCGTTTGGCCCTGCAGGCCCGTGATAACGCCGTTCTCCGAGATGGCACGACCTCTGCACTCATTCCGCCCAAAGAAAGAATCCGCGCCGGCCGGGATCCATGACAGGGTGCCGTCGCGCGGCGGGGGCGTCCCCGGATACAGGAGGAGAATCATGGCAGCCAGGGCCTATGTCATCGGCACCTGTGATACCAAGGGTGCGGAACTGCGTTACGCCTGCGGGCTACTCCGCGCCGCCGGGCTCGAGCCCGTGCTGGTGGACATCGGTACCCGCAGCGACGACGGGGACGCCGACATCCGCGCCGCGGACGTGGCGGCCAGCCATCCGGACGGGCCGCAGGCGGTGTTCATCGATGACCGCGGACAGGCCGTGGCAGCCATGGCCGAGGCGCTGCGCCGCTTCCTGGGTACGCGCACGGACATCGCCGGCGTCCTGGGCATGGGCGGCTCCGGCGGTACCGCCATGATCGCCCCGGCCCTGCGCGAGCTGGACGTCGGGCTGCCCAAGCTGCTGGTGTCCACGGTGGCCTCGGGGAACATCGCCCCCTACGTGGGGCCGTCCGATATCGCCATGATGCCGTCGGTCACCGACGTCGCCGGCATCAACCGGATCTCCCGCCAGGTGCTGGGCAACGCGGCCAATGCCCTGGCCGGCATGATCCGCAACCGCATTCCCGAGGGCGGCGCCGACAAGCCGGCCGTCGGCCTGACCATGTTCGGCGTGACCACCGACTGCGTGAACCAGGTCACCGGCATGCTGGACGCCGATTACGACTGCCTCGTGTTCCACGCCACCGGCACCGGCGGGCAGTCCATGGAGAAGCTGGCCGACAGCGGCATGCTCGCCGGCGTGCTGGACGTCACCACCACCGAGGTCTGCGACCTGCTCATGGGCGGCGTGTTCAGCGCCGGCGAGGGGCGCCTCGACGCCATCGCGCGTACCGGGCTCCCCTACGTCGGCTCCTGCGGCGCGCTGGACATGGTGAACTTCGGTGCGCCCGGGACGGTGCCGGCGCACTACCAGGGGCGGACCTTCTACGAGCACAACCCCCAGGTCACCCTCATGCGCACCACCGCCGAGGAGAACGAGCGCATGGGGCGCTGGATCGGCGACAAGCTCAACCGCTGCCGGGGCCCGGTGCGATTCCTGATCCCGGAAGGCGGGGTGTCGCTGCTCGACGCCCCGGGGCAGCCGTTCCACGATCCGGAGGCGGATGCCGCGCTGTTCCGGGCCCTGGAGGAGACCGTGCAGCAGACGGCCGACCGGCAGCTTGTTCGCCTGCCCCACAACATCAATGAGCCGGCGTTCGCGCGAGCGCTGGTGGAGCATTTCCGCGCCGTGATGGCGGAACACGAAAGAGGAGGTTCAGCGTGAGCAGGTGGACTCGGCAACAGCTTGTCGACCGCTTCCGGGACATGGTGGATCGGGGGCAGCCCATTGTCGGCGGCGGCGCCGGTACCGGCCTTTCCGCCAAGTGCGAGGAGGCCGGCGGCATCGACCTGATCGTGATCTACAACTCGGGCCGGTACCGCATGGCCGGGCGCGGCTCCCTGGCGGGGCTGATGGCCTACGGCAACGCCAACGACGTGGTCAAGGAGATGGCCCGGGAGGTGCTGCCGGTGGTGCAGCACACGCCGGTGCTCGCGGGAGTCAACGGCACCGACCCGTTCATGATCACGGACCACCTGCTCAACGAGCTCCGGGCCATGGGCTTTGCCGGCATCCAGAACTTCCCCACCGTGGGGCTGATCGACGGCACGTTCCGGGCGAACCTGGAAGAGACCGGCATGAGCTATGCCCGCGAGGTGGAGATGGTGGCCCGGGCCCGGCAGCTGGACATGCTGACCACGCCGTACGTGTTCTCCGCGGACGACGCCGTGGCCATGGCACGTGCAGGCGCCGACATCATCGTCTGCCACATGGGCCTCACCACCGGCGGCTCCATCGGCGCCGAGACCGCCATGACGCTGGACGACTGCGTGCCCGCCATCAACGAGTGGATCGCGGCCGCGCGCGCCGAGCGCCCGGACATCATCGCCCTGTGCCACGGCGGCCCCATCGCCATGCCGGACGACGCCCGCTACATCCTCGGCAAGTGCCCGGGCTGCAACGGCTTCTACGGCGCCTCCAGCATGGAGCGCCTGCCCACGGAGCGGGCGCTGACGGAGCAGACGCGCGCGTTCAAGGCCATCGCGGACGGATGAGGACGGCGGCGCGATGACTCTGCACACGTTCTACTTCCTCACGCTCAATGGTCTGACCCTCGCGGCGCTGCTGTTCATCATGGCCAGCGGGCTGACGCTGGCGTTCGGGTTGATGCGGGTGGTGAACCTGGCCCACGGCGCGTTCTATCTCCTGGGCGGGTACACCGGCGTGCACGTGGTGCAGGCGAGCGGCAGCCTGGCGGCCGGCGTCCTGGTCGGCGGCGCCGTCGCCATGGCCGGCGGGCTGCTCGTGGAGCGGCTGCTGCTTCAGCGCGTGCGCGGGCTGGACCTCTCCGAGGCGCTGCTGACCATCGCCGTGGGCCTGATCATCGCCGACGCCCTGCTCGTGGCCTACGGCGGGCGCCCGATCTCGCTGCCCCTGCCGCCGGGCCTGCGCAGCCCCGTCGATCTCGGCGTGATGATGTACCCCGCCTTCCGCGTGGTGATCATGGTGCTGGCTGTGCTGCTGGGGGGCGCGCTGTGGCTGGTGATGTCCCGCACGCGCATCGGCGCGGCCATCCGCGCGGGCGTGGACGACCGCGAGACGGCGATGGCCCAGGGGATCAACGTGCCGCTGCTGTTCGCCGGCGTGTTCGCCGTGGCCAGCTTCCTGGCCGGGGCGGCCGGGGTGATCGGCACCTCCTACATGTCGCTCAACCAGGGCCTGGACGTGCGCGTGCTCATGCTCTCGCTGGTGGTCATCATCATCGGCGGCATGGGCTCGCTGAAGGGCGCGGCCGTCGGTGCGCTGATCACGGGCATGGTGTCGAGCTTCGCCACGGGCTATCTGCCCCAGTTCGCCCTGTTCTTCCTGTTTCTGCCCATGACCCTGATTCTGGTCTTCCGGCCCCAGGGCCTGTTCGGACGCACGACATGAGCAACGAACGCGCCTTCATCGTCGGCCTCGTCGCGCTGCTGGCAGTCTGGCCGCTGCTCATGGGCGACTACGCGGTCTCCCAGGGCAACCGGGTGCTGATGTACTCGCTGCTGGCGTTGAGCTTCTCCATCCTGGCCGGGCGGCTCGGCTGGTTCTCGCTGTGCCAGACCACGTTCGCCGGCATCAGCGGCTACGTCATCGCCATCCTCGGCGTCAACCACGGCTGGCCGGCCGGCGCCGTCATCCCCGTCGCGATCGTCGTCGCCGTCGCCTTTGCGGCGGTCTTCGGCCTCCTCACCCTGCGTTCCCGGGCGGTGAGCTTTCTGATGCTGACCCTGGCCCTGGGCCAGATGGTCTGGGCGCTGTCGTTCCAGTGGGTGGACGTCACCGGGGGCTACAACGGCATCTCGGGGGTGCGCCTGCCCGTGGTGCTGGGCATCGACCTCGGCAATGACCGCGTCTTCTTTGCCGTCCTGGCCGCGGTCGCGGTGCTGATCTTTCTCGGCGTGCGGCGCCTGTACCAGTCGTCGTTCGGGCTGCTGCTGCTGGGCATCCAGGACAACGAGGAACGCATGCGCGCCCTGGGGCACCCGGTCTACCTGGCCCGCTTCACGGCCTTCGTGCTAGCCGGTGCGATCGCCGCCGTGGCGGGCGTGTTCATGGTTTTCGACATGGGCATCATGTCGCCGTCGCCGCTGGGCCTGGACCACGCCGTCTGGGTTCTCACCGCGGCGGTGGTGGGCGGCTACCGCACGCTCTGGGGGCCGGCGCTGGGCGTGGTCATCCTGGTGGTCCTGGAATCCGTGGTGAGCCAGTTCACCGACCGGCACACCATGGTCATCGGTCTGGTTCTGCTCCTGTGCATCCTGCTCATGCCGCGAGGGCTGGCGGAGGTCTTCGGGCAGAACCGTTCACGAAGCGCGAAGTCGGAAACGGCTTCCTCATAAAGAGAACCCTCGTTGGGAGGAGGAGAGACACCATGTCAGCAACCAGACACATTCTCGTCGGCGGGATCTCGGCCCTGGCACTGGCGGCCGCCCCGGTCCAGGCCCAGGAGACGGTACACATCGGGGTCGTCGGCCCCACCAGCGGCGTATTCTCGTTCTTCGGCGAGCAGCAGAACATGGGCGTGGAGCTCGCCATGGACGAGGTCGGCGACAGCGTGGCCGGTCACGACATCAAGGTGACCTTCTATGACTCCCAGGGCGACCCGGAGACGGTGGTCGACCGCCTTCGGGCCATGGACTCGCGGGACGACGTGGACATCGTCGTCGGCCCGGTCCTGGGCAGCACCGGGCTCGCCGCGCTGGAGTGGGCCAAGGACTCCGGCATGCCCACCATCATCTCCTACTCGGCGCCCGAGGACATCACCATGCGCCAGCGCGCCGAGAACGTGGTGCGTGCCGGCTGGACCGGGGCGCAGCCCATGTTCGCCTTCGGCCGCTACGTGGCGGAGGAGCTGGGCCACGAGAGGATCGTCATGGTGGGGCAGGACTACTCCTTCCCCTACAACCAGATCGGCGGCTTCCTCGAGACCTTCTGCCGGTCCGGCGGCGAGTCCGTGGAGCGTATCTGGCACCCCACGGGGACGTCGGACTACAGCTCCATCCTGGCGACGCTGCCGGAAGGGGATGCGGTGCTCTACAACGGCGCCGGCAGCGACGCCCTGTCCTTCTTCGAGCAGTATCACGAGTTCGGCATCGACGAGCGCATGCCGCTGATCGGCGGATCGAACTTCTACGCCGTCGGCGATCTCCCGGAGATGGGCGAGGCCGCCCTGGGCGGCGTGTCCGCCCTGCAGTACGCGGAAGGCCTGCAGACCGAGAACTTCATCGAGTTCCGCGACGCCTTCCGGGCGATGCACGGCGACGACGCCATGCCCCTGGCGCCGGCGGAGCACGGCTACGTGGCGTTCCTCATGGCCGTCCAGGCGGTGGAGAAGGCCGGCTCCACGGAACGCGACCCGGTCATTGCCGCCCTGCGGGACACGGAGATGCCGGATGCGCCGCGCGGCCCCCTCTACCTGGACGAGTACGGCAACCCCGTGCAGAACATCTATATCAACGAGGTCCAGGAAGTGGACGGCCGCCTGGTGAACGTGCCCATCGAGACGTACGAAGAGGTCAGCCAGTTCGGCCCGTTCGATCCCGAGGAGTACCTGGCCTCCGAGCCGGACAGCCGGGACTTTCCTCCGGGGGACTGCTCGGACCCGTACTACGACGACTGAAGCGGGAGGCAGGAACCCATGAGCGAGGAGCAGGCCCTGAACGTCGCCGGCGTGGCCAAGTCCTTCGGGTCGCTGGTGGTCGCCAGTGACGTTCACCTGTCCGTCGCCCCGGGGGAGCGGCGTGGTCTGATCGGCGTCAACGGCGCCGGCAAGACCACGCTGTTCAACATGATCGCGGGCGAGCTGCGCCCGGACCGGGGCGACATCTACTTCTTCGGTGAGCGCATCACCGCCGATTCCGTGGTGCGGCGCACGCTGAAGGGGCTGGGGCGGACCTACCAGGTTTCCACCCTGGTTCCCGCGGTCAGCGTCCGGGCGAATCTCGCCCTGGCGCGCGGCAACGGGCGCCTGCCCTCGCTGTGGCGTTCCTGGCGCAATGCCCTTGACGATGCGCTCATGGAGACCGCGGATCAGCTGGGGCTGACCCCCGTGCTCGACGATCCCGTCTCGGAGCTGTCCCACGGCACGCTGCGGCAGCTGGAGCTGGCCATGGTCCTGGCGCGGCGGCCGCGGCTGCTGCTGCTGGACGAGCCGGCGGCGGGGCTGTCCCGGGCGGAACGTCAGGGGTTCACCGAGGTGATTCGCGGGCTCCCGCGGGATGTGACGATGGTGATGATCGAGCACGACATGGACATGGTCCTGGACCTCAGCGAGCGCATCTCGGTGCTCCACGGCGGCAGCATGTTCGCCGAGGGGACACCGGAGGAGATCGCTGCCCACGAGGGCGTGAAGGACATCTATCTGGGGCGCGCCCATGAGTGATGCCGTGATCGAAGTCGCGGACCTCGATGCCCGCTACGGGCTGGGGCACGTGCTGCAGGGCCTGGAGCTCCGGGCGGGACGCGAGTGCGTGGCGCTCATGGGGCGCAACGGCGTGGGCAAGTCCACCCTGGCCCGGGTGCTCATGGGGCTGACGCCGCCCCGGGCCGACGGCGTGGTGCGCCTGCTCGGGCAGGACGTGCTGGGCTGGCCGCCGCACCGCATCGCCCGGCTGGGGGTGGGGTATGTCCCCCAGGGACGGCGGCTGTTCCCGTCGCTGACCGTGGACGAGCATCTCGAGCTCAATCGCCGCCCGGGGCCCGCCGGCACGCGCTGGACCGCCGACGCGGTCTTTGAGCTGTTTCCGTCGCTGGGCCAGCGGCGGCGATCCTACGGCAATCAGATCTCCGGGGGCGAGCGGTCCATGCTCGCCATCGGCCGTGCCCTGGTAACCAATCCGGGCTGCCTGATCCTCGACGAGCCGACGGAGGGCCTGGCCCCGGCGGTGGTGGAAAACGTGGCCGAGGGGCTGCGCACGCTCACCGGCGAGGGCGTCGCGGTCCTGCTCATCGAGCAGAACGTCAAGGCCGCCGCCCTGGCCGCCGACCGGGCCTATTTCATGGCCGAGGGCCGGATCGTCCACGAGGCCGCGGACAAGGCGGCCATGACCGACGACACCGTGCTCAGTCGCTACCTCGGCGTATCGGCCTGAGGGCCGCGCCGCGCGGATCCGTTCCGCGCTCGCTCTAAGGGAGGCATCCATGGCCTATCGCATCGCCATCAACGGATTCGGGCGCATCGGGCGCAACGCCCTGCGCGCCATCTTCGAGCAGGCACGTACGCAGTCCCTGGAGGTGGTGGCCATCAACGACCTGGGGGACGCCGCCACCAATGCCTACCTGCTGCGCCACGACACCGTACACGGTGCCTTCCGCGGCGCCGTCGAGGTCGACGGCGACGACCTGCTGGTGGAGGGGCGCCGGGTGCGCGTCCTGGCCGAATCGGACCCGGCACGGCTGCCGTGGCGGGATCTGGGGGTGCAAGCCGTCCTCGAGTGCACCGGCCGGTTCACCTCGCGGGCGGCGGCGCAGGCGCACCTGGACGCCGGCGCGGACAAGGTCGTGATCTCGGCGCCCGGCGGCGGCGATGTCGACGCCACCATCGTCTACGGCGTCAACCACGACACCCTGACCTCCGGCCACCGGGTCATCTCCAACGCCTCGTGCACCACCAACTGCCTGGCGCCGCTGGCCCAGGTCCTGCACCGCTCCGTGGGCGTGGAGCAGGGGCTGATGACGACCATTCACTCCTACACCAACGATCAGGTGCTCACCGACGTCTACCACAAGGATCCGCGGCGGGCGCGGTCCGCCACCCAGTCCATGATTCCCACGCGCACCGGCGCCGCGGCGGCCGTGGGCCTGGTGCTGCCGGAGCTCGCCGGGCGTCTGGACGGCTTCGCGGTACGTGTGCCCACCATCAACGTGTCCCTGGTGGACCTGACGTTCCGTCCTGCCCGTGCCACCGGCGCGGAGGAGGTGGACGCCGTCCTCCGAGATGCCGCCGACGGCGGGCTCCGCGGCATCCTGGAGGTGGCCGACGAGGAGCTGGTCTCCGTGGATTTCAACCATACGACGGCGTCCGCCACGTACGACCCGTCCATGACGCGCGCCGGCGGTGACGGCCTGATCAAGGTCTGTGCCTGGTACGACAACGAGTGGGCCTTCGCCAGCCGCCTGCTGGATACCACCGAGGCACTGCTGCGGGCGGCGTAACCGGCGCGACGCACTTGAATCTGCGTTCACGGGCTATACTGATGGCGCATACCTCTCGTTCGAGAGAGGGGGGACGCAGGCATGCCGGACCGGGCGCTACTGTATCTGGCCACGGATGACGGGGTGAATCCGCCGGAGCTATCCGGCACCGACTGGGCGGTCCATCGGGCGGCGACGCCGGAGGCCGCCCGGGAAATGCTCCGCTTCAACGGCTACCACGTCGGCGTGCTGCCGGTCACCTTTGTACTGCCGGGCACCGAGTGGCGGGATCTGCTCCTGGCGGCGAACCACACCCGATGGATCGCCCTGGTCCAGTCCGGGGCCCTGGAGCAGGCGCCGTGCCGCCAGCTCGTCCACGATTTCTGTCACGATTTCCACACGCTGCCGTGCGACCCGTACCGGCTGGAGGTTTCCCTGGGGCATGCCTGGGGCATGCAGGCGCTGTGCGGCCCGGACGAGGCCGTCGTGGAAGAGTCGCAGATGGTCGGTTCCAGCGCCGCCATGCGCAAGCTCTTCCAGCGCATCCGGCGGGTGGCCAGCGTGGACGCCCCGGTGCTGCTCCAGGGGGAAAGCGGCACCGGCAAGGAGATGACGGCGCGGGCCGTGCACGAGCGCTCCCTGCGCGGTAACGGGCCCTTCGTCGCCATCAATTGCGGCGCGCTGCCGTCCGGTCTCATCCAGACGGAGCTCTTCGGCCACGAGCGAGGTGCGTTCACCGGTGCGCTCAAGCGTCGGCAGGGGCGCATCGAGGCGGCCCACGGCGGTACGCTGCTGCTCGACGAGATCGCCGATCTGCCCCTGGATCAGCAGGTCAATCTCCTGCGCTTCCTGGAGGAGGGGACCATCGATCCGGTGGGCGGTGACCGGTCCATCGCCGTCGATGTCCGCGTGATCGCCGCGACCAACCTCGACCTGGAAGAGCGGGTCCGCCGGGGGCTGTTCCGCGAGGATCTCTACTACCGGCTCAACGTGCTGCGGCTGGACCTGCCGCCTCTGCGCGAGCGCCAGGAGGACATCGAGCTTCTCGCGCGGTACTTCTTCAGCACGTTCGTTGCCGAGGGCCACGGTCGCGCCCGCGGGTTCAGCCAGCAGGCGTTCGAGATGATGCGCCGCCACGACTGGCCCGGCAACGTGCGCGAGCTGATCAATCGTGTCCGTCGCGCCGTGGTGATGTGTGACCGCGCACTGATCACGCCGGCGGATCTGGGACTGGAGCGCAGGAGCCAGGAGCATCGGCCGCTGCGCACCCTCGAAGAGGCCCGGGCGCACGCCGAGCAGGCCGCCATCCGGGCGATGCTGCGGCGCTGTGGCGGCAATCATTCCCAGGCGTCGCGGGAGCTGGGAGTGTCCCGGGTGACACTGTACCGGCTCATGCACAAGTACGGCATCGAAGAGTGTTACTAACCTTTCCAGGAATATTGTCAGGTCTCAGCGCCGTTGTGGACGGCGTTGCTCGTCGGTCATGTAGCTGTTGCTACACCTCCCTCCTCGCGCCTTGCCACAGCGGCGCAGAAACTCACTGAGGCATGACGATATACCTGGGAAGGTTGGTAAGACCCCGTCGCTGCCTTTGGCGCGGAACTTGTAACTCCCCCCGCAACCACTCCCACTCAGGGGTCCACCCGCATGCCGCGGCCTCCTAACGGCAAACGATCCGGACGGCGCGGCGGCGGCAAATCACCCCGCGGGCAAGGCATTCGCCTGTGGGACGAGACAGTCCGCCGCCGGCGCCGCCTTCCCCCGCCTCCGCCTCCCGGGCGCCGCCGCTGATGCGCGTTTCCATGGATTCCTCGCGCCTGCATTGCTTCTGCGTCGCCGAAACTGTTTCACCGGGGAAACAGGTGGCTGCAGTCCCGCGAAGGCCCGTGGCTGTATGTCTACGGCGGTGCGCGGCGGTCGCCCGTATCACCCGAGGAACACCTGCCGCGGCCTCGCGGCGCGCCGGAACGACCCGCTGTCGCCGTTGAGCGTCGCCGGGGCCTTGCGTGCAACCGTTTGCCGGCGTTTGGCACAAAGCCTGCTATTCCGACTGCGGGGCGCATGAATTCTTCCCCGAACCCTCGGCGACAGCCTCGGTGCCTTTCCCTTAGGGCCACCGGCAGGGCTGGCGGCGCGGCACGATCGACTGCAACGGGTTGTACAGGAGATACACGGCATGAGTACCAAAAAGACAGCAGTGGCCTGTGTGACGGCCCTGGCACTGGCAGCCGCCTGGGGCTCCCTGGCCTCGGCGAACCCCATCAACAAGTTCGGCGACAACCAGAGCAACACCGTCAACTCCACCGCCAACGCGACGACGAATGCGGGCAACGGCGGCTACGGCGGCAACGGTGGCTACAGCGGTAACGGCGGCGACGCCGAGGGCAAGGGCTACGGCGGCTTCGGTGGCTCGTCCGAGGCCGAGAGCGACGCGGAAGCCGAAGGCTGGAACAGCACCACCCAGTCCAACAACACCACCTCTCCGCCCGACAACGGCGAGACCCAGACCAACACCAGCGACAGCAACCTGGACGGTGATGCCAACGCCGGCGCCAGCACGTCCACCGCGGGTGCCGGCGGGGCCGGTACGGGTACGGGCGGCACGGGCGGCAGCAGCGGCATGGCCGGTGCCGGCGGTGCGGGCGGTCCGGGTGGCGCGGGTGGCCACGCCGAAGCCTACAGTGAGTCGTTCAACTCGGTGGTGGAAGTCATCTCCTACCAGGAGATGCAGTCCAATGTCACCGGGGCGCCGATCAGCGTGTTCGGCGGTAACGGCGGCAACGGCGCCGCGGGTGGCAACGGCGCGGAAGGCGGCGACAGCCTGAACGTCTCCGTGGCGGCCTCCGTCGGCGTGGGTGACGGCGGCGACGGCGGGGACGGTGACGACGGCAAGGTCAACCTCGAGAGCGAGGGTGGTGATGCCGGAGACACCGGTGAAGCCTATGCCGACGGCTATGCCTATGCCGGCGACGGTGACGATGCCGACGGCGGCGACGCCGATGGCTACAGCGACGCTGATGCCGACAACTGGAACAGCACCAGCCAGTCGAATGTCACCGATACCCCGGACGAGAACGGCGAGACCCAGAGCAACGCCAATAGCACCGGCCAGACAGCTGACGCTGATTCCACGCAGAACAGCAACGGCGGTGCCGGTGGTACTGGTGGTGCGGGTGGTGCCGCGGACGCGGGCTCGCAGACCGCAATGTCCGGCAACAGCGGCAACGGCGGCGACGCCAGCAACGGCGGGAACTCCGCGCAGGGTGGCGACGGTGGCCAGGGCGGTGACGGTGCGGTCGGTGGCACTGCCACGGCCGGTAACGCCAGCGGCAACATGGGCGGCGCAGGCGGCGCAGGCGGCGCAGGCGGCAACGGCGGCCACGGCTATGGCGGCTCGCTGTCGACCGGGAGTGTGTCCGTGAACGTGGGTGGCGGCACCTTTGCCGGCATCAACAACATGAACATCTCCTCCGGCCTGTACAACGCCAGCACCGGCGGTGTGTCCGTGGCGGCTCACTCCGGCGTGAGCATCGGCAACTAACGGAAGTGCGTGTCGACGGCCGGCGGGGATGCTCCCCGTCGGCCGTTCCACCAGGAGATCAAGACCATGAAAGCGCGCGTTTATGGCCCCGCAGGGTGCTTGCTCGTGATGCTGCTGGCTGGCCAGGCGGCGGTGGCGAGCGAGCTGCCGGCCGGGGCGGCGACCGGATTCGAGGCCCTGCCCACGCTGGCGGCGAGCGAGCTGGGCGAGGCGCGCGGGGCGGACAACCGGCTGACCATCGTGACCAGCACGCAGAATCTTTCCTCCACCACCCAGGGCGCGAGCTACAACGTCGGCACCATGACCAACGGCAACATCACCATCGGTGACGGCGCCTTCGAGGGCGCGTCCGGAGTTGGTCTGAACGTCTTCAACACCGGCAACAGCAACTCGTTCAGCACCGGCGTCAACATGAGCGTTCATTTGCACTGACGGATTCACGGCCATGAAACAGCAGGCACGGCGACGGCAAGGGATGGGGCGGGCAGCGCGCATGACTGGCGCCCTGCTGGCGCTGGCACTTTTGGCGGCGGTGGTCGCGCCGGTCCAGGCGCAGACGACCCCCGCCCGGGTGCCCACGGCGGCGGGCGCGCTGCACGTACCTGTTGTCAGCATGACCGGCAAGCGCTGGGAGCGGGTGATCCGCCAGCAGTACGACTACAGCTGCGGCTCGGCGGCGGTGGCGACGCTGCTGACCTACCACTACGGCATTCCGCGCACGGAGGCGCAGGTCTTCGAGACCATGTATGCCGTCGGCAACCAGGAGCTGATCCGCGCCCAGGGCTTTTCCATGCTGGACCTGAAGCGCTACCTGGACGCCCACGGCCTCAACGCCGACGGCTTTCGCATGACGCTGGACCAGCTGGCCGGAATCGGGGCGCCGGCCATCGTGCTGGTCAACACCGGCGGCTACCAGCACTTCATCGTCGTCAAGGGGATTCGCGGCGACGAGGTGATCGTCGGCGACCCGGCCGGCGGCACGGTGATCGTGCCGCGCGCCTTCATGGAAGCGGTCTGGAACGGCATCGTCCTCGCCGGCCGCGGGCGGCTGGATACGGCCCGCGAGCATTTCAACCTGGCCGCCGACTGGGCCGTGCGCCCGGCGGCGCCGATCGGTCGCTCGGCGCGATCCATGGCGGCACTACCCGCGCGTGGCGTGACGCTGCCGGGCATCAACGAGTTCGGGAGATAGGTCATGAACGCAGCAGGCAGTGTATGGGCGGGCGGCCGGCAACGCGGTTGTCTGGTGTCCGGCGTGCTGTTGGCGCTGGCGCTGAGTGGCGGTGCGGTACCGGCAGGGGCCGCGATGATTACGGCGGACCCGTTGCCCGACCAAGTGCTGGCCGGGCTCCGCGGCGGCCTGGAGGTGGGCGGGCTGAGAATGGACCTGGCCGCGAACCTGCGCACCTATATCGATAATCGGCTGGCCCTGGAGACGACGGCGCGCCTGGAGCGCTATGCCGACCGGCATCGCTGGGTGGAGCAGCGGATGACCGTGCACGGGATCACCGCTGCCGACGCCGAACCGGCGTCCGGCGATGCGGTGGCGGCGTCCGCCTCGTCCGGCACACCGCCCGTGTCCGGGGCGGGACCGGTCGTCGCCACCAAGACCGTGCGCGGCGATGTCGTGCAGGTCGAGCTGCCGGTGGCCGGCTCGAATGGTGTCGGCACGACCCGGATTTCCCACCGGATCGGGCCGGAGCAGGTGTTCGGCACGGTTGCCAACACCGCGAATGGCCGGTCGGTGCAGCAGATCATGGACATGGAACTGCGGGTGCTGAACTTCCGCAGCTATTCCGAGCAGATACACAACGCGCTGCGCGCGCGGCAGATGGGCAAGGCCATCGCGCGTTAGGCATATACTGAACGAGTCGCGGGCGGGTGCACGCGGAACTGGTTCGGTGTTCCCCGGGGCCGAGTGGCAATGGGGCGCGGGGAATTGTGCAGGCCCACAAGGAGAAAAACAGAATGCGGTGGCGCGGCGAGATGGGTGGTGTGGTGCGGGGTCTGGTCATGGCCTGTGCGTTAGGTGCCGGCGGCGCCCCCGCCCTGGCCCAGGAAGGAACGCCTTCGGGCCCCGTGGGCGTGGCGCCGGAAGAGGAAGAGCCGGAGCGCCCGGATGTTCAGGCCATGGCGGATGTGGGCGGCGTGCTGACCCCGGCCGGGACCGTGGTCATCGAGCCGTCCCTCCAGTACAGCAATTCCCAGGTCAACCGGTTCACGTTCCAGGGCGTCGAGATCCTGCCCACCTTTCTGGTGGGGATCATCGAGGTGGAGGACGTCGACCGGGACGTCTGGACCTCGGCCGTGGACGTGCGCATGGGGCTCACGCCCCGGCTGGAGTTCGGCCTCAAGGTGCCGTATGTCTACCGCAGCGAGCGGCGCTCGGTGAGCATCCCCCAGGTGGACAACTCCACCACGTCCCAGCGCCTGGACGGTGACGGTGTCGGTGACGTGGAGGCGAGCCTCCACTATCAGCTCAATCGCGGCAGCGCCGGCGGACCGTTCTATATCGGCAATCTGCGCTACAAGTCCATCACCGGTCGCGGGCCGTTCGAGGTCGACCACAACGACAGCGCCGTGGAAACCGAGGCGGCCACCGGCTCCGGCTTCCACGCCCTGGAGCTCAGCATCACGGGGCTGGTGGTGTCCGATCCGGCGGTGCTCTACGGCAACATCGGCTATCTGCGCAACTTCCCCCGCGACGTGGACCGCACCATCGGCGCCGGTGATCAGGCCCTCGACATCGGCCGCGTGGAGCCCGGCGATGCGCTGCGCATGAGCCTGGGGACGTCGGTGTCGCTGAACCCGCGGACGTCGTTCAGCATCGGCTACAAGCACGACGTCATCCGCCCGACCCGTACGGAGATCAACAACACGACCTTCGAGTCGGACAGCCTGGGCGTGGGGTCGCTGCTGCTGGGAGTGTCGCACGTGGTCTCGCCGCGGGTGACGGCGAGCGTGAACCTGGAGGTGGGGGTCACGGCGGACGCGCCGGACATGGCGATCACGTTCCGCATGCCGTGGACGGTGCTGCAGTAGCGCGACAAGGACGGCGCCCGGCGGGGTGGCCGCCGGGCGCATTACGCGGGCAGGGGCGGCTCAGCGCCAGCCCACCCGGTCGAAGATGCGCACGGCCTCGTCGTTGTAGCGGCCCAGGGCGCTTACGTTGATATCGTCCACGTGGATGTTGCCCCAGGATTCCAGGACCGGATCCCTCTTGACGCCTTCCACCACGGGGAACTCGTTGTTGCCCTTGGCGAAGAGCTCCTGGGCCTCGTCGGAGGCGAGGTACTCCAGGAAACGGATGGCGTTGTCCCGGTTCGGTGCGCCCTCGACGACACCGGCGCCGCCGACGTTCATGTGCGCGCCGCGGCCGTCCTGGTTGGGCAGGATCATGCCGACCTTGCGTGCCGCTGCCCGGTCATTCGGGTCGTCGGACTTGAGCAGGCGCACGTAGTAGTAGTGGTTCGCCACGGCGAGCTGGCACTCGCCGGCGGCAACGCCGCGGATCTGGTCCGTGTCGCCGCCCTGGGGCTGGCGGGCCATGTTGTCCACCACGCCCTGGGCCCATTCCTGGGCTTCCTCCTCGCCGTGGGCATCGATCAGCGAGGCCAGCAGGGACTGGTTGTAGATGTTGCTCGAGGAGCGGATGCAGATCTCGCCCTCGAACTCCGGCTCGGCCAGATCCTCGTAGGTATCCACCCGAGCGGGGTCGAACGACTCGCGATTGTAGAAGATAGTGCGCATGCGCTGGCTGAAGCCGAACCACAGGCCGTCCGGGTGCCGTAGGCGGTCCGGCAGGCGCTCGGCCAGCACGTCGGACTCGATGCTCTGGAAGACGCCGGCCTGCTGGGCGCGCCACAGCCGACCGGCGTCCACCGTGATGAGCACGTCGGCGGGGCTGGCCTCGCCCTCGCGCTCGATACGCTCGATGAGCTGGTCGGAGTTCGCTTCCAGGACCTGGACCTCGATGCCCGTGCGCTCGGTGAACGCCTCGTAGAGCGCATCGTCGGTATCGTAATGCCGGGCCGAGTAGATGTTGACGTTGCCGTCGGCCAGTGCGGCCGTTGGCGACAGCATCAGGGAGGCCAGAACGGCCGCCGGCAGGACGTTCGTCAGTGTTGAGCGCTTTGCCATGGTCGCACCTTCCGTCGTGGGTGATCGGCTCTATTTCTGTAATAGGAATGCTTCGTATTCATTGGCATTGTCAGTACACATCCGCGAGCCCGCGGCGTCAAGGCGGCCGCGGAGTACGGAACCAGCTTTTACAAATCATTCTCATTTGCATATCATTCTGGTAGATATCCTCGCTTTCCGCGAGGTTCGATTCCGGGCAGGATGACGACGCATGGTCACCGCGGCACGCGAGCTTTCCGCGACGTCCCGTAGCGAGCACGAGGAGCGCGCCGATGCGCCGGCCGTGCTCGAGGTGGACGGCGTCAGCCGTGCCTTCGACGGTGTACCCGCCGTCGAGGCGATCGACCTGGCGGTGCGGGCGGGGGAAGTCGTCTGCCTGCTGGGGCCGTCGGGATGCGGCAAGACGACACTGCTGCGCATGGTTGCCGGCCTGGAGCGGCAGGACGCCGGCGCGATCCGCATCGGCGGTCGCCTGGTCGCCCGCGCCGACGGCCCGCAGGACCCGCCGGAAGCGCGCAACGTCGGGCTGGTATTCCAGGACGCGGCCCTGTTCCCGCATCTGTCGGTGATGCGCAACGTCACCTTCGGCCTCGACCGCCTGCCGGTGCGCCAGCGCCGCGAGCGGGCGGCGGCATTGCTGCGCCAGCTGCGCATCGAGGCGCACGCGGATTCCTTCCCGCACACCCTCTCCGGCGGACAGCAGCAGCGCGTGGCGCTGGCGCGGGCGCTGGCCCCGGAGCCGCGGCTGATGCTCCTGGACGAGCCCTTCTCCAGCCTGGACGCGCGCCTGCGCGACCAGATCCGCGACGACACCCTGCACGTGCTCAAGCGCAGCGAGACGGCGACGGTGCTGGTCACCCACGATCCCGAGGAAGCCATGTTCATGGCCGATCGCATCGCCCTCATGCGGGAGGGGCGGATTGTCCAGATGGGTACGCCGGAGGAGCTGTACTGCCGGCCGGCGGATCCGTTCGTCGCCGGCTTCTTCGGTGATCTCAACCGCTTCCCGGGGGTGGTGGCCGGCGGATTCGTGGATACCCCGGTGGGGCGGGTGGACGCGCGCGAGTTCGACGACGGCGCCCCGGTGCAGGTGCTCGTCCGGCCGGAGGCCCTGCGGGTGTCGGTCATCGGCCGGCCGGAGAATCCCCAGCAGCAGAGTCACGTCATCATGTCGCGGCTGCTGGGGGCGAGCAGCCTGATCCACCTGTGCGCCCATTGCCCGGACGGGCGCGAGGTCCACCTGCACGCCCGCGTGCCGGGGCGCTATCTGCCCGCCGAGAATCAGCCCGTGCGGATCGACCTGGACCGCTCCCAGGCATTCGTGTTCCCCGAGAGCACCTGAGGGGAAACGCCGCATCATTCCCGCGTGCTTCCGCGCGCCGCCATCGGTCTCTCAGTCCTGCGTCCGGGCGTCGCTGCCGGGGCGCGAGCGCCGCATGGCGATGCTGAGCAGGATCACCGGAATGATGCCGGCGACGACGATGGTCAGCGACGCCGTCGAGGCCTGGGACAGCCGCTCGTCCGAGGCCAGGTTGTGGGCGCGGATGGCCAGGGTGTCGAACCCGAACGGGCGCAGGATGACCGTCGCCGGCAGCTCCTTCATGACGTCGACGAACACGAGAATGGCCGCCGCCAGGAGGCTGCCGCGCATCATTGGCACGTGCACCCGGCGCAGCGTGCTCCCGGCGGACTGGCCCAGGGTGCGCGAGGCCGCGTCCATGCTGGTGGTCACGCGGCCGAGGCTGGCCTCGACGGCGTTATAGGACACCGACAGGAAGCGCGTGACGTAGGCGTAGATCAGCGCCGCCACGGAGCCGGTGAGGATGAGCCCCGGGGTGATGCCGAAGTTCTCGCGCATGAACACGTGCACGCGCTCGTCCACCCAGCCCAGCGGGATGAGAATGCCCACGGCGATCACCGAGCCGGGAATGGCGTAGCCCATGGATGCGATGCGTGCGGCGGTGGCGGTCACCGGTCCCGGGTTGAGGCGGACCCCGTAGGACAGGATCAGGGCCAGGGCGACGGCCAGCACGGCCGCGGTTGCCGCCAGGGTGAGGCTGTTGAAGATCAGTCCCAGGAAGCGCGGGCCCAGCAGCGGGTCGCCGTCCTCGATGGCCATGTGCAGCAGCAGCCCCGCCGGCACCAGGAAGCCGATGGTAACCGGAACGGCGCAGGCAGCGGTGGCGCCCGCCGCGCGGGGCCCCTGCAGATGGTACTCGGGCAGCTCGCGGTAGCGGCCGGAGGCCTGGGCGAAGCGCGCCTGACCGCGGGACCATCGCTCCAGCACCACCAGCACGATGACGAAGATCAGCAGGAAGGCGGCGAGCTGCGCCGCTGCCACCTGCTCGCCCAGCCCGAACCAGGTGCGGAAGATGCCGGTGGTGAAGGTGTCCACGCCGAAGAAGTGGACGGCGCCGAAGTCGTTGAGCGTCTCCATCAGCGCCAGCGCCAGCCCGCCGGCGATGGCGGGCCGGGCCAGGGGCACGGCGATGCGGAAGAACATGCGCCAGGGCCCCCGTCCCAGCGTGCGGCCGACGTCCAGGGCGCACACGGACTGCTCCAGGAACGCCGCCCGGGCCAGCAGGTAGACATAGGGATAGAGCACCAGCGCCATGAGGGTGATGGCGCCGCCCAGGGACCGGATATCGGGGAAATAGTAGTCCCCGGCGCCCCAGCCGAAGAGTTCCCGCAGCCAGGACTGAAACGGTCCGGCGAACTGCAGGAAATCGGTGTAGGCGTAGGCGATGACGTACGTGGGTACGGCCAGCGGCAGCAGCAGGGCCCACTCGAACAGCCGTCGCCCCGGGAAGCGGCACATGACCACCAGCCACGCCGTGCCGACGCCTATGACTGTGACCCCGGTGCCCACCCCCACCATCAGCGCCAGGGTGTTGGCCAGGTATCGGGGCAGTACCGTCGACGCCAGGTGGTCCCAGACGTCGCCCGCCGGCATCAAGGTATGGACCAGCACGGCCAGGATCGGCAGGGCAACCAGGGCGGCGATGGCGAGCGTTGCCAGGGCCCAGGCGTCGAGCCTCTGGCGCCCGGCGCGCAGCGCCGCGCGGGCCGGATCCATCACGTTCAACAGGACTCTCCGGGTTGGTGTTCACGCACGCGGGGACCGGCAACCGCCCGCCCCGGCGAGTATACTACCCGGCCGGGGCGCTTTTCAGCGCGGCAGATCCTCTTCGTCGCCCATGGCGAACAGTGAGGCGTTGCCCCCTGCGGCGGTGGTATCCACGGTGACCGTGCGCTCCGTGGCGAAGCGGTGCAGGTAACGCGGCCCGCCGGCCTTCGGCCCGGTCCCGGACAGCCCCTCGCCGCCGAAGGGCTGAACGCCGACCACGGCCCCGATCTGGTTGCGGTTGACGTAGAGGTTGCCGACCCGTGCGCGCTGCGCCACGCGCTCGGCGACCGCGTCGATGCGGCTGTGCAGGCCCATGGTCAGGCCGTAGCCGGTGTTGTTGATGGCATCGATGACCTGGTCCAGCTCCCGCCCGTTGTACCGCACCACGTGCAGAACGGGCCCGAAGTGCTCGGCCTCCAGGTCGTCGATGCCGTTGATCTCGAAGGCTATCGGGGGAACGAACGTGCCTTCCCGGGTTTCCGGGGGCAAGGGCGCCTCGCCGATGACCGGTGCCTGCCGGCGCATGGTCTCCACGTGGGCCATGAGGTTGTCCCGCGCCTCGGCGTCGATCACCGGGCCCACGTCCGTGGCCAGCCAGGCGGGGTCGCCGACGGTGAGCTCCTGCATGGCGCCGGCGAGCATCTCCAGCACGTGGTCGGCTACGTCCTCCTGGACGTACAGCACGCGCAGGGCGGAGCAGCGCTGGCCGGCGCTCTGGAACGACGAGATCAGCACGTCGCGGACCAGCTGTTCCGGCAGCGCCGTGGAGTCCGCGATCATGGCGTTCTGGCCGCCCGTCTCGGCGATGAGCGGGATGATCGGACCCTGCCGCTGGCTCAGCGTCTGGTTGATGCGCCGGGCGGTAGCCACCGATCCGGTGAAGGCCACACCGCCGATGCGCTCGTCGGCCACCAGGCGGCCGCCGATCTCCCCGGCACCGGGCAGCAGCTGCAGGGCTTCCGGCGGCACTCCGGCCTCGTGCAGAAGCTCGGCGGCCCGGGCGCCGATCAGGCTGGTCTGCTCGGCCGGCTTGGCGACCACGGTGTTGCCGGCGACCAGGGCGGCGGTCACCTGGCCGGTGAAGATCGCCAGAGGGAAGTTCCAGGGGCTGATGCACACGAACACCCCGCGGCCGTGCAGCGCGATCTCGTTGCGCTCCCCGGTGGGCCCGGGCAGCGGCATCGGGGCGCCGAAATCCAGCCGTGCACGCTGGGCGTAGTAGCGGCAGAAGTCCACGGCCTCGCGCACCTCGGCCACGGCGTCGGGGATCCCCTTGCCCGCCTCGCGCACGCACAGCGCCATGAGCTCGGCCATGTGGCGCTCCATCAGCCCGGCCACGCGCTCCAGGCACTGGGCCCGCTCCTCCACGGGCGTGGCCGCCCAGCCGGGTGCCGCGCGATGGGCCATGGCCACCGCCTCGTCCGCCTGCTCCGGTGTGGCCCAGGTCACCTCGCCGACGCGCTCGTCGGTACGGGCCGGGTTGCGCACCGGCTCCGCCTGCCCCGGCCGCGGGCGTCCACCGATGACCGGGGCCGCGTGCCAAGGCCCCCTGGCCGCCTCATCCATGGCCTGGCCCAGGGGCTCGATGCTGAGGTGGTCGGCGAGATTGACCCCCTTGGAATTGCGGCGCTGCTCGCCGTAGATATGCGCGGGCAGGGGAATGCGGGGGTGCGGCTTGTTCTTGAGCCCCTGCACCGCTTCCACCGGGTCCGCGACCATTTCCTCCACCGGCAGCTTCTCGTCCTGGATGCGGTTGACGAAGGAGCTGTTGGCGCCGTTCTCCAGCAGGCGGCGAACCAGGTACGGGAGCAGCTCCTCGTGGCTGCCCACCGGGGCATAGATGCGCACCGGCCGGTGGCCTCGCCCGCGACCGACTATGGGCTCGTACAGCGCCTCGCCCATGCCGTGCAGGCGCTGGAACTCGTAGGGGGCGTCGCCGGCTTCCTGCATCACCCAGGCCAGCGTGTGGGCGTTGTGGGTGGCGAACTGCGGATAGATGCACTCGGCGCCCGCGCGCAGCAGCCGCCGGGCGCAGGCCAGGTAGGAGACGTCCGTGCTCACCTTACGGGTGAACACCGGGTACTCCGGGTGGCCGCCTTCCTGGGCGCGCTTGACCTCGCTGTCCCAGTACGCGCCCTTGACCAGCCGCACCATGAGCCGGCGGTCGTGGCGCCGGGCCAGGTCCGCGAGCCAGTCGATGAGCGGCGCCGCGCGCTTCTGGTAGGCCTGCACGGCCAGGCCGAAACCGTCCCAGCCCGACAGGCTGGCGTCGCCGGAGACGGCCTCGATGACGTCCAGGGAGATGTCCAGCCGGTCCGCCTCCTCGGCGTCGACACACAGGCCGATGTCCGCATCCCGGGCCAGCTCCGCGAGGTGGCCGAGGCGCTCGACGAGGATGTCGCGGCTGCGGTGGAACTGCCCCAGCTCGTAGCGCGGATGCAGGGCCGAGAGCTTCACCGAGATGCCGGGCCCGTCGAGGACGCCGCGGCCCTTGCCCGCCCGGGCGATGGCCTTGATGGCGTTCTGGTAGCTGGCGTAGTAGCGATCGGCGTCGTCCATGGTGCGGGCCGCCTCGCCCAGCATGTCGTAGGAGTGGCGGTAGCCCTGCTTCTCGTCTTCCCGGGCGCGCTTGATGGCCTCGTCGATGGTGCGGCCGATGACGAACTGCCGGCCCATGATGCGCATGGCCTGGCGGATGGCCTGGCGGATGACGGGCTCGCCGCTGCGCTGGACCATGCGGCGCACGGTGTAGGCGAGGTCGCGCGTGGAGCGCTCGTCGAAACGCACGACCCGGCCGGTCAGCATGAGCCCCCAGGTGGAGGCGTTGACGAAGATGGACTCGCTGTGGCCCAGGTGGGATTCCCAGTCGCCGGTGCTGATCTTGTCCTGGATCAGGCGGTCCGCCGTGGCGGAGTCCGGCACGCGCATCAGCGCCTCGGCCAGGCACATGAGCACGACGCCCTCCTTGCTCGAGAGGTCGTACTCGTGCAGCAGCGCGTCCACGCCGCCCTGGGAGACGCGGTTGTCGCGTACATGGTTGACCAGGCGTGCCGCCTCCCGGGCCACCGCCTCCTGCTGCGCGGGCTCGGTGGCAGCTTCCGCGGTGAGCTGATCCACCATGCGCGTCTCGTCCATGTGGTAAGCCTCGCGGATGGCCTGTCGCAGGGCGGTGGGGCGGGGACCGGGCGTGATGATCATGGGACAGCACCTCCGTCGGGGGCGGCGATGGCATCGCCGCCCCCATGGTTGCAAGCATCGGGGCGCCGGCAGGCCGTTGCGCCTACTCGTGGGCGCGCTCGAACTGGACGCGCAGGGCGGCCGACGGTCTCGGCCCGGTCACGCTGAACACCCAGACGGCCAATGCCGCAAGAATGAAGCCGGGCAGGATCTCGTAGACGTCGAAAATGCCGCCGGGGCCGCCGGACAGACCCTCCCAGACGATGACGGTCACCGCGCCGACGATCAAGCCGGCCAGGGCCCCGTTGCGCGTCATTTCCTTCCAGAACAGCGACAGGATGATCACCGGCCCGAAGGCGGCGCCGAAGCCGGCCCAGGCGTAGGCCACCAGGTCCAGCACCAGGCTGTCGTCGTCCATGGCCAGCAGCGTGGCGATGATGGCGACCCCGAGCACGGCCGCCCGGCCCACCCATACCAGCTCCCTGTCACTGGCGTCCTCGCGGATGAGGGCGCGGTAGAAGTCCGCGGTCAGGGCGCTGGACGAGACCAGCAGCTGGGAGTCGATGGTGCTCATGATGGCGGCCAGGATGGCGGCCAGGAGAATGCCCGCCACCCAGGGATTGAAAAGCACCTGGTTCATCATGATGAACGCCGCCTCCTGGTCGTCCAGCGGCGAGTCCGCGAACCAGGCCATGGCCACCATGCCGGTGAAAATGGCGCCGATCAGGGACAGCACCATCCAGGTCATGCCCACGCCCATGGCCCGCGGCATTTCGTCCTCGTTGCGGATGGCCATGAAGCGGGCCAGGATGTGCGGCTGGCCGAAATAGCCCAGGCCCCAGGCCAGCAGGGAGACCACGCTCAGGAACGTCATCTCGTGCCACACGGACAGGCGGCCGGGGTCGATCCCGGCCACGGTGCTGCTGACCTCGCCCCAGCCGCCGAAGCTGACGATGCCCACCGCAGGTACCAGCAGCAGGGCGCAGAACATGAGAATGCCCTGCAGGAAGTCCGTCCAGCTCACGGCCAGGAAGCCGCCCAGGAAGGTATACACGATGATGACCGCGGCACCCACGAACAGCGCGGTGTTGTAGTCCAGGCCGAAGGTGTTCTCGAACAGCGTCGCGCCGGCCACCATGCCGGAGGATGTATAGAAGGTGAAGAACACCAGGATCACCACCGCGGACGCCACGCGCAGGATGCGCGTGTCGTCCTCGAAGCGGCGCTCCAGGAAGTCCGGCAGCGTGATGGCGTCGTCGGCGATGACCGTGTGACGGCGCAGGCGCCGGGCGACGAACAGCCAGTTGAGCAGGGCGCCGACGGCGAGCCCCACCGCAATCCAGATCTGGTTCATGCCGGCGGCATACACGGCACCGGGGAGCCCGAGCAGCAGCCAGCCGCTCATGTCCGAGGCGCCGGCGCTCAGCGCGGTCACGCCGGGGCCCAGTCTGCGGCCGCCGAGGATGTAGTCGGACAGGTTGTTGGTTACCCGGTAGGCAAGCAGCCCGAAAAGCAGCATGACGACCAGGTAGAGAACGAAGGTAACCAGGGTGGCGACATTGAGTTCCGCTTCCATGACAGCCCCTTATGTGCCTGTGTCGTGCTTGTTGTTTGCCGTCCCGGTGTTCGGGTGGCTCGGCCCGCCGGACCCGCACACGCCGATCCAGTGTAGGGATAGCAGGCGCCGGGACCGGGCACAAGCGCCGATCGTGCTGCCGCCGACAGCGATCCGGCGGCGTGGATGATGGCCGCGTGGGGGTGCGGAGATTGAATTTCGTTTGAGTACGGGGTGGTGATGAACCGTGTGACGATGATTCCTCTGACACGGAGTTTATTCCTTAACACGTTGATGAAAAGGAAGATGAGGTCGTGAATAAGGGGGGTCGCCAGCAGGTGTGATATTCTTCCGTTCAGGGTTTGTATGACTGTTTTTCATATGGTGGCGGTTGCTACGCGCCCCGAGGCGGCATACCCTAGCGGGCTCGGCTCGCGGGTCACGGCGGCAACCAGCCCGGGCGCTGCCTGGCTGACCACGGTGTGCCCGGTCCGTATCGGGGGTTGTCGGGACGCTTCACTCCACGCCGTAGACAAGACGGAAAAGCCAACTGACAGGAGGGTTTGCGGCACCATGCTGCAACGAACGCCATTGCACGACCGGCACCAGGCCGCCGGCGCCAAGCTCGTGGATTTCGCGGGCTGGGAGATGCCGCTGAACTACGGGTCCCAGATCCGTGAGCACGAGCAGGTGCGCCGTGCCGCCGGCGTGTTCGATGTATCGCACATGGGCGTGGTCGACGTCAGCGGTCCGGGCGCGCTCGCCTATCTGCGATACGTTCTCGCCAATGATGCGGGACGGCTGAAAGAGCCCGGGCAGGCGTTCTATACCTGCATGCTGAACCACGACGGCGGCGTTCTCGACGACCTCATCGTCTACTATCTTTCGGAAGGGCGGTACCGGATCGTCGTCAATGCCGCCCGCCGCGAGGCGGATCTGGCCTGGCTGCGCGAGCAGGCCGGCGGGCAGGATCTGCGCATCCGCGAGCGAAGCGAGATGGCCATGATTGCCGTACAGGGTCCGCAGGCGGAAGCATGTCTCGGCCAGGCCGTGGACGCCCGTCTCGAGAACCGGCTGGCGGGGCTGAAGCCGTTCCGGGCAGCGGAGACCGGCGACTGGCTGGTGGCCCGCACCGGATATACCGGCGAGGACGGCTTCGAGATCATTCTTCCGGGCCGTTCCGCCCCGGACCTCTGGGACCATCTCACCGATGCCGGGGCGGTGCCCTGCGGTCTCGGGGCCCGGGACAGCCTGCGCCTGGAGGCGGGGCTGTGCCTGTACGGCCAGGACATGGATAGCGCTACCACGCCGCTGGAGGCGGCGCTGTCGTGGACGGTGGCCTGGAAACCGGAGGACCGCGATTTCATCGGCCGCGCGGCGCTGGAGGGCCAGCGTGCGGAAGGCCCGGCGCGCCGGCTGGTGGGCCTGGTGCTGGAGGGCCGCGGGGTCCTGCGGCACGGGCAGGCGCTGCACTCGGACAACGGTGGCGAAGGCGAGGTCACCTCCGGCGGCTACTCCCCGGTACTGGAGCGGTCCATTGCGCTGGCCCGCATTCCGGTCGGCGACGATGGTCCCTGGAGCGTCGACATGCGCGGGCGCGCTCTGGCCGTGCGCCTGGTCCGGCCGCCCTTCGTCCGCAACGGTCAGGCTTTCATTGATTGAACGACCCGCCCCGGGCGGGTCAGAAACCCAGGGGACGCAGACCAATGAGCAACGTACCCAGTGATCTGAAGTACGCCTCCTCCCACGAGTGGGTCCGCCAGGAAGACGATGGCACCGTCACGGTGGGCATCAGCGACCACGCCCAGGACTCCCTGGGTGACCTGGTGTTCGTGGAAACGCCCGAGATCGACGGCACCGTGGAGGCGGGCGAGGCCTGCGCCGTGGTGGAGTCGGTGAAGGCGGCGTCGGATGTCTACGCGCCGGTGGCCGGCACGATCGTGGACACCAACAGCCAGCTGCAGGACGCCCCGGAGCTGGTGAACACGGACCCCTACGGCGAGGGCTGGATCATGCGCATCCGCGTGGACGATCCCGATGCCCTGGAAGAACTCATGGACGCCGACGACTACGAGCACTTCATCGCCGAAGAGGACGAGGGGTGACGCCTGATTCTCCAACCAGGGTCGGATACTGCCATGCCGTTCATTCCCCATACTGACGAAGACATCCGCCACATGCTGGCGGAGATCGGCGTCGACAGCGTCAACGCGCTGTTCGACGAGATCCCCGAGGATCTCCGTGATCCGGGGCTGCCGCGGGTGCCCGCCGGCGTCTCGGAAATGGAGATCACCCGGGTCATGAACGAGCGCGCCACCGGGGACACCCTGGGGCCGTGCTTCGTGGGCGCGGGGGCGTATCGCCACCACGTGCCGGCCGCCGTGTGGGAGGTCACCACGCGGGGGGAGTACTACAGTGCGTACACGCCGTACCAGGCGGAGGCCAGCCAGGGCACCCTGCAGCTGATCTACGAGTACCAGAGCATGATGGCCGGCCTCATGGCCATGGACGCGTCCAACGCCTCTCTCTACGACGGCGGCTCGGCCATGGCCGAGGCGGTGCTCATGGCCGTGCGCGCCAATCGCAAGTCGAAATCCGGGCGCATCCTGGTGCCGGACACGGCCAACCCGCTCTACTGCGACGCCACGCGCACCATCGTGAGCAACCAGGGGCTGGTGCTGGAGAGCGTGCCCAGCGATCCATCCACCGGCGTCGTCGACCCGGCCACGCTGAAGAAGTGGGACGGCGAGGACATCGCCGCCCTGGTGGTGCCGCAGCCCAACTGGTTCGGGCGCCTCGAGGACGCGGCGGCGCTGACGGACTGGGCGCGGCGCAACGGTGCCCTGGTGATCGCGGTGGTCAACCCCACGGCCATGGCCGTCATCACCCCGCCCGGCGAATGGGGCGAGCAGGGGGCCGACATCGCCTGCGGCGAGGGGCAGCCCCTGGGGATTCCGCTGTCGTCCGGCGGCCCGTACTTCGGCTTCATGTGCTGCCGCAAGGCCTACGTGCGGCAGATGCCCGGGCGCATCGTCGGGCGGACCGTGGATCTCGAGGGCCGTACCGGCTATACCCTGACCCTTCAGGCCCGCGAGCAGCACATCCGGCGCTCCAAGGCCACCTCGAACATCTGCACCAACCAGGGGCTGATGGTCACGGCAGCGACCATGTACCTGGCGCTGCTGGGAGCGGAGGGCCTGGAACGGGTGGCCGCCCAGTGCCACGACACCACGCGCCGGCTCACCGAGCGGCTCACCGGGATCGACGGCGTAAGCCTGCGCTTCGACGGCCCCTATTTCCACGAGCGGGTCATCGAGCTGGACCGGCCCGCCGAGCCCGTGTTCCACCAGCTGGCCGCGCAGGGTGTGCTGGCGGGCTACCCGCTGGGCCGCCACGACAAGCGGCTGGCCAATGCGCTGCTGGTATGTGCCACCGAGACCGTCACCGAGGCGGACATGGATCGCTACGTGGACGCCCTGGGCCAGGCACTGGCCCGGGCGGCCTGATCAACGGGAGGTCTTGCCGTGACGCAGGAAGAACTGATTTTCGACCTGGGCCGTACCGGGCGGTACGCCCGCGCCCAGGCACCGGCGACCACCGCCGGGCTCAGCGACATCCCGGACGCGTTCCGGCGCAAGCGGCGCGCGACGCTGCCGGAAGTCTCGGAGCTGCAGGTGGTGCGCCACTACACGCGGCTGTCGCAGAAGAACTTCTCCATCGACACCCATTTCTACCCGCTGGGCTCGTGCACCATGAAGTACAACCCGCGGGCGTGTAACAGCCTGGCGATGCTGCCCGGCTTCCTGGACCGGCATCCCCATGCTCCCGACAGCACCGGGCAGGGCTTTCTCGCCTGCCTGTGGGAGCTCCAGGAGATGCTCGCGGAAGTGACCGGCATGCGCTCCGTGTCCCTGGCCCCCATGGCGGGGGCCCAGGGCGAGTTCACCGGGGTGGCCATGATCCGCGCCTACCACGTCGCCCGCGGCGACACGGAGCGCACGGAGATCCTGGTGCCGGACGCCGCCCACGGGACCAACCCGGCGACGGCGGTGATGTGCGGCTACAAGGTGCGGGAGATCCCCACCGCCGCCGACGGCGACGTCGACATGGAGGCCCTGCAGGAGGCCGTGGGGCCGCAGACCGCCGGGATCATGCTCACCAATCCCTCCACGGTGGGCGTGTTCGAGCGGCGCATCCAGGAGATCGCGGCGCTGGTCCACGATGCCGGCGGCCTGCTCTACTACGACGGCGCCAACCTCAACGCCATTCTCGGCAAGGCGCGGCCCGGGGACATGGGCTTCGACGTCATCCACATCAACCTGCACAAGACCTTCTCCACGCCCCACGGCGGCGGCGGTCCGGGCGCGGGTGCCGTGGGTGTCGGCGAGCGCCTGCTGCCGCATATCCCCGTGCCGCAGGTGGGCCATGACGACAACGGCTACCACTGGCGCGGCGAGGACGAGATCCCGCAGACCATCGGCCGGCTGTCGGCGTTCATGGGCAATGCCGGGGTGCTTCTGCGGGCCTACGTGTACGCGCGCATGCTGGGCAGCAACGGCATGGTCCGGGTCGCCGAGTTCGCCACGCTGAACGCCAACTACCTGATGAGCCGTCTGCGGGCCGAGGGCTTCCAGGTGTGGCTGCCGGAGCGCCGGGCCAGCCACGAGTTCATCGTCAGCCTCAAGTCCGAGGCCAAGGAGCTGGGCGTCACGGCGGGCGATTTCGCCAAGCGGCTGCTGGACCTGGGCTACCACGCGCCCACGGCCTATTTCCCGCTGCTCGTGCCGGAGTGCTTTCTCATCGAGCCCACGGAGACGGAGACCCGGGACGACCTGGAGGGCTTCGTGCAGGCCATGGTGACCATCCGCGAGGAGGCGCGCCAGGACAAGGATTTCGTCAAGGGGGCACCCTACAACATGCCCGTGCGCCGCCTGGACGAGGTCAAGGCGGCCAAGGAGCTCGACCTGAAATGGCAGGGCGACGCCGGCTGAGCCGGCGCCGCCTCCCCCTGAGGGACGCATCGACTCGCCCCGCGGCCCGCTGCCCGCCGATTGCGGCGCGGGCCGCAGGGTTGCGCGCACGAGGATGCACCGCAGGGGTCGGTTTTCATCAGCAATAGGGAGAGATCCTCCATGACCGCATTGATCAGCGGCTCGGTCGCGTTCGACACCATCATGGTCTTTCGCGACCGCTTCAAGAATCACGTGCTGCCCGAGCAGGTGCACATTCTCAACGTGGCCTTCCTGGTGGACGAGCTGCGCCGGGAGTATGGCGGCTGCGCCGGCAACATCGCCTACAACCTGACGCTTCTCGGCGAGCGCGGTCTGCCCCTGGCCACGGTGGGCAAGGACTTCGGCAGCTACGCCGACTGGATGAAGGACTGGGGCGTGCCGCAGACCTACGTGCGCCAGTATGACGACCACTACTGCGCCCAGGCCTACATCACCACGGATCTGGACGACAACCAGATCACCGCATTCCACCCGGGCGCCATGAACCTGGCCCACGAGGTGAAGGTTCCCACCAACGAGAACGCCAAGATCGGCATTGTCGCGCCCAATGGCCGTGACGGCATGATCGCCCATGCGGAGCAGTTCGCCGACGCCGGCATCCCGTTCATCTTCGATCCGGGTCAGGGCCTGCCGATGTTCGACGGCAAGGAGCTGCTGGACTTCGTCAACAAGGCGACCTACATGACGGTCAACGACTATGAGTCCCGCATGGTCCAGGACCGCACCGGCCTGAGCATGGAAGAGCTGGCCAAGCGGCTCGACGCGCTCATCGTCACCCGCGGCGGCGAGGGCTCGGACATCTACACCAACGGCGAGACCATCCACGTGGAGGCGGTCAAGCCCGAGGACATCCTCGACCCCACGGGATGCGGCGACGCCTATCGCGCCGGGCTGCTCTACGGCCTGCTGCACGACCTGGACTGGAAGACCACCGGCCAGATCGCGTCGCTCATGGGCAGCCTCAAGGTCGCCCGGTCGGGCACGCAGAACCACCATTTCACCCTGGAGCAGTTCCGGGGCTGGTACCGCAAGGCCTTCGGCTCGGACTTCTGAGGGCGTGGTCGCGGACCGGCGGTGCCGCACCGCCGGCCCGCGACCGGTGATCGGTATATCGTCGGGGCTGAAGCCCCTCCCACAGCAGTCGCCGACGGATGCACCCAGGCGGGGCACTGTTGTGGGAGGGGCTTCAGCCCCGATTGTCGTCCGGCGGCTGGCGCCTTACAGCCACTCGGCCGGCATGGCGCCCACCGCGTCGTCCCCCGCCAGGACGGCCGGCAGCAACGCCGGTGCCCGGGGCAGGATGTGCTGGGCGTAGAACCGCGCCGTGACCAGCTTGGCCTCGTAGAATTCCTTTTCGGGCGAGCCCTGGTCCAGCGCCGCCCGCGCCACCAGGGCCGAGCGCGCCAGCAGGGCGCCGCCGCAGACGTAGCCGGCCATCATCAGGTACGGCACCGCCCCCGCAGCCGTCGCACCGGGGTTCTCTCCGTGGGTCCGGACCACGGAGTTGGCCGCCTCGCGCAACGCCTGGATGCCCGTGTCCAGGGGCTCGCGGATGGCCCGCACGCCGGAGTCGGCGCTGGCGTCCAGCTCCGCGGCGAGCCCCGCCATCTCGGTCAGCAGGGTCTGCATGGCCTCGCCGCCGTCGCGGTGGGTCTTGCGCCCGATCAGGTCGTTGGCCTGGATGCCGGTGGTGCCCTCGTAGATGGTCGTGATCCGCGCGTCGCGGTAGTGCTGGGCGGCGCCGGTCTCCTCGACGTAGCCCATGCCGCCGTGGACCTGGATGCCGATGCTGGTCAGCTCCTGGCCTACCTCCGTGCACCAGCCCTTGACGATGGGGATGAGCAGGTCCACCCGCGCCTGGTGCCGGGCGCGCTCGTCCGCGTCCGGGTGCCGGCGGCTCATGTCCATGGACCAGGACGCGGAGTAGCTCAGTGCCCGCATGGCCTCGATCTGCGAGCGCATGGTCAGCATCATGCGCTTGACGTCGGGGTGGTGGAGGATGCTCACCTTGTCGCTCCCGCTGTAGCCGGCCGGCGTGCCCTGGACCCGCTCGCCGGCGTACCACCGCGCCTGCTGGTACGCCCGCTCGGCGATGGCCAAGCCCTGGACGCCGACCTTGTGCCGGGCCTCGTTCATCATGGTGAACATGTGCGCCAGGCCCTTGCCCTCCTCACCCACCAGGTAGCCCACGGCGCCGCCGTTGTCGCCGTAGGACATGGTGCAGGTGGGGCTGGCGTGGATGCCGATCTTGTCCTCGATGCTCACGCAGCGTACGTCGTTGCGCTCACCCGGGTTGCCGTCGGCATCGGGCAGGAACTTGGGCACGATGAACAGGGAGATGCCCTTGACGCCGGCGGGGGCGTCCGGGGTGCGCGCCAGGACCAGGTGGACGATGTTCTCCGCGCAGTCGTGCTCACCCCAGGTGATGTAGATCTTCTGGCCCTGGATGCGGTAGTGATCGCCTTCCGGCGCGGCCCGGCAGCGCACGGCGGCCAGGTCCGAGCCGGCCTGGGGCTCGGTGAGGTTCATGGTGCCGGTCCACTGTCCGGTGACCAGCTTCGGCAGGTAGGTCGCCTTCTGCTGCTCCGAGCCGTGGGAGAGCAGCGCCTCGATGGCGCCCGCCGTGAGCAGCGGGCAGAGCGCGAAGCTCATGTTCGCCGACTGCCACATCTCCTGGGTGGCGGTGGCGACGAACTCGGGCAGGCCCTGGCCGTCGTAGTCCGGCGGGCAGGGCAGGGCGTTCCAGCCGGCGTCGACGTATTGCCGGTAGGCGTCGGCGAAGCCGTCCGGCGTGGTGACGGCGCCGTCGTGCCACTGCGAGCCGGCCCGGTCACCGGGCTGGTTCAGCGGCGCCAGCACGCCGCCGGCGAAGCGCGCCGCCTCTTCGAGCACGGCGTCCACCAGTCCCGGCGTCGCCTCGTCGAAGCCCGGCAGGCGGGCGATGGGCTCGATGCCCAGGAGCTCCTGCATCACGAACTTCATGTCGCGGGTGGGGGCGTTGTAGTCAGTCATCGTCGCCATGTCTCCTGTTGGGTGTCGCGGCTCCATCCACGAACATACTGTGCCGTATGGTGATTTACCCTACCGGCTCCCGGGGAGGGAGTAAATGCGGCGCCCGCATGGCATTCCTCCGGAAAAGCTTAGTACACTCCGGCTTTTGCCAACGCGCCCGGGAGCCCGTCGTGTCGCTGATCCGCAAGTCCCACAAGCTCGCCGACGTCTGCTATGACATCCGTGGCCCGGTCCTGGAAGAGGCCCGGCGCCTCGAGGACGAGGGCCATCGCATCCTCAAGCTCAATATCGGCAACCCCGCGCCCTTCGGCCTGGAAACGCCGGACGAGATCCTCCGGGACGTCATCCGCAACCTGCCGGCGGCCCAGGGGTATTCCGATTCCCAGGGCATCTTCTCGGCGCGCAAGGCCATTATGCAGCACTGCCAGCAGCGCGGCATCGACGACGTGGCCCTGGAGGACATCTACCTGGGCAACGGCGTCAGCGAGCTGATTGTCATGGCTACGCAGGCGCTGCTCAACAACGGCGACGAGCTCCTGATCCCGGCGCCGGACTATCCGCTGTGGACGGCATCGGTGAGCCTCTCCGGCGGCCGGCCGGTGCATTACCTGTGCGACGAGGCCAACGGCTGGCAGCCGGATCTCGCGGACATGGAGGCGAAGATCAGCGAGCGCACCCGGGGCATCGTGGTCATCAATCCCAACAACCCCACGGGCGCGGTCTACAGCGAGGAGACCCTGCGGCAGGTGGTGGAGCTGGCCCGCCGGCACGACCTGGTGCTGTTCGCCGACGAGATCTACGACAAGATCCTCTACGACGGCGCCCGTCACGTGCCCCTGGCCCGCCTTGCCGGGGACTGCTTCTGCGTGACCTTCAGCGGCCTTTCGAAGAGCTACCGCGCCGCCGGGTTCCGGTCCGGCTGGATGGTCCTGTCCGGGGGCAAGGAACGGGCGGCGGACTACGTCGAAGGCCTGAGCATCCTGGCCTCCATGCGGCTGTGCGCCAACGTGCCGTCCCAGTTCGCGATCCAGACGGCCCTGGGCGGCTACCAGAGCATCGACGACCTGGTGGCCCCGGGCGGGCGCCTGCACGAGCAGCGCCAGCTCGCCTGGGAGCGGGTCAATGCCATTCCGGGGGTGTCCTGCGTGCAGCCCAGCGGGGCGCTGTACCTGTTCCTCCGCCTCGACCCCGATGTCTACCCGGTCAGCGACGACCGGCGCCTGGTGCTGGAGCTGCTGCGCCAGGAGCATCTGCTGCTGGTGGAGGGGACCGCGTTCAACTGGCCGAACCCCGATCATCTGCGGTTGGTATTCCTGCCCCACGTGGAGGACCTGGAGAAGGCGCTGGACAAGCTGGAGCGCTTCCTGCGCCGGTATCGCCAGGCCGCCTGACCCGGGCGCGGTCCGCCGTGCTCACGCGAACCCGGTACCCGCCTCATGTTTCGCTATGCGGAATATTCTTCCGATTTTGTTGCTCTGCACGATTGCGTTCCGGCCAGTGAGCGAATATACATGGTGGCATGCCGGCGTGCGCCGGCTTGCGGAGACCGCCCGAAGCGGCTCCGTGCCTGACAAAAAATCAATGACAATCAACGGAATCCGCACCGTTGCCTGGAGGAGAACATGAACCACCGACGCCGTATGGCCCGCGCCCTCGCCGGTCTCGCCGCCGCGGGCGCCATGACCGTGGCATCCCTTGCCAGTGCCCAGTCCGGTGATCCCATCCGGATCGCCTACATCGAGCCGCTGTCCGGTCCGTTCGCCAATGTCGGCGATGCCGGTCTGAAGCATTTCCGCTTCGCTGCCGACCGGATCAACGACGAGGGCGGCATCATGGGGCGGCCGGTCGAGATCGTGCCCATGGACAACAGCCAGAGCCCGTCGGAATCGGCGCAGCTCGTCCAGCGCGCGGCGGACCAGGGGATCCCGTTCGTCACCCAGGGCAACGGCTCCAACGTCGCCAGCGCCATCGTCCAGAGCGTCAACCGCAACAACCAGCGTAATCCGGACAATCGCCTCCTGTACCTGAACTATGCCGCGGTGGATCCGGCCCTGACCAACGAGAACTGCAGCTTCTGGCATTTCCGCTTCGACGCCGAGAGCCGCATCAAGATCGAGGCGCTGACCAACTACATGGCCGAGGAGGGAGAGGCCGAGAAGGTCTACCTGATCAACCAGGATTACTCCCACGGCCACGTGGTGGAAGAGCAGGCGCGCCAGATGCTCGCGGAGAAGATGCCCGACGTGGAGATCGTCGGCTCGGCCCTTCATCCCATCGGCCAGGTGCGCGATTTCGCCCCCTATGTCTCGCGGATCCGCCAGTCCGGCGCGGATACGGTCATCACGGGCAACTGGGGCAATGACCTGACCCTGCTGGTGGAAGCGGCCGACGACGCCGGCCTGGATGTCACCTTCCACACCTACTACGGCGGCGGCCTGGGCGTGCCGGCGGCTCTGGGTGAGGCAGGTGCCGGGCAGCTGACCCAGATCACGGAATGGCACGCCAACGTCAACGTCGACGAGGGCCACGATGAGTACCGCGAGTGGTACGAGGCCTTCGCCGAGCGCTACCCCGAGATCGACTGGTACTACCACCGCGTTTACAACCAGATGTACATGCTCAAGGCCGCCGTCGAGGAAGCCGGCACCACCGCCGCGGAGCCGGTGGCCCATGCCCTGGAAGGCATGGAGTTCGAGTCCCAGACCGGGACGGTGACCATGCGCGCCAAGGACCACCAGATCATCCAGCCCATGTACATCTCCGTCATGGATACCGACGTCACCTACGACGCCGAGAACTCCGGAGTCGGGTTCCGTACGCTGGCGAAGATCCCGGCCTCGGAGGCCACCGTCGAGAGCAGCTGCGAGATGGACCGGCCGTAATCCGGCTCCGGGTCGATCGCGGTATGCGCACCCCCGGCCCGATGGCCGGGGGTGCTTCAACCGGCAGCGAGCGGTGGTGGGACCTGCATGCTTGAGACAATCGTCTTTTCCCTTCTGAACGGCCTGCTCTACGGCATGCTGTTGTTCATGCTCTCCAGCGGGCTGACGCTCATCTTCGGCATGATGGGCGTGCTCAATTTCGCCCATGCCAGCTTCTACATGCTGGGCGCGTACTTCGCCTATACCATCGGCCTGTACACGGGGTTCTGGGTGGCCCTGTTCCTGGCGCCCGTGGCCGTGGGGCTCATCGGCGCGGCCGTGGAGCGCTTCGGGCTGCGCCAGGTGCACCAGTTCGGTCACGTGCCCGAGCTGCTGTTCACCTTCGGCCTCGCCTACGTGGTCGAGGAGCTGGTGCGGCTGTTCTGGGGCAACGTTCCCATGGACTACCGGGTGCCCGAGGCCCTGGACTTTCCACTGTTCTCGCTATTCGGGACGAACTATCCGGCGTTCCGCGCCTTCGTCCTGGTGGTCGCGGTGGTCATGTTCATCGGCCTGTGGGTGCTGCTCAAGCGCACGCGCGCAGGACTGATCATCCAGGCGTCGCTGTCGCGGCCGGACATGGTCTCCGCCCTGGGGCACAACGTCCCGCAGGTGTTTACCTGGGTATTCGCCTTCGGCACGGGCCTGGCGGCTCTCGGCGGCGTGGTCGGAGGCATCCAGCTCGTTACCGAGCCCGGCATGGCGTTCATGATGGGCCCCATCGTGTTCGTCGTGGTGGTGGTCGGCGGCCTGGGCTCCATCCAGGGGGCGCTGATCGCTTCCGTTCTCATCGGCGTACTGCAGACGTTTGCGTTGTCCGTGGACTGGTCGCTTGCGGAGCTGGGCGCCCTGTTCGGCTATGCGGTATCGCAGGAGAGCTTCTTCGCCACCCTCTGGTACCTGGATACCACGCGCATCGCACCGATTCTGCCGTACCTGTTGCTGGTGCTGATGCTGATATTCCGCCCGCGCGGCTTGATGGGGAAGCGTGAAACATGAGCGCATCACAGACCAACGCCCGCGCCCTGGCCGACACTCCTGTCGCACGCGTGTGGCTCCAGCGGGCCGGGCCCTGGCTGGTGGCCGCGGTCATCGCCCTGGCCGTACCGCTGTTCATGCATTCCAGCCACGCCCTGACCATGCTCAGCCATATGGGGGTCATGGTCATCTTCGCCCTGTCCTACAACATGCTGCTGGGCAATACCGGCCTGCTGTCGTTCGGCCATGCGGTCTACTTCGGGCTGGGCGGCTACATGGCCATGCACATGCTGCGCTACATCGAGGCCACGGGATTCGGGCTGCCCCTGGAGCTCGTGCCCCTGGTGGGTGCCGCCGGCGGGCTGCTGTTCGGCCTGATCTTCGGTGCCGTGTCCACCCGCCGCGCCGGCGTGGTCTTCGCCATGATCTCGCTGGGCATCGGCGAGCTGGTCTCCTCCAGCTCGCTCATGTTCACCGGGTTCTTCGGCGGCGAGTCGGGGCTGTACGGCAATCGTACCGTGCCGGCGTCCCTGGTGGGGGCGGAGTACAGCTCGGGGCTGAGCACATACTACCTGGTCGCCGTATGGGCATTCATCGCCGCCCTCGCCATGTACCTGCTGCGCAAGACGCCCCTGGGCTGGATGGCCAATGCCGTGCGCGACAACCCGGAGCGGGCCCAGTTCGTGGGCTACAGCCCGCAGATGGTGCGTTTCTTCCAGTTCGTGCTGGCGTCGTTCTTCGCGGGGCTCGCCGGCGGCCTGTTCATCATCGTCGACGAGATCATCACCGCCGAGACCGTCGGCATGGTGCAGTCCGGCGTGGTGCTGCTCAGCGCCTACATCGGCGGCATCCTGGTATTCATCGGGCCCGTGGTGGGGGCGATCCTGGTGGTGTTTCTCGAAAGCGAGCTCTCCGCGATCACGAACGCCTGGCTGCTGTACTTCGGCCTGCTGTTCGTCGCCGTGGTGATGTTCGCGCCCCAGGGCCTGGCCGGGCTCGCCCTGCAATGGTACGGCGCCTGGCGGGCCGGCGACTGGCGCGGCTCGGTGGCCGCGCGGCTGTACGCTGCCGGGTCGATGCTGGTTGCGTTCCTCGGGCTGGTGGCGGTCATCGAGATGGCGTATCACCTGTTCCAGCACTGGAACCCGGAACAACCCATGGGGCTGTTCATGTTCACGGTCAATGTCACCAATGCGCTCCCGTGGCTGCTCGCCTTTGCCGTGCTGGCTGCCGGCATCGCGGTTTTCATCTTCCATGCCCGGCCAGTGATGCAGCGGGCCATTCATGCCTCCGGGGGTGACCGATGAGTGATCACACGGCCCTGGCCCTGCACGGGCTGACCAAGGATTTCGGCCGAGCCAAGATTATCCGCGGCGTGGACCTGGACGTCCCCCGCGGCGAGCGGCATGTCATCATCGGTCCCAACGGTGCCGGCAAGTCGACCCTGTTCAACCTGATCAGCGGGCGCATGGAGCCGACCTCGGGGGCCATCGAGCTGTTCGGGCGGGGTATCGGCGGCCTTCCCCCGCACCGGATCAACCGCATGGGCCTGAGCCGCAGCTTCCAGGTCACCAACCTGTTCCAGAACATGACGGTGATGCAGAACCTGCGATGCGCCCTGCTCTGGTCCCGCGGCCACGGGTATGCATTCTGGAAGCTGGTGAACGCGCAGCCGGACGTCACGGCCCGTGCGGAAGAGCTCATGGAACGGCTGAACCTCACCGCCAAGCGCGATGTTCAGGCATCGCTGCTCACCTATGCCGAGCAGCGGGCGCTGGAGATCGGCGCCACCATCGCCTCGGGGGCGGAGGTCCTGCTTCTGGACGAGCCCACGGCCGGCATGAGCCGGAGCGAGGCGGATGCCATGGTGGAGCTGATCCGGGAGATCACCCAGGACTGCACCTTGGTTCTGGTGGAGCACGACCTGGGCGTGGTGTTCAATCTCGCCGACCGGATCACGGTGCTGGTCTACGGCGAGGTGATCGCCAGTGATGTCCCCGAGGCGGTTCGCGCCAACGCCGCGGTCCAGGAAGCCTATCTCGGCACGGAGGTGCACTGATGCTGGCCACCCGGGAGCTGAACGCCTACTACGGCAAGTCCCATGTCCTGCGCGGCGTGTCCATGGAGGTCGGCGCCGGCGAGATCGTCAGCCTCGTGGGCCGTAACGGTGTGGGGCGCTCGACGCTGTGCAAGTCGGTAATGGGGATCGTGCCCCCGGTGGGCGAGGTCCATCTCGACGGCCGGCGGATCACCGGACAGCCCGCTCATCGTATCTGCCACTTCGGGCTCGGCTACGTACCGGAGGACCGCGCCATCTTCCCCGGGCTCTCGGTTGCCGAGAACCTGGAGCTCGGGGTCAAGCGCAGCCGCGGCAGCCGCAGCGGCCGCTGGGGCTATCGCCAGGTGTTCGAGCGCTTCCCCCAGCTGGAGCAGCGGCGCGATACGCCGGGCGAAGCCCTGTCCGGGGGCGAGCAGCAGATGCTCACCATCGCCCGTACGCTCATGGGCAACCCCCGCTGCATCATGGTGGACGAGCCCACGGAGGGGCTGGCGCCGCGCGTCGTGACCGAGCTCTCGGAGCTGCTGCAGGAGCTTGCCGCGGACGGGCTCGCGGTGCTTCTGGTGGAGCAGAAGCTCAGCATTGCGCTGAACATCTCCCATCGCCTGTACGTCATGGGCGACGGCCAGATCGTCTTTGACGGGACACCGCAGCAGCTGCAGGATTCCCCCGAGATCCGCCGGGAGTGGCTCGAGGTCTGAATGACCTGGCGACGGTATTTTGCCTACGGTTCCAACATGCTGGTGGCGCGGCTGCGCGAGCGCACGCCGTCGGCCCGCCTTGTCGGCGCGGCGTCGCTTGCCGGGCACAGCCTGCATTTCCACCACGTGAGCCGCCAGGACGGCACGGCCAAGTGCAACATCGCGGCATGCGAGGGGGAGGTGGTCCACGGTGTCGTCTACGACGTCCATGCCAGCGAGCAGCCGGTGCTGGATCGTGCCGAGGACCTGGGGCGTGGTTACCATATCGAGGAGCGGCAGGTTCTGCTCGGCGCCGATTCCGTATCGGTGTTCTGCTACGTTGCGGTCCCCGGCACCATCGACGACAACCGCCAGCCGTTCCGCTGGTACCGCGATATCGTGCTCGCCGGAGCCCAGGAGCACGGCTTCCCGTCGGGCTATGTGGCGCGTATCGCCCGGGAGCCCGTGATCGAGGATCCCGACGCGGAGCGGGCCGCCCGCCACGCGGCGCTCCTTGCGGCTGCCGATTGATTTTTCTTTTCAAACCGTGACGAATTTCGCCTTTTCCTCAGGGACTTTTGCGTGCATCCTCATGCGAAGGGTGAACCGGAGGGGCGGGCATGCCTCGGGCATTGGCGATGGTGCTGGTGGCGTTTCTGGCGCTGGGCCAGAACGCGGCTGCGGATGATCGGCTGGCGAACCAGCGCGAGCTGTTCCGGGACGCCCGGGACCGCATCGCGCAGGGCCGGGCCATGGATATCGATGCTCTGGAACAGCGCCTCAGCGGCTACCCCCTGACAGCCTACCTGCAACACGACTACCTGCTGCGTGCGCCGGGCCGCCTCGACGCCGGCCGGGCCCGCGCGTTCCTGGACGCCCACGGCGGCAGCCCGGTCGGACAACGGTTCCGGTATCGCTGGCTCCACGAGCTGGGGCGACGGGCGGACTGGCAGGAATTTCTCCACTTCTACCGCGGCGGCGGTGGTGCAACGCTGCAATGCTATGCGCTGCAGGCGCGCCGTGCCGCGCGCGGCGTGGATGACCGGTGGCTGGCACGGGCGCGGGAGCTGTGGCTGGTGGGGCAGTCCCAGCCGCGGGCCTGCGACCCGGTGTTCGCCGAGCTGTACCAGCGCGACGTACTGACCCGCGAGCAGCGTTGGGAACGTATCACCCGCAGCATGCATGCGGGCAACGCCGATCTCGCCCTGGCCCTGCGCCGGCGCCTGCACCCGGATGATCGCCCGTGGCTGGACCACTGGCTGGCGGTTGCACGGGATCCGGCAACCGCACTGGAGCAACCGGAGTTCGCCGCTGACACCCGGCGGGGCCGCCAGCTCGTGCGATTCGGTCTACAGCGGCTGGCCCGCAGCGACCGGGATGCGGCCCGCTCGCTGCTGGCGGCCTGGGCCGAGCGCGGTGTCCTGTCCGACGGTGCCCGCACGGCGCTGCGCCGCGAGATCGCCCTGCGCTCCGCCTACTCCCGGGATGAGGACGCGCTGGAGCGATTGCAGGCGCTACCGCAAGAGGCGGTAAACGACGAGGTGCGTGAGTGGCGGGCCCGGGCGGCGGTCCGGCAGCAGGACTGGGAGGCTGCCCTCGCGGCGATCGCGGACCTGGCCGGCACCCAACGGCAAACGGGAGAGTGGCGCTACTGGCAGGCGCAGGCACTCTGGCGGACGGGCGAGCGCGAGCGGGCCCGCGATGCCTTCCGGGAGCTGGCCGGGGAGCGTCACTACTACGGGTTCCTCGCGGCCGATGCCATCGGCCGGTCGTACGCCATGAATCCGCGGCAGCCCGAGGCGGAGCCGGAGAAGCAGGCGCGGCTGGCGGACCGCCCGGGGCTTCGCCGCGCCCGGGAGCTGCTCCGGGTGGGCATGATCTCCCGGGCGCGCCGGGAATGGATTACCGCCCTGGCCGGCGACGACGCGGACACGCGGGCGCAGGCGGCGATGCTGGCCCGGGACTGGGGGTGGTACGACCGGGCCATCCGCGGCGCCAACGGCGCCGGCCTCCACGACGCGCTGGGGCTGCGTTTTCCCGCGGGATTTCGCGAGACGCTCACCGCGGCCGCGGAGGCGGAGGGCCTGGACCCGGCGCTGGTGTTCGCCGTGGCGCGCAAGGAAAGCGCGTTCTCCCCGGATGCGCGCTCCCGCGCCGGAGCGCTGGGCCTGCTCCAGGTGATGCCCGCCACCGGCCGGCGGGTGGCGCGGGATCTCGGCCTTTCGCTGCCGAGCGCGGCCGACCTGCTGGATCCGGCGACCAACGCGCGCCTGGGCGCTGCCTACCTGCGGCAGATGCTGGAGCGCTTCGACGGCAATGTCATCCTGGCGGCCGCGGCCTATAACGCGGGCCCGCGGCGCGCGCAGCAGTGGGCGGAGGACAATGCCGGCCAGCCGGCCGCCGTGTGGATCGAGAACATCACCTACGGCGAGACGCGGGACTACGTCAAGAGCGTGCTGGCGTTCCGCGCCGTGTTCGACTGGCAGCTGCACGGCGAATCGCGCCGCCTGGCCGGCCTGATGCCGGCGATGCCCGGCGGTGGCGAGCTGGCCATGGGCGGCGGGCTCGCCATGCCGTCGGGCCGGGCCGGCGAGCCGGTTACCCGGTAGGGAGCCGTGTCGCGGCCTTGCCCGATCCGTCCGGTGGGCCGAGAATGTGTCCCGGGTTGCCGCCCGGCAACCCGCCCTTGGTCGCGCGGGGCCGTCAACCGGGAGGCCGCTCGATGTCCGTGTCGTCGTACCCTGAATCCCCGTGCGTGGGGCTCTGCCAGATGGATGGCGAGCGCCGGCACTGCCTCGGCTGCGGCCGTACGCTCGACGAGATCGCCTCGTGGTCGCGCATGAGCGTTGCGCAAAAGCGCGAGGTGCTGCAGCGGCTCGGCCGCGGCAGCACTACTGAGGGGACGGCGGAGGAGCCCGGCGCGAAGGATACTAGAAGCGGACGTTGACTCCCGCGGTGGCGGCGCCGAGCCGGTCGAGGTCCACGTCCACGCTGTTGCCGTCCGGGCCGCGCGGATCCGTGCGCAGCCGGGTGAACAGCTGCCGTACACCCAGCTCCAGGTCGATTCTGCGCGTGACGTCGAGGATGACGCCCGCCTGGGCGCTGACCGCCGCCATGGTGTCGAAGCTGTTGTCGCCGTCCCAGCTCAGCGTGATGGCGCCGCCGCCCACCCCCCCGAACAGGGTGACGGGGCCGCCGGCGTGCCAGAGGTAGTCGATGTTGGCGGTCAGTGACGACACTAGGTAGTCGGCCGGCCGGATCACGGTCCACTGGCCGTAGACGCGTCGGTCCCCCTCCACGACCCCGACCCGCAGGTGCCCGCCGGGCTCGTCCTCCCGCGCGACGTCCACCGCGGCGCGGTCGTCACTGTCGAAATGCAGCCGGTGCGGCCCCGTGCCGGCGCCGATGAACGGTGCGCCCGTGTCGTCTCCGGACCGGGCCGCGGCCGGCGCAGTGACAAGGACGAGAGCCAGCATGCTGGCGGTGATCAGGCCCGTGACAGCAGTGCGCATTGTCGGCTCCTGGTATCCTGCAGGACATTAAAAACGGAAGTTGACGCCCGCGTGAACCATGCGGACGTTGCGGATGTCGACGCGTCCGCTGCGCGCGCCGCCGGTGAAGCGCTGATCCATGCCGGTATGCAGATAGCGGTAGCCGATCTCCACCTGCACCAGGTCCGTGACCTCGATCAGGCCGCCGCCCCGCAAGCCGATGACCCCGCCGGAGACGGTCTCGCCGTCGGTGTTGAAATCGGCCCCGCCGCTGAACGGGTCGTCGCCCTTCCACTCAACGCGCGCGTATCCGCCGACCAGGCCCACGAAGCCGGAGAAGAGGTCGCCCCAGGGAATGAGGTAGTCCAGCGAGACCATGCCCAGCAGGAGCGTTCCCTCCTCGTAGCGGGTACGCGCCAGCTCCACGTCGTAGCGGGCCGGTCGGCCCGTGCGGCCGAGGCGCAGCAGGAAACCGTCGCTCAGGGTGTTGACGTCGCCGCCGGCGCCGCCGCCGACATGGATGTCGGACTGTGCGGTCATCCCGGAGAGGCCCGCGTACACGCGGCGATCCACCTGCAGCGCTGCCGCGCGCTCGTCCGCCGACAGCGGGGGCGCCGCCAGGGCGCCGGCGAGGAGGTAGGCGAGTGTGCCGTACAGCAGTCGTCGCATGGGGCTGCCCCGAAGGTGGCCGGATGTCGTCATTGCTTCGTCCCGGGCATCATGCCAGATAGCGAGGGCATCGGGGTCCGGGAATCATCCATCATTGCCGCGGCCGTGTCCGCGGGATCAGCGGGCCACCACGGTCTGCTGCCACCAGCCGAGCCGCGCATTGCCCACGGACAGCTCCAGCGTTCCCTCGCCGCGTATCAGCCAGGTCACCTGCCGGCGATGATTGCTGCCCCGGGAGCGCTGGAACCACGGCATGTGGCTGCTGCTGCCCTGGCCGTCGCCCCAGCCGTCCAGGGCGCCCAGTTCTCGCCGCGCCTGTTGCGGATGGGCAAGGTGGCAGTCGCGCGGATCCAGCTCGGCGGTGACCCCGTGATTCCAGGGCAGCCCGTGGCTGGACGGGATGCCGTTGGTGGCCAGGTAGCCGTGGTTGGCGATGGTCACGGTGACCTCCAGCAGGCGCTCGTCCAGGTGGCTGACCACGACCTCCTCGACCACCAGTCGCGGCAGCAGGCCCGCGACGCGGAGCCAGTACGCGGCGACTCCCTCGCATATAGCCGGCAGCGTCTCCGGCGGCGGGTTCCAGATGCCGGTCACCGGGTCCAGGCCGCCGACCTCCACGGGGCCGAGCTGCGGATGCTCCAGCGGTTGCCAGTCCCGGAAGATGCGGCCGTCGTTGTGGTCCGCGTCCCAGCGGGCGAGGTTCTCCATGTCGATGCGGGCGGCCGCGGTGTAGTGATCCACGAAGCGGGCCTGCTCCGGCATGTCGATGCGGCGGAACAGGTCCCACAGCTCGCAGACTTCCGCCAGGCAGCCGCGCTGGTGGTAGGCGAAGTCGGTGAGGTCGCCGTGCAGCGGCTGTTCCGGCTCGTAGGTGAACTCGGTGTAGCCGCTCACCGTGGGGTAGCCGGTGTAGGCCTGCGCCCACGTGGCGAGCTGCCGGTACAGCCGCCGGTCGCCCGCATCCATGCGGCTGTCCGGCGCCGCGCCCAGGGGGCGGATGAACACGCCGCCGAAGGTGTGCAGGTTGAGCCAGGCGAACAGGTTGGGGTGGGCGGCGGCGAACCGCAGCACCGCCTCGGACTCCGGCTCGCTGCCGGGGTATGCGCCGGCCCCCGTCTGCTCCGCCTCGGGGCGCCAGTCCCAGGGGAAGTTCCGGTTCAGGTCCGGCGTGTCGCTGAGCGGATCCGGCTCCGGAATGCTGAAGCCGTCATAGCCCTCGATTTCGCCTTCCGGGTAGAGCCGGTAATACGGCGGCGGGTCATCCGGATCGCGCGGCAGCATCAGCCCCGGAAAGACGCTGGAGGGAACGAAATCGCCGGCGGCGTCGCGCACGCGCAGCTGGCGGCAACGGCCGTCGCCGTCGAGGTCCATGCGCCGCCAGCGGGCGCCGGGGCGGTCCGGGTCGGACGCGCGCGGCACCGAGCGGATGAAGCCGCCGTGCGCCAGGACGGCCTCGGCACCGTCCGGGGACAGCCGCGGGGCCACGTACAGGTGCACGGCGCGCAGGGCCTCGACCAGGGGCGGCGGGAAATCCTCGCCCGCGCGCTCGGGTTCCATGTGGATGCGCAGGACGCTCTCGGCGATGGCGAGAGCGACACTGGAGCCCGCCAGCTCGGTGCCGTGCATGTTGCCGTCCACCCATGCGGCGGGCCGCGTTCTGCGGGGCTCCCGGCCGATGGTCAGCAGCCAGATGGAGCGCTCCTCCGGCGTCGTGCCGATGCTCTGCAGATGGACGATCCCGGGGAAGGCCTGGCTCCAGGCCTCGAGCTGGGCGGTGAGGGTCGCGTAATCCAGGTAGCGGTGGCGGAAGCCGTGGTCGAGCTCCTGAATGCGCGGCATGGCGGGCTCCCCGGAAGAACGCGGGAATTGTTCAGCGTTCCCTTAACGTAATAGCCGACGGCAGCGGGTTTGTCAGCGGGAGGGGATGATGTCGGGCAGCGTCTCGGCGGTCCGCTCACGCGCCAGCCGGATGAAGGCGTCGACGAAGGGCTTGTTGCGGTCCTCGTCGCGCACCGCCGCGTAGAGGGTGCTCCAGAGGCCGTTCTCGCCCAGGGGCAGGCCGTGGACGCTGGCCTGGTCCTGGTACTCGCGCAGGGCCCAGTTGGGCAGCGCGGCGACGCCGCGGCCGTTGGCGACGAGCTGCACCAGCATGACGGTCAGCTCGGCCGTGCGGCGCTCGGCCGGGTCGACGCCCGCGGGCTCCAGAAAGCGCGTATAGATATCCAGCCGGTCCGGGCAGACCGGGTACGTGATCAGGGTCTGGTCGCCCAGGTCCCGGGGAACGATCCAGCGCCGGGACGCCAGCGGAGACTGCCGCGCCACCGCCAGCAGCATCTCGTAGCGGAACAGCGGGACATAGGTCAGGCCGGTGAGCGTCTCCTCCGGGTCGGAGGTGATGACCAGGTCGACGTCGCCGCGGTACAGCGCCGGCAGCGGGTGGAAGCTGAAGCCCATGGACAGGTCCAGCTCCACGCCGGGCCAGTCCGGGCGATAGCGGTCCAGGGTGGGCATCAGCCACTCGAAGCAGCTGTGGCATTCCACGGCCATGTGCAGCCGTCCCTGCTGCCCGTCGCCGGTGCTGCGCAGCTCGGTCTCGGCGCGCTCGACTTCCGGCACGATCTCCTGGGCCAGCTGCAGGAGGCGCTCGCCGACGGGGGTCCAGCGCAGCGGGCGGGACCGGCGGAAGAACAGCGGGGTATCGAAATGGTCCTCCAGGGCGCGCAGCTGGTGGGACAGCGCCGACTGGGTGACATGCAGGGACTCGGCGGCCTGGGACAGGTTGCCGTGGTCGCGGATGGCCAGCAGGGCGCGGAGATGGCGCAGATCGAGAAACATGAAGTAATCTCATGCAAAAAATGATGAATGAGAGATTGTTTCATTCCTGGCGATGACAAACAATAGACGCCAAGTCGTGAGCAGTCCCGCCGATGCCCGCGGCTTGTCACCACCGTCCTTGAAGGGCCGGATCACCTTGCAATGGTCCGGCCCGTTTTTTTACACTCTCGACTCATTGGTTCAGGCGGGTGTAGCTCAGTTGGTAGAGCGCAACCTTGCCAAGGTTGAAGTCGTGGGTTCGAGTCCCATCACCCGCTCCAGATCCCCCGCGCCCCGGGCGCTCGAGCCCCGGGGCGTTTGTCGTTCCGGTGGAAGCCATGCCGTCCGCCCCTGAGACCCATCGACTGACCATCGGTCCCGTCGCGCGGGACCTGCCGCTGATGAGCGTGGGCTCCGGCATCCGCATCGCGGTGCTCAACATCCTGGGCGACACGGAGCTCGTGGAGACGGCGGCGACGCTGCTCGCCGGACGCCTGGCCGCGTTCGAGTACGACGCCCTGGTCACGCCGGAGGCCAAGAGCATCCCCCTGGCGCATGCCCTGTCGGTACGCACGAATCAGCCCTACGTGGTGCTGCGCAAGAGCTGGAAGGGCTACATGGGCGATGCCCTGAAGGCCACGACCCATTCCATCACCACCGGCACGGAGCAGACCCTCTACCTCGACGCCAAGGACCGCGCCCTGGTGGAAGGGCGGCGCGTGGTGCTCGTCGACGACGTCATCAGTACCGGCTCCACCTTGGACGGCATGCAGCAGGTCATGGACGCGGCCAGGGCCACGGTCGTGGCGCGGGCGGCCATCTGCACCGAGGGCGATGACCCGGGCGATGCCGTTGCCCTGGCCCATCTGCCGCTGTTCGCCGATCAGGGCTGAATCGGCAGAAAGCCCACCAGCAGCGGCAGCAGGAACGCCGTCAGCAGCCCCGCCAGGCTCAGGCCCAGGCCCGCGAATGCGCCCGCGGTGGCGCTGATGCTGAACGCCTGGGCCGTACCCAGCCCGTGCGCCGTCAGCCCCATGGCGAAGCCCTTCACGGCGTCGTCGCGGATGCGCAGCAGCCGGATCAGCGGCGGCGCCATGACGCAGCCCAGGCTGCCCGTCATGAGGACCAGAGCCGCCGTCAGCGACGGCAGGCCGCCGAGCTTCTCGGCGACCCCCATGGCGATGGGCGAGGTCACCGACTTGGGCGCCATGGACAGCAGCGTGGCCGGCCCGGCGCCCAGAAGCGCCCCGACCACGACGGCGGACAGCGCCGCCACGGCGGTGCCCGCCAGGCCGGCCACCAGCAGCGGCCCGAGCCACGCCAGGATCTGCTCCCGGTGGTCGTACAGCGGAATGGCCAGGGCCACCGTCGCCGGCCCGAGCATGAAGTGAACGAACTGCGCGCCCTCGAAGTAGGTGTCGTAGTCCGTGCCGGTGAGCAGGAGGACGGCGATGAGCAGGCCCATGGACAGCAGCACCGGGTGCAGCGCGGGGCTGCCGCCGAGGAGGTGATTGAGCCAGCTGCCGAGCGCGAACGCCGCGAGCGTCATGGTCAGCCACAGCAATGGCGACGTGGCCAGGTAGACCCAGATGCTGGTGATCTCGTCAGCCATCGCGGCGGCTCCGCAGCGCGAGCATGGCACGCAGCGCCAGCATGGTGGCGGCCAGCGTGACCGCGGTACTGATCACCAGCGCCACGCCGATGGCGAGCCAGTCCCGGGCGATGAGGGGGAAGTGCACCATCAGCCCGACCCCCGTGGGGACGAACAGCAGCGCGAGGTAGTCCAGGAGCGTGTCGCTGACGCGGCGCAGGGCCGGGGGCGGCTCCCCGTACCAGAGCAGGAAGGCGAACAGCAGGACCAGGCCGATGACCGGCCCGGGGACCGGGATTCCGGCCAGCTGCACGATGGCCTCGCCGGCCAGCTGACAGGCCAGGATTCCCAGCATGCCGTGGATCAGGTTCATGGCGTCACCGCAGGCTGATGGTGGGCCAGCCCGCCGCCTCGGCGCGGCGGCGGAGGAGGTCGTCGGGGTCCACGGCCACCGGGTGATCGACGCGCTCGAGCAGGGGCAGGTCGTTGTGCGAGTCGCTGTAGAAATGGCTGCCCCGGAGCGACTCCCGGCGCTGCGCGAGCCATTGCTCCAGGGCGTCCACCTTGCCGGCGCCGAAGGTGACGGGTCCGGTCACCTCGCCGGTGTAGCGGCCGTCGCGCTGCTCGGGCGTCGTCGCCAGCAGGTCCTCGACCTGGAACAGCTGCGCGATGGGCTCGGTGATGAAGCGGTTGGTGGCCGTGACGATCACGGTGGTGTCGCCCTGCCCCGCGTGCTCGCGTACCAGTTCCTGTGCCCGGGGCAGGACCCGGGGGCGGATCCACTCGTCCACGAACTCCCGCCGCCACGCGTGCAGCTCGCGGGGGTCGTGCCGGGCCAGCGGTGCCAGGGCGAAGCGCAGGTACTCCAGCGGGTCCAGCGTGCCTTCCTGGTACGCGCGGTAGAAGCGCTCGTTCTCGGACTCGAATACGGCCGCGTCGACGAGCTCGCGCGCAAGGAGGAAGCGCCCCCAGAGGTAGTCGCTGTCGCCGTGCAGGAGGGTGTTGTCCAGGTCGAACAAAGCCAGTGCCATATGGAACCTTTCCGGAAGAATCGCCCGCGGGATGATGGGCCCGATCCCTTCGCCCGAGGCGCCCAGTTTGCCGGTTACAGCCCGTTTGTGGAACAATGCAAATAGCGAGCCCTACAACTGGATAACGGCATAAGTGATTGATTCGGACGGCTTCAGAGCAAACGTCGGCATTATCCTCTGCAATGATGACGGCCGGGTGTTCTGGGGGCGTCGCATCGGCCAGAACGCCTGGCAGTTTCCGCAGGGCGGTATCGAGGGCCACGAGACCGCGGAGGAGGCCCTGTACCGCGAGCTGTACGAAGAGGTCGGCCTGGCGCCGGAGCATGTGCAGGTCGTCGGCGCGACAGCCGGCTGGTTGCGGTACCACCTGCCCCGGCATCTGGTGCGCAGGCACCAGCGGCCCGTGTGCATCGGGCAGAAGCAGCAGTGGTTTCTTCTGCGGCTGACCGGCGGCGAGAGCGCCGTGCGGCTCGACGCCAGCGGCTCCCCGGAGTTCGACGACTGGCGCTGGGTGGACTACTGGCGGCCGGCCCGGGATGTTGTCTTCTTCAAGCGCCATGTCTATCGCCGGGCGTTGCGTGAGCTGGCGCCGCTGCTGTTCCCGGACGGGGCACCGGCCCGGCGTGCGCCGGGGCGCAACGGCCCGGACCGGCGCCGGCGCTCGTCCGGGGGCTGATCGGCGCCCCGGCATGGGACAAGCCCCGGCCTTCCTGTAATCTTGGCGAATCGGGGACGGTGACCCTGGGGGCGTAGCCGCGTCCGCAGTGACCGTCCGGCGGGCGCGACGGGACGATTGGCATGCTCCAGACGCTTCACAGCATCATCCAGGAGGTGAACGCCGCACGCGGGCTGCAGCACGCGCTCAATATCATCGTCAAGCGCGTGGCGGACAGTACCCACGTGGATGTCTGCTCCGTCTACCTGGTGGACCAGGACACCCAGGAATTCGTCCTCATGGCCACGCGCGGGCTCAATCCGGATTCGGTGGGGCACGTGCGGCTGCGTTTCGACGAGGGCCTGGTGGGCCTGGTGGGCGAGCGCAAGGAGCCCCTGAACCTAGAGGACGCCGAGTCCCATCCGCGCTTCCGCTACTTCCCGGAGACCGGCGAGGAGAAGTTCCACTCGTTCCTGGGGGCGCCGATCATTCATTTCCGCCGCCTGCTGGGCGTGCTGGTGGTGCAGCAGGCGGCGCGGCGGCGCTTCGGCGAGGAGGAGGTGGCGTTCATCGTCACCATGGCCGCGCAGCTCTCCGGGGCCATCGCCCACAGCGAGGCCAGCGGCGGCGAGACCTCCGGCGGGCTGCCCACGCCGCTGCCGCTGACGCGGCGCGCCCTCCAGGGGGTTCCGGGCGCCCCGGGCGTGGCCTTCGGCCGGGCCATGGTCGCCTACTCGCCGGCGGACCTGTTCGCCGTGCCCGACCGGCCGGTGGAGGACGTGGAGAGCGAGGTCGCCGCGTTCCGGGCCGCGCTGCAGGCGGTGCGCGCCGAGGTGCAGGATCTCGCCGATCGGCTCGCCGACGCCATCCCCTCCGACGAGCACATGATGTTCGACGTCTACCTCAAGATGCTCGACAGCGAGAGCCTGGTGGACGGCACGGAACAGCGCATCCGCGAGGGCAACTGGGCCTGCGGCGCCCTGCGCGACAGCATCGCGCAGCACGTCAGCGTCTTCGACGAGATGGAGGACCCGTACCTGCGCGAGCGCGCCAGCGATATCCGCGACGTCGGGCGGCGGATCCTCATGCGGCTGCAGATGGACAGCGGCGATACCCGCGACGTCCCCGAGGGCACCATTCTCGTGGGCGAGGAGATCAGCGCCTCGCAGCTCGCGGAAATCCCTACCGAGCGCCTGCACGGCGTGGTGACGGCCCGCGGCTCGGGGAACTCGCACGTCGCCATCCTGGCGCGCGCGCTCAATATCCCCGCGGTCATGGGGGTGGCGGAGCTGCCCGTGGGGCGTCTGGAAAACCGCGATCTCATCGCCGACGGCTACAGCGGTCGGGTCCATATCGACCCGGACAAGCAGGTACGCAAGGAGTACCACCGGCTGGTGCGGGAGGACGCCGAGCTCTCCCAGGAGCTGCAGGTGCTCCGGGACGAGCCCGCGCAGACCCCGTGCGGTTTCCGCATGGGGCTGTACGCCAATACCGGGCTCATGGCGGATATTACCTCGTCGCTCGCCAGCGGCTGCGACGGCATCGGCCTGCACCGCACGGAATTCCCGTTCATGGTGCGCGAGCGCTTCCCCGGGGAGGACGAGCAGACGGTGGTCTACCGCCAGGTGCTGGAGCCGTTCGCGCCCCGGCCGGTGGTCCTGCGCACGCTGGACGTGGGCGGCGACAAGCCGCTGCCGTATTTCCCGGTGCGCGAGGAGAACCCCTTCCTGGGCTGGCGCGGCATCCGCCTCACGCTGGATCATCCCGAGATCTTCCTCACGCAGCTGCGGGCGATGCTGCGGGCCAACGCCGACTGCGGCAACCTGCGCATCCTGCTGCCCATGGTCAGCCGCGTCCAGGAGGTGGACGAGGCGCGCGTGCTGCTCGATCGGGCGCGGGCGGAGCTGGAGGAGGAGGGCGTCGAGATCAGCATGCCGTCCATCGGCGTCATGGTGGAGGTGCCGTCAGCGGTCTACCAGGCGGACAGCATCGCCCGGCGCGTCGACTTTCTCTCCATCGGCAGCAACGACCTTACCCAGTACCTGCTTGCGGTGGACCGCAACAATGCCCGCGTGGCCGGCCTCTACGACGAGCTGCACCCGGCGGTTCTGCAGGCCGTGCGCCAGGTGGTGGAGGCGGGCGTGCGCAACGACTGCCACGTGAGCGTCTGTGGGGCCATGGCCGGCGATCCGGCCTCGGCCATCCTTCTGCTCGGGCTGGGGGTGGAAGGGCTGAGCATGAGCGTATCCAGCCTGCTGCGGGTGAAGTGGGTGATCCGCAGCTTTACCCGCCAGCAGGCAGCGGCCCTGCTGGAAGAGGCCCTGACCCTGGAGAACCCCGCCGACGTACGCCGGCGCCTGAACCGCGCCCTGGAGGAGGCCGGGCTCGGCGGCCTCGTGCGCGCCGGCAAGTAGCCTTCCTGTCAATTGACAATCAGTCGCATTTGCATTCACACTGCAACCGTCCAATCGGGAGGTTGCCATGTACGTCTGCCTTTGCCATGCGGTTACTGATCACGACATCCGCCGGGCGGTTGTCCAGGGTGGTGCACGGACCATGCGGGATCTGCGCCATCAGCTCGGGCTGTGCGCCTGCTGCGGCCGCTGTGGTCCCGAGGCGCGCGAGGTGCTGAACCGGGCGCGCGCCACCCTCAAGGCAACCCCCGTGCACATCGAGCTGCCGCCGCTCGCGGATGAGGCCGTCGCACGCCAGTCCGCCTGAGCCGTCGCTCCGATCACCGTCCCGTCGTCCCGGCACCCGGCTCCCCTTGTGCCGTCGTCCTGTATTAGACTGTGCATATCGGCAATACCGGTATCAGCGACCAACCAGACGGGAGCCGCCTCATGAAGGGTGACGCCAAGATGATCGGGCACCTCAACAAGGTGCTCTACAACGAACTCACCGCGATCAACCAGTACTTCCTCCATTACCGCATGCTGAACGACTGGGGTCTGGAGAAGCTCGGCAGCAGTGAGTACAAGGCGTCCATCGACGAGATGCGGCACGCCGACAAGCTCATCGACCGGATCCTGTTCCTGGAAGGCATGCCGAACCTGCAGGATCTCGGCAAGCTGCTCATCGGCGAGGACGTCCGCGAGATCCTGGAATGCGACCTGCGCCTCGAGGAGCAGGGCTGTGCCGACATGCGCGAGGCCATCGCCTACGCCGAGTCGGTGGAGGACTACGCCAGCCGCGATCTTCTGGAAGAGATGCTTGCCCACGAGGAAGAGCACGTGGACTTCCTGGAAACCCAGATCGGCCTGTTCGACCGCCTCGGGCGGGAGAACTACGAGCAGTCCCAGGCCTGAATGCCGGGCCGGCCCCCCGGGGCCGGCCCGGGTGCCTCCCTACTTCACCACGATGAACAGGGCCCGGTCGCCCCGGTAGACGTGGAGCAGGAGCTCACTCTGCCCCTGGATCGCCTGCCGGAACTCGTCCATCGACGTCACCGGCCGCCGGTTCACCGACGTGATCACGTCCCCTTCCTGGAGATAGCGGGCCGCGCTGGAACCTGGTTCCACCGACGTCACCCGAACACCGTCCACCTTGCCGTGCAGTGAGGAGCTCTCGTCGAGATCCGCGAATGTGGCACCCGCCAGCGGTCCGCTGGTCGTGCCCGCGCCGGATCGCATGGCGGTCTCATCCCGTGCCTGGAGCTCGGCGGTGACCGTCTGCTCCTCGCCGTTGCGCAGGATGCGGAGACGGACCTCGTCGCCCGGTTGCATGAGACCGATGGCCTTGGCCAGGGCGTTGGGGCCTTCGATGGTCTCGTCATTGACCGCCGTGATCACGTCGCCCTGCTGCAGCCCGGCCTCTTCCGCAGCGGACCCCGGGCTGATCTGGGCGACCAGTGCGCCCTGGTCGGCATCGACGTCCATGGCGTTCGCCAGCTCCCCGGTTAGGTCCTGGACCCGGACGCCGAGCACGCCGCGCCGGATCTCGCCGTGCTCGATGAGCTGCTCCATGACGGTCTGGGCCATGTTGATCGGCACGGCGAAGCCGATGCCGATATTGCCGCCGCTGCGCGACAGGATGGCCGTGTTGATGCCCACGACGTCGCCGTTCAGGTCCACCAGTGCGCCACCGGAGTTGCCGGGATTGATGGAGGCATCGGTCTGGATGAAGTCCTGGATGCGTGCCTGGGATGCGCGCCCGGACAGGCTGCGGCCGAGCCCGCTGACGATGCCGCTGGTGACGGTGTGGTCCAGTCCGAACGGGTTGCCCAGCGCCAGCACGTAATCGCCGGTGCGGAGCGTGTCGGAGTCACCCAGCGTTGCTTCCTCCAGGTTGTTGGCATCGATGCGGATGACCGCGATGTCGGTTTCCGGATCCGAGCCGATCACTTCGGCCTCGAACTCGCGGTTGTCCTGCAGGCCCACCGTGATCTGGTCGGCGTTGGCGATGACGTGGTGATTGGTGAGGATGTAGCCCTCGTCGGCGTCCACGATGACGCCGGATCCCAGGGACTGCACTTCACGCTGCCGCCGCTCGCGGGGGAGCTCATCGAAGAACTCCCGGAAGAACGGGTGCCGCATCAGCGGATGCTGCTCGGCTTCCACGGTTCCCCGGGTGGCGATGTTGACCACCGCCGGCGACACCTCCTCGACCAGCGGGGCGAGGGTCGGCTGCCCGTTGCCGCTGCTGCCCGCCGACGGCAGCGCGGCATGTACGGGCGAGGCCGCCAGTGCCGCAATCAGGGCCACGCTGGCCAGAACGCGTTGCACGTGTTTCATGGGATCGCTCTCCTCTTCGGTTGCCATTGATCTCCGCGATGGAGTCACTCATGTCTCCATCGACAGGCGATCCGCGCGGACTGTTCCGGTATGGGGCATGGTCGCTTGACCGGTTCAGGCCGGTAATATAAACAGGACCGTGCGTTGCCCGGGCAGCGCCGGAACGTCATCGACAGGGCACGAGCCCCGTTAACAGAACCCGCTGGGGGCTTGTGAGGCAGAGCCGGCATTCGGCACAAGGGAGTAGAGAACAATGAAGAAATCGATACAGTCAGGAACGGGAGCGGCACTCGTCGCGGCGGCACTGCTGGCCGGGGCATCTGCGGCCATGGCCCAGGAGCCGAACTGGCAGGCGGTGCCGACGTATACCACGACCAATCTGCAGTCCGGATTCACGCCGGACCCGTGGACGCTGAAGATCGATGCCGGGGGGAACAACTCGGTATCCGGCTCCCTGGGGCCGAACTGCACCGGCTACATCCACGCCGCGGCGCCGGATGTCGATCTCAACTACAGGCCGGGGGAGTACTCCCTCTATATCCGTGCGCGCAGCTCGGCGGATACCACGCTCGTGGTCTACGGGCCCGACCGGCGCTGGTACTGCAACGACGATCGGGAGGGGCTGGATCCGGTGGTGACCTTCAACAACCCCCAGGGCGGCAACTACAACATCTGGGTGGGCGTGCACGGCTCGAACAGCCTGGAGCCGGCGACTCTGGAGATCACCGAGATGAATCCGGGGCAGTAATCGGGTAGTGCGTCTGCGGGCCGGGTGCGCCCGGCCCGTCAAAAGGGTTTGACCACCGCCAGCACGACGATGGCGACCAGCAGGAGCACCGGTACCTCGTTGAATACGCGGTACCACCGGTGGCTCCGCTGGTTGCGGTCGTCGCGGAACTGCCGGACCAGCCGCCCGCACCACAGGTGGTAGCCCACCAGTACCAGGACCAGCACCAGCTTGGCGTGCATCCAGCCCTGCTGAAGCCACGCCGGGTTGAGCACCAGCAGGGCAATGCCCAGGCCGATGGCCGCCACGGCGCTCGGGGTCATGATGCCCCGGTAGAGCTTGCGCTCCATGACCTTGAAGCGTTCGCGGCCCGGAGTGTCGTCCGCCATGGCGTGATAGACGAACAGCCGCGGCAGGTAGAAGATGGCGGCGAACCAGGTGACCACGGCAACCAGGTGAAAGGCCTTGAGCCAGGGATACGCCATGAGCGGCTCAGCCTCGCGCCGAATCCGCCAGGGCGACCGGTTCGCCGGGAACCATGCGCTCCAGCCGATCCCGCAGCCGCTCCATGTCCAGCATCCCCAGGCGCCGCTGCCGGATCTCGCCGTCGGGGCCCAGGACAAAGGTGGTGGGTGTTACGCGGATGTCGCCGAACGCCCGCGCGATGCTGCCTCCCCGGTCCAGGACGACGCGGTACGGGAGGTTGCGCTCCTCGGCCATGGCCCGCACCTGCTCGGGCGGGTCGTACGCCATGGCGACGGCGATGATCTCGAAGCCGCGGGGATGGAACGTCTCGTACAGCTCCTTCAGATGGGGGATCTCCTCCACGCAGGTCGTACAGGTCGTGGCCCAGAAGGTGACGATGGTGGGCTGGCCGCGGAGATCCGCCAGGGTAAAGCGCTCGCCGTCCAGGGTCTCCAGCCGGACCTCGGGAGCGCGCTCGCCCTGCCAGGGTGCGACCCAGGCGAGGCCTGCGGCGATTACGACGACGACGGCAGCGAGGCCGCTCCAGAAGTCCTTGCGCTTGATCATCGGGTTCTCTGCATCAGGGTCTCGACCCGGCGGATTGTACAGCCGCGACCATCTGCCCCGCCACAGACGGTACACATGCTGCAGACCCCGACGGCGACCGGTGGGTTCCCCTGATCTGGCTCACGGTCCGGAGGCGGCGTACAATGACAGGCCCCCAGGGCGGGGCTTGATGCACGGCGGAGCGCTCCGAGGTGAGTTGATGATCAGCGTTGGCATTGTAGGTGGTACCGGCTACACGGGGTTCGAGCTGCTGCGGCTGCTGGCGGGGCACCCGGAGGTCCGCCTGCGTGCGATCACCTCCCGTGCGGAATCCGGCGCACCCGTGGACTCGGTCTTCCCGGGGCTGCGCGGCCACGTCGATCTCCGCTTCTCCGAGCCGGACCCGGGCGAGCTGGCCGGCTGCGACCTGGTGTTCTTCGCCACGCCCAACGGCACCGCCATGGGCATGGTGCCGGAGCTCCTGGCCGCGGGCACCCGCGTGATCGATCTTGCCGCGGATTTCCGCTTGCACGACGCGGCCGCCTGGGAGCATTGGTACGGCATGCCGCACGCCTGTCCGGAGCTCCTCGAGGAAGCCGTCTACGGGCTGCCGGAGATGCACCGGGAGACCATCCGGCAGGCACGGCTGGTCGCCAACCCGGGCTGTTACCCGACGGCGGTGGCCCTGGGCTGGCTGCCGCTCATCGAGGCCGGGCTGGTGGACGTCGATACCCTTATCGCCGACTGCAAGTCCGGCGTGTCCGGAGCCGGGCGCAAGGCCCAGGTGCCGATGCTGTTCGGCGAGGCCAACGAGAACTTCCGGGCCTACGGCGCGGCCGGTCATCGCCACCTGGCCGAGATCCGGCAGACCCTGGAGGATCTCAGCGGCGGGGCGGTCGGCCTGACCTTCCTGCCGCACCTCGTTCCCATGACGCGGGGCATGCAGGCGAGCCTCTATGCGCCGCTGCGTTCCGGGGCGCCCGACCTGCAGGCGCTGTATGAGCGCCGGTATGCCGGGGAGCCGTTCGTGGACGTGCTCCCGGCGGGCAGCCACCCCGAGACCCGCACGGTACGCGGGACCAATCTCTGCCGGATTGCGGTGCACCCGCCCCAGGACGGACGCACGGCCATCGTGCTGTCGGTCATCGACAACCTGACCAAGGGTGCTGCGAGCCAGGCCGTACAGAACATGAACCTGATGTGCGGCCTGCCGGAGACGGCAGGCCTGGAAGCCGTTCCGGTCCTGCCCTGAAGGGGCTGCGGGCACGCTTCGGGCCCGCGCCCAAGTTGACGGTCCCGCGCGCCGGGAGGAGAATGGATACAGAGCGGTCTGAATTGCGGGCGCGCGGGTATTGCCCGGGCTCGACCGTTGCGAAGGACCAGAATTGACCCATCCGGAGGCCCGATCCATGGCGGAAGCAGCTGTTGAGCAGGATGCGCCGCTGGTCTTCACCGACAGCGCGGCGAACAAGGTGCGAGAGCTCCTCGACGAGGAGAACAACGAGGCGCTGAAGCTGCGTGTCTACGTCGCCGGAGGGGGGTGCTCGGGGTTCCAGTACGGCTTCACCTTCGATGAGAACGTGGAAGACGGCGACGCATCCATGGAGAAAAACGGCGTCACCCTCTTGGTCGACCCCATGAGCGCGCAGTACCTGATGGGCGCCGAGATCGACTACGTGGAAGGCATTGAAGGCGCCCAGTTCGTGATCCGCAACCCCAACGCGACCACCACCTGCGGCTGCGGCTCCTCGTTCGCCGTCTGAGCCCGGCGCGCAACCACCCTCTCAGGAATAGACCGCACCCAGGGTGACCGGCCGCCGGGCACCGGTCACCGCGGGCACGTTGCCGGCGCGCCCGGACAGGCGTGCCCAGGCCAGCCAGGCGAAGCCCGCCGCTTCCACCCATTGCGCATCCATGCCGGCCGTGTCGGTCGCGGCGACGGGGATGCCGGGTAGGGCGGTGCGCAGCCGGGCCATGAGGTCGTCGTTCCTTGCGCCGCCGCCGCACACGAGCACGCGGTCCGCCGCGGGCACGGCGGCATGCAGCGCGTCCGCGATGGTACCGGCGGTGAGCTCCGCCAGGGTCGCCTGCACGGTGGCAGCCGGCCACGCCTCGACGCCGGCCGCCGCGAGCCATTCCGCGTTGAAGTGGTCACGCCCCGTGCTCTTGGGCGGCGGGCGCCGGAAGTAGGGATCCCGGCGGAGGACAGCCAGGAGCTCGGGGGCGATATCGCCCGAGGCGGCCCAGGCGCCGCCGGCGTCGAAAGCACCGCCGCGGTGGCGGCGGTGCCAGTCGTCCAGCAGCACATTCCCCGGGCCGGTATCGAATCCGGTGATCTCGCCGGGCCGGGAACGCTCGGGCAGGCAGGTGATATTGGCCATGCCGCCGATGTTGACGACCACGCGATCCTCGTCCGGGTCGGCGAAGAAGGCGTGATGGAACGCCGGCGCCAGCGGCGCCCCTTGCCCGCCGGCGGCCATGTCGCCGCGCCGGAAATCCGCCACCACCGCGATGCCCGTCGCCTGGGCCAGCCGGGATGGATCCCCGATCTGGAAGGTGCCCGGAGGCACCCGGTCGGGAGCGTGCCACACCGTCTGGCCGTGGCTGCCGATCGCCCGGATCTGCGCCGCCGTGACGCCGGTCGTCTCCAGTAGCTGATTCACCGCCCCGGCGAAGATGTCCCCGAGAGAGGCGTCCAGCGCCATGATCTCGGCCAGCGGGCTGGAGTCGTTGATCGCGAGCAGCCGGTCGCGCAACGCCGCCGGCAGGGGCGCGGAGTGCGTGCCGAAGACCGTCGCGCGCCGGCCGTCGGTATCGAGGACCACGGCGTCGACGGCGTCCATGCTGGTGCCGGTCATGAGTCCGACGTACAAGGGCTCGGGCATGGGCGTGCTCCCGGGTTGACTGATATAGGCCGGATAGTACGCGCACAGCCGTGCGGAAAGCCACGCCCGCTCCTGTTAGAATGCCGCGCTCCACAGCAGGGGAGAATGGCATGGTCGACGTGGA
>NZ_JAUFPK010000001.1:1120190-1164996 GCF_030409225.1 Aquisalimonas lutea
AAAACCCCCACGCCGAAAGCCCAAGGTTTCCTGCGCAACGCTAATCGGCGCAGGGTTAGTCGGCCCCTAAGGCGAGGGCGAAAGCCGTAGTCGATGGGAAACAGGTTAATATTCCTGTACCGGCTGTTACTGCGATGGGGGGACGGAGAAGGCTACGTCATCCGGCTGTTGGTGTCCGGTTCAAGCATGTAGGGAGTGCCCTTAGGCAAATCCGGGGGCACAATCCTGAGGTGTGATGACGAGCTCCCAAGGGAGCGAAGTGACCGATGCCATGCTTCCAGGAAAATCCTCTAAGCTACAGGTAACAGACGACCGTACCCATAACCAACACAGGTGGGCAGGGTGAGAATCCCAAGGCGCTTGAGAGAACTCGGGTGAAGGAACTAGGCAAAATGGTACCGTAACTTCGGGAGAAGGTACGCCTCTATTAGGTGAAGGCCCTTGCGGCCGGAGCCGAGGGAGGCCGCAGTGACCAGGGGGCTGCGACTGTTTACTAAAAACACAGTACTCTGCAAAGTCGCAAGACGACGTATAGGGTATGACGCCTGCCCGGTGCCGGAAGGTTAAGTGATGGGGTTAGCCCTCGGGCGAAGCTCTTGATCGAAGCCCCGGTAAACGGCGGCCGTAACTATAACGGTCCTAAGGTAGCGAAATTCCTTGTCGGGTAAGTTCCGACCTGCACGAATGGCGTAACGATGGCCCCGCTGTCTCCACCCGAGACTCAGTGAAATTGAAATCGCTGTGAAGATGCAGTGTACCCGCGGCAAGACGGAAAGACCCCGTGAACCTTTACTATAGCTTCACACTGAACTTTGAGCCTGCCTGTGCAGGATAGGTGGGAGGCTTCGAAGCTGGGACGCTAGTTCCAGTGGAGCCACCCTTGAGATACCACCCTGGCATGTTCGAGGTTCTAACCTCGATCCGTTATCCGGATCAGGGACAGTGTGTGGTGGGTAGTTTGACTGGGGCGGTCTCCTCCCAAAGAGTAACGGAGGAGTGCGAAGGTACCCTCAGCACGGTCGGAAATCGTGCAGTGCGTGTAAAGGCAGAAGGGTGCTTAACTGCGAGACTGACAAGTCGAGCAGGTGCGAAAGCAGGCCTTAGTGATCCGGTGGTTCTGTATGGAAGGGCCATCGCTCAACGGATAAAAGGTACTCCGGGGATAACAGGCTGATTCCTCCCAAGAGTCCACATCGACGGAGGAGTTTGGCACCTCGATGTCGGCTCATCACATCCTGGGGCTGTAGCAGGTCCCAAGGGTATGGCTGTTCGCCATTTAAAGTGGTACGCGAGCTGGGTTTAGAACGTCGTGAGACAGTTCGGTCCCTATCTGCCGTGGGCGTCGGAGATTTGAGGGACTCTGCTCCTAGTACGAGAGGACCGGAGTGGACGCACCTCTGGTGTTCCGGTTGTCACGCCAGTGGCACTGCCGGGTAGCTACGTGCGGACGGGATAACCGCTGAAAGCATCTAAGCGGGAAGCCCTTCCCAAGATGAGATCTCCCTGGGTCCTTGAGACCCCTGAAGAGCCGTCGAAGACGACGACGTTGATAGGCCGGGTGTGGAAGGTCAGTAATGGCTGAAGCTAACCGGTACTAATTGCTCGTGAGGCTTGGCCATATAACACCCAAAAAGTCGGGTGCGGCCTGCATGCGTGTGACATGCGCGATCCAGCAACTTTCCAAATTCGCGGACGGCGGCGAGTGCCGCCGTTCAGTGAGCCAGTTTGCCTGGCGACCATAGCAAGCGGGAACCACCCGAATCCATTCCGAACTCGGAAGTGAAACCGCTTAGCGCCGATGATAGTGCGGCCACGCTGTCGTGCGAAAGTAGGTCATCGCCAGGCGCCTCATCGAAACCCCGCAGCGTGCGCGCTGCGGGGTTTTTTTTTGGTTGGTATTCTGTGCCTGATGACCAGCGAACGTGACCGTACGGGTGCCCGAATCCATGGATAACGACAATCCCCGCGACGCAGCGGCCAGGCTGCTGGAGTTCGTCAACGTCAGCCCGAGCCCCTGGCACGCGGTCGCCTCCATGTGCAGGCAGCTCGACAACGCCGGGTTCCAGCGGCTGGAGGAGCGTGAGCACTGGGAGCTCGCCAGAGGCGGCAAGTACTATGTCATCCGGGATGACTCCACCGTGGCGGCCTTTGTCGTGGGACAGGGCGACCTGGCTGCGCACGGCTATCGCATTATCGGTGCGCATACCGACTCCCCGGGCTTCCGAATCAAGCCGGCGGGCAGCACCGCCGGCGGCGATCACCGGCGTGCAGCGGTGGAGATCTACGGCGGGCCGATCGTGGCAACGTTCGCCGACCGGGATCTGAAGGTCGCCGGCCGGGTCATGGCGCGCGATCCGGACTCCGGCTCCGTGGTGCCCTACCTGTATCAGTCCGCCGGTCCGGTGATGCGCCTGCCCAACGCCGCCATCCATCTGAACCGCCAGGTGAACCAGGACGGCCTGCGCTTTCAGCAGCACGACGAGCTGGCGCTGATTCTCGGCACGCTCCACGAGTCGGCCCCGGACAGCGACGCCCTGCGCGATACCATTGCCGCGGCGCTGGCCGTTTCGGCCGCCGACATCCTGGCGTGGGAGCTCGCTGTCGCCGATACCCAGGCGGGCTCGTTCTTCGGTCTGGACGACGAGTTCATCGCCGCGCCCCAGCTGGACAATCTCGCTTCCTGCCACGCCGGCCTGGACGCGCTCACGACCATCGATCCCGGCGATATCTCCGGGGTGGCGGTGCTGGCATGCTTCGATCACGAAGAGGTGGGGAGCCACAGCTTCAAGGGGGCCCAGGGGACATTCCTCGTCGACGTGCTCCAGCGGATCGCCGCTGATCGGGGCGACGACGCCGGTTCGGTCTACCACCGGGCCCTGGCCAACAGCATGGTGCTCAGCGCCGACATGGCCCATGCCTACCACCCGGGGTTTCCCGGCTACTACGATGCCGAGAACCGGGCCATGGTCAACGGCGGTCCCACCATCAAGGTCAACGCCCAGCAGCGCTATTCCACCGACGCCGGGGCGGAAGCCGCATTCATGGTACTCTGCGACGAGGCTGGAGTGCCCTGCCAGAAGTACGTCCACCGTAACGACATTCCCTGCGGCACCACGATCGGTCCCATTACCGGCGCTTCCCTCGGGGTGCGCACCGTCGATGTGGGCAATCCCATGTGGTCCATGCACAGTATCCGCGAGAGCGCCGGCGCCCTGGACCACGCGCGCATGATCGCGGTCATGCGCCGCTTCCTCGACCGCCCGTCGCTCCCCTGCCCGGAGGAGCGCTGACATGGACCGGGCCGACGCGCTGCTTGATTGCCTTGCCGACGGCCGGGAGCACTCCGGCGAGGCCCTGGGTCAGCATCTCGGCGTGACCCGGGCGGCCGTGTGGAAGCTGATCCGGCAGCTCCGCAAGGAAGGCGCTCCGGTGCGCTCCGGCGCCGGACGGGGCTACTGCCTGGCTGCTCCCATGGAACGGCTGGACCCGGAGGCCATCCAGGCGTCGCTGGGGGCGGCCGCGCGCAGCCATCTCGCCGAGGTGCGCGTCGAGCGCGCCGTGGACTCCACCAACCGCCGCCTGTTCACGCGCCTGGACGAGCTGCGCACGCCGTGCGCCCTGCTTGCCGAGGCGCAGCTGGCCGGGCGCGGCCGTCGCGGGCGCCCCTGGCACTCGCCGTTCGGGCGCAACCTGTACATGAGTCTCGCGTGGCGCTTTGAAGACGTGCCGGGCGGCATGGCGGGCCTGAGCCTCGTCGTCGGCATGGCGGTGGCAGAGGCACTGACGCGCCTAGGAGCCGAAGGCATCGGTCTCAAGTGGCCCAATGATCTCATGGTCGGCGACGACAAGCTCGGGGGCGTGCTGGTCGAGCTCCAGGGCGAGCCCGCCGGCCCGTGCACGGTGGTCATCGGCCTCGGCCTCAACCTCGAGATGGACGACGCCGCGGACATCGACCAGCCTTGGACGGCCCTGCGACCTCACATGGGGGACTGGCTCGGCCGCAATCGCCTGGCGGCCGCGGTGCTGGACGCCCTGGTGGACTGCCTCACCCGCTTCGCCGCCGAAGGCTTCGGTCCCTTCGCCGACCAGTGGCCACGCTTCGACATTCTCCAGGGCCGGCGGGTAACGCTGTACGTCGGCAACCAGCAACTGCAGGGCAGCGCCTGCGGCGTTGACGCCACCGGCTGCCTTCTGCTGGATCGGGGCCAGGGCTGCGAGCCCTGGAGCGCCGGGGAAGTTTCCGTGCGGCCGGTGTCATGATGCTCCTGTTCGATCTCGGCAACTCCCGCTGCAAATGGCAGCTGCGGGACGGCGATACCGTTGTTGCCGCCGGTGGCGCGGCGTACACCGGCGAAGGCCGGCTGCCCGATCACCTCCTGGCGGCCGTGGCAGATCTGCCGCATGCCCCGGAGCGCGCCGTCGCCTGCAGCGTGGCCACGCCGGCAGTGCTGGCACCGCTGGAGGAACGGCTGCGCGTGCGCTATGGATGCACGCTTGAGCATTTCCGCACCGCCGCCGAGGGTGCGGGCGTGCGCAACGCCTACGCCGAGCCCGGCAACCTGGGAGCGGACCGCTGGGCCGCCCTGCTGGGGGGGCATGCGCGATACGAAGGGCGCCTGTGCATTGCCGATTGCGGCACCGCCGTGACGCTGGACGTCCTGGAGGCGGACGGCCGACACGCCGGCGGCGTCATCCTGCCGGGGCTGTCGCTGGCTCGCCGAGCGCTGTCCCTGGGCGCCCATCGCCTGGCGGACCCCGGCGATGGGCCGCTACCGGCCCTGGCGGCCGACACGCCCACCGCCATCCGTGCGGGTACCTTCCACGGGCTGGTCGCCGCCATCGACAGCTTCAAGATGCGCTGTGACGAGGCCGGCGGCGTGACCCGGGGGCTGATTACCGGTGGTGACGCACCGACCGTCGCCGCCGCGCTGAGCGGCCGGTGGCAGGTCGATGCCGATCTTGTCTTCACCGGTATGGCGGTCGGGATCGAGAGCGGATCATGAGGGCGTTCTGCGTTCTGCTGCTGGCCCTCAACGTGGTCGTTCTGCTGGTCTGGACGCTGCCCGCGTCCGATCCACCGCCGGCCCAGCCGCCCCGCCCCGCCGACGGCTCGCTGCAGCTCCTGGATGAGGAGCAAGCCATGCGCAGCGACGTCGGCTCAACGGGCACGGACGAGGCTACCACCGCAGAGGCGTCCACTACGGAGTCGGCCGGCGGCGATAGCGATGATGACAGCGGGTCCCCCTCACCGGGTGGCACTGCGGCCCGGGAATGCCGTGTCGCCGTCCTGGATCAGGAGGAGGCGGCCGGAAACCTGGCCGATGCAGTAACCGACGCCGGCGGGACAGCCGAGGTGAACACCGTCTCGGGGCGCGAATGGGTCGGCTTCTGGGTCTACCTGCCCGACCCGGAGTCCGTGGACGAAGCCCAGGCGACCATGGATCGCCTCGCCGAAGAGGGTGTCAGCGACTACGGCTACGTCGGCGGCGAAGGCGAGCAGCAGCACGCGGTCTCGCTGGGCGTGTTCAGCACGCGGGAACGGGCGGAGCGCCGCCAGGAGGACGTCCGGGAGCTGGGCTATGCCGCCGAGGTCGCCGAGCGCTACCGGACCACCTCGCGTTACCGGGTCCTGGCACGGGTCGGTTCGGCCGACGATCTACCCGACGGCGACTGGCGCGAAGCCGAAGACTGCCGGGCGCCCGAGACTTGAACTCGACTCCGCTTACGGTGGATCATATCGATACGCCCGACGCAGGGCGCACCTTCCGACGCTGGCGTAGCTCAGTTGGTAGAGCAGCTGATTTGTAATCAGCCGGTCGCAGGTTCGACTCCTGTCGCCAGCTCCAATATTTCAAGAACCTGGCCGTTTTCGCTTTAGCCGATGCACTGCATGGCCGCAAATAGTCACAAGCCAAATCCCCGCTATTAGCAGCCGAGTAGCTGCTTCTTGGCGCCATGCGGGCAATTGCAAAAGGCCAATCCTGCCAGCTTCGCCTACTGGTGCCTCCGAATCAGCGCGTCGACCTCTTGCCAAGGGAGTCGACGCCCGTTTTGTTGCATGCGGTCGAACGCGTTCCTGGCCTGTCTTGCGTCTATGAACTCGTGCCTGATCAGCTCCTCAATCAGCCACAGCGTCCCCGCCACTTCCACTCCTTCCTGTCTCGCGGCATGCCGAAGAGTCGAATCCCCGGTCATCAGACGGCAGTTGATGTTCACTGCAAGTGCAAGGGCCAGGCAGTCGTACGTGCTGACTCCCCTATACCGTTGCCGGAATGCCGTGGCCGCATCAATGCCATCGCCGTCGAGTTCACGCAGATGTAACCCGAGTCGCGGAAGGTCGGGATGATGTTCCTCCAGTTCGTCCGTGTACAGAAGGTCTGGGGTGGCGAACTCGTGGGGCAGGGCGAACATGAGTTCCAGCAGCTCGCCCACCTCCATATCAATGAGGACGTTGGCGTCACTGATGAGCAGCGGCATCCGTTCCGGTCTCCGTCAGTGATCGGTTCTTCTGGAACTGACTGGCTGACAGGTTCAGCAACTCGGCGGCCTTCGACTGGCCAATAACGTCCTCCGCAAGGGCGCGGTAGACGAGTTGCTCGAACAGGACCGAACTTTCCTGCTTGACGGGCTCGCCGGGCTCGCCCTTGTGCCAACCATGCTTGCGTAGTCCTGCGAACATTCGCTTCTTGAGATCCTCACCGATGATTCCCGCCTGAGCGGCTCGGACCAGACCCGCCGCCATACTGATGCCGAACTCGCGCTTCAGCAGATAGAGTTCACGCCACTCAAGTGCACGACGGTGATCTCCCAGGTGTTCGCGGACGGCACGGGCTGGAAGGAGAAACGCTCCCGCGAATCGCTGACAGGCCTTCTCTTCGTCCACAGTATCCTTCAATCGGCCGGCCAGCAGCCGGTGCCCCAGCTCATGGGCTAGTGTGAGGCGCTGCCGATCCCCAGAAATGTCCTTGGAGACAACGATCACATGCTGCTCGCCAACATTCCCGGCCAGTCCGTCGAACCGCGCTTCCGGGGGGATCTCGGTCAGGATAACCAGGAGGCCCTGGCTCTCCAGCGTGTCGATGAGGTCCGGGATCGGGTTCTCGCCGAGTTCCCACTCTTCGCGGACACGCTCCGCGACGATCTCGAGCTGTTCGTAATCCGAGATCTCCTCGGGAATGGAGTCCGGAACCGCAAAGGTACGAATGGGTGGCACCGGATAGAGATCAAGCAACTCAATCCAGCGTTCCGCTTGGTCCAGAACGTTCGCCGTAATGCGATCCAGCACCTTTTTGGGTGTCTTGGAGTGTTTGCGGTACTCGATTTCCTCGAGTTCCACCTCTACGCGGTCAGGACGAAGGAAATACTCCGACCGGACCCCAAGCACTCGCCCGATCTTGATGAGCTGAGCGGACGAGGGAGTGAGCGTCCCGTGCTCGAACTTGTTCAAGGCGGTATGGCTGACCCCGGTCTGTTCGGCAAGCGCCCGTAGCGATATGCCGGCGGCCTTGCGCGCCCGCTGAATGCGGTTGCCGATCATGTGGACCTCGCGGGTTTACAAAATCTACATATCCATCGGAAATTGTAAATATATAGGTAGCCAGCGTATACCCCAGGCGAGTGTCAATGCCCGAGTGACGAGGAATGTGTCGTTTGGAGCTGTTGGTCAACCGTTCTCTTAACAGGTTGGATAGGTTACGGTCGGTTCCGGGGCTTCGGACTTTTCCATTTCTCGAGACTGGGGCTTTGCCTGTACTTAATCCTGCAAGCACGAGGAGCGGTCGACGATGCGATTCTATCGGTGCTCAGCTTCTGCCAGAGAGGCGCACCAGTAGCCACCGTCGTAGCACCTTCTGATCTTGTTGAGGTTCGTTCTTCGACTAGCCTACGAAGAGGTAGGGAGTAGGTCTGAGATCGACCCGTTGCTGACCTCCGCACGGCATCCACCAGCGTCCGCTCTGGAGCAGGCCATAAAGGAGGTCTCCCCCGGTGTCAATTTTCCAGGGCTAGGCGTAACCCGCCTTGAAAGATCATGATAGCGATCTAGGGTGGCCATCACTGTCGTTCTATAATCATGAGCTTACGGAACTTGCTAGATTTCGTACGGCTCGTGAAGTTGAATCTCCATGATATTTCGAATTATTCTCTGATATTCAAAGTATGTTTTATCCTTTCCATAGACGCATTTATGCCATTCTGCAAGGCCTGAAAGGTGGTTCAGATTATCCCGTGCCCATTTAAGATTTCTTGAAGCACGAAAGAAAGCAGCTCGCATATTTCTACGAGCCACTCGCGGGATAGCGACATCCTTATTATGAGCGCTCAACCCTAGCACGTACCTAGGTTGTTCTGGGGGGTGATAACGTGTCTTGTCGTGGTTTAGATAAAACCCATGATCAGACACGATTCTTTCGACAAACGGAAGAATCTTCCTGTAGGAAAAATGTTTTGGACCCCAGAAAAACATATCATCTGAATACCTCAAATAACTAAGGCCCCAGCGCGTGGAAAAACGGGAAAGATCACGGTCGAGAGTCTTGCAGATCAGATTGCTAATGGAAGGGCTGGTGGGGGAGCCTTGAACCAAGCACCCCTCAAAAGTCGAAAGCCTAGTTAATATGTACGACACCTTAGTGTTAAAACCTAAGGACGCATAAAGTCCAAATACACGGCGCTCAGTAATTGAAGGAAAAAAATCACGGATATCTACTTTTAAGAGCCCATTTCTTCCGGCAATTTTTTTGGCTGCACCGACGATGCTATAACCTTCTCTAAATGCGAAAGCATAATCGCTTGGTGGTACGCTCTTAAGGTAGGTTTTGTATATTGCCCGCTGCACCCCTTTTAACTCTGTGGTTGGGATGCGTATTTGTCTTTTTCCTTCTCCGGACTTTTTAGGTATTTCTGCCGTCAAATACAGGTAATCACGCGAGTGGGCAAGTCTAAAAAGGTGCTGGGGTGCAAACCCAAGCTCCATAGAGAGTTCCATTAAGTTGCTGGGTCGCACCCCGTCCACACCTGCCCTTACCTAGTCGTCTTACTTGGATGATTCGCATGAGCGGTTGGGCCCGGCGGCCCAAGCGCCTCATGCGAAGCAGACACTCTGCGTTCTTTTCTAACCCGCGACGATTCATCGCGGTTCCTTGCGCTTTGCAAAGATCCCCTAAGGGCCCCCTCACTGTGTCTTGTGATAACCGGTGACGTCAAGCCGCGAGAACTCTGGCGCGGCGGCGACTCACTGCCGTCGTGCTGAAAGGGGCAAGCGCGCCGCTGGCCATGGGTGGCGTGGCAACGTACTCTCCGCTGCCGGTCTTCTTAATATGGCCCGCTTGGAACAGCTTCTTCAGCCCATGAGATACTTCATCCGGACTAGTGCGAAGCTCGTTAACTAACTCAGCAAAAGTAGGGTTGTGTAACACGTTAACAGCCACGAGAACACACTTTGCTATGAAGTCGTCACGATGCTTCTTGGTAATTGCGGAGTAATGCCCGGATTCTGGAGGACGTTTGGCCCGGAACCTCAACTTTGCCTCAAAGTCGTAGCGGGGGACGGAGTGTGCCAAGTACTTATGGAGACAGACAGGAAAATCCAATCCGGATAGAAGTGTGGTTTTGGACTTTCTTGAATAATAAATAACGTTTGCCGGACTGTGCGCAGACAAAATGCTTAGGGGGCCTCGGGCGATGTAACTGGAGTCACCGTAGAAAGACTGATCCACGGCAGTGTAAAGTCTCGGACGAATGTTGTCTGTCATGGTGAACGTTCCGAGTTCGGCGATAGATCCTGGAGACTCTAACATTAGGACAGTGAAATCGACCAAGTGAGCATATCTTGCCTCAAGCGTCTGTAAGTCGACAGCCTGCGTAGATGGCTTCGTCGTGATGCGATCTAGCTCCTCGCCAAAGACAACGGTGACCTGATACTGCTCTTCAAGATGCCTTTTTAGTTCACTACGAAGGTCATAGAGTGGATGTTGTATTCCAGGACCACAACAAAAGATCTCCAGGGGCTGTCGCCGGCAAGACTCGATCAGTAGCGTAGGATCTATTAGTGGCATAATATTCGCTCACGCAGGTGCTGTGGCAGACAACGATAGTCTTCTTGTTGCCGTTGATTCGAGGAGGCGCTAGCTGTTGCATCGCCTGCTTGGTTACAGGTTAGAGCAAGCGGAAGGTTTTGCGAAGCCGTTAAGTGATTGCCTTTGGGTACCGACGAAGGGAGCCGCATGCACGTCCCCTCAAAGAGAACGGGGTTGCAGTAAGGTGGCGGACCTTGGCTGTGCTTATCTGCAGTCGATGCTCCTGCAATTGTGGCTGGGCAGCCCCGTTGCTCGGCGCGGCCTTGACAATAGCGCGGGCCGGAGCGACGACGGAGCATAGGTAATGGTGGCCGTGGCTACGATTGTCAGGCCTGGTTGTTGTCATATACGCATGAACTGATTGCGTCAGCCCACATGAATACATGCTTACCACTTGGCGCCTTCTGCTTGGTTGCTTCATCGCTACCTAGTCTAGCAACCTTTCTCAGACTGGCTTCTAACGATAAGTAGATATCTCTCCAGATTCGATATTCCATCTGTGATGGACGACTGCCATCAGGTTCTCGGTACAGTCGGAGTTCTTCATCCGCCATACTTCGATTCCCGTTATGTTTGAGCACTAAATGTGTATATATCGTTCTAACGTTACCCACCCAGTATTTATCGGGGTTCAGCATCATTGCCATTTCGGAACCCAGACTTATTCTAAGATAAGGTATGTTGGCGCGATATATTGTAACAGGAACGTGATAGGAATCCTTAAGGTTACCTAATTGGATAGCCAAATTGTACACCAAGGCCTTGGGGTTATGAGTTAGAACCTGCGGACCTATCTTATGCTCTGCTGCGCTGTAATTACCCTCCGGTCTCGATATACCTAGAGCCAAGTCTACATATTGCTCAATGTTTTTCGTTTCAAAGTATTTTATAATTTCGTAATGAGCCGCTAATCTTTGCTGGTAGAGGGAATATGCCTGATCCATGGATAGGGTTTCCAGCATAACTTGTTACTCCATTCAGAATTCCTAATAGTGAGCCAATCGCCCTCATGATGATTCATCACTCTGCCGGCGTGATAACACCCAAATCTCAACGGGTCGGCTTTTGCTGCTGCCGTATTGACAGGAGATTAGCGCGGCAAGGGTAGTGGACGCCAACGAAGCACTTGACAGCATGGTTTATACCGTCGCCAAAGAAGGGGAAGCGGACGATGCCCGATGTTAAGAGAAGGTCCGCTTAGGGTCGACAGAGGGCAAGGGAACCGCGGAGTACCGCCCGGTGGTAAATACCGGGGGATGCCAGCTAGCTTCGGGGTAATGCTCGGCAGCGATCAGCAGGACGACGATTCGCGCTCGGCCCGTTCGATCATCCGACGAAAGCGCTGCTCGCTGACGACGCGAACGCCGAGGCCTCGGGCTTTGCGCGACTTGCTCGATCCGGTGTCTCCAAAGGGGACAACTAGGTAGTCGGTATTTCCTGATACGGTTCCTGTGACGTGGAGCCCGGCCGCTTTGGCGCGAGCTGTCCAGTCTGACCTTGGCACGGACATCTCGCCAGTAAAGACGACTTTGGCACCTGGTGGCAGGATGTAGTCCTCGTTGATCAAGTCGAGTTCGATCGGGTTGTCGCGAGCGTACTCGACGTCTTCCGAGCTCAAGTTCAGCAGCCCGCCTACGATGTCGAGATCGAACTGCTCATGGTTTGATAAGACATCGTCGGCCCACATGCTGCCCGCCAGCCCGCGAATGAACGCCATGTGTACGTTGTGGACCTGCTCGTCGCTAAGGTTGAGTTCGGCGCGGAGATCAGATAACGCCTGCTTCTGCTCGGGCGAGATTTCACGGTCTTCGAGAACCCACTCGACGGCGGAGAGGTATCGTGATTCGGGACAGTCAGCAGCGATTGAGAAGGTATCAATCGCGGAGCGTGGGTCCTCACCCTTCGCAGGATTTTCGGCACTCCGCCTGCTGTCTGCGGTCCCGGGCGCAGACAGGGCACGGCCGCGGACGGGCGGTATCGGTCGCGTCTTCGGAGTCTCGGTGACAACTGGGACTTGCGGCCAGTGCTGCAGTGAGCGCACGCATGTCGCGATTTCGCTTCGCATCGTTTCGCTGGAGAAGTCCACCAGCACTCGGGCGAGATGCGCAGTTGCGCGGGCATCAGCCAAGGCGTGGTGCGTTCCGTCGACGTCAATGCACAGGGCGTCACAGCAATCCTTGAGCCCATAGGGGCGAAACCCGAGATCACGGGCGAGGTTCGAGGTGCAGATCTGCGGGACTTCAGGTAAATCCTGGTGCAGTCGCTGGAACTCGGCAGCAAGCATCCCCAAGTCGAATCGGGCGTTGTGTCCGATGAGCGCCCGCCCGGACAGCATTCGTGAAATGTACCCCGCGAAATCTGCGAATGTCGGAGCGTCCGCTACGTCCCTGGGGTAGATCTGGTGAACCTGTACCGCCAGCCCGTGGCCGGTACCCGCGTGTCCCGGGTTGATCAATGAGCACCACTCCCACTCCATGGACCCTTCGGCATCCAGCCCGATTACCGCAAGCTCGATGATTCGGTCGTGACTTGGGCTGAGCCCAGTCGTTTCGGTATCTACTACGGCGTACATGGCAAGCTCCGTTGCTGAGGGCGCTGGCAAGCCGGGGTTACCACTGCTCCTAGTAACGATGAAACCCTGTGAAAGCCGGGCATGCAAGGCCACCGAGGCAACAGTTCTCCAGGAAACCCGCTCGAGTCCACGCTGGATGCGGCGAACGACGATCTGGAAGCCGACATCCGTCGGTAGCAAACCGCCTCGGTCCAGCAGCGCGTGCATCAGCGAGCCTTCCTGGAGAGTGTGCTGCTTGCGCCTCCTTGCTCGAGGGTATTCCAGAACGTGTGAATCTCATTTGGACTCAGGACGTGGGCGCGCTTCCTCGAGCCGGCTGAAAGGCCCAGGTTCTTGGTCTTGAGCGTTGCGACAGGGTTGCCTTCGCTCAGCTCCTGGTCTTCGGCTCTCGTGTCACCCGAACAGCACCAGCAGCAGGAGGTGCGTCGGTAGGTATACGACGACGGGGAAGGCCACCATCAGAACGCCCAGGTACGCCAGTGGATGAAGGCGTGTCTGTCGTGTCCCTTCGCCGCCGGGTCCGTGCACCCAGTTCACGTTCCGCGACGGCGGGGTGAGGACATACGTCGCCGGCAGGACGATCCACGCGAGCAGCGTCATCAGCGCCAGGGCGCGGGGATCGTAGCCCAGGACCGAGATCATCCAGGCGAGGATGATCGGCAGCGGAACGTGGAACAGGGACAGCGCCCTCAGGTACCGCGGGCGCTGGGGCTCGAACATGTACTCGGTCAGCCCGCTGATGCGCCGTCCGGTCAGCAGACGGCCGAAGAAGCTCAGGTTCCACAACGCCTCCGGCAGCAGCACGCTCACCGCCATCATGCTCGCCAGCAGAGCGCTCTCCAGCCACAACGCCGGGATCGTGACGATCAGCGCGATATCGGAGAACCACAGGTAGTTGCCCGGCCCGTAGCGGAACCAGTAGACGACCAGGATGCCGACGGCACCGGCGGTGTAAGCGAGCTTAAGCCAGAGCGGGATCATGGGTCGAACTCGTCCGCGCGGGATGGCCGCTTTGCGTCCGGGGGCGGCCGCTTCGTCGGCAGTGAGGCCAAGGTTTTGCGCCGCGGCTTCCTGGAGGGGCAGAAAGCATAAGCATCCTACTCGGTTTACGAACCTTTCCGGAAACCCGGTCGGGTCTCAGTGGTTTCTGCGCCGCTGTGGCAAGGCGCGAGGAGAGAAGTGTAGCAGTGGCGATAGAATCGACGAGCAACGCACCCGGCAGCCGCGCAGGAATCACTGGCTGTAACGGCCGCGGGGGATCCGGCGGGGCCCCGCGCTGAAGCCTGCAATCGCGTTCACGGGTTGGTAATGGCGAAACCGCCAAGGCCTGTCACTATTTCCTCGTTCTTCATCGTCCAGGGTTGATTACGGGCGCGGGCAACCGGGGTATGATCAGGATGCGACCGTAGCCGTTACGGAGCCCAGGGATGCGTTCAGGGTCGACACGATGTTGCCGTAACACAACTCCATGGTATCTGGCGGTCTTGCTTGTCGTCGTCGTTCTGCCCGGGTGCGCCCTGTTCGACGCCCGGGAGCAACTGGCGCAGATGGACGCCGCCTGCGTGATCAGCGGAACCGTGGCCGGTGCCGACAACCAGCCGGGCCCGTACGTCGTCTCCGTTTTCCTGGAGCACCCTGCCGCCGGATCCGTGGCCCCGATCCCCGTTGACTACGTCATTACGGCCGGGCGGAGTGAGTGGTTCTTTGCGCTGGAGCCGGGCACCTACGGCCTTCTGGCGTTCCGGGACACGGACGGCGATCGTCGATTGGGTGAGCACGAGGCCTTCACGTATGTAGGGGGCCGCGAATCCGTCGACTGCCCGGAAAGCACGCACCGGGAGGGGCTTGGCCTGATGGTCGGTGCCGAGCCCGAGCGCGGCGGATGGAACACACCGGACCTTCCGGTGCTGGACCGGGAGTCGTCCGGTGCAACCTCCGTGAGCCTCGGGCAGCTTACGACCTTCGGCGACGTCGTCAGCCTCGACGACCCGCGCTTCGCCGCGGATGTCGCTCGCGGCAGCCTGTGGCGACCGGTGGATTTCCTGCTTGCCGGCCACGCGGGCGTCTACTTTCTCGAGCCCTATGATCCCGGCCGCACCCCGGTGCTGTTCATCCACGGTATCAACGGTTCTCCGCGGGTATTCGCCGATATCGTCGCAGCGCTCGACCGCGAGCGCTTTCAGCCCTGGTTCTACTACTATCCATCCGGGATCTCGCTCCAGGCCTCCGCGGGTTATCTGGCGCAGATCATGGGGGAGCTGGAAGTCGTCCACGACGTCGACACCGTTCACGTCGTCGCCCACAGCATGGGCGGGCTGATCGGCCAGTCGTATCTCCGCCAGCGCACCCGGCGCCATTCAGACGCGGCCGTCCCGCGATTCATCACCATCGCGACACCCTGGGATGGCCACGCAGCGGCGCAGCGGGGCGTCGAGCATTCGCCCGTCGTCATCCCTGTGTGGCGCGATATGGCGCGCGGCAGTACGTTTCTCAGCGACATCTTTGCTGACGGTCATCCCGTCGTGGCTGGAGCCACGGAGCTGCATCTGCTGTTCACCTACCGCGGTGAAGGCGGGCATGGCCGGCCGGCCAATGACGGTGTCGTAACACTGGCCAGCATGCTGAAACCGGAGGCGCAGCGGCATGCAACGAGCGTGGTGGGAATCGATGCCACTCACGCCGGCGTGCTGGCTCATGCCCGAGCGATCGATGCAATCAACGCTCTCTTGGCTGATCATTCCCGCTGAGGGTTGCTGCCGTCCGCAAGGGCAATGCGCGTCCCGGCCTCCCGGTCCTTGCCGCGTCACCGCCCCTGGGCCCCCCGGCGCAGCCAGTCGTGCACGAAGGCCAGCTTGCGGCGCGCGGCATCCGACAGCACGAAGGGGTAGAGGTCCGACAGCCCCATGGAGCGGTTGACGTTGTTGACTCCCACGGCGATGGAGGCCGCGACGTGGATCAGGCGCTCGGCGTCCGGTTCCGAATACGGATCCCAGCCCGGGGCCGGCAGCTCGGGTGAGGACAGGCCCGCCGCGACGAAGCTGTCGGCGATGTCGGTGAGGTGCAGCAGGTGCGCGGCGGTCTCGGCCCAGTCCTCGTGTGGATGGGCGGAGGCGTAGGTGGTCAGGAAGCGCTGCGTCCAGTCGGGCGGCGGCCCCTCCGCGTAGTGGCGCTGGAGCGCGGCGGGATAGTCCGCCCGCTCGTCGCCGAACATGGCGCGAAAGGCCTCGAGGAAATCGGTGCGCAGGCTGAGCCGCCACCAGAGCATGTGCGCGATCTCGTGACGCATGTGGCCGATCATCGTGCGATAGGGCTCATCCAGCGCCTGGCGCCGGGTGGCGCGCAGGACCGGGTCCGCCTCGGCCACGCTGATGGTGACCACGCCCTCGGCATGGCCCATGAGAACGGGTGTCGGGCCCTCGGCGAGCATGTGAAAAACCGGGCGCGTGCCCGGGTCCTCCGGCCGGAACCAGTGCCAGCGGCCGAGGTTGTCGAGAACCCAGCGCTTGGCGGCCTCGGTCGTCGCCCAGTTCGGGATGGCGTCGGGTACGGACGGGTCCGGGGCCAGCGCCGTCATGGCGCACGACCGGCAGAACGCGCCCTGTTCCGGAGCGATCCAGTTGCAGCCGATGACCTCGCGGTTGGCGCAGAACGGCGGCACGGGCAGGAAGGCCCGCGCCTGCGGGTCGTAGGCAACGGGGGTGCCGTCCGCGGTGGCGAGGTTGTCGAACCAGAGCGAACCGGAACCGACGGGGTTGGCGAATACGCGCATGCGGAGGGCCTCCGGGGGACAGTGCGCCGGGGCACGGGTCAATGGCCCGATTGTTCTCTTCCGCCGGCCGCGGGTCAATTCGTTGTGGACGTTGCGGCTCCACCGCATGCCGTGGTGGTCATGGCCGGCCGGCGGCGGCCGCCCGCAAGGCCTCCGCGAGGCGGTGCGTGCCCGGTCCGGCGCCGTCCACGTCGCCGTAGGCGAGGTAGAGCGTGGTCCAGCGCTCGCCGCCGTGGGCCAGCGGCAGAGGCCGGAGGATGCCGTTGTCCAGCTCGTCGCGGATGATATCCTCCGCGACCCAGGCGAACCCGAGCCCCATGCACAGCGCCCGGATTGCGGTGGCCTTGTGGCTGACGGTCCAGCGTTGCCCGCCGATCTCCCAGCCCCCGGCCCGGTCGCGGCGCACCCCGCTGTCCCGGATGAACAGCTGGCGATAGCCGCGGAGGTCGTCGAAGGTCAGCGCCCGGCCCAGCGCGTGGAGCGGGTGCGCCGGTGCCGCCACCGCCAGGAACCGGATCGGCAGCAGAGGGTCGCCGAGGAAGCCGGCAGGCACTTGCGAGCACACGGCGAGGTCCACGTGCCCTTCCGCGAGCAGCTCCTCGCCGCCGCCGAGCACCGTCTCGTAGAGTTCCACCCGGGTATCGGGAAAGTCCGCCGAGAAGGTTTCCAGGCAGCGCAGCAGCAGCCAGGTCGGGAACAGGATCTCGACGCCCAGCCCGAGCTCCGGTTCCACGCCGGCGCCGAGCCGGGTCGCCGCTTCTTCCAGGCGCCCGGCTTCCTCGACCAGGGCGCGGCCGCGGCGATACAGGACGCGGCCGGTGGATGTGAGCACGGCACGACGCCCCTCCATGCGGAACACGGCGACGCCGAGCTGCTCCTCCACGCGCCCGATGGCGTAGCTCACCGAGGACTGGGTCTTGTGCAGCGCTTCTGCGGCCGCAGCGTAGCTGCCGGCGTCGACCACCGCGACCAGTGCCCGCCATTGCTCGAGAGAGATGCGAGGAGCCATATATTATCGTTTAATTCGATTATTAATCCCGAAATATTGCGCTTTTTTATCGAACAAGGCAATTGTTTAATGGCGGCGTCTCACAACAGCACAGGAGATCTCGCCATGACCACGATTCTGCAGCTCAACAACAGCATCTTCGGCGACGACGGCCAGTCCGCGCAGCTTGCCGACCGATTCATCGCAAGGTTCCGGGCGACCGCCCCCGAGGCCCGGGTCATCCGGCGCGATCTGGCTGCGGCTCCGGTGCCGCACCTGACGGCGGCACGCTTTACGGCCGCGTTGACGCCGGTCCATGAGCGAAGCGACGAGCAGGCACGTGAGGCGGCCATCGCCGATACCCTGATCCAGGAGCTGGAGGACGCCGATGTCCTGGTGATCGGATCACCGACCTACAACTTCGGCGTTCCCTCCACCCTGAAGGCCTGGTTCGACCATGTGGCGCGCGCCGGGCGGACGTTCCGGTACACCGCCGACGGCCCGGAGGGCCTTCTCGCGGACAAGACGGCCTATGTGTTCATCGCCAGCGGCGGGCAGTACGTCGGCTCGGAGATGGACTTCCAGACCCCGTACATCCGCCATTTTCTCGGCTTTCTGGGCATCACGGACGTGCACTTCGTGCATGCGGAAGGTCTCGCCATGGGGGAGGACACCAGTCAGCAGGCGCTGGAGGAGGCGAGGCGCTCGGTGGAGAAGCTGGCCGCCTGAGCCGGCTGCGGACGGCCGTCGGGACAGCAGGGTGTTGACTCGCCGACGGCCGACGCGACATCAAGGCGTCGGCCTCGGGCTTTTTACCGGGCTCCGGGGCCTGCGCTACTGCACAAGCGGCCGGGCCTTCTCCAGGTACTTGGGCCCCTGGTCCTGCACGGTGGAGCGGTCCATGCGCTCGGATGCCAGGTGGATCTCCTCCAGGGTGACGGCCAGGGATTCCGTGTCCTGCTGAATGCGCTGCAGGGCGTTCTCCATGGTGTACGACAGCTCGTGGATGCGGGCCATGTCCTCGTCCGAGAGCTCGCCGGCCATCCGCTCCTCGAGCTCGGCATTGGCCTCGGCGAGATTGGTCAATGCCTGCTCGAGGTTCTCGGCGGGCTTGCCCTCGAAATGCTCGGGCCGGTCATCGGCGTGCGCGACCGTCCCGGCGAGGCTGACAAGGCCGAATACGGCGGCGATCAAGGCCATCTGTCGCATGGATACCTCCTTTGCGAATGCGAATCAGTGCCATTAATGAGAATAGCATCTGTCCCGGCCCTCGCAATCGGCGCCGGGGTCTTCTGCTCGTTGCCATGGTGATGGACACCACCAGGCGCCGGTGGCAGTGTTCCCTGGCACTGGCGTTCATCGTCGATCCGGGAGTGACCGCCTTGTTCACGCACCCGCAGCCCATGGTTGTTCCCGTTTCGGCCCGGGCACGACGCGCCCCCGGTATTCGGTGGCTGGCATTCACTGTCTGCCTGCTGATCGCCACCCAGGTGTCCGGCGCGAATGCGGCGTTGCCCGGCCGGGTGGTCGCCGACGTCCGCGACCGGGTCGCGGCGCTGGAGCGTTTTCATTCGCTGCTGGTCGTGCACCACGGCGAGCCCGTGATCGAGCACGTGGTCCGCGGGCCGGGACTGGACACTCCCGTGAACATCAAGTCGCTGTCCAAGACGGTTCTTGCGACCCTGGTGGGGATCGCCATCGATCGCGGCGTCATCCGGGGCGCGGGGCAGCCCGTGACGGAGCTGCTCGGCCCGCGCGTTCCGGCGGACGCCCCGGCGGGGCTGGATGCCGTGACCGTGGGCCACCTGCTGTCCATGCAGGCGGGCCTGGAGCGGGTCTCGGGGGCGGGGTACGGTGCCTGGGTAAGCAGCGACAACTGGGTGGAGTACGCCCTCAGCCGCCCCATGGTGGGCGAGCCCGGCGGCCGCATGCGGTATTCCACGGGCAATACCCACGTCCTGTCGGCGGCCCTGGTCGAGCAGACCGGGCGCAGCACGCTGGCACTGGCCCGGGACTGGCTGGGCGAGCCGCTGCAGATCACGATCCCCGACTGGCAGCGCGATCCGCAGGGCATCCACTTCGGCGGCAACAACATGCGTCTCAGCCCGCGCGCGCTGGCGCGCTTCGGCGAGATGATCCGCCAGGGCGGCCGGTACCGCGGCACCCGGGTCGTCTCCGAGGCGTGGATCCGGGCTTCCTGGCAGCCCCGCGGGCGCTCACGCTTCAACAACGATCAATACGGCTACGGCTGGTTCATCACCGATCTGTCCGGCCATGCCGCGTACTACGGCTGGGGGTTCGGCGGGCAGATGCTGTACGTGGTGCCGGAGCGGGCCCTGACCGTGGTCATGACCTCGGACCCGACACCGCCCTCATCGGGCACGGCCTACCTGCGGCGGCTGGAGGACGTGGTCGACGGCTTGCTGCCGCACCTGGCGTCACCGCAGGCCGCGCGCGGCGACTGACCGCCGGCGTAGCCGTCATGGATCCACGATCGCAGGGCGTCCAGGCCGGCGCGTGCCTCGGCGGTCGCGGGCAGCGGCCCCGGGATGAATCCCCGCTCCCGGAACGGCGCCAGCAGCGCCGGGTCGCCGCTGATGACGTGCACCGGAACCGTCCGTGCCGCGTCCGGCCCGGTGATCAGCGGCGCCGGCTGGTGATCACCCAGGACGATCAGCAGGGTGTCCGCATCCGCGTAGCGTGCCGCGTAGCCGCCGGCCACCTCCAGGGCGTAGGCCACGGCGGCGGCGAAATGCGTGCGCACCCGCTCCGGGTCCTGCCACAGGCGCTCCGGGGTCTCGCCGGCGCCCTGCCATTGCGCGAACACCGCGCCGTCGCCCAGGCGCTCCCAGTCATCGAGCACCGGCAGGATCGGCACCCAGGGCGCGTGGCTGCTGATCAGCGACAGCACGCCGAATACCGGCCGGTCTGACGCTTGCCGGACCCCCTCGTGGAAACGCCACCAGGTGAACTGGTCCGGCATGGTGACCCAGTTGAACGCCGGGCCGCGGTAGTCCATGCCCTCGGCGTCCAGGATGGTGTCGAAGCCGTACCAGCGCCCCTCCGGCCAGGCCCGGGTAATGGCGGGCTTGATGGCTGCCGTCCGGTGTCCGGTGCGGGCGAAGTCCTGGACCAGCGTATCCCGCCGGCGGCGCAGCAGGAGCTCGTAGCGCAGCTGGTTGTCGACCCACAGCCCCGACAGCGCCGAGGCATGGGCCAGCCAGGACTGGCCGCCGGCCACCGGCGAGCGCAGGGTGCCGCTGACCATGTGCAGCCCGGCCGCGTCCACCTCCCGCCCCAGGGCCAGCAGGCGCGGGCGGACGATGGGCCCGTAGCGGTCGTCGAACACGGCGGCCGTGCCGTACGACTCGATGAAGCCGACGATGACGTCGACCCCGCGCAGCGCCTCCAGTCGCGTCGCCGGCACCGCGCCGTCCTCGGCCAGCAGCGCCTGGAAGGCGCGGCTTTCCCGGTGGGTGCGAAGGCCCCAGGCCACCTGGTCGACCATCAGCGTTACCCCGGGTGTTGCCGTATGGGGAATCCACGGGCCCGCGTGGACGCTGGCGATGCCCGCCAGCCCGATCACCAGGAGCGCGGCGCCCGGCCACCGCCCGCGGCCGCCCCCTGCCGGACGCAGTCCCGTGAGCAGGCGGGCGCCGCCGATACCGATGACCAGCAGCGCGGCGAGCAGGCCGGCAACGATGGCCACTCCGGCCGCCGGGGTCAGCGTGGTGGCCGCGAGCTCGTAGACTGACAGGGCGAGCGGGTAATCCAGGTAGACATTCAGCGGGCGCCCCAGGCTCAGCCGGGTGATTGCGTCCAGCCCCGCCAGGACCCCCAGGGAGGCGAGCAGGCAGCCAGCGCCCGCGCCGAGCAGGCGGCGCAGCAGCGGCGAGCGAACCAGCAGGAAAACACCGGCGAGCACCAGCGCTTCGAAGGCCAGCCAGTCAGGCCCGGGGCCCTGATGCCGCGGCATCTCCAGCGCCAGGAAGAAGGCGTTGCACACCGCCAGCACGAGCACCCCATGCAGCAGGCCGCGCCGCGTCATCACAGCCGCCCCCCACGGTCGCCGGGCATGGATGGCCTGGCGCGGCCGGGGCACGCCGGCCGGCGGCGTCCGCCGATCCGGCTCACTTCGGCCGGAACAGGCTCATGCGCTGCATGACCCCGTCCCGCCGGATGCGCCAGTGATACAGCGCCGCCGCGACATGGAGCACGATCAAGCCCAGCACGGTCAGGCCCACCGCGCCATGCCACGCATAGAGCTGCTCCGATAGCGCCTCGTTGGTACCGATGAGGCGCGGCAGCTCGTAGTGGAAGAAGGCCACCGGGAAGTCGCCCGCCGCCGTGGCCAGCCATCCGAGCACCGGCATGGCCAGCAACAGGAGGTACAGGGCGCCGTGCACCACCTCGCTGGCCACGCGCTGGAACATCGGCAGCGGATGCGCGTATCCGGGCTTGCCCAGGGTGACCCGGAAGACGACCCGCAGCACCATCAACCCCAGCATGAGCACGCCGCAGGTCTTGTGGGAGGTGTACAGCAGGTTGGTCGCGGTCACCCCGAACAGGGCCCGGGCTCCCTCGACCCCCAGCGAGCCGAGCGTGAGACCCATCGCCAGGGTGATCACCGCCAGGACGGCGACGACCCAGTGGATCAACCGCTGCGCGGCATGGTAGCGCGGCAACGTGGCGGCGCCGGCGGCGTTTCCCATGGGGCACCCTCCGGAAGCGGCGGATGGCTTGCACCCGGTACCTCACGGTATGCTGCACGCATGGACAACAGTCAAGCGGAAAGCCCCGTCGAGCCGGGCACCCTGCACCGGCTCAGCCCGGTGCTGGCGCGGCTGACAGCACCCAACCCGGGCATGATGACCGGCCCGGGCACCAATACCTGGATCATCGGCGAGATGGACCGGGTCGTCGTGGACCCGGGCCCTGACGACATGGAGCATCTGGAGGCGGTCGCCGCGGCCGGCGAAGGGCGAATCCGCGCCATTCTGATCACCCATGGCCATCCGGATCACGCCCCCGGGGCGTATCGCCTGCGCGAGATCACCGGAGCCGCGGTCATGGGTCATCCCGGGCTGCGCGGTGACGGCGGGAGCAACGACAGTGCCGTGGACGAGCCGCTGGATGACGGCGATCGGCTGGACGGCGAGGACTTCACTCTCCATTGCCTGCACACGCCGGGGCATGCGGCCGAGCATCTGTGCTTCCTGCTGGAGCCGGGGCGCGTGCTCATCGCCGGCGACATGGTCATGGAGGGGAGCACCGTGGTAATCAGCCCCCCGGACGGCGACATGACCGCCTACATGGATTCCCTCGAGCGCCTGCGGGAGCTGGAGGTCGATGCTGTCGCGCCGGGTCACGGGCGCATGCTGCGTCCGCCGCGGGCGTTGTTCGACGGGGTCATCGCGCACCGGCAGCAACGCGAGGCAATGGTGCTGTCGGCCGTCGCCGCCGGCGACCGGTGGATCGGCGAGATCGTGGCGCGGATCTATACCCATGTCCCCGCGCCCTTGCAACGGGTAGCCCACGGGACCGTGCGGGCGCACCTGGAGAAGCTGCACGGAGAGGGCCGTGTAGTCGGTCAGGACGACGGGCCCTGGTACGCAGCGGAGGAGTCATCATGAGCGATTCGACCGAGACGGCCATCCTGGCCGGCGGCTGTTTCTGGTGCCTGGAGGCCGTGTTCCAGAACGTCCGCGGGGTCCACGACGCGATCCCGGGCTACGCCGGCGGCCACCGCGAGCGACCGACCTACCGGGAAGTCTGCACCGGCGGCACCGGCCATGCGGAGGTGGTGCGGGTGCGTTTCGATCCGCAGGTCATCGGCTTCCGGGAGCTCCTGGCGATCTTCTTCAGCGTTCATGATCCCACGCAGCTCAATCGCCAGGGCAACGACGTCGGGCCCCAGTACCGCTCGGCGATCATGCCGCTGGACGACAACCAGGAACGCATCGCCCGGGAAGTGATCCGGGAACAGGATGCCAGCGGCGTGTGGAATGCCCCGGTGGTGACGGCCGTGGAGCCCGGGGCGACGTTCTGGCCGGCGGAAGACGAGCACCGGGACTTCTATCAGCGCAACGCGTCCCAGCCGTACTGCCAGTTGATCATCGCGCCCAAGCTGGCGCACGCCCGCTCGGCGTTCCCGGACCGGGTCTCCGAGGAATAGAAACGAAAAAGCCGCGGCGGGGCATCCCGGCCGCGGCTCGCATTCGGCTCGTCCCGGGCTGTGCGCTCAGTGCTTGCTCTGGCCCGCCACACGACGCGCGGTGCTGCGCGGAAGGCGCAGATTGCCCATGAGCTGCCGGGCGCTGGTGCCCATGTCCCGCACGGCCCGACCGATGGCCTGGTTGCGCATGCGCTCGGCCTGACGGCGCACGCGGTCCATGTCGCGCTGGACGGCCTGTACCCGGTTCGTCGTGGTCATCTCGGTACGATCGCGCATGGCTCACCTCCTTTCGTCGGGTGCTCCGAAACTGTGCGTGAAGTCTAGGCTGTGCCTGCGGCTGTGCCATCCTGCCGAGGGGAAAAGGGTCCTTTCCCCTCGGGCATACCCGCTCAGGCGCCCGCCGGGCCGGTGCGGCCGGCCAGGCTCCGGATGCCGCGGCGCAGGCCCCGGAGCGCGGAGGCCAGCACGGCGCCGCGAAGCATGTCGGCTTCCAGCCGGACCTGCGCGAGATGCGGCTGCGTGGCGCCACGGGTGTTCTGGTGATCGTGATTGTGCTGCTGCATGACGGCCTCCCTGTACGGCGGTGGTGCTTGCGGAACTCGATCAGGGGGCGGACCCGCCTGGAGATTGTATTGTCCACGAATTTGCGCGCTGCACCATCCGTGTGCATGGCACAATGATTGTGCCCGCGTAGAATAGGTTACGAGCGCTGCCCGGCGCGGGCGGGCTTCTGCGGTCGACAAGCAAAAAAAAGACGGGCCGAGGGCCCGTCGAAGCTTCGTAGAAAGGCTACGAAGGAGGAGGAGAGCAGTACATGTTCACTGGCGGACCCGCCGCTTGCGCCGTGCTGCGACCGTTGACGGCTTCCGCTACGCAACGCCGCCGGGCTCGCGCCCCGCGCAGAGCTGAACGGCCTGCTGCAGGGCCTGTCTGTCGTCGTAGCGGGCCAGGGCGTCGCGAAGCCGGGTGCCGGCGTCCAGCTCATCGGCGGTGACCACCTGTGGCCGATACGCGGACCGCGGGCCGTGCAGGAGTAGCCAGACGAAGTGGCGCATGGGATCCTCCCGTTTGAGAAACGCCGGACCGTTGATGTTGCGTAGCAGCATACCGCGGAATATTAATACAGACAAACCTGTCTTTATCATAAAATCTTTGCCGTGATGGCAATAATGGAAGGAGGGTGTAGGCCATGGACCGTGCATCGGAAATGCTGATCTTCGTGCGCTGCGTGGAGGACGGCAGCTTCTCCGCCGCTGCCCGGGCCCTGGACATGACGCCCTCGGCGATCAGCAAGCAGATCCGCAGGCTGGAAGACCGGCTGGGCGCCCGTCTGTTCAACCGGACCACCCGGCGCATCAGTCTCACGGAGGCGGGCCGGGACTTCTACGACCGGTGCGCACGGATCATGCACGAGATCGAGGAGGCGGAGGAGGCCGTCAGCTCCCTGCAGGATCAGGTGCGGGGCACGCTGCGGGTGACCGGCACCGCGGCGTTCGCGCGGGGCGAGGTGCTTCCGCGCATCAACCGCTTTCTCTCGCAGCACCCTGAGCTCAACATGGAGTTCGAGCTCACGGACCGTCGGGTCGACCTGGTGGACGAGGGCATCGATGTGGCCATCATGCTCCAGGAGCAGGTCAACGACCCTTCCCTGGTGGCGCGCAAGCTGGCCGTCAACCGGCGCATCATCGTGGCCTCGCCGGAGTACCTGCGCGCCCACGGTGAGCCGAGGACGCCCGAGGAACTGCTTGATCACAACTGCCTGGTGCTCTACAACGTCTCCCGGTTCAACGACTGGGAGTTCGAGTTCGACGACGGCAGCCCGCGGGTGATCCACGTCAACGGCAACTTCCGCGCCAACACCGCCAGTGCCCTCTACGAGGCGGCGCTGGCCGGCGTCGGTCTGGCGCGCCTGTCCACCTGGCTGGTCGCCCCGCGGATCCGCGACGGCTCGCTGGTGCAACTGCTGCCGGGCTACACCCAGGAGAGTTCCGCCTACTACGTACTCTTTCCCCAGGGGCGCCACCTGTCACGCAAGGTGCGCGCGTTCGTGGACTTCCTGGTGGACGAGTTCACGCCGCTTCCGCCCTGGGAGCGCGAGGACCAGGAGCTGGTCAAGGGCGTTCGCCAGCCCGTTACCTGAGCCGGATACCACGGGAGCCGGCGAGCCGCCGGGAACACGGAAGCAGTGTCGAGCGATGAATCTGCCTGCTGAACAAGGTGCCGCCGCCACCGCTGCGGCATCGGAACGACTGGCGTCGCTTCTCGGCGAGCGACAGCGGCCGTTCGTCCTCACCGGGGCGGGTCTCAGCACCGAGTCGGGCATCCCGGATTATCGGGATGCCGCCGGCGGCTGGAAGCGCCGCCCGCCGATCCAGTATCGCGAGTTCCTGCACAATGACCACGCCCGCCGCCGCTACTGGGCGCGCAGCATGGTGGGATGGCAGCACGTCCGTGCGGCCCATCCCAACGGCGGCCACCACGGGTTCGCGCGCCTGGAGCGCGGCGGCCGCCTGCACTGGCTGGTTACCCAGAACGTCGACGGCCTGCACCAGCGCGCCGGCAGCCGGCGGGTCACCGATCTCCACGGGCGGCTGGACGTGGTGGCTTGCCTGGAGTGCGGCCACCGCATGGCGCGCGAGCATCTGCAGGACGAGCTGCTCCGGCGCAACCCCGGCTGGGACCGGAAGACCCCCGAGGCGGCCCCGGACGGCGACGTGGATATCGAGAGCGCGGATTTCGACGCCTTCTACGTCCCTGACTGCCCCTGTTGCGGCGGCATGCTCAAGCCCGAGGTGGTGTTCTTCGGGGAAAGCGTGCCGGCGCAGCCGGTGGCTACGGCCTTCACGCGCCTGGAGGAGGCGGATCTGCTTCTGGTCGCGGGCTCGTCACTCATGGTCTGGTCGGGGTACCGGTTCGTCCGCCATGCGGCGCGTATCGGGATTCCCGTGGTCGTGCTCAACCTCGGGCGTACCCGCGGGGATCGCGAAGCCACCGTCAAGCTGGAAGCGCCCTGCGGCGATACCCTGACCGCCGTCGCCGACGCGCTGGGGGTGTAGGGGTGGCGTCGATGCCTTCAGCGGAGGCCCGTACCGACGCGCGTGCGCAAGCCGGCGACGGAAGGAATGCGCCGATCGGCGTCTTCGACTCCGGGCTCGGGGGCCTGTCGGTACTGCGGGCCATCCGGACCCGGCTTCCGGCCGAGGATCTGCTCTACGCGGCGGATGCCGCCCGGGTCCCCTATGGTAGCCGCAGCGCCGGCGAGATCCGCGAACGGGCCCTGGTGCTGGCGGAATTCCTCGTCGGCCAGGGTGCCAAGGCCCTGGTGATTGCCTGCAACACCGCCACGGCGGTCGCCGCGGATGCGCTGCGGGAGCGCTTCCCGGTCCCCGTGGTCGCCATGGAGCCGGCCATCAAGCCTGCGGTGGCGAGCACGCGGACCGGCGTGGTCGGCGTGCTGGCGACGGAGGGCACCCTGAGCAGCGCCCGCTTCGCGGCGCTGCTGGAACAGTACGCGGGCAGCGTCCGGGTGGTGACGCAGCCCTGCCCGGGCCTGGTGGCGGCCGTGGAAGCGGGGGAGACGGACGGGGCCCGGATCCGTGGCCTGCTGGAGGAGTACCTGCAACCGCTGGAGGCTGCCGGGGCGGATACCGTCATCCTGGGGTGTACCCACTATCCGTTCCTCGTGCCCGCCCTGCGCAGCATGCTCGGCCCGGAGGTCATCCTGGTGGAAACGGGCGCCGCGGTCGCACGCCAGCTGGAACGCCGGCTGGCCGGGCACGGCCTGCTCCGCGACCCCGATGGCCATGCCGGCAGCGAGTGCTTCTGGACCACCGGCGATGCGGCGGTCGGCGGGCCCGTGCTCGCGCGCCTGTGGGGCGGCGAGCCGCGGCTTTGCGCCATTCCGGAGCCGGGTGCCTGATCAGGGCCCACGCCCGCCGCGGTCGCCACTAATGCGCACTTCCGGGACAGGACATCAGCCCTTCAGCAACGATCGCGCCGCGTCGGCGTCCGCCACGGGCCGCCCCAGCGCGTCGGCCAGCTCCCGCATCTGGCGCACCAGCGCTGCATTGTCCGGGGCCGTATCGCCGGTGCGCAGCGCCAGGTTATTCTCGAAACCCACCCGCACATGGCCGCCGAGCGCGGCGGCCGCACTGCAGCAGGCGTGCTCCCGGGGGCCGAAGGCGCACGCCGCCCAGGGCATGTCATCGTTCCGGGCGGAGAGCAGCGGCAGCAGGTCCTGCGGCGCCGCCTGCTGCTCCGTGGCATACCGGCCCAGCACCAGCAGCAGGCTGTAGCCGCGCTCGGGGAGAACGCCGCGGTCGCGCAGCTCGTGGTAGCACTCGAGGTCCTCCAGCGTATAGAGGATGAGCTGCGGCAGGATCGGTTCCCCGGCGAGCCAGGCGAAGAATGCACCGGCCTCTTCCTCGGCCGACGGGTCGGGGACGATCTCGCGCAGTGCCAGCGACACTGCTTCCGGGCGCAGCTCGCGCACCAGGGCCATCTGCTCGGCGCTGGTGTACTGGCCCACCGCCTCGGTGGTCACCTGGATGATCAGGCGGTCGCCCACGGCGTCGCGCACGGCGTCGATGGCGGTCCGGTAGGCCTCCGCGTCCAGCGTGTGCCGCTCCTGCCGGTCGCGTACGTGGAGGTGAAGCATGGCCGCCCCGGCCTCCAGGCACGCCGTGGCCGTCGCCGCCAGCTCCTGCGGCGTGATCGGCAGGGCCGGATGGTCTGCGCGGGTCCGGCGGGCGCCGTTGGGGGCGACGGTAATGACCAGCGGCTCCGCGGTCACGACGTCGCCTCCGTGGTGGCGGCCACGGCGGCATCGATGGCGTCGCCGAGACGCTCGGTAATGGCGTCCAGCTCCGGTTCGCCGACGATGAACGGCGGCGCCAGCAGGACATGATCGCCGCGGCGGCCGTCGATGGTGCCGCCCATGGGATAGCACATCAGCCCCCGCGCCATGGCCTCGTGCTTGACGGCGGCGTGCAGGCGCCGCTCCGGCTCGAACGGCCGCTTGGTCTCCCGCTCGGCGACGAGCTCCAGGCCCCGGAACAGGCCGCGCCCGCGAATGTCGCCGACATGCGGATGGTCGCCGAAACGCGCCGCGAGACGCCGCTCCAGCGCCTCGCCCATGGTGCGGACACGCCGCAGCAGATCGTCCTCGCGGATGACGCGCTGGACGGCCAGGGCGGCGGCGCACGCCACGGGGTGACCCATGTAGGTATGGCCGTGCTGGAAAAAGCCCGAGCCCTCACGGATGGCCCGGTGGATGCGCTCGGAGACCAGGGTTGCGCCGATGGGCTGATAGCCCCCGCCGAGGCCCTTGGCGATGGTGATCATGTCCGGTGCGACGCCGTCCTGCTCGCAGGCGAACAGGGTGCCCGTGCGGCCCATGCCGCACATCACCTCGTCGAGGACGAGCAGCACGCCGTGGTGGTCACAGATCTCGCGGATGCGCCGGAAGTAGCCCGGCGCCGGCGGCACGGCGCCGGCCGTTGCGCCCACCACCGGCTCGGCGACGAAGGCGAGCACCGTCTCCGGTCCCAGCTCCCGGATCTTCGCGTCCAGCTGATCGGCGGCCCGGCGGCCGTATTCCTCCAGCGTCTCGTCGTCGCGCTGCTCGCGGTAGGCATAGCACGGGTCGATGTGGTGCGTGGGCACCAGCAGTGGCTCGAACTGCGCGCGCCGCCACTGGTTACCCCCCGTGGCCAGAGCGCCCAGGGTGTTGCCGTGGTAGCTCTGGCGCCGCGCAATGAGGTGGCGCCGCTCCGGCCGGCCCGTCTCCACGGAATACTGCCGCGCCAGCTTGAGCGCGGCCTCCGTGGCCTCGGAGCCGCCGCTGACGAAGTACACCCATTCGATGCCTTCCGGTGCGTTGCCGGCAAGCTCCGTCGCCAGGGTTTCCATGGGCTCGTTGGTGAAGAACGCCGTGTGCGCGTAGGCGAGCTGCGCGGCCTGGGTGCGGATGGCCTCGATCACCGCCGGGTGGCCGTGGCCCAGGCAGGACACGGCGGCTCCCCCGGATGCGTCCAGGTAGCGCTTGCCGTCGGCATCGACGAGATAGGCACCGTCCCCGGCAACCGCCGTTGGCAGCCCGGCCCGGGTGTGGCGATGGAATACGTGGGTCATGCCTTCTCTCGCTGCAGTCGGCGCCGCTGGACAAAGACGATACCGCCCAGCAGGGCCAGGGCGGGGATGAACATCCACTCCCGGGCGGGGCGATCGGCCGGGACCAGTACCTCGTCGATGGTCCAGCCGATCTCCAGGCCCAGCCGGTCCGCCTGGGATCCGTACTGCGCGTTGGTGATGCGCACCGTGTCACCGGCCACGTTGACGTACAGCCCGGCATTCGCGAGGCGGCTCATGCCGTCGTCCTGCTCGCCCATGGGCAGCATCACCACCTTGGAGACCTCGTTGCCGTCGATGTTCAGGCCCGAGGCCTGGATCCGCAGGTGACCGCCCGGGGGTGTCGCCTCCGCAATCTCCATGATACGCGTCGCCGGTTCCCTTTCGTACGGCGGATAGATCTGGTCCATCCAGAACCCGGGCCGGAAGAGGGTGAAGGCCACCAGCAACAGCAGCACCGTCTCGTGGATGCGGTTGCGGGCGAAGAACCAGCCCTGGGTGGCGGCGGCGAACACCAGCATGGCCACGGTGGAGATCGCGAACACCATGGCGAAGCTCCAGAGGCTGGTCACCCCGATGAGCAGGAGCTGCGTATTGAAGATGAACAGGAACGGCAGAGCCACCGTGCGCAGGGAGTAGAACGCCGCCTGCACGCCCGTGCGGATGGGGTCGCCGCGGGCGACGGCCGCCGCGGCGAAGGAGGCGAGCCCCACCGGGGGCGTGACGTCCGCCATGATGCCGAAGTAGAACACGAACAGGTGCACCGCGATCAGCGGTACCACCAGGCCGTGCTGGGAGCCGAGCTCGACGACCACCGGCGCCATGAGGGTGGCGACGATGATGTAGTTGGCCGTGGTGGGCAGCCCCAGGCCGAGGATCAGGCTGATGGCGGCGGTGAGGATCAGCATCAGCATCAGGTTGCCGCCGGAGAGGGTCTCCACCACCTCGGTCATGACCAGCCCGATGCCGGTCATGGCCACGGTGCCCACCACGATGCCGGCTGCGGCCGTGGCGATACCGATGCCGATCATGTTGCGCGCGCCGGCGACCAGCCCCTCCAGGAGGTCGCTGCCGCCCTGGAGTACGGCCTGCCAGTAGGCCCCGGTGCGCCGGAAGAAGGCGGTAATGGGGCGCTGCGTGAGCAGGATGAAGATCAGGAACAGGCAGGCGTTGAACGCCGAGGCGCCGGGGGAGTAGCGCTCGACGATGAGGAACCAGATGAGCACCACGATGGGCAGCAGGAAGTGGAGCCCGACCTTGATGGTCGGGGCGGCTTCCGGAAGGGCGGTAACCGGCTCGTCGGGATCGTCCAGCTCCAGCTCGGGGTAGTGGCAGCCGTACCACAGCAGCCCGACGTAGATCGCCACCAGGGCGACCATGAGAATCGGCGTCGCCGCCGGGCCGAAGACCTCCCGTGTCCAGCCGATGCCGTAGTACACCGCGCCGGCGAGGATGACCACCGAGCACAGCGTGATGCCGGTGGTGACCAGCGTCTGTAGCGCCGTCGACGGATTCGGCTTGGGCAGGCCGCGCATGTCCGCCTTCACCGCCTCCAGGTGGACGATGTAGAGCAGGGCGATGTAGGAGATCACCGCCGGCAGGAGCGCGTGCTTGAGCACCTGCACGTAGGGGATGCCCACGTACTCCACCATGAGGAACGCAGCGGCGCCCATGACCGGCGGCATGATCTGGCCGTTCACGGAGCTCGCCACTTCCACTGCGCCGGCCTTCTCGCTGGAGAAGCCCACCCGCTTCATGAGCGGTACGGTGAACGTCCCCGTGGTGACCACGTTGGCGATGGACGACCCGGAGATCACCCCGGTCATGGCCGAGGCCACCACCGCCGCCTTGGCCGGGCCGCCGCGCAGGTGGCCCAGCAGCGCGAAGGCGACCTTGATGAAATAGTTGCCGGCGCCGGCCTTGTCCAGCAGGGCGCCGAACAGGACGAACAGGAACACGAAGCTGGTGGACACCCCCAGCGCGATGCCGAACACGCCCTCGGCCGTGAGCCAGTACTGCGACATGGCGCGGCCGAAGCTCGCGCCCCCGTGGGAGATCATGTCCGGCATGTACGGCCCGGCGAAGGTGTAGACGATGAACACCACCGCGATGGTGACCAGCGCCGGGCCCAGCGTCCGCCGCACCGCTTCCAGCAGCAGGATGAGCCCTACCCCCGAGACCACCAGGTCCGCGGTGATGGGAGCGCCCGGCCGCTGGGCGAGCTCGCGGAAGAACATGTACAGATAGGCCGCCGAGAACGCCGCGGCGATGGCGAGCACCCAGTCCAGGAGCGGGATGCGGAAGCGCGGCGAGGGCAGCAGGGCGGCGCCTGCCGCGAGCAGGAGCGCGATGCCCGTGGCGATGAAGATGACGGCCGGACGCCCTTCCACGGTTCCCGTCGCCAGTGCCAGGGCGTAGAGGAAACTGGCGGCCGCGAGGACCACGTAGAGCCCGCCGGCGATGCGGAAGCCCCGGCCCGTGTGGAGAAGGCCCGGGAACGACAGGAACGCGAGGAACATGGCGAACGCCAGGTGGATCGAGCGCGCCTGGGTGTCGCTGACGATGGCAAAGCCCAGATCATACGGATACGGCGAGGCGATCCACAGCTGGAACAGGGACCAGGCCAGGGCCACGCAGAACAGCAGCCGGGTGCTCCAGGGACCCGGGTAGCGGCCGCCGGTCTCCCGTTCGAGCAGCTCCCGGGCGCGGTTGTCTTCCTGGTCGTCGCGGGTGGGCTCGTCGCTTCCCTTGGGCTCGCTCATGCTGGGGAACTCTCATCGAGGCCGTGGGCTCACCCGGCATCAGCCCCCGTCGACGGCAGGCCCGCAGGGCAGGCCGTCGGGAGCCGCGCTGGAGAGGCGGCGGGCTGCAGGGTGAGCGGTTGCCCGGCGGGCCCGACCTCGCGCCGTCGGGTCCGCCGGATCCACAGGAGCAAACGGCAGCCGCGCGGTGATCCCGCCGGCTGCCGCAACCCGATCGGCCCTCAGAGCAGGCCCGCCTCTTCGTAGTACCGCTTCGCCCCCTCGTGGAGAGGCGCGGACAGGCCGTCCTCGACCATCTGCTCCTTGTTCAGTGCGTCGAAGGCCGGGTGCAGGCCCTTGAAGGTTTCGAAGTTCTCGAACACCGCACTGACGACCTCGTAGACCACGTCGGCCTCCGTGTTGGTGCTGGAGACGAAGGTGGCGCCCACGCCCCAGGTATTGACGTCCTCGTCCTGCCCCGGATACATGCCGGCCGGAATGGTGGCGTGGAAGTAGTACGGCGTGTCCGCGACCAGCTCGTCGATGACCTCGTGCTCGACGGAGACGAGCTCGGCATCGCAGGTGGCGATGGGCTCCTGGATGGAGCCGGACGGATGGCCGACGGTGAAGAAGAAGGCGTCGATGCGGTCGTCGCACAGCGCCTGCGCCTGCTCACGCGACGGCAGTTCCGAGGCCAGGGCGAAGTCGTCGTGGCTCCAGCCCAGCTCGTCCAGCATCAGGTCCACCGTGGCCCGCTGGCCCGAGCCGGGATTGCCCACGTTCACCCGCTTGCCGCGCAGGTCCTCGATGCCCTCGATGCCGGAATCCGGCCGTACCACCAGGGTCAGCGGTTCCGGATGCAGCGAGAACACCGCGCGAAGCTCCTCGTGGGCGCCCTGGTCCTCGAACTGGCTGGTGCCGTGGTAGGAGTGGTACTGCCAGTCGGACTGCACCACGCCCATGTCGAGCTCGCCCTGGCGGATGGCGTTGAGGTTGAACACCGAGCCGCCGGTACTCTCCGCAGAGCAGCGGATGCCGTGCTCGTCGCGGTCCTGGTTCACCAGGCGGCAGATGGCGCCGCCCGCCGGGTAGTAGACGCCGGTGACGCCGCCGGTGCCGATGGTCACGAACTGTTGCTGCTGGGCCCCGGCCATGGTCGGGGCGGTGAGTGTGAGCGCGAGAAGAATGCTGCCGGTAACGGTCTGATATCGCATGTCCTTGTCCTTTTTATTTCACCATGGTCATTTCACCTTAGGCCCTTGCGGGCCCGGTATACAACAAATAGCGCATGGTGACCGGATTGACAATGCGAGGGGCATGGCGAGCGGCGCCGGGCCGGCGGGCCGAACCAGGCGCCGGGATCTGCTCCCGCGGCACTACGGCTCCGTCGGTGCCGGCTTCTCATCCTGGGTCGGCTCTTCCGCCCGGCGTGTGAGCATCTGGAAGAGCCCGATGGCGACCAGGGCGAATACGGTGGTTGCCATCAGCAGCGTGGGATACAGGATTTCGGCGAACTGATCGCCCGTGGCCACCTTGAAGATCATTACCAGGGACTCGAGGCTGATCGCGATCAGGATGATGGTCATGAACTTCGTCAACGACGCCCGCACCTCCCTGGTCGAGCGCAGATCGTGGCCACGGATGATCTCTTCCTCGACGATGAACTTGCCCAGGTCCAGTACCGCCGCGCTGATCACGATCGCGCTGACGTGGTTCAGCAGGCCGTACACCTGGACTTCCCCGGCCATGACATCGCGCGCGCCCTCGGTCAAGGCGGTGGAGATGAGGGCGAACGAAAGCAGGAACAGGGACACGGCGATGAGGCTGAAAAGCCCGACCGTCAGGAATCGTACGGCTTTGTTGTACATGCAGGCGCGCCTCCCGCCGGCCCGGTGAGCCCGTGTTGTCCACAAGTACGCCGCCGGACGGCCGGAAGTTCCGTCCATGCGGTGGTGCCTGCGGTGTCGGGGAAGGCGTCAGGGGCGTGTCGCGCGCCCGGTCGGTGGCGCGGCTTCGGGAGCGTGCGCAACAGGGCGCGCGGAAACGCGCGGGGATGGTTCAGTGCTTCCGCGACCGGTGATTCCGGTAAAGACCCTGATTTGATTGGTGGGCCGTGTAGGATTCGAACCTACGACCAACTGATTAAAAGGCGTGCCAAGTCAGCAACACGGCCTATGACTTTCTCGCCGTTGAATGTTTCAAGTCATTGAGTTATTTGACCCTATTAGACGCAGGCCATATGATTATCTGAGCCAGTGAGACGCAGTTAGATGCCATATCTCCTTATTAGGGTCCTGACTTCGTCCCTGGCCTGAGTGTGTGGCAAGCGGGGGTTGAGCGCGGCGTTTTGGTATGGTATACCGCTATTGATACGGTATAACATCCGCACCCGTAGCTGCAGGTCACCGTGATGACCCCCCGGGGGTAGACCGACAGCGAGGTGGCAAAATGTCTACAAAACGAAACATTATAACGTTTCATAAAAAGAGCGTGGCCCGCATACCCGCGCCCGACCCGTCGGGGCGCCAGACGCGGTGGTGGGACAGCAAGGTGAAGGGCTTCGGCATCGTGGCCAGCGGCGCGACGAAGGCGAAGTCGTACATCGTGCAGGGCGACGTACGCGGGCAGAACCGCAATCGCCGGATCACGCTGGGGCCGGTCGACGCGTTCGAGGTCGATGAAGCGCGCGAGAAGGCCCGGGCGCTGCTTACCAAGATGCGCCGGGGCGAGGACCCGGTGGAGGAGGAGCGGCTGCGCAAGGCCGCCGACATCACGCTGAGCGAGGTACTGGAGCACTACCTGCGGCACAACCGCCGCCTTGGCCAGCGCACGCGCGGCGAGTACCGCAGGCTCGTGGAGACGCACTTCAGCGCCTGGCTCAACAAGCCCGCGCGTGAGATCAGCCGGGACGACGTGTTGAAGCGCCATGCGCAGATTGCGGAAGGTATAAAAGCACGCGCGCGCACGCGTGAGGCCACGGGCGGCACCACGGCGAACTACGCCGTGCGGGTACTGCGCACATTATTCAATTGGGCGCTCAGCCAGGAGCTAGGCAACCTGCAGACCAACCCGGCGAAGCTGCACGCCAAGGCGTGGTACCCGGCGCGGCGGCGGCAGCGGGTGCTGTCGGCGGATGAGCTGCCCGGCTTCTGGCGCGCCGTGCGCGATCTGCCCAGCCCGGTGCATGCGGCGTATCTGGAACTCGTCTTGTTCACCGGCCTGCGCGCCAGCGAGGCGGCGACGCTGACCTGGCAGCAGGTCAACTACACGAACAAGCCGCGCGGGCACTTGCCCGCGTACAGCCTGTACCTGCCCGAGAGCGGTACCAAGGCGCACCGCGCGCTCACGCTGCCGCTGTCGGATCATCTGGTGGATCTCTTCGTGCGGCTGCGGGCGCTGGGGCTTGAGGAGGACTGGTGCTTTGCGAGCCCCACGAGCAAGAAGGGCTACCTGCAGGAGCCCCGGAATAGCCTGATCGCTGCTTGCAGGGCGGCGGGCATCACAGAGCACGTACGCCCCCACGACCTGCGCCGGACGTACTGCACGGTCGCCGAGTCGAGCGACATACCCCACTACGCCCTCAAGGCGCTGATGAACCACGCCCTCACCGACGTGACCGGCCAGCACTACCTGGTCATGGACGTGGAGCGGCTGCGCGCGCCCATGCAGCGGGTGACGGACCGGATGAAGGCGCTGTGCCAGGTGCCCGAGCCCGAGGCCGAGAACGTGACGCCGCTGAGTAAGGAGAAGGAGGTGGGGCATGTCTGAGGCACGGCGACACACCCGCCTCATCACCGCCAACCGGGCGGCGGAGCTGCTTGGCGTCACCACGAACTGGCTGTACGTGCTGCGCAAGCGCGGCGACGGCCCGAAGTGGACGCGGATCGGGCAGCGGCACGTTCGCTACTACGAGGAGAGCGTGCTCAGGTACCGCGACCGTGGTGCTCGCCCGAGCCCGGTCGGCGCCCGGCTACGGAGATTGGGAGTGCTGTACCTGCACCAGCTTCATCGGAAAAGGACTGGCCGGTGGTTCATGTGCCTTCTCAGCGGGAGGGACGAGCGATGAGCAACTACGTGCAGCACCTCGCCGCCCTGGGCCGCATGGCCTCGCGGCTGAGCGTGCAGAAGCCGGGCGCCCGGCGCGCCCTACATGCCGCCGAGTGCGCAGGCTACGCCGGGGCGCTGATCGCCTGCTCGGGCAGCGAGAAGGTGCAGCGCAAGGCCGAGGAGCTACAGGCGCAAGCGATGGCCTGCCTGGAGGTGGATCGGCCCGCGCTGCTGGAGAAGACACGGGAGGTGGAGCGATGAGCCAACAAGAGCAACTGGACGCCGATCTGCGGGAGATGACCGAGCTGATCGCGGAATCGGTGATCACCCGCATGGACGCGGTGGGGGTGGAGATCGCGGGCATTGAGTACGACCGCCACGGCCCGGCGCTCGCCGACATGATTCGCCACCACTTCGCCCTGCCGCAAGACGAAGCGGAGGTCGTCGCGCGGTACGCGGTCGCGCTGATCGCGTTTCGTGCGGCTGAGAGAGGCAATGCCCCCCGGATGATGCCGGGCGGCACTGCGTAAGCGGGCAGCGACGGGCGGCGCAGGGACGTGCCGCCGGCTGCCCTTCATTGTGGTTCGTTCGAAGTAGATGAGGTGATGAACATGGTTCGCCGAAATCGACTCAACCCCGAAGTGAAAGAAGCCATCAAGAAGCAGCGGGAACAGAAGGCGCAGGCCCAAGACCCGCTCATGCTCAAGCGCAACGACTCGAACGAGAACGCTCGGCAGTTCTTGAAGCAGCGTCGGCGGCGGCTCAGGAAGTGGGACGGAAACTGGTTCGAGTACGACGGCGCCGGCTGGTGCCCTTTGGATGCAGATGAACTCTATAGAGAGATCAACAGATTTCTGGATGCGGCTCAGACCAAGGTGAAGCGCGGTCGCAAGACCGAGCTTGAGGACTTCGATCCAAAGGATTCGCACATTAATGCCGTGCTCAAGGCACTGCCCACCGAGGTAGGGCTGCCGTCGGGGCAGCCCGTACCGTGCTGGCTCGACGGGCGAAGCTCGCCCGACCCTCAAGGCTTGCTGCCGCTGGCGAACGGAGCGCTGGAGCTGGAGACGGGGCAGTTCGACAACGTCGATTCGGACTTCTTCGCGCCGAACGCCTTGCCGCACAGCTACGACCCGCAAGCTTGGCCGGACGAGTGGTTGCGGTTTCTCAATGAGCTGTGGCCCAACGACCCGCAGTCGATAGACACCCTGCAGGAGGTCTTCGGTTTGCTGCTCACCAACGACACGTCGTACCAGCGCATACCCATGCTGATCGGCCCCCCGGCTTCGGGTAAGGGCACAATCACCAGGGTCCTCACGGCGCTGGTTGGCCAGCACAACACCGCTGACCCCACGCTGCGCGAGCTGGGCGGCACCCACGGGCTACTTTCGTTGATTGCTGGTGGGCCGAAGAAGGTCGCCATCATCACCGATGTTCGCGTCAGCCACGGAGCGCAGAAGGCGACTGAACGCCTGCTGCAAATCTCGGGCGAGGACCGGGTGTCGGTGCGCTACGTGCACAGCAGCAAGGTCTGGCACGGGAAGTTGCCGACTCGGCTCGTGATTGTCGGCAACGACGTGCCGCACCTACCCGACTCGTCGTTCGCGCTGCTGCGCCGGTACCTGCTATTCAACCTGCACCGCAGCTTCAGAGATGAGCAGGACTCGGAACTCAGCGACCGTCTGCTCGGCGAGCTGCCCGGGATACTGAACTGGGCGGTTGTCGGGCTGCACCGCCTACGGCAGCGTGGCCACTTCATCGAGCCCAAGTCAGCTCGCGCCTTGCGGGACGACGTGCGTTCGATTAGCTCACCGCTCAAGGACTTTGTGGACGAAGAATGCGAGGTGGGCTCGATTCATACCCACGCCTGCCTGGCCAGATCGCTGATTGACGCGTGGGAGGAGTGGTGCGCGCGCAAGCGCATCAACCCGGGCAATGACCAACTGTTTGGGAGGCGCCTGGGCGATCTGCTCCGCCCCAACTTCGACAAGAAGCCCCAGTATGGGGAACTGGTGTATTTCGGCATCAGGCACAAGCGCCGGGGCTTCTTCGATAATCCCTATGACTACGCCAGCGACGACGAAGACTAGCCGGGGTCCGCACCAGCCCCGTCGGTGTGGACCATCTAAACGATCTAAACGATTTGTCGCGGTTTGGTGTACTTACGTGCGTTCGCGCTGCCGCCACGAATACCGGCACGGCCCCCGGGGGTGGCGGCACGGGACGCGCACGTGATCGGGCCAGGGCGCGCCGAATCGTTTTGATCGTTTTGGGCGGTACCCGCGGGACGACGGCCCCCAATAAAAAACGCCCCGCCAGCGAAGGATCCAGCGGGGCGCGGGGGCCTGGCTCAACGAGAAGAGTAGATAACGCAGCCAGGTTGTTCGTCATGACAATGACACTGTCATTCAAGCGAATTGAAGCCGTGAATGCAAGACAGAATGCGCGCAAGAATCTGCTTAACATCGAAGGGCGAAGATCGCAGAATAAAAAAAGATGAACCCCCAAAGCCGATCCGGGCAATGAGGGTTCAGGACACAGTAGACAAGGTGTACAAACGGTTGCTCAAGCGCTTTGCGCGATAGGAGGTATTGAGGCTAACAAGTCAAGAGCTTCTATGACCACCTTCTACGTAAAAAAGACAACTTGAGTTTAACCAGCCCGGAGGCCGGCACCGTATCGGAAGCACAAACGCAGGTACAACCGACATAATCGGAAGCACGAATGCAGGTACAACCGACATGAGCAAGATAGCGAATCGCAGTGAGAACGGCAAGCGCACAGCGATCACGCCCCGGAAGTCGTGGTCACAGCTCACGTATCGTGAAAGGGCCCGCCTTACCCTTCAAGAACTGGACGCCTACGACGCTACAATTGAATGGAGAAACGAGCATCGCGAGTGGAGGCGTCTTCGCGAAAAGGCCGAGAAGCAGGGGGCCTCTCTCGCCCTGCACGGCTCGGCAAAACAGCGGTACCAATCGCTGCGCCGCCACCCCACCTACAAGCACCTCAGCCCCGGCGCGAGATCAGTGCTGCACGAACTCTACAAGGCCGCCGACCCGACCACGGGCGCCGTCTCTGTGGGCGTCGGTGAGCTGACGGAGCGCGTGGGCTTGCAGCGCCGGGGCGTGCAGCGGGCGCTCGGGACGTTGCGCGAGCGCGCCTTCATCACGGTGGTTGAAGGTGATGCGAACGGGCGTGGTGGTCGTGGCAAGCCCACGGTCTACCAGCTCGGCAGCTACCGTTGAAGGTGGATTTGAATAGGTCTTGAAGCCGCGAAAAAGGGCGTCGTCGTCGGTGCGAAAACCGCTAAAAAGGGCGTCGTCTTTCTAAGACGTTACACAAGACATAATTCGCTGAGTGAGTAAATGTATAGCAGGCTGAAAGCCTGCTATAGATTACTCGCTCAGCTACAGCACCCGGTAGGGTGCAGTATGTGAGTAAGCAAGCGGCTGGCGCACGTGCGCACGCCTGCCCCCGACAGCACCCCTTCGCCTTCGGCTCCGGGGTGCTGATGGAGGCAGGCGGGTTGTAGCCCTCCGCTCCGCTACGGGCTACCTCCCACCCGCCTGCCTCCATTCGAGGGTGCAAGACCACCGGTGGGCGTGTTGCTTGCAGCGTGCAGCGTGCTTGGGTGGGCGCGTAGCTTGTCGCCGCCTGCGCGGCGCTTGGGTCGTGGGCGACCGCCCCGCGCTTGTCGCACCGGGCGCCGCACCCGCCACCCTGGACCGGCTGCCCCCACGGGGGCGCGGGTCGCGGGGGGCTTTGCAGCGTGCTGTGAGGTTCTACGAAGCCGCGTGCGCCTTTCAACCGCCGCGACCAATACCGACGTAGCGGTACGCCGGTACGGAGGCGCGCGAGCGCCGCAGAATCGCTGCTACCTCAACCCCACCTCGCGCTCGGCATCGACCTGGAGCACCACGGCTTGCATCGCCCGCACCGGATCGTGGTAGGCGGTGGGCTGGTAGTGGGGCTTGCCGCCACCGATACGGTGCTCGGCGATGCGCCACAGCCCATCGGCGTGGTAGACGGTGTAGGTCATCTTGCCCGTGCGCCAGACGAAATTACCGCGCGCATTCTCGTACCAGCCCAGGTCATCGAGTGAGGGACCCTGCGCCGCCTCGGGCGACCACCACCCGTCGCGCTCGGCGTCTTGCAGCGCGGCGATGGCTTGGTAGGGGTGGGTGAAGGCGGCGTCGACGTCGCGGAACTCGCAGCGCTGCGGGCACCAGCACCGCACACCCCACTGATCATCGCTGCGCGGATACACCTCGGCGAGCGTCACGCCCCCGCGCTCTAGCCTGAAGACGCCCTCGGGCGGGTCAACAATGCCGTCGCCACGGAGCCAGTACCAGCCCTGCGCGGCGAATTGCTCTTCTCTGCTCAACCCTTCACGGCTTGTATTCACTCGCTCTCGCGTGAAGAAATCGATCACGGCGGACATGCCTATTCACCTTCAATTTTCGACAACGCAACAATTATCGCACGGTTGCCCTTTTCGGCAATTTTCAAAAACGCTAAACGCAAGAATTCATTGATCGAATACGGCAGGGTGTCAGAATGCCGAGGCAAACCGAAATCGTGAAGGTTTGCATTATGAATACTTGCCGTGAATGTGAGCGCCGGAATATTCAAAACCGCCACCCCTACGACGCCGTACGCTTGGCGAAGGACGGACGGACCTACGCCAACGAGAGCGAGGCGCGCAAGGCGGACCGCCGGCGGTGATGTTTGGTGATGGCACGTTGAAGCCGGAAGAGATCGCGAGCGGGGATGCCTCGCCGGGCGGCTTGACTGGACTTCACAAGCTCGTGCAGAGCATGCACCGCACCCGTGACCCCTGCCAGGGCTGCCCGCACCGCGAGCGCTGCGCGGAAGAGAAACTCGCCTGCAAGGACTTTACGCACTTCGTCAACAGCGGGCGCTACAGCGACGAGCCCGAAAAGCGCCAACCTACGCGCCGCCGTTACGATCAGGTATTCGCCGTGCACCCGCACCTTGCCAGGCGTCTGCCCGAAGACCTATAGAACCCCGCTCAGCCCTGCGCTGGTGCGACGGAGACGTCGCGGACGCTCTGTGCACGCGTATCGAATAGACAGACGTACTGGTAGCGCTGCCAGGAGCCGAAGCCGTTTTTGAACTCGATGGCGTCACCCCCGTACGCGATCACCCCCGCGTCTTGATCACGCCACACATAGCGTCTGAATAGTGGCGCCGCCGACCACCTGTGCTCGTACTGCGCCGCCCCGGCAATGCGCCCGTCACAAGCTTCTTCAGCCCGCTCTACATAGGCTTCAGCCAGGCACTGCAAGTCGCCATCGCGGCAGCGCTCGGCGCGGTTCTGCACCACGTTGTACGGCGTGGGGTCGCCGAAGTCGCGCCCCGCGTCGTGCTCGCACGCAAACGGCAACACCGCCATCAGCCCGACTACCGCGCCAGCGCCCAGAAAGAAGTCGAATTTATCCATCACGCACACCCTCCCTCAGACCTTCAAATCAAGTCGCCCCACGGGCAAAGCCCAGCGCCTTAAAGATGGCACGGACGAGCCGACCTGCAAGCGCGAATAATTAGTGAATAGAGCGCCGCCCGTCGCTGAGCCGCGAAGGTTCAGGCAAAGATGCGCGAAGACTAAATAGAAGTAATGGGGTGAAGGGTAAAGAGAGTTTGAATAGGTAAGCTAGTACGACGGAACTTTTAAGATCAAAAATGGTCTAAGGAAACGGTTATCGGAATATTATTCAAACCACCCGATAGCCCCAGAAAAACAACAATTAGGTGATATTTATGGCAAACAAGAGATTTCAAAGAAGAAGAATCAAGACAGTGGAGAAGCCAGACGGCGAGAAGAGAACTGAAGAAGAGATTGAGCAGTGGGAAGAGAAGAACGATTCACCGCGACACTGGCTGTCATTGATGACGGTGCTGTCTCTAGCTGCCAAGGTGCTTGGACTCTTAAGCTGAACGTACTCGATGCGGGTGCACGCGCCGTAGCTGAAGGGTGATCTTGCTGGGGTGCACGGCGGCGGTAGTATTCAAAAGCCTGCTCACGCACCCTCGCACCCCTGCGCCACTATTCACCCGCCCAACCGGCTGCTAATGTTGAACCGGCAGCGTGCCCACGCGCGCGAGTGCTGCTCGTCGCCATTGTGCGCGGTGGTGCCCGCTGTCTTCACACTCAGTCACTCGGGGGTGCGTGTGTCTGGCGCGACGCAACGGTATATCTCAGACGAACTTGTACATTTCGTGGGTAGCGGTAACTCAGTCGAGCGGCAATTCGAGTTGCTTTGCACCATTATCAACGAAGGTGCGATAACACATTCGCCGCATAACCTCGCCATCAGCGGAAATGTGATAATTGACCAAGACGCACAGATAAGCGCGAACAGGATGTACAACCCGGGGGTGACGTGTTTCGCGGATATACCCGTGAACGATCTCTCTCTTCACATGAGAAAGTACAGTTGCGTAGGGCTGTCGTTTTCGAAAGACTTCATCGCACGAGCCGGGGGCGCACCTGTGCACTACATACCCTTACATTCAAAAGTGACGCGATATAAAGAGCACACTGAAAAAGAGAAAGAAGATCTGAAAGAGCAGCGCGACTGGGACGAAATGCTCAAGAAGATGTATGAGGAAATAGATAAAGGGAAGTACTTCGACGAAATGGTGCAGGAATACCACGCTTTATTCGAAGAAATGAGGCAGTACATTAATCATACTGATACGTCACCCGGCGTCTCGCCTCTTAGCAGAAGAATAGGGAAGCTACACCATTTTCTTGCGTTTCATGTCTTCAGCTACCTGAAGTTCTTCGATCACGAAAAGTCTGATGAAGACCCCGATAACTACTATTTCGAACGAGAATGGCGGGTTGTCGGTCATGTGCGGTTTACGCACGACGATGTGAAGACGGTGTTTGTGCCAAGCACATACGCTCGTGCATTCAGAGAGACGTTTCCAGAATACGCAGGGCAGTTGATCTTTACAGACTGAACTACCCTAGCCGTCAGAGGCACTTCGTTCACGTTGACGGCACGGGATGGTGGTTCTGTGGCTCGGGTACGCATCGAACGTCACGCCCCTTGCCCCGACTGAAGGTCGAAGGCACCAACCCCACCGAAACCACCTCTTCAAACCCGCGCTGTGAATACGCGCCCAACTAATCGGCAATTAGTACACCCCCAGCACTAACCCCCTGATCAAGCCCAGGTTCTTGTCTGTCGCGGATCTCAAGTCAGGACCCTAGTCAGGTATTCGGGCATGGTCTGCCCCACCAGGGGGGCGTCTTCGCGCGCATTTTGAATGGAGCCTTCGGCGGTGGTGGTGGTTCATATTCTTCGTGACCATGCACCAGGTGAACATTCAATACCCAGGCGTATAGGTAGTGAATAGAAACCGATGGCTGTCGACTACGCCCCGGACGTGACCGTGCTACGCATGGCGGCATGCTTGCCCGTTTGAATGTTCGCCACTTTTTATTCAAACCGATGTCTTCATGCTCGCATGCTTACCGCGTTTAACATTCAAAACGTTCTAAACGTTTTGTTGTGAATGTTCGTGCGCACGTATTCACGCCGATTCTATTCAAACCAGAATGTATCGATTTGAATAAATCGCGCCCCCACCTTTCACCTGACACTCTTCAATTTCTATTCACTTCTTCTTCGAAGAGAGCGTATTTCGGTTTCTCTTCAAACGCATAAGTAATTGCTTGCTCTTGCGCGAAATGGCTGCGGTGGCAGACTAAGCGTACTTGGAAATAGAGCGGGAATTACCGAGCCAATTATGGTGCAACGCCGGGAAGATACAGAGCGGAACAGAGTCGAGATTACGCACCCGAAGGGCAATCTTTCGGCGGTCTCGGCGAATGTCGCCGTGCGCCCGCTTGATCGGCGGACGCGGGTTGGGCGGCGCGTGATGGAGATGAAGGAACAGATCATGGCCGATCTCGGTGGGGAGCGGCACTTGAGCGAAATGCAGAAGATGATGGCCGAGCAGATGGCCGGCTTGCAGATTCTCATTAACGACGAAATGACGCGGTATCTGGAGCACGGCGAGGTATCGGGCTTCTACCTGCCCGCGCTGAATACCTTCAACCGCCTGAGCCGGACGCTCGGGCTTGAGCGCCAGGAGCGCGGCGTGAATGAGCCGATGGATTTGGAGTCGTATTTGGGCAAGCGCCGGCGGTGAGCCGGATCAACGGTGGAGGGCGTGATGCACAAGCGTATTCACCCCAATAAACGCACGATCTCGCAGGGCAAGCTGCGGGAGGTCGTGGAACAAGAAGTAGCGAAAGCGGTGGACGAAAT
>NZ_JAUFPK010000001.1:1165025-1913537 GCF_030409225.1 Aquisalimonas lutea
TACCGATTTTGGCCGCATCATCAGGGCGCTTGCGAGTGAAGGTAATCGCCCTGCGGCGTACATGCTGGCGCGCAAGCAGTTTGGTGAGAACAGCCAGGTGACCAAGGCCCTTGAGACGGGCAGCACCGGCGCGGGCGGCGCGCTGATCGCGCAGGACTTGCTCGCGGACGTGGTGGAGCTGCTGCGCCCGCGCAGCGTCGTGCGCCGTGCAGGCGCGATCACCATGGATTGCCCGTGGGGCACGAAGACCGTGCCGCGTCTTGCCAGCTCGGCGACCGCGTCGTACGTCGCGGAGAACGCCGATATACCCGCCAGCGAGCCGGGCTTCGACACCGACAGCATTGAGCTGAAGAAGCTCGCCTGCCTTGTGCCGCTCAGCAACGAGCTGGTCAGCTTCACCTCAACCGTGGGCCGCGCGGACGAGATCGTGCGCGATGACATGGTGCAGGAGCTGGGCCAGACCGAGGACCGGGAGTTCTTGATCGGCGACGGCGCGAGCGGCGGCCCGGAGGGCCTGACGACGCAAGCCCTTGCCGGCCAGACCGACACCGCCACGAGTGATGAAGAGGTGACGCTGCGGACCGCCGTCAATCATCTGGAGCAGGCCAATGTGCCGGGCGAGCGCCTTGGCTGGGTCATGTCGCCGCGTACGTTCAACTATCTGTTCACGGCGCGCGATACCAACGGCAACTTGAAGTTTCCCGAGCTGCGCAACGACGTGCCGACGCTGTGGAATTTCCAAGTGTACAAGACCACAGCCATCCCCAACGACGGCGGCAGCGGTAGCGATGAGTCGCAGATCATCTTCACCGACTTCAGCCAGGTCGTCGTCGCCGAGGCGCTGGGTATGCGGGTGGATGTGACGCAGGACGGGGCGTATCTGGATTCGGGTTCGACGATGCGCTCGGCGTTCACCCGCGACCAGACCATCATCCGCGCCATTCGTCACCACGCCCTGTACCTGCGCCACCCCGAAGCCGTGGCGGTCGTGGATGCCGTGACCTGGGGCGCGTAAAGCGCGCGCGAGGTGTAAGAGCGGGCAGGGAGGCTCGCCCCGGCCCTGTGGGGTGAATGATGACGACGGTCGCGCAGGTCGAGTACAACTTACGCGCCAACACGCGCGGGCTGCGGGCGGCACGGCAGCAGCTCGAACGCTTCGCCCAGGTCGCCGAGCGGGCGGGCAAGCAGGTGGATGCGCTCGCGCGGCAGAATCTCGCTGGCGGCTTGCAGCGCCAAGGCCAGGCCGCGCAGCGCAGTGCCCAGCAGACGAGCCGCCTTGCCCAGCAAACGGCCCGTGTAGCCGCACAGATGCGCTCAGGCAACAGCCAGGTGGATGCGCTGGTACGTGGGCTCACTTCGACCGATAAGTCGACACAGCGGGCTGCACGTAGCCAGAAAACGCTACTGTCGACCCTCGGCGGCAGCAACCGTGCCGTCGCCCAGCAGGCGCAAGCCCTGGCCCGCTTGAGCCAGGCGCAGGCGCAGGGCGTGGTGACGACCCGGCAGGCTGCCGAACAGCAACGCCTTATCGGCCAGCGCTTCACCACCACCGCCGTGAACAGCCGCGACCTGCGCCTCAACATGCGCGGGCTCAACGCGAGCATGGATCAGCTCGCCACCGTCGCCGCTGCGGCGGGCGGGCCGGTCGGGCAGCTCGGCGCGCAGGTGGGCATGCTTGGCGGCGCACTGCGCAGCATGAACCCGCTTATGGCGGCCGGTGCCGCCGCCCTGGCTGGCGGGGGCGGCATCGCAGCCGCAGCCAACCGCGCGGCGCAGCAGATTGATGCGCTCAACAACCGCGCCCAAGCGGCGGGCATGGCGGTGGAGCAGTATGACGCCCTGGTGTTCACCTTCACCCAGCTCGCCGGGGTGACGGAGAACGAGGCGAACAATGCCCTGCGGCGCTACTCGCGGCGCGTCGGCGATGCCCGGGATGGGACCGGGCGCTTGGCGGATGAACTCAAGGCGGCGGGCGTACGCCTCAACCAGTTTCTTCGCCAGAGCCCGAGTCAGCAGATGCGCACGCTTGCGCGGGCCATGTCGAATGTCGAGGACGCGCAGCAGCGGGCCAGCCTCGCCGCCGCCGCGTTCGGCGCCGAGAACGTGCAGCTCGGGCTCGCCTTCTCGCAGGGCGAAGGTGCGCTGACGAGCTACATGGAGAAGGCGGAGCGGCTGGGCCTTGTGAATCAAGAGCAGGCGGAGACCGCCGGGGAGGTACTGGCGGCGCAGGATGAGCTGCGGCGCGCCGTACGCGAGCTGTCGTTCACGCTCGTGGAGCAGTTCGGCCCCGCGCTTGCCCGCGCCGCCGATGAGCTACGCGGCCTGCTGTCGATCATGGGCGACGTCAGCGATATGTCGCGCCTCATCAACGACCGCATGCAGCACATGGCCCCGGAGATCGGCCTGCCCGTCAATCGGCTGCAAGCCGCCGCTGAGACGATTGAGAACGCGCGTGAGCGCATCGCAGCGGCGCAGGCGGAGATGGATGGGGGTGTGGGTCTGCGCCGAAGGACCCAACTACAGGCGATCATCAGGCAGGAGAATGCGGAGATCGAGCGCGCCGTGGAGCACCGCCAGCGCTTGCTTGAATCGTACGAAGCCCCGGACAGCGTACTGACCCAGCGCTTCATCTTCGCCCAGCCGCAAGCCCCCACCGGGGCGCCCGGAACGGGCGACGGTGGTGGTGGCGACACCGACCCCGCCGCGGAGATGGTGCAGCGGCTTGAAGACCAGAACGCCGTGCTGCGCCGGCAGCAGCAGCTACAGGATGCGAATGAAGAGCAGCGCAAGGTCGCGGTGGCGGTGCTCGAAGCCGAGCAAGAGCTACGCCGCGAAGGCGTCGACCTCAGCAGCGAGCAGGCGCGGCGAGCGCTTGAGCTGACCGCGCAGGTGGAGCGCCAGCGCCTCGCCCATGAGCAGGCCCGCGAAGCCCAGCGCGAGCAAGCCCGGGAGGCGGAGCGCCAGGAGCGGCTACAGCAGCGCCGCGCCCAGCGTATGAACCAGTTGCTACAGCGCCAGGAGAGCGCCATACAGCTCACGCAAGCGCAACTGCGCCTGCTTGGCCAGGGCGAGCAGGCCCGGGCGCGTGAGCTGGCTCAGCTACGCGCACGGCAGCAGCTACAGCAGCAGGGCATCGCCGCGACGAGCGAGCAAGGCCAAGCCTACCTGCGCAACGCCCGCAGGCTCGTGGAGGTGGAGCAGCAGTTGCAGCGCCAGACCGACACCCTGCAGCTCATCGAGAGCGGCGCCCAGCGCACCTTCGAGCGCTTCACGGAAGGGCTGCGCGACGGCGAGAGCGCGTGGGTATCATTCAGGGAGGCGGCGCTTGATGCGATACAGGAGGTCATCAACGAGCTGTTTCGCCTCATGGTGGTGGAGCAGCTCGCGCAGTCGATCAGCGGCAGCCTCTCGGGCAGCAGCGGCGGCGGCTTTCAGGGCGTCGCCGCGAGCGTGAACATGCAGCAAAGCGCCAAGGGCAACGCCTTCGACCGCTCGGGCCTCATGGCGTTTGCCAAGGGCGGCGTGGTGAATACGCCCACGACGTTCGCCTTCGCTAACGGCGTCGGGCTGATGGGCGAGGCCGGCCCGGAGGCCATCTTGCCCCTGACGCGGGGCAGCGGCGGCGAGCTGGGCGTGCAGGCGGCGGGCATCGGCGGCGGCGATCAGATTGTTGAAGTCTACGATCAGCGCAGCGGCGGCGAGCCCATCGAAGCCCGGGAAGACCGGGAGGCCAATGGCGAGCGCCGCGTGCGGCTGTTTGTCAGGGATGAGGTGCAGCGCATGTTCGGCGAAGGCCACGCCGACCGCACCATGCGCGAGAACTTCGGCCAGAAACGCCGACCCACCAAGCGCACGGGCTGATGCCGCCCGTCATCGTTCACCCCCGCTACTACGTGCCCACGGCCTACCCGAAGGACCCGGATGCCGAGGTCTGGTATGGGCTTGAAGTCGGCAGCCATGCGCCCGGCTCAAGTCTTGTGGAGGTGGTGTGGTCGGTGAGCGGCGGGGATGGCGCCCTGGCCCTCATCGACCAGCAAGACGGCGTCGCCGTGGATGGCTACGAGACGGTGAACCGGGTGATGCTGTCAGGCGGCACGCCCCACCAGACCTACCGCCTGACCTGCGCCGCGACCTTCAACCACAACCGCTACCTGCACCTGTCATTTAACCTGCCCGTGTGGCACCTGTAAGGGGTTTCGGTCGTAGGCGTCGCAGTAAGCCGCACCCTGAAGGGGTTTGCCCGTGGCGAACCAAATCATCTGGTAGACAAGTGTACGGAGAAAGACATCCTGATATGTTGCTGAGCCGCCGTATTCGTCGAAGTCGTAATTTACAAGGTCTTCACGGACCCCGCTGAAGGACGCGGGGTTGTCAGTATTGAAGCTTGGCACCAAGATTTCGAAACCAACCAAGTCCCAAGCCTTAGCCCATGCGCTGAAGACGATGTGGCCCTCGGGCATCGCGGCTACGCGGGCATACAGTCGACCAAGGCTGCCCAGGGACTGGTCATCGCGCTGAGGGTCGACCCCGCCGCCGTCTTCGTCTGCTCTACTGATATCCATGATGGTTTCGTGGATCTCTTCTAAGAAGTGCCGCTTCGCCTCTGCGTTGTTCATCGCCATCACCCTCGCGGTTTGAAGGTGAAGCTGAACGTACAGTAGAAGGACTCTCTGTCAAGCGCCGCCCGCCTGGCACCTATGACGCACGCAGCCATTGAGCATCAATAGCTTGGTGCTGTATGGGCTTGGCGTCGCTCAGTGTCAGGAGTTCGTGGGCAAGCCGCTTGCAGAAGCCCTCTGGGTCTTCGGTCGTCTGGCCGTACTCTTCGAGTTCTTCTAGCACCACCTCGACCTCGGGGTGGGGTACAAGGGAGCCATGGTCACGCGCCCAAGCCGACCGCAAGGTGCTGAAGCACGGGTGATCTTCAGGTAGATCTTCAACGTATATTTTCAACCGCTTGAGCCTGGTTGCCGCATCGTCGGCTTCTGGCTTTTCAGCAAGTGGTTCACGCACCGAGTCGTACCAGCCAATAGCGGCGCGCTCGACCATCGCGACAAGTTGCTTCTTGGCGTCTGCGTTGTTCATGACCGCACCCCATGGATGAAGGTGCGGTTGAACATACAGTAGAAGGACTCTCTGTCAACCCGCTGCCCAATCTCCTTACTTATGTCCTTATTTGGGCCTCGGTCAAGTCAGGAGGGAGGCTGCAAGTATCTGATTTGATTGGTGGGCCGTGTAGGATTCGAACCTACGACCAACTGATTAAAAGTCAGCTGCTCTGCCAACTGAGCTAACGGCCCGACGATGCTCTGCCCGTTGCGGCGGTACCCGGAGCACCGGGGACCGACCGCGGATCATACGCAAACTGCCCCGGCTGTCAAACGGCTCCTTCCTCGCCGTGCGCCCGGTACCGGGTCGGGTCGGCGACGCCCGCGTCGCGGAAGCCGGCGGCGCGCAGGCGGCAGGAGTCACAACGGCCGCAGGCCCGGCCCTCGTCGTCCGCCTGGTAGCAGGAGACGGTGCGGGAGTAGTCCACCCCCAGGTCGATACCGCGCCGGATGATCGCCGCCTTGCTGAGCTCGCTCAGCGGCGCGTGGACCCGGAATCGGTCCGTCCCCTCGACCCCCGCCCGGGTGGCGAGATTGGCGGTTTCCTCGAAGGAGCGGATGAATGCCGGGCGGCAGTCCGGGTAGCCGGAGTAGTCCACGGCGTTGACGCCGATGAACAGGTCGAATGCGCCCACCACCTCGGCGTAGCCCAGTGCCAGCGACAGGAAGACCGTGTTGCGGGCCGGGACGTAGGTGACCGGTATGCCTTCCGAGGGGGCTTCCGGCACGTCGATGGACGAATCCGTGAGGGCCGAGCCGCCGATGGCGCCGAGATCCAGGCGCACGGTGCGGTGATCCGCAGCGCCCAGGGAGGCGGCCACCTCGCGGCACGCCGTGAGCTCGGCGCGGTGGCGCTGACCGTAGTCGAAGCTGATGGCGTGGCAGCGGTAACCGTCGGCGCGGGCCATGGCGAGCACCGTGGCGGAATCCAGCCCGCCCGAGAGCAGCACGACGGCGTGGTGGAGATCGGCCGTCATGGCTCAGCGTCCGGGCTCGTCGCCCCACACGAGCTTGTGGAGCTGGAGCTGGAAGCGCACCGGCAGGGCGTCGGCGACCACCCAGTCGGCCAGGTCCCGGGCCGCGACCTGGCCGAAGCTGGGCGAGATCAGGACCTCACAGCGTTCCGCCAGGCGGTGGTCGGCGATCACCTGCCGCGCCCACTCGTAGTCGGCGCGGTCGCAGATGACGAACTTCACCTGGTCGTTGCCGTTGAGCAGCTCCAGGTTCTCCCAGCGGTTGCGCGCCTGCTCCCCCGAGCCCGGTGTCTTGATGTCCACCACCCGGCTGACCCGCGGGTCGATGCCGTCGATGTCCATGGCCCCGGAGGTCTCCAGGGAGACCTCGTGGCCGGCATCCACCAGGGCCTGGAGCAGGGCGTGGCAGCCCTTGCGCTGGGCGAGGGGTTCACCGCCGGTCACGGTGACGTGCCGGCTGCCGTAGCCCTGCACCGTGGCGAGGATCTCCGGCAGCGAGCGGGTCTCCCCGCCGTGGAACGCATAGGCCGTGTCGCAGTAATGGCAGCGCAGCGGGCAGCCGGTGAGCCGCACGAAGACCGTGGGCCAGCCCACCGTCCGCGCCTCGCCCTGCAGCGAATGGAAGATCTCCGTGATGCGCAGTCGTACTGCGGTGGCGGCCTCTGTCATGGTTAATGTCCCGTTTCGCTCGCCTAGCGCCCCTGCTCGTCCATCTGCTCGAGACGGTCGCCGGCGAGGCTGGCCACGGTGGTGTCGGGGTACTGCTCGCGTACCGCCTCCAGCCGCTCCCGTGCCTGCTCCCACTCCTCGCGCTCGTAGTGGATGTAGCCGGCCTTGAGCAGGGCGTCCGGGTGCTTGTTGCTGTCCGGGTCATCGACGAGCTGCTGGAAATGTTCCATGGCCTTGTCGAACTTCCGCTCCACATAGAACGTCTCGGCCAGCCAGTAGCGGGCGTTGTCCACGTACTCGCTGTCCGGGTAGTTGTCGATGACCTCCCGGAAGCCGTCGGCGGCACGCCGGTAGTCACCGTCGCGGAGCAGGTTGAAGGCCTCCCGGTAGACGCCGGCGACCTCGCTGTTCCCGTTTCCGCCATCGCCCCCGTTGCCCCCGTTGTCTCCGGATGCGGACCCGCTGTCATCATTCGAGGGCTCGCCGGCACCGGTGCCGTCCTCGGACTCCGGTGTTTCCGGGCTCTCGGGGAGCGTGCCGTCGCCGGCGGTGGGTGTCCGGCTACCCTGGCTCTCCCGGGCCTGCTCCAGCTCCAGCATGCGGTCGTCCAGGTCCTGGAAAAGATTGCGCTGGCGCTGGCGCAGGTTCTCCAGTTCCTGCCTGAGCGAGTCCAGCTCCCCGGTCAGCCGGGAAACCTCCTCGCGCAGACGCTCCTGCCGGTTGCTGAGGTCCGCCAGGGCGCCCGAGTCCAGCAGCCGCTCCATGCGCTCGACCCGTTCCTCCAGATCCTGGCCGGCGGCGGTGCCCGCCGCCATTGCCAGACCCAGTGCCACGGTGATGACGGTGGTGCGACCGAAACGACGGCCCGGGCTGCCCTGGGGTTGTACGCTCATAGGATTTCCGCGCCTCCGTGATGCTGTCGCCGGTGCGTCGCGTCAGCGCTGGTAGACCAGCTCGGCGCGACGGTTCTGCTCGTAGGCCTCTTCGGTGCTGCCGCTGACGGCCGGGTCCTCTTCACCGTAGCTGACCACTTCGAGCTGATCCTCGGTGGCGCCGTTGAGCAGAAGAATGCGCTTGACTGCTTCCGCGCGCCGCTCGCCCAGGGCGAGATTGTACTCGCGCGAGCCCCGCTCGTCCGTATGGCCCTCGATGACGATCTCCTGCGCCGGATGGTCAGCCAGGAAATCCCCGTGGGACTCCAGGATATCCATATGCTCATCCGGGATCTGGCTGCTGTCAAAAGCGAAGTAGACGATGCGCTCGGAAATGGGGCTGTCCGGGTCGTCCAGGGCTTCCTGGAGCTCCTCGCCCTCCAGCGCATCCCGGTCCTCGAGGCTCCACACGCGGGCGTCATCGCCCTCGTCCTCCTCGGGGCTCGCGGCACGCTCCTCCTCCGTGAGCCCCTCCTGCTCGCGTTCGTCCGCCACGCGCTCCTCGTCGCCGGGCGTCGCGCAGGCGGTCAGCAGCAGGGCCAGGGCGGGTACCAGGAGCCAGGTGAGTCGGGGTGTCGTCTTGTCCATGTCGTCATTCCCTCTGTTGCGGAGTGGATCGGGTGTGTATTCAGTTGGGAGACCAGGCCGGCTCACGGAGCGTGCGGCCTTCCGTTGCCATGATGTTGCGTGCGCTGCCGAACAGGGAGGCCGTGCCGAGCACCCCGGTACCATTCTGCTGCGTGGCGTAGACCACCATGGCGCCGTTGGGCGCGAAGCTCGGGCTCTCGTCCTGCGGCCCGTCGCTGAGCACCTCGAAGCGGTCGCTGTCCAGGTACTGCACGGCGATGCGGAAGCCCTGGTCCGTCCGGTGCACCATCGCCAGCCGGTCGCCCGAGGGCGAGATGTCCGGCGAGGCGTTGTAGTTGCCCTGGTACGTGACGCGCTCGACGCTGTCGCCGTTGATGTCGGTGCGATAGATCTGCGGGCTGCCGCCGCGGTCCGAGGTGAAGTAGAGCTGCTCGCCGTCCGGGCCCCAGACCGCCTCGGTGTCGATGCCGAAGTGATCGGTGACCCGGCGGGTCTGTCCGCTTTCCACGTCCAGGATGTAGACGTCCGTCTGGCCGTCCCGGGACAACGTGATGGCCAGGCGCGAGCCGTCGGGGGACCAGGACGGGGCGCTGTTGAGCCCCTCGAAGCTGGCGATGGCGCGCCGCTCCCCGGAGCGCACGTTCTGGACGTAGATCTCCGAGCGCCGGCCCTCGAAGGAGACGTAGGCCAGGCGCTCGCGATCCGGGGACCACGCCGGCGACAGCAGCGGCCGGGACGAGCTCAGGATGGACTGCGGATCGTGGCCGTCGGCGTCGGCGACCACCAGGTGGTATTCGCGGTCGTCGCCCTCGCCGTCCACCGCCACGTACGCCATCATGGTGTTGAAGGCACCGGGTCGGCCGAGCAGCTCTTCGTAGATGTTGTCGCTGATCACGTGGGCCAGGGTGCGCAGGGAGTCCTGGCCGACGTTGTAGCTGCGGCCGAGCAGGCGCTCGCCGGTGTAGACGTCCAGCAGCTCGTAGCGGACGCGGTAGCCGTCGTCGCTCCGGCTGCCGGAGCCGATCACCAGGTTGTCCACGCCCAGGGCGCGCCAGTTCTCGTAGCGCACCTCGTCGCTGCGCGTGGGGTTGTCGATGAACTCCTCCGGCGGCAGCGGATCGAACTGGCCGCTGCGCAACAGGTTGGCCCGGATGATGGCGCCGATGTCCTCGGGCAGCTCGTTGCCGTCGTCACCGAACTCGGCCACGGCGATGGGCAGGGCCGCCTCGGCGCCCCGGGTGATCTCGACCACCAGCTCGTCGGCCTGCACGGGCCCCGAGAGCAGCGCGAGCGCCGCGATTGTGCCTGCCAGGCGTTGCAATCTTGTCAGCATGTTCATCCGTCCGGGGTGAATCGAAAAACGAAATTGTTCAGGCCGGCGCGCCGGAAGATTTCCTCATTATCCGGGACTGTCAGCGGCGATGCACGGTGAATGGCGTTCTCGGCGGAGCGGTCGAAGGACGGGCTGCCGCTGCTGCGCCTGATTTCCGTGCTGATCACCTCGCCGTCGGCGCGCAGGCGCACCCGGACATCGGCGCTCAGCCCCCGGTCGGAGCCCGGCGGCCGGGTCCAGGCGCTCTCCACCTCCCGCTGCCAGATGCTTGCCAGCCGGCTGGTGGCCCGTTCCGCCCGGCGCTGCAGCTGCTCCTCCCGGGCCTCGCGCTGGAGTGCTTCCTCGCGCTCCCGCTCTGCCTGCTCCTCCGCCCGGCGCCGCTCCTCTTCACGGCGTCGCTGCTCGGCCTCTTCCTGCCGTCGCCGCTCGGCTTCCTCCTCCATCTGCCGCTGGCGTTCCGCCTCCTCCTGCCGGCGCCGTTCTTCCTCGCGCCGCTGCCGCTCGGCCTCTTCCTGCCGGCGTTGCTCCTCCTCGCGGCGCTGCTGCTCGGCTTCTTCCTGCCGGCGCCGCTCGGCTTCCCGGCGCTGGCGCTCCGCCTCCTCTCGCTGGCGTCGCTGCTCGGCCTGCTCCTGCTCCCGCTGGCGCCGCAGCTCGGCCTCGCGCTGCGCGCGCTCCTGCGCCTCCTGCTGGCGTTGCTCTTCCAGGCGCCGGCGCTCTTCGGCTTCACGCTGCCGTTGCTGCTCGGCCTGGCGCTGCCGCTCCGCCTCGGCCTGCTGCCGGCGGCGCGCCTCCTCGGCCTGCTCGCGCGCTGCCTGCTCGGCGCGGCGCTGCTCCCGGATGGGCTCCATGACCGACTGCTCGTTCACGGCCACGGCGTTGATGATCTCCGGGGTCTCCCGCGGCTGCACCACGGACGGACCGCTGATCTGGATGCCGATCACCGCGAACGCCACCATGTGCACCACCACCGAGTAGATGACGTAGCGCCAGGTGGACAGCATCTCCAGCAGGTCGCGCATGGCTCGGATCCCGGTCCTAGTCGTCGTCCGCGGATGGTCGCGTCATCATGCCGACCTGGGGCACGCCCGCGCGCTGGAGCATGGCCATGGCGTCGAGAATGCGCCCGTAGCGCACGGCCTCGTCGCCCCGGACCAGCACGGGGGTGTCCGGATTGTTGCGCATGACCCGGCTGACCAGGTCGGTGACCTCCTCGGCGCTGACCGGCTTGTCCGGGTCGCTGCCGATACTGACCGTGAGCTCGCCGTCCCGGTTCACGGTAACGATCACCGGATCCTCGGCGTCCTGGGGTAGCGGCTCGGCATCGGCCTGGGGCAGGTCCACGTCCACGCCCTGGTAGAGCAGCGGGGCGGTGACCATGAAGATCACCAGCAGCACGAGCATCACGTCGATGTACGGCACGACGTTGATCTCGGCCATGGGTTTGCGCTTGGTTCGCTGGGCGCGACGCATCGTCAGGCTTCCCGGCTCTTCTGCTGTGCCGCCTGGGTGTGCGCATGGCGCTGGAGGATGCTGATGAACTCCTCCATGAAGGTCTCATAGCGGCTGCACAGCCGTTCCACCGAGCTCGCGTAGCGGTTGTAGCCGATCACCGCGGGGATGGCGGCGAACAGCCCCAGGGCCGTGGCGATGAGCGCCTCGGCGATGCCCGGCGCCACGGTGGTGAGCGTCGCCTGCTGCTGCACGCCCAGTGCCCGGAAGGAGTTCATGATGCCCCAGACCGTGCCGAACAGCCCGATGTAGGGGCTGGTGGAGCCCACCGTGGCGAGAAACGGCAGGTGCGCCTCCAGGTCGTCCTCCTCCCGGGACAGGCTGATGCGCATGGCCCGCTGCGAGGCCTCGACCTGGGCATCGGCCGCCGCCCCCTGCTTGCGCATGCGCGAGAACTCCCGGAAACCGGCGCGGAAGATGCGCTCCATGCCGCCGTCGGCCTCCTCCGAGGAGCCCACCCGGGCATAGATCTCCGCCAGGTTGCCGCCGGACCAGAAGCGGTCCTCGAAATCCTCGGCGGACCGGGAGGCCGCGCGGATGACGGCGCGCTTGCGGAAGATCAGCGCCCAGGAAGCGATCGAGGCGATGATCAGGATCAGCATGACCGCCTTAACCAGGAGGCTGGCCTCGAGCACCAGCCTGACGATGGACAACTCACCTTCCATGCTGCATCTCCGCTCGGATCGTTTCGGGAATGGGGCGCGGCGCGAACCGTTCATCGATGCACGCCACGGTCAGCTCCGCCTCGCACAGCGGCGGTGCCCGGCCGTCCGCCAGGATCCGCTGCCGGAAACCGGCGCTGGCCCGGCGGGCGGTGACGACCTCGCAGGTGACCTGCAACAGGTCGTCGAAGCGCGCGGGCCGGTGGAAGCGAACCTTCATGTCGTGGACCACGAAGACGAGACCGTGTTCACGGCGCAGGCGGTCCTGGTTGACACCGAGGGCGCGGAGCCACTCGGTCCGGGCCCGCTCGAAGAACCGCAGATAGTTGGCGTGGTAGACGACGCCGCCGGCATCGGTGTCCTCATAGTAGACGCGCACGGGCCAACTGAAACCGGTCTCGCTCACGGGCTGCCTCTTGTCGGGTGGCGTTCGCTGGCCGCCACCGGAGTGGCCATGGCCGAGCGCGTCCAATGTAAAGCCATCCCCGGGGGGCGACAACCGCCGGGCGTGTTCGCAGGCTCCAGGACCCTGTCGCCCGGCGGCGACAGAAATGGCCCGGTAGAGCCTCCGGCCCGGGCCAGTGGCGCGGTTCCGGTGTCGCCGTCGGGCGACACGGCGCGCTCAATGGCTCGATGTCGAGGCCTTGAACAGGGACGGATCGATCTGGTGGCGATGCAGCAGCTTGTAGAACTCGGTCCGGTTGCGCTGGGCCAGGCGCGCCGCCTGGCTGACATTGCCGCCGGTGGTCTGGAGCAGCCGCGCCAGGTAGTCCTTCTCGAACCGGCGCCGGGCATCGGCGAAGGGCAGAATCGTGCCCGGCTCGTCCCGCAGGGCGGACTGCACCAGGCTGTCCGGGATCACCGGCGTCGTCGACAGGGTCACGCTCTGCTCCACCACGTTGTAGAGCTGGCGGACATTGCCCGGCCACGGTGCGCTGACCAGGCGTTCCATGGCGTCCGGGGCGAAGCTCCGGGCGCGCTTGTCGTACTTCTGGGCCAGGGTCTGCAGGAAGTGCTTGGCCAGCAGCGGGATGTCCTCGCGCCGGTCGGCCAGAGACGGCAGCTCCAGGGAGACGACGTTGAGGCGGTAGTACAGGTCCTCCCGGAAGCGCCCCTCGTGCATCTCCTCTTCCAGCTGGCGATGGGTGGCCGAGATGATGCGCACGTCCACGGGCTGGGAGGCGGTGGCCCCGACCGGGCGTACGTGGCTTTCCTGGAGCACGCGCAGCAGCTTGACCTGCAACGGCTGGGGCATGTCGCCGATCTCGTCGAGGAACAGCGTGCCGCCGTCGGCCGCCTGGAACAGGCCCTGGTGGTCCTGGGTGGCGCCGGTGAACGAGCCCTTGCGGTGGCCGAACAGCTCGGATTCCAGCAGCGGCTCCGGGATGGCGCCGCAGTTGACCGCGATGAACGGGTTGTCGCCGCGCCGGCTGGCCCGGTGGACCGCCTGGGCGAGGAGCTCCTTGCCCGTGCCGCTGTCGCCGCGGATGAACACGCTGGCATCGGAGTCGGCCACCATGCGTGCCTTGCTCAGCACGTTCTTCATGGTGCCGCTGCGGGTGATGATGTCACGGCTCCAGTCGTCGTCCGCCGGTCCCGCCTGATCGCTGGTGCCGCCGGAGACCTCCAGGGCGGCGGCGACCTGCTCCAGCAGCTTCTGGCTGTCGAAGGGCTTGGTGACGAAGCTGAACACGCCGTTGCGCGTGGCTTCCACGGCATCCGGAATGGACCCGTGCGCGGTGAGGATGATCACCGGCAGAGTGGGGTGATCCTGGTGGATGGCCTCGAACAGCGCCAGCCCGTCCATGCCGTCCATGCGCAGGTCCGTGATGACGACATCGGGACGGGCGGCGGACATGTTGGCCAGGGCTTCTTCACCGCTCTCGGCCGCGGTCACGCTGTAGCCCGCGGACTTCAGGCGGATGGACAGGAGCCGGAGGAGGCCGGGGTCATCATCCACGAGGAGAATGCTGTGTCGATCGGTCATGTCGATCTCCTGCGTACTGCTGGCCCGGGAGCCAGGACCGTTTCCGTGCGCCGCTGCGGTCGCCCGGCGGACGCGGCCGGCTAGTCCTGGTCCCGTTCAATAATGCTGCGTTCAATGGACTTCAGCGCCTCGAGCTGCTCTTCGAGATTCTGATTCCTTGTACGCTGCTCCCCGAGCTGTTGTTCCAGTTCCGCGATGCGTGTGCGGCTGGACGCCCGCTGCAGGTGTGCGTCATGCAGGATGGATGCCAACGCTGCGCGCACCGGGGTATCGCCGGTGTGGTCCGTGCATGCGGCCAGTCCCGCCAGGGCCTCGTCGGAGAGCGACTGTTCGCCCTCGGAGGCCCGTGTCACAAGGGCCAGGCGCACATGGTCATTGGTGCATACCGGGGCGGAGACGGCCTCCTCCAGGCGGCCGCGCTCGGCCTCCAGGGTGAGCTCGTCCATGGCGTCGACCATCAGGGCATAGTCCAGAAGGCCGTCGGTCGCGGGCTGCTCGTCGCCTTCCGGCGACAGGTGGCAGTAGTCCGCCGTTTCACACCAGTGCTCCGTCATGGCCTGGCAGCCGCCGAGAAGCAGCGGCAGCAGAAGCCACGCCAGCCTGTGCCGCGCTCCGGTCTTCCGCTTGTCGCGCACCCATCCGGTTGTGTTGCTCATGGATCGACTCGCTGTGCGTCCAGGGGGATTTCGACCCGGATCGTCGTGCCGCTGGTCTCGCCGGGCTGCAGCCGGATCCGTCCGCCGTGGGCCTCGGCGTACTCCCGGGCGATGGACAGGCCCAGGCCGGAGCCCTTGACGTAGCCCTCCGCACGGGTCCGGCCCTGGAAGAAGGCATCGAACACGGCCTCGTGCTCCTCCAGCGGGATGCCGGGCCCGTCGTCGGTGACGGTCAGCGCCACCTGCCCCCCTTCCCGCGCAAGAGAGACGTGGATGCGCCCACCTGTAGGGGAGAATTTCACGGCATTCGACAGCAGGTTGTCCACAATCGTGCGCAGCTTCTCCGCATCCGCCCGCAGATGCAGATCCTGCAGCTCGGTCTGCAGATGGAGGTCTTTCGACAGCATGGCAGGTTTGTGGTTGCGTGCGACCTCTTCGATCAGGGGGGCAAGGCGGGTGCGGCCGAGCTCCAGGCTCTCCGCCGTATCCCGGGCGGTGCTGAAGTTCAGCAGGTCATCGATCAGGCGCTGCAGCTGCTGCGTGTTGCCGGTGATGATCTCGGCGATCTCCTGCTGCTCCCGGTTGAGCTCTCCCACGGACGGGTCCCCGAGCAGGTCGCCGCCCTCGCGGATGGCCGTCAGCGGTGTCTTGAGCTCGTGGGAGACGTGCCGCAGGAAGCGCGTCTTCTGCTCCTCCAGCTCCAGCAGGCGCTGGCGCAGCCAGTCCAGGCGTTCGCCGACGTACTGCAGGTCCTGCGGACCGCGAACCCGGATGGGCTTGTGGAAATCGCCGTCGCCGAGCCGCCGGATGATGTGGTCCAGCTGCCGGATGGGCCGCGCGATGAGCGTGGTGAAAAAGCCCACGGAGATGATCGTCAGCGGCCCCAGGGCCAGCGCCAGCCAGAACAGCAGCTGCTGCGCCGTGGCGGCGGTATCCCGCATGGTGCGGACCTCGCGGTCCACCATGCGGTTGCTCCCGGAGAGGACTTCCTGGCTGATCTGCGTCAGCGACATGAACTCCTGGGCCAGGGCGAGCTGGTCCACGTCCGAGGTCTCGGAGGCGGTGATACGCTCGAAGATCGCCGCCTCCGCCTCGGCCAGGTCGTCCACGTTCTCCCGGTGGGCATTGTCCAGGGGCAGCCGGTGGAGCCGCTCGATGGTCTCCTGGAACTGCTCGTGGGTGGAGCGCACGTTCTCGAGCAGCTCTTCCTCCTCCAGGATCAGGTACTGGCGGCCGCTGCGCTCCATGGTGGTGAGCAGGTCGTTGAGCTGGCGGCTGGCGGTGATCGCCTGCACGGCCTGGTAGACGGCATGCTGGCTCTGGTTGGCGAGCCGGTCCACGTACAGGCCGGCGTAGCCCAGCGCGATGATCAGCGGCAGGCTGACGAACCCGAACCCGTAAAGGATCAGCTTCAGCGTGGATTTCGGCTGGTACAGGCTCATGGCGGTGCGCCCGGTCAGGGGGTGTCGGTACTGCCGGAGAACAGGTCCCCGGTGGGCGCCTCGCTGCCCGGCGGCGGGGCCAGGCCGAAATGGCGGTAGGCGCTGGCGGTGGCCATCCGGCCCCGGGGCGTGCGCATCATGTAGCCCTGCTGGATGAGAAACGGCTCCAGCACTTCCTCGATGGTGCCGCGTTCCTCGCCGATGGCCGCCGCCAGGTTGTCCACGCCCACCGGGCCGCCGTCGAACTTCTCGATGATGGTCTGCAGCAGCCGCCGGTCCTGGTCGTCGAAGCCGGTCTGGTCCACGTTGAGCAGGCGCAGGGCCTGGTCCGCCACGGTCCCCGTCACCCGGCCGTCGGCGCGCACCTCGGCATAGTCGCGCACCCGCCGCAGAAGGCGGTTGGCGATCCGGGGCGTGCCCCGGGACCGGCGCGCGATCTCCCGGGCGCCGTCGTCGTCGATGCTCAGCGCCAGCAGGTGGGCCGAGCGCGCCACGATTCCGGCCAGGTCGTCCTCGCCGTAGTATTCCAGCCGCTGGGTGATGCCGAAGCGCGCCCGCAGCGGCGCGGTCAGCAGGCCCGCCCGGGTGGTCGCGCCCACCAGGGTGAACGGCGGCAGGTCCAGCTTGATGGAGCGTGCGGTGGGGCCCTCGCCGATCATGATGTCGATCTTGTGGTCTTCCATGGCCGGGTAGAGGACCTCTTCCACCACGGCGCTCAGGCGGTGGACCTCGTCGACGAACAGCACGTCGTAGGGTTCCAGGTTGGTGAGCAGCGCCGCCAGGTCGCCGGCCTTCTCCAGCACCGGACCGGACGTCTGGCGCAGGTTCACGCCCATCTCGTGGGCAATGATGTGCGCCAGGGTCGTCTTGCCCAGGCCCGGCGGGCCGAAGATCAGCAGGTGATCCAGGGCGTCCCCGCGGCGGCGGGCCGCCTCGATGAAGATCTCCATCTGCTCGCGTACCACCGGCTGGCCCACGTAGTCGGCCAGCTGCTTCGGCCGGATGGCCCGGTCCAGCGCTTCGTCTTCCGGTGACGCGTTGGCGGTGACGACACGGTCGGGTTCGATCATGAGGCCGTCCTGAGCTGGAGTCTCGAGGCTCCCTATCTTACGGATTTTTGCAGGGCTCTGCGGATGAGTTCTTCACTGGCGAGCCCGGGCTCGCCGGCGTTGTCCACCAGGCGCGCCGCCTCGGCCTGCTTGTAGCCCAGCGCCACCAGGGCGCTGACCGCCTCGGCCACGGCGCCGTCGGCGGCCGGCGCCGCGCTGGTGCTGTCCGCGACCGGCGCGACGCCGCCGACCAGGGCCTTGACCCGGCCTTCCATCTCGATGACCAGCCGCTCGGCGGTCTTGCGGCCAACCCCCGGTATGCGGGTCAGCGGCGTGGCATCCTGCTGCTGCAGGCACTGGATGAAATCCTCCACCCGCATGCCGGACAGCAGCGTGAGCGCCAGCTTGGGGCCGACACCGTTGACCCGGATGAGGGCGCGGAACAGCTCCCGCTCCCGGCCCGAGCCGAAGCCGTAGAGGGTGTGCCCGTCCTCGCGCACCACCAGATGCGTGTGCAGGGTGACCTGCTCGCCCACCGCGGGCAGCTCGTAGAAGGTCGACAGCGGCGCCTGGACCTCGTAGCCCACGCCGTGGACATCCACCAGCAGGTCCGGGGCCTGCTTCGCCGCCAGCGTGCCCATGAGGCGTCCGATCATGCGCGTCTCCCGCGGGTGTCCCGAATGCGTTGCTGCAAGGGGGTCTGGTGGACGTGACACAGCGCCACCGCCAGGGCGTCGGCGGCGTCCTCGGCGAGACGCCGGTCCATGCCCAGGAGCTGCCCCACCATGTGGGCGACCTGGGCCTTCTCCGCCGAGCCGGTGCCCACCAGCGCCTGCTTGACCGCCCGGGGCGTATACTCCGCCACCTCCAGGCCGCGGGTGGTCCCCGCGCACAGCGCCGCGCCCCGGGCCTGGCCCAGCTTCAGGGCAGCGCTGACGTTCTTCTGCACGAACACCTGCTCCACGGCCATGAGCGCCGGCCGGTACTGCTCGATCAGCGCCACGAGGTCGGTGAAGATCACCCGCAGGCGCTCCGGAAACGCGGACGCCCCGGTGCGGATGACGCCGCTGTCCACGTAGGCGTAGCGGCCGGCCTCGGCGTCGACGATGCCGTACCCGGTCACGCGGGACCCGGGGTCGATGCCGAGTACGCGCGTCATGGGCCGGCCCTACGCCTGGGCGTAGGCCTCCTCGGCGATCTCCGCGTTGTGATAGACGCGCTGCACATCGTCAAGATCCTCCAGCCGCTCCAGCAGCTTGACCATGCGGACCGCGTCATCGCCCGCCAGGCTCACCGTCGTGGACGGGCGCATGGTGACCTCGGCATCGTCCGGCTCCAGGCCGCCGCTGACCAGCGTGTCGCGCACCTCGATGTAGGTGTCCGGCGTCGTGAGGACCTCGATGGAGCCGTCCTCGTTGGTGACGATGTCCTCGGCGCCGGCTTCCAGCGCCAGCTCCATGACCCGGTCCTCGTCCGTGCCCGGGGCGAAGGTAATGACCCCGGCGTGGGTGAACAGAAAGGCCACGGAGCCGTCCGTGCCCAGGTTGCCGCCGTGCTTGTTGAACGCGTGCCGGATCTCGGAGACGGTGCGGTTGCGGTTGTCGGTCATGGTCTCGACCATCACCGCGGCCCCGCCGGGGCCGTAGCCCTCGAACCGCGGCTCCTCGTAGTGGGCGTTCTCGTCCTGCCCGGCGGCGCGCTTGATGGCCCGCTCGATATTGTCCTTGGGCATGTTGACCGCCAGCGCGCGGTCCACTGCCAGGCGCAGGCGCGGGTTGGCGTCCGGGTCCGGCTCGCCGAGCCGGGCGGCGACGGTGATCTCCCGGATCATCTTGGTGAAGATCTTGCCGCGCTTGGCGTCCTGCGCCTTCTTCTTGTGCTTGATGTTGGCCCACTTGCTGTGACCTGCCATGCCACTCCCTCGATTCGTGCCGGTTCCGGGCCGCCTGCGGCACCGGCGCAGGCGGCCCCTGCCTGGTGCGGGAGCTTACTAGTGTCGTGCCCCGCAGAAAACTTGCCATTGTCCGCGCCGCGGCGGGCCGGGGTCGCCCGGCCGCTGACGCGAAGTATTGCATCCGGGGCCGAGAGGGCCTAGTCTTGAGGTGACGTCGCCGTCATGTTTTGCCCGTCGTCGACGCGAGGGGCAGCCGCAAATGCCGGTGCAGCAAGGGTGGCGGCGTGGAAAATAACTGAATCAGTGCTCATTTCCGGCTGCACAGGCGGGGACTGGAAGCACTTCACATAAGGCGATACCCAGCTGTATGCCAGGGAGGAGAGGACCATGAACCGATTGCTCACCACGGCCGCAGTGGCGGCCTCCGTATTGACCGCCGGTGCCGCGGGTGCCCAGGAGGCGGTGCGAATTGCCCACATTTCCGGGTTCTCCGGGCCGCTCGAGGCGTATGCCGAGCAGACATCCCGCGGCATGGAGATGGGCTTCGAGTACGCCACCGACGGCAGCATGGAGGTCGCCGGCCGGCCCATCGAGATCATCCGCAAGGACGACCAGGGTGACCCCTCGCGTGCCCGCGCGCTGGCGCAGGAGGCCTACGGCGAGGACGACGCGCACATGGTGGTCGGCTCCATCTCCTCCGGGGTGGCGCTGGCGATGCTGCCCATCGCCCAGGAGTGGGAGCGGATCATGATCCCCGAGGGCGTCGCCGACGGCATCACCGGCGAGCAGTGGAACCGCTACATCTTCCGCATCGGGCGCAACTCGTCCCAGGACGCCGTATCCAACGCCGTGGCCATCGGCGAGGAGGGCGTGTGCGTGGCCACCATCGCCCAGGACTACGCCTTCGGCCGGGACGGCGTGGCGGCGTACAAGGAGGCCATGGAGGCCGAGGGCGGCCGCGTGGTGCACGAGGAGTACCTGCCCACCGACGCCACGGACTTCACGGCGGCCGCGCAGCGGCTGTTCGAGTCCCTCCGGGGCCGCGACGACTGCACCGACAAGTACATCTTCGGCATCTGGGCGGGGCAGACGAATCCCTTCGGCCGCATCCAGGACCTGGAGCCGGAGCGCTACGGCATCACCATGAGCACCGGCGGCAACATCCTGCCGGCCATGGTCGGCTACTCGGAGTTCGAGGGCATGGAAGGGGCGACCTTCTACTACTTCGAGTCCCCGGACAACGACATGAACGACTGGCTGGTGGAGCAGCACTACGACCGCTACGATGCGGCGCCGGACTTCTTCACCGCCCAGGGCTTCGCCCAGGCCATCGCCATTACCGAGGCCCTGCGCGAGACCGACGGCTCCACGGATACCGAGGACCTCATCGCCGCGCTCGAGGGGCTCGAGTTCGATACGCCCAAGGGGCCCATGCGCATCCGCCCGGAGGACCACCAGGCCATGCAGTCCATGTACCACTTCCGCATCGAGGCCCAGGAGCGCAGCGACTGGTTCGCCGGTGACGAGACGCAGACCGTGGGCGTGCCCGTGCTGGTGGACGAGCTCACCAAGGAAGAGCTGGATATCCCGATCCGCAACTGAGCCCGGTGATCCGTGCCGGAAGACCCTCGCGGCGGGGCCGAACGGCCCCGCCGCCGGGTGCGGCATGGATCCCGGCCCGGCACCAGCCTGGACGAGGGGGCGTCATGGCAACGGTTCAGCCCGTACTCGAGAGCCGCAATCTCACCATCAGCTTCGGCGGTCATATCGCCGTGCACGACGTATCCTGCGGCTTCTACCCCGGTACGCTTACCTCCATCGTCGGCCCCAACGGCGCCGGCAAGACCACCTGGTTCAATCTGCTCTCCGGCCAGCTCCGGCCCACCGGCGGGCAGGTGCTGCTGCGGGGCGAGGACATCACGCGCCTGGCCGCGCCGGCGCGTGCGGACAGGGGGCTGGGGCGCGCGTTCCAGCTGACCAACCTGTTCCCGAACCTGACGGTGCTGGAGAACTGCCGGCTCGCGGTCTCGTCCCGGCAGAAGGTCGGCTACAACTTCTGGACCATGGACAGCCGGCGGCAGGATGTCACCGACCGTGCCATGGAGTATCTCCGGCAGGTTCACCTGGAGCACCGCGCCGACTACGTGGTCAGCGGGCTGCCCCACGGCGACCAGCGCAAGCTGGAGGTGGGCCTGCTGCTGGCGCTGGAGCCGGAGGTGTTCATGTTCGACGAGCCCACTGCCGGCATGAGCGTGGACGAGGTCCCGGTGATCCTGGACCTCATCGGCGAGATCCGGCAGCGCGGCGACAAGGTGGTGCTGCTGGTGGAGCACAAGATGGACGTGGTGCGCTCGCTGTCGGATCGCATCGTCGTGCTCCACAACGGCGAGCTCGTCGCCGACGGCGAGCCGGCGGAGGTCATCGCCTCGCCGGTGGTGCAGGAGGCGTACCTGGGCATCCCGCAGGACGAGGCCGAGGGCGCCTGAGGGCGACCGGGCCGTGACGCGAACGGACAGCGAGACCGGCATCATGGCGGACGCATTACTCGAACTCACCGGACTGCACGCCAATATCGGGCAGTACCACATCCTCCACGGCGTCGACCTGCAGGTGCCGCGCGGCGAGCTCACGGTGCTGCTGGGGCGCAACGGCGCCGGCAAGAGCACCACGCTGCGGACGATCATGGGGCTGACGCAGGTTTCCCGCGGGCAGGTGCGCTTCAACGGCGAGGACATCACCGGCGAGGCGACGCCGCGGGTGGCGCGCCGGGGCGTCGCCTTCGTTCCGGAGGACATGGGCATCTTCCAGCTCCTGACCGTGCGCGAGAACATGGAGCTGGCGGCCGCCAGCGGGCCCATGGATCCGGCACGGCTGGACTGGGTGCAGCAGCTGTTTCCGCCGCTGAAGCGCTTCTGGGACAAGCCGGCCGGCAATCTCTCCGGCGGCCAGAAGCAGATGCTCGCCATTGCCCGCGCCATCATCGAGCCCCGGGAGCTGCTGCTCGTGGACGAGCCCACCAAGGGGCTGGCGCCGTCGATCATCAACGATCTGCGCGACGCCTTCCGTGAGCTCAAGGAACGCGAGGCCACCATTTTGCTGGTCGAGCAGAACTTCAATTTTGCCCGTGCCCTGGGGCAGTCCGTGGCGGTGATGGACGACGGGCGCATCGTGCACACGGGCCGGATGGCGGCCCTGGCCGAGGACGAGGCACTGCAGCAGCAGCTGCTGGGGCTCAGCCTCGGGGCCCACCAGTAAGGGGAGCGAACATGACGGCCGATACTTCAACGGCGACGGACCCTGCCGCGGGACGCGGGCTGCGCCGGCGCCTGTCCGCCTTCCGCGAGGGCTATCCGCATTTCTTCCTGCTGGGCCTGCTGGCGGGCGTGACCCTCCTGCTGGCGGTGGTGCCGTACGGCATCATCGCGGCGCCCTGGCAGGATGCGGCCGGGGAGGCACCCCGCCTGGTCCGGCTGTTCCGCATGGACATCCAGACCTGGTTCACGCTTACGGTCAGCGGCATGGCCATGGGGTTGCTCATCTTCATCATGTCCTCGGGGATGACGCTGACCTTCGGGCTCATGAACGTGCTCAACCTGGCCCACGGCGGGTTCATCTCGTTCGGCGCCTTCTGCGGCGCCACGGTGGTGGCGGCGCTATCGGGCTGGGGCGGCAGCGGCAGCCTGGTCCTCACCGCGGGCCTGCTGCTGCTCGCCTTCGTGTACGCCATGGTCGTCACCGGTGCCCTGGGCGTGTTCTTCGAGCGGGTGGTGATCCGGCCCGTGTACGGGAATCACCTCAAGCAGATCCTGGTGACCATCGGCGGCTCGATCATCCTCGTCCAGCTCATCCAGGTCATCTGGGGGTCGACGGACATCCCGGTGTCCCGGCCGGAGCTGCTGCGCGGCGCCGTGATCATCAATGAGGGCGTGCCCCTGATCGGCGGTGCGGCCATCGAGATCTACCGGCTCATGGCGGTGGTCGTCGGCCTGATCCTCTACGGGGTCATGCAGCTCATCATCAACCGCACGAAGATCGGCGTGCTCATCCGCGCCGGGGTGGAGAACACCGAGATGGTGGAGATCCACGGCTACCGGATCCGCATGCTGTTTCTCGCCGTATTCGTCGCCGGCTCGGCGCTGGCGGGGCTGGGCGGGGCCATGTGGGGCATGTACGAGCAGATCGTCAATGCCCACATGGGCGAGCACCTGATGATCATGGTCATCGTCGTGATCATTCTCGGCGGCCTGGGGTCGGTGACCGGCTGCTTCTACGGCGCGATTCTCGTCGGCCTGATCAACCTGTACGTGGGCTACCTGGAGCCGCGGCTCGCGGGCGTGGCCACGGTGGGGCTCATGGTGGCGGTGCTCATGTGGCGGCCCCAGGGGCTGATCCCCGTTCTCCGGCACTGAGGAAAGGCAATGATGGACTGGATTCTTTCCGGCGACTACCCGCGCAGCCGCATTCTCACGGCGCTACTGGTCGCCATTTTCGTGGGCCTGGGACTGGGGCCGTTCCTGTTCGACGGGGTCGTGGCCTTCCGCACCATGGGCATGATCTGCATCTTCATCATCGTGGTCGCCTCCTACGACCTGATGCTCGGCTATACCCACGTGGTGTCGTTCGCGCACCTGATGTTCTTCGGTTTCGGCGCCTACGGCGTCGCCATTGCCCTGGACACCATGGGCAGCGGTTTCACCGCCATCTTCGTCGGCCTCGGGGCGAGCCTGGCGGTATCCGTGATCACCGCGCTGCTGCTGGGGCTGCTGTCGCTGCGGGTGAAGGCGATCTTCTTCGCGCTGGTGACGCTGGCCATCGCCTTTTCGTTCATGGTGCTGGTCAACCAGCTCTACCACATCACCGGCGGCGAGGACGGCATGCGCGTGGCCGTGCCCCGGGAGCTGGGGCCGGCGTTCCGCATGGAGCATAGCGGCACCGGCTTTGCGCTGCTGAACTGGCTCTGGGGGGTGGTGACGAATCCGCTGGCCGTCGGCGAGGTCACCCGGGAGGCGTTGTTCGACGTGCGCATGAACGGCCAGCTGCTGATGTACTACGTGAGCTTCGTGCTGGCCACGGGCCTGTTCCTGTTCATGCTGCGCCTGGTGAACTCGCCCTTCGGCAAGGTGCTCATGGCGATCCGGGAGAACGAGTTCCGCGCCGAGGCGCTCGGCTACCGCACGGTGTTCTACCGTACGGCCGTGGTCGTGGTGGCCTCGGCGTTCGCCACCGTCGCCGGCGTGCTGTTCGCGCTGGTGACACGCTACATCACCCCGGGGGTGACCCTGGACTTCGAGCTGGCGGTGTTCGTCCTGCTCATGTGCGTCATCGGCGGCATGGGCACGTTGTACGGGGCGGTGATCGGCGCCACCGTGTTTCTTGTCGCGCAGACCTACCTGCAGGACCTGCTGGGCGTGCTCTCCGGGTGGATAGCGGAAGTCCCCCTGATGCAGCCGGCCGCCGCGCTGTTCAGCGAGGAGCGCTGGCTGCTGTGGTTCGGCGTGCTGTTCGTGCTCAGCGTGTACTTCTTCCCTGCGGGCATCGTCGGGCAGCTGCGCGCCTGGGCGGCCCGCCGCGATGCCGGCGCCGCCGGCACCAAGGAGCAGGGCGGGGCCGCGGAAGCCGCCGGCGAGCAGTCGTAGGGTCCCGTAACCCGGGTTCGTTGCGTTGTTGGGTAAAGGACACCCGGGCCTCACGCCATGGAGCTGTGGCGCCCGAGTGCGGCACCGTGCGCCTGTAGCCACGCGTCCGCGCGGGCACGCCCCTCGTCGCGCAGATGGCACAGGAAGTGCCAGTCCGGGTTGATCCGGCTGTTGCGGCCCATGCCCTCGGTGACCGTCCCCGTGTCGATGGCGTGGAGCCGGTGGCGGCGCCACGGCAGTGCCGGCGACACCGCCGCCCGCCCGCCGCGGAGCAGGCCGAGCAGCTCCAGCTCGCGGACCAGGTTGGCATTGAAGGCGATCTCGTTGGCGCGGTCGACGATATCCGCCACCCGCGTGGGCAGCTCGGGGCGTTCCGGCGGCGTGAGCTGGACGAGCAGGAGATCACGGGACCGGCACTCGAGGAACAGGGGCCAGAGCGCGGGATTGGCCGTATAGCCGCCGTCCCAGTAGGCCTCGCCGTCGATTTCCACCGCCTGGAAGAGCAGCGGCAGGCAGGCGGAGGCCGCCACCGCGCGGGCGTCGAGCTCGCCGTTGCGAAAGATGCGCGCCTCGCCCGTACGCACCCGGGTCGCCGCGACGAACATCCGCACGCGGCGGTCCTGCCGCAATCGCTCGAAGTCGACGGTTTCCTCGAGAATGCGGACCAGCGGGTTGTAGCCGCCGGGGTTGAGCTGGTACGGCGAGGCCATGCGGCTGAGGCTGTTCACCAGCACGAAGCCGGGGGACCAGTCCCGGTTCCAGCCGAGCAGCAGGTAGTCCAGCGGCGTGGCCTGCAGCGGCCCGCCCAGCGCCTGCTCGCTGACGGTGCGCCAGAGGCGCTCCAGGCTGGCCCGGGCCTCGTCCCGGCCGCCGGCGAGCAGGCCGCTGGCGAACGCCGCCGCGTTGAGCGCCCCGGCGCTGGTTCCGCTGAGGCCCTCGTAGCCGATCCGGCCCTCCTCCAGCAGGCGATCCAGCACCCCCCAGGTGAAGGCGCCGTGGCTGCCCCCGCCCTGGAGCGCGAGGTTGAGCCGAACCCCCCGGCCGGGACCCCAGGACGCCCGCAGCCGGCTCAGCCAGCCCATCGGGCGGCGGGAGCTCGGTGTGGATGCCGGGGCTGTGAGATGCGTCGCACTTGCGCTTGCCCTCCCTGTGGTAGCGTCCGGAATAACCCGTCCGAAACCATAGCATGCAACCATGGCAGCCATCGGCACAGAGGTACTCGAAACGCTGATCCCGTTCCGGGATCTGCCCCAGGAGGCCGTCCGGCAGCTCGCCGAGGTGGTGGAGCTGGAGGACCACCCGGCGCGCAGCGTCATCTTCCGCAAGGGCGGTGATGATGGCTGGACCCGCTACGTGCTGTCCGGGGCCGTGGTGCTGGTGGACGACGACGGCAACCGCCGGACGCTCACCGGAACCGGGGATGCGGGCGTGTACCCGGAGCCCCTGGCCGACGACGAGCCGTACCGCCATCACGCCCTGGCCAGTACCGAGGTGCGCCTGATCCGCCTGCCACGACAGGAGGTGGAGGCGGTGCTCGCCGCCACGCGCCTGCCCGAGTACGACGTCGGCGTGGTGAACGCGGACAGCGGGGACGCCGGCGAAGGGCTGTTCTACCGGCTGTTCGAGGACCTCATGGAAGACCGCCTCGATGTGCCGAGCATGCCGGACATGGCGCTGAAGGTGCGCCATGCCGTCGAGGAGCAGGAGGCCGGCGCCGCGGACGTCGCCCGCATCATCCAGGCGGACCCGCCCCTGGCCGCACGGCTGATCCAGACCGCCAACAGCGCCGCCTACGGGGGGCAGACCCAGGTGGACTCCCTGGCGCCGGCCATTACCCGCCTGGGCCTGCGGACCACCCGCGAGGTGGTCATGGCGGTTACCCTGAAGTCGGTGTTCAGCTCCGACCAGCCGCTGATCAACCAGCGCATGACCGAGCTGTGGATGCACAGCGCGTTGATCGCCGCCATCTCCCAGGTCATGGCCCGCCGCCTGCACGGCTTCGATGCCGGGCGCGCCATGCTGGCCGGCCTGGTCCACGACATCGGCGTCATCCCGATGCTCACGAATGCGGGTCACTACCCGGAGTTGGTGAGCAACCCGGCGCGCCTGCAGCAGACGGTCGCCGCCTATCGCGGCCAGGTCGGCGCCATGATCCTGCGGCGCTGGAATTTCCCGGACGACATGGTGAACGTACCCCTGGCCGCGGAGGAGTGGCACCGGGACGCGGACAGTGGTGACTACGGCGACCTGGTGATGCTGGCGCAGCTCCAGGCGCTGGCCGACGAGCCCGGTGCCGACGTGCCTGCTCCCGCCGAGACGGCGGCATACCGGCGCCTGGGCATGGCGAAGCTGGGCCCGGGCGACGGCGGCTCCCTGCTTGCCGAGGCCCGGGAGGAGATCGCCCAGGTCCAGCAGGTCCTGCTGGGTCACTGAGCCCGGGGTGCCGCACCGCCACCCCGGGGAGTCGGGACATTATCCCTGCTCGCCGAGCACCCGGCTGCGCAGGTCCTTGCGCAGGATCTTGCCCACCGCCGATTTCGGCAGATCGTCGGTGAAGCGCACCTCCTTGGGGACCTTGTAGGCGGTGAGGTTCTTGCGTGCGAACTCGATGACGTCCGCCTCGGTGAGCTCCCGGTTGCGGGTGACCACGTAGGCGCGCACCGTCTCGCCGCCGGTGTCCTCGTTGGGGATGCCGATCACCGCCGCCTCGTCGATGTCCGGGTGCTCGCTGAGCACCTCTTCCACCTCGTTGGGATAGACGTTGAAGCCGCTGACGTCGATCATGTCCTTCTTGCGGTCGACGATGCGGAAGTAGCCCTCGTCGTCCATTACCGCCATGTCGCCGGTGCGGAAGAAGCCGTCCCGGAGCACGGCCGCCGTCTCCTCCGGCTTGTTCCAGTAGCCCTGGAAGACCTGCGGCCCCTTGACCGCCAGCTCGCCCACCTCGCCCGGCGGCACCGGATTCCAGTCCTCGTCGATGATGCGCACGATAGTGCCCGGCACGGGCAGGCCGATGGTGCCGAGCTTGATCCGGCCGCTGGGCTGGTTGACGGTGACCACGGGGCTGGTCTCCGAGAGGCCGTAGCCCTCGCAGGGAATGTCGCCGACGAGCTTCTTCCACTCCTCGGCCACGGCGCCGTGCAGCGCCGTGCCCCCGGCGACGGTCTGACGCAGCGGCGGCGGATTGTTGCGGAACCAGTCCTCGTTGGCCAGGGCGTGGAAGAGCACGTTGACGCCGGCGAACTGCGTGATCTCGAACTTCTCGAACGCCTTGCGCAGGTTGCTCGGCGGCCGCGGCGACGGGCACAGGACGTTGCGGCAGCCGTTGTAGTAGAAGCCCATCAGGTTATTGGTGAACGCGAAGATATGGTAGAGGGGCAGCGCGGTCAGCACCGTCTCCCTGCCGGGCTCGATCACCGGTGCCGACACGGCCTGGGTCTGCGCCAGGTTCGCCAGCAGGTTGGCGTGGGTCAGCATGGCGCCCTTGGCCGGCCCGGTGGTGCCGCCGGTGTACTGCAGCGCCGCCAGATCGTCGGGCGAGCGCGGCACCGGGTCCTCGAGCCGCCCGACGTGCGGGCGGCCCGCCTGCAGGGCGTCCGGCAGGGGCGTTGTCTCGGCGGTGGGCTCGGGGACCATCTTCTTGAGCTTCATCACCGTGTTGACCAGCAGGCGCCGCAGTGTCGGGAAGAACTCCGCGGGCCCGGCCATGACGACGTTCTCTACATCCGTGCCGGCGATGGCGTCGCGCAGGTTGCCGCCGAAGAGGTTGAACACCACCAGCGCCCGGGCGCCGCTGTCGCTGAGCTGATGATTGGTCTCGCGCGGCGTGTACAGCGGGTTGACGTTGACCAGCACCAGCCCGGCCTTGAAGATGCCGAAGGCGGCCACGGGGTAGGCCGAGCAGTTCGGCAGCTGCACGGCCACCCGCTCGCCGGGCTCCAGGCCGAGCTCGAAGCGCAGGTAGGCGGCGAACTCGTCGGCGTAGCGGTCCGTCTCGGCGAAGGTCAGCGCGCCGTGGAGGCCGCTGTCCAGGCAGGTGACGAACGCGGTGCGGTCGCTGTAGTCCCGGGCGAGCCGCCGGACCAGGTCCCCGAGGTTGCGATCCGGCAACGGCTGGAACTCGGTGGCCACTCCCTCGCCGTAGGATGCCAGCCACGGCTGGCTGTCGTAGGCGGCGGCTGCGTCTTGCGTGGTATCGTTCATCTTCTTCATCCTCCATGCTGTTATCCGGGCGGGGCAGGGCGTGCGGCGCTGGAACCATTCGCAATAACAATCAGGATGAGACATTTTTCTTTGCTGTCGCAATACCCGGCCGCGGAATACCGCCGCTCCGCCTGCCCGGAGGCCCGCCGATGAGCCGCTGCAAGCTCCACGCAATCCCGTACCCGGACGATGCGGCCGCGCTGTTCGCGCGCCTGCGCGATCTTCCGGGGGCTGCCTGGCTGGACAGCGGCGCGCCTGCGGCCCAGGGTCGCTTCGATGTCATGACGGCGCTGCCGCGCTCGGTACTCCACTGCCAGGACGGCGTCTGCCGGGTGGGCGATGACAGCGGCTGGCGGCGTGTGTCGGGGGATCCCTGGCAGCAGCTGCGGGCGCTGCTCGGGCCGCGCCGGGAGGCCGCCCCGGGGCTGCCGTTCAGCGGCGGGGCGCTAGGCTGCTTCGGCTATGATCTGGGCCACGCCGAGGTGGTGGGCCGCGGCGACACCAGGCCCGGGGATGACTTCCCGGAACTGTGCGTCGGCATCTACGACTGCGCCGTCGTCCTGGACCATCACGAGCGCCGGGCCGTGCTGGCGGAGCGCCCGGGCGGCGCCGGGGCGGCCGGAATCCTGTGGCAGCGCCTGCAGGCGGCCGCCCCGCCGGAGGCGGATCGGTTCCGGGCCGGACCGCTCGCCGAGGAGCCGGGACGCGATGGCTACGGGCGGGCGTTCCGCGCCGTGCGCCGGTATCTCCGCGACGGCGACTGCTACCAGGTGAACCTTGCCCGCGTGTTCCGGTGCCGGTACACCGGCGACCCCTGGGATGCGTACTGCCGGCTGCGCCGCTGGACCCCGGCGCCCCACGGGGCCTGGCTTGCGCTGCCCGGTGACAGGTACGTCCTGAGCCTGTCCCCGGAGCGGTTCCTGGCGCTGTCCGGCGACCGCGTGGAGGCGCGGCCCATCAAGGGGACGCGCCCCCGGGATGGCGACCCGGACCGCGATCGCCGGCTGGCCGAGGAGCTGGCGGCCAGCGCCAAGGATCGCGCCGAGAACGTGATGATCGTCGATCTGCTGCGCAACGACCTGGGCCAGGTGTGCCGGCCCGGCAGCGTTCGCGTGCCGCAGTTGTTCGGCGTCGAGAGCTTCGCCAGCGTGCACCACCTGGTGAGCGTGGTGGAGGGGCGCCTGCGCCCGGGCGTGGACGCGCCGGCACTGCTGCGTGCCTGCTTCCCCGGGGGGTCCATCACCGGCGCCCCGAAGAAGCGGGCCATGGAAATCATCGCCGAGCTGGAACCGAGCCGTCGCGGCCCGTACTGCGGGGCGATCGGATATATCGGCTACGACGGCGCCATGGACACCAGCATTACCATCCGGACCGTAGTGTGCAACGCCGGCGAAATGACCTACCGCGCCGGCGGCGGGCTGGTCATGGACTCCGACGAGGAAGCCGAGTACCAGGAAACCCGGGACAAGGCCGAGGCGTTCCTGCGGCTGGCGAGCGAGGGCGAGCGTGCCGGTGATTGCGGGGTGTGCTAGCTGGCGAGGAGTTGTGCCAGCGCCAGCGTCTCCTCGTGCTCCCGGCGGCAGGCCGCGGCGACGGACTGCAGGGCCCTGTCGCCGAGGCCGCGTTCGGCGAGCCGCGGCGGCACGTCGGCGAAGCCGGCGGCCGCCCAGTCCGCGGCGGCCCGCAACAGGCCGAGCAGGCCGGGGTCGGTGGCGGCGTGCCGGCTGCCGAGCCCCTCCACCAGGGCACACACGCCCACGGGGAGCTCCCATTCCCGCAGCAGCATGGCACCGGCCTCATGATGATCCACGTCCAGGTGCGCGCGCATGATCGCGGCCAGGGATGCTTCCGGATTGCGCCGGTGCTCCGCGAACACGCGGGCCATCTCGCCGGGGAAGCAGTGCGCGAGCAGGAGTACCCCGATGGAGTGCAGCAGCCCGCCGAGCTGCGCCGGAGCCGGGTCCAGCCCGGCGGCGCCCGCGAGCCGGCCGCCGGCATTGGCGGTGGCGATGGCGTGCTGCCAGTAATGCGCGGCATCGAACCCCGGACAGTGGCCGGGATCGAAGCGGTTGCGCAGCAGAACCGAGGTGGCCAGGGTCCGCAGCCGGTGCAGGCCCAGCCGCATGACCGCCTCGTCGAGTCCCCGGACCGTGCCCTGGGCAGCGAAGAACGCGCTGTTGGCCGCGGACACGATCCGCGCCGCCAGGGCCGGATCTCGCCCCAGCGCCTGGGTCAGGGCCCGCAGGTCTGCCTCCTCGGCATTGACCTCGAGCAGGATCTCGTGGCTGACGTAGGGCAGCGAGGGCAGCGAACTGCCGGCCAGGATGCTCCGCTCTTCGTCCATCGCGATTCCGGCTCCGTGGCTTGTTGAGCGTCAGGGGACTGCGCTGCGAGTATACTTGCCAGGGGACCGGCGGAATAACGACGCTGTCACGGCACAGCAATCTTCGGCCCCGGCACGCACGCACCGGCGGCCCCTCGGGGGCGCCGGCGGAAACGACAGATCCTGGAGGTGAGGTATGGAAGAGGCGGTCATTGTTGCGGCAGGGCGGAGCGCCGTCGGTGGCTTTGGCGGTTCCCTCGGGAGCCTCACGGCGGTACAGCTCGGAACACAGGTCATCCGCGGCGTGCTGGAGCGTGCGGGCGTCTCGCCGGAGCAGGTCGACGAGGTCATCCTGGGGCAGGTGCTCACGGCGGCGGCCGGCCAGAACCCGGCCCGCCAGTCGGCGATCCACGCCGGCATTCCCGAGCGCGTTCCGGCGATGACCATCAACAAGGTCTGCGGCAGCGGCCTCAAGGCCGTGTCCATGGCAGCCCAGGCGATTGCCCTGGGCGATGCCGAGATCATGGTCGCAGGCGGGCAGGAGAGCATGAGCCAGGCGCCGCACGCTCTGCCCAATTCCCGTACGGGGCAGCGCATGGGGGACTGGAAGCTCGACGACACCATGATCCGCGACGGCCTGTGGGATGCCTTCAACCAGTACCACATGGGCACCACGGCCGAGAATCTGGCCGACAAATACGGCATCTCGCGTGAAGAGCAGGATGCCTTCGCGGCGCAGTCGCAGCAGCGTGCGGTGGCGGCCATGGAGGCGGGGCGGTTCCGCGACGAGATCATCCCCGTGCAGGTACCCCAGCGCAAGGGTGATCCCGTGGTGGTGGACCAGGACGAGCATCCCAAGGCCGGCACCACCGCCGAGGGGCTCGGCAAGCTGCGTCCGGCCTTCGCCAAGGAGGGCACGGTGACCGCGGGCAATGCCTCCGGGCTGAACGACGGTGCCGCCGTGGTCGTGGTCATGTCGGCGCGCAAGGCCGAGGAGCTGGGCCTGGAGCCGCTGGCGCGGATCAGCGCCTACGCCAGTGCCGGCGTGGATCCGGCGATCATGGGCTCCGGGCCCGTGCCCGCCACGCAGCGGTGCCTGCAGCGGGCGGGCTGGGAGATCCCGGATCTCGACCTGATCGAGGCCAACGAGGCATTCGCCGCCCAGGCACTCGCCGTCGGCCGCGAGCTCAAGTGGGACATGGAGCGCGTGAACGTCAACGGCGGTGCCATTGCGCTGGGCCATCCCATCGGTGCGTCCGGGTGTCGAGTGCTGGTAACCTTGTTGCACGAAATGAAACGCCGCGATGCAAAAAAGGGTCTGGCAACCCTGTGCATCGGTGGCGGTCAGGGGGTGGCGCTCGCCGTCTCCCGCTGACTGACTGGCCATGGCTGCGGGGGCGACCGCCCCTGCAGCCGAGCGCAAGGGTAATCCCGATCATGAGCAACGACGACGTTCGCATCATCAAGAAGTACCCCAACCGGCGCCTGTACGATACAGCGATCAGCAGCTACATCACCCTGGCCGATGTCAAGCGGCTGGTGCTCGATGGCGTCGACTTCCAGGTCGTGGACGCCAAGAGCCGCGACGACCTCACGCGCACGATTCTGCTGCAGATCATCAGCGAGGAGGAGGAGGGCGGCGAGCCGATCTTCAGTAGCGAGCTGCTGGCCCAGATCATCCGCTCCTACGGGGGCAACATGCAGAACCTGCTGACGGACTATCTCGAGAAGAGCATGGACATGTGGGCCGAGCAGCAGCGCACCCTGCGCGAGCACACGCGGGATTTCATGGAAGCCAATCCCATGACCATGCTCACCCAGATCGCGGAACGGAATCTGGATGTGTGGCGCCGCATGAGCGGTCTCGATGCCGACGGCAACCCGGGGCGGGACGGCGGCAAGACGGAACAAGGCGGCTCATCGGACGCCAAGGGCGATGCCTCTTCCCAGCGCACCGGCAGGAAGTCGTCCGGGTCCCGGAGCTGACCCCGCCGGCCCCGGGGGTGGCTGCTCCGGCCCTTCCCCGGACCGCGTTTACTTCCTGAAAGGTTGGTAAGGACCCGCGTCGCCGGTATGCCCGGAAATGTGACGAGGTAGTCAACTTCAAAGTTGACAGGTGATCCACCTGTCCCTATTCTCGATTCCACGGTATGACGCAATGCACAACGCCGCCGTGGTGGCGGCGTTTCCGCGGCCGTGTGTGCCGTTGCGACCGGCCCGGCAAGCAAACCGCATTGCGTTGCAAGAGGACATACAGGAGACGCCCCATGACGAATCGAGTTGCGCTGGTTACGGGTGGCAATGGCGGCATCGGCACCGAGGTCTGCAGGTATCTCGCGGCGCTCGGCTACAAGGTGGTAAGCACCTGCATGGATGCGCAGAAGGAGGATATCGCCGGCTGGCAGGAATCGCTGCAGGCGGAGGGGTATAGCGTCGGCTGGGTCGAATGCGATGTCTCCAGCTTCGATGCCTGCGCCAACATGGCCGAGCGGGTCGAGGCCGAGTTCGGGCCGGTGGACGTGCTGGTGAACCTGGCCGGAATCACGCGTGACGCGTTCATCCACAAGCTGAGCAAGGACGACTGGGACGCCGTGGTGAACGTCAATCTCAACAGCGCCTTCAACGTCACGCGCCAGTTCATCGAGGGCATGCGGCAGCGCGGTTTCGGCCGCATCGTCAATATCTCCTCGGTCAACGGCCAGACGGGCCAGTTCGGCCAAAGCAATTATTCGGCCGCCAAGGCGGGCCTGCACGGCTTCAGCATGGCCCTGGCCAAGGAGGGCGCGCGCAAGGGCATCACGGTGAATACCGTCTCGCCCGGCTACATCGACACCTCGATGACGGCGGCCATTGCGGACGAGGTCAAGGAGCAGATCCTCGCCCAGGTGCCGGCGGGCCGCATGGGGCGTCCGGACGAGATCGCCCGTGTGGTGGCGTTCCTGGTGGCCGACGAGTCGGAATACATCAACGGCGCCAATATCCCGGTGAACGGGGCGTTGTTCACGAGCTTCTGATGTGACGCGGGGTAGACCGGGCGGTTTTGCTTACTGATAGGTAAGTTCAAAAACAAATGCGGTCACAGTGTTGACAGACAGATTCGTCTCGCATAGACTGTTGCACAGCAACATGAGGAAGGAAAAGTTCAGGGAGCGCCCGGATGACGCTCCCCGCAATATGCGCCCTTCTTCTTATGGAACAAATGGGTTTTGTGGTTGTCAGGTCTCGCCAGGAGACCGGAGCGCTTAGCCAGCTTGGATTACCCGGTTCTCGTGACCGGTCTGCTTCTCCTCCAGGCGACTCCCAAGTCGCCCTTTATGCCCCCTCACCCGAGGGGGCTTTTTTTTGCGCGACCCTTTCCTGTCGCTAGTGGGCATTGTAACGCTCGTGCGCGTTCTGGCAACCACTTTTGTTGGTGCGTCGCAACACCGTGTCCGGCCGGGCACTAATAACGGTGCGATGACGGAACCTGCCGCGATGTCCGCGAGTTGTATCGCGGCAACGCGAATGCCTTGTCACGGCCGTCCAGCCAGCGGCCGATCCCCGGTAGCAGCCCCGTCTGCGCGCGTGCGCTCACGAACAGCCCCAGGTGTCCGCCCGGCTCGCACACCTCGGTGAGCTGCTGCGGAGACAGCCAGCGTGCCATGACCAGGGCCGTCTCCGCGGGGACCAGGTGATCCCGGCGCGCCGCGATGGTCAGCACGGGGGCGCGGATTGCCGACGGGTCGATGGTCCGGCCGTCGAGGACCAGGCAGCCGCGGGCGAGCCGGTTGTCCCGGTACAGCCAGGCCAGGGTCTCCCGCAGCATGCGAGCCGGTTGATCGGGGCAGTCGTACATCCAGCGTTCCATGCGCAGAAACCGCCGGTGGCGGGCGTCCCCGGACTGCTCCCGGGATCGGCGGTAGCGGCGTACCAGCAGGTCGGTGGGGCGCAGCGCCGTGAACGCGGTAGACAGCGCCTCCCCGGGGACGTTGTGCTCCAGGGTATCCGGATCCGTGGCCCGGGCCAGGCGCAGCAGGCGATGATCCGCCTGGTGGGGGTCCAGCGGCGTGGCCACGAGCACGAGCCGGCGAACACGCTCGGGGTAGGCGGCCGCCTGGCACAGGGCAAGCACGCCGCCCTGGCAGATCCCGATGACGTCCACCGCCGATACCCCGCGGCGCCGGCAGACCGTCGCCAGGGCCTGGCGCGGAAAGCGCAGGGCGTAATCCGCGAGTCCGAGGTGTCGCTGCCACCGGGCGGGCGCATCCCATGCCAGCAGGTAGACATCGCGGCCCTGCTCCAGCAGGCGGCGAACGAGGCTGCGCTGCGGGTCAAGGTCCAGCAACGCGGGCCGGTTGATCAGGGAGTAGATGATGACCACCGGCGGCCCGTCCGGGGCTCCCTCGGTGTAGCGGAACAGCCGCCAGGGCGAGCGCGCCGCGATGACTTCCCGGGCGGCGCCGTCCGCCGGCACTCCCGGTGGCTCCGGCGTGGACGAACCGATGGAGAAACGGTCCGGTGCCGTCATTCCGGTGGTCCGCCGCGCTGCAGGCGCCGGACCTGATCCCGCAGGCCGGCGACTTCCTCGCGTAGCGCCTCCAGCTCCCGCTCGCGTTCGCGGTCCATGCGGTCGATGGTTGCTTCGAGCTCGTCCATGGCGGCGGCGGTGGGTAGCCCGGCCACGACGCTCACGGCATCGGCGAACGCCGCCAGGGCCCGGCGGACCCGCGCATGCGCATGCTGGACGGCGACCAGCGCGTCCGCGTGCTCGCTGGCGCGCAGCCGCCGATCCCACGCCTGCTCCAGCAGCTCGGACGCCACCTCGGCCAGGGTCTCCGCGGTGATACCGCCCCGCGGCAGCTCCAGCACCCGAGCGCGCCAGGGCGAGTCCACTTCCCCGGCGATCAGCCGTAGCTCGCCTTCCGCCCGCCGCACGGCATCGTGGGCCTCCATGAGGGCGGACTCCAGCTCCATGGCTGCCGCGGCCGGGCCGCTCCAAGGCCCCAGCAGGGGCACCAGCGCCCGGAGCGCTGACGCCAGGGGCGAGTTGCCCGGCCGCTCCGGCATCGCGGTCAGCGCCGTCGCGGGCACGGGCTGCCATTGCGCCAGGATATCGGCACGTTCGGCACTCCCGGGATCGGTGCTGTCGATTGCCGCGGCCAGCGGCCCGAACCACTGGATCCAGGCCTGGTAGGCGGCCGCCAGGGGGTGGGAGGCCCGCTCGCCGAGCGGCTCCGCGGTCTGGTCGTTGTCGGGTTCCATGCTCTCCATGCGATGGTTGGCTGCGCCCGCTGCAGGATACCCGTCCCGTGGCCGCGAATGCCATGTCGCCGCGCCCGCACCCCTGCGCCCGCGGGCGCAGGGGGCTACTGCTCGCGCCGCTCCAGCTCCTCGCGAATGGCCTGACGCCGGGATACGGCCCGGGACCGCTGCTGGACATCGGCCTGGGAGGCATCCGCGACCCGGTCCAGTTGCTCCAGCGCCTGGCGCAGGTCGCCCTTGTGGTAGTAGTGCTCGCCCAGGGCAAGCATGCCCTCGTAGTCCAGCCCGGCCTCGGTGGCCGCTTCCGCATGGAGGCGGTGGAGCGCGCTGTCGCCGCCGTAGCGGCGGATCTGCTCGCGCACCAGCGCCCGGGCGTCCGTGGGACGGTCCAGGCGCAGCAGGGCCCGCGCTGCGTGGATGCTCAGGGCGTAATCGCCCGGGTAGAGATCGAGCCCGAGCTGCAGCGTCTCCAGGGCCGCCTCGTCATTGCCGCGCTCCTGGTGCACCCGGGCCAGGGCGATGTAGAACGCCGCGTGCTCGCCCTGCTCCTCCAGCAGTGCCCGGAGGCCCTGTTCCGCCCGGTCCGGATCCCCGGCCTCGAGGCGGGCCAGCGCCAGGCCGAAGCGCTTCGCCGTCTCGTCCAGGCCGAATGCCCCTTCGTCCGCCGAGAAATGGCGAACGGCGGTTTCCGGGTTGTCGGCGCGGGCGACCAGCAGCTTGGCCCGCATCAACCCGAAGGTCGTGCTCTCCTGTGTTTCCGTCTCGCCCAGCTCGCGCGCCCGGGCGCGCGATTCCGCGATCCGGGACTCGGTGACCGGGTGGCTGCTGAGAAACTCCGGGGGGCGCTGCTGATGGCGGGTCGCCCGGGCGAGGCGCTCGAAGAACCGCGGCATGCCCTCCGGGTCCAGGCCGGCATCGGCGAGGATGCGGATGCCCATGTTGTCCGCTTCCCGCTCGTGGGCGCGGCTGTAGTTCAGCTGCTGCTGGATGGCACCGGCCATGCCGCCGATCGCGGCGGCGCTGCCCATCTGGGCATCCTGCGTTCCCATCAGGATCGCGGCCAGTATGATGCCCAGCGTCTGTAGACCGGTCCCCTCGGAGTTCGCCATGCGCCGGGCGATGTGGCGCTGGGTGACGTGGGCGATCTCGTGGGCCATGACGGCCGCCAGCTCGCTCTCCGAGCGCGTTTCCTCGATGAGCCCGCGGTTGATGCCGATGTAGCCGCCGGGCATGGCGAAGGCGTTGATCGCCGGGCTGTCGACGACGAAGAACTCGTAGGCCATGTCCGGCGTGTTGGCCCGGGAGACCAGGCGCTCGCCGAGATCCTGGACGTAGTCGCGCAGCTCCGGGTCGTCGACGATGGGCACGCGCCGGCGGACCTCGCGGATGAGCTCGCGCCCGAGACGCTTTTCTTCGGCGACCGACAGCGTGTCGCCGGCCGCGCTGCCGAGATCCGGCAGGCGCAGGTCGTCGGCGGCTCCGGCCGGGGCGATGGCACCCGCGGCGACAGCAATCACGAAAACAATGGCGCGGTAGACCATGGGCTCCCCGTGGGCGCGGACCGGACATCCGATGTATTCTGCTCGCTTGGACCGGGAGCGGCAAAAGGGGTTCCGGGAGCGGGCCGCGGGCGGCGTTTCACGCGAACCCCGGGGCACGCTATGATGCGACCCACCCGATCGCCTTTCCCTCGGGCCCAAGGAGTGGTTCATGCAGCTCATCCGCGACTGGTTCCGGCGTCACTTCGATAACCCGCAGGTGACGGGCCTGGCGCTGGTCCTGCTGCTCGGCCTGGCGGTGATCATCTTCTTCGGCAAGATGCTGGCGCCGGTGATCGCCAGCCTGGTGGTCGCCTATCTGCTCGAGGGCGTGGTGCGCAAGCTGGAGCAATGGCACCTGCCGCGGCTCGCCGCCGTGACGCTGGTATTCCTGGTCTTCTTCACCGGGCTGCTGCTGGTATTCTTCGCCCTGATCCCGGTGCTGCTCAATCAGGTCACGCAGCTGGTCAACGAGCTGCCGCGCATCCTCAGCACCAGCCAGGCGCTGCTGATGCAGCTCCCGGAGCGCTACCCGCAGCTGTTCTCGGAGCAGCAGATCTCGGACCTGATCTTCGCCATCCGGCGCGAGGCGCTGGACTGGGGGCAGCGCGTGCTGACCCAGTTCTCCTTCCAGTCCGTGGTGGCGGTGATCACCCTGCTGGTCTATCTCGTGCTGCTGCCGTTCCTGGTGTTCTTCTTTCTCAAGGACAAGAGGCCGCTGGTGAGCTGGTTCGCCCGCTTCCTTCCCCGGGACCGGGAGCTGCTGGTCACCGTCTGGCACGAGGTGGACGCCCAGATCGGCAACTACGTCCGGGGCAAGTTCCTGGAGATTCTCATCGTCTGGATCGTGACCTACGTGGTGTTCACCGCGCTCGGGCTGTCCTTCGCCATGCTGCTGTCGCTGCTGGTGGGGCTGTCCGTGATCATTCCGTACATCGGCGCCGCGGTGGTGACGGTCCCCGTCGGGGTGATCGCCTACTTCCAGTTCGGCTTCGGCCCCGAGTTCGCCTGGGTGATGATTGCCTACGCCATCATCCAGGCCCTGGACGGCAACGTCCTGGTGCCGGTGCTGTTCTCCGAGGTGGTCAACCTCCACCCGGTGGCCATCATCGTGGCGATCCTGTTCTTCGGCGGGATCTGGGGGTTCTGGGGCATCTTCTTCGCCATCCCGCTGGCCACGGTGATCAAGGCCGTGCTCAACGCCTGGCCCAGTGAGCCGCCCGAGCGCGAGGCCCGGGCGGACAGCCGCGATCCGGCGGCTGCGTTGGAATCCGATGAGGAACCGGCATCGCTGGAGCGCCATCCGGAGTGACGTCCGCGGTGCCGCGGCGTCCCGACAAGAGCGCTGCGCAGGCTCCCCTAGTGCTTGACGGGCTCGAACACGGCGTCGAGGTTCATCTGATCGCAGAAGTCCAGGAACTCCTCGCGCAACACCGCGATCTGCGTGCTGCCCGGGACTTCCATGAGGATGTTCACCGAGAACATCGGTGTTCCCGTGTGTGCGGCGGCATACCGGGTGGTGCTGAGGTCGCGGATGTTGATGCCCCGCGCCGAGAAGAACTGCGCGAGCTGGTGCACGATACCGGGATGATCCATGGCCACGACCTCCACCGCGTACGGGAGCAGGTCCGTGGCGGCATCGCGGTCCCGGGTGCGCTTCCAGTGGACGTGCAGCCCGAGCTCCTCGCCGATGCCCGGTAGCGCCGTCTCCAGCTTGGCGAGCGCGTCCCACCGTCCCGAGATCATCTGGATCACCGCGAACTCGCCGCCGAGCACTGTCATGCGGCTGTCGACCACGTTGCACCCGGCCTCGGCGATCGCGCCGGCGAGACGGTTGATGATGCCCGGGCGATCCTCGCCCAGGGCCGTAATGACCAGATAGTTCTCCATGCTGTTCACCTGCCGCGCCTGTGGGATTCGCCGCCTGAGGCCCGTTCGGCTCAGGTGCGAGGCGCCAAGTGTAGCAGGCCCGCCGGGCGTTGCGGCATGCCATGCATTACTTGTCCCGCCATGCGTAGTACGATACGCGCCCGGCACGGGGTGCCGCCCGTTCCGTGCCGCGATGATGCGCGCCGTCGTCGCCCGCGCGTGCAGGCGCGCCGGACGGCGGGGCGGGCGACGATGCATGCCGGGGTGAGGCCGTGATCGAGGTCGACGAGCTGGGCAAAACCTATCCCGGCGCCGATACGCCGGCGCTGCAGGGGGTGACGTTCCGGGTGCCCGAGGGCAGCGTGTTCGGCCTGCTGGGCCCGAACGGCGCCGGCAAGTCCACGCTGATCGGGATCGTCCTCGGCCTGATCCGCGCGGACCGCGGGAGCGTGCGTGTCGACGGCGCGGACACCCACGGCGGTGCGGTCCGCCCGGCGGTCATCGGCATGGTCCCGCAGGAGCCGGCCTTCTACCCCAGTCTCACGGTCCGCGAGAACCTCGAGATCTTTGCCGCCGTGCGGGGATTCCGCGGCCGGTCCCGCGCCGACGAGCTGGCGCGGGTTGCGGACATCGCCCGGCTCGGCGAGCACATGCGGGCGTCGGCGGGGCGGCTGTCCGGCGGTCTCAAGCGCCGGCTGAGCCTAGCCATCGGGCTGCTGGGCAGTCCCCGGGTGCTCTGCCTGGACGAGCCTACCACCGGCGTCGACCCCCAGTCCCGCCGTTTCATCCTGGAATCCGTCGAGGCATTGGCCGCCGACCGCGGCATCACCGTCATCTATGCCTCCCACTACATGGAGGAGGTCCAGGACCTGTGCGACCACCTGGCCATCCTGGACCAGGGGCGGCTGCTGTGCACCGGCGCCATGGCGGATGTCCTGGGCCGGCAGCAGCGTTCCCTGGCGCTTCGCTTCCCGGCGCCTCCCGGCCGCGGGCAGCTCGAGGCGCTGGCGGACGCCTTTCTGGTGGTGGACGCCGCCGGTGATACCGTGTCCCTGGACATCGGCGATCCGCTGGCGGCGCTGCCGACCCTGGCGGGCCTGCTGCGCGACAATGACCTGCGCCCGGAGAGCTTTCACTACGGCGAGCAGGACCTGGAGGCCCTGTTCCTGCGCCTGACCGGCCGGCAGCTACGGGATTGACCGCGATGACGCTGCCGGCCGCGCTGATCCGCAAGGAATTCCTGCTGCTGCTCCGGGACCGCCAGGCGCTGGCGCTGCTGTTCCTGCTGCCGGTGGTGTTCATCCTGATCATGTCCCTGGCGATGCAGGGCTCGCTGCGCATGGGCGGCTCCACGGTGGAGGAAGTGCTCGTGACGGACGCCTCGGATTCGTCCGCCTCCCGGGCCCTGGTCCGGGCGCTGGGGCGGGCGGAGCGCTTCGGCATCACGTCGCTGCCGGCGTCCTCCGCCGCGGATGCCCAGGCGCGGCTGCGCGCGCGCATCGAGCGGGGCGAGGCGCGCATCGGCGTGTTCGTCCCGTCCGGGTTCGAGCGGGCCCTGGGGCGGCAGGCCGCGCCGGCGGATGCGCACGTGCCGGTGGTGTACTACGCGCCGGCCCTGCTGCCGGAAGTGCGCCGGACCTTCACGCTCATTGCCGAGGCGGCCCTGGAGCGGGTGCGCGTGTCCCGGGTGCTGGACCAGGCCGTCGGGCGGCATCTCCCGGACGGTGTGGCGCAGGCCGATGGCGGCGGCCTGCGCCTGCGCGAGCGCGTGGCCCACGCCGGCGGCGGTGAGCCGACGATTCCCAGCGCCGTGCAGCACAGCGTGCCGGCGTGGCTGGTGTTCTCCATGTTCTTCGTGGTCGCGCCTATCGCCGCGAGCCTGATCGTGGAGCGGGACCAGGGGACGCAGCGGCGCCTGCAGCAGATGGGCGCGCCGCCGCTGTGGCTGCTGGGAAGCAGGCTGGTACCCTACTACCTGGTGAACATGGTGCAGCTGGTGCTGATGCTGGCGGTGGGCGTGTTCCTGGTGCCGCTGGCCGGCGGGGAGCGCCTGGACCCCGGCAGCAGCTACATCGGGCTGTGGCTGATCGGCTCCGCGGTGAGCCTCGCCGCCGTGGGCCTGGCGCTGCTGATTGCCGCGGTCTCGCGCACCGTGGTGCAGGCGACGCTCAGCGGCGGCGTATTCTGCCTGATCATCGGGGCGCTGGGCGGCATCATGGTGCCGAAGGCGGTCATGCCGCCGGCCATGCAGCAGCTCACCCACGTCTCGCCTATGTCCTGGGGGCTTGAAGGGTTCTGGGACATCCTGCTGCGCTATGGGCAATGGCAGGACGTGTTGCCGGAGGCCGCCATGCTTGCGGCCTTCGGCGCCGTGAGCTGGGCCCTTGCGGCCCTGGCTGCCGGCCGGCGCCGGTACTGACGAGGTGGGGGCGATGAAGGGATCGGACGATCAGGCGTTCAAGCAGTATCTCAAGGAGATGATTGTCGACGCGTGCGGCAAGGATGACGTCAGTGCGGCGGAGATCGCCGACGACGAGGCCCTGTTCGGCGACCAGGCGGGCCTGGGGCTGGATTCCCTGGACGGACTGCAGATCTCCATGGCGATCCAGCGCGAGTTCGGCGTACGCATCAGCGACTCCAAGGAAATGCGTCGCATCCTCCATTCCGTCAACGGACTGGCCGACTACCTGCGCCCCGAGTAACCCCCATGGCCGTCGCCGCCGACAACCCGCCCGCCGCCGTGCTCGGTGCCGCCACCTGGACGGCCTGCGGCTACGGCGCCGCGGCCCAGGCACGCAGCCTGCGGCAAGGCGGGGCGGCGCCGTCGACGTTGAGCCCGGAGATGGCACCGGGGGCGGCCTATGCCTATCATCTGCTGGCGGATGCGCCGGCCGGCCTGCTGGAGGTGCTGGCGCCGGTGGTCGCGGCGGCCCTGGATGATGCCGGACTGCGGGGCGAGGCCCGGCAGGCGTGCGGCGTGTTCGTCGGCAGCTCGTCGTCCACCGTGGCCGAGGCCGAGCAGGTGTTCCGCGGGCAGCTCGACGACCCCGCCGCCGTGCCCCTGGATGCCCCCGGCGGCCACGGCCGGCTGCCGGAGCGGCTGGCGGAGGCGGTGGGCCTGGGCGGGCCGCGGTTCTATTTCGGCACCGCCTGCTCGTCCAGCGCCAATGCCCTGCTGCACGCCCAGCGCATGATCGCCCGCGGCGCGCTGGACCATGCCGTCGTGGTAGGCGTCGAGCGCAGCAACTGGCTGTCGCTGTTCGGCTTCGACTCGCTGATGCTGCTCTCCGGCGGCCGCGGCCGGCCCCTGGACCGCGACCGCGACGGCCTGGTCCTGGGCGAGGGGGTCAGTGCCATGGTGATCGGTCCGGACACGCCCGACGCCCCCTGGCGGCTGCTCGGGGGCGCCAGCCGTGTCGATACGGAGACCCCGACCAACTCCTCGCCGGAGTCCATCGCCGCCACGATCCGGGCGGCGATGGCGGCCGCGGCGGTAGACGGCGACGAGATTACCGCGATCAAGGCCCACGGCACGGGCACGCCGGGCAACGACCTGGCCGAGTGCACGGGGCTGCGGCAGTGCCTGGGCGAAACGCTGCCGCCGGTGACCAGCCTCAAGGGCGGCCTCGGGCATACCATGGGCGCCTGTGGCATCGTCGAGATCGCGGCCACCATGGCCTGCGTGGATGCCGGCTTCTGGCCGCCGAGCGCGGGGTTCCGGACTCCGGACCCGGAGCTCGGGGTCACGCCGGTGGCGGCACCGGTGGACCTCCGGCACGGACGCTTCCTGATGAACTTTTTCGGCTTCGGCGGCAACAACACCGCCTGCGTGATCGAGCGCCATGGCGACTGACGGGATTCCAGTACGGGCTGCGCTGGCCCGGGAGTGGCCGGTGTCGGATGCCCCCGAGAACCGGCGCGGCGAGCTGGAAGCGCTGACCGGGCGCCGGCAGCGGCGCATCAGCCGTTTCACCCAGATCGCGCTGCTCGGCGCCGTGGCCTGCGTGGACGAGGCCCGTGCGCGGCCGGCGCCGGAGACGGGGCTGTACATGGTGAGCAGCCACGGCGACGTGGGCGACTCCGCCACCATGCTGGAGACGCTGTACCGCGGGCACCAGCCGCCCATGCCCTTCGATTTCATCAATGTCTCCAGCAATATGGCCGGTTTCTACGTGGCCCGGGAGCTCGGCCTGGACGGCCCCAACATGATGCTGGCCCGGGGGACAGATTCCCTGGTCGCGGCCCTGGAGCTGCTCGGCGACGATGCCGCGCACGCGCCTTTCCTGGTGGGGGCCGTGGAGGCGGCGAGCTGGCCCCCGGAGGTCCACCGCCGACGGCTGCAGGTGGCGGCGGGGACGCCCCTGGCGGAGGCCAGCTGCTGGCTGTGGCTGGACCCGGGGTGCGCCCGGCCGGTCGGGCACCTGCGCTGGCTGCGGCGGGTGGGGTCGCCGGAGGCCGCCCTGCAGGCGGCCGCGGCGACCGGCGACGGTGGCAGGCTACTTCTGACGCTGGGCGAGCAACTGGCCGCAGCCGGAGCAATGGCCGCGATACCCGATGGCTGGGCCCGGTTCGCCCCGGAGGGGCCCGGCTACCACGAGGCCGGCTGCGCCCGGGTGCTGTGCCGGTTCCTGGCCTCCGGCGAGCCCGGCACGCTGCTGTTCCTGGAGAGGCACCCCCTGGACCGCGACTACCTGGCGGTGTGCGTGACGAACCGCTCCAGCAGCGCGTAGACCCGGGCCTCGCGCTCGGCGCATGCGAGCAGGCTGTCGGCGATCTCGCCGTAGCCGCCGCTGGTCTCCTCCCGGCACAGGCGGGCGCTGCGCGCGGCGAACAGGCGCCAGTGATCGCCGGCATCCGTCATGGCCGCCGAGGCCTCGTCCAGCAGCGGCGCATCCAGCCGCTGCGCCGCCTCCTGGAGGAACGAGGCATACATGAACCGGAATCCCGCCCCGCCGGTGCCGATCTCCTCCTGCATGCGCACGATGCTGCCCACGAACAGCCTGCGATAGCGCGGATCACGGCTGGTCTCGGGCAGCCGCCGCAGCTTCCCCGCGAGCCGGCGGATCGCGCGCAGGCCCACCAGCGGCACCGGCGCGCGGGTGTTCATGCGCACCGTCCGCCGGATCGCCCGGGGCACGTGGCGGTCCAGGTCGACATGGTCGGGGACGTCCTCGACGTAGTACAGCAGCCCCCGGGGGGCGAACGCCCCGCGGGCGAAACGGGCCTGGTCCAGCGCGTCCGCCGGGCAGCGCTGGGGGTGCTCGAACACGGGGTCGCTGATCAGGTAATCGTCGCCGTCGCGCCCGTAGACGATGAGGTTGTGGGCGTTGAAGTGGAAGCGCATGTCGCGCGGGAAGTACGGCAGCCAGAACACCGAGGTCTGCAGCCCGACCGGCCGGCCCTGCTGCAGTTGCGCATCCACGGCCGCGCGGGCGGCCGCCGGCGAGCGGAAGCGCTGCCGTACCAGGCGGTAGCCCACGGCGCGGCGCAGTCCGCGCAGCACGTGCCCGGGCAGGGCGCGGTAGCTGGTCAGCGGTACGCCGCCGACGCGCACGAACGGCAGGTGGGCGAAGATCAGCGACGACGACAGGCCGAAGGCCATGGGCTCGCTGATGGCCAGGCCGGCATGGCTGAGCAGCCCGGAGACGACGCCGCTTTCGCAGTGGCCGGCGTGCTGGTGGCGGAAGCCGGGCACCTCGGGTGATGCTGCCGGGTGCCCGGGTTCGCTGGGGGAGGAATCGTGCATGGCCATGGTTCCGTGCCGCTGCGAGTGGCTTGCGCGCGGGCCATCCATTGTGCGCGGAGGGGAACGCTACTGTGACAGCCGCCGCTTTGCAATGGCCGGGGGCCCGCGGGGGCCGGAGCGCCTATGCCGCGTGCGCTGCGGTGCGGTATCCTTGCCCCGTTCCCGGGTGACAGTTTCGTGACACGCTCCATGGGCCGGCCCGGCGGATGGCGGCCACGGTGCGTGCGGATGCCGCCGGGTGCCGGAGCAGCGAAGAACCAGCAGGGTGCGCAAACGGAAACCATGACCAGGGTACTCGTCGTCTACTATTCGCAGACAGGTCAGCTGCACCGCATCCTGCAGGCGTTGGTGGCACCGCTGGAGGCGGCCGACGGCGTGGAGGTGGACTACCAGCCCCTGGCGCCGCAGCGCCCCTGGCCGTTCCCGTGGACCCTGTTGCGGTTTCTCGACGTCTTCCCGGAGTGCGTGTACCAGGACCCGCCGCCGCTGCAGCCCCTGTCGGCGGACGCGGACCGCGGCTACGACCTGGTCGTTCTCGGCTATACCGTCTGGTTCCTGTCGCCGGCGCCGCCGGTGACCGCGTTCCTGCAGTCCGCCGAGGGTCGGCGGCTGCTGCGTGATACACCGGTGGTGACCGTGGTGGCCTGCCGCAACATGTGGCTCAGCGCCCAGGCCGCGGTGCAGGAGCACCTGGCCGCGGCGGGCGCGCGGCTGAGCGATCACGTGAGCTTCGTCGACCAGGGCTCGTCGCTGGCCACGTTCTTCACCACGCCGCGCTGGATGTTCACCGGACGCAAGGACCGCTGGCTGGGGGTGTTCCCGCGTGCCGGCGTGGCCGAGTCCGAGATCACCGAGCGAGCCCCGCGCCTGGGGCGCGCCCTCGCGGAAGCGGTCGCCGCCGGGCGCGTGGACGGGTGCGCCCCGGTACTCGACGGCCTGGGCGCGGTGCACGTCGACGAGGGGCTCATCGCCAGCGAGCGCATCGGCATGCGCAGCTTCCGCATCTGGGGCCGGCTGGTCCGCCGGGCGGGGCCGCCGGGTTCGGCGGCGCGCAAGCCGGTGCTGGCGGTGTACCTGGTATTCCTGGTGCTCATGATCGCCACCGTGGTTCCCGTCACCCTGGTGCTGCGCCGCCTGCTCCAGCCGCTGCTGGCCCCGCGCCTGCGCCGGATGCGGGCCGAGCTGGAGGCGCCCTCGGGGTCGGCGCGCCATCGGCTGGAGGAGACGCAGCGATGACGGCGGCGGCCTATATCACCCGGCTGTCCGGGGTGCTGCCCAACGCCCCGGTGGACAACGAGCGCATGGAGCAGGTCCTGGGCCAGGTGGGCGAGCGCCCGTCCCGGGCGCGCCGGATCGTCCTGCGCAACAACGGCATCCGCCGGCGGCACTACGCCCTGTGCCCGGAGACCGGGATGCCCACCCACAACAACGCCCAGCTCACCGCCGAGGCCGTGCGCGCGCTGGCTGGCGACGCCTTCGCCCTGGAGACCATGGATCTGCTGGTCTGCGGTACCAGCACGCCGGACCAGCTCATGCCCAACCACGGCGTCATGGTGCACGGCGAGCTCGGCAGTCCCGCCTGCGAGGTCACGGCCACGGCGGGGATCTGCATGGCCGGCGTGACGGCGCTGAAGTACGCCTTCATGAGCGTGCGCGCCGGGCTGGCCCGGCGCGCCGTGACCACGGGCTCGGAGCTGGCCTCCACCTACCTGTGGTCGCGGCACATGCGCGCCGAGGGGCCGGAGGACGCCGAAGCCCTGGAACGGCGCCCGGAGCTGGCCTTCGACCGGGACTTCCTGCGCTGGATGCTCTCCGACGGTGCCGGCGCGCTGCTGGTGGAAGGCACGCCGGCCCGTCGCGGGCTGTCCCTGCGCATCGACTGGATCGAATGCCTGTCCTATGCCGGGGAGCTGGAGCCGTGCATGTATGCCGGCGCCCACAAGGGCGCGGACGGGCGGCTCACCGGCTGGCGCGAGTACGGCAGCCTCCAGGCCGCGGCCGCCGACGGCGCGTTCTCCATCAAGCAGGACGTCAAGCTGCTCAACGAGCAGATCGTGCGCTACACCGTTGGCGAAGGGCTCTCCGAGGTGCGCCGGCGGCGCTCGCTGCAGCCCGACGAGGTGGACCATTTCCTGCCGCACTATTCCTCGGAGTACTTCCGCGACCGGGTGGCCGCCGAGCTGGAGCGCATCGGCTTCCCCATCCCGGCGGAGCGGTGGTTCACCAATCTCCGCGAGCGCGGCAACACCGGCGCGGCGAGCATCTACCTGATGCTCGAGGAGCTGTTCCACGGCGGTACGCTGCAGCCGGGCCAGCGGATCCTGTGCTTCGTGCCCGAGAGCGGGCGCTTCTCCACGGCGTACATGCTGTTGACGGTGGTGGCTCCCGATGAAGCGTGACGATGTCCCCCAGCACGGCAGCGCCACGCTGTCCGGCGAGCGCAAGGCGGTGTATGCCGTCGACGCCCACGGGCGCTACAGCCGCGAGGCGACCTCGGGCTGGGACGCCGAGGAAGCCGTGACCCGGCTGGCCCTGGAGGAGTTCCGCCGCCTCGCCGCCGAGGCCCGGGAGCGGGTCGTCGCGGGCGAGAGCGCGCCCCTGGAGGTGCACATGTACCAGCAGCGCATGGATCCGGACACGCTGGCCCAGGCCACCGGGCTGTTCCGCTGGCGGGTCCGGCGCCACCTGCGTGCGCGGGTCTACCGCCGGTTGCCGGAACGCATTCGGGCGCGCTATGCCGCTGCCCTGGGGCGATCGGCGGACGAGCTGGCGGTGCTGCCCCCGGAGGAGGACGGCGGCTCATGAGCCGCCGTCCGGCACGATGCCATCGGGCGGGCGCCCTGTGTGCCTGGCTGCTGGCGCTCGCCGCGGTCGCGCCGGCCCCGTCCATGGCGGAGCACGGCAACGGCGACTGGGGCCTGGCCGAGCTCATGGCGGCCCGTGCCGAAGTGACCGGGGGCCGGGCCCGGTTCCGGGAGGAGCACCACGACGAGCTGCTGGCCGAGCCCGTGGAGCGCACCGGGACGCTGGTCTACCGGGCCCCGGATTACGTGCGCAAGACGGTGACCGGTACGGACGGCCGGACCCTGGAAGTCCACGGCGACCGCGTACGGGTCGGCGATGGCGACGACCAGCGGCGCCTGCACATCCATGAGCACCCGGCGCTGGCCGGTGCCGTCGCCGCCTTCCGGGCGACGCTGGCCGGTGATCTGGCCACGCTGCGGGAGCACTACGCCATCCGCTTCCAGGGCGGGCACGACGACTGGACCCTGACCTACCGGCCGACCACCGGGGCGCTGGCGGAGCGCCTGGAGCGTATCGTCATCCGCGGTCGCGGTCGGGCGATCAGCGAGGTCGAGACCCGGGAGACGGACGGCAGCTGGCGGCTGATGCGCATCAGTCGGGCCGGCGACGGCGCCGGGTGAGCGGGCCCGTGGTGGCAGCGATGCGCCGGCTGGTGCCCTTTGTCGTCGCCTGCAGCTTGTGCGCCGCGCTGGCCGCGGTCCTGGCGCTGGTGCTCGCGCGCGGCGGCGTGGATACCGACCTGACGGCCTTCGTGCCGACACCGGGCGGGGATGTCCCCGAAGCGTTGCGCGACGAGCTCCGGGCGGGCCTGTCCGAGCGGGTGATCCTCGCCGGCATCCGGGGCGGCGGGGTCGCCGATCGCATCCGCGCGAGCCGGGCACTGCGGCAGAAGCTCGCCGGGCAGCCCGGCGTGGCGCGGGTGGTGAACGGCCCGGCCAGCGCCGCGCCGGACGGTCTCGACGCCCTGATGCCGTACCGGTATCTGCTCAGCCCGGAGGTCACTCCGGAGCGGTTCCGGGAAGACGCGCTTCGCCGGGCCCTGGCCGAGCGCCGCCGGGAGCTGGCCGGCCTCCTGGGCGGGGTCGACCGGGAGCGGCTGCGTGCCGATCCCACCGGCGAGCTGCGCGCGGTGCTCCGGCAGCTGCGCCCGGAGGTCACGCCGGCCACCCGCAACGGCATCTGGGTCACCGACCAGGAAGAGCACGCCCTGCTCGTCATCGAGTCCCGCCACGACGGCACCGACCTGGACGCCCAGCAGCGCCTGCTCGATGCCGTGCGGGCCGCGTTCGGCGAAGCGGCCGGTGACGCGTCCCTGGAGCTCGTGCTCACCGGCCAGCCGGTGTTCGCGGTGCAGTCCCGGGCGCGCATCCAGGCGACCATCGCCCGGGTCAGTGTGATCGGGGGTGTGCTGCTTGTGGCGTTGCTTCTGTGGGCCTATCGCTCCGTGACCGCCATCCCCCTGGTGGCCGTGCCGCTGCTCAGCGCCCTGGTCGCCGGCGCCGGGGTGGTTGTCGCCCTGTTCGGCTCCGTGCACGGCATGACCCTGGCCTTCGGCGGAACCCTGGTCGGGGTGGCGGTGGACTACGCCGTGCACCTGTTCAGCCACCGCCGCTCCGGCGAGCCGGCGCAGCGGGCCATGATCCGCATCTGGCCCACCATCCGGCTGGGCGCGCTGACCACGGTGGCCGGCTACGGCGCCATGGTCCTGAGCGGTGTTGCCGGGCTGATGCAGCTGGGCGTGTTCGCCGCCGCCGGCCTGGTCGCGGCGGCGCTGACGACGCGCTGGCTTCTACCCGCTATCGTCCCCGAGGCCCCGACCCGTCGGCACCTGCCCGGGCCGGCCTGGCTGGATGCCGCGCCGCCGCGGGCGGGACGCTGGCTGGTGGTGGCCGCCGCCGTCGCCGGCCTCGGCACCGTTGCCGGCCACGGCGACCGCCTCTGGCAGGACGATCCCGCCGCCATGAATCCGGTGCCCCGCTCGCTCCAGGAGGAAGACGCCCGGTTGCGGAGCGCGCTCGGTCGTGCCGACATGCGCCACCTGGTACTGGTCTCCGGCGCCGGTGCGCAGCAGGTGCTGCGGCGCCTGGAGGCGCTGGAGCCGTCGTTCCGGGCGCTGGTGGCCGACGGCGTGGTGGCGGGGGTCGATCATCCCGCCGGGGTGCTGCCGAGCCGCGCCACCCAGCTCCGGCGCCGGGAGGCGCTGCCGGCCCCGGACGTGCTGCAGCGGCGCCTGGCCCGCGCGGGCCAGGCGCAAGGCTTCCGCGACGGCGCGTTCACGCCGTTCGTCGAGGCCGTGGAGGCGGCGCGGAGCCGTGACCCGCTGACCATCGACGATCTCGAGGGCACACCGCTGGCGGACCTGGTTCAGGGCCAGCTCGTGCGGGCGCAGGGGCGCTGGTGGGGGGTCGCCCGCCTGCGCGGGGTGGGCGACGCGCAGGCCCTGGCGGCGCGCCTCGCCGACGCGCCCGTTCCGGGAGTCATGCACCTGGACCTGAAGGCGCAGGCCGAGGCCGGGCTGGTGCGTCTGCGTCACCATGTACTGGGGTATTCCCTCGCCGGCGCGGTGGTCATGCTGGCGCTGCTCGGCGCGGGCCTGCGCTCGCTGCGCGAGGCCGGCGCCGTCTGGCTGCCGGCTCTGCTGGCCGCGCCGTCGGCTGCCGCGATCCTCCTGGCCGCGGGACAGCGGCTGTCGATCTTCCATCTGGTGTCGCTGCTGCTGGTGGTGGGGCTCAGCCTGGACTACGCGTTGTTCTTCCGTCGCCGCGGCGAGGATGCCCTGGCCCGTGCCCAGACGCGCCGGGCGCTGCTGGTCTGCGGCGCGTCCACATTGGGCATGTTTGCGCTGCTGGCGGGCTCGGACCTGTCGGTGCTCCGGGATATCGGGCGAACGGTGACCCTGGGGGCCGCGCTGGGGCTGCTGTTCGGATGGCTCGTCAGCGCCCGTCGCTGACGGGCACCTGACGCTCGGACCGACCCAGGATCCACGCGATGCCCGCGCCGGCCATGACGGCATGGCGTGTCTCTACCAGAGGGCTGTCCCGGAAGCGGGCACCGGCCAGGTTCTGGTAGCGCACGAAGGCGCCGGCCCAGAGGCTGTCGAAGCGGCGGCTTGCGCTCAGCGTCAGCACGGCGCCGCCGTAGCCGCCGGGGGCGCGGTAGGCGGGCCGCTCGTCGGTGGCATCCGCCGCCGGAACATCATAGTAGTACGCCTGGTAGGCCCGGCTGGAGAACCGGGGCCCGGCGCTGATGCCGATGTCCCAGCCGCCGAGCACGTCGCGCAGGTCCAGGCTGAGCATGGGCTGGACGCGCCAGCCGACGTGGCGGATGCCGTCGCTGTCCACGGCGATGCCGGCGCGGACCGGCATGCGGATGCGCCAGCGCACCGGCCCGTCCTGGTAGAGGAGCCAGTTCACCGACGGGCCGGCTTCGAAGACCGGGGCCAGGTCGTCCATGCCCGCCCGGGCGCTGTCGTCGTCGCTGGATACCGGTACGGCGCCGTCGAGGCTCACGTCCACCGATAGCCGCGGCCGGTCGACGAGCAGCCCGCGGAGGCCCTCGCGGTCGGCGCGGAAAACGTCGCCGCGGTAGACCACGTAGGGCAGCGGCAGCAGGTAGGTCTGCTGCCGGGACGAGCCGATGTAGTCGGGAAAGGTCGTGGGCGCGACGCCGAAGCCGATCTCCCACAGGGGTTTCGTCTCCCCGGCGCCGGGCGCGGTCCACGGCAACAGGGCCAGCAGAACCAGTGCACGGAGGACGTTCCCCCAGCGCACCCGCTGCCGTCGTGCGCGCCCGTCGGTCACAGCGTCTCCCCGGGGGCCGGTGCGTACAGCGCGTGCAGGTAGTGCCGTCCGTTGCGGGTCGTTACCGGCGTGACCGAGAAGGTCACCTCGCTCTTCCCGGCCCCCGTCGCCCTGAGGACGGCCGTGTCGCCCTCCAGCCGCGTCCCGGCAATGTTCAGGGTGGCGCTGGCCGCGACCACGGGCACGTCGGCGCGGATCCGGCCGGTGGTCAGGGTGACCTGGCTGTTGCTCGCTTCCAGGCCGACGGCGTCACCCTCGATGAACGTGTTCACGATGGTCACGCTGGAGTTCTCGACGGTGATGATGCGGGCGCTGGCATCGCGCACCGTGACGTTGTCGCAGTTGCGGATGGTCAGGGAGGCGTAGGCCCCCTGGAAGACCCGGCCGTCGGTGCCGTTGCACTCGGCCCGCCGTTGCCCGGGCTCCGGTGCGGACGGGCGGCCCGCGTCGGGCGGATCACCGGTGAGGCGGGCGCGCAGTGCCCGGTTGAAGGCATCGGGCCGCTCCAGCATGGGGGCGTGCCCGGTGTCGTCGAACACGGTCAGCTCGGCGGCCGGCAGGGCATCGGCCAGGACCCGCCCGACGCGCAGGGGCGCGATGCGGTCCTCCCGCCCCCAGAAAATGCTGGTCGGCGCCTGTACCCGCCCGAGGGTCTCGCTGTAGTCCGTCAGCGCCAGGGCGAACCCGGCGATCACCCGCGGGTTGCCGCGCAGGGCGGTGCTCCGGAGCATGGCCGATTCCACCACCATGGCGGGGTCGGGCACGCGGCGCGTGATCGCCCGGATCACCTCGCCGCTGAGCCAGTCCACGGGACCGGCGGAAGCGATGCGGCCACCGGTGAGCGAATGCGTGGCGAACGGCACCAGGTACTCGGCGTAGGCGGAATGGTGGAGAATGCCGGCGACGTTGCTGAGCAGCAGCCGCTCCACACGCTCCGGATGGGTCCCCGCGTAGCGCAGGCTGACGGCGCCGCCGAGCGAGTGCCCGAGCAGGTGCACGGGGGTATCGCCTGCGGTCTCCGCGATCACGTGATCGAGAACCCGGACGTAGCAGTCCGGGGTATAGGGCTGGCTGCCATGGCTGGAGCGGCCGAAGCCCGGCAGGTCGAAGGCGACGACGCGGAAATCGTCGGTGAGGCCCGGGATCACGTGGCGCCAGGCCGCGGACGCCTCGGTGCCGATGCCGTGGACCAGCACCACGACGGGCCCGTCGCGCCGGCCTCCCTCGTAGACCAGCAGATCGCCGTCGAACACCGGCTCGCGGATGAAGCGCCCGTCAAGGCCGGCCAGCTCCGGCGGCTCCGCACGGCCGGGTGCGGCGGTCGCGCAGAGCAGCAACATCAGCACCAGGGCTCGGCGCAGGGGGTGCCGGGTCATTGCGGGTCTCCCGGGGTCAGGGGTGTGCCGCGCACCCGGTGCAGCATGGCGTGATTGCCGGTGAGGCGGGCGAACAGGGTGCCGACATGATACCAGTGGAGCAGGTAGGCCTCCCAGGCAAGCAGCCAGGGCAGGCGCAGCGACGGTACCAGCGCGTCTTCCGCGGGGTAGGCGCGGATGGCGAGCCCGAGGTTGCGGGCGATGGTCTCGCTGCGCCGGAGATGGTAGCGACTGGTGACCAGCACCAGTTGCGTCCCGGCCGCGGCGGGCAGCCGGCGCGCCGCCTGCTGGAAATTCTCCAGGGTGTTGCGGGAGTGCTCCTCCACGCCGATGCGCTCGGCGGCGATGCCGCAGGCGATCAGGTAGGCCTTGCCGGCGGCCGCCTCGGAATGCGGTTGCTCGGGCATGCGGCCCCCGAGCAGCCACAACGGCGCGGCGGTGTTGTCCCGGGCGATGCGCGCCGCGCAGTCCAGGCGCCGGCGGAAGTCCGCCGAAGGTTCACCGGCGACGAGGCTGTGGCCGGGGACGACGATGCCGTCGACGCGGTCGAGCCGCGGTGCCCGGGCCGTCGCCCGGACCAGGATGCGGGCGAGGATGGCAAGGTACGTCACGCCCAGGGACAGCACCAGCACGCCGTTGGCCAGGAGGTTCGTTTGTACGGCGTGTCGATCCATGAGCCCGCTCGGTGGCAAGGGATGGCGGCCACGGCTGCGCCGTCGATGCCGTGCTCGGGCACAGTGCTGGCTGGCGGCAGGACAGCCGCCCCGGGGCGGGGCGGCTGCTTCGTGGTGTTACATCAGCCGCATTTCGTTGTTGATGTCCCGCCGCAGGTTCTGGATCCAGCCGTTGTAGTTCTGGTGGATCTTGTCCCCGTCGTAGCGGAGGTTCTCGCTGTCCTTGTAGATGATGTCGTAGGAGTCGGTGTCGTACATGATGTCGACCTTGGCCATGTGATCGCGCACCCGGAGGGTGGCCTCGATGTGGCCCTCGTCCTGCGGGTTCATCTCCCAGCCGAGCCCGGCCCCGGCGCGCATGATGGCTTCCCTGGCCTGTTCCATGGTCTCGACACCGACGGGGGCGTCGTTGACGTTCTGCAGGGTGGCCGTGCGGCACGCGCCGAGGACCAGGGCCGCTGCGACGATCGCGAGCAGTACGATTTTCTTGTTGGATTGCATGAGGTTCCCTCCGCTGACAACGATACGATTCCGGTGGCTGTCTCGAGCCACCGCCAATGCCCAGCGTACCCGGCGTTGCGCTTCATCCGGGCCCGCCGCTCCAGTTGTCTAACACTCGCTTCGACGGGATTCAAGAACCAAGGTATAAAGGCGCTTGTGCTGCTGCCGCGCAAGTTCCTGTTCTCCGGGGGCTTCCGGGCGTCGTTTTGTTGCGACGGTAGGCCGCCGGCCCGTATACTCGCGGCCTTTATGAGGGCTGCACGCGATCCGGATCGCTTCGGGGGATGAGCCGCCGGCGCGGTGATCGCGCGGAATGTTCGCAGGCCCGGAGGTTCACAGCCCGGTTCATGGTCAACGTGCCCACCGTCACAGCCTATACACTGGCCACGGCCCTCGGGACCGGGCGCGAGTGCGCGCGGGAGGCCCTGTGGGCCGGTCGCAGCGGTCTCGCGCCCCTGGCCTCGGGAGAGGCCGGGTTCGAGGCCTGGTACGGCCATGTCCCGGGCCTGGCCGACGTGGCCCTCCCCGCAGCGTATGCGGACTTCGAGTGCCGCAACAATCGCCTGGCCCTGCAGGTCCTCGAGACCGACGGCTTCGCCGGGCGGGCCCGCGCGGCGCTGGGCCGCTACGGCGCCCATCGCGTCGGGGTGTTCCTGGGTACCAGCACCTCCGGGATCGCCCAGACGGAGGCCGCCTATGCCCGGCGCGATGGTAGCGGGCTGCCGGGCGACTACCGCTTCCACGAGACCCACGAGCTCGGTGCGCTGAGCCGGTTCGTCGCTGCCTACCTGGGGGTGACGGGGCCGGTACACACCATCTCCACGGCGTGCTCGTCCAGCGCCAAGGTCTTCGGCGCGGCGCAGCGCTACATGGCCGCCGGCCTGTGCGACGCCGCCATTGTCGGCGGCGTGGACAGCTTCTGCCTGACCACGCTGTACGGCTTCAACTCCCTGGAGCTGATCTCGCGCCAGCCGTGTCGCCCGTGGGGTGCCAACCGGGACGGCATCAGCATCGGCGAGGCCGGCGGCTTCGCCCTGCTGGAGCCGCACGGAACCGGTCCGGAGCTGCTCGCCTGCGCCGAGAGCAGTGATGCCTACCACATCTCCGCGCCGCACCCGGACGGCGCCGGCGCCCGGGTGGCCATGGAACAGGCCCTGGAGCGCGCGTCGCTGCCCGCGAGGGAAGTGGACTACATCAACCTGCACGGCACAGGCACGCCGGCCAACGACGCCGCCGAGGATCGCGCCGTGACCGCGGTGTTCGGCGACGCCGTCGGGTGCAGCTCCACCAAGGGGCTCACCGGGCACACCCTGGGCGCGGCCGGCATCGTCGAGGCGCTGTTCTGCTGTCTCGCCCTGGATGACGGCTTCATCCCCGGCGGGGTGACGGAGGCCGAGCGGGACCCGGCCCTGAGGGCGCACTTCGTCACGCGCTCACGGTCCGCGGACGTGCGCCGCGCCGTTTCCCTGTCCCTGGGTTTCGGCGGCAGCAACTGCTGCCTGGTCCTCGGGAGGCCGGCATGAGGGTTCGTGTCCAGGCGCCGGCGGTCATCGGTCCCGGTCTCCCGGACTGGGACTCGGCACTGCCCGTGCTGCGCGGGGAGCAGCCGTATCAGGCGGCCGCCGTGCCCCGGCCGGCGGTGGGCATGCTCCCCGCCAACGAGCGCCGGCGCCTGACGCCGACCATCCGCCTGGCGCTGTCGCTGGCGGAGGCCGGCACGCGCGGGCTGGACGCCGCGGCGGTGGCCTCGCTGCCCACGGTGTTCGCGTCCATGGCCGGGGATATCGACGTTGCGGACCGGTTGTGCACGGCGCTGAGCGGGCCGGAGCGGTCGGTCTCGCCGACCCAGTTCCACAATTCCGTGCACAATGCCGCGGCCGGGTACTGGGCCATCGCCACCGGCAGCCGGGCGGCGTCCACCAGTGTCGCCGCCGGCGACGGCACCGCCGCCGCCGGGGTGCTGGAGGCGGCGAGCCGCTGTGCCGCCGACGGCGACGAGGTCCTGCTGCTGGTCTACGATGTCGCACCCCCGGAGCTGCTGGCGCCGCACACGGGGGTGGCGGAGAGCTTCGGCGTCGCCCTGCGTCTCGGTCCCGAGACTATGGCGCCGGCCGGCGAGGCCTGGATGCTGGAGCTGGGCCTGGCTGACCGGGCCGTCTCGCGCCTGGAGGAAGGCTGGGAGGAGCTGCGCACCAGCAACCCGGCGGCGCGCATGCTGCCGCTGCTGCGGATCCTGGCCCGGGGCGGCGGCGAAGTGGTGCTGCCCTGCGGTGAGCGGCAGGGCTTGGTGGCCGGGGTTCGCCGTGACGCTTGAGCGGCCGGAGTTCGAGCCGCTGATCCCGCACCAGGGGGCCATGTGCCTGCTGGAGCGCGTGCTGGAGTGGGACGCAGAGCGGCTGGTGGCGGAGGCCGGCAGCCATCGGTCCGGCGACAACCCGTTGCGGCGGGACGGGATGCTGGCCGCCGTCCACGCCCTGGAATACGCCGCGCAGGCCATGGCCGTCCACGGCGGGCTGCGCGCCGCCGAGGGAGGCGAGTCCCTGCCCGGCGGATTCCTTGCCGCCGGTCGGCGGATCGAGCTGCATGTCCCGCGGCTCGACGATCTGCCCGGCCTCCTGCGGGTGGAGGTGCAGGAACAGTTCCGGCAGGCCGGGAACCTGATCTATTCCTTCCGCGTGGCCGTCGGCGACCGGCGGGTGGCGGAAGGCGAGGCCACGGTGCTCGCCCGGGGGTGACCACGGGGTTTGACCGGCCCGGGCGCCGGTGCAGAAGGGCACAGCGACGAGGAGAGTCCATGGAGGCGGTACGCGCACTGGTCACCGGCGGCAGCGGGGACCTCGGCCAGGCGATCTGCCGTGCCCTGAGCGGGCTCGGCTACCATGTCATCGTGCACGCCAACCGGCGCGCCGAGGCGGCGCAAGCCCTGGCCCGGGCGCTGCGCGACGACGGCGGCTCCGCCGAGGCCACGAGCTTCGATGTTGCCGACGCCGAGGCCGCCCGCGCGGCGCTGGAAGGGCTGCTGGAGGACGGCCCCATCCAGGTGCTGGTCAACAATGCCGGCTTCCACGATGACGGACCCATGGCGGGCATGAGCACCGCGCAGTGGCAGCGGGTGGTGGACGTCAACCTGGGCGGGTTCTTCAACGTCACCCAGCCGCTGCTGCTGCCCATGGCCCGGCGGCGCTGGGGACGCATTGTCAGCATCTCCTCGGTGGCCGGCGTGGCCGGCAACCCCGGGCAGGTGAACTACGCCGCCGCCAAGTCGGGGCTGCACGGCGCGGCCCGCTCGCTGGCCCGCGAGATGGGCTCGCGCAACATTACCGTGAACGTGGTCGCCCCCGGGATCATCGCCGGTACGATGACCGACGGCACCTTCGACGCGAGCACCATCAAGGCGATGGTGCCCCTGGGCCGCGCCGGTGCCCCCGAGGAGGTGGCCGACCTGGTGGCGTTCCTTTGCTCGCAGCGGGCCGGCTATATCAGCGGGCAGGTGATCGGGGTCAACGGGGGCATGGCCTGATGCGGGTCGTCGCGGTCATCCCCGCCTTCAACGAGGCGGCGACGGTGGCGGGCGTGGCCGAGCGCGCCCGGCGGTACTGCCCGGTGGTCGTGGTGGACGACGGCTCCACGGATGACACGGTCGCGTCCCTGGCCGATGTCGACGTCACGGTGCTGCGCAACGAGGGCAACCGCGGCAAGGCGGCCAGCCTGTGGAACGGCTTTGCCCACGCCCTGGCCAGCGGCTTCGATGCCGTGGTGACCCTGGATGCCGACGGCCAGCATGCACCGGAGGAGATCCCGCGCCTGGTGGCCGCCGCCGAGGCCAACCCCGGGTCCATCGTCATTGCAGCGCGCACCGTGAAGCAGGACCGGGTGCCGCCGCTGCGCCTGTTCGCCAACCGCACCGCCAACTTCTGGATCTCCTGGGCCGCTGGCTACCACGTGACCGACAGCCAGTCCGGGTTCCGGCTGTATCCGGCGGCGCTGCTGCGCCGGCTGGCCCTGCCGGTGGACCGCTCCCGCAGCTTCGTGTTCGAGAGCGAGGTGCTGATCGCCGCGGCCCGGCTGGGCGTACGCAGCGTACCGGTGCCGGTGGAGGCGATCTACCCGGACAACGCCCGCCCGAGCCACTATCACGGCGCCCGCGATACCGCCCGCATCGTGGGCATGGTGGGCGGGCGGCTGCTGCGCCGGGGCATGGACCCGCCGGGGCTGTGGCGCAGCCTCCGGGAGCGGGCGCGCAGCCGCGGCCACTCCTGACCTCCCGGGTCAGACGGAGTCCGCGGCCGCCCGGCTGCGGACCATGCCCTCCACCACCGTGTCGCCCTCCACCCGGCAGCGGAACACCACCCGGCCGTGGCCGTCGGGGTCGCCGGCCTCGACGGCCACCGCCTGCTGCGGCCGGACCGGGCGCCGGAACTTGACCCGGGCGATCTCCAGGCCCGCCGGGGAGTCCGCGGGCCGGATCGCCGCCAGGGCATGGTCCAGCAGGACCACGCCGGGGACCACGGGATCGCCCGGGAAGTGGCCCGGCAGGCATGGGTGGTCCGCAGGGATGGTGAAGCGGCCGTGTTCGTTCATGGCGCCATTCCCAGTTGCTCCAGAAGGGCCTGCAGGGCGTCGGCGGGCAGCTTGCCGCGCTCGTTGCGGGGCAGCTGCGCCACCGGGACGATGGGCCGCGGGATGAACGCCGGGTCCAGGCGGCCGCGCAGGCCGTCGCGCACCTGCCGGGGACTGCGCTCCGGGGCCACGACCAGGGCCCGCAGGCGCTGGCGGTCACCGTCCCGCGGCGGCGGCAGCACCACGGCATCCATTACCCCGGGCACGGACACCAGCGCCTGGTGGATGGCGCTCAGGGAGCCGCGCTTGCCGGCGATCTTGACCAGGTCGGCGTCCCGGCCCTGCAGGGCGAACCGCCCGTCGTCGCGGAGATCGAGCTGGTCGGCGAGGCTGCAGGGCGGGAAATGCCGTCCGGAGGCGTGCCAGCGTCCATCGGCCGGCGCGAGGCGAACCCCCGGCATGGGGCTCCAGAGGGTCTCGCACGTGGGCCGGCGCCAGGCCATGGCGCCGGTCTCGGTGGAGCCGTAGATCTCGTACACGGCGCCGCCCAGGGCGGCCTCGGCGCGGGCGGCCAGCTCGGGCTCCAGCGGCGCGGTGGCGGAGACGGTGACCTCCACCCGGGGCCAGGCGCGCTCGCTTTCCTCAAGACAGGTGCGCAGGTGCAGCGGCGTGGTGATCAGCCCCCGCGGCTGCGGCAGTTGCGCCAGCGCCGAGCGCAGGTCCTCCGGCAGCAGGGGGCGGCCGGCGTGGATGCTGTGGCCGGCGACCAGCGGCAGCAGGACGCTGGCCTCGAGACCGTACATGTGCTGCGGCGGGGTGGTGGCCACCAGGTGGTGCGGCTCCCGGTCCGCCAGCCCGAGGGCCCGGTTCAGCAGCCGCGCCCCCTGGACGAACTGGTCCCAGCGCCGCTCGTGGGGCGTCGGCGCCCCCGTGGACCCGGACGTATAGAGGGTGGCGGCCGGGCGCCGGTCGTCATCCCCGGGTAGGCCCGTGGGCGGTGTCGGGCCGGGCTCGTCATTGCCTGCAGCGTGGTGACCGACCCAGTCGTCGTCCAGGGTCAGGCCGATGTCGAGACGGCTCCGGAGGTCGGCGATCACCTCGGCGGCGGGGCTGGGCGGCAGGACGGTACGCCGGCCCGCGGCGAGCGCGGCGATGAAGCCGGTGATGAAACGGTCCCGCCGGTCACAGAGGTTCAGTACCGGCGCTTGATCGCCGGCCATGCGCCGGCCCAAGCGGGCGGCCCGGGCGAGCACCTCGTCCCGGGGCAGGGGCCGGCCGTCGCGCCAGAGCAGGGGGGCGGCGTGCCGGTGGTTCATGACGGCCGCTTCCCCCGCCAGGGGCCGCCATGGGCGGCCAGTCCGCGCACGAAGCCCGTGAAGCTCGGGTAGCGGTGGCCGGGCAGGAACCGGTGGCGCAGCCGGAACTCCACCAGGAACGCCGCGGCCACGATGACGTAATTGAGGATGTTGGCGAACAGCGACCACACCGCCGGCGATGCCCACAACGCCAGCGCCGTGTTCTGCGCTGCCAGCACGGCGAACAGCAGGCTCCAGCCCCAGGTGACCCGCCGGGTGTAGCGGCGCACCGCCGGCGTGTCCGTCTCGCCCATCTGCAGCGCGACCGCGGTGATCAGCGGCGTGCGCCCGGGCAGCAGGCTGGCGGCGAAGACCAGCAGCAGCATCAGGGTCACCAGCACCGGCGGCAGGTAGAGAACGGCCAGCGCGCGGCCCGTGCCCAGGCCCGCGGCGGTGACCGCCGCGACGACCGCGAGCGCCAGCCAGGCGCCGGGGTGGCGTACGCGCAGCCCGGGCCGCAGCAGCCACACGGCCAGCGCGGCGAGGGCGATCAGGCCCGCCTGCGGGTAGTCACCGAGCACCCCGAGGTGGACGGTGGCGGCGTAGCAGCCGAGGAACAGGACGGTCCAGGGGATTGCTGCGAGCGCGCGGGCCATGGCGTCGGATCATCCGGCCGGTTCAGTTGGTGCGGTGGGCCTCGATATGGGCGGCGAGCTGGCGCAGCGACGAGAAGATGCGCTCGTTCTCCGGGTCGTCGGCGCGGAGCTGGAAGCCGTAGCGCTTGGATACGGCCAGCGCGAGCTCCAGGGCGTCGATGGAGTCCAGGCCCAGGCCGTCCCCGAACAGCGGTGCCTCGGGCTCGATCTCTTCCGGGGCCGTGTCCTCGAGGTTGAGGTTCTCGACCATGAGTTCAGCGACCTCGCGCTCCAGCGCAGATTGGCTCATTGGGCCCTCCTCGGTGCGATGATTGGGTATCCGTCGGCGGCGCCGCCCCGCCGGGCGGTCAGGCGCGTGCGCAGCACAGCAGCGTGTGCCCCTCGCCTACGTTGTCGATGGTACGCTCGATGGTCAGTCCCGCGGCGTTAACCAGTTCCCGGAACCGGTCCGAGTGGTACATGCGGCTGGTGCCGTTGGCCACGCAGGTGAAGTACAGCGAGGTGGCATCCAGGCTGAAGCGGGCCGCGTCGAAGACCTGCCGGTCCGGGAAGAGCTCGACGATGTACAGCCGCGCACGGGCGTCCATGGCGTGGGCCGCGCGGTTCAGTATGCTCGTGACCTCGGCCTCGGAGAAGCAGTCCAGGAACTGGCTCATCCACAGCACGTCGGTGCCGCCGGGAAGCTGCCGGGTCGGGTCGAGCAGGTCGGCGGCGTAGTAGTCCACGCGGCCGCCGAAGCCCGCTTCCTCGATGTTCCGCCGGGCGGCGTCGAGCTGCGCCGGCAGGTCGACGATGGTCACGGTGACGTCCGGATCGTGCTGCAGGCACTTGAGGCTCCAGCGCCCGGTGTTGCCGCCGATATCCAGGACGTGGCGCACCGGGCCGTCGAACACCAGCGGCAGCAGCTCGTCGTAGGCCCGGTCCGAGTAGAAGTGGTCGAAGCGGTACCAGCTCGACAGGGCCGGCTCCGGCAGATGCGTCAACCCCTCGTAGATGGTCGGCCACTCGCCCAGGGCGCTCAATCCCTCGGGCTGGCCGTTACGGATGGACTCGGTGAGCGCGCCCAGGGCGTGGTAGCAGACGTCCCGGGTGAAATCCATGTTGACCGTGGTCATCTCGTCGTGGAGGACGAAATAGCCGACATCATCCAGGGCGAAACGGTCCTGCGTCCGCGCGACCAGCCCCAGATCCGCGCCGAAATCCAGCAGCACGGACACGCCGTACTCGGATACGCCGGTCTCCGCGGCGATGGCGCGGCGGTCCAGCCCGGCCGGCCCGGCGCGCCCGATGGCCGCGAGAATACCCAGGTCGCGCAGCGCCACGGTGGCCTGAAAGGCGAACGGCGCGAAGGCCAGGGTCTGGGCGCGGGACTTGGCTTCCAGGGCGGTCATGCGTTCGCGGTCCTTTGTGAACATGATCCTTGGGCAATCACCGGGCAGTGACGCAAAGGCCCGGATTATACTAACCGCGAAGCGCTGCGTAAGCACCCGGTGACTAGTGTCCCGTCCCGGAAGTTCGTGCGATTGATGAGGCCCCAGCGTCGTCAGAGCAAGGCGCGGCGACGAAGGCGTAGTGATACTACGTTGAGGAGGCGCAACGCGGCGCTGGCGACGCTGGGGCCTCCCCGCGGGCGCTCCGGCGGGCCGGTCTTGCGGCGTTGGCGCCGCTCGACGTGGTCTCACCACGCCTTCGCGTCGCCGCCTTGCAAACCCGGCCCGGCGGAGCGCATCAATCGCACGAACTTCCGGGACGGGACACTAGGGTGCCCTCATCGTGCCGGAATCGCGCCCCTGCGGGCCGCGGGCGTTTTCAGCGGCCGCCGGGTTGCGGCACACTGACCGGACATCCGGCGTGCCGGGGCGGGCTGTGCGGCGCACGGCCGGGCCCGGGTTCCCGTCCCGACCGTATTCCCGGGTAAGACCATGGCACAGGAGTGGTTGCAGCACCAGGAGCGCAGCACGCCGCTGGCGCTCCACACGATCCGCTGGATAGCCCTGCACCTGGGACGTCCGTCGGCACGCGGGCTGCTGTACCCGATCACCGCATATTTCCTGCTCTTCGCCCCGGCCTCCCGGCGCGCCTCGCGGGCCTTCCTGCGCCGGGTCCCCGGGCGGCGACCGGTCCTGTGGCAGGTCGCGCGGCACATGCACTGCTTCGCCTCGGTCATCCTGGACCGGGTGTTCCTGCTCACGGGCCGCGAGCAAGTGCTGGACGTGACCGTGCATCACTGCGCACAGCTCGATGCCATGGTGGCCCGCGGCCAGGGCGGGCTGCTGCTGGGCGCGCACTTCGGCAGCTTCGAGGTCCTGCGCGCGCTCGCGGTCAACCGCGTGCGCTACGACATCCGGGTGGTCATGCGGCGGCGGCACAATGCGCTGCTGACCCGGGTGCTGGACGAGCTCAATCCCGACGTCGCCCGGGCGGTGATCGACCTGGACGATCCCCGCGCCTCGCTGATGATCAGCGAGGCGATCAACGAAGGCGCCCTGGTGGGGATCCTGGCGGACCGTAGCGCGGGCTCGGACGACGCCGTGCGCCACCCGTTTCTCGGCGAGCCGGCCCCGTTCCCCACCGGCCCGCTGCGCCTCGCCGCCGTGACCGGGGCGCCGGTGGTGCAGTTCTTCGGCGTCTACCACGGCGGCAACCGCTATGCCATCCACTTCGAGCCGCTCTACGAGGGAGGGCATGTGCCCCGCGACGAGCGCGGGCCCTGGCTGGAAGCCATGACCGGCCGCTACGCCGAGCGTCTGGAGGCCCATGTCCGCACGGCACCGGAGAACTGGTTCAACTTCTACGACTTCTGGCGGTGAACTCGATGATGCACCCGGTGTCCGTTTAGGGAACCGCTGAACAATTCCCGCGTGCCTCTGCGCCCCACAACGCCGCTGTGGGGCGCCCTTCGGGGCCGAGCAGCGCGGGGCGCAGCCGGCGTTGCGTTGCTTGACTGTACCGCCAGTACAGCGCGGCGCAACGCGCCTTGCCTGCGCCCGCGCTGCTCGACCAGAGGCTCGCGCGAATTGTTCAGCGTTTCCTTAGGGAATTGTTCAGCGTTTCCCTAGCAATGACGCCGTCATGACGGGCGCTCCCTTGTCTGTGCAAGCGCCCGGAAGTACTATGCAATGTCCATTTTCCCCAGGGGGCGAAGGCGATGTTTCGTGGCAGTATGGTCGCGATGGTGACACCCATGCACGAGGATGGCTCGGTGGATGAGGCCGCCCTCAAGCGCCTGGTCGATTTCCACGTGGCGAACGGGACCGACGCCATCGTCGCAGTGGGTACGACGGGCGAGGCGGCGACGCTCGACTACGACGAGCACTGCCACCTCATGCGCTTGACCGTGGAGGCGGCGCGCGAGCGCATCCCGGTGATCGGCGGTACCGGCGCGAACTCCACCTGGGAGGCGATCAAGCTGACCCGCTGCGCCATGGATGCCGGCTGCGACGCGGCGCTGCTGATCACGCCGTACTACAACAAGCCCACCCAGGAGGGGCTGTATCAGCACTTCCGGGCGGTGGCCGAGGCGGTGCCGATCCCGCAGATCCTCTACAACGTCCCGGGCCGCACGGCCTGCGACATGCTGCCGGAGACCGTCGAGCGGCTCGCGGACATTCCCAACATCGTCGCCGTCAAGGAGGCCTACGGCACCATCCAGCGCCCGCGGGAGATCCTGGAGCGCTGCGGCGACCGCATCGACGTCTACAGCGGCGACGACGGCAATGCCCGGGAGATCATCCTCGCCGGCGGCAAGGGCTGCATTTCCGTGAGCGCCAACGTGGCGCCGCGACTGATGCACGACATGTGCATCGCCGCCCTGGAGGGCGATACGGACCGGGCCGAGGCGCTGGACGCGCAGCTGGCTGCCCTGCACAAGGCGCTGTTCACCGTGACCAGCCCCATTCCGGTGAAGTGGGCGGTGAGCGAGATGGGGCTCATGGGGCCGACGCTGCGCCTGCCGCTGACGCCTCTGCCGGAGGAGCATCACGAGACCGTCCGCCAGGCCATGAAGCTGGCGGAGGTGCAGTAACCGATGACTGTGACCTCCGGAGTTGTCCGCCGCCCGCGTTCCGTTCTCGTGCTGGTGCTCGCCGCCGTGTTGCTGGCCGCCTGCGCCGGCGATCGCCAGGGTGAGCCCGAGCGCAGCGAGCGCCTGAAAGTGCCGCCGGACCTGTCCGACGAGCGTATCGGCCAGGTGCCGGAGTCCGCTGTCGGCCAGGGCAGCGCCACGCTGAGCGGTGAAGACCGGCAGGCGCAGGAGCGTGCCTCGCGGGAGGTGGCGCCGGAGCCGCCGGGCATGCGCGTACGCCACCAGGGCGCCGAGCGCTGGCTGGAGATCGAGGCCGGCCCCGGGGAGGTCTGGAATGAGCTGGAGAGCTGGCTCGCTGCCGAGGAGGTCCCGGTTGCCCGCAAGAATCAGCAGCTCGGCGTGATCGAGACGGAGTGGCTGCCGCGGCCGCTGGGTCCGGCCGGCGGCGCGCTGCTGCCCACCGAGCGGGCCCCGGAGCTCGGCCCGCTTGCGGAGCAGTACCTGCTCCGCGTGGAGCCCACGGATGACGGCGATCGGACCCACGTCTTCGCCGCCCATCGGCGCGTGGCCGCAAGCGGTGATGACGGCTGGGCACCGCGGCCCGCCGAGCGGGGCCTGGAAGCGGAAGTGCTGCGGGCGTTCATGCTCCACCTCGGCGCCGAGGAAGCCTTCGCCGCCCGCCAGGTGACCGCGCAGGAGGAGCCCGTCGCGCGCCTGGAGACGGGCCCCGACGGTCAGCCGCGGCTGCTGAGCCAGGAAGGCTACCTGAATACCTGGCAGCGGGTGGGCCTGGCCCTGGACCGTGCCGCCTTCACCGTCGAGGACCGCGACCGCGCCCAGGGACGCTTCCTGGTCCGCTACGATCCGGCGGTCGAGGAAGACGACGGTCCCGGGTTCTTCGCCAGCCTGCTGTTCTGGCGCGACAACGAATCGAATATGGAGCCGGGGACCTATGCCCTTCTCGTCCGGTCGCCGGAGGAAGGCACGGCCGTGACCGTGCAGACCGAGGACGGCGAGCCCGTCAGCGAACGCTTCGCCGAGCGGTTGCTGACCGTGATCCGGGACCAGATGCGCTGATCCGGCTGCCGCGCGCCCCGGGACGACGCGCTCCCGGGGCGTACGGGGCGCGCGCAAGCCGCCCGCTGAACCGTGGAACTCGAACAACATGCTGCGCCTCAACGGTCATCCCGCTCTCTCGTCCTTCCGCATCGACAAGCTGCTCCGGGAGCTGCGCGAGCACGTCCCGGCGGTGGCGGCCCTGCGGGTCGATTTCGTCTATTTCGTGCTGCTCGATGATGCGGCCCCGGAGGCGGATACAGGCAGGCTCCGCACGTTGCTCACCGACGGCGAAAGCCCGGATCCGGCCGGCGACGGCTGGGAGGCGTTCCTGGTCGTGCCGCGGCCCGGCACCATCTCGCCGTGGTCGAGCAAGGCCACCGATATCGCGCGCAACTGCGGGCTCGCCCATGTCCGCCGTATCGAGCGCGGCCGCGTCTTCCGCCTGCAGCGTCGCGGCGGCGCCTTTAGCGCGGCCGAGCGTGCCCGGCTGGAGCCGCTGCTCCACGACCGCATGACCGAGACGGTCCTGGCCGATGACGAGGCCGGCGAGACGCTGTTCCACGCCCGTGAGCCGGGGGCGCTGCGCCGGGTCGACATCACCGGCGGCGGCCGGGCGGCGCTGGCCCGGGCCAATGAGGCCATGGGCTTCGCCCTGGCCGACGACGAGATCGACTACCTGGTGGAGCGCTACGCGGCGCTGGGCCGCAACCCCACCGACGTGGAGCTCATGATGTTCGCCCAGGCGAACTCGGAGCACTGCCGGCACAAGATCTTCCGCGCCGACTGGACCATCGACGGGGCGGCGCAGCCGCGCTCGCTGTTCGCCATGATCCGGCACACCTTCGAGCAGCGCCCCGAGGGCGTGCTGTCCGCCTACAGCGACAACGCCGCCGTGGCCGCCGGCCCCCGGGTGGAGCGCTTCTTCGCCGACCCGGGCGACGGCGTCTACTGCAGCCGCAGCGAGGCCTCCCACCTGGTCATGAAGGTGGAGACCCACAACCATCCCACCGCCATCGCGCCGTTCCCGGGGGCGGCTACCGGGGCCGGCGGCGAGATCCGCGACGAGGGCGCCACCGGCCTCGGCGCCCGGCCGAAGGCGGGGCTCGCCGGGTTCGCCGTGTCCAACCTGCGCCTGCCCGGGGCGCTGCAGCCCTGGGAGCAGGACGACCCGGGCCGGCCCGGGCGCATCGCCTCGCCGCTGGCCATCATGCTGGACGGCCCCATCGGTGCGGCGTCGTACAACAACGAGTTCGGCCGGCCCAACCTCGCCGGCTGCTTCCGCACCTACGAGCAGCGCGTGCCGGGCCCCGAGGGAGACGAGGTGCGGGGCTACCACAAGCCCATCATGCTGGCCGGGGGCATGGGCGCGGTGCGTGACGCCCACGTGCACAAGCGCCCGGTGGCCGCCGACGCCCGGGTGGTGGTGCTCGGCGGCCCGGCCATGCTCATCGGCCTGGGCGGCGGGGCGGCCTCGTCGGTGACCAGCGGCGCCAGCGATGCCGAGCTGGATTTCGCCTCGGTCCAGCGCAGCAACCCGGAGATGCAGCGCCGGGCCCAGCAGGTGATCGACGCCTGCTGGGCCCTGGGCGAGGCCAACCCGGTGCAGTCCATCCACGACGTCGGCGCCGGCGGGCTGTCCAACGCCGTGCCGGAGATCCTGGAAGACAGCGAGCGCGGCGGACGGCTGGAGCTGCGCGAGGTCCCCAGCGATGACCCGGGCATGTCGCCCATGGAGATCTGGAGCAACGAGGCCCAGGAGCGCTACGTGCTCGCCGTGGGGCCGGCGGAGCTGGAGCGGTTCCGGGCCATCTGCGAGCGCGAGCGCTGCCCCTACGCGGTCATCGGCAATGCGACCGCCGATCGGCAGCTGCTGCTCAGCGACCGTGTGCTGGGCGACGACGCCGTGCACATCCCCATGGACCTGCTCTTCGGCAAGCCGCCGAAAATGCACCGCGACGTCCGCCGGGCGGCGATTCGACCGCGCCCGCTGGCGCTGGCCGGGGTATCCCCGGACGACGCCGTGGAGCGCGTGCTGCGCCTGCCCGCGGTGGCCGCCAAGCATTTCCTGGTCACCATCGGTGACCGCACGGTCTCCGGGCTGGTGGCGCGGGACCAGATGGTCGGCCGCTGGCAGACGCCGGTGGCGGACGTGGCGGTCACGCTGGACGACTACAGCGGCTACACCGGCGAGGCCATGGCGGTGGGCGAGCGTACCCCCGTGGCGCTGCTGGACGCCCCGGCGTCCGGGCGCATGGCCGTCGCCGAGGCCTTGACCAACCTGGCTGCGGCCGATGTCGGTGATCTCGCCCGCGTGAATCTCTCCGCCAACTGGATGGCGGCGGCGGGCCACCCGGGCGAGGACGCGCGCCTGTACGACACCGTCGAGGCGGTGGCCATGGAGCTCTGCCCGGCCCTGGGCGTGGCCATCCCCGTGGGCAAGGACTCGCTGTCCATGAAGACGGTCTGGGAGGATGGCGACGGCCGGACCCGCAGCGTGACCGCGCCGCTGTCGCTGATGGTCTCGGCGTTCGCCACGGTGGATGACACCCGCCGCACCCTGACCCCGGAGCTGCGCAACGACGCCGGCGACAGCCGGCTGCTGCTGATCGACCTCGGCCGCGGGCGCAACCGCCTGGGCGCCTCGGCTCTGGCCCAGGTGTACACCGATCTGGGCGAGCAGCCGGCGGATCTGGACGAGCCGGCGGACCTGCGGGCGTTTTTCGCCACCATCCAGGCGCTCAATCGCGAGGGCCTGCTGCTTGCCTACCATGACCGCAGCGACGGCGGCCTGCTGGTGACGCTGGCGGAGATGATGTTCGCCGCGCGCACCGGCGTGACCGCGACGCTGCCGGCGTCCGCCGCCGACCCCCTGGCCGCGCTGTTCGCCGAGGAGCCGGGCGCGGTGGTGCAGGTGGCCAGCCACAGCGTCGATGCCGTGCTCGAGCGCTTCGCCGCGGCCGGTCTCGGCGCGTGCGTGCACGTCCTCGGCGCGCCCAATGACGATGACCGGCTGCGGCTCGACCAGGGCGGGGCTGTGCTCCTGGACCGGGACCGGGTCGAGCTGCAGCGGCTGTGGCAGGAGACGACCTGGCGGATGCAGCGGCTGCGGGACAACCCCGAGTGCGCCGACGAGGAGTACGACGCCCTCCTGGATGCCGACGACATGGGCCTGCACGCCGCGCTGAGCTTCGACCCGGCCGAGGATGTCGCTGCGCCGGCGGTGGCTGCCGGCGCCCGGCCGCGGGTGGCGGTGCTGCGGGAGCAGGGCGTCAACGGCCACGTGGAGATGGCGGCGGCCTTTCATCTCGCCGGCTTCGAGGCGGTGGACGTGCACATGACCGAGCTCCTCGCGGGGGAGTCGCGGCTTGCCGACTTCCAGGGCCTGGCCGCCTGTGGTGGTTTCTCCTACGGCGACGTGCTCGGCGCCGGCGGGGGCTGGGCCAAGACCATCCTGTTCAACGCCGGGTTGCGTGAGCAGTTCGCCGCCTTCTTCGCGCGCGGCGATACCTTCGCCCTCGGGGTGTGCAACGGCTGCCAGATGCTGGCGACGCTGCGGGAGCTCATTCCGGGCGCGGCCGTCTGGCCGACGTTCGTGGGCAACCGCTCCGAGCAGTTCGAGGCGCGCCTGGCGCAGGTGGAAGTGATGCCCTCGCCGTCGCTGTTCCTGCAGGGCATGGAGGGCTCGCGCATGCCCATCGCCGTGGCCCACGGCGAGGGCAGGGCGCAGTTCAGCCCCGAGCACGGGCCGCGCAAGCTGGCCACGGCCGGCCTGGTACCGCTGCGCTACGTGGACGGCCGCGGCGAGCCCGCGGAGCGCTACCCGGCGAACCCCAACGGCTCGCCCGGCGGCATTACCGGCGTGACAACGCCGGATGGCCGTGTCACGGTCATGATGCCCCATCCCGAGCGGGTGTTCCGCACGGTGCAGCACAGCTGGCACCCGCGGGAGTGGGGCGAGCACGGGCCGTGGATGCGCATGTTCCGCAACGCCCGGGCCTGGCTGGGGTAGCAGTACGGCGCAGCCACCGCAGACGATAGAACCGGAGCGAGCGGCAGAAGGGGGAGGGAATCATGCCCGGTGCCGTGGACTGGCTGGATCGGCGGGCGCGGCTGAGCCCGCAGCGAACCGCGCTGGTGGATGCGGCCACGGGCGAGCGCATCAGCTATCGTGACTGGAACGCCGTGGCCAACCGCACCGCGCGCTACCTCACCGGCGCCCTCGGCGTGCGCCCGGGCGACCGGGTGGCCGTGCTGGCGGGCAACTGCATCGCCTACCTGGACCTCTGGTTCGCCTGCAACAAGACCGGCGCCATCCTGCAGAACCTCAACTGGCGGCTCGCCGCCGGCGAGCTGGCGGCGCTGATCGAGGACGCCGCACCCGTGGTGCTGTTCTACGGGGCGGATTTCAGCGAGACCGTCGGCCACCTGCGCCGGCAGGACGCCGCGCAGTCGGTGCGGGCCTGGGTGGCCCTGGACGGCGAGCCGCTGCCCGGGGACGCCAGCCTCGCCGAGCGCGCCCATGAGTCCGCCGCGACGCCGGCCATGCCCGCGCTCACCCACGAGGACCCCTGGGTGATCTGCTACACCGGTGGAACCACCGGGTTGCCCAAGGGCGCGCTGCTGACCTACGGCAATATCACCTGGAACGCCGTCAATACCCAGGCGAGCTGGGGCGTCGGGCCCGAGGACACGGCCGTTCTCAACGCGCCGCTGTTCCACACCGGCGCGCTCAACGTGTTCACCGCGCCGCTGGTGCACGCCGGCGGCTGCAGCATCGTGTGCAGCACCTTCGACCCGGCGCAGGTGTTCGATCTCGTCGCCACCGGCGAGGTCACGCTGTTCTTCGGCGTGCCCACCATGTTCGCCATGCTCCAGGAGCACCCGCGCTGGCCGGAGGCGGACTTCTCGCCGCTGAAGCTGGTGATCAGCGGTGGCGCGCCGTGCCCGCTGCCGGTGTTCGAGCGCTTCTGGGACCGGGGCGTGGATTTCAAGACCGGCTACGGGCTGACCGAGGCAGGGCCCAACACCTTCTGGCTGCCGCCGGACGAGGTACGGGCCAAGCCGGGCGCCGTGGGCTATCCCCTCATGCACGTGGAGGTGGCCCTGCGTGATACCCGCACGGGTGGGCCGGTGACCGAGCCGGAGACCACCGGCGAGCTGCTCATCCGCGGGCCGCATCGCACCCCGGGGTACTGGAACCGGCCGGAGGCCACCAATGAGGCCATCGACGCCGAGGGCTGGCTGCACACCGGCGACCTGGCGCGGTTCGACGCCGACGGCGCCTATACCATCGTGGGCCGGCTCAAGGACATGTTCATCTCCGGGGGCGAGAACATCTACCCGGCGGAGATCGAGAACGTGCTCCATGCCCATCCGCAGGTCAGCGACGCCGCGGTGTTCGGCGTCGGCGACCGCACCTGGGGCGAGGTGGGCTGCGCGGTGGTGGTGCCGGTGGCCGGGGCGGACATCCAGGCGCGCACGCTGCGCTCCTGGCTCAAGGAACGACTCGCCCGCTACAAGGTGCCCCGGCGCATCGAGTTCGCGGACGCCCTGCCCACCACCGGCGCCGGCAAGATCGACAAGCGCGCGCTGCAGGAGCGCTACGACGGCGGCGAGTAGCGAGCGCTTGCGCGAGCCGAACGGCGTGGGATGCCGCGCGGACAGGGTCGCGCTTCGGGCCCGTTGTCCGCTCGAGGCGCGGGGTTAGCGCTCCGCGGACAGGATGTGGACCCCGTATGCGGGAATATCGACGTCGGCCGTGACGATGATGAGACCCTCGGCCTGAGCCTGGGCGACCAGCATTCGATCAAGCGGGTCCTTGTGGTGCCGAGGCAGTGCGCCGGCCTGGGTTCCATGAAAGAAGGTGATGGGCAGGTGTGTGAAGCCCTCCTCTTCCGCGATGGTGTCGAGGTCTCCCTCCTCGACGCGCAGCTTGCCGATGGCCTGTTTGATGGCGATCTCCCAGCCAGTCGCCGCGCTGACAAATACCTGATTGCGGGGATCGGCGATTGCTGCCTTGGCACGCTCTCCCAGAGATTGATCCCCGTTGAGCCACCACAGGAACGTATGGGTATCGAGGAGCAAACGTCTCACGAACGGTCCTCAAAGGCCTCGATGATCTCGTCGGGGGTGTCGTCGAAGTCGGCCGCCATGTGGATCTCGCCGGCGAGGCGGCCGGGCGTTCGCTGGCGCCGCGGCATGGCGTAGGGGCGAAGCTCCATGTACGGCTTGCCGTTTTTGGCAATAATGACCTCTTCCCCCGCCAGGGCTTGCTCGGCGAGCTGGGAGAGCTTCGTTTTGGCCTCGTACATATTGATCTGGATGGGCATCGTCGCTCTTTCTCGATCCTAGTCTAGTTAATCTAGTCTAGAGCGGAGCCGATCGATTCGCAATGTCGTCGTGCGGGCTGGGTTACGGGAGGCCGTGCCGCCCGGCCCAGTCGCGGGCGAACTGCCAGGCCACCCGGCCGCTGCGGGAGCCGCGCTCCAGGGCGAAGCGCAGGGCGTGCTCGCGGACGGCGTCCATGTCGTCGGCGACGCCGAAGCGGGTCAGCCAGCCCTGGACGATGTCCAGATAGGCGTCCTGGCCGAACGGGTGGAACGACACCCACAGGCCGAAGCGCTCCGACAGCGAGATCTTCTCCTCCACCGCCTCGCCGTGCTGGATCTCGCCGTCGATGTTACGGGCTTCCTCGTTCTCGGCCAGGTATTCCGGCAGCAGGTGACGCCGGTTGGAGGTCGCGTAGATGAGCACGTTCGCCGGCGCCGTGCTCACCGAGCCGTCGAGCATCGCCTTGAGGGCCTTGTAGCTGGGATCATCCGCCTCGAAGGAGAGATCGTCGCAGAAGACGATGAACCGTTCCGGCCGGCCCCGCAGCAACCCGGCGAGATCGGGCAGATCCACCAGCTCCGCCTTGTCTACTTCCACCAGGCGCAGGCCGGCGGCGGCGTGCTCGTGCAGCAGCGCCTTGATCAGCGACGACTTGCCGGTGCCCCGCGAGCCCCAGAGCAGGGCGTTGTTCGCCGGCAGGCCCTGCAGGAACTGCCGGGTGTTGCGATCCAGGCGCTCCTTCTGCTGCTCGACGTTGCGCAGCGCCGCCAGGGGGATGGCATGGGGCTGCGCCACCGGCTCCAGGAAGCCCGCGCCCAGGCGCCGGCGCCAGCGGAACGCCGTGCTCGCCTGCCAGTCCGGCTCACTGCGACCGGGCGGCAGCAGCGGCTCCGCGCGCTCCAGCAGCCGCTCGGCACGTTCCAGAATCTGTTCGAGACGATCCATGGGCGGTTCCGTGCGTTGAAGGTGGCGTATGTAGGTGGGAGGGGCTTCAGCCCCGATGCCGCAGGGTACGCATCACCAGGGCATGGGCCGGCCCCTGCGATCGACCACGACCGCGCCCCGATCTCACCAGTCAAGGTCATCCGGAATCGGGAACTCCTTGTAGAGATCGTCATCCTCGTCGTCGCCGGCATCCGTGACCAGCGCCACGAACAGCGACGGCTCGCGCTCCTGCAGGCGCGGGACGACCTCCGCGGGCACCACGTGGAAGCGGCCCTTGCGCTCCACGATCGCCAGCGCCCCGGTGCTGAGCTTGCCCTGCTGGTCCCGCGTGACCTCGATCTTGCGGACCTTGCCGTCCTTGGTGAAATGGAACGGGATCGTCCCCTCCCGGGTCGAGACCGCGTGCTCGCGCAGCAGGTCTTCCACCTGGGCGGCCGCCGACTTCTTCTGCTTGCTCTGCTCGTTCCTGCGGTTGAGCTCCCGGTCGCGCTCGGCCTTTTCCCGGCGGGCCTGGACGACCTCCTGCTGGCGCTGCGCGGCCTCCGGGTCCGGCTCGCCCTTGCGCCCGCCCTTGCGCTTCTTGCGCTGCGAGCGTTTCTCCTTGTCCGCGTTGCGGGCCTTCTTCTCGTCCACCAGGCCCGTTTGCAGAAGCTGGTCGCGCAGTGAGTTGCTCATGCCCGTTCATCCGTCTCGCGTGTGCTGGGTCATCGGGTTCGTGCCGACCAGTGTAGCGCGGCGTGCCGCCGGAACGCACAGGTCGGCTCGCATGCCTGCGCCCGGGGCGCAGCTACCTGGCGGTGCGTCCGCCTTCGCCCCGGCTGATCTTGAGCCCGACCTGGGTAATGCGGTTACCGTCCATGGCCCGGATCACGAACTCCATGTTGTTGAGCTTGACCCGGTCGCCGACCACCGCGTGGCGCTTGAACAGCCGCAGCAGATACTGGTCGAGCGTCTCGTCGCCGTGCTGCTGGTCGGGGATGCTCAGCCCGTAGGCGCTGGACAGGGCGGCCAGTGGGGTATCGCCGTTGAGCACGAACTCGCCGAAGAAGGCGTGCTCCTCCAGCCGCGCCGGGCCGGTCGGGGCCACCAGGACGCGGTCGAGATCCGGCAGCGCCTCCGGATGGGTGAGCACGTAGACATAATCCTGCACCTGCAGGATCTCGTCGTGGATGTCCTGAAGCAGGCTGCCGTCGCGGATCAGCGCCACCACCTGGGTGCTGCGGGGCAGCCGCAGGCGGCGCACCACCTTGTACAGCGCCGGGCTGTCCGCGGTCAGGTGATAGCCCACCATCTCGTATTCCGGCTGGCCCGGCAGGTCCAGCTCCAGCCGGTGGATCACCCGCGAGCGCGGCGGCACGTCCAGTTCCAGCCAGCGGGCGACCGGGGCCACCGTCCAGCCCTGCAACACCAGGGAGATCAGCACCACGAAGAAAGCGATGTTGAAGTACACCGCGGCATCCTCGACGCCCGCGAGCAGCGGGAACAGGCCCAGCAGAATGGGCACGGCGCCGCGCAGGCCCACCCAGCCGATGAACGCCTGCTCCTTGAGCGGGAAGCGGAACGGCAGCAGCGAGATCAGCACGGCCGCGGGCCGGGCGACCAGGAGCAGCACGCCGGCCACCACCAGGGCCTGTGGGGCGACGTCCAGCAGGTGCGAGGGCGTGATCAGCAGCCCCAGCATCAGGAACATCACGATCTGCGCCAGCCATGCCATGCCGTCGTGGAAGCGGCGGATGTTCTGGGCGTTCTGCACGCGGCGGTTGCCCAGCACGATGCCGGCCAGGTAGACGGCCAGGAAGCCGCTGCCGCCCGCCACGGCCGTGAGGCCGAAGACCACCAGGGCCCCGGAGACCGCGAGCAGCGGATACAGGCCGGGGGTGAGCGGGACGAGATTGATGGCGCGGGCCAGAACGAAGCCACCGGCGAGCCCGATCAACCCGCCCAGGCCCATCTGCTGGACGAACTCGAGCATCAGTCCCAGGCCCATGCTCTGGTGCTCCCCGAGCAGCAGCTCGATGAACGCCACCGTGAGGAAGATCGCCATGGGGTCGTTGCTGCCGGACTCGATCTCCAGGGTGGCGCCGATGCGCTCCTTGAGCTCCAGGCCGTGGGCGTGGAGCAGGTAGAACACGGCGGCGGCGTCGGTGGAGCCGACGATGGCGCCGATGAGCAGGCCCACCAGCAGCGGCAGGTCGAACACCCAGGCCGCGATCAGCCCGGTCACGGTGACCGTGACGACCACGCCCAGGGTGGCGAGAACCAGCGCGGGGCGCAGGCCGACGCGGAAGCTGGCGACGCGGGTGCGCAGCCCGCCGTCGAAGAGAATCACGGCCAGCGCCAGGCTGCCGATGAGGTGCGCGGTCTGGAAGTTGTCGAACGCCAGCCCGCCCGGGCCTTCCTCGCCCATGAGCATGCCGATGATCAGGAAGACCAGGAGAAGCGGGGCGCCGATGCGACTGGAGATGACGCTGGCCAGGATGCTGGCGACGAACAGCAGTCCGCCAGCAAGGATGATCTGGTGGGTCAGGTCCAACTGTCTCCCCCCGGAGGCCCAGGTGGCCGAATGGCGCAAGCAGCCGCCATTATATCGGACATGCAAGATTCATGTCCGCTGCTCGTGTTCCGGGGGTTGCCTGCTGGCGGGCGGAGGGCGGCCGTGTCTCTCCGGGCGGGACCCGACGAAAACGCCCGCCTCGGGGGCGGGCGTCGCATTCCTGCAGCACCGTGGTGCGTCAGGCGTTCTTCTTGCTGGTGCTCGTGCTGCCGGAGCCGGAGGCGGTGCCCGTGCCGGCGGAGCCGGTGGACTCGCTCGCGGCACTGGCGGCGGAGGCCGTGGCCTGCTTGGTGGCCTTCTTGGCCTGCTCGGTGGCGTTGCTGACGTTCTGCTGGGTCATCTTCTGCAGGTCTTCCGCAAAGCTGCGGTTGATCTTGATCAGCTCGTTGACGTCGGCGGTCACGCGCTCGCCGAGGGACTTGGCCACCTCGGTCTGCTTGGTGACGTAGGCCTGCAGGCTCTGCGGATCCTTGACCTCGGTCAGGGCGCGCAGCGTGCCGAAGCTCAGCTCGGAATAGGTCTTTACGGCCTCCACCTGGAAATCGGTGATCCTGGCCACGTGATCCACCATCTTGCCCTGGGCCTCCAGCAGCGGGTTCAGGAACTGCGCCATCTGGGTGCTGGTCTTGTCGAACATCTCGGTATACATGAACAACCTCCTCGCTTCGTGCGGTCGAAAGAGATCATCTCTTTCTGCGCTGCAGCATAGTCCACGATCTGGTGCAACGCAACACGATCTTTTGGTTGTATTGTCAGGGGGTTGTCGGTCCCGTTCCGGCGAGGTCCCGGGGTGGCGCCGCTGCCGGGCGGCCTTGCCGCTATTGCCGCCGGGTGGCGCTCATGGTCAGGGACACGGAGTCGGCGAAGCGCAGGGCGTGGGGCTTGTCCACTTCCACGTGCACCGCGTCCACCGCCTGGTGGCCGAGCACCAGCTTGGTGATGTCGTGCACGAGCTTCTCCAGGAGCAGGAAACGGTTGTCCTCGACCAGCTCGATGACTTGCTTGGTGATGGTGCGATAGTTCAGCGCGTGATCCGGGGCATCGGATGTGGCCGCGCGCAGCGCGTCGTAGTCGATGTGGATGTTGACCACCACGTCCTGGCGCTTCTGCTGCTCCTCCTCGTTGAGCCCGACATAGGTGCGCAGGCGCAGGTTCTTGATGCGTATGCGTGAGCTCTCCACCCGTGCAGGCCCCGGCTCCAGGGGCTGTTCCGCGCGACTCGTGGCCATGGCTACCCCTGAATGAGCTGAAGGAACTCGTTGCGCGTGGACTGCTTCTCGCGGAATGTCCCCAGCATGACGGAGGTGGTCATGCTCGAGTTCTGCTTGCCGACGCCGCGCATCATCATGCACAGGTGGCGCGCGGAGAGATGGACGGCGACGCCCTTGGCATCGGTGACCTGCATGACCGCGTCGGCGATCTCCTTGGTCATGGTCTCCTGGATCTGCAGGCGCCGTGCATACATGTCGACGATGCGGGCGATCTTGGACAGGCCGAGCACCTTGCCATTGGGGATGTACGCCACGTTGGCGCGCCCGATGAACGGCAGCAGGTGGTGCTCGCACAGGGAATAGAACTCCACGTCGCGGACGATGACCATCTCGTCGTTGTCCGACGGGAAGATGGCGCCGTTGACCAGCTCCTCGAGATTCTGGTTGTAGCCCTCGGTGAGAAAGCTGAACGCCTCGGCGGCGCGCACCGGCGTCTTCTGCAGCCCCTCCCGCGACGGGTCCTCACCCGCCGCGCGAATGATCTGCTCGAAGGAGGTGGTCATCTCGTCCAGGTTCATGCTCATGGTCTCCGGCGCATTCAGGTCAACTTGTACATCAATTGGATAACTATTGTATAGTAAAATCGCTACACGGGGAGATCCAGCCGCTGCAGGCCCAGCTCATCCAGCGGACAAGGGTGTTCCACGTGGTAGCCCTGGACGTAGTCCAGACCCAGCTCCCGCGCCTGCTCCAGGACCTCTTCGCTTTCCACGAAGCCGGCGATGGTGAGCTTGCCCATGTGGTGAGCCAGGTCGTGGACGGATTGCACGACGTTGCGGTCAGCGGCATTGCGGTCCATGTCGCGGATGAACGCGCCGTCGATCTTGAGGAACTCCGCAGGCAGGATCTTCAGATCGGCATAGGATGACAAGCCGCCGCCGAAGTCGTCCAGAGCGAAGCGGCAGCCCATGTCCCGGAGCACGCGCAGCAGGTCGGCGGTCCGGCCCAGGTGGGTCGTCGCCGCTGTCTCCGTGAGCTCGAAGCAGATCTTGCCGGCCGGGACCCGGTAGGTATGCAGCGTGGTGCCCAGCCAGCCGGGGAAGTCGACGTCGGCAAGCGTCTGGCCGGAGAGATTGATGGTCAGGGCGTCCACCTCCTCCAGGCGGCCGGGATTGCGGGCGCACCAGGCGAACACGGCGGTGATGACCTGGCGGTCCACCGCCGGCATGCGACCGTAGCGTTCCGCGGCCGGGATGAAATCGTGGGGGCGCATGGCGTCCGCGCCTTCCCCGGCCGCGGCGATGAGGACCTCGTGGAGCGGGCGATGCGCGGGCTGCAGCGGCTGGATGCGCTGGCAGGACAGGCGCAGCTCCCCCGAGGCCACCGCACGATCGACGCGCGCCACCTGCTCGGCATCCCGGCGCAGCTCCGCGGCCTCCCGGTCGGCGGCGCTGGTGACATGGCAGCGATTGCCTCCCTGTTCCCGGGCGGCCGTGCAGGCGTTGTCGACATCGCGGAGCACGGCCTCGAGGCCGTGGCCGCGGGCCGAGAACCCGAGCACGCCGACGCTGGCGGACACGCTGGTCGGGGTGCCGTCGATCTCCGGCCGCCAGGCACGCAGTGCCTGGCGCTGCTCCTCGGCGAACAATCGGGCCGTGTCCGCGTCCTGGTCCGGCAGCAGCACCGCGAACTCGTCGCCGCCCACCCGGGCGATGACGCCGCGCGGCGGCAGGGCTTCCTGGAGGCGGCGGGCGATGCGCCGGAGGAGCTCGTCGCCGCCCCGGTGGCCGAGGGTGTTGTTGACCAGCTTGAAGTCGTCCAGGGAGAACTGGCACACCGCCGCGCTGCCTTCACCTTCGCCTCCGGTGCGCTCCAGGACGTGGCGGACGCGGCGCTCGAAGGTCCGGCGGTTGAGCACCCCGGTGAGATCATCGTGGGTGGCCTGGTGGACGAGCTGGCGGTTCAGGCCCTCCAGCATCTCCTGCCAGCGCCGCTCGGTGGCCGGCAGATCCAGGTTGCTCCCGGAGCTGGCATGCCCGTCGCCGAAGGCCTGCGCCAGGGTGGCCAGATCCAGGTCCTCCGCCTTGCGGCCGCCCTCGTCGACGAACACGAAACGGGTTCGGCGACGGTCGGTCCACGCCAGGCGCCGGGGCTTCGGCAGCCCGTCCTCGTCCCGGAACACCACCCACGCGCCCGGCTCCAGGAGCTTGGCCTGGCCGAGCCATTCCTCGGGCAGCTCCGGCTCCGCTTCCTCGCTCCCGGCGCGGGGAGGCGTTTGGCACGGCGGCAGGGTCCGGCGCGCCTCGCCCGTGAGCCAGTGCGCCAGCTCGGTCTCCAGGGCGCGAACCTCCGCCTCGCCCTGGCCCGCGTGGCGCAGGTGATGGCCGAGGTACTCCAGCAGCCGCTCCGGCTGGCGCACGGCGCGGCGCCTGCCGTCGCCGCCGCCGAGTGCCTGGAACAGCAGGTCCACCGTTCGCAGGCCGCGCTCCCAGGTCGTACCTTCGGTGCCGTGGCGCAGGTAGGTGAGCACCAGGTGGTGCTGCCAGCCCTCGTCCAGGAGTCTCTGCAACGGTTCCGGTACCGGCCGTTGACCGAAGAGGCGGTCCAGGTGCCCGGCCACCGCGGTGCGCGCCTCCTGCAGACGCTCCGAGCCCTCGTAGCGCTCGCGCAACCGCTCGACGTTCGCGGACACGCGCCGCTGCGGGCTGTCCGTCAGCCGCGCCAGGGACGCGCACGCGTCCACCAGCGCGTCGGGTTCGTCCGCTTCCCGGTTTACCGAGGCCAGAACCTCTTCCACGGAGGCCCGCATGGCCGCCGCCTGGGTATCGTCCAGCGCGCCGATGATGTTCGCCGCACGGTCCAGGTGGTCGATGAGCCGATGGAGACCGTGGTCCCGCCGTGAGAGAAAGCTGCCGTCGTTGAGCTCCAGCCGCAGCGCGGCCGGGGCCAGGCGGTTGACCCACTGCTGCAGCTGGTCATGGCCGTCGGTGCGCTGAACCCCGGCCATCCATGTCTCCAGCAGATCCACGGACTCCGCGGTGGTCGCATCGAGCGCCGGATAGCCGGCTTCCCGGAGCCGGCCCTCCACCTGCTGCCGCAGCCCCGGCCCCGCCGTTGACGGCGCGTCGATGGCCGCCGCCGCCCGTACCACGGCCTCCTGCGGCGGCGCGGTGCCGTCGCTCGCCGCCGGGGTCCGGTCGCCGCGCTGGCGCCGAAAAAGCGAGCGCACGCTCGCCATAACGCTGCTCATGCCCACTGCAGTGGTGGCAGACGAGGCCCCGGGCCCTTCCGGGTCAGCCTCCCGGGATGGGGTGTTGTCCTGGCTGCGGACGTTGGTGATGGTGTAGCGCTCGCCTTCGAGATCGGGCAGGATCCCGTGCTCCCGCAGCCGGCCGTTGAGGCTGTCGTAGAGCACGCCGCTCTGCTGGAGGAAGGTCTTGCCGAAGGCCTGATAGACGAGCTTGCGGCCCTGGACGGTGAGCTTGAGCGCATCCAGGCGGCGGCTGAGGATGTAGCAAAGTGCCGCCGGAGAGACCGGGTTGCGCTGGTCGTCCACCGCCGTCCCCGTGGCCCGGGACAGGCGCCGGTGCAGCAGGCGCAGGCGCTGCTGGCTGCGGCTCTCCGCCCGGGTGATCAGCTCCGAGCGTGCCAGCCAGTCCTCGAAATCGCCTTCGTCCACGAGCGCAAGCTTGTCCTTGTCGCCCTCGCCTCCCTCGCCGGGGACGCGGAACGCGCCGAGCTCCTGCCAGGCGGTCCCGAGATCGGCCATGAACGCCTCGCGGACCTCCCCGGCCCGGGACTGCAGGCGCTTGCGGGCGTTGTACAGGGCCGACTGCTCTGCGGTGCTGGTGGCGTCGTTGGAGCCGTTCATCAGGCGCGCTTCTGCCTGGACGATGAAGGTGTCCAGGCTGCGGCCGGCGTAGTCCTCCACCAGGGGGTAGCACTCGCGCAGTACCCGCTGGAAATACTGTCGTTGCCGGCTGTCCAGCGGAGGGTTGTCCTCGGTGCTGGCAGCGCCGCTGGCGGCGACCTGGCCGGCGTTGACTGCCATGAGGCCGGCGACGATGCTCGGTGCCGGCTGATAGAAGCTCAGGCCCAGGCCGGTGGCGCTCACGTGCGCGGCTCGGGCGCGAACGCGCAGATCTCGGCCGGTGAGCGGGTCGCGTACGTGCATGTTGACCGTCGCCTCCGGCGCGACGAGCTGCTTCAGGCTCGCGGCCGCCGTGCGGCTGGAGGCAATCAGGAAAACCCCGCCCTCGCAGAAATCGCGGATCTCCATGGCGAGACCGCTGCCGGTCGGTGCGTGAATCTCCGCGTCCCAGCGCACCTCGTGCCGGGTGTACGCGCGCTTGTCCGAGCCCATGCAACCTCCGCGCGCCCGGGCGGGTGTAGTGCCCGGGTCAGAACCGGTTGCAGTATATCGGACACGGGCCCGTGGTTCAGCGTCCCCGGGCTGTGACACTCATCAGGGAATCCCTAGTAGAATCCGCCGGACACACGCGAACACGAGGGGTGTCCCTTCATGGCGGAACAGGCGGGCCAGGATCGCTGGCAGTTCTGGGTGGATCGTGGCGGCACGTTCACCGACGTGATCGGGCGTCGGCCGGACGGGACCATGGTCATGCACAAGGTCCTCTCGGAGCACCCGGAACGCTACCGGGATGCCGCCCTGCAGGGCATTCGCGACCTCCTCGGCCTGGCGCCGGACGACCCCATCCCCGCCGAGGCGCTGGAGGCGGTGAAGATGGGCACCACCGTGGCCACCAACGCCCTGCTGGAGCGCAAGGGCGAGCCGACGGTGTTCGTCACCACCCGGGGCTTCGCCGACGCCCTGCGCATCGGCTACCAGACCCGGCCGGACATCTTCGCCCTGGACATCCGCCTGCCGGAGCAGATCTACCGCCACGTGGTCGAGGTCGACGAGCGTGTCGCCGCCGACGGGACCGTCCTCGCCGCTCCGGATCCGGAGGCGGTGCGCGCGGCCCTGGAGGAAGCCCGGGACGCCGGCTGCACCGCCTGCGCGGTGGCCTTCATGCACGGCTATCGCTTCACCGAGCACGAGGAGCAGGTGGCCGCCATCGCCCGCGAGGTGGGTTTCGGCCGGGTGAGTGTCTCGCACCGGGTCAGCCCGCTCATGCGCCTGGTCGGGCGCGGTGACACCACGGTGGTGGATGCCTACCTGTCGCCGATCCTCAAGCGCTACGCCGACCAGGTGGCCGCGGAGCTCGGTGACACGCGGCTGATGTTCATGAAAAGCGACGGCGGGCTTACCGACGCGCGCTGGTTTGAGGGCAAGGACGCCATCCTGTCCGGCCCGGCCGGCGGCATCGTGGGCTGCGTGCGCACCGCGTCCATGGCCGGCTTCGAGCAGGTCATCGGCTTCGACATGGGCGGCACGTCCACCGACGTGGCCCACTACAACGGCGAGTTCGAGCGCAGCTTCGAGACCGTCATCGGCGGCGTGCGCATGCGCGTGCCCATGATGCGCATCCACACCGTGGCCGCCGGCGGCGGCTCGCAGCTCCAGTTCGACGGCAGCCGCTACCGCGTCGGCCCGGAGTCCGCCGGCGCCGACCCGGGGCCGGCCTGCTACCGCCGCGGCGGCCCGCTCACGGTGACCGACTGCAACGTCATGCTGGGGCGCCTGCAGCCGGAGTTCTTCCCGCGGGTGTTCGGCCCCAACGGCGACGAGCCCCTGGATGCGGCCGTCGTCGTTGACGCCTTCCGGGAGCTCACCGAGCACATCCACGCCGAGACCGGCGATCGCCGCAGCCCGGAAGAGGTGGCGGAAGGCTACCTGCGCATCGCCGTGGAGAACATGGCCAACGCCATCAAGCAGATCTCCGTGCAGCGCGGCCACGACGTCACCGGCTATACCCTCAACTGCTTCGGCGGCGCCGGCGGCCAGCACGCCTGCCGCGTGGCCGACGCCCTGGGCATGGCGCGGGTGCTGATCCATCCCTTCGCCGGGGTGCTGTCGGCCTACGGCATGGGCCTGGCGGACCTCACCACCATGCGCGAGCTGGCCGTGGACGCGCCCCTGAACGCGCACAACCAGGCCGAGCTCGCCCCGCGGCTGGAGCGCGCCGAGCGCGAGGGCCGCGACGAGCTCCTGGCCCAGGGAGCGCCGGCCGAGGGCATCCGGGCGGTGCACAAGCTCCAGCTCCGATACGCCGGCACCGACACCGCCCTGCTGGTGGACCACGGCGATGCCGAGGCGGTGCGCGCGGACTTCGAGACCCTGCACCGCACGCGCTTCGGCTTCGTCATGCCGGACAAGGACGTGATCATCGCCGCCGCCGTGGTGGAGGTCATCGGCAGCGACGGCGCCCTGGCGGCGGAGCCGGAGCAGCCGCCGCGGCCGGCGGGCGAGGCGCCGACGCCGCTGGGCCAGGTGAGCGCCTGGATGGACGGCGCCTCGCGCACGGTGCCCGTCTACGACCGCGAGGCCCTGGCGCCCGGGGACACCATCCCCGGCCCGGCGATCATCCGCGACCCGGTCTCCACCATCGTCGTGGAGCCGAGCTGGCGCCTGGGCGTCAACGCCTACGGCCACGTGCTCATGGACCGCGAGCGCGCCGCTTCCGGCCCCGCCGTGGGCACCGAGGCGGACCCGGTCATGCTGGAGGTGTTCAACAACCTGTTCATGAACGTCGCCGAGCAGATGGGCGTGACCCTGGAGAACACGGCGCAGTCCGCCAACATCAAGGAGCGCCTGGACTTCTCCTGCGCGGTGTTCGACGCCGGCGGCGGCCTGGTGGCCAACGCCCCGCACGTGCCCGTGCACCTGGGCTCCATGGGCGAGAGCGTGCGCGCCATCATCGCCGCGCGCTCCGGGACCATGCAGCCCGGCGACGTGTTCATGCTCAACGACCCCTACCAGGGCGGCACCCACCTGCCGGATATCACCGTCGTGACCCCGGTGTTCGGCGAGGATGAGCGCAGCATCATCTTCTACGTGGCCAGCCGCGCCCACCACGCCGACGTGGGCGGCCTCACGCCCGGGTCCATGCCGCCCCACAGCCGGCACATCGACGAAGAGGGCGTGCTCATCAGCAACGTCCAGGTGCTCGCCCGGGGCGAGCTGCAGGAGCACGCCCTGCGCGCGCTCTTCGCCGGCGGCCCCTGGCCGGCGCGCAACATCGAGCAGAACCTCAGCGACCTGCGCGCCCAGATCGCCGCCAACAACCGCGGCGTCAACGAGCTCCGCGGCCTGGTGAGCCAGTACGGGCTGGACGTGGTGCACGCCTACATGGACCACGTCCAGGCCAACGCCGCCGAGCAGGTCCGCCGCGTGCTGGACGTGCTCGACGACGGCACTTGGGAGAAGCGGCTGGACAGCGGCGCCGTGGTGCGCGCCGCCATCCGCGTGGATCGCGCCGAGCGCCGCGCGGTGGTGGATTTCACCGGCTCCAGCCCCCAGCAGCCGAGCAACTTCAACGCCCCCCGCGCGGTCACGCGGGCGGCGGTGCTGTACGTGCTGCGCACGCTGGTCCAGGACGCCATCCCGCTCAACGACGGCTGCCTGGAGCCTATCGACCTGGTGATCCCCGAGGCGTCCATGCTCAACCCCGAGCACCCCGCCGCGGTGGTGGCCGGCAACGTCGAGGTCAGCCAGGTGGTCACCGACGCCCTCTATGCCGCGCTGGGCGTGCTGGCCAACGGCCAGGGGACCATGAACAACGTCACCTTCGGCAACGACACCTACCAGCACTACGAGACCCTGTGCGGCGGCGCCGGCGCGGGCAACGGCTTCCACGGCGCCAGCGCCGTCCACGTGCACATGACCAACAGCCGGCTCACCGACCCGGAGGTCCTCGAGACGCGCTTCCCGGTGCGGCTGGACGGCTTCGCCATCCGCCGCGACTCCGGCGGGGGCGGGCGCTGGCACGGCGGCAACGGCGTCGAGCGGCGGCTGCGCTTCCTCGAGCCCATGACCGTGGCGGTGCTCGCCAACAGCCGCAGCGAGGCCCCGGCCGGCATCCGCGGTGGGGGCGACGGCCTCTGCGGCGAGCAGTTCGTGGAGCGCAGCGACGGCGCCCGGGAGGTGCTGACCGGGACCGACCGCGCGGACATGAACGCCGGCGACCTGTTCGTGATCCGTACGCCGGGCGGGGGCGGATTTGCAAGCGACTAGCTCCCTGGCTACCATCGCGTGCACACGCCGCGCACAACCCGCACCGGAGCCGGTATTCCGCCGGGTCCGTGACCGTGAATCCGCCGAGGCACGATCCCATGGCTTCGCATGCAGTGGCCCGGAGCACTGAAATGGCAGAGATCGCCGATCACCGCGCGCTCAAGCAGGCTCTGGGGCGCTATGCCACGGGCGTTGCCGTGGTAACGGCGCTGCGCGCCGACGGCGAGCCCGTGGGGCTGACGGTGAACTCGTTCACGTCGGTGTCGCTGGAGCCGCCGCTGATCCTGTGGTGCCTGGACAACAACTCGCCCAACCTGGCCGCGTTCGAGCGTGCCGGCCACTTCGCCGTGAACGTGCTCGCCGCCGAGCAGGGCTGGATCGCCACGCGCTTCGCCAAGCCCGTGGAGGACAAGTTCGGCGGCGTCGACTGGCGGGCGGGCGACCACGGCCTGCCCGTGCTCGCGGAGACCGTGGCGTGCCTTACCTGTCGAACCTACAGCGAGCATCCCGGCGGCGACCACGTCATCCTCCTCGGCGAGGTGGAGGCGTTTACGGATGCCCCGGGCGACCCGCTGGTCTACGTCGACGGCACCTACCAGGTGCCGCGCACCGAGTAACCGCTGGTTCGTTGGTGATGCCGGACCTGGACACGCCCGAGCGCATCGATGCGTTCATCGACGCCTTCTACGAACACGTCCTGGACGACCCGCTGCTGGCGCCGGTGTTCCTGGACGTCGCGGCCATCGACGTCCCCGAGCACCTGGCGGTGATCAAGGGCTACTGGCGCAAGATGCTGCTCGGCCACGATTCCTACCGCCGCAACATGATGGCCCGCCACGAGGCCGTGCACGGCCGCTGCGGCCTGGAGGCCCGGCATTTCGAGCGCTGGCTGGCGCTCTACCGCGCTATCCTGGCGGCCCGCTTCCAGGGGCCCTATGCGCGCCGCGCCGACACCCTGGCCGTGACCATTGCCGGCAACATGCAGCGCTGGCTGCATAGCCGAAAGGGTACTGATCGGGCACGCCGGCGGGTTCGTGGCGTTGAGCCGTAAATTGGGGGGCCCAAGCTCGGGGCCTTCTTGATTGGCGGGTAATCGATATCGCGATCCTGATCGGATCAGCGCGAGTTAGGCTCTTTTCCGCGAGAAACTCTCTTGTGCAACCGTCGGTTAGATAGGTAACTATTTCTATAGTTTGTAATCATCTGCTACGGGTTGGGCAGCATGAGATACTAACGGTACGGAATTGTTGGAGTCGTGTCATTTCCCCCAAGAGTTCCTTTGGAAATCCGGTCCGTGCCAACGCCACGGAGGAGCCTTGAGGCTGTTTCTCGCATTGCTGAAACGCGCTTTCTCGCACTGTTGGTCCGTTGCGCCGAATCCCTTGGCGTCGTAGTGCGGTATACGGGTGGACGCCGGCTGCGAAGTCTAAAATCTTATCAAGAAGAGCGCCCAGTTGATTATTGAAAAGGCTGCGGTTGCTTTCTTGGTTAAGTCTTCATAGAGGTGCCATCATTCTGCTGCAATATAAAGACCTTTTCCGTTGGCAATAACGCTGTAATTATAAGCTACTAAAGTATCTAATCACCCTATGGAATAGCGAGCGACGCCGCAAGCCCATTGTTGGGAAATGAAGAAGTATTTACATTCTATTCGGTATTTCCGTTCGAATACTTTATAATCGCCTTTTGCGATGGCCTCCTCTGTGGCGTGAATTCGGCGATGTTATAGGAAGGGCAGTGTTTGCGCATTTTTGTTCTCCTTGTTTATACGGTTTCTATTTTTCTTTGATCTGGGTTGTGCACATGATATGCAATCGCCTTTCTTTTGTTTCCTTCAATTTTGGTGTGCGACGGGGATGATTTGCCGTATTATCATGGAAAATTATGCACTATTGATAATGCATATAGACGTATTGACTTCGCGGAAGTTGATGATGTTGATGCGGGCAAAACGTGTTAACGAAGTGTCACGGCGCATCAGATCTTTGTCGGACAACTTTACAAATAAAATTCCTCTGTCGTCAGCATCTCACGTTGGAATGTTTGTTAGTCAAGCAAGGAAGCATTTCTCTCGTTTAGGCACGCATATTGCTAGTACCTTGCTTGTGAGACGGGAGCTTCCTGCTATGGAGGTATGTCATGAAATCATATACGAAGAATGAGGAAAATGAAAAATTTTCTTTCGAGAGAGACTTGAGAGAGCTTCTTATTAGAAACGAGATTTTGGTTACTGCGTATTCCAAGTTGTTCGTGTTAATTCTAGTCACCGTTTTGCTTGTTCATATTATATTTGCCGGCTTGTATCTTATCTACGAGCCGGCGACGAGTATGCCATTGGTTTTCCAATTTGTTGCATTTAACATTACTGCTGTTATTGTTGAAGTATTCCTTAGCCGTATGGTTTTTATGCTAGCTTCGCGAGCTGGTCAACTGAGAGATCTTCGTTGTGTATCCCTGATTGCGGCTCAGGAAACGGACGCTTCTCGTCTGGAGTCGATTGCTCGTACCGTGACGGTGCTGCGGCGGGATTCTGGTTCATTGAAAGTTATGGATGTTGAAGAGGCGGCCACTTCTTTTCGTAAAAAATAATGGTTATGAAGTTGCAAGTAGGAGGTCTTTACCCTTTAATTATTCTTTTTAGTAGGGCTTAAAAGCATCGTTTATTCTCTTGAATAATATGCTATTTCTTCTTCATTTTGTTTGGGTGCACCTGATTCCCATTAGAAAATATTATGCAATGTAGTACGTTTCCAAGGTGCGCGATATGTGTGGGTCGATCGCCCGGATGCAATCGTGGCGAAGTGAAAGGGTGTTGATTGATGGTGCTTATCGGATATGACGCAAAGCCACGGAATCAGGCAGCATGGTAGGTTGACGTAGTGACCAGAAAACTTTCATCAACGGAGGCGTGGGTGGGCATCGTCATCATCGGAACTGGCCTGGCCGGCTATACCACGGCCCGGGAGCTGCGCAAACACGACACGGAAACGCCCCTGACCCTGGTCACCGCCGACTCCGGGCGGGCCTACTCCAAGCCCATGCTCTCCACGGGCTACCGCAAGCAGCAGACGCCGTCGGATCTGGTCCAGGGCGAGCCCGCCGCCATGGCGGAGTCGCTGGATGCGCAGGTGCTCACCGGAACCTCTGTCGAGGCCCTGCTGCCCGGGGAGTCCGCGATCCGGCTGACCGACGGCACGACACTCCCCTATGAACAGCTCGTCCTCGCGCTGGGCGCCGATCCCATCGCGCCGCCGCTCGGCGGCGATGCCGCGGAGGCCGTGTTCCAGGTCAACGATCTGGATCAGTACGAGCGTTTCCGGGCGGCCGCCGACGATGCCCGGCGAGTCGTCATTATGGGCGGCGGGCTCATCGGCTGCGAGTTCGCCAACGACCTCCGCGAGGCGGGCCACGGCGTGGACCTGGTGTTCCCCGAGCCGCTGCCGCTGCCGCGGCTTCTGCCGGAGCAGCCCGCCTGGGCCCTGCACGCGGCCCTGACGGAAATGGGGGTGGCCATTCATACCGGTGTGACCCTGGTTGCCGTCGATCACGGTACAGCCGGGGTGGTGGCTACACTGTCCAGTGGTCGGACCCTGGAAGCGGACGTGGTGCTCGCGGCCATCGGGTTGCGGCCCCGCACGTCTCTGGCGAAGACCGCGGGGCTTACGGTGGAGCAGGGCATCCGCACGGATCGCTGGCTGGCCACCTCCGAGCCGAATATCTATGCGCTTGGCGATTGCGCCGCGGTGGGGGGCTACGTGCTGCCCTACGTGGCGCCACTGACCAACGCCGCCCGCGCGCTGGGCCGCACGCTCGCCGGCGAGCCCGCACCCGTGCACTACCCGGTGATGCCGGTGACGGTGAAGACGAGTTGCTGCCAGGTCGTGGCCTGGCCGCCCCCGGAGGATGCCCCCGGGGCGTGGCAGTTCGACGGCGAGGGCCAAAACCTGCGCGGCGAGTACCGCGACACCGCAGGCACCCTCCACGGCTTCGCCCTGACCGGCAAGCGCATCAAGGAGCGCATGCCGCTGACCAAGGAAATGCCTCCGTTGCTTGGGGAGTGAACGGGCCCTCGTCACCGGTACGGCCGGCGAGTTCGAGCCTGGGGATCGCTGTGTCCATGACTCCGGCATGCACGTGAACCGCAACCCGGGCAGCCGTGGAATCCCTTACCCGGTTCATTGCCGAGGACATCGTTGCGTTGTCGTCGGCGGAGTGCTTCCCGCCGGAGTTGGTGCTTCCTGGCAGCCGGTTCCCTTTGGAGAAGGCACCTGTAGCAGGCGCGTTGTGACTGTTGAACATAATCGCGGCTTGGTTGCGCCCGCCATGGATCGTTGCAGCCATCATCGAGGCATGATGGCTGCAAACCTTCGTCGCCAGACGCGCTCGCCCTGATGCTGTGCGGCGAGCGTCCCGAATCGCCGCGTCATCGTAAGCGCCCACGTGGGTGAGACCGGTATCTGGCGCACCTGACACCGCATTCGAACGCTCACGAAAGAAACCTCGATGGGACGCCAACCACCATTGGCTTCGGCGGGCTGGCGCCGAGATTCTCTCCTGTCGCGGTTCCAATGTCGGTGTCTTCTGCAGAGACCCCGTGTCGACCATCGTCAGCGTTGTGTTCTCGAAAGCGGCTAAGGGGCGTGAGACATGGTCTGTGAGGCGAGGTTATGGGCCCGCGGCTGAGGGAGCCGAACCTCGACAATGACACCGGCGAGTCTAGCTTGGTCCCCGTCAACGAGTTTGGCGTGCATCGGGTCATCCGGGACAAATTCCAAATCTCCCTTGGGCGTTCGATGTTTGGCGCGGCGAACGAGCAATGAGCCTGTTTCATCATCTGAAACAACGACTAACGCTCCAGGCGGCTGGCCGGCCGCTTGCGCGTCCGGGACGGGCGTAAACAGCACCAGTGCGTTCTGGCCACCGCCGTCGATGTTCTGACCCCCTGTGCCGGAGACCCTGACTCCGACGAGGGGGGCCGAGCGCGGTGTTGCGATCACCGCCTCAGGGGTGACGGATGCGCAAGCGGTGCGCAGAGCTTCGTACGCGCGTTCCGGCGAATATTACGGGGACCCAACGGAGCTGGGGGCGCTGGGATGGATCGGGCGTATATCCCTGTTCTTGTCGAGGGGTGGGCGCCCCGTAGCGCAGATACGAGCCCGAGACGTCGAGTGCGCGCGCGATTTCGTCGATACGACGCGAGCAGCGTTCTGGGTTTCGTTCCTGGACCATGACGGTTTGTCGGCAGACACCGGCTAGTCCGGCGAGCTGGCGCTGTGTTAGTTTCGCCTGCTTGCGGAGATGATACACACGCGCGCCGACGCTGTTGTCTTCAGAATTGCACTCTGTCATCGCGTTTTACCTCTGTGTCGTACTTGTTACTGCACTGTGGGAGGTGGCGGTGTTGGCTTCGCTGCGTCGAAGCCAACACGAGTCGCCTTTCAGATGGGCTCGTCGCCATCGTCGTCTGGTGCCGTCGTGGATGGCATGTACCGAGCCAGGATGGTATAGACGGCTGGTGGGGCGGCGGCCACGTTGGTATACAGCAATCGACTTGGTGTCTGCGTCTCGCGCACCCCGCCGGCCAGGGCAGCATGCCGAGCCGCAGTGAGGTCACGGGCGATCGCATACTTGCGCGCCAATGCCGTGCATCCGGCGGGATACAACGTTTCGGCGAGAATCGGTGTCCGGACGCCGGTGACGTACACACGGAAGTTCACGCTGCTTTTCCCATTGCGGATAACGCGGGTCGCCATCCGAAGTGTGCGGGCAGCGAACGCCTGGAACGCGGTGACCAATGCTTCAGAGCCGCAGATCCCAAGCTCCCATCCGCCGAGGGGGAAGACGTAGCGCTTGTCTCGCTTGATATGACCGTCGCCGTCGCACACACCGCGCCAGAAATCGACCTCGACCGAGGGCGGAACGGCCGGCGGTGCAACATTGCCGGTACCCTGGCGCCGATGTGTATATCCCAACGCGATGAGCCGCGCTGCTAGCCGGTGGCTGTAGACCGATAGAACCAATCCGCCATAGGTGCGCCCGTTACTGAGCCGGGACGACACCGGCCGGATCGGGGCATCGCTGCCGAAGAAATCTCTGAGCCACTCCAGCATGGCTCTGTCTCGCGGGTGCAGGACAATGCGCAGGCCCTCCGGCGCGCCGTCGGCTCGCGTGAGTACGCGAGCGTCCGCCCAAAGGAAACCCAGCACATATGCGACGTCCGGTCTGCTCAGGTCATCGAGGGCATAGGGATTGACCGAGTAAGCCCGGTACGGATCTCCCGCCTCTGGCGTCTTCTCGGAACAGTGGCGAGCCTCGAGTCCGAGCGATCGGAAACCCTGCGAGATAAAAGAGAGACTTAAACCACAGCATCGCTCCAACGTCTCGAAGGAGAGTCGGTCGTCCACATACAGGATATGCGTCAGACCGATCAGGCGATCGCGGAGCGGGTAGGCGTAGCTTGCACGGCGGCGCCTCAGGCCCTGCCAAAGCAGGGCGATTTCATCGAGACAAAGACTTACGTCGTAGCTCTCCTGAGCGAGGTGCGTCTCCAAGGCCATCAGCCGTTCGTCAATCTCCTGAAGATCGCAAGGTGGAGCACCCGCCGCAGGCGCGGATCCGGTACCGGCGGAGATCGCGGTCGCCCGCCCATGCTGGCCATGGGTAGCGGAGTGGTCGCCTGTATCTGCTGTGTCGAGCGGAGCAACATTCGTCATAACCTCTGCGTCGGCTTGCCGCTGTCCATCGGCGTACTGCGTGATATTGATATCGGTCATTCAACAACTCCCACATAGGTCACTGAGTTTCCTTGCCCTCCCGCGTGAGGAGGGCGAGCCATGGTTAAGCCCGATTGGAGCGGCCTGATGCAGGCCGGCAGCGTTGCCTGGTCTATGGACTCCGTGAATTCATCTGCGGGCGCCTTTGCTCCTCCAAGTAAGATCTTCGTTTTCGGTTGATCCGAGGAGTTAAGGCACGCAAGGCGTGTCCCGTGCTCGGGTGCTATGCTGGCAGCCGCAGTGAGTTGGCTTGATCGACTCCGCGATGCTGCGCTTGTTCTTCGATCTGGACCGGTCCAGGGCAATGATGAGCGCGCTCGCGGCCGTGTCGCGGTGAGCGATCGCAAGCGCCTGAAGCAACTTGGCGGCCGTCCTGTTCCTGAGAGCGACCACCAGATTTGCTCGGTGCCAGTCAGGCGAGGTCGGTTGCTGAACTGCTGTGCTTTATCCATACCTCGAAGACTATATAACATGAGCTATCATGTCAAGAGTATGTTCTCCTGTTATTCTTCCGAGTTCGGTTGGTCTAACTAAGTAATATATAAGGTATTGTTATGCCAGGAAAAAAAAGAAGAAAGGAAAGAGAAGAAAAGGTTGAAAGCGAATCTTCTTCCCAAGAGATCACAATTAGAAACCGTATCAAGTTCGCTGTAGATCAGTTCAAAACTAGATCAAAAGCAGCAACAGCCGCTGATGTTTCCACTGATATGCTCTATCGGTATATGCGAGGCGACAGCCCGCCCGGCTTTCAAGCGATTGCGGGACTCGCGAAGAATTCCGGGGTCAGCCTAGACTGGATAGCCTTTGGCAAAGGGCCTGTCTTTGTAGGCCGCCATGCAGAGGCGGTGAAAGTTCAGGAGTCGTTCGAGCGATATCGCCAGACCATCGGCGCAGGCCATCCGGAAACCACGGTAAAACAGAGGTTTATAGCCGATTACAACCAGGGCGAGCTGACCGTCGACCAGGTATCTGGCGTGGACTCTTTGACGCTGGAAACGCTTGATAGGTATTTGAGGCTGGCTAAGGAGCCTGAGACACCCGGGGATGCCTATGTCGAGTCAGAGCAGCAGGGCGCGCGGAGCGCGCTAGACGTCGATCTGCTCGAGAGCGTGATCGTTTCGGTGCGGGAGACGTTGGAAGCCCGCCAGGTCAAGCTTGAGGCAGCTAAAGAGGCCCGCCTAGTCAAGACCGCCTATGACTACGCGCTCAGCCACAATAAGACGCCCACGCCGGAAACCGTTCTGCAGCTTTTTATCGAGCTGATCTTGGAGCAGTAGCTTGTGTACCGTGAGGCAAGGCTCGCACCAGGCGGTCTCCCGCAGTACACACCGGACATCGCGTATCCGCTCAACATATGCAGACAGAAGTGACCCCGGCTAATCGGATCGTTTCCGGTGGCCAAACCGGGGTGCTTGTCGTCTTGAAGGCTCTGGCAGGAGAACTGGCCTGCCTCGGTGTCGGAGCCGCCTCACCGTGCTCCGTGACGAGGAGGCAACATGAGCGTCTCGACCCGGTGGGCCGACACTACAGCATCGATCCCCGCGAGCTTCGAGTATGAGCCGCAGTACGTCGACATCGACGGCGCCCGCATGCACTACATCGAGGCCGGTAGCGGGGCGCCCGTGGTCTTCCTCCACGGCAACCCAACGTGGTCGTACATCTGGCGCAACGTCATTCCGTTCGTCGCACCCCACGCGCGCTGCATCGCCCCCGACCTCATGGGCATGGGCTATTCCGACCCGTCGTCGGGCGGCGGCTATCGCTTCTTCGATCACTACGATGCCATCGCTGCCTTCATCGACCGGCTCGGTCTCGATGAGGTCACCTTCGTCGGCCACGACTGGGGCTGCTCCATCGCGTTCCACTATCTCGCGAACCACCCGAGGCGCGTGCGCGGCATCGCCTTTCTCGAGGGCATGGTGGGATCTCTTGCCTGGCGCGATATGCCTGCGCGGTTCCGTCTCGCCTTTGGCGTAATGCGAACGCCCGTGCTCGGCTGGCTCACGGTCAGCGTTGCCAATGCCTTCGTCGAGGTGATCCTGCCCGCGGCCACCGTGCGCCGGCTCGATGCTGAGACCATGCGCCGCTACCGGGAGCCGTTCCCCACCGTCGCGAGCCGTCGCCCGGTGCGCCAGTGGCCGCTGGAGATCCCCCTGGACGGCCGGCCGCCGGACGTTGCCCGCGCCTTCAAGACGTACGCGCGCGTCCTGCAGACCAGCACGATCCCGAAGCTCCTCCTGCACGGCGACCCGGGCGGCGTGCTGCAGGAACCGCAGGTGGCGTGGTGCCGGGCGAACCTGCCCAACCTGGAAACGGTCCCGGTGGGCCGGGGCATCCATTACCTGCAGGAGGACTGCCCGGAGGCGATCGGGCGTGCAATCGCCGCGTGGTATCAGGGCACCGCCGGCGGGGGCTGAGCGCACCGCGCGGGCACAATCGAGCAGAAGGGCTATCATCGGCGCAGGCAGAAGCTGCCAGCAAAATCCCAAAACAACCACGGTTGCACCCATGTCGGAACAGACTGCCGCCCATCACCACCATCGCCGCCCCTACGAGCTGCGCCATCGCCACCGCCGGGGAACCGCGCCTGGCACCCTGATCAGCCGTGCCGAGGCCCACGCGCCGCACATGACGCTGATGAGCTACGACGGCCACAACCTGGCCGACCGCAGGGAGGCCTCCCTCGAGGACATCGACGCGGCCGTGGAGCAGTGGCCCATGAACTGGATCGATGTCTCCGGCCTGGCCGACGCGGATCTGATCGCGGCCCTCGGGAAGCGCTTCGGCATCCACCCTCTGGCGCTGGAGGACGTCATCAACGTGCATCAACGGCCCAAGGTGGAAGACTACGACGCGAACCTGTTCGTGATCACCCGGATGCCTTCGTATGGCGCCCACCATCTCGAGCTCGAGCAGCTCAGCCTGTTCATGGGCGAGGGGTTCGTGATCACGTTCCAGGAGCGCCCCGGCGACTGCTTCGAGCCGGTGCGCGAGCGCATCCGCAAGAGCCCGGGCAACCGCGGCCGGCTGCTGCGGTCGGACTATCTCAGTTACGCACTGCTCGATGCCGTGGTGGACTCCTACTTCCCCATCCTGGAGGCCTTCTCCAACCGCCTGGACGAGCTCGAGGACCGCGCGATCGCGCGGCCCAGCGAGAAGCTGGTCGGCGAGATGCACGCGGTCAAGCGCCAGCTCCAGGCGATGCGGCGGGCGGTGTGGCCCCAGCGGGAGCTGTTCCGGGTGATGACGCGGGACGTCCAGGCGGTCTCCGGGGATACGAGGCTGTTCCTGCGCGACTGCGAGGACCACGCCGTGCAGATCCTGGACGTCGTCGAGACCTACCGCGAGCGGGCCACCAGCGCGCTCGACCTGTACGTGACCGCCATCAACCACCGCATGAACGAGGTCATGAAGGTGCTGACCATTATTGCCACCGTGTTCATGCCGCTGACCGTGATCACGGGGATCTACGGCATGAACTTCGACACGGCGGCGTCGCCGTACAACATGCCGGAGCTCGGCTGGCGCTACGGCTATCCGTTCGTCCTGGGCGTCATCACCGCGGTGGGCGTCGGGCTGCTGGTTCTGTTCCGGCGCCGGGGCTGGCTCGGCGGCCGCTGGCGCTCGTGAGCCGGGATCAGGTGCGGCGATGAGCCGGATGGTCGAGTGGACAGGCGCCCATCTGCCCTTGGTGGTGTGCAGCGCGGCCCTTGTCGCGGCGGTTGCGGTCATGGTGCTCGCCCGGCTCGCCGGACAACGGGCGGCGCACCAGTCGGTATCCGGCTGGTTGCAGCAGCAAGGGCAGCGACGCGTGCGTCTTGCGGCTGCGCTCGGCCTGGTGTGTGCGGCGCTCGCGGTGTTTCTGGCCCTGCTCGACAGCTACCGCGACGGTGGCGCTGTCGCCCGGCTGGATCATGCACTGCTGGAGGCTCACCAGGAGCACACGGCACCTGCGATCCAGGCCGCGTTCGCTGCCATCACCCGCCTGGGGGACGTGGCGACCATCACCGCGCTGGGCTTCGCCGTGGGTGGCGTCCTGCTGTGGTATCGGCGGTGGCTGCTGTGTACCGCCTGGGGGGTGACGCTGGCCGGCGGCGGCATGGTGAGCACCGCCCTGAAGCAGCTTATCGGGCGGCAGCGCCCGGAGGCGGCCGAGGCCGTGCTGGGCACAACCGCCTGGAGCTTTCCCAGCGGTCACGCCATGGGGGCGACGTTCGCCTACGGCATGCTGGCCTATGTGCTACGGCGAACCGGCTGTGTCCGCCGGCCCGCGCCGTTGCTCGGGGCGATCGCGGCGCTCATCGTGCTCATCGGCGGCAGCCGGGTCGTGCTGCAGGTCCACTACCCCAGCGACGTGGTCGCCGGGTTCGCGATGGCGCTGGCGTGGCTGCTGGTGTGCCTGACCGTGACGGAGCATGCCCTGCGCAGGCGTTGATGGAGACGGGTGTCATGCATGTGCTGATCATCGAGGATCACCGCGATCTGGTGGCCAACATCGTGGATTACCTGGAGGCGTGCGGTCACACTACCGACTGGGCCGCCGACGGTCTGACGGGGCTGCATCTGGCAGCAACGACAGCGCCTGATGTCGTGGTTCTCGACCTTGCCCTGCCGGCACTCGATGGCGTGGACCTATGCGCGCGGCTGCGCCGGGACAAGTGCGCCGTGCCCGTGATCATGCTCACAGCCCGGGGCGAGCTGGACGAGCGCGTCCAGGGCCTGGAGGCCGGAGCCGACGACTACCTGGTCAAGCCCATTGCGCTGCGCGAGCTCGAGGCCCGCCTGCAGGCGCAGCATCGCCGGTTCCGGGGCGGTGTCGAGCGGCCTCGCTTGCAGGTCGATGACCTGGTTCTGGACGATGACACGCGGTGCGTCACCCGGGCGGGGCGCGCCCTGTCACTGACCCGCCGCGACTTTGAGGTCCTGCGCGTGCTCATGCGCGAGGCGCCCGCTGTCGTGCCGCGCAGCCGCATCGAGCGCGAGATCTGGGGTGATGATCTCCCCGACAGCGACTCCCTGCGTGCGCACATTCATCGGCTGCGTCGTGCTATCGATGGCGGCGGCGACAGGCGCCTGGTGCATACGGTGCACGGGGTCGGGTATCGGCTTGCGGTCGAGGGCGGTGATGATGCGGGGTAGGCTGCGTGGTCGCATCGTGGTGTCGTTCCTGGGCGCGGGGCTGGTTCTCGGCCCGCTCGTGGCCACGGCGCTGTTGTTCGTCTCCTACGAGATTCTCGAGTGGAACGCCGAGCAACGCGTCGCCGCGCGGCTCGATGAAGCGGTAGCGAACCCGGGAGCGTACTCTTTCGACACGCCGGAGGCGGCGGGCGGGGCGCGCGTTCTGACCAACGCCCCGCTGGATGAGGTGCCGAGCGCGCTCTACGAACTCCCCGACGGGTTGCACGAGCACGAGACCGGCGAGTCGGGCTGGCTGGCGGCCACGGCGACGACGTCGCAAGGGCGCATTATCGTGGTCAGCGATATCGGCCGCCTCGAGACCCTGGAGGCGGAGTCGTGGGTGTACGTACTGATCGGAACGGCTCTGGCGACGGCTGTGTCGCTGGCGGCCGGCCTGGTGATTGCCGGGCGGCTGACCGCGCCGCTGGAGCGCCTTGCCCGGGATGTCCGGCGGGCCACCGATGAGCCGGGGCGCGGTCGGTTCGCCACCCGTCTCCCGGTCGACGAGGTGCGCACTCTTGCGGAGGCGCTGGATCACTACCGTGAGCGCACGGTGCGTGCCATCGACCGCGAGCGGCGCTTCTCCGCCGATGTCAGCCACGAGCTCCGCAACCCCCTGGCAGTGATTCGCAACGCCGCGGAGATCGTGGAGGCCGATTCCGGGCTCGCCGATCGCTCCGTGCGAGCGCTTCGGCGTATTGATCAAGCCGCAGGCCGCATGCAGGAGACGATCACCACGTTGCTCGAACTCGTGCTGGAGCGCGATCCCAGCGGCGACGAAGCGGCGATCGTGCTTAGTGACCGCTTGGATGTCGTGATCGAGCAGGAGATGGCATCGAGCCCAGGACAGCCTCCTCGCGTGGAGCGGCGCGAGCAGCCCGATGTCACGGTGACGGCTCCGGTTGCCGTTGTCGACGTCATCACCGCCAACTTGCTCCGCAATGCGCTGCGACACGCCGACGCCCAACGGATTGTCATCGAGACCGGGCCCGGTTACCTGTCGGTGGTTGATGACGGTGCGGGAATGACCGCGCACGACGAAGGCACCGCGGAGGAGACGGACCGCCCGATGATGGCGGGTCGTTCCGGTCTGGGCCTGTCGCTGGTCTCGCGGCTCTGCGAGCGCTTCGGCTGGACGCTCGACCTCGACAGCGCGCCCGGCCGGGGAACACGGGCGAGCTGGCGGTTCCAGACGGGGTAGGCGCGGCAGCGCACGCCGGCCGATGGGTCGCCCTTCCCCGACCGCCGCGGGTGGCGCGCACAGCTCCTACGCCGCGGGGCGGAGCATGAGGACCTGCTGCGCGTGAACGCCGGGCAGTATACGCCGCGCCTTCACCAGGGATAGGCCGGCTGCTTCGAGCTCGTCGTGCAGGCTCTCTGGGCTATAGCGGTGGAGGCGCTTGAGGTTGCGCTTGCCGTGAAGCACGCGATGGAGCCGGGTCCGGTCGTAGATCGTGGCAATGATCCCGCGTCGGGTGACACGGGCGAGCTCGCGCAGCGTCGCAACACGAACCTCCCGCTCGTGGAGGTGCTGGAGCAGCCTTACGCACAGCGCGGTGTCGAACGTATTGTCCGGGAAGGGGAGGCAATCGCTTCGGCAACAGTGGCTGTCCAGCGGTCCGAGGCGCTGCTGCACCAGCTCCAGCATGTCCGGGTTGATGTCGGCAACGCTGACCTGCAGGCCCCGCCGCAGGGCATGAGCCGTGAAGCGGCCGTACCCGCAGGGGAGGTCGAGCATGCGCTCCCCGCGCCGGGTCAGCGTATCCATCCGGCGCGTGATGGCATCCGCCTCCAGCATGTGCAGGAGGCGCTGGTCCGGTTTGCTGTAGCGCTTTGCCATGTACCGCCTCGCCTTGCGTGCACCAGCTTCGGCAGATGGATGGGTGCGGTTAGCCGGTACGGATTCGGCCGTCTGGTTCATCACCGGGTGTCTTCCAGCACTGGGCAAAAGAGGCTGTTGAGGACACCGAGACTGAAGCCGGTGACGTCAAACCGGCGTTAACGTGGCGTCAAAAGGATGTGAAATGGGCGAGCGTCCCTCGGCGGCCAGAGGTGTAGCCGACCTTGTGGGATATCAGCTTGAGGTGCGAGGAGCGCGGAAGGCGGCCGGCGATCCGGCGACCGCAGCGGCCGCGAGGCGTTGCGCGCTCGTTACCGGATTCTCTGTTGCAGGAACATCGCACACGCATCGGCGGCAAGAGGGTGGGTGTATAGGTAGCCCTGGGCGACGTCGCACGACAGCGAGCGGACGTGTTTCTCCTGCGGCCGCGTTTCGATGCCTTCCGCGAGAATGTTCAGGCCAAGGCTGCGCCCCATGTGAATGATGGCGTGGGCGATGGCGCTGTTCTCCTGGTCCTCCGGCAGCCCGGTGGTGAACGACTTATCGATCTTCAGTCGATGCAGCGGGAGCTGCTTCAAGTAGCTGAGATTGGAATAGCCGGTGCCGAAGTCGTCGATGGCGAGCTTTACGCCGAGCCGATGCAGGGCGTTGAGCTTGCACTGGACCATCTCAAGATTGTCCATGAACAGGCTCTCGGTGACTTCGATCTCCAGGCGCTCCGCCGGCAGGCGCGCACGTGCGAGCACGTCCTCGACCATTTCCACGAAATCGGGCTGCTGGAACTGCCGTACGGAGACGTTGACGGCAATGGTGCCATCGATCAGCCCCTGCTCCAGCCAGGCGGCGTGTTGCTCACAGGCCGAGGCCAGGACCCAGGCGCCGATGGCACCAATGAGGCCCCGTTCCTCGGCGATGGGGATGAACTGCGCTGGCGGGACGAGCCCCCGCGATGGATGGCGCCACCGCAGTAATGCCTCGAGGCCGACGACGGTGTCCGTGGCCAAGTCCACTTGCGGCTGATAGACGACGAACAGCTCGTCGCGCTCGATGGCCTGGTGGAGATCGCTCTCCAGGATCAGGCGGTCGTGGGCGCGCGCGTTCATCTCCGCGGAGTAGAACTGATACCGGTTGCGTCCCTGCTGCTTGGCCACGTACATCGCGGCGTCGGCGTTGCGCGCTAGTGCGGTGGCGTCTGTCCCGTTCGAGGGAAAGCATGCGATGCCGATGCTCCCGCCCAGGGTGACTTCTGTGCCTTCGAGGACGAAGCGGCCCGTGATCGCCGCGAGCAGTTTCTCGGCGACCCGCGCGGCTTCCTGCTCCTCGGTGATCTCCGGGAGCACAACCAGGAATTCGTCGCCGCCTTGCCGGCTCACCGTGTCCGTTGCGCGCACGGCATGGGTGAGTCGTTTCGCCACCTCGCACAGCACCTGATCGCCGAGGGGATGGCCGAAGACGTCGTTGACGTTCTTGAAGTGATCGAGGTCAATGAAGAGCAACGCCAGTGGATTGCCGGAGCGCTCCGCGCGGGCAAGGGCGACGTTCAACCGGTCTGTGAATAGCGCGCGGTTGGGCAGATCGGTGAGCGGGTCGTGTTGCGCAATGTAGGCCAGGCGCTCGTCACTGCGCTGGCGCTCAATAGCGGCGCTGAGCGTGTTGGCCAAGCTCTGCAGAAAACCGAGATCGTCGGTTGAGAACTTTCGCCGTTGCGGCGCGTAGGCGCCGAGAACGCCCCAGGGGCGGCCGTCGCCACCGATCGGCACCTCGATGCCGCTAACGATCCCGTGGTCGTTGAGAAGCGGTGACGGCGCGAAGCGGTTCTCCTCGCCGAAATCGTCGACGATGACCGACTCGCCGGAGGCGATGACGTGGTCAGCTAGCGAGTACGCAGCCCCGTCGGGGTTGGCGACCCGCCCGAACCACTCCGCGTGCCAGCCAACTCCGGCCCGCAAGACCAAGGCATCACGGTCGTCATCGAGCGCCAGAAGCTTGCTGTATTCCACACCCAGGCCTTCGGAGATGGCCTTGGCTGCCTCGTCGAACACGTGCTCCACATCCGTGGTCGACAATGCCATGCGGCCGAGACGTGCCACCAGCACCTGCTGGTGCGCCCGGGAGGCGAGCGCCTGTTCCGCGCGCTTGCGCGCGGAGACGTCCTGCAGGGTCCCGTATACGCCGACGACGGTGCCGTCGTCGTCCGTGCGCGGAACGGCCACAATGTGCACGTGGACATCCGCGCCAATCGGATGGTTGGCCACGAGCTCGAACTCCTGGCTTGCTCCGGAGGTGATAACGCGGTTGATGTGCTCTTGCCACAGCGTCGCGCTCGCCGACGTATACAGCATCCCGTGCTCGTTCTGGCCCTGCGGCGGGCCAAGCGCGGGGTCACGGCCAAGGAGGTCAAATATTTGCGGTGACCAGGTCATCGCCCCCGTGGCGGTGTCGAGTTCCCAGTCCCCGATGCGCCCGACGCGCTGGGCTTCATCCAGTCGCTCTTGCGCCCGCTTGAGGTCGTCTATGTCCGTGCACGTGCCAAACCACTTCACGATCTCGCCGGTTTCGTTGCGCAGGGGGAGGGCGCGGCCGAGCATCCAGCGGTAGACGCCGTCATGGCGGCGCAGGCGGTATTCGATTTCGTAGGGAGTGCCTGTGTTGGTGGCCTGTTGCCACAGCACCGCTGCCCTTCCCCGGTCGTCTGGGTGAAAGGGCGGATTCCAGCCGTCGCCGAGGCTTTGCTCCAGGGTGAGCCCCGTGTAGTCCATCCAGTGCTGATTGAAGTGGGTATGCCAGCCGTCCGGCTGCGTCACCCAGACAATCTGCGGCATGGATTCGATCAGCGTTCGGAACTCCGCCTCGCTGTTGCGCAGTGCCTCCTCGACCTTTTTGCGCTCGGTGAGGTCAACATCGATGCAGAATAGCTCCGTGTCGCCGTCCACCCCGGTGACGCTGGCGTGGCTGGAAAACACGGTGACCCGGGAGCCGTCCTTGCGCACGAGCGACAGCTCCGAGGCCGGGATGACTTCGCCGGTGTTGGCCATGTGCTGGATACCTGCGACGACGTCATCGTGCATCTCCGGCGGGATGATCAGATCCAGCAGGCTGCGCCCGATGGCCTCCTCGGCCTTGTAGCCGTACAGGTGCTCGGAGGCGCGGTTCCAGTACCGCGTGATGCCATCCATGCCGTAGCCCTGCATGGCCACGGTGGGCACGGTCTCAAGCAGCCCCTGGAAGCGGTTCTCGCTCTCCGCGAGGCGTTGTTCGGTCTGCCTTCGCCGGCTCTCCCGGTCGCGATGGTCGAGCCCGGCGCTGACCGCCCCAGCGATCGCGGCGAGGAGTTCCTGCGCCTCACCATTGAACGCCTCGCCGGACGGTGCGTGGAGTCCAAGGACGGCCTCGACCTGGCCTGCACGCCACAACGGCAGGGCTGCCGTCATGGTTTGCTCGGTCGGCGAGGCGAATGGGGTGTCCGCGGTGTGCGCCCAGATCGGCCGTTGCTGGTGGGCGGCCTGGGGTGCCGGGTTTGCCGAGTCATCGCCATCCAACGGAATGGGGAACACCTCGTTTTGCGCTTCGCCCAACCCGTAGCTGGCTGTCAGGCACAAGCGGCGGGCCTCGGGGTCGAGCCGGGCCACCCAAGCCGAGGCAAGACCGCCTACACGGATCAGTGTGTCGCAAATGCAGGCATACAGCTCATCATCGCTGTTGGTGTCGAGCGCGGCTGCATTGCAGCGCGCCAGAGCGCGGGCGAGGCTGCCAAGCCTCTGTGTTCCGACTTCAAGCGTTCGCTCGCCGGTGATCTTTTCGCCTCTGAGGACTCGGTAGTTCAACGTGCCTCCGGCACCCCGCCTGCATGCGGACGACGCGCTAATGTGTCTCGTACGAGCACATCATAGCGGCGTTATGGATTGCCGGTCTGTGCGACGTAACACAAGAATGCAAAAGACTTGCGTTAATACGTCATCGTCTTGCCCCGTTGCCCGGCGCGGGGAGCGCGAGCCGATCATGGCTGGGGGTTCGTTTGTACAGCGTTTCCCCTGGCTCGTAGCCAGTTGCTTAAGCTACCTCTTCATCGGAAATCGACACGTTGATGTGCTTGCCGGCTCGGGCAAGGACATTGACCAACATATCCAGGCTCAACCGATCCAAACGCCCGCGCACGAGATCGTTCAGTCGTGGTTGCGTCAGCCCCAAGCGCTTAGCTGCCGCTTTCTGGGTCATGTCCAGACCGTGCGCATAGTCGCGGATCTGTGTCATAAGTTCGGCACGCAGCCTCATGTTCTCGGCCTGCTCAGGCGAGTTCTCCAAGGCATCCCATACGTTCTCAAGCTCGGGCGGCATGGCGCTAGACGAGGTTGCTGCGTGCGATGCCGATTCGTGACTCCAATGCCCACAGCAGTCCGCGGACGTGTGTTCCTTGCGGGCGCTTCTTCTTGATCGGCCACTACCGATTGAGCTTGTTGATGGTGTCGATGCGCAGCCGTTCCAGCTCGTCGCTGAAGTGGACCGGGTACGGTGTCTGCGCCGGCTCGAGCGCGCGCATGGCGGCGGGCATGCGCTCGATGGCCGCCCAGGCCCGCTGCCGGGCCTCGTCGATGTCCGGCGTCGGGTGCAGCGGGGTGCCGTCTTCGACGACGGCACGCAGCAGCGGCTCGCCGTCCCGGGCCTCGGTGCGCCCGGTGATCTCGTCGTGGCTGTAAGTGCCGTCCGCCCCGGCGAACCGCCAGACTTGCTTCGCACCCGGGTGGAGCTTCTTGCCGGGGGCGTTCTTGAGGCGGGGCTCATTGTCGTATTCGGTGAGCTTGTAGGCGAGGTCCAGGGACGGTGCGTCCACCGAGGCGCCCATGTCCGTGCCCACGCCGAAGCCGTCGATGGGAGCGCCGCCCCGGAGCAGCTCGCGGATGGTCCACTCGTCCAGCCCGCCGCTGACGACGATCCTGATCTGCTGCAGCCCGGCGGCGTCGAGCTTGTCGCGGGCCGTGCGGCTGAGGCTGCCGAGATCGCCGGAGTCCAGGCGGATGGCGCCGATCTCCAGGCCCTCGTCGCGGACCAGCCGGATCACCTTGTCCACCGCGGCGAGGGTGTCGTAGGTATCCACCAGCAGTGTGGTCCCGGGATAGAGCTGGCCGTAGGTGCGGAAGGCATCGGTCTCGTCCGGGTGGGCCTGGATGAACGAGTGGGCCATGGTGCCGCTCGCCGGCAGGCCGTAGCGCAGGCTGCCGAGGACGTTGCTGGTGGCGCGGATGCCGGCGACACGGTAGGCCCGCACGCCGCGCAGGGCGGCGTCGGTTCCGTGCATGCGGCGCATGCCGAAGTCCAGCACCGGGCGCTCGCCGGCGGCAAGCGCCACGCGCACGGCCTTGGATGCTAGCACCGTCTCGGTGGTGATCTGGTTCATCACCAGGGTCTCGAGCAACTGCGCCTCGGCCACCGGAGCGCGGACTTCCATGAACGGCTCGTGGGCGAATACCGGGGTGCCCTCGGGCAGTGCGTGGATCGCGCCGCTGAAGCGGAAACCCTCCAGCCACTGCAGGAACGCGTCCTGGAACATGCCGACCGTGGCGAGCCGGTCGAGCTGCGCCCGCGGAAAGCGCAGCAGCGGGGCGAGCTGGGCGACATGCTCCTGGCCGCAGGCGAGCACGAAGTTGCGATCCGCCGGCGGCTTGCGGAAGAACAGGCTGAAAACGCCGTCGGCGCGCATGCCTTCGGCCCAGTAGGCCTGCACCATGGTGAGCTCGTAGAGATCGGTGAACAGACCGAGCTCGTCATCGGTGAATGTCAGGTCGCTCAACGGATGCCCTCATTAGCGGATGCCATGCAATGCCCACATTCTGCTAGAAAAGCGCCCGGTGGGCGATGACGATTCGGCACTCGTCGGGCGCGGGCGTTGGCCGGTGGGGTCAGTCCCCGTCCTCCGGCGGCGGACGCCGCTCGTCGGCGGTGCTCGCCAGCAGCACGCGGTCCATGACGCGCGTCGGCAGCAGACGGCGCAGGACGCCGAAGACCCGGGTCGGCAGGGTGACCGGGTACCGCGGGCGGGGGCGCGGGCTTTCCAGTGCGTGAACCAGCTTGCGCACGACGGCGTCCGGTCCGAGCGTGAGCCCCGTGGCCCGCTCCGGGGCGGCGAGCCGGTGCTCCAGCGCCCGGTAGTTGCGGGCGTGGGCGCTGGCGGAGGCGTCGATGTTGGCGTGGAAGCGCGCCCGGGCATTGGCGCGGAAGCGACTGACGATGGGCCCCGGTTCCACCAGCGATACGTGCACTCCGCTGCCGCGAAGCTCCATGCGCAGGGTGTCCACCAGTCCCTCCATGGCGAACTTCGAGGCCACGTAGGCGCCGCGGTACGGCAAGGCGGTCAGGCCGAGAACGGAGCTGTTGTAGACGATGCGCCCGTGGCCCTGCCGGCGCATCACCGGCAGGAGCTGGTTGGTGAGCTCCTGGGGACCGAAGAGGTTGGTCTCGAACTGGGCCCGCAAGGCGGCCCGGGGCAGGTCCTCCACAGCGCCGGGCTGCCCGAAGCCGGCATTGTTGAACAGGGCGTCGAGCTGCCCGCCGGTGCTGGCGAGCACGGTCTCGACGGCGGCGGTAATGCTTGCGGGCTCGTCGACATCCAACTGCACCGCCTCGAGCCCGTGGTTGCGGAGCATGCGCAGGTCGTCCTCGCCGCGGGCCCCGGCGAACACGCGCCAGCCGCGCCGCTTGAGGGTGACCGCCGCGGCGTAGCCGATGCCGGTAGAGCAGCCGGTGATCAGAAGCGTGCCGTGTCGTGTCATCGATGCCGCCCGGTACCGCCTGAAGCCGTGTAACGGTACCCGAAACCGTCCGGTATGGGGAACACGGTGCCGCGGCACCGCCGCCCTACGGAACGCTACAGGCCCAGGAGCTCGGGGAACCAGGTAACGAGGCCGGGCCAGGCCGTAATGACAGCCACGAAGCCCAGCATGTCGAACAGGAAGGGCAGCGCCCCGATCATGACGTCGGTAATGTCGCCGTCACGGCGCACGCTCTGCACGACATAGAGATTCATGCCGATGGGCGGCGTGAACAGCGAGATCTCCATCATCAGCACCAGGAAGATCCCGGACCAGACGGGATCGAAGCCCATTGCCGTGAGCATGGGTACCGTGATCGCGATGGTGGCGATCATCATGGACAGCGTCTCGATGAAGCAGCCGAGCACCAGATAGAGGCACGCCAGGGCGATCACCAGGCCAACGGGGGACACGCCGAGGTCGGCCACCCACTGGGTGAGCATGTTCGGCACGCCCATGACGCCGAGGATGAAGTTCATGAAGAATGCCGCGACGATGATCAGCAGGATAACCGCCGTGGTCTGCATGGTCGCGAGAAACGCCTCGTGGAGCATGGACAGGCGCAGCCGTCGGTAGCCGGCGGCAATGGCCAGCGCAGCGATGACACCCAGCGCCGCGGACTCGGTGGGCGTTGCCCAGCCGGAGTAGATGCTCCCCATGACCACCAGGAATACGCCGGCAGGGGGGAGGAGATGGACCAGCATGCGCAATCGCACGCTCCACGGAACGCGCAGCTCCCCGGTCCCCGCGATCGACGGCCTAAGCAGAGAGATGCCGGCGATTACCGCCATGAAGACCAGGGCAAGCAGCACCCCGGGCACGATGCCGGCGGCGAACAGCTTGCCGACCGAGGTGTTCGTGATCGCACCGTAGATGATCATGTTGATGCTCGGCGGGATCAGGATGCCCAGGGTGGCACCCGCAGCGATGGATCCGAGCGCCAGGCGCTCGCTGTACTGGCGCTCCCGGAACGCCGGCAGGGCGACGGTGCCGATGGTGGCCGCCGTGGCCACCTATGACCCCGAGATGGCGGCGAACACCGCGGACGCGCCGATGTTCGTGTGCAGCAGCCCGCCGGGCAGGCGGTAGAGCCACGTGGACAGCGCTTCGTACATGCGGTCGGTAACCCCGGCACGAAGCAGGATCTCGCCGAGGAGGATGAACAGCGGTATGGCCGTGAGAAGAAAGTTGTCCAGAGCGCCCCACAGGATCCTGGCCGGAGCGCCGCTGGCCGGTCTTGCCCGCAACGTCGCTGATCGCATTCCCGTGCCGGTCGTCGACGGCGTCGCCAGCGCGACCCGCCATGCGGAGTCGCTCGCCGCCATGGGCCTTGCCAATGCCCGCGACGGCAGCTTCGCCCCGCCGCCGGAGAAGGACTGGGCGGGGTTGCCGCCGGCGCTCGCCCGGTTGGTCGGGCGCGCCGGCTGAACGCCGGGCGCAGTTGGTGCAGAACCGGCGTCATCATCGGCTAACGGTGATCCCGGGCCCCGTTACGCGCGTCCCCGTGTCGCGCGCTCTCGCCGGGTGCCGATCACGGTCAGGTACAAGCCGACGAGTCCGGCGATCAACAGCACGAGACTCGACGGGAGCGGGACCGACTGCGCGTCGTACCTGACCCGGCCGTCGGTCTCGGTCTCGATGAAGTTCCTGCGTGACGGGTTGAAGGGGCCCGTCCACCACGAGGCGTCGCCGGTTCCCGTGATCTGCGTACGCACCAGGCCGCCGGTGAGCACACCCAGGAAGCGCCCGTTGTGCAGCGGCGGGCCGCCGCTGTCCCAAGCGGCGGTCGTGCGCTCATTCGCCAAGGCGTCCTGCTGCCGATACTGTTCTTGGCCGCGGTGCCCTTGTTGAAGCCCGTGTTCAGTATGTTCGATAGATTGCTCGGGCCCGCGACAGCCGGCCCGAACCGGTCCATGACGTTCTTGGCCGTCCAGTGGTAGCCGCCGCTGGTTCCCTGGTTCCGTGCCCGTTGTTGCCGAATCCCGTTCCGGCGGCTGCCGCCGTTGACCCGCCGTGCGCGGCTTGCAAGACTCCTAACTCACTCGCAGACACCGGAGTAATTCGATGCGCCGTTGCTTCCGCGTTCATGTCCTGCTGATCGCTTTTTTGGCCACCATGCTCGCCGCCGGGACGGTCCACAGCCATTCCGTTTTCGGCTGGGTGGAGCGCGTCAAGGTCATTGACGCGGACTTGGTGCTCAAGTCCAAGCTGGACACGGCGGCCGAGACGTCGTCTATCCATGCGCCGGATCCGGAAGCGTTCGAGAAGGACGGCGAGGACTGGGTCCGATTCGAGATCTCCAACGAGGACGGTACGTCCGTTACCCTCGAGCGCCCGGTCGAACGGACCGTGCGCATCCGCAGCGCCTCCGGGGTCACGGAGCGCTACGTCGTCAACCTCACCGTATGTGTCGGTCGCATCCAGCAGGAGCGGGAGGTCAACCTGGCTGACCGGGAAGAGCTCAGCACGCCCATGCTCCTCGGGCGTAATTTCATGGAAGGCGTGATCCTCGTCGATCCGGCCGAGGGCTATACGGAAGATCCCGCGTGCGGTCAGCCGTACGACCAGGATGACGATGACGACGACGGCGAGGATGATGACGACGACTGACCGGGGCCGTTGGCCGGGCCGGACATTCTCGGTATAGGCCGTTTCGTGCTCGGGCGGGTGACACGCCGCTTGGGCCGTTTCTCAGGCGAGTAGCACTGCCACGATGCCGGTGATGAAAACGCCGTCGAACGTGCCGGCACCGCCGATGGACGCCACCGGCACGCCCAGGCTGCGGATGTCGTTGATCCGCAGCAGGTCCGCGCCCGCGAGCACGCCCAGCGTGCCGGCGATGTAGGCTACCGCGGGCGAGTGCTCCCCACCGAAGGCGACGCCGAGCACCGCCGCGGCGATCGGGGCGACGAGAATGGGCATGCCGATGCCCAGCCCGGGTACGGGCCGGCTGAAGAAGTAGCACACGGCCGTCTGGCCGGCGGTGGCAAGCAGTACGCCCAGCAACGGTACGGGCTGCGTGGCCGCCAGGTACAGGCAGAAGGTCGCCGGGATGATGGCCCCGCCGACGTTGATGGCGACCACCGTGCGACCGTGGAACGGGGGCTGCCGGTGCTGCAGCCAGGGAATGGGAACGGATGGCCGGTCGGTGCGGGCGTCGGCAGACGTCTGCATCTGGAACAGCGGCATGTTGATCAGGCTGCCGCCGATGCAGCTCAGCAGCAACAGCATCCCCGAGCCGCCGGTTAGCCCGAGCTTCTCGAACGCAATGCTCACCGCGCCCACCTGGATGAGCGCGAACAGGAACATGAACGCGATGAGTCCGATGAGAAGGGGAATGGCGAGCTCCTTGGGTCGTGACGGCGACGGGCTCATTGTAACCGGCGATTCCGGTGTGGAATGAACCTCCCTGCCGCCGGCCGGTGCGATCGGAGCAGACGGCGTCGCTTTCCGGGGGCGCGGTGATCTCGACTCGCGGGAGCTGAAGGTCCATCCTGCGCGTTGGGCACCGGCCTTCCTTCCGCCGTGGGCGCGCCCCGCGATCACCCGCGCTGACGGGCGGCTCCGGAGACTCTTGCGTTCCGCGTGTGCAGGCCTTATATAAGCTCCGTCGGTACAAGGAGGACAAGGATCATGCCGATCTACGAATATTTCTGTGACAGTTGCGGGCACGAGCAGGAGGCCATCCAGAAGCTCAGTGATGCGCCCCTGACCGACTGCGAGTCCTGCGGGGAGGCGAAGCTGCGCCGCAAGATCTCGGCGGCGGCGTTCCGGCTCAAGGGGGGCGGCTGGTACGAGACCGACTTCAAGTCGGGCAACCGCCGCAATATCATCGGCGACAGCAGCTCGGGCAACGGTTCCGACAATGGTTCGTCCTCCGGCAGCAGCGAAGGCTCCGGGGGCAGCTCCGAGGGCAGCGGCAAGAGCGCGGGCAAGGAAAGCTCAGGCAAGGACAGCGGAAGCAGCACCTCCAAGGCCGCGAGCGGCGCCTGACGCCCCGGGCGCGGCCGGTTGCGCCGCCCCGGGCGAGACCGTACCATTGCCGCCCTGATCTCCCGCCGGCCATCCCCGGCGCATACCAGTATTCAGGGCACAGACATGCGCAGCCATTATTGCGGCCAGGTTACGGAAGCACACCTCGACACGGACGTGGAGCTTAGCGGCTGGGTTCACCGGCGGCGCGACCATGGCGGCGTGATCTTCATCGACCTGCGCGACCGGGACGGCCTGGTGCAGGTGGTCTTCGACCCGGATCGTCCGGAGAGCTTTGCCACGGCCGAGAGCGTGCGCGGGGAGTATGTCCTCCGCGTGCAGGGGCGCGTGCGCAGAAGGCCGGAGGGCACGGAGAACCCGGGCTTGAACAGCGGGCAGGTGGAGGTGCTCGGCCACGCCATCGAGGTCCTGAACACCGCCAAGACGCCGCCGTTCCAGCTCGACGACGTGGACGTGGGCGAGGACGTGCGCCTGCGGCACCGCTACGTCGACCTGCGCCGCCCGGAGATGCTGGAACGGCTGCGCACCCGGGCGCGGATCACCAGCGAGCTGCGCCGGTTCCTGGACGGCGAGGGCTTTCTCGACATCGAAACCCCCATGCTCACCCGGGCTACGCCCGAGGGCGCCCGGGACTACCTGGTGCCCAGCCGCGTCCACCAGGGGGCCTTCTATGCCCTGCCGCAGTCGCCGCAGTTGTTCAAGCAACTGCTGATGATGTCCGGCATGGACCGTTACTACCAGATCACCCGCTGCTTCCGCGACGAGGACCTACGCGCCGACCGGCAGCCGGAGTTCACCCAGCTCGATATCGAGACCTCGTTCATGGACGAGAACGGCATCATGGAGCTCATGGAGTCCATGATCGCCGGGCTGTTCCGCAATGTCCTGGGCGAGGAGCTGCCGCAGCCGTTTCCGCGCATGCGCTATGCCGAGGCCGTGCACCGCTTCGGCATCGACCGGCCCGATCTGCGCATCCCCCTGGAGCTGGTGGAGGTGGCGGATCTCGTCACCGACGTGGAGTTCAAGGTCTTCTCCGGGCCGGCCAATGATGCCAAGGGACGCGTGGCGGCGCTGCGGGTGCCCGGCGGCGGCGAGCTCACGCGCAAGGAGATCGATACCTACACCGAGTTCGTCGGTCGTTACGGCGCCAAGGGGCTCGCCTACATCAAGGTGAACGATCCCGCCCAGGGGCGCGAGGGGCTGCAGTCGCCTATTCTCAAATTCCTGCCCGACGAGGCCGTGACGGGCATTCTCGAGCGCACCGGCGCCGGGGCCGGCGATCTGGTGTTCTTCGGCGCCGACCGGGCGAGCATCGTCAACGAGGCTCTCGGCGCCCTGCGGGTGCGGCTGGGTCACGACCTGGGCCTGGTGGAGGCGGGCTGGCGGCCGGTGTGGGTGGTCGATTTCCCCATGTTCGAGTACGACGAGCAGGACCAGCGCCTGTACTCCCTGCACCACCCGTTCACCTCGCCCAGCGTCGACAGCGTCGACGAGCTGCGCGCGGTGGATGCCGAGCAGCTCCTCTCGCGCGCCTATGACATGGTGCTCAACGGCACCGAGATTGGCGGCGGCTCCATTCGTATCCACCGCCCCGACATGCAGCGCGCCGTGTTCGGGTTGCTGGGCATCGACGAGGACGAGGCGCGGGAGAAGTTCGGTTTCCTGCTGGACGCGCTGGAGTACGGCGCCCCGCCGCACGGCGGCATCGCCTTCGGCCTGGATCGCCTGGTCATGCTCATGACCGGCGCGCACTCCATCCGTGACGTCATGGCCTTCCCCAAGACCCAGACGGCGAGCTGCCTGCTCACGGAGGCCCCCGCGCCCGTGGGCGAGGCGCAGCTCCGCGAGCTGGGCATTCGGTTGCGCAAGACCGTCAGCGGCTGACCGGCGCCTGCTGGTGGATGGTCTCCGTGCCGTCCGGCCGGCGCACGGCGATGCTCAGGTACAGCCCGTGGGCTACGCCCGTCTCCAGGTTGACGTGCCCGTGGCCGCGCGCAGGGCGGCCCGCGTCATCCGCACCCACCACGTGACCGCAGTAGGTTAGTGATAGCGCGGACGGGGCGTGCGCGCTTTTCCCGGCGGTTTGTAGCCGCTGCAGGGCCTTGCCGCGTTGGCGACTCCAAATCAATGACTCCGGGTCGCCCGCCTGATTGCGGTCGATGGTCTCGTCGGTCATGCCGTCGGCGAAGCCCGCATGGACGACGTGGTAGCGGTGGTTCCCTTGACCGACCACGAGCACGTGGGGCAGCTCCCGCACCTGCTCGATGAGCGTGCGGAACTCGTCGTCCGGTGGCCAGAGATGGATCAGCCACTCGCCGCCATTGTTCTGGTGAAGGGCAAAGCGGGGGTCCTGCGTACCGGCGGCGCCGTCGAGTTCCCGGACGCTGCCGAGCAGTAGGTCCTCGTGGTTGCCCTTGACCGCATGGAACCACGGTTCGCGCAGCAGCCGCAGGCAGGCGACGGAATCCGGCCCGCGGTCGACCAGGTCGCCCACCGAGAGCAGGCGATCCGCTGCGGGGTCAAAGGAGAGGGCCTCCAGAGCCGCATCAAGCGTAGGACGATGGCCGTGGAGGTCGCCCACGACGAGATCGCGCCCCTGCTCGTTGGCGGGTAGCGAGACGATGCGCGCTTTGGGTTGGTTTCTAGGCCTTTTCCTCATCGCTGTGCCGCACCCATGGATATTTGCGATCGGGAACGTGCATGGCCCGCAGATGCGCGACCTGGACGCACGCCCCCTGTGTCGACGTGTTCATCATGACATCGTGCGCCCTGCTCCCGCAGCTACCCCTATCGGTACTGACGGCGTCGGTGTTGGGGGCGCTGCGCAAAGGGGCGGCAAGCAGCTGCTGCAGGGACTGGCTGTGACCAGGGTCGATGTGGCCCCAGTCACAAAAACGCGCATGGTTGCCCGTGTTTTCGTGATCCAGGTCGGAATTCCGCGGTTTGCCCCCTCGACGGTCACAGAAACGCCTGGTTAGGTTGGATGCAGGATCCATTGGTTGTGGCATTGTGTGAACCCGTTCACAAAATGCCGGCATTCTGGTATCAAGGAGGGTAGCCTGACCAGTTTCAGGGTTCCCAACGTGGCCCCGTTCAAGCCGGCCCGTCTGCGGGGGCGTGCCGACTTGCCGCTTGCTTCGGGGCGGGGGTGGCATTGGGTCAGGGTGGCAGGGAGCAAGAACAAAAAGGAACGTTGAATAATGATACGGCTATTCAGTCACTACGTGCCGCGAAATACGCTGTTCATCGCGGTGCTCGAGGCGCTAATCCTTGCCGCGTCCGTGTATCTGGCCGCTATCGTGTGGGCCGATCTCGGCTACACGGCGACAGCCGACCGGCTTGCGCTTGAATCGTTTATGCTCGCCGGGTCCATGCTGCTCGTGATGAGCCTGCTTGGTGTCTACGGACAATCCTCGATCGAGGGCTGGAAGACGACATTGATCCGGCTGATCGTCGCGGCCGCTTTGGGCTTCGGTGTTGTCGATTTCCTCTCGCGTGAGCTTGACGGGACCTTGGCCGTTTTGGGGATGCCTGGCGTCATCGGGGTCGCAGGGGCGTTGGCGGTGATCTCGCTCGAGCGGGCGGTCGTGTTTCGCTGGAAGGGCGCGAAGGTGTTCCGGCCGCAAGTGCTTGTCCTTGGCACCGGTTCACGGGCTGCCCGTGTCGACGAGATCGTGCAGGCTCAGCCGTCGGCGCGCCGGATGGACGTTGTCGGTTTCGTGCCGGCGAACGAAGAAAGCCACTATGTCCCTGCACGCCGACTTGTCGGACGCGAGGCGGGGGAGACCCTGTGGACCCTAGTGCGCCGTTACGGGATCAGCGAGATCATCGTCGGCGTGCGGGATCGGCGCAACGGCGGCCTTCCCGTCGAAGAACTGCTTGAATGCCGGCTGCACGGGGTGCGTGTGACCTATCTTACGGACTTCTTTGAGCGCGAGACGGGTCAAATCCGTGTGGAGTCGCTGAACACGAGTTGGCTGATCTTCAGCGAAGGGTTTCGCCGCGGCAGCCTGCGCAATATCGTCAAGCGCACGTTCGATATTCTCGCTAGTGGAGGGCTACTGCTCGTCACCGCACCGATCATGTTGCTCACCGCGATCGCGATCCTGGCGACGATGGGCTCACCGGTTTTCTACAAGCAGCAACGTGTCGGCGAGGGAAGACGAGTCTTTACGATTCGCAAGTTCCGCAGCATGAAAAACGATGCGGAGAAAGACGGCAAGGCGCGCTGGGCGACGAGCGACGACGACCGGATCACTCGCGTAGGGCGCGTGATCCGCCTATTGCGCATTGATGAGCTGCCGCAGATCTTCAACGTCTTCCGGGGCGATATGAGCTTCGTCGGGCCGCGGCCGGAGCGCCCCGAGTTCGTGCGCGAGCTTGCCGAGGAGATCCCCTACTACGATGTTCGCCATAGCATTAAACCGGGGATTACTGGCTGGGCGCAGGTGCGGTACGCGTATGGCGCGTCCGTGGAGGATGCCCGGCAGAAGCTCCAGTACGACCTCTACTACGTCAAGAATCACACGCTGTTTCTGGATATCATGATACTGCTGGACACCGTCCAGGTGGTTCTGTTCGGTAAAGGAGCGCGTTGACCGATTAGTCACGGCGGAATCCCGGATTCCGTGGGAGAGACCTCCGCTTCCTGCCGGCACCTCTAGACTGCCCAATCGGGCACCAACCAACACGGAAAGCTTGCATGCCCGCAACCATCCCAACCTTGCCGGATGCCCGCATCGCCGTGATCGGCCTTGGTTACGTGGGGCTTCCGCTGGCAGTGGCCTTCGCCGACCGTTACCCAGTGACGGGGTTCGATGTCAGCAGCCAACGCATCAGTGAGCTTAGCGAAGGCGTGGATCGCACACGCGAAGTGAGTGCGGAGAGCCTTGATGAGGTGCGCAACCTCCGGTTCACGGCGGAATCGACGGATCTCGACGCATGCAATGTGTTCGTGGTGACGGTGCCGACGCCGATCGATAAGCACAAGCGCCCCGATCTCGGGCCGCTTGTGCGTGCGAGCGAAATCGTGGCCCGCGCGCTGAAGCCGGGCGATGTCGTGATCTACGAGTCCACCGTCTATCCGGGGGCGACCGAAGAGGACTGTGTGCCGGTGCTCGAACGGGGCTCAGGGCTGCGCTTCAACGAGGACTTCTTTGCCGGATACAGCCCCGAGCGCATCAATCCGGGCGACAAGGCGCACACGGTCCGCGATATCGTCAAGGTCACTTCGGGGTCTACACCGGAAGTGGCCGAGTTCGTGGATGCGCTGTACGCGAGCGTAATCCGTGCCGGGACCCATCGGGCGACGAGTATCCGGGTGGCCGAAGCGGCCAAGGTCATTGAAAACACCCAGCGTGACGTCAATATCGCGCTGGTCAATGAGCTCGCCATTCTATTCGGTCGCATGGGCTTGGACACCTTGTCCGTGCTTGAGGCGGCCGGTACCAAATGGAATTTCCTGCCCTTCCGCCCCGGGCTTGTCGGGGGGCACTGCATTGGTGTCGATCCGTACTATCTCACGCACAAGGCCCAGGAGCTTGGCCATCATCCGGAAATGATCCTGGCCGGGCGGCGGATCAACGACGGGATGGGCCGTGTTGTGGCCACACAACTGTTGCAGCTCATGGCCGAGCGCGGTCAGACCCTCGTCGGTGCGCGCGTCTTGATTCTCGGACTTGCGTTCAAAGAGAACTGCCCGGATCTGCGTAACACCCGGGTCGTGGACGTGATCGAGGAACTCAAGCGCTTCAATGCCCAGGTGGACGTGCACGACCCGTGGGTAGACCCCACTGAAGCCGAGAATGAGTACGGCCTGACCCCGATTCGGGAGCCGGAGGCGGCTGTGTATGATGCCTCGATATTGGCGGTCGGCCATCGCGAGTTCGTGAATCGAGGTGCGCCCGGTATTCGCTATTACATGAAACCAGGAGCGTGCCTGCTGGATATCAAGGGTGTGTTCCCGCGAGAGGAGGTCGACGGTCGCCTGTGAGCGGCCGTGGGAAACCAGGGCCACCGTGGGCGGCGGGCCTGGTGCAGCGGCTACGTCGTTCTAGTGAAGGTACGCCTGATGGCGGGCTCAGCGGGCCGCGCCGAGTCCAAGCAGTCCGAGCCCGAGTAGGGCAATCGTGCCCAGCTCCGGTGCGGGAACCGTCTCGTTGAAGGCGATGTTGTTGAACTTGAAGACGAACTCCGAGGCTGTCGCAATCACGCAGTCGAGTGCACCGGTCGAGATGATGTTGACGTACAGGGTCCCTTCGACGCCCTGGTCCCCATTCGGGCTCTCCAGTACATCACTACCGGTGACGTTGCCGACGAGGTCCTCGCCGTTAAACGAGCTCAGTTTGTTGTAGTTATCGACTGAGCCCGAGAGCAAGTCGGTACCAGCGGTAAACCATGCCCCTGGTTCCGTCCTCCCCATACCCTAGAGGCCGCCGGACGAGGGCCGGGCGTTGGTACCATGTTGCAAGCGGAACCGCCACGTTGCCGTGAATGGCGAGGCCGCGGGTGTTGAAGACCTTGCAGTTGCCGGTCTAAGGGACCTTCAGCGGGGAACCATATCTTTCCAAGTGGGAAGATATGGTTTTAGCGGCTCAAAGACCTCGAACACCAGCGTTTAAGGACCGTGAGAAACTGAGCCGCGCCAGGGATGCTCGCAATCGCTGGCGCGGCTCGCCCGTCCGTGTTTACTTCCTGCTTCGGCTTACTGGCGGCTGGTCCAGCGGCGACGCATGGCCATGCCAATACCCGCGAGGCCGATGCTCATGAGCGCTAAGGCCCCGGGTGCGGGGACTTGTGCCGGATCATCGCCGATGTCTGCGCCTCCAATCGTGGCACCATCGAAGGCTAGTCCGGATTGATAAGCCGTGTCGGCCCAGTTTACGACACCGAACTGCAGCGAGTACTCGCCGGCCTGATCGAACAGGAACGAAGCGTTGACCCAGTCCGTAGACCCGCAGCCGTCGTCCCAACAATCTCCTGAGGAGTCACCGAGTGGAGACCACTGCGGCGCCCCGGAAACGACCGGGGTATCTTCCGGATCCAAGGTCACGTCGACATCGGGCTCCGGCAGACCAAAACCCGGTACGGTGTCGCCATCCGGATTCGTGCGCGCCGTGAACAGCTGAATCGGATCGTCACCAACAGGAAGGACTTGCGCCCAGCCGTAGTCTGTGTAACTACCACCGTCAGATGTGACGTAGTTGAAGTAGAAATCCAGCTCGTCACCGGCGTCCGCGGAGAAGGTGGGTGACGTAATCGTCGAGCCGGTGGTCTCGTCTTCAACACCGAGTCCATCCATATCGGCACCGTCGTCGGTGGAAATCCAACCGTACTCGCTACTCGCGAACGGTGACAGATCTACCGCTCCGTCGGCCCCGGAGGTGCCGCTGTTGCCTACGGTCGTCCAGTCGGACAGATTTACAGGGTCCGCCATTGCGGGCCCGGTCAAGCCGGCCGCAGCAACCAGTGCAAGGATACTCACGCCGCACTGAGCTCTTTTACTCATTTGGTACCCCTCCTCTTCACCACCGTTTGGCTGAAAACCATCTAAACTGCTTAACGGTGTTGAGCGAAAGGCATCCTCGCTATAGGATGCGCATCAGATCCTTGCAAAAGTCGTTCCGAAAGAAGGAGAGTTAATAACCCGTATCTTGTGGTCTTTTCAGTCCCCACGTCATGTGGTGCCATTTCTTGGTGTAAAGGAAACGTTGATCCAATAACTTTTCAGCGGCTAAATACGGCTTGTCGAAGGTCGGCATCGGCCGGAACTGAGGTCTCCTCGGATAATTAACCGGTCAGCCGCGGCGCCTACGCCGTGCTGCGACACCTAGCCCTAGCAGGCCGAGGCCGAGCAGGCCGAGCATCGTCGGTTCGGGGACTTGCACTGACCCCGTGCGTGCAAACAACGTGATGTGGGATAGATCCGGGATGTTGCCGTTTTTCGTATAGGCAATCTCCCACGTTCCATCGGTCGGATCTGTATTCACGACGAGGTCCTCGAACAGCCACAGCGCATATCTGTTCGAGCCCTTCAGCGCCGCAACAAAATCAAACGCAGCCGGCAACGGCGTTCCCGTGGCGCTCAACGACCAAGTCCCGTCGTCGCTTCCATCCCAGTCGAGCGTGAACGTGTAGCCGTTGAGTTCGCCGGTTTCCCCCGAGCTGTCGCCCTGGATCAAGTGCGTCCAACCGGTGCCCCACTTGGTACTGACGATCGCGTCGACGTCGGTTTGGTCATTGACGTTGTCTACGACCACACCATAGCAATCGTTTGCGTCGGCTGAATCATAGGCCATGTCCGACACAGAGATCCCGTCTGTTTGTTCCGCGTCGCTGCAGAACAGGGTGGTCGCGTCGGCGTTATTGAACGCTGCTGTTGACACGAGTGCCGCGCTGCTGATCGCCGCCGTTGAGAGAACTGATTGCCATGCTTTCATGATGCTGATTGCTCCCGCAAAGCCCAGATTCATAATGATTCCGAACTCGGGATGCCGTTTTCGCGCCTTCTCCCGGATGCTTTGCCGGAAAAATGTAAGCACAGCGGCATCCTATATCCGAGCCTATGTATGCAAGAGCCTCGCCAGTTCACCGTTGTTTTAATGAATACAAAAGCATAGATCGCCGGCGGTTCGGCTTTTATAGAGTCTGTGTCAAGGAATTCGACGTCCGTTAACCTACGCAGAATAGCGAGTCTCGGTTGTGACCTGACCGGAACACGTGCCTTTGCGGGCTTTGGTGCTCGTGACGGGGCGGAAGAGTTCGTCTACCCGTGAACTCCGGCCTCATGCCAGCACCCTTCTCGTCGACGTCGATGATCATGTCGCCTGTGGCGGGCTCTGCCCGGACGGTGAACGATATCGTCGTCGGGCCTGCCTGTCCGTTTTCGGGAGCAACAGAGCCCTCATGTTGGATGACCCCGTGCCCAGACGACGCCCACGGGACATTGTCAAGCGGTCCGACAGGGCTCTCGACGTGCATCACTTGAAGTCAGGCTAGCTAAATATTGCAAGGATATTCCCAGCAGCAAAATCCAAGTTTGTCGGACACGTTGACCACTTCACGTGACATCGTCTCCGTAGGCATGATTCGACTGACAATGGCTGGCGTGCAACGACCGCTTCAGTGCCTGGAAAAAGAACAGCCCCGCGCAGGGCGGGGCTGATGAACGCTGAGGCGACTACCTGTTCTAGCGCCTGCGGCGGGCGCCAACCAGCATCCCGAACAGCCCGAGCCCCATCAGGCCGAGGGCGCCGGGTGCCGGCACCGATACCTCGGGATCGATCTCGCGCAGAATCTTCGCGCTGATGGCGTCGCTGAAGCCGTTAAAGTCCTGAACGATGTCCTGGAACGCGCCAGGGCCGGCAATGACGTTGGTCGCTCCATAGTCCAGTGCGTTGATCTGGTCATTTGGGTCATCGCCGAAGAACTCCCGGTCGTCGATCCACAACGCGTTGATGGTATCGATGTCGCTGGCCAGGGCCGAATCCCGTGCGGCCTGGAGCGGTTCACATACGGGGGACGAGTAAATGCAGTCAACGCTCTCCGAGCCATCGCCGGAAACGTCGATCACATTTCTCGTGCCTTCATAGCCATTGTCCGTGAACAGATCGACGCCGAAGTTCAAGCCATTGGTCATTCCGGTGCTTGTGCCGCTACCGCCACGTGGCGCTTCAGCGATTGCGTCGGCGAAAGCGTTGGCCGAAGCTGCGTCACTGATCTGGGTCCAGTCCACGGCCACGCTCGCGGAACTGGACCAGTCGACCAGCGTGACCGCGATCGATCCGATCGAGCCATCCATGATCTTGGATATGATGTCGCCGTCACGGAAAGCGGCTTCATAGCCGTTGCGCTGAAGTGCGAAATCGTTGCTGTCGACGCTGCCCGACACGTCATTGAGAAGCGCAAGTTCCAAGTCCACAGGCACTGCTTGGCCGGTGCCCGCCCACATTGCCGAAGCACAGACAAATGATATCAATACCTTGCGGCGCATATTCTTCTCCCCTTATTGATTTTGGCGCGAGACTGCACGCCCTACCGTAAACGCTTTCGACCATTCGAGCCGGCGACCCTTGGCGCCGGCCAACCGTCGGAATCCCCATGGACTCGGGAACCCCGGCAACGGTTACAACCCCTAGATTGCAATTAACATGCACAATCGATAATTGCTCTATAAATCATATAGTTTATCGATTCACTCAGCCCGGCACGGCTCGTTGGTGTAATGTGTTTCGACGATCCGCCAAATAGCTGCCTGATTGGCCGGGCCGGGCACGGGGCATGCCTCCGCACTTCGGAAACCTTGAAGGATAGCTGCACGTGAGCGCGGGCGGGGTGGCGCACCCAGGCGGCAACGCGGCGAGGGCGGGCGAGAAGACGGCATCAGGGGTTCAACCGAGCGGCTTACCGCAAGTGGGTCGCTTACAGGACGGGAAATCCTGGTGGCGCTCTCTCATAGGCCCTGGCCGTTGACGCCAGTGGTTCCTGTGCAGGAACGGCCGAGACACTACGGGCTATTTTGGAGGGCACGGCGAGCAACGCACCCTGCTCTCGGCCCCCGACGCGTTCATTCATGTCTCTCACAGATCCAATTCTCGCCGACACTTTCAAGGCGGAGAGCCCGGAGAAAACCGACTTTGTCTTGGTGGCGATCGGGACGCTGCCGGCGCCCGGGTGCCTCGTCCTTTTGGGCGCAAGCCTAGTCGGATTTCGGATCGTGGCGCGGCGCCGCTAGGCCATAAGCTGATAACGCGGCTTGGTCCGGCTTGAAAACGGCGGCCCTTGGCCGCCGTTCCTCGTTGCGGTGCCAGTGGTGAGCGAAGGCGAGCCCCGCGTCGCGTGGAGCTGGTGGTATTTACTCGAGTTCTTCCATCAGACGATGTGCCTGTTCGCGCGACGGGAAGGGCTCGTCCGTATCGAGCGCCTCACGGAGCTGCTCTCGCGCGCGCCCCGTTTCACCGCTCTCGGCGAGCGCAGCCGCATAGTGGTAGCGAATGCCCAGATTGTCGGGGGCCTGCTCGACGGCATTGGAAAGCAATTCGATAGCCCGCTCCACGTTGCCCGCCTGGAGTTCGATCCAGCCGAGAGTGTCGGTGACGGCCGGACTGTCGGGTGCGAGTTCGTGCGCCGCTCGGGCCGTCTCCAGGGCGCGATCATCGTCGATCTCGTGATAGCTCCAGGCCAAGTTGTTCAGTATCGATGCGTTGTCGTGGTTAGTCGCCTCTGCCAGCGCCTCGAAATGTGGTACGGCCTCCAGATAGTCGCCGCGCTGCACGTACCACTGGGCTAATGACATCCGGCTGCCGTTATCGTCCGGGTTGTTCTCAAGCCACCGCTCTAGTGGCGCGGCGGGGTTGTCTATGCCCGCTTCGTTACGGCTCGTAACAAGCGGGCCCAGGGCGTCACGCTGTCCCGCGTCGACGGCGCGATCGTAAGCGGCTGCGGCGGCCTCGTGCTCGCCCGCGGCGGACAAGGCGTGGCCTTGTGCAAGATTCCCAGGACCTGTGCCGTTGTCCTGTTCCTTGAGCGCGTGCGCGGTCTCCAGGGCAGCTTCGTAGTTGCCTTGCTCGATCTGCGTCATGGCCAATGTGTAGGCCGGTTGGATCAACTCCGGCCGGTCAGCGACCAGCGCCTTGAGAGTCGCTAGCGAGCCCTGCGTATCACCCTCTTCACTCTGTGCTTGCGCGAGCTGGAAGCGCAGCTCGGCCGAGTCAGGCGCGGCGTCGACCGCCGCCTGTAGGCTGTCGACCGCGGCCTCGGCTTGGCCGGCCTCGAGGCGAAGTCTCCCCTGAAGCGCAAGGACTTGTGGGTTGCGGCGAGCGCGCTGCACAGCCCTATCGGCTGCCGCGAGTGCTGCCTCGAGATTGCCTTCGCGGCGTTGTAACCGGGCAATGGCGACGTAGGGCTGGACAGCTTCTTCAGCAGCGGTCGCCCCGCGCTCAAGGGCGTTGATAGCGTCCGCGGTGTTGCCGAGGCGATTGTGTGCCTCGGCAAGTGCCATGAGAGCGGTCAGGTTGTCGGGCGCGATCTGGAGTCCTCGTTCGAGATGGCTGACCGCCCCCTCGGCGTTGTCTTGTGACAGCGCCAGGAGCCCCATGTTGAACGCGACCTGCGCACTGTCAGGTGCCAGCTCGCTTGCGCGCTCAAAAGCGGCCTGAGCTTCGTCGAAACGCTCAAGCGCCATGTAGACGCCGCCGGCGACGTTGTGTGCCGGGGCGCTTTCGGGATAGTTGTCAACAAGGGCCTCAGCCTCCTGAACGGCACGGTCCGTTTCCCCGCCGCGCAGCGCGGCTAGCGCGAGGTATTGCCGGCGCATGAGCTCGTCGTCACCACCGGCAAGCCCCGGTTGTTCCAGCAGCGCGAGCGCAGGCTGGGCAGCGCCCTGGCCCATCAACGTCCGTGCGAAGCGCAGTCGCGCACGCTGTGTCTCCGGATTGCCCGGGTCTGGTGTGTCGAGATTGGCGATGACGCTTTCTATATCGTCGCCTGCCGCGCGCGCGAGCAGAGCCAGCGCCTCGCTGTCATCCGCCACATGACGGATACCCTCAGCGAGAACGCGACTGGCCCGCTCACCCTGGTCCATGCCGCGGTGAGCCGTGGCGAGCATCGCGCGCGCTTGTGCATTCGCTGGCTGGGCGGAGACCACGTCTTGGAGCAGATTGACTGCCTGTGCGTATTGCTCCTCCTGAAGGCGAATGGCACCCAAGACGAATTGCGCCGGCATGTTGTTCGGGGCATTGCTGAGTACCGTCTGCAGACGTTCTTTCGCCGTATCGAGATCGCCGTCACCATAGGCGATCACCCCTGCCAGATAGTTGGCATACGGATGGCGGGTGCCTTGCTGGCGCATGGTCTCCACATGCTCCTTGGCCTCGTCCTGACGTCCTTCGGCGAGAAGAATCTGGGCATACTGGCCGCGCGCGTTGAATTGCTCTTGCACCGAGATATCTGTGAAAGGCAAATCCAGAACGCGCTCATATGCGGCCAACGCGTCGTCGCGGCGGTTCGCGAGGCGGGCGGCGTTGGCGGTCGCAAGCCAAGCAGCAGGTGATTGCTCGTCGGCAGCTACGGCGCGCTCGGCAAAGTCTGCCGCGTCGCTCGGACGATTGGCGTTGGCAGCCAGTCGCGACAGACCGACCAAGGCGGTGACATGGTCATCGTCCCGGGCAAGCACATCCTCAAACGCTCGTCGGGCCGCCTGCTGATTCCCGGTCTGACGGTGTGCTTCACCGATGAGTGCTTCAAGATCAGCCCGGGCGTCAGAGTCGGTGAGGTCGTCCATGCTGACACGTGCGTGGACTTCCTCGGCGCGGCGGTCCCAGATCAGGGCACGGGCGAGCTTGGGGTCAATACGGTCTGCGGAAATGCCGCCGGCACGTGCGCGTTCGAGCGCGTCCACAGCGCGACCGTATTCCCCTTGGCGTAGCGAGGCGACGCCGAGCCCGTAGCGTGCCTCGGCGTTGTCCGGATTCTCTTCCAGCACCTCCCGGTAGTCGGCAATGGCGGACTGGTAGCGCCCTTGTTCGCGCATCTCGGCGGCGCGTTCCATGAGTTCGTCAACCCCTTGGGCGCCGCAACCAGTGACTATAATGGCCAGCGAGGCCAGTCCGAGCCAGTATCGAATTCCTTGCTGCATCATCTCACTCCGTTTACAGGACGAACGCCCTGACTTTTGCCGTTCAGGTATCCGCGCCGGCCTTGACGCCGTGCTTGCGCATCAGGTCGTACAGTGTGGGGCGCGAGACCCCCAGAAGCTCCGACGCCTTGGACACGTTGCCGTTGGCATGCGTCATCGCCGTCTCCAAAGCTCGTTGTTCAGCCTCGTGACGCACTTGCCGCAGATTCAAAGGGGGGAGGGTGCCGACCCCTCCGTCCGGTTCCGCGAGGCTGAGGTCGGCACTGTCGATCAACTTACCATCAGTGAGAATGACGGCCCGTCGGATTGCTTTCTGAAGTTCACGCACATTGCCGGGCCATTGGTAGCCATGGATCGCATTGATGGCGTCGTCGGTGAACCCCCGCACGTCCTTGCCTTCCTTCTCCGCTTCCTGGATGAGGAACATCCGCGCGAGAAAGACGCTATCGCCTTCGCGCTCGCGCAGCGGCGGAATGGCAATCTCGATGTCGTTGATCCGATAGTAAAGATCCTCGCGGAAGGCATTGTCCTTGATGAGTTGGCCGAGATTTTGGTGGGTCGCGCAAATCACACGCACGTCCACCGGAATCGACTGACGCCCGCCGACGCGCTCCATGACACGCTCCTGGAGAAAGCGCAGCAGCTTTGACTGCAGCGCCATGGGCATGTCACCAATCTCGTCGAGCAAGACCGTCCCGCCGTCGGCGTTCTCGAGCTTGCCCTTCGTCTGCCGATGGGCTCCGGTGTAAGCACCCTTCTCGTAGCCGAAGAGCTCACTCTCGAGGAGGTTTTCCGGAATAGCGGCGCAATTGATCGCCACGAAGTTGCCTCTGGCCCGGTCGCTGAGGCTGTGGAGCGCACGCGCAAGCACTTCCTTGCCCGTGCCCGTCTCACCGAGCAGGAGGATGTTGCCGTTGGTGTTGGCGACTTTCTCGACCATCCGACAGATCTTGAGCATGCGCTGGCTGCCAGTGGCGAATCCGTCCAGGGCGGTTCCCTGCGTGCGCAGCAGCTCACGATTCTGCCGTTCCAATTCAGCAACATGGAAGGCGCGCTCAACGATGAGGTTCAGCGTGTCGGGTTCGACGGGTTTTTCGTAGAAGTCGTAGGCGCCGAGGCCGACCGCCTTGACCGCGCTGGATTCATCGCCGTTGCCGGTAACGACGACGACTTTCGTATGGGGGGCCGCACTGAGGATCTCGCTGAGCGTGGCCATGCCTTCACTTGTGCCGTCCGGGTCCGGGGGAAGACCGAGGTCCTGGAGCACAACCATGGGCTCGTGGCGGCGCAACTGCGCAAGTGCGCTTTCACGGTCCTCGGCATAGAGCACCTCGTAGCGATCAAAGTGCCAGCGAAATTGCGCCTGCATGCCGGGGTCGTCCTCGACGATGAGCAGCTTTTGTGCACTCACCGGGCTCCTCCTGTCTGTGCTGCCGTGTCGCTCATCGATGCGTGAGGCTCGCCATCCCGCTGCCGGGCCGGCAGCGTCAGCCGGAACCGGGTGCCGGCACCCGGTTCACTCACCACACTAACGCGCCCGCCGAGCCGGTGGGCGAACTCGCGGGCCTGGTGCGCACCGATCCCCATGCCCTTGCTGGATTTGGTGCTGGTGAACGGGCGGAAGAGTTCATCGCGCACGAACTCGGGTGTCATACCCGCACCGGTGTCCGCGACGTCGATGATCATCTCGTTACCGGCAACTTCCGCGCGGACGGTGACCGTGCCGTCATCGGGGGTGGCGTCCTGGGCATTGCGGACGAGATGGACCATGACCATGGCGAACTCGTCCGGGTCCGCCTCGACCACGCGGTCTTCCGTGGCGAGCTCGAGGTGCGGGTGCGGCGTGCGGTCGCCACAACGCGCGGCGGCGTCGTTGAGCAGGCGCTCGACGTTCACCCGCTCGGTGAAACCGCGTTTCTGACTGCGCTGCAGGTGCTCCAGCAGCCGCTCCATGCGGCGCACGGAATTGCCGATGGTCTCCATGGCGTCGTCGACAAAGGCCGGGTTGTGCTTGTGCTTGTCGGCATTTTTTACAACCAGCGACTGCTGCGCGATAAGGTTTTTCAGATCGTGCATGAGGAACGCCGTGAGCTGGTTGAATGCCTCAAACTGCCGGGCCTGGGACAGCGCCTGAGCGTCCTCGTATTGCCCGAGATAGCTGGCAATCTGGCGGCCGAGCGTTTTGAGAAGATCACGGTCCTCCCAGGTGATCTCGGTATTCACATCAGGCCGGGACAGGAGAATGAATCCGGTCACCGTCTCCTGCTGGAGCAGCGGAATAATCGCCCATGCCTTGTCCATGTTCTCGATGGCGGCCGGAAGAGTCATGTGGTTGTACCGCTCCGGGCGATCACGGTACTCCGCCATGTCGATGATCCATTTATGTGTGCGCAGGAAGGTCACTAAGGGCGCGTCATCCGCGATCGTACTGTCGGCTGCGACGTCCGTGCGCCAGGCCCCCATGGGGGTGAATCCCCCTTCGAGCTCCTGGTGGCGCCAAACCACGCCGGACGGGCTGCCGACGATGGTTGCGACCACATGAATGGCGCGCTGATATGGGGTAAGGCCGTCGTTTTCTTCGGCGAGGCGATGCGTGAGCCGGAGCCACTCCTCGCGGTAGTCGTACTTGTTGCTGAAAAAATGCTTGCTCAAGAAGACCCGCAGGCGCGCCCGGACATCGCCGGAGGCGAGCACCGCGATTAGCGCGACAGCCGCGGCTACCGTGAGCACGATCTGCGCGAATGCGCCCCAGGACCCGCCAAAGTCCCGGATATAATAGCCGCCGACTGCGATGAGCAGCAGGTATCCCCCGGCGCCCACGACGGCGGCGGTGTGGAACGCCACATGTCGGGAGACGAACACGGCCAGCGCCCAATCCCGGTTGCGCTGTGCGGCCACGGCGATCAACGGGACGGCAAGCGCCTGCACTGCGCCCCGGGCGTGCCACGCCGTAATATCGAGTTGCCGAAACAACAGGGAGTCGGCATACAGGTAGAGGTCGTAGGCGAAGATGACACCGACGCCGAGGCATAGGAACTTCATCGCCCAGCGGCGATCCTGCGGCAGATTCCGGTAGAGTTGCTCGAGGAGCACGAGGCCGAGCAGTCCGGAGAATAGCCCGCCAGTGATAAACAGCCCGTGCACCCCCATGGCCAGAGGTTGCCAGCCGCCCTCTGTGATGATCCGGTGTGCGCTGATTCCGATCAGCAACACGGACGGCCCGCCTAGGGCCAGTACCTGGAGTACCGGAATGGCGCGGCTCGCTCGCCGGAGCGGGGCGAGCAGCGATGCGACAAACGCGAGCCATAGCCCGCTACGCAGCAGCTCGGTGGTCTCCACGAAGAAAACGGGCAGCTCGGGCGTCCAGGCGCCGGCAGCGAGCACGGCGGCCCATAGAGCGGTCGCGGCGCATGCCCCGGCGAGGAGGACGCCGTGCCACCCACCGCGCCAGCTTGTGACCATCAGCACCGCAAGGAACGCAAAGGCCGCGGCGCCGAGGCCGTAGCTGATGAGCCCAATGACGCTCATTGGCTGCCCCCGCGGGCTTTGTGCGACGGAGAACGAGACACTTGGCGCACACCCCGAGCGCGTTGTATTTGTTGATCGTAGCAGCAGCCCGCCTCAGGCTCTGCTTTAACGGACATTCTACACGACGCGAACGCTTCGATACTGCAATGAGCCATTGTTTCCGGGTAAACTCACGTACCGAATCTCCTAGTTTAGCGACGAGCCAATCACCGAGGTTGTCAAGAGGCGCTCCCACCGTATGGCTCAGCCGATTCGCAATGCGCTCACCGTCGATGTGGAGGACTACTTCCAGGTCAGCGCGCTCGCCGGCGCGATTCCGCCGGAGGACTGGGAGCGCTGGCCGAGCCGCGTCGTACGGAACACTGACCGGGTTTTGGACCTTTTCGCCCGGCATGATGTGCACGGAACATTCTTCGTGCTCGGCTGGATCGCTGAGCGTCAGCCGGATCTCGTGCGCCGCATTGCTGATCAGGGCCATGAGATCGCCTCCCACGGCTACAGTCACCAGCTTGTCTACAATCAGACACCTGCCGTCTTCCGCGAGGAGACACGGCGGTCCAAAGTGCTGCTTGAAGACATCATCGGTTCCCCCGTTACCGGCTATCGGGCGGCCAGCTATTCCATTACACCGGAGTCGCGCTGGGCGCTGGACGTTCTTGCTGAGCTGGGCTTTAGCTGGGACTCAAGCCTGTTCCCCGTGCATCACGATACCTACGGCATGCCAGGCACACCCGAGCAGCCCTACCGGCTGACCACCGACGGCGGCGCGGAGCTGGTGGAGTTTCCGCTTTCGACGTTACGAGTCGCCGGCCAGCGGGTGCCAATCGCGGGGGGCGGGTATTTTCGACTGTTCCCCTACTGGTTCAGTCGTTGGGGGCTTGGCACGATAAACGCCCGCGGTCAGCCGTTCATCTTTTACCTGCACCCTTGGGAGGTGGACCCGGACCAGCCACGCGTTCCGGGACTGCCTTGGAAGTCGCGGTTCCGTCACTACAACAACCTCGACCGCTTCTATCCTCGTTTGGACAAGCTTCTCGGCGCATTTCCCTTTGGCCCGGTCACCGAGATCCTAGCCGAGCAGTCCTTGCGACCCTCGGCGCCCGCTGCGGAGCATCGCCCGGAGCCGACGGCAGCGAGCTAGTAGTACTTTGTTATTTATAGGCCATCACGGCTCCGAGACGCCTCAATGGCGACCTGCGCAAAGAAGGCTTGCAGCACAAGGCGCCGCAGGATAGCAATGCTTTTGCGCGTCCGCTAATAGTAATAGGTATCGATTATCTCGGTACTGATGGCATGGGACGCTCTTGATTAGATGCACAAAGGCGCCGACACTTGTTGCTCTGCCGGACAAAATTGATGGGATCCTCGGTTGACGACACCCGTGCCCGTGCTGGACTTGGTGGACTTGAATGGCCGGAACCGTTCGTACCGGATCAATTCTGGTGCCCGGCGCGCCGGTGCCGCTCTACCCCCATGACGACTTGGTCGCGCGCTACCGTTGCGCACACCCTCACGCAACGACTTTCGATGGGGCCTCCTGCCTGTAGGCTGTCGTTCATCAAAGACACCAGAAAATTGTAATTCTAACAGCGGCTTAAAGTGCAGTTCAGAGCATGCTTGTTCGGTTCGTCGCAAAACGACGACAGGTTTCCGCTCTCCCGCGGTTTCCTTGGCCGGGTTGCAGGTGACCTAACCCTTGGATTTTATTCAATTATTGATGATTGGCCTGGTTTTTGCGCGCGTGCTGTCACAAGCGTTATCCCGAGAACCGATGTCGAGTTCGGACTGGATTGCGTCTCCAGTCGCGCTTCCATCTGCGCATTTGTGAGGGCACCGCACATGAACGACCTCTCGTCCGTGTATGGCCATGTTTTGCTTGCTCAGCTTGTTGACAACCCAGCCTCCCAAGAGCTGGCCTTCCGATTACGACACCAGGTGTACTGCAAGGAGCGAGGCTTCGAACCGGACGACAGTTTTCCTGACGGCCTGGAAAGGGATGAACACGACGACCGTGCGCTCCAGATCCTTGTCCGCAATCGGCTCTGCGGCTCGCCGCTAGGGGTTTCCCGTGTCGTGCTGGATGACCCAGGCGCACAGAGGAGCCTGCCGGTAGAAACCCATGGTTGCACGGCGGTCAGGGAACGTCTCGCTCGGCTGCGGGCTATGGAGTACGTCCAGTTGGCGGAAATCTCGCGATTTGCTGTTACCCGGAACCTCAACCGTGTCGTCGAATCGCAACAGGATGTTGGCTCGGCTCATGTGTCGATGGGAGTGATTGCCATGATCTTCGCGCAGAGCTGGCGTTATGGCGTCACACATTGGGTCGGCTTACTGGATGCGAGCCTTCCGCGTTTCCTGCGTCGCCTCGGTATTACTTGCCAGCCGATCGGTTCAGTCATTGAGTTCCGCGGCACCCGTCAACCGGTGCTGGCCGACCTGCGGGATGTCTGGCAGGGAGTGGCCCGGCGGAATCCGGATCTGATCCGCTTGGCGGAGCGTTTCGCGAACGAGAGTCCGCTTCCCATGTCGCAGGCAACGGCGCACGCAGCCGCAAACTGACAGGGGAAGGTGTTCCAGGGCGGCGTGGCCGGAAGTGTCCAGGCCCACGTACGCTCGATGGACGCGGTCAGATTTCGTCCGTCCCTTCCACGTCCGGGTCGTCTGCGGAGCGGGCCGGCCGGTAACGGCCGGGTGCGAGAATCCCTTGTGGGTCGAGCGCGTGACCGAGCCGAGTGATGAGCCGGTTCCATGCCGCCGCGCTTTTGTGGTTGATGGGCTCCATCTCATGGCTGCCGAGGCGGTACGGGTAGTATCCTGCGCCGGTCAAGGCGTCGAGCAGTTCGCGATGGCAGCTCAGGGCACGGCTGTCCTCTCCGGGCACCCCGCGATCATAGTGAAGGGCGACGATGCAATCGAGGGCCCGTTCCGAGATGACGGTCATGGAAATCATGGGCTCGAAACCATGTCTGTCGAAAACCTCTTTGACGATGGCGTTGAGCTGAACTGCATCGCCGCCCTTCAGCGGCGCGACCGGAGCGCACCAAAGCAGACCGCACCGGTCGCGGTCCGGGTCCGGTTCACTGGGCACGCCACCGGTGTGTCGCCAGTAAAGGCTCTTTAGCATCTCTTCGGTGGGGACGCCAGTCTTGATGCCCGTGAGCGCACGCAGCAGTTCGGTGATCCGCCGGACTGGAGTCCGGGACACAACGGTCAGGGGGGCCGCCAGTCGCTCCATCCATGCCAATCGGCGCTCATCGAGAAAGCGAATCTGGCGGACTTTTACTTCGCGGCGAACTCTCCGCCGAATCTCACGGCGTGCCAGGGAGACTTGTGCCCGAGTGCCGTAGAGACCGCCCGAGAAGCTCCACGGCCCGGCACCAGAGCGCTCCAGGGCCTGATCGACGTGCTTCCGGGGCAGCGGCGTGCGTCCGCCGGTCTTCTGCCACGGGAAGGTCGGGTTGAGGGCGCTATAGATCTTGTACGCGTTGCCGATGTGGACCGCGCTGCGAACGAATCCTTGCCGCCGTAACTCACGAAGCGCGGTGACACAGCCGTGCAGGTCGTCTTCCCGTGCCAAGGTCACGTGGAAGTACTGGAAGTACTCCGGCTTCGGCATTAGCCATACTGTCATCGCCGTCACGATACCGAGGTTCGATTGGGAGAACAGACCGTCGAGATACGGGCCGACGCCCCAGCGGTAGGCGTCCTTCGCCTTGGCGTTGTCGAAACGGCCGAACCCGGTATGCAGCAGATCACCATCCGCCGTGACCACCTCGAGCGCGCAGACGTGGGCAAAGTGGTCCGCGTACGGGCTGTGCCCGAAGCCGCGTTCGATGTAATTCGCGAGCACACTGCAATGGCTGCTTGAGCCTGTGACATCGAGCCAGTACTGGTCGCCTTCTGCGTTCAGGAACGCCGCCAGTTGCCCCTGAGAGACGCCCGGCTCCAGCGAGACGGTCCCCAGTTCTGGGTCGTATTCACGGATGTGGTCCAGGCGGCTCAACCGCAGGACAACGCAATCGCCGCAGTCCGGCGGAAGGGTCCCGTAGCCCCAGTTCCGTGCAGTACTGACCGTGTACAGTGGGATGCCGTAGTGGGCCGCGATACGCACGCACGCCTGCACTTCCGTGACGGTGCCCGGAAGGAGTTCCACCGCGATGCGGGCATCGTGAGGGAAGGTGTGTCCCAGTGCGCCGTCGGCTGGCTCCCGATCCCCCAGGACATGGCTCTCCCCGAGAAGCCGGGTCCACTCTTCGGTGGCCTGATCAAGAGAGGTTGCCCACGTGTTCGACGGTGCCATTGGGTTTCTCTGGGCCGGGCGCCGACCCCGACTGCGGTCCCGCCCTGTCTACGCCTGCAAGGGGTATCCCGCACCCTAACCGGGAACTTGAAGCCCCATTATGCAGGGTATCGCGGCGCGATACAGCCACAACGAAAAACAGGGAGCCGAGAGCGGCCCCCTGTTTGCTAACTGAAAATGAGAGTCTTTCCCAGACGTTTCAGCGCCGCCGGGCAGCAGCGAGACCCATTCCCAGCAGACCAACACCAAGCAAGCCCAGAGCGCCCGGGGCCGGTACCTGGGTCGCGGAAACCTGGAGCTGGAATTGTGCCGTGGTTGCCTGGTCTTCCTCTGTCATGAAGCCAAAACAGCCCGGACCAGCGCCCGCTTCGTCGCAGGCCTCATCGTTCAGTGTACCGAGCCCAGCGGCAACGATGGACACTGTATAAAGCCAGCCATCAACCTCGAAGCTCTCCTGCAGATCACTGGGGTCGCCACCGAGCAAGAAGATATCGTCGCAATTCGACGCTGACCCTTCGAAGCAGGAGTCTTGGTTTAACGTCTCGGTAAAGAATATCGGGAACGTCCGATCATCGTCGAATGAACCATCGCCGGGAGGTGCAGCCTGCGTCAGCGTGAGCGAACTCAGCAGGCTTGCACTTTGCAGCAATGGGTACGAAGACAGTATGGCGTTATTAAAGTGCGTGACCTCGGCGGTATCTTGTGCCGCGCCATTAGTCTGCAGGCTGCCGGAGAAGGACGTGTCTCCGATCTCCAGTGCGCTTCGGCTGTTGGAGGCGTTAGCGTCTACGTTGATGAAGTTGCCATCGTCATCGATAAAGTTGTCGTCGTCCGCCGCCCCCCAACTAAGGAGACTGCTACTGACCGATGTGCCTCCTCCGCCGTCGCCAGAAGTGAATGTCGGAGCGCCGCCCCCGTCGGTGACCCATTCCAGTGAGCCATTGAAATCCCAGTCCGTGATCAGTTCCGCGCTTGCCGGTGCGGTGACCAGTCCCAGCGCGGCGCCTGCGGCTACGGCAACGTGTAAGCTCTTCATGTTCATTCCCTCCGAAACGCGTGTTTGATCCGTCGAATAGACGTCTGTCGTGTCCAGTTGCGATGCACTCTTCCGTATGGTCTGCCTCGATCATCAAGTTTGCAATCCTGATGCCAGCTACTTTTTTAATGTTTAAATACAGAAACTTAGCTTTGCACCCTGGCTACAGTCTTGGCCTTGAACCCGATGCGTGCCCACCACCCGTAAAGAGAACTGACGCTCCTGGGGCGAATCCCGGCCTGGTGTCCCAGCAATCCGGCATGCGAGCCCCGGACGCGTAGGTGGCCAACCCGGGTTTCGGATCGGCTTGTCGCCTCGGAAAGAGGGCCCGGGCCCGTGTTCGCGGTTGAACGGGCAGTACGGACACGGGATGTGGGTCCTGCCGTTGTCGCCAGCATGGAATGCGATGTGCTGTAAAGAATGTCGACGGTCGGCGTCGGGGCGGAGCGTTCCTGTGTAAATAAGGGAGGTCTTGGGCCGCCTACCGCACGTATGGCCGCAGGGCGTGCTTTCCGTCGCATGGCAGATGCGCAATGGCACGTGTGCTCGGTCACCAAGCGCGTGTCCTTGCTGCCGTGCGCCCATGGAAGAGGCACAGGACGGCGGGAAGCAGCAGCAGATCGAACAGCAGCGCGGCGGCCAGCGCGCCTGCGGTGAGTAGGCCAAAGGCCTGGGTCGGCTGGAAGTCGGACGTAGTCAAGAGCAGGAACTGCAGGCAGAGCACCAGGGTCGTCGCGCAAAGCGCCCGGCCCGTGCCCCGGACAGCGCGCGCGAGGGCGAACACCGTGCCTGCACCCCGCGCGCGTCTCAGGCGGTAGGCGTGAAACAGATGGATGGTGTCGTCAACCGCGATGCCCACCGCAACGCTAGCTATCATGGCGGTTCCCGTGTCCAGCCAAATGCCAAAGGTCCCCATGGTGATAAAAATGCAGAGTATCGGGGCCGCGTTGGGAATCATGCACAGCGCTGCGGCGGGCAACGAGCGCCAGATCAGGACCATGAATAAGAACACGAGGATGATCACCACCACAAGGCTGCGGATCTGCCCTTCGATCAGCAACTGTACCTGATCGGCGAACAGTCTCCCGGTGCCCGCGGTAGTCCACCGGATCCCTGTCGTATCCTGCACGCCGACCTCGTCCCGCATGCGTTGAGTGAAGGCGGCCAGCTCCGAGGCGCCATGGATGTTGAGATTGGTCACCAAGCGCGCGCGCTCGAAGTCGCGGTCAACCATGTCATACAGGTCACGACCGTCATAGATGAGTAGATACTGAGCGATGATCTGGCGGTTGTCCGGCAGTTGGCGGTAGTCGGGATTGCCGTCGTGAAACGCCTGGTGCATCTCCTCGATGACGTCCACCAGAGAGAACGTGTAATCCACCTCTGGTTGCGCCGCTAGCCACTCTTGGAAGCGCTGCACTACGCGCAGGTGATCCGGATCGCGAAGATCGGTTCCTGGGGGGGCGTCGAACACGATCTCCATCGGCATGACGCCGCCCAGCGTGTCCTCGACGCGTTCGGTCGCCTGTGTGAGTGAGTGACTCTGGTCGAAGAACCGGTACAGATCCGTTTCCACCGTGATGTGCCGCAACTGCGGCAGGCCGATGGCCAAGATGACGACCGTCCCGATCACCACGGCCAGGGGGTGACGTAAGGCATAGCGTGTCAGCGGCCTTGTGACCCGGTCCAGGTGCCGGAGCTGGCCACGCTTGGTGTCCCATTCGCCGTGGTCCCAACGCAGCACAATGGCCGGCAACAGCCAAGTGACGACGAAGTAGATCACGAGCACTCCGATCGCGGCGGAGATTCCCAGCGTTGCAATCGGCTGAATCGGGCTCAGGGCGAGGGACGCGAGTCCCGCTGCTGTGGTCAGTGCGGTGAACAGGATCGGGCGGTGAACCGCGGCCAGAACATGCCCCATGCGGGGGAGACCGCGGAGTCCGGTGCGGGTCGCTTGATGCATACCGTTGAACAGGTGCATAAGCGCCGCCATGGAGATGGCGGCAAGCAGTGGAGCGGTGATAGTTTGGATCAGGTTGAAAGGCTGGTTCAGCAGGGCGACCATCGCCAGGGCCGTGTGCGCGGAGGCGGCGGTCGTGGCGATTGCCGCAAACAGCACCAGGTAGCGGCGGAACAGCAGCCACAGGAGCGCCAGCCCGAGCAGCAGCACACCGGGGATGAAAACAAGATTATCCCGCACCATAGCGCGTAGCTGGGCAACATCGAGCGCGATGGGTCCCGCCACGGCGGTCAGCTCTGTCGCGAGCCCTGAGGAAGCAATCGCCTCACGGGTCAGGCGCTCCACCGCCCGTCGATCGAGGCTTCCGCGAAGATCCTGGGGCCGGACAATCAGGGCATAGGCGGCGCCGTCCGTCGAGACAAGGAGGCCCGCCGCATTGCGGTCCTCCGTTGCTCGAGTTCGCCAGTCTTCCGGCGGCCTCGTTTCCGGGGCGTTGCCATCTACAAGGGGCTCCACCGCGAAACCGTCGGGTGTGGCGCGGATGCTTTCGGTTGTCGTGACCGCAAGCACCCGCTCCACCAGCGAATGGCCTTCCAGCTCGCGCGCCGTGTCGTGGAGGACTTGCAGGAAGTCATGATCGAAGAGCCGCTCTCCCTCGAATAGGGCGATCAGTACTTCCTCCGACGGAAAGCGTTCTCGCAGCGCGCGCTCAAACTGCACTGCATCGGCGTGTTCGGGAAGGTAGGTTTCCGGGGCGTTGTCCACCTCCAGAGTTCCGAGCACGGCCAGCGGCGCCGCAACCACCAGTACCAGGATGCACAGAGCCAGGCGTGGATATCGCAGCATCGCGTACGGCATGGGCGGCGTCTGTGGGCAATCGCTCAGGGGATATAGTCGTCTGCTGCGTCCGCGTCGCGCAACGTCTCTGTCACGAAGAGGCGATCGGGAATCCCCTGGTCGTAGGTGACGGCGTCAATCCGCAACTCCGTGCGATGACCGGATTCCAGATCCGTCATGACGCTGCTCATCACCGTCCAGTAGCCCTGGTGGCGCTCGATCCGCTGGACCTCAAGCCGTTTCGTTGGCTCCTCGCCGTTCTGGTAGAAGTCGACCCGGATGGGAATGAGCGTTTCCTCGTGGATCCAGCGGACCCGTCGCGAGTAGACGGATTCCTCCCCATTATCCCGCGGGACGCTCTCCAGTCTTGTGGTTTCCGCCCCATCGATCGTCTCGGTTCCGGTCACCCGGTGGACGTCCTGCGAGGGATGACGATCCTGCAGATCCTCGTAGAAAAAGTCCGAGGAAACGAAACGCCCACCGCGGCGGTTCGAGGCGATCCGGCGAATGCGGTCCAGTGCCGGCAGGTAGAGCCACTGGTCCGTGGTGTCGCGCGCATGGTCGTGCATCAGCAACGCGGTGTCGCGGATATCGGCGGGGCTGTCGAAACGAATCAGAGTCCGGGTCTCGCCATCGCCCCGGTCGAGCCTCAGAGTGACCATCTCCCGCTCCCGCGGCGAGCGCCCTTCCTCTAGGAGGATCATCGATCCTCGGGTGGCCGCGTCGTTGCCATCGGGACGCTCGTACACGTCGATCGCGAGCGCCATCCCAGCATCCGTGTCCGCCGCTTCCGCCGCAGTGGCCGAGAGTGTCAGGATGAGCCCTGCTGCGATAAGGGCCACGAGCGCTTTCGATCGCGTCCGCCTCTGCTTGCTTGCATGATTCATGTCCGTTGCCCCCGGGGATTGATTGACCTGGTCCAGTGTTTACTAGAACTCCCCGCGCCATCCAGCCACGATGAGCCGGTTGTCCTGGAAGAAACCGCCGGCGGTGCGGTCCGTTCCTTCGTAGTAGTGTGCGCCGAGATAGAATTCCTGCGCGGGTATCGCGGTATAGGCGATCTCGGGATTCGCGTAGACATCCCGCCGGTCGAGCCGGTGGGAGAACCGGAGCCGCGCCCGCCACCGGCCCCGATCAAACGTCCTCTCGATCTCGCCGCCCAAGTAGTAGCTCTCGGTGTCCTCCTGGATCCCTTCGGCTCCAAGCAGGTGCTGTGCGCTGAACTGAAGGGTGACCCGCAGTTCCCCGTCACCGGGGAAACTCTCCATGCTGGCCGCCCAGTCGATGGCTTCGACCGTGTCAAATGCCAAATCGTTCGTGGTCACCGGCACGTCGCTGAGCCAGGCGCCCTCCGCCCGCCAGGTGACCCCGCCCATGCTGAAGGCGAGGTCACCGCCGACAACAAAGGTACGCGGGTGGCGAGCGCGAAACGTGTCCCCGTCCGCGGCGTCCAGCGCGGCCGCCGGATCTCCGGTTTCGAGCAGGGCCTGACGGGCGTCGTCGTCCAGCTCATAGTAGGGTGCCGACCGGCGGGCGCGCTGAATCGTGAACGCGTAATCCAGCCCCCGGCCTTCACGACTGATCCGGATGCCGCCGCCGCCATCGCCGCTCACGTCGTCGTTGAAGTCTCCCTCGCGAACCAGAACCGCGAGCGCATCGTCCTGGCGTCGCCCCAGCAACCGGCCTTCCCGCTGGTCGACCGGGTGCCAGATGCTGTCGTCGTGGGGCAGCGTGGCGGGACGGAACAAGGGCAGGAACACGGCGTCCACGCGATGGCCGGCCAGCGTGGTCTCAAACCGGACAGCGGGTGACGCACGGTAGCGATCCTCTAGCGGATCTAGATTGAAGCGGGTGAGGTCACGGGTGGCGAGCCGGTCCGTCGGGGGCTGTTCGTCCATTTTCCCCCAGTTGGGAGTCTGTGCGCCGATCGTCAATTGCACCTCGTCCGTGCGATAGCGGACGAAGGTGTCCTCGTAATCCAGGCGCGCCGATTCCAGGCTTTCATCCCCCGTCTGGCCAACGACGTCGACGCGTGCGCCGGCGCGAAACTCCAGGAAAGGGAACGGTTCATAGCTGCTTCTAACGGCCAGCATGGCGTGGTTGCTGCTGCTGGCTGGGGCGTCGGACGATGTCGTGACGCCGCCCTCCATCCGGCCCTCGTCGAGCCCGAAGCGAACTTGCCGCCCGTCTTTGTCGCGACCGCGCTCGCGTGTGTCCATGCGCTCGGCGTTACTGTCATCAGGGGCACCGAAGTCGAATGCCTCCGGTTCGTTTGCCGCGTCGGCCGTCACCCGTAGCTCAAAGACGCGGACTGGCTGCGCCGGCGGACCGATTTCCAGATCTCGATACCCTGCATCCTGAACGAGCCTGAGGTGTCGCTGCAGGCGGTTTTCGCTGCCGAATGGGCCAACGACGACACCGTAGGTTCCGTCGGCATCCGCGAAACTGGTGGCGGTTGCGTCGTTCGTATCAAGCTGCCTGGCCGCGCGTGCCGCCGCAGCCTCGCTAGAGAAACCGCGTATGCGGATCTCGTCAAGGCCGGCGCGGCACCACACCGGGATACGCGTCACCGTCATGCCTTCCCCCTCCAGTCGTGCGGCTTCCTCCCGCGCCTCGGCTTCCGGCAGACACCGGAGGGTGAAGTCTTCACGGTGCTCGGCGTCCGCCATGGATTCGGTGGAGACCATGGCGAGTGCCAGTACACTAGCTACAAGCAGACGTGTCGCGGTAAGGTGCAGGGTGCGGCGTCCTGTAGCCAGTGGAGCACGGGTGTCAGAAGCCGGCCTTAGAAGGGTCGCTGCCATCGAGCTGGCCAAGCATGAAGGCGTAGAGCATCTGCAGATTGGCGTTGCCATCGCGTTCAGCCTGCTGAAGGTGAATGTAGTACGGCGCCCGAGTCCCATGATAGTCCACGATTTCACCGATTTGCTGAAAGTGAATCCCGCAGCGCCCCAGCAGCCGCGCCAGCTTGGGTTCCATCATGGCGTACACATGCTCCCGCTTGGCGACTCGCACCAGCGCCGCCGCAGCGACGAACATGGAAATCCCGATCAGGGGGAGAGTGCGCGCTTCGCGGTCATCGACACCGTCAGGATCCGGGTTACCGACGGGGCTGCGCTTCTCCCCGGGACGGCAACGAAAGCGAGCAGTTACGGCAAGGCGGGAGATCTCGCAGATGCGGTCCTTGGGGTGATTTCCGGGATGGAACGGACCCGGTTCCAAGCTGTCTCCGCAAAATGCCGCCATCGGGAGCTCGGATCCTTTGTCGGGCGGAACGATCACCCGGACACAACCGGCTACCGTCCTGCTCCTGGCATGCCGCAAAAGGCAATGCAAGGAGACAGCGTCGTATTCATCTGTCTCCATTGCGCCGGGGCAGTCCTCTGGACGTTCGAACGCGAATTCTCGGCAGTACACCTCGTAGCGTAAACGAAAAATTTCCTCCAACTGACGTGGAGTTGACGCTCGCTCGTAGCTGAAGTATCGCGGCAGCGCCTCCCATGGGGATGATTCACTCATGCAGATGGACTCCATTCACGTAGACGCACTCAAGCCATGCGGGCGCGACAGGGCCAACATCCAGGTTATCCTGGCCCCCATCCCCCGGTAGCTTCGCCAGTAAAGCCACCCCAAGATCCCCGGGTCTCGGCGAGTTCCACCAATCCGCCTTTCGGGGTTGTAGCGGAGCCATGAGATAGTATGCCGGGGCGCCAATCCTCCAAGTGAGGTGCCATGAGCAGCAGGCCTGGTTGAGAGTGTAGTATTTCAACGCAAGCCTGTGGGACAAACGGTGACTGGCCACCTCATCAGCCCTTATGCTATCTATGATAACAGGAGCATCGTATTGTCTCGCCCGATCCGCATTCTGCACGTCACCAGCTCCCTGAACTACGGCGGCCTGGAACGGCTGATCGTCGATATCTGCCTGAGCATGGACAAGAGCAGGTTCCAGCCCTTTGTCGCCTGCCTCAAGTACAAAGGGGACCTGGCGCCCGAGGTCGAGGCAGCGGGTGTTCCTGTAACGGCCTTGAACGAGGAGGTTGCACAGTCCCGCAAGTACTCTTCGTTCGGGCGGTTGGAGCGGTTGATCCGCTCGCAAGGGATCGATGTCGTGCACACCCACAACACCGGGCCGCTTGTTGATACGCTATTTGCCAGGCTCAGGCGGTTCGCGCCGATCCATGTGGTCCACACCGACCACACCCGCCCCACGTGGCCTGACAAGCGCAAGTACATGCTCCTGGAATGGTTGGCTTCCTATTGGGTCAGCGCCATGGTCGCCGTCTCCGATGCCGCCAAGGCCGATCTCGTCCATTACGAGAAGATTGCCGAGCAGCGGATATCGGTGATTGATAACGGTATCAACGTCAATCGGTTCGACGAACCGTCCATACCGACTGAACAGTGGCGGCGGGAAACCGGACTGGCAGAGTTCGATCACGTGGTCGGCGTGCTTGCCATGCACCGTCGCCAGAAGGGGATTACGCATTTTCTGAAGGCGATTCCAGGTATTCTGCGGCAGTTCCCCCGTGCAGGCTTCGTGATTGGGGGGGGCGGCCCGTTACAGCAAGAGCATGAAGCTGAGGCCAAGGCTCTCGGCATTGAAGGCCATGTGCGATTCATAGGCCGACGAAACGATGTCGTCGATGTGCTTCATGCCATGGATGTCTATGTGCTGCCTTCCGAGTCCGAAGGACTGCCGATCGGCTTGCTGGAAGCGATGGCAGCAAGCCGGTGTATTCTCGCAACATCTGTCGGGGCGGTCCCCAAGGTGCTTGCCGACGGTCAGGCCGGTATCCTGGTCCCTCCGAAGGAGCCAGAGGCGATCACAAACGCAGTCTGTGAACTGCTCAGGGACGACGAGCGCCGCAAGGCTCTGGGGCATGAGGCACGCGCCAGGGTCGAGGAGGCGTTCAGTATTCAAAGTACGGTCAGTGCGTACGAACGCCTCTACGAACAAGCGGTTCAACGGTCGGCGAGGAAAGGGGCCTGATGCATCCGACAGCCGTCACCGTCCAGGCCCTGACCCCGGAGTTTGAGACCCGATGGGAGCGCTACACCTGTTCCCATGCTGCGGGCTCGCCCTATCATCAACTGTTCATGCGCGACGTGCTGCACGATGTCAGTGGGCATCGGCCGCATTACCGTGTTGCTGTAGATGCCGTGGGGCAGGTGTGCGGTGTCCTGCCATTGGTTGAACTGCGAAGTCGCCTGTTCGGGCACTTTCTGGTGTCTCTTCCCTATGTGACCTACAGCGGCCCATTGGCGGACAGCGATGAAGTTGCGACGGCGCTGATGCTGGACGCCTGTGGGCTGGCGAAAGACCTTGGCGTAAGCCATGCGGAGTTCCGGGATTGCCAACCCCGGGATGGGGACTGGGCGTGCAGAAGCGACAAGGTCAACATGCAACTGTCTTTGCCGGACTCCGCCGATGCGCTGTGGCGAGGTTTTGGGTCCAAGCTGCGCGCTCAGATCCGCCGGCCCATCAAGGCAGGTGCTGTCGCAAAAACCGGCGGACGAGAATTCCTCGACGACTTTTACGCCGTCTACGCGCGCAATATGCGCGATCTCGGTATGCCCGCTCAGCCGAAGTCCCTCTTCGCCGCAGTACTCGAGGGTTACCCGGAGGTCTACATCGTCGTCGTCTATCTCGCCGGCACCCCCGCCGCCGCCGGGTTCATGCTCGGCGGCTACGGCCGGCTGGATATTCCCTGGGCGTCGTCATTGCGGGAATACAACCACCACAGCGTCAACATGCTCTTATATTGGGAGGCATTGCGCCTTGCCATTGAGCTCGGACATGACACATTCGATTTCGGGCGCTCGTCGCCGGATTCAGGCACTCACCGATTCAAACGCCAGTGGGGTGCTCACGCGGTGCCACTCTACTGGCACTACTGGTTGCGTGACGGGGCGTCCATGCCGAGCCTATCGCCGGAGAGTACGAAGTACCAGCTCCTGATCGCCGCTTGGCAGCGGCTGCCGGTATCCGTCACAACGTTCATCGGGCCACGCATCATTCGCGCGCTTCCCTGATGCAATCCGGAAAACGCCACTGTCGGATCAAAAGACACCCTGAATCCGCGCCAGGAAAGCCGTCTTGGTCGCTGACACGTCCTCGTGGAGTCCAACGCGAAGCAAGCGATGCGGGTCTGGCCTGCGCGTGTTCCATCCACGCTGAACAAGGCAGGCGCCGTCGTAGTTGCCGCGGACCAACTCTTCGGCCCGTGCGGAACGGTCACCGTTGGGGTAACAGAACAGTCTCGGCCGTCGGCCCGTCGCGGCCCGGATCGCGTCCCGGGCGCCGACGATCTCCGTGTCCAGCGCGCTCGCATCGCTGACATGGTTCAGTCGGCGGTGCGTCCGGGTGTGCGAGCCGAGTTCGAAGGTCTCGTCCGAGATCATGGCGTTGACTTCCTCCCAGCTCAACATCACGGGTTCGACATCCCGCTCATGCATGCCAAGGGCTGCCTCGATGCGGTCGAGTCGGGTCTCGATATCGTCGTCTCGATATTGCTTGAGCCGTTCAATGAGCCGATTGGCGAGGCTCGCGGACAAGGCTTCCCCTTCCGGCGCCTCCGGTAGATGACTCCACAGCCAATCCCAATCCTCTTGCCCGTCGCTTCCAGGGAACCCCGTCCACTGCGTCAACCGCTGTACACGCCCCGGCCAGAATGCGCGCGCGGTGCCAATGAAGTCCGATACCAGGAAAAGCGTCGCCGGTAGGCCGTGTTGGCGCAGCAGCGGCAGCGCGAACTCGGCGTTATCCCGCCATCCGTCGTCAAAGGTGATGGCGCAACAAGGCCGCTTCGATGTGGTCGCTTTGCCATCCAGCCAGTCAGTGAGATGCACTGGATTCAGGTAGGCCTTAATCCACCGCAAATGGGCGGCGAACGTCTCCGGGGTCACCATCATGCCCGGCTGTTCGAGCCTCGCGCGTGCGTCGTCCGCCGGGAGAATCCTGTGATAGGTCAACACCAGCAATTGCCGCGAATGGCGGCGCAGCAGCAGCGGCGCGGCAGCACCCATCGGCATTTGCAGGGTCCGCTTGATCAGCCGTTTCCCAGCGCTCATTGACCTAGCCTGCTACTTTGCACGAGTGCCGCCCCAAAGTGCCAGAAATCCCGATAGTAGTTGTTGACAGGGACGCGCTGAAGGTTGATTGCGCTATCGCCGGGCCGCACCAGCCCACCGTGGCAGGAGAGGCAGCATTCAAAGCCCATGTCCGTGACCAGCGCGCGAAGGTCTTCATTGAAGTCGTTCCTACCACCGAACGGGTAGCTGAACCACCGGATTGTCGCTCCCACGGCGTCCTCCAGGGCGTTGCGTGATCCCGATACCTCATCTCGCGCCTGAGCCGGAGAGAGGGCATTCAGGTTCGCGTGTGTGCGGGTATGCGCTCCGAGTTCAAATCCCTGCCGATGAAGGTCCCGCACCTGCTCCCATGTCATCCAGCGAGTCCGGATACCGGCTTTTCTATCCCAGCAAGGTTGCGTGTGTGTGCCGATCAGGTCGGTCGCAATGAAGAAGGTTGCAGGCAGGCCGTACTCGCGCAGGATGGGGGCAGCCGTTTCGTGATTGTCCGCATAGCCGTCGTCGAACGTGATGACCAGCCGATTCGACACGTCCTTACCGTCGCCCAGGCGGGCCAGTAGTTCAGGGAGAGCGACAACGCGGAAGTGCCGGCTCACGAGGCGACAAAATGACTGGAATGCCGGAACCGGCACACTGATGGGATCGTGCGCTGCGGCGTCGTCAACTCTGTGAAAAGCAACGATGGCAGCCGTCTGGTTCATCATCGCTCGGTGCAGCCCGCTGCACAGAAGCGCCCTGCCGGCCATGGATTTCAGTGAACTGTTCATATTTGCCCTGCGACCCACCCCTGGGCCCGTCCAGCCTATAGCGTATACTGGCGCGGCTCATTTGCTACCAGCGTGATGCTGTAGTGTGACACAGTGATTTGTTGAGCGGCGGGCGAGCGTATATCTTGGGCCTCCCATCCGCCCACACGACCGCAGATCGCATCTTGGTGGACGAGTTCGAATGATGACTGGACTTCGGAATATTCGCGCGCTGCTGAGTAGGCAGGAGCAGCTCAAGGCGCTGGTTGTGCTTGCGTTCATGATGGTGACGGCGGTTGTGGAGGTGATGGGCATCGCCTCGGTCATGCCGTTTCTCGCAGTCGTCGCCGATCCGAGCATGGTCGAGAAAAATGAGAAACTGAGCCTCCTCTACACTTGGTTTGGATTCGAGAGCACGGACTCGTTCCTCTTCTTCCTGGGAGGGGTAGCTTTCCTGGCCGTTTTCTGCGGCTCGATGATGCGTGCAGCTACGCAATGGCTAATCATCCGGTTTACCCAGACGCGACAGTATGCGCTATCCCGAAGGCTCATGGGGGTATATCTTCGCCGGCCCTACGCGTTTTTCCTGAAGCGGAATTCCTCCGACTTGGCGAAGTCCGTGTTGGAAGAGACGAGGCAGGCAGTTACGGGCGCGCTGATGCCCGCCCTGTCGCTGGCGAGCTATCTTCTGCAGGCCGTCGTCATCCTGGGCTTTTTGGTCATGATCAATCCCGCACTGGCCGTAGCCGTGGCGGTGGGACTTGGTGGCGTGTATGCACTGATATTCTTTGTTGCGCGGTCGTGGCTCGGACGCATCGGCAAGGACCGGGTCGTCGCGAACCAAGAGCGCTTCATGGCAGCGAGTGAGGCCTTTGGAGGGGTGAAGGAGATCCGCCTTCTTGGCCGGGAGCAGGCGTACCTGAATCGGTATGGCAGGTCGGCACGCCGGTTTGCCCTGCACCAGGCCAATGCCGGGGTACTCGGTCAACTGCCACAGCACGTGATTGAAGCGATCGCGATAGGCGGTGCGCTCTTCATGGTTCTGATCCTTATGTCCGCGGAGGGTGGGTTGTCCTACGCACTTCCGATTATCGGTGCGTATGCGTTGGCCGGGAAACGGTTGATACCCGCCTTTCAACGGATCTTTCATGCGACGTCGCAAATACGGTTTGCCATGCCGGCCGTGGAGAATCTGCTAAAGGATCTGGGCACAGAGGACGAGCGTGCCGAGTTGCAAAGCGTTGAGCCCGTCAAGGGCCGCCTAGAGCCCATGGAAGCGATAGAAGTCGACAACGTGACCTTCCACTACCCGGAGAGTGAGGGAGAGCCGGCTCTCAAAGGGCTTTCCATGCGGGTGCCGGTGCATACCACCATCGGCTTGGTTGGAGCCTCCGGCGCAGGCAAGAGCACACTAGTCGATATTTTGCTTGGGTTACTGGAGCCGGAATCCGGAGCGATACGCGTGGATGGAGTCACACTGGGTCGGGAAAACGTCCGGGCATGGCAGGCGAGCATCGGCTACGTGCCCCAGCACATTTTCTTGGCGGACGATACTATTGCGGCGAATATCGCATTGGGCGCAAGGCCGGGAGAGGTCGATCACGAGGCCGTAGAGCGCGCGGCCCGCCTTGCGAACCTGCATGAATTCGTCATGAACGACTTGCCCGAAGGCTACGCAACCGAAATCGGAGAGCGGGGCGTCCGGTTCTCCGGTGGTCAACGTCAACGCGTTGGCATTGCCCGTGCGCTGTATCATGACCCGCCCGTCATCGTTATGGACGAAGCAACCAGTGCGCTTGATAACGCCACCGAGCATGCGGTGATGGAGGCGGTTCACAACCTTTCATCGCAGAAGACGATCATCCTAATTGCTCACCGCCTTACGACCGTCAAGCCCTGTGACAAAATCTTTGTTCTGAAAAAGGGGCGGGTTGTGGAACAAGGCACTTGGGACCAACTGACTGGATGCGAGCAATCCCACTTCAAACGCCTTGCTTCTGGTGGGGTGTGATCGATGACCGACTGGAGGTCCGATTGACACCGCTTGAGCTGACCATGAGGACGCTATACCCGAATGTTTAGCCTAAGGTCACGAATAATGATCGAGCGCTACAGGCTTCGACAGGCCGTACGGATGTATCTGCATACTAAACAGAAGGGCAATCTCGCCAGGCTGGTCGTATGGTATGGCCTTTTCCTGAAGCGGCTAGGTGTTTCCGAAACGGGGCTCAAGTTCGTTATGAAAGGTCGGCGCATCGCAAACGTCGAGGCTGCGAATCGCGAGTTGCGATGTCTGGCCGCGGATGTTGCCGTTGGCCGACAAACGATCGTGTCAATGGTTCATGGAAAACGCGAGCAGACAATTGAGAATCTGGCTCGGCGCATACTATTTCTTAAACTGCCGGTGATCGTCGACGGGGAACTCCAAGAAAAAGGCGTTCTTACGATAAAGTTCTCCGAGACCTTTGGTGCCTTGTACCGGCTCTTGGATATGCAGGCCGTCGCGAGGTACTTTCGAATCGTCCTTGAGCCAAGCTGGGTTGGATACAGCTTGCCGGAGGTTTTGATTTGGGCCACGCTCTCGCCGGAAAAGGTCGTTATTATGGCTCCCTATGAAGACGATTTCCGCTTCATTGAAGAGCTTGGCGTAAATCTGATCCCGACAACTCTCGGTCCGGCCGACTGGGTGAACCCAAAGAAATTTCATGTGATACCCGGCGAGGAAAAGCGCTATGACGCAATTTATGTCGCCAACTTCAACTCGATCAAACGAGTGGAACGGTACCTCCGGGCGATAGTCAGAGTTTCGCGCAGTAGGCCGCGCTTTCGCGCAGCGCTGGTTTGTGCCGGGCATGGTGGAGCCCGCCAGCCGGTGATGGCAACGCTGTCTTGGGCGCAGCAGCACGCCGATATCGAGTACTTCGATGCCGTGGATCAGGAAACGCTGAACCGGCTTATTAATTTATCTAGAGTAAACGTACTAGTGTCCCTACGCGAAGGTGCGAATAAGTGTGTAGCGGAGGGACTGTTCGCGGGAACTCCGGTCCTTCTCATCGAGGAGTGCGCTTGTGGTAACCATCATCACATCACGGGTGAGACGGGACGCGTGGTCCCGGACACGGAACTGGAAGAGGCGTTGGTATGGTTCTCCGAGGAAAGGAAAGAATTTGATATCAGAACTTGGGCGGACGAGAATATGTCACCCTGCGTTAGCACCGATCGCTTGAGCAGGCTTTTGGAATCGCTGGAATACGAAGAAGGCCGGCCGTGGACTCGCGGTCTGTTTGCCAAGGTTAATCAACCGGAGCTGAACTATCTCGATGCGGAAAACGCCGGTTTACTTGGAATGAGAAAAGAATTTATTGAGAAATTCAAAAATCGAGAGAGTCCAGATGCACATCTAGAATGGATTCGCGAGCTGAGCACTCATAAACAGGGTAGTAAAGAATTCGCGCGTGTGGAGCGCTGGCAATAATAGCTTTTCTTGTTGTGCCGGTAATATGAGACAAGAACGATTGCATTGATTCGGAAGTACACCCTAGAATCTGCCAAGAAAAGATAAACGGCAGAATATCTTTAATCGGTTTCCAGGCCATCGGAGACCCTTTACATAAGTACGAATCGATTGAGTGGGCCTTCCAGATGTAGCGTACGTTTTGGCAAGGCTATAGTGCTTGTTGGAGAGAGCACGTGCCACGCGCTTTTTATACTCTGAGGGATACTGTCCTCCAAGACGCGTCTTCAGTACCTGTATGTCGCCAGATAACTGCATGATAGAGTAAAATCGTTGATCCTCGTTGCCGTCGTGTATGCCCAGTATGGCATGCACCGAATCATAGAAATGTAGTGGGTACTGCTCCGCGAGTCGTAAACCGAGATCAAAATCCTGGCAGCGACGGAACCTCCCGTCCCAGCCGCCTACCGATTGTATCGCGGCCCGCCTGATCACTGTCGCGCTCGGGAATACGGGGAAGCCGGAGAGTAGTAGCCTTACGGCACGCTCAACGGGGAGGCGATAAAGGTTGTGCGGCGTACTTGATATCAAGTGTCCTTCAAGATGCTTTTGCGTGCGCGGAAAGTGAGTAATGTTCCTTTCGGAATATTCGTCAGGCCGAGCCCCCGGCCGTGCCCTGCGAAGATCAGCCATCAGAAAGTGAATCGGTTCCCGCGCGAGTAGCTCCCGTGCTTCGGCAAGCTTCCCTGACGGCCACCAGTCATCTGCATCCAAGTACGCTATATACTCGCCTCTTGCCACATTGGTTCCGGTTTGTCTCGCAATTGCTGCTCCTTGGTTGGCTTGCTGAATGAGGTTAATATGCTGATCAAATCGTGCGAGCTCAGAAAGCGTGTCATCCTCGGATCCATCATCAACGACTATTATTTCGTCGGCGGGGCTAGTCTGGGCGACAGCGCTTTGGATCGCGGTTCCAATCGTGTCCGCGCAATTGTAGGCCGGTATAACTACAGAAACCGATACGTCCGTATGAGCCATAGTCAGTCCGTTCCGAATAACCCGCTACGCGGGGCTTGTAGTGAGGGATTGAAGCCGGGATTTCAGAGTACAGTATCGATTACTACGTAAGGGTGCCCCAGCAATTCATCAGGTAAAAGATCCGCTCTAGCGCAGCGCCCGAGCCGAATATTGTACCGCGCGGCCATCAGCACCGCGTTCAGCGTCTCACCGAAGCGGCGTTTCAGCCGGCAACGACTCATCCGCCCGTGGATCTTACGTCGCCGATTGCCGCATCGTAGGTTCTTCGGCGTCCCGGTGTTCACGCCGTTTTTCGAACAGTAGCGGAGCATACGGTCATCGCGGATGGCCGGCGTGCCCTTGTAGCCACGATCCATATTATTCAAATACGTATGCCAAGACGTAAATGGAGTGCCAAAAGGAACGTAAAACGCCGACAATATCTCTTCCCCAGAGGCATGAGCCGTATCGCGGTACGTAACGCCGATGCGAGTTCGATAGGTGATCGCGCTATTCAGCGATTTCGTGTCCCTGAACCCCTAGGTAATGCTTGTAATCGTCCGAAAGTCCGCCATCGCTATCTACAATGTTGTCTTGGTCGGTACCTGTCAAGTTTCCCCATATTCTTAGCCTGTCTGGAGCTTCGATGTTCATTTTTCGAATGTGGTCGAATTCATCCCATGAATTAATGATTACGTTGCGGTTTATCGTATACGGCCCAGTACTCTCTGTGATCTCTTGTACCTGCACCTTATCCAGAAACGTATTTCTTACCATATGAACCGGGCCAATAGAACTAGACCAGACGGGGTTAATCCTTACCTTCCCGCCGCCCGGCATCACCAAATTATGTGATATTTCGATATCTCGGGTAGGGTAGGTGCCTCCGGATCGGCCACCATAAACCCAAATGCTATCTTGAGGATTGTTCTCGAAAACGTTCCCACGTATAAACCAATGCTGATTTCCGGCCTTGGGCCCAACTGGGTGTGAACCAATATTGGACAGATGGTTGTCTTCCACTAGGACATATCTGTTCGTGTAAGCAATTAACCAATACCCGTTGTTCACGTCTCTGGCTATATTGCCCTGAAGCACATGATTGCTTCCTAATGAGCTGGTCCTGGTGAAATAAACAAAAGAACTGTTCCCGCCTGTGTACCCGTTTTCAATGCTGTGAAACTCGTTCTTTCGGACAACGACATTTTCTGTGCTTCCGGTAAACATCAAGCCCCGCGTCTCTAGGTTTTCGGACATGTCAAACTCGAGAGACTGGAAATACAAGTTTGATGTGTCTCCGTACCATTGCAGAAAGGCTGACACTTTGATGACTGGATTTTCATTGGGAAAACCAAGCCAAACATTGGGTTTTCTATTCTGCGTGAATATAACCTTTTCGTCATCAGTCAAGTACGCATCAATGTCGTAGACTCCTTCCCTCCAATAAACGAAATAACCAGAATAGGTGTCCCGTGAAACCGATCCGGGGTCATCGCCTTCATAGATATCTTTGAGACTCGCAAAGGGCGCATCTATAGTACCCTTTCCCCCGTCTTCGGCAGCCACCCCGTTTTCCGCGTCGACGAATAGGAATCCATCGGTTGTGACGCGAATAGTCCACGAAGTTTCTGTGGAACGCCCGTTCTGATCTGTGACTCGCGCTGTTACGGTGTACGGCTCGTCGCGTTCCGTGGGTGTATCCCAGACAATTTCGCCGGTTCGCCGATCGATGCTCATGCCAGAAGGGCTGGTCAAAAGTTCGTGTTCGTACGGGTACACGCCGCCAACCACAGCCATTCGAACATTGTATTCCAGTTCCGGGTACGCCTTGTAAAATCGGTTTGCTTCGTCAAGCCCAGGCTGTGGTTGAATGATTTCCAACGGGTAGTTCGCGGTCGCTTCGTTGGCCTTTACCACAAATGGCGAAAGTAACGCAATAAAAACGACGAGAAGAGTTGCTGAATTGACGATATGTTTAGTCGAAATCATAAAGTAATTCTCATCCATTGGCCGTCTTGTGGCGCCACATCTCGCATAGCTTGCTCCCTTGCTCAACTAGGAAGCCTACTCGTCAATAGTACTGGTCCGCGTAACAGTGATCCCTGTAACCGCGGCGCTAGTCAACTAGCAATGTGCGATGCACGGCCTAGACAGCGGCTAAGCAGCACAACGAGTAGCACCCAGCGGCAGGCTTGCTTACTTTATTCTAGAATAGCGTACTGGTGTACCGGGGTCCACGTAGTTGTCCGGGTAGGCACAAGCAGAGGGAATCTGATCTGAGTAATGCACCTCCGGAGCCCGCCGATACATATGGGCCTCGTGCTCGTGGAACCGTCTTCTAGGCAATATCACTGCCTGCTGCACTAGCAGGCTGCTGAAAAAGCCCGTTTTGCGGGGCGTTTGGTAAAATGGACGCCGTCATTGACGGCGTTCAGGGAGATGCTCGGATGCGCGGTGAAGACGTCGAACAGCCCCAGTTGTTCAGCTACGTCAGTCTTGAGGCACGAGTCCCGAACCACCACCCCTTGCGGCGCATCCGCACCCTGTTCGGTCAGGTCCTCGACGGGCTGTTCGGCGAGTTGTCATCGGTCATTCAAAAATCCCCAGTGGGGGGTGCGGCGGTTTTCTTGGACTCTGTCAAGCCGCGATCCCCAAGCTGTCTCGGTACTCGCGTGGGCTTAGGGCACCGAGCGATACCTTGATCCGTTTCCCGTTATACCAGCGGATGTAAGCATCCACCGCCTCCATGAACTGCTCCAGCGTCGTGGCACGCCAGTCCCTGGGGTAGAACAGTTCATTCTTGAGACGACCGAAGAAGCCTTCGCAGGCTGCATTATCCGGCGTGCAGCCTTTGCGGGACATCGATCGGGTCAGCCGCGCATCCGCGATACGCGATAGCCATCCGGGCCAGCGATAATAGGCGCCGCGGTCAGAGTGGACGATGGGCTTCTCGTCCTCGTTCAGCGAGGCGACAGCCTCGTCGAGCATGGCGTTCACCAGCTCGGCATCCGGTCTGGTGCCGATGGTCCAACTGACCACCAGCCCGTCGAAGCAGTCAATCATGGGTGATAGATAGACCTTGCCCGCGGGGAGCTGGAACTCCGTGATATCAGTCAGCCATTTCTCGTTGGGCGCCGCTGCACCGAAGTCACGATTGACGAGGTTGTCGACCGCAGGGGTGATTTCTCCCCCGTAGGAGCTGTACCGGCGACGCCGCCTGGTGTGAACGACCAGTTGCTCTTCTGCCATCAGCCGGCGAACGATCTTTTCGGAGACGACGATTCCGCGGTGACCCAGCTCGACGCCAATGCGCCGATACCCGTAGCACCGGTGGTTGAGCTCGAAGACGTCCGTGATGATACGGCGGGCGCCCGCATACTTGTCCGGTGTCGCGAGCCGCGCCCTGTGGTAGAAGTAGGAACTGCGTGGCAGCCGTAGCTCGGTAAACAGCTCCGACAATGCGTAGGCCTCCCGCATGGCGTCAATCAGCAGGGTCTTCTCCTTGTTGCTCGGGAGCTGCAGATCGACGCCGTGGTCCTTTTTTATTCAGTTGATTCGCCTTGGTCAGGAGATCATGTTCGAGCCGCAGGCGGTGGATGCGTCGCTGAAGCGATTCGGCCTCCTGCTCCAAGGCGGCTTGCTCGTTGGCAGACAATGCGTTTTTGCGGCGTTTCATCGGTGGGCGGACTCCGTCGTCGAGCAACTGATCTTTCCACTTGTACAGCACTTGTCTGCTTACGCCGACCTCGTCGCGGCGCCGCCTTGCCGAGAACAGAGTTCGATCACCGCCTGTCGCTTCTCCTCCGGTGAAAAGGGCGCGCCTGTCGCCTTGCCAGTGAGACGCGGTCGCGTGCCGGGATGGAGCGCATCAATCCAGGCTCGAAGCGTCGCGACACACGGGTACCCCAGCGCCTCACTGGTTCTGGCAAGGCAGCGACCATGGGTGAAGTAGTACTCAACCGCCCTTTGCTTCTGTGCGATTGAGTACTTCGACTTGGGGCGAGACCGCTCCGGCAGATCCCCGGTTTCGACGTAGATGCGATACCACCGCCGGAGGTTCTTCCGTGAGGGGTAACCAAGCTCCCGGATGGCGTCGGCCGCGCTCCTGCCGTACTGGATATAGAGCTTCACTGCCCTGAGACGATCATCATACGAGTACATGAGCTACCTCCGATGTAGTCCAAGATTTCGTCCGCACCTCCCACTGGGGAAATTTGGATGACCGTTGACAGCGAGTTCGATCGGCTCTATGCCGACAGCGGCCGGCCCTCGATCCCGCCGGAGAAGTTGCTGCGAGCGCTGCTACTCCAGGCGCTGTACACCATCCGCTCGGAGCGGCTGCTCATGGAGCAGCTCAACTACAATCTGCTGTTCCGCTGGTTCGTCGGGCTCGAAGTCGATGATTCCGTCTGGCACCCGGCGACGTTCACCAAGAACCGCGATCGGCTGGTCAGCGGCGCGGTCGCGCAGCGCCTGCTCCAGCAGCTCACCGAGCTGCCGGAGATCCGCCGGTTGCTGTCCTATGAGCACTTCTCCGGCGACGGCACGCTGATCGAGGCCTGGGTGTCGATGAAGAGCTTCGTGCCCCGCGATGACGACTCCAACGACGACAATGCCAGCGGTGGTGGCGCTGGCGGCCGAAACCCGAACGTCAACTTCCGCGGCAAGCGGCGCACCAACGACACCCACGCCTCGAGCACCGATCCCAACGCGCGGCTGTACCGCAAGGCCAAGGGGCAACCCGCTCAGCTTTGCTACATCGGCCACGCGCTGATGGAAAACCGCAGCGGGCTGATCGTCGACACCCGCCTCACCGAAGCGAACGGCACCGCTGAGCGCGCTGCGGCCCTGGAGATGATCCGGGAAATCCCCGCTGGGCCGCGGCTGACCCTGGGGGGCCGATGCCGGCTACAACACCCGCGGCTTTGTCCGAGCGCTGCGTGAATGCGAAGTCACTCCGCATGTCGCCGAGAAGAAGCGGCACAGTGCGATCGATGAGCGAACCACCCGACACGAGGGATACACCTGTAGCCAGCGAGCGGGGAAGCGGATCGAGGAGTTCTTCGGCTGGGGCAAGACCATCGGGCAACTCGCCAAGACCCGGTTCATCGGCCCCGACAAGGTGGGATGGGATCTCGCCTTCACGGCGTTGGCCTACAACCTGGTTCGAGCGCCCAGACTCCTGCAGAAGGCCACCTGAGATGGCCCGGGTCAGGGCGAACTCCGGCTTCGGGCTCATGGAACGGCCCACCAGAGCGGAAATCCGGGGCTGCCGGCCCGAGGTCAATGCCACAGCAGCGCCCGAGGCCTGTTCTGTTGGTGCTCCGGTAACCATCAGGTCCGTTCCACAACCCCGAATTTCAGCAGCCTGCTAGCGGAGTTGGGGCGGTTTTCAGGAGCAAGCGTCGACTCTTCTCCGGTGCGCTATGGCGCCGAATGGAGAAATGGACCCGAAAACTGGAGAGCGCCGTAAGTGGCGGCTTCCTTGGTTGTCAGACGACCAACTTGCGTCCCGCCTGGTCGAAATACACCGTATCCGGAGTGCGTCCGTCCAGCCCTCCGTGACGGCGCCGGATGTTGTTGAACGTGAAGTAGCGGCGTAAGCCGGCGCGCAACTCGGTGGGCGTCTAGGCCCGCAGGTACACATCCTCGTACTTCACGCTGCGCCACAGCCGCTCGATGAACACACTATCCACCATTGAGCATAGCCGACGTCGGAGGGTAGTTGCCAACGTAAGCGTCCGGTGAGTAACGGCTGCCGGGCAGATTCGTGATTGCCGATGATCGCGTCTCCACGGGTGAAGTAAGCACGGGGCAGGTGTCCACCTGGAAGCGAAGTGGACACCAAGGAACGACGTCCCCGAGCCAGCGGCGGCGACAGGCGGCGGCGTTTCACGGCCGGCTACAAGCGGCGGATGGTCGAGGAGACGCCGGCCGAGGGTGCCTCGGTGTTGGTGGTCGCCCGCCGCCATGGCGTCAACGCCCACCAGATCTCTTATCCCTGCGCCGAGTCCATTCTTGCCAAAATCGAACGACTTCGTGAACGAGCTTCAGTTGCAGGATACTAGCGTTCCATCCATCGGTTGGGAAAAGTGTCGCGAACCAAGCCGCGGGTCAACAAATGGGGTTCGTGGAAGGGTTACATTGCTGATCAGGTAAGGGTTAGCATCAGGGAGCAGGGCGATCTCGGAGTCTCAAAAATTTAGGTCGAGGGGCCATATAATATGACGTATAAGTCTAAGGACGGTTGCAGTACAAACAGAGAGGCCAAGCCGGTATTCGTTGTTGGCTGCTCTCGCTCAGGAACAACGCTAGTCCAATCTTTGCTAGCGAGTGGCGGTGAACTCGTCGCCTTCCCTGAAACTAATGTCCTTTATTTCGCCGTCGATGACCTTAACTATCGCCGCTTTGGAAACCTTATCGGTCATCGCCGGCTTCCGGGCATGCTAGCTAAGCGGCTCTTGAATCGCATTGGACTCACGTTAAATTTTTCGTGGGATGTTTCCCTGAATAATCTTCCGCACGAGCTTAGAGCACATCTAAGCATAGGCGACGACGGTCGCCGTTGGCTCATACGATCCGTGCTACGCGATTTCCACCTGATGATGGAGTCGGCGACCGGCGGCGCTCGATGGCTTGAGAAAACGCCGCAGAATATTTTTGTTCTAGATTTTATCGAAAAATACTATCCGAATGCGCAATTTGTGCACGTGCTTAGAGATCCAGTCGCAAACATAGCTTCTTTGATGGATGCTGCAAAAAAATATCCAGCCTTTCGTTCACGTTTTGGAGGTAGTAATGGTTTAGAAAAGGCGATCGCTTATTGCAAAAACGCGAGAAAGATTTCTTTATCTCGACACTCTTCTCGAAAGCATTTTCATGTGGAGTACGAAAAATTGACAGCTAATCTAGGACTTTATTTACGTGAAATGGAATTCTTTTTAGGTTTAAAAAAAGACACGCTAAGGCCTGTTTACGATACCCAAGGTATAACAAAACCTGAAGAAATATGGAAACAAAACCGGGAAGAAGTAAAGACGGCAGAGAGCAAAGAAAATAAATTATTTTCTAAGCAACAAATTGAAGAGATACGAAGACAGTTTGCTGGAGAAAAAGAAAAGATCCAGGCCATGCAAAGCTAGTAGTAGCAGCTAGGGTTTCGGTGGAAACCGCTCGTCGATTCGGGTACCTAGTACATCCGGGAGACCCCCCAGCTTTGCTGGGGAGGGAGTAGGAGTTTGACGATTCAGGGAATCTCATGACAACTCCCAAGCGTGAGCCGCCAAGCATCACGACTGGGAGAAGCCATGAGACAAGTTGGCAGTCTAAGCCACACCCGTTGGGAGTGTAAGTACCATGTGGTGTTCATTCCGAAGTTCCGGCGCAAGGTGTTGTACGGGCAGTTGCGCTCGGAGCTGGGGGAGGTGCTCCGGCGACTGGCCGAGCAGAAGGAGAGCTGGATCGAGGAAGGGCACCTGATGCCGGATCAGGCGCACATGATGATCGCGATTCCGCCGAAGTACTCGGTGTCACAGGTGGTGGGGTACGTGAAGGGGAAGAGTGCGATTCACATCGCCCGGGCCTACATGGAGCGCAAGCGGAATTTCGTCGGCCAGCACTTCCTGGGCGCGTGGGTATTTTGTCTCCACGGTGGGCCGCGATGAGGCGGTGATTCGAGACTACATCCGGCACCAGGAGCAGGAAGACCGCCGAATTGACCAGATGAATTTGGTGTAGGTAGCCCCCTTCAGGGGGCTCAAGGGATCGCTGTGCGATCCCGTTCATGCCGCTTTGAGCGGCTCACAGACTAAAGCCCCCGGCTTTTCCGGGGGATACTTAGTCCGTCCTGAATAACCCGTTGTGCGGCAGCCCGCATTCCGGGTTCGAGATTCTGATTACGGATTCCGGTGTCGAAGACGGCCCGTAGCCGCCCAAGTACTCGGCGCAAAAGAGCGGGCATCGCCCGGAGCAGGAGCCGGATGTTGTGCCCGGCAGCCACGAGCACCGCATTGAGCGCATCGCCCAGAGCACCTTTCAGTCGGCACCGGTCCATGCGGCCGTCGGTTTTCATGTGACCGATCACGGCTTCGATGGCGCTGCGGCGTTTGAGCTCCCTCTTCAGCGTTCGGGTGCTCATACCGCGTTTCTGACCAGAACGGAAGACCTGGACGTCCGGGATGGCTGCTCCCTGGTAGCCACGATCGACGTAGCAGCGCTTGGGTGCCACACCGCTCAGAATCTCGGTCTGCTCCAGCGTCTCGGCCAGGGTGTGGCCGTCGAACGGGTTGTTTGGCATGGAGCGGCAGCCGACCACGAAGCTCTCCCGGTTGGTCACCGCCACCGAGACCTTCACGCCGAACTCCCACGGCTTGGCCACCTTGCCCTTGCCGATGACCTCGACCTCCGGGGCATGCCAGGACAGCAGCTTGTTCTTGCTCTTGCGTGTCTGGCTGAGCAGCCGGTTTGCCTGGTGCAGCGGTTGCTGGAACGCCGTCTGGGTGACGTCCGGTGCGTCCTCGATCTTGCGCTCAATGTCGCGGGTCACCCGGCCCAGGTACGTCTTGAGCCGTTTGGTCATCCGTCGCTTGCGCTTCATCTGCTTGGCTTTCGCGTAGCGGTTGACCATTAGCAGTGCCTCGGGCGCCTTGCGCGCATAACTCTGGCGCAGCGGAACACCGTGCTGCTGCGCGAGCTTGGCCAGATTCCGGATCCCGCGGGGTAGAGCTTGGCATCCGTCGGGTACGTGATCGCCTTCTCCTGGACGGTGGTATCCACGCTCACGCGTTGCAGGCTCTGGCGTTAGTAGAGTCCCCAGAAGTGTGTAACTCGGCGTCCGGGAGGATTGCCGGGCCGGTCAGGCAGGGAGGCTGAGAGGCCACCGCGGGTCTCGTTAGGATTCGGGCTGAATCAAGACGTAGGACCCAATCGAAGGAGAACCCGCGATGACCGAGAACAGGATGGCACTGCTGGAGATGGCTGAGAAGGGTGGCGATTTGGACTTTCTGCGTGAGCTCGTACGCGAGGTCGTCCACGAGCTCATGGACGCGGAAGTCACCCAGCGCTACGGGGTCGAGCGCAATGAGCGAAGCGAGCAGCGCTCGGATCAGCGCAACGGCTACCGCACCCGGCGCTGGGATACCCGGGTGGGGAGCATGGAACTGCAGGTCCCGCGGCTTCGCCACGCCAACTACCTGCCCTCGTTCCTGGAGCCGCGGCGGCCGACCGAGCAGGCGCTGGTGGGTGTCGTCCAGGAGGCGTATATCCAGGGCGTGTCGACGCGCTCGGTCGATGAGCTGGTCAAGGCCGCCGGCATGGAGGGGATATCCTCATCGCAGGTCTCGCGGCTGTGTGCCTCGATCGACGAGCGGGTACAGGCCTTCCTCGAGCGGCCCATCGAGGGGCACTGGCCGTTTCTATGGCTCGATGCGACCTACGTGAAGGTCCGCGAGCACGGCCGGGTGGTCTCCAAGGCCTGTGTGATCGCTGTGGGCGTGAACACCGAGGGCCGCCGGGAGGTGCTGGGGCTGCGCGTGGGCCCGAACGAGACCCAGGGCTTCTGGAAGCAGTTCCTGCGCGAGCTCCTGGGCCAGGGGCTGACGGGGGTGGAGCTGGTCATCTCCGACGCCCACCAGGGGCTCAAGCGCGCCGTCGGCGAGGTGCTCCAGGCGAGCTGGCAGCGTTGCCGCGTGCACTTCATGCGCAACATCCTCTCCTACGTCGCCAAGCGCCACCAGAGCATGGTCGCGGCGATGGTGCGCACCGTGTTCGCCCAGCAGGACCACGCCCAGGCACGGGCGCAGTGGCGCACTGTGGCCGATCAGCTCCGGGGGCAGTTCCCCAGGGTCGCTGAGGCGATGGACGCTGCCGAAGAGGACGTGCTCGCCCACATGGCCTACCCGGCGGCGGTGTGGTCGAAGATCTCCTCCACCAACCCGCTGGAGCGGGTGAACAAGGAGATCAAGCGCCGCAGCAATGTCGTGGGCATCTTCCCGAACGACGAGGCGGTCACCCGCCTGGTCGGGGCGGTGCTCACCGAGCAGACCGAGGAGTGGGCCACGGGGCGGCGCTACATGAGCCTGGACAGCCTGCAGCAGGTCACCCCGGCTGACGCCGATGACCCCGAGCAGGCCCTGGCCCAGCTCGACGAGCAGGTAGCCTGAATCAGGGAAGAGACCGCGGTGGTCAATGAAGACCTTTTACACAGTTGACCGGGAACTCATGCTGGAAGTATTTCTCGCCGCAGAAATGCTGCATGTAGGAATTTTCCACCCAGCGCTCGACCACGGCCTCATCGGAGAGGTTGTAGGGGTGCTGCAAATACAGCAAGCCTGCGATCAGCCGCGGTGGCGCTGCGGGTCGGCCGGTTGGCGAGGCAAAGAGCTCGCTCCACTCGCGCTCGAACACCGACCAGTCGATGCGATTGGCCAGCTTCACCAGCGGGTGACGCGGGTCGATCAGGTTGGCCAGCTCACTGCGGAAGAGATCGTCCTGTGGCGTGTGCCGCTCGTCCCGAGGCCCCATCCAACACCGTCCGTTATTGCAGGGAAACTGCCTTGATGATACCAAAAACCGGCAATTTCAGAATGCTGAAAAACTCCGGAATCTACGCCGCGTCAGTGGGTTGGGAGTTTTTCAGGACCGACTACTTACTCCGTCCCGAATAACTCTTCATGCGGCGGCCTGCATTGAGGGGCCGAAGTCCCGATCACGCATTCCGGCACCGTTGGCCACCAGGAGCCGGCCGAGCAATTGACGCAAAAGAGCCACGATGGCTCGGAGCAGTAACCGAACGTTGTGTCCGGCGGCGACCAACATGGCGTTGAGCGCATCACCCAGAGTCACCCAGAGCACCCCTCAGTGGGCAGCGGTCCATGCGGCCGTCGGTTCTCATGTGCCCGATCACCGCCTCGACGGCGCTGCGGCGTTTGAGCTCCCCCTTCAGTGATCGGGTGTTCACGCCGCGCTTTTGCCCGGAGCGGAAGATCCACACTCCGGGGACTGCCGCTCCCTGGTGGCCACGATCGACGTAGCAGCGCTTGGGTGCCACACCGCTCAGGATCTCGGTCTGCTCCAGCGTCCAGGCCAGGGTGTGGCCGTCGAAGGGGTTGTTCGGCATGGAGCGGCAGCCGACAGACCACGAAAGCCATCCTGGTTAGCCACCGCCACCGAGACCTTCACGCCGATCTCCCAAGCCTTGGCCACTTTGCCGTTGCCGATGACTTCGACCTCCGGGGTATGCCAGGAGAGGAGCTTGTTTTTGCTCTCGAGGATACCAAAAGCCGGCAATTTCAGAATGCCGAGAAATGCCGCAACCTACGCCATATCAGCGAGTTGCGAGTTTCTCAGGGCCGACTAGGTACATAATCAGGAACAGGGAAGTCCATATAAGCGCTTCCTTAGCGTTCGATGGCCATAGTAACCTTACTACCGCGCTTAACTCGTCATTCGTCAGGCCGCAAACTACGTTGGCGTACAATATTGCTGAGGAATATCATGATAAAGCGAAAAATACTAAATGCCATTGAAAAAATAACAGGAGTAAAAATTTATAGAATACCAAAAAATCGAGGTTGCTATCAGCCTTCTTCGAAGAATAAGTGGCCCCCTAGCCTGGAGTCTGCATTTTTAGGCATATTAACGCAGAAGGGTATGCTAAAAATAATTCAGTTAGGAGCGAACGAAGGAAAAGTAAATGACCCACTATATAGCTTCGTTACACGTCACAGCGAAAAAACGAGTATCCTTTTAGTGGAGCCTCAAGAGGGAGTCGCAAAAGCGCTCCAAGAAAATTATAAAGCTCATCCATGTTACCAAATCTCTGTATCTGCAGTCGGTAATGGAAATGATGTAACCTTTTATTCCGTGAAACCGGAGTACTGGGAAAAGCTTAACGTTCCCTACGCACGCGACTGGCCACCTGGACGCGCGGCAACAGGCGTTTGCTCATCTCACAAGCAACACGTTATAGAGTGGCTCAAAAAATATCTCGATACGGATAAATATTCTCCGGAAGATGCGATTAACGCCTATACTTACAAGACCGTTACGTTCTCCGAACTCCTAGCGAGATACCCAACTTTCTGTGATCCTGATGTGCTCCAGATAGATATTGAAGGCGCCGATGACGTCGCTGTCCTTTCGGCACTTGATGACGATCTTCGCCCGGCGGTTATTAATTTCGAATCAAAGCACCTGCCGGAGGATAAGTTAGCCGTCTGCTTATGGGCGCTCGAAGTTAGAGGATACTCTTGTTTTCTAGGTGATCAGGATACACTATGTCTCAAAATAAATACCTGATTACTAACATTTAGGAAAGTGAAGCCATGTTGCCGCGGACGTAAGCGGTCCGGTAACTCCATCTGCTTGACTCACACATATCGTTTCAGGTAAAACGTCCATATGGAGAAATCCGTACGCATGCGTTTGCGATGGGCTGAACTCTATGGCATGGTCGAACGCCAATCGAACGCCTCTAGGAACGGGTGTATGTGCTCGATCTACGTCTACGAGATGCGAAATATCTCCGTGAATCGCACACGTTGCGAGTTTTTTAGGGCCGACTACCTAACCAATGAGCCTTTAGCGCGGAAAGGTGTTCCCGACTATGCGTTCAACTAAATTGTTCGTCCACGGTAGCTGGACATCACCTTTTAATCGTATCCACCAAATGGTGCAGGAATGCCCGATGCATTCTGTCTGCTAGCCATCGATAGGCGGGCAGGTTCCTCGATAGCCAAAGTAGAAAAGATCTATTCATAACTTGCGCGTCCAGCTTGATCTGTTCAAGCTTTTTGCCGTATCTGTGACCACTTGGTCCGGAATAATGGATAAAGTAGCTATTGAACCGATTTTTTGTGTCTGTAAGAACGCGAGTGTGGTTAAATCGGTGGGTTAAATCATGAACTCGGAATCCAAGCTTATTGCTCCTGTGATTAATAAATGGCTGATCGTTGAGTAAATTCTTATAGTGCTTTCGGAAATCTCCTTTAGCCCAGTGTTCCAAGCCCTCAGCGTCAGGGTTCAACAACTCTTTCTGATTTCTGCTCAGAACCATCATGCCAGAGTTGAAGTAAACGTTATCCCACTGCACGCAGCCGAGTTCGGTTTGAGTAAGTTCTTTATCCCGCTGGGATTTGGAGTATAACTCCTCAGTGGCAGCACCTATCATGTTGATCGGGGTTAAATCGAATACAGATGGCGCATCCGGAGCTATTAATATATCCGTATCGATAAAAGCAATCCGCTCGTATTCATCAAAGTATTGATATAGTTGAAATTTTTCATAACTCGCTAGGTTGAGACGCTCGTGCATTCGGCGTTCGTTTATAACGAGAAAGTCTGCTCCGCATCTTTCTGCATAGGCCTTTAGTAATGGGTGAGTATAGAGAGCCATGTTCTCGAAATTCGCACCGATTGTTATAGTGGTAATGGCTTTTTTTTCCGTCATGGTAGACCGTCCTAAAAACTCTTATCGAAATGATTTCATTGCAGGGACAAGCGGTGGAGGCGTCCGGTCAGGCAAGATAGTTGTTGCTCTCAACAGATTGTGAGTTGGTTGCGGCTGTTCGGATAAAGGGCCAAAAGTTCGGATTAACCTCAAGAGGGCCATGCGATTGTTGAAGAGATTCAACAGCAGGAAAGGGGTTTCCTTCGATAATGACCGGACCGCTATCGGAAATGCCAATATCCCATCCGATGATCGCCACATTGGAAAATGCGCGATGTGCATCGAGGGCTGTTCTGCGAACTTCTTGCCACTGCGGGAGGGCGAATCCAGTGATCAAAGCCCCAGTATCAGGGTGTTCATGCAATGACTCATGGTTTGCCTTGACATGTCCGGCTTCTAGTCTTCCGGTATCGAGTTGAACACCGCAGCCGATACCGCCAGCGCCCAGGTTGTCAACGATAGAATGTTTGCGTGGCATCTTGAAAAGGGCCTGGAATAAATTTGGCTGACCAGCGTCAGTGAGCGTCGTCACGATACGGACCGTAGACAACGCTGAGATACCGAAGTGTTCGGAAATCGTTCGGTGGTTTTTGATTCGACGCTGTACGAGGATCGCCTGGCTTGTGCTTCGCTGTACTAGGTGCTCAAGCAACTCGCGTGATGTCCGGACTTCACCCCGATGGTTGACAAATCCGGATGTAGTCCAAGACCACATCTCGGTCCCGGAGCCGCTACGTGCGGAAACGGGCTTGATGAATAGATCGCACTCTTGGAGCCGATGGGCCTTCATGTTATCCGGACTCGTATTCTCCAAGGTCGTTGATCCTAACACCATGATTGTTTCAATGCAGGGCAACCCGGATTGCTTGCATACTGCTTCGAAGGCGAACTTATCCTGCAAGGAGGTATCGGCGCCAATGGGCGTCAAGGCTTCAACAATGCCCCGGAATTCCTGAGGGGTGATGTATCGAGGGGCGAGTTGCCACTGCCGGGGGCGGAAAAGGCCGTACATGTAGTAGACGTGTGGAGGGCGGCCGTGAATGAGTGCCAGGTATAACTGGTGGAGATACTGTTTGTACCGTGGAATGCCATACGCTTTCGTGACGTATTGGCCCTTTTCCCTCGTCACACCTATGGCCCGATATGCTGCGAGGAAGGGCCAGTATAGGATGCCCAGAATGAAACCTAGTTTTCTACGCGGGCCACGCATTCTGCGCCAAGTCAGGCGACAGAAAGCAAGCCGGATGTCGCGCTTGCGACACTTGAAGGCGGCGAGCGGGAAGGGTGTATGCTCCATGTTATGAAGGCTTGCTACCGAGGTTCATGATTTAGTCTCTGTCGTCTTGATTGGCAACGAGTGCGTGCCAGGCGGCCGGTGGACCGGACGACGTGCCTCGCTGTTGCCTCGCATGTTTGATTTGGGTGCCGTCCGAGCCCGTAACGCTGAATGACGTCTTTGGGCCGCTGCATTAAGCGCAACAATCATGCCGGCGTGCACCCATACATATGGATAGAAGAACACCGACATCAAATTGCCGCCAACCAGGAAGGCGACAGTGGCAGCGTCAAGGCCGCGACTGATCCAGAGGTAGACGGGGTCATTGGTTGCGAGTGCCAGCTTTCGCGTTCGTCGGTTAAGGAGGAACATGCCCGCGAATATGAGAAAGAAAAAGAGAAGTCCGAAGCTGCCATGCTCACCGATAACTTCGATGAAGGAATTGTGAGGCAGCCCCCACCCCTCACGGCCGATCTCCCTCGGGAAGTTCATGCTGTAATACGGCACCCAAGAGCCGGTGCCCACTCCGAGCACCGGGTTTTCCTTGAAGATCTCGTAACCTGCCCACCAGCGCGTCTCTCTCGTGTAGGACGTATAGTCGTCGCCTACCACATCGAATCGCTCAACCATACTATCGGGCATGAGCCACCACGCGCCCCCAAGGAAGGTTAGGACCAGCAGCCCGGCCAAGACTCGTTTCCCTTTTGCAAACATGCCAATCCAGATAAGGCCCGCGCCGAGCGCTAGATAGTCCCCTCGGTTCAGTGAGCCCAGCGTGCTGATGAAGGCCGTGACGGGTACGGAGAGGAACGCCCATTTGCGCCAGCCATCCAGGTACGGACGTAGGCCGACGTACATACAAATGGTCAGAACACAGACAATCGCCATCTGGAGGCCGAACTCACCAGAGTTCTGGAACCATCCCTGGGGACCCGACAGGCCCCAGCCGGAAAACGAGAACCCCCCGCTGGCGAATATCCGTGCCCCGAAAAAGGACATCTTGAAATTCCATAGGAGGTACAGGAACAGGAAAAGAATAAAGCGCCGCTCATTGTTTACCAGCGAAACAGTCAGGAAAAACAGGATGAGCCAGTTCAGGTAAGCTTGGCCTCGGCGCGAGGCCATCTGCGGGTCGATGGCATAGATCATCGAAAAGAAGGTGAGCAGCAAGAACCCGTAGATCGCGAACACCAGGACGTTCCGAGGGTGGTAGCGCTCCCGGTCGGCGATGAGGAACAGGCCGGTTAGTCCGAGAGAAAGTTCACCATACGGGAGCACGTCGATCACAGGGTATATGCCCTGAGGCCGTACATACTCCAAGAAATAGCAGAAGCATAGGAGTATGAATGCGGGGTGTTGCTGGAAGAATGTCCTCGCCAGGTAGCGGACCCGCAAGCCGTACGCCTGCCGTCGCTCCCGTTCGGACATGGCTGCAGCCGAGGTTTGCTGCTCGGCTGGTGCGCCCGGATTGGTGTGAGGTGCCCGGTTCGCCGGCATGCCACTGCTGCTCATCGTTTCACTGCGCTATGGTATAAGTCACGCTTCGGCGGACCGGGCATCTGCATATACGGATCTGCTCGCAATCGCTTGCCTCAAGCGGTATTCCCCAACGCCTCTCGGGCGCTCCCCGGCGAGTTCTGATCGGCGACGACGCTGGTTGACACGGTAGCATGTCCCGCGCCTATTGCAGAGTGTACAGTGTGCGCTGCGTCGCATGGAAAACAACAACGCGGATAAAGTACACATGTTCGGCAAGGCACGACTTGATAAGGACCAGCCTCCAACGCTATTGCTGGTTGCCAACTATCCTTCCGATGTCGGCTATGCTTGGTGGCTGATGGAGGAATACTGGGCGTCCCTCGCCCGGACCGCGTATGAACGTGGCTGGCGCACGATCGTTGCGTTTCCGAAGATTGCGGAGATTCCGCCCCGACTGCGCGAGGCACCACTGGAGGTTCGCGAACTGGTGGTCCGCTCTCAGGCGAACCATCGTGCGGCGCTGAAACGCTTTATCGTCTCGGAGCATGTCAAGGCCGTGTACTTCACGGACCGGCCTTACAGAAGTCTGCTTTATGCGCGACTGCGTCTATGGGGTGTCGAGAGCATCATCATGCATGACCATACGCCGGGTGACAGAGTTCGGCCAGGTTTCGCCAAGCGCATGGTCAAGTCGGGATTGCATCGGCTGCCGTTATGGACGTGTGATCTCTACATAGGTGTGTCGCGATTCATCCACGATCGTTTCATCGATCGCGTCTGTTTACCGCCCGAGCGTTGTACGTATGTTTGCAACGGCATCAGGCCCATCGGCGAGAGGGAGCGGCAGCCAAGCTGCGTGAAGGAGGCTTTCGGGATTCCGGCTCAAGCCCTGATCGTTATTTCTTCCGGTCGGGTAAGTGCATACAAGCGAGTCGACCTGATCGTGCGTGCTGCAGCGCGTGTGCTGACAACCACGCCCACTGGCACCGTGTACTTTGTCCATTGCGGGGACGGCCCGCAGCTCGAGGAGATGCGCTCCCTGGCGGCATCATTGGGCATTAGTGAGCATTTCATCTTCGCCGGGCGGCGTGAGGATGTCCGAGTGCTGCTGACAGGTGCCGATATTGCGGTGCATGCATCAAGGGGAGAGGCTTTCTCCTTGGCCATCCTCGAGTTCATGAGTGCCGGTTTAGCGACGATCGTCCCGGACAATTCAGGCAACCGTGAAGCCGTCACGGACGGACGGTCTGGACTGGTCGTGGCCGACGGTGATGAAGACGCCCTTGTCCAAGCTCTAACGAGTGTAGTGCACGACCCGGAGGAACGGAGCCGCCTCGGCCGTGCTGCGCGGGAAAGCGCGGACCAGCTCTTTAGTCTGGAACGGGCGAAAGCCGAGTTGTCGCAGAAGGTTGGAACATTCCTTACAGATTATCGGGCTAGCGCCGTTGTGCCTTTGTGAGAGGTGCTTTTGCGTTTGGATCTCAGGACGCTTTCCGTGCCGTTTGCCATAACTTCGGCGATGATCGGACTGTGCGGTATGCAGGCGTCGTCCTGCAATGTTCAGGATTTCGCACCTCAGCGGAAGAGGGCCTCACCACTGAGACGCGTCTTGCGTCACTTGCGCGAATTGCCTTGGGTGATAGGTCGAACAGCGATAGCTTCGCTCTTGAAAAACGCTTCCTTTCGTGAATGTTGCCCACATAAACGGATCTTGGAGGGATTCCGGCACTGCGTCATACTTAGTTTTCTTTTCTGAATTTTCAGAGGTAAGAATAGTTTTCCGTTTGGTATTCTCCCTTTGAAATCATAGAGTTTTGGCCTGCCTTCGTTTTTCGAGGCCGCAGCGGGAAATCGGAGTCGCGCGCTTTAAGGATCACTGATTCGGGGATATTTGAGAGGATTCTATTGTAATGGAACGATCACCTTTTCCGCTTTACCTGTATTTTAAACGTAGGAGGGACTCGATCGATCAAGTTCGATGGGTTCTTTCTCGGGAGGCAATTCTACAGGAAGCGTCTACTATGAGAAGAGTTGCGAAAGTGCTTTTTGGGCTAGCGTGGCCATTTATAGCATTGATGCGTTGCGTGGAAGAGGCAAGAAGCCATGGGAGAGTGTTTTCAGTATTCTTTCTTCGCTTAGTCCGAGAGCAGTGGTTGGCTGCAGTTTGGTATAGTCTTCCTCCATCTGAGTATATGAAGTACTATGATGATCTTGTTAACAATAGAGCCTATGCGAGGTTTGTCGCAACGAACCAAGAAAAGGCTTATTTGGTCAATGCAATAAATAGTAATGTTGGGCGGAAAAAGCTGCTGGATAAATTTGAGTTTTTCTTGGTTTGTAAACATAATGGAATTCCGAGTATTCCGATCTTTGTTCATGCGATTAATGGGGAAGCTTATTGGCCGAGTTCGGACCTATGTGGATCATCTGATTCCCTGGCCTATGACGTCGTATGCAAGCCATGCGAAGGTCAGAAGGGTGAGGGTATAATTCTATGCTCACGGAAAGAGGATGGGAGATTCGAAACAGAGGAAGGTCTGCTCACAAGCAGGCAACTGATCGAGTATGTTAAGAGAAAAACCATTGACAAAGGGAGGCATATTGTTCAGCCAAGACTTATTAATCATGAAGCGATAAGGTCCTTTTCGCCGACGTGCTTATGTACGATTCGCGTACTGACTGGGATGGACTCAACAGGAAAAACGGTTCCTTTTCAAGCGTTTTTGCGTCTTGGGCTTAAGGATAGCATTGTCGATAACGTTAATGCTGGCGGTGGTGGCGCGTCTGTAGACGTTGAATCTGGAGTGCTTGGCGGGGTTGTATCGACACGAAATCAGAGGTTGCGCTCATCTGGGGAGTTGTGGAACGGACAGGTGGTTAAAGGAACTGTTGTTCCTTTTTGGAGGGAAGTTCTGGATCTGTGTGTTGATGCACACTCGGTCTTCTCGGAGTATGCTTTTATAGGGTGGGATGTGGCTATATTGGATGAAGGGCCTGTTCTGGTGGAGGCAAATGATCATCCCGCCGTGGATTTACTGCAGTCCGCAAGCGGCAAGCCCTTCGGATTAACAAGTTACTATGAGATTGCCAACGACCGGTTAAGTATGAACGGCGGTTAATCGGTAGTCTAGTGTCTTACATCTAGCAATCATGTCGAATATGGGATGCAAGTTTCCGTGGGCGGCATATATCGTGCGATGCATACGGTCCTTGTCCCATATCGGTAACTGGAGCGAGTCCACGAGGTCGTGAAACGGTTGGTGGTTCTTGAGGAACCCGAACGCTGGCCAGCCGAGCCGTGGTTTCTTGATGGTTCCTTTGGACATCGTGTGGGCGCGGGCAGCGACTCCCTCAAAAAGGATTCTTTGTATCCGTGTCACCTCCTGCAGGGAAATAGGGGCGCTCGCCGGGATCAGGGTAGCGGCCATGGGATGGCGGAGCAGTTGGGGAGCGATGCGTTTGATGATTGCCTGGTGAAGAATGTTGTGGACCTTGCTGGATAACGGCTGGGCGGCCGCGAGGCGCAGGGTCTCCGGGTTCGTGAACGGGTTTCTTGCGGGTAGGTGGGCCGAGCCGGACAGAAGCTGGCCATTGATGTACTGTCGCAGGCGGTGGTCCACTTCGAAGGCTTCGACGATGTTCTCAACGGTGCGGATTCCCGTGCGGGAATAGGCGTGAATGCATTCTTCCATATCGGCCTGAACCGCTTGAAGCATCCATGGCGCCTGGTGTTCGTGAACGTCGTCTGCAACGCACCATTGCCAGTGGTACTTGTGTGGGACGATCAGTTCTCGCGCGGCGGCCACTGTTGCATCGAGGTTCCCGTTGGCGGGGTGGGAGCCGCCGGCGAGGTAACGTGCGAGAGCCAGCAACCGATGGGAGTTGCTTCCCTTGTCGGGTACGTTGTTGTGGCCTCCGAGGATAGGACCGTACAACCCACCGGTTATCTTGTGAGCGTGGTGGTTCTCAAGGCCAACGGAGGCGGCTTGCCACCAGTACGGGAAGATATAGGTGTCGACCTCGGCGAGGATGCGGTGGGCCATGTCCGGGGCAAAAAGCTCGCGTGCCAGTGGCGCCTTGGTGTGCTTTGCGTGTACGGCCTCACACAGACGGCCGGCGATTCGCAGTTCCCGGCCGTCGACATCCCCATGCGAATAGGCGATCAAGGAATCCTCGAGTCTGTTTGCAACGATTCCGGCGAGTAGCACTCGAGAATCCCAGCCCGCAGACATCATCAACTGGGTATGGTCCAGTAACGCGGTTTCCGAAAGCCAGAGGTCTGTCAGCCGATCATGGGTCTCACTGGGGGTCGCACTGCTTTCCGAAGTCCACAGGTCGGGGTGCGATCGGGCGTGTACGTCGATTGTGTCTCCCTTGATGGAAACCGTAAGCGTTTCCTGCATCGTTAGCTGGTGAACTCCGTTCGCGATGGTTCGCGCGCCGACGGTAAAACCCTTTGTGAGGAATTCGTAACAGCCAATTGGATCCATTTCCGTGTCGGTTTGGGCGCGAACTTCGGCAAAGTGGGAACCGGCGACGAAACGATCTCCAGCACTGTTCAGGGAGTAGTAGATAGGGAATGAGCCAACCAGATCGGTGGCCAAATGCACGGCGTGACTGAGCCCGTCAATTCGGATGACGCTACCGCGGTGGGTTTTCCACCCGGCACCCGGCTGGGCGTCGAGATCCTTGAGGGCTGATCGCTCCTGGGGTGATAACCACTCACCATGGTGAGCGAGTACGCCCTGTTCGTTCTGCATGATCAGTGTGCTGTTGGGACCGAACAGGAATAGATGCCCGATGGGAGCGTGGACCACCCGGTAGTCGTTCCGGAGTAAAGGCGCCGGTGGACGATCGTCATGAGAAGCTGCACTAACGACAAGCAGAAATCCGGACATTTACGCCTCACTCAACTGGCACGGCTGGATTGTGGAGACTGGCAGCTATTCTTGATCAGACGATACTTGCCGGACGATTCACGAGGGATGTCGTCGCGAAACACGACAGATACCCGCATCCGCGGATGCAAATGGCGGCGAAATGCATCTTGCGCACGCTGCTCAAGGGTGGTTCTGGCCGGGGAATCCGTGGTGACAAGGTGGATCTCAAGGGCGTCGGTGGCGGTTTGGACAACTTGGTATTTCTCGACTGCTACGTGGCCAGTCAATAGCTCATCAACGATGTAACACACGCGCGCTGGGTGGTGGCGGGTGTCATCGGGGGTGACGACGGCATCCTCGACTCGGCCGTGGATATCCGTTATCACGGGAAAGGCCAACCCGCATGAACAATGAGGTTGTAGCTGGATCGTCGCGAAGTCTCCCAACCGGTACCGGACGACAGGTGTGATCGTGTTGGTGAGATCCGACACCAGAAGCTCCCCGGTGCCTTCCGGGGTGATGCGACCGTCCTCATGCAGAATCTCGAGCAATAGGTGGTCTGCCATGATGTGCCGACGGCCGGCGGTACACTCATGGGCAATGGAGCCCACTTCGCTGGCCCCGTATTCGTCACTGGGTGCCACCCCGAACCCCTGGGTAATCGCCTCTCTCTCCTGTGGACTCATTGGCTCTGCAGTGGTGATGATTGCAATGAGGTTATCAGGCCCGCTGATACCATGCTGGGTCATGAACCGGGCAAGCGTCACAATCGCGGAGGTGTAGCCGTACATGTAGCGCGGATTACAGTGGATGATCCGCCGAACGCGGGCGGCCAAGGTCTTCTCGGTTACATCGAACGCGTTGATCGGGATCGTATTGAACACAGCCTGTTTCACCCGTCCCATGAGCTGCTGTTGCCTGGACAGGGCACGGCCCCAAACGCGGACGCCCCGATCCCCAAGCCGGACTCCAAGCCAGCCATAGGCCCGCCAAGTTGCCGCCAACTCGGCTGCGACGCCGGCGCGATCCTTGAGAATGCGTAGTGGACGGCCCGTGGAACCGCTGGTGTGCTTTTCGATGGTCGCGATGCGATGCGCGTGCGTATATGCGAGGATCTCGGGGTGTAGTTCCGCGAGGCGTTGCTTGTCCAGGACCGGGTGACTGGCAAGTGCTGCTGGGTCGTTCTCGATATCTTCCGCGAACGTAGCGGATGGGAGGGTCCTCGCGTACGTGTCCGAGTGGGTGGCTCCGGCACGCACTACATGTGCCAGTCGCTGACGCTGGTGATCGGCAAGGTCTGGCCCTTGCAGGTTCTGGTTCTGCTTTGCCCGGGCCAGATGGGTGTGAACCCTGAGGCCGCGCACACGCAGGGCCGCGTTGAGTATCAACTTCCGCATGGAGGGATTCTTCGGCTCCTGGTCATTGGGCGGCGCTTGCGGTGCGTGCCAACCGTTCCCCGATTTCCTTGAAACTGAAGTTCGCGGAGACGTGCGCGTAGGCGGCTTGCTGCAACTCCTGTCGTCGTACTGGGTCGGCCAGCAAGCTCGCGGCCTTGCTGGCGAAATCCTGAGGGTCATGTGCCATGAGTACCTGCTTGCCGTCTTCAAGGTCGAGGCCTTCACAGGCAACAGGGTGGGCGACGATTGCCTTGCCCATGGCCATGGCGTCAAGCACCTTGAGCTTGGTGCCTCCACCGTCTCGAATCGGGCAGACGTAGACAGCGCTCGTGTGCACAAGCGGCCGAATGTCCTCGACGAATCCGACAATGTCCACGTCGGCAATGCCCTGCAGCATTGCCGGCGATCGTTTCGGACGGCGTCCGATAATGGAGAGGTGTGCTCCCGGGCGGTGCTGCTTGAGCAAAGGCCAGACCTCGTTGAGAAAGAATTTCATGGCATCGATGTTGGGGTACCAGGTGAGCCCTCCGACGAATACCAGACTATCCGGCCGGACCGCGATGTCCTCCTCCGCGGGACGGAAGTAATCCAGATCCACCCCATTGGGGATTACCTGAGTAGCAACGTCGCCAACCGTCTCGATGAGCCGTCGCGAGTCCAGTTCGGAGCAAGTGAGATGCACATGAAAGCGTTTGGCCACCCGGCGCTCGTAGTTTGCGAGGCGTCGGCCCTCCTGCAGAAAATAAAGCCGCTTGGCCGGATTTGATTCATTCTCCGCGCGCCGCAGCATCATTTGCGACTCGATGTTGTGGTGGTTGAGCATGGCGGGCAGGTTTCCAACCTCCGCCAGGTAGGGTGCAAGGCTGATCGTGTCGAAGTGAACCACCTGGGGCTGAAACTCCGCAACCGAATCCTGTACCGCACGGGCATACCCTTCTGCTGTTCCCCATCGAATCGTGTAGGGTGCGCCAGGGAGTAGGGAGCGCAGCGCCATTCGTTTCCGGCCGCCAAAGGTCGTGTCTTCGGGTAGGTCGACGACCTCCCTCACCGTTGCAAACTCCTTCAGAGCGTCAATAGCCTGCTGCCGGCTGGCATCGTCGGGTTGCTGGGCACGCTGACGGAATGCAATGATTTCAACATCATGGTAGCGCGCAAGCTCCCTCATTAGGTAATAGGAGCGTTGCTGAACGCCTCCGCGCGGCGGCCAGTTAAGCAGATGCGATAGCCACAGTATGCGACGTCGCGGAATCGCATTTGATCTGTCGACAGCCTCGGCGGCAACCTGTCCTGAAAGCTCACTCATCGAAAGCCGTCCGTTGGTCCATTGTTTGAATTCAGCCTAGATAGTGCCGTAGTTCATGCCAGAAGGGCCCCAGGTCGCCAAGGCGATTCACCTCGTAGCGGGTACGGGGCCAGCCGGGATTCAGGAACTGGAGTGCGTCCCGGGCCTTTTCGTTTAAGGTGTGGTCCTTGCTCCGAAATACCATGTACAGACGATCAAGATCGCCAAGCAGCCAGCGCAGCCGATGACCGGGTTCGTACTCGCCGGTGCATTTGGGTCTACCCTGAACCGCGCCTTCAAGGAGCATGCGGGGGACGTCGAATCCCGCGTCAACCGCAAGCTGCAGTGACCCCCAAAGTCGAGGGTTGACTTCCATGAGATACGCGGTGCCGTGCCGGTCCACCCGGAACTCTACCATGGCCGGGCCGCGCCAACCCTCCACATCCAGAAGCCGCGTCGCTATTCCTACCATATCCTCAGGGACCGGCGCACTCTCCGATAATACACTGACTCCCCCTCCGGGAGGGCGCTCTCGGATGCGCGTGTGCGAGAAATACCGCGTTTCCTCTCCCGGTACGTGAAAGGAGAATACTCCGGCCCCGTGGCCGGGAATGAATTGTTGCAGCAGCCAGGGGAAACGGCGAAAACTCTCCGATTGCTGATGAATTCGCGTCAAGGATTTCTCTGAGTCCGCAACCTTCACGCTGGTGGTCAGCCAGCCATTGCCGTCCAGTATCCTCGAGCGATACGGCTTCATGACTACGGGAAAGCCGAGATTGCGAGCATCCGAGAGCGGATCAGAGCCCGGCTCCATCCAGACCGTTTCAGGAATCGTGAGGTTGGCGTGCGAGGCTCGAGCAAAAAGGCGGCCCTTGTCCGACAGTTCTTCAAATGCCGGGAACGTCGGTAAGTAGTGGTGGACGTTTTGCAATTGCTGCGAGGCTTGACACAACAGATACGTGGTCACTTCCGTGCAGGGAATGATGACATCCGCATCCCCCTTGTCGACGATGGCCACAACGAAATCGATGAAAGCGGATGGCGAGCTATAGGGGTCGGGGTACGCCAGCCGGCGCGTTGCGAATCGTGATGCACCTGCCAGGCTCGCTGATCCGGTATCGGCGGCGATGACCCTGTGCCCGAGCTTCCCCAGGGAGCGGGTAACCGCAAGGGCGCTTCGCTCGTTGGCGTCAAGGACCAGTATCTCGTGCATCCGTGTGCCTCGGTAAGATCAGTAAGAACTGGGAAGCGACTGGGCATGGGTGGTAGATTCTTTAACTCGGCGGCAGTATGGCGAAACCAAACACCGATGACTAGAACCAGCGCTGCTTTCCAGCGGATGATCGAACTCAGCTCAAGCGGTAGCTGGCGTAAGCGCGCCCGTGTCTCTCGCGCGACGTTGTGGTGGATGCTCGGTGGCTATCGGGACTATTGGGACGTTGATTGGGGCCGGGTTGCTCGAGTGGTGTTCGTGTGTTCCGGCAACGTCTGTCGTAGCCCCTACGCGGAGTATCGGGCGAGCTTGCTTGGAGTGGATTCAACCTCGTTCGGGCTGCATGCGACCAGTGGCCTGAGAGTGGATGACACGGCGCTGGCGATCGCCGCACGGCGTGGAGTTAACATGGAGACAGCCCTGACGCGGCGGGCCGAGGATGTCGCGTTTGACCCTGCGGATTTATTGATTGCGATGACGCCCGCCTATGCGTCCGCGGTTCGGAACATCTCCAGGGAGGTGGGGAGCCAGGTCACCCTCCTGGGACTTTGGGGTGGTCTGCACATTCCCTATTTACCGGATCCATTCGGCGCCTCTCCGGAAGTCTTTGAACGCTGCTATGGGTTCATTGACATTGCTCTGGAGGATGTCTGCCACCGCATGAAAATGTCGCGTTTGCAGGCATCCTGATGATGGCACTTCAGCCGTTCTTTCTCGCTTCATATATCTGTCGGTGCCTTTCGGCACAAACGTCGGCGTCGTAGAGCTCAGCGCGCGCACGCAGGGACTCGGGTGAAAAGGCGCCGGCGATCAATCGCTCCCTGAGGTCGATGAGTTTCGCAGCAAAGGTGGCCGGACAGTCGCCATTAATGCATAGCTCGGCAAACGCATCTCCGAGCACTAAAGGAATTTCGCCCACGCAACGTGCAATGACGGGTTTTCCGAGGGCCAAAGCTTCCAAGAGGTTGGTTGGTAACCCTTCGTGATCGGAGGCGATTAGCAGGGCATCGTGCCGATTGAGCTCAGAGAGCAGGTTTGTGCTGAAGCCGCGGAATACCAGCATGCCCTCGGGCAACTCGTCCCGTACCCGCGCCTCGAGTATTTCCCGAAGGGGGCCGTCGCCATAGATGACAAAGCGGAATTTGCCCGGTGCCTGGAGTGATAGGGTTCTCGCTATGTCGATGACCAGATCAATGCGTTTCACCGGTACAAGGCGACCCACCACGGCAATATCCATCGCGCGATCTTGAAGTGCCACGGATTCCGGACGAGTTGCCAAGTCCGTGGCGGTGGCCAGATCGATTCCGTTCGGAATCACCGTGACCTTCCGTCGCGGAAACGTGCCTCGCAGCTCGTCGCCGAGCACCTCGCTGACAGCGACGATGTCTCGCTGCAGGTAACGGGCGGTCATTCGGTCCGCAGTACGTAGCATGTATCGTCGGGCATCCCAGCGACGAATTCTGTGCTCGCTGCGGCCGTGTACCGTGCGCAGGGAAATAGCGCCGCAGATTCGGGCCGCGACGCCACCGAGAATATGCTCCTTGAGTCGATGAGTGTGAACAATCCCGACCCGTTCCCGCCGGATAATCGCCACAAGCTCCCGGAAAATGCGCCACCCCGACAGGCGCCGCTCGTCCAGTACCGTGATCTGCACCCCGGCCGCACGGAGCCGTTCCGCGAGCTCCCCGTCGTTGAGTAATACGGCATGGGGTCGGATGCCGTCCATCCGCTGCAGCCGCACGAGGAGATTGTAGATCTGTACCTCGGCGCCGGCCCACAGATCCCCGGAGGCCAGGTGTAGGCAGCGGATCTCCTGCCCGCTTGTGCTGGAGGGGCGGTCATCCATCGCTGGTGTCCTGTTCCCGTGTTAGCCGGGCCATGATCCGCTTCATTGCGTCCACATCCGCCGGCGCGACATCCTCGTGGGTTGGTAGGGTGAGAAGGCGCTGCCCGAAAGAGCGGGCGTTGGGTACCTCTGGGTTCCCGCTAAACATGTCTTCGCTCACGCCTTCGATCTCCGGCAGTGGTCGGGCATAGAGGACGGACGCCCCGAGCCCCGCCTTCTGCATGTGGGCGACGGTTCTCTCTCTCAGCTCGGGAGTACTGCAAAGCACCGGGTAGCGCAGCAGGCGTTGTTCCGGTGGCGTACCACAGAGCGTGGGGAGATCCAGGTAGTGGGTATTACCAAGGCTACCCAGGAACGCGTGGAGCCGCTTTTGCATCTCCGGTGCGGGCTGCCGCTGCCCGTGGGTGTTGGCATTGATGTAGGCCCCGAGCCAGGGGGGCGCCCCGTGGATGTGGCTGAGGGGCTCGTACCGTGTGGCGCCCAACTCCAGCCAGGGCATGGCCTGCGGGATCCAGTACAGGTGCGGATGGGCCAGCAGATTGTAGAGCCTCGCCTTGAGCCGGAATGTCCACTCAGCCGAGTTGTCGGGGGACGGCGCGACGGTTGGCGGCGCCTCCCGTGTCCGCAGCACTGCACCGCCTCCGAGCAGGCTGACCGGCTTGCCGCGGCCGAAGCTCAGGACCACTGTGTCCGCTGTGGTGCTGATGCCGTCGACGAAGGACTGGGCGCAGTCGTAGACCAGTGGCACATTATGGCGGGATAGGATGCCGCGCAGTTGCTCGATGCGCTCGGGGATGCCGAGGAAGTTCACCGCGATAACGGCGGCGGTGCTGTCGGTAATCGATGCCTCCAGTGCCGCCAGATCCATCCAGGGCCGGTTCGACTCCAAATCGACCATGCGGGTGCGGGCCCCGACATGCTGCGTGGCAGCGAGAAGATCCGGGCATGCGTAAGCGGGCATCAGAACTTCCGGTACGTTCCTCTTGGCGCCAGTCACGAAGATGGTGAGGGCCGCGGCGAGGGCGCTGGTGCCGGAATCGTACAGAGTGAGGCGCCTGCTTCCGGGCAACCAGGAGTTATCCCCGTCGCGCTGCAGCCGGATGCGGTCTCCCGCTGGTCGTAGTGCCCGCCGCATGGTCACCGTCGCGTCGGCTTCCATACCGTAACCCGCTCGCCTTTCAGGTAGCGCAGCGTCGCGTGCATGATGGCGATGTTCGCCTGGCAGAAGAAAAAGGCAATACGTACGGCGGCAATCGACTGTGCGGCAGGAACAAAGTAACCGACAAGCGCCGCACCGTAGAACATTAGCTGGCCACCGAGCAGGATCGCCGTGAATCCGCTTGTGTTCCCGGCGATTGCACTGACGATGAAAAGGAGGGCCAGGAACCACGGTGTTGCCCAGCGCGCCACCTTGTGGCTCCAGACCTGCCAGGAGAAAAGGCCGAATCGCCGAGGGTTCAATACGTCTGACCGCTTCGCAAGGGCTGCCATGCCACGGAGAACGGTCCTGACTTTGCGGCCATATTCGGCTTTCGGATCCTTGACGTCGTGATAATAGCCGCGGGCCCGGGGCGAACTGATGGCCTTCAGGCCATGGCCAACCGCGTTCAGCGCAACATTGAAGTCGCTCGGGACGGTGATATCCCAATCCGTGCAGACGTCGCGGCGGACCGCGAAAAAGCTCCCGCTCAAGCCGACCAGGCTGAAAACCCGGGATTCCAGTCTCCGCAGCCACATCTCGTAGCGAACATACAGGCCTTCGCCGGCGATAGAGCCGTCTTGTGTCAAAAACGAGTCCTCGCTGGAGACGGCCCCGACTTCCGGGTCGGCAAACGGTGCCACAATGTTCGTCACTGCGTCAGGCAGGAGTGTGGTACCCACATCGGAGAAGACCAGGATGTTGCCGTTGGCTGCTGAGATCGCAAGTGACTGAGCGTTCTCTTTGCCCAGGCGTTCTTCGGCCCGCACGAGTCTGACGCCGTGCTCCCGGTACTGTCTTACGATCGTGTCAGTGGCGTCCGTCGAAGTATCAGACGCGACAATGATCTCCAGGCGGTCTTTCGGGTAGTCACAGCGCAGACACTCATCCAGTTTGGCTGCGATGCGCCTTTCTTCGTTGTGCGCTGTGATAATCAGAGAGACGCGGGGCAGGTCACTGGGAATTTCAGAGGTGTCTCTAACCGGTTTTCCGCCACCTTTGGACATGATCAGGAGGATGCCTGGGTAGCCGAAGTAGCTATAGACCGCTAGTAGAAGGAGTGCACTCAGAAGGAGTTCCAGCATTCGGATAGATTCTTTCGTTTTATGGGTTGGACGATTTTCCGTGCTTCAATTGCGGGTGAGACGCCGGATGCTTCTCCCCAAAACTCTCGTGACGCCTGCTGCAATCGGGTGGGGCTCGAGCTCGAACTCCTCGGCAACGCGCACGACGTTCCGACTGAAGCGCTGTTTGAATGCGCTTATGTTGGCCATCGGCGAGTGGTCATGCGTGATTCCGCCGAAATCGAACATTACGTGCCCTGACTGATAGGCCCACCGTATGAGATCCCACATTGGCCCATAACCCAAGGGTATACTCCTCCCGTCCGGGCGTGTGGATGCGGCCGCCCGGTACTCCACATGATCACCGTGTGAGACGCCGAGGGCAAAGGCCAGGATGGCGTTCCCGGCAGTCGGATCCATCAACACACTGATTCGCACGGCATCGGGATGGGCTGCTGCGGCCTCCAGCCAGCGCGCCCAATGCTGTATTGGGTAGGTTCCTTGGGTGCGCCTTCGCGTTTCGGCTTCAATACGGACCAACTCAGGCGAGAGGCCGGATGAGAAGATTGGTGCGACAGTCAAGCCCCGCCTCTCGATCCGCCGGACATCGCGCCGTGCGGTTGACCCCAGGCTCAGGAAAAGGGCTTCCTCGCACGGATAATCGAGGTTAATGAGGGTTGTGTTCGTGTAATTTTCGGTAGTCCTGGCCGGTGAGAAGCCCTTTTGAACGACCAGTTCGCGCAGCCGCTGGCGGTGATTCGCATCCCAATCGAACAGTCGTAGCCGACAACGCAAGACAGGGTACTCGTGACTGGCTGTAACCAGCGCCTCAAGGCAGGCTTTGGCCTTGTTCAACTCCAGGCCACGACCGAAGCGAGGGACACGCCAGATGGAATAAAGAGGGAGCAGGCGGCTACGGGAGGATCGCAGGGCCAGCCAGGGCTGGGCATCATCGCCCTCCGGCCCCAGTGTCAGTGCCAAGAGGTTATCGGATCCGCTTTCGCCGGAACTGCCGGGTGCAAACAGGGCCGCATCGATCGGCACCGCCTCGCCGTTGCGACGTGCGACCTGAAATCTTTGATCGTGCTCTGCGGCGCTCAGCCATCTCAATGTCGCCCGATCTCGAAGTAATGCGCCTCGTCGTTTAACCAGCATTCAGTGTGCTCTGAATGATGGCAGCCGGGGCGTCGCTCCGCAGTAGAGAGCGTAGCGTTGCCAGCGCGTCCTGGCAGTCTCCGTCGGCGCATGGAATGGACAGGGTCACTAGGCTTCCGTCCTGCCGTCCTGTAAGGGCGCCTTGGAGCATGTTCACTTTCACCATGAGCCGGTTGTGGGTCCAGTGGTCGGCGACCTCGTAGCCATAACCAACGCCAACGGATTGGTTGCGGTGCCGGTGCTCAAGTACCATCAAACCCCAGGATCCACCTCCATTGACTTCCTCGCTGCTGTGCTCGCGGACACGCCACTCGCCGGAGTCATAGAGCCGATTGTTGTACTGGACGAGTTCGCTGCCTTGGGTTTGAGTGGCGTAGTACCAGATGCCGAGATCTAGATGGTTTCCATCGTTTGTATAGGTTGCCGTCACGGTCCTATCTGCACCATGCATCTGCGGGCGCCAGGCACTTCGTGGCACATTGTCGTGCAGTTTCCAGCCGCCGATGGATTCTGGGGGGTTGATGCGGGTGTCTCCGGATGCTGGCTGCGCGGACACACCGAGGTAGGTCATCGGTCCCGCGACGACAAACACGAGCAGGGCGCTGACGATGGCCGAGCGCCCAAGCGGGTTGCTTGAGCGGCGTGCGTTGGCTGTCGGATCAGAGATGGGGGACTGCACCGGCGAGCGATGCATCAGCCGATTCGCAATGAAGAAAAACGGCACTAGTACCACCACGAACAGAATCCAGCCGAACAATTCGTGGTTGTCGACAAGGCCACTCTGCATTTCTGTCTCGTAGCCCACGAGAATGATGACGAAGATCCGCACCCAGTTGACCAAGAGCCCCATCGCAATCGCGGTGGCGTGCAGGATCAGCCACTCCCGGACGCGTGTGAAGTTCAAGGCGCTGAACAGTGTGGCCAACGTGAGTGCGATAACCAGGTATCGCAGCCCCGAGCAGGCGTCACCTACTTCGAATATCCCCACATCCAGGAGGTGAATGAAGGCTCCATCCACCCGGAAATGAATGCCACGAAAACCCAATAGGAACTGATTGACTTCTACAGCGGCGTAAACCAAGGGTTCGGTGAGGACGTTCCAGACCGGGATGGCATAGTAGATGAACCCGATCGGCAATGCCAGGTGCCAGCCTGCGCGCCAGCCTAGGAGTGCAACGATGACGGCCCACCAGAGGAAAACCACACCGAGCTGTTGAAGAATCTGGACATTGACAACGTTTGCGAGGGTGATGGAAAGCGAGGTGAGCGCTGCCAACAAGACGCCGAGGACACTGGGGTTGAGGCCGAATCGCCGATCACGGAATACGCGGTAGAGCAGGAACAAGGATAGCCCGAAAACGAAGAAACCGTGGGAGTAGGCTTGATCAAATAAGAGCCATCGGTTACGCAGGGCACTGACCGGCTCCCAGAACACCAGCGTCACCAAGGCAAGCGCGGCTATCGCAACGGCGACGTCGGCGCGGAGGAGGGGCTGGCGGATTGAGGTCTGGGTTGTGGCCATGGCCGGTATTGTCCGGTTAGTTCATGTGTGGTTTCTTGCATCCCACGTCATTATTTTACACCGCTCGCGATAATGGCGATTTCATCGAATGACGGTGATCCATTGGAGCAGCATTAGAACAGTCTTGTTAGCTCCAAGGTGATGGCGTTTTCAACGTATTCGCGGTCGGCAGTATCGGATATGCGGTCCTGGCGGCGGATGGTGGCACCGGCCTGGGTTCTGCGATCGAGCATTCTCGCGATGCTCAGGCGTGCGCCGCGCAGGGTGTCGAGTTCACCGTCGCGGTTGTCGATGCGCTCCCAGGTGAGTCTGGGTGTCAGTGTCGTGCGCGGGGCGAAGCGCCACTGCCAGGAGGCGTTGACGCCGTAGCGGCGACGCTCTTCCTCCGAGATCACCAGTTCCCGGCGGTCGTCGTACGCGGTGACGCGGAAGGTGGAGAGACCGGTTTCGTAGGTGCCCGAGGCGGTCAGGCGCTTAGTGATGGTGAGTTCCGGTTCCGGAACGTCGATCAGGCCGAATTCCTCCAGTTCCTGTATGTACTGGGGGACGCCTGCGCCGACGCGCTCCGGGATTTCCTGAGTCTCGCGGTAGTCGAGGCTTGCGGTGAAGCGCCCGCTTCGGCGGCTGATAGCGGCGAAGTAGGTTTCGCCGAAGAAACGCTCACCGAAGCGGGCCTCGACGCTGGTGCGCGCGTCGCTCCAGCGGAAGCCGGCCTCCCAGTACTCGTTGCCGAAGCGGTCGCGGGTGCCGTCGGCGCGGTTCACCGTCTCCAGTCCGCCCCGGGCCAACAGGGTCAGGCGGCCGATGGCGCGGTAGCCCAGCTCGATGAAGGCGTCGTCGAAGTAGGTGGGATCGTCGAGATCATCCCGGGTTACCCGCTCGGTGCGGATGTTGCCCTGCCAGGAGAACGGATCCGCCGCGCCGGGGCTAGTTACGTTGAAGCTACCGATATGGCGTGTGGTGTCCGAAGCGTCGTCAAACATCCTTCGCCGGAATTCGTAGCGGGTCACCGAATCGCCCAGTGGCCCTAGGTCCTGGAACGCATAGGGGCTGGCCCGCAGGGTGGTGGTGTCCTGCCGGTTGCCGGTAACGAGTTCGTTGTCTTCCGTAAAGGCGCCGTTGATGGTCCTGGGCTGCTGATCGAAGCGGCCGGCTAGGTCCAGGAACAGCACATCCTGCACCAGAGTGGTGGTGTTGTTCACGTTGGCGGAGTGGAAGACATCGTTTCGGTCAGAGTCCTCCCAGTAGTGGAGGAGCTGGGCCTGATAGTCCACCTGGGTGCGCATGCGGGGCCCTACGTGGCAGAAGCTTAACGCCGGAATGATCTGGGTGATGTGGTCGGACTCTTCCTCGCCCTCCGGTGCCAGCGTGACGTTATCAGTGTAGGTCTGCCGGGCCGTGAGCGAGGGGGCGAACAGATAGGGCTGGCCTTGACGGTCGCTGATGTACTGCTCGGACAGGCCGCTGTCGCGGTCCCGCCCGCCGGGAAGGGGCAGGCGGCAGCCGGCGAGGGTCTCGGGGAGTTCCTGATCGTCGGCGAGTGCGCCCCGGAGTTCACCGCGGGTCTGGGATGCAGCGGGCTGGGCCGCTAGGGCAGCGAATCCCACGGCCGTCAGTGCGCAGGCGGCGGCGATACGGATAAAACTGCCAGTGGTAGCTGTGTTTGCACCCATGGACGCGTTGCCCTTGTTAGTGGTCTTCGCCGTATCCATAGCCGTAGTAGCCGCCGTATTGGTCGCCGCCGGGCCCGCCCAGGGACTGGTTGAGGACCATGTTGATGGCCTTGTCCGGATTGAGTTGGTCCACGGCGGCCGAGACCTGCTGGCGCAGCGTAGAAGAGGCCTTAACGACCACCACGATTTGGCCGACGTGATGGGAAAGGGTGATTGCATCGGGGGCTGCCAGCACCGGTGGCGCATCAAAGAGGACAATGTGATGCCGGTCCGGCTCGGCGAGCTCGGCGGCAACCCGCGCCATGCGTTCGCTTGAGAGCAATTCCTCACTCAGGGCGTGACGGTGCCCGGTTGTCAGAACTGAGAGGGTCTCGATATTGGTCGGCATAACGAGATCCATGGGATCCAGTGTCTCATCAGACAGCAAATCCAACAGGCCGGGCTGGTTGGGGGCACCGAGCACGCGTGTAAGGTGCGGTCGCGCCACGTCACCGTCCACTAGAGTGATGGAATAGTCCGGATCCCGTGCGATGCTCAGCGCCAGATTTAATGAGGTAAATGTCTTGCCCTCGCCCTCAACGGCGCTGGTGATCATGATCACATTCCCGCGTTCGAGTTCAGTGACACCACGGCCAATGGCGTTGCCGAGAAGGGGCCGTTTGATGCGACGGTATTCGTTGGCTAGCCGATCCTCCATCGAAGCCGGTGGGTATATGCTCTGCCGGCGGAGTTGGTTGATGTCGATCTTCAGCAAAGGGCCACGAGGAATAAAGCCCGCCCGGGCGAGCTCCTTCCCTTCGCCGGTAGCAACCGGTTCACTCTCGGGGCTTTCTGGGGGCGGCGTCGCCGCTCCCGCTCCCGTGGCCTCGGCGCTGGCGGAAGCCTTGGGAGGCGGTTCCTCTTGGTGCCGCTTTTTTCGTTGTAATGCTCGCTCAATCGTGCTCAAAACGGCATCTCCTCCATGATGGCTTGGAGCCGCTCAGCCCCGGTATCCGCGAATAGTGCACCGGCTCCGCCCGCGGCAACAAGCATCAGGGCTGCCAGGCCGAAGATGGTGATCGCCGCTAGTTTCGCCTTTCGCTGCCTAAGGGTGAGAACCAACGAAACCGAGCCAAGTACCGGGCGGCCAGTGAGTTCAGCGAGCAACGCCCGGCCTTGGAAAACCGGCCGAATCTGGTGCAGCAAATAGGCGAAGCCGCCACCCGCGCCGAAGCTCACAGGCAGTAGCGCTAGGAGATAAAGGTCCCGCGGCGGCCCTTCCGGGTTGTCCGGCGTGATGGGCGCATCGACGACGCGCATACTCATCTGTCCGCCCGAAGCATCAGCCTCAGTGGTCATCTCTGCGGTGTTAAGGCGGTTCACAAGCGTCTGGTAACGCTCGCGGACGACCTCGTAGTTCCGGGTCAGGTCGGTGAGCCGCGTTTCGACCTGCGTGATCTCGTCGACCTGCGCGATGAGTTGTTCGCGTCGGTCTTCCTTTTCCTCGATCTGACTCTCTAGGGCCGCGACCTCGCTCTGGCGGTCATTGAGCCGAATCTGGAGTTCCTGGTACACGGGGTTGGTTTCAACCGCGCGCGGCTCCGGTGCGCCCTCTCCGCCGCTCTCGGCAACGAGCTCCTCGCGACGCTCCTCGAGACGCTCGATCTGTGCTTGCAGGTTCTCCACGTCCGGGTGCTCCTCGGTGTAACGCAGCAGCAGGTTGTCGAGCTGTTGCCGGCTCTCACGGATTTGCTCATCAAGCGCCTGAACGCGTGGACTTGAGCCGGACTCGGGTTGTCGTTGCCCGGTGCGTAGGGCGGTGAGCTGCTCCTGGATGCTGTTCACGCGTCGCTCCGCCGTGCGCTTTTGCGTCTCCAGCTCTTGGATCTCGTCCTCAGTAGCCCGCAAGCGTTGGTAATAGTCGCGCCCACCTTGGTCGGGCAGCATGCCGACGTTGTCACGTTTGAACTCCGCAAGCCGCTGCTCCGCTTGCCGGAGCCGTTCCTCGTAATCGTTCACCTGTTGCTCAAGGAAGTCCGTGGCCGAAGCGGCATCAGACATGGTGAGATTCATGGCCTCTTCGAGAAGCAGATCCATGACCGATTGAACCACGCCCTGAGCGGTTTCCGGCGACTTGGACTGATAGGAAATACGATAGACGCGCTCGCGCTCGGTCTGGTCAATACTGATGTTTCGTCGCAAGCTCTCGATCGTCTGCACTTCGTCCCCACGCGTTCGAGCGGACAACAGAAGATCATTCTCGTTGGCGATCCGCTCGACATTCTCGCGGTTGAGCAGGGTGGCCGTCATCAAGTCGAGCCGGGCCTGGAGGTTCGGCTCGATAGCGAGGTCCTGCAGCAGCGGCTGAAGCATGGACTCCGTGTTGACTTGGACACGCGCTTCCACCCGATACTGATCGGGCATGGTCAACACCACAAAGGCGCCGGCGAGGGCGACGAGCCAGGCGACTCCGAGCGCATACCACCGGAAGCGCCAGGCCCCACGCAATTCGCCGAGGATGAAGTTGAAGAAATCATGCATGGTACGTCAGTCTTCCTTGAAGAGTCCGTCGCATTAGGCACGCACCACGCCGCGTCGAGGTTGTCTCGACGAAGTCAGCGGCGAAGAATGCCTCAGAAGTACGCCTCCGGGATAACCAACGTATCGCCCGGCCGTAGTGCACGGTTCTGGCTCATGTCTCCGTCGTTGATCAGATCACCAAGGCGGATATCGAGTCGCCGTGCACCACTGCCCGTTCCCCGGACCAGCTTGGCTCGATTCCCGGCGGCGAACTCGGTGAGCCCGCCGACCTGGATGATCGCGTCCAGCACGGTCATGCCCTCACGATAGGCGATCGCCTGCGGCTGAACCGCCTGGCCGATGATCCGAACCTGGTCCGCGTACGTGCCAACGAAATCGGTGACCATAACGGTCACCATGGGATCGCGGATGAACCGGGAGAGTTCCTGCTCAAGATGGTCGGCAAGCTCGGAGGTTGTGCGCCCCGCTGCCTCCACGTCGCGCACCATAGGCACCGAGATCTTGCCGTCCGGGCGCACCGGCAGCGATACCGATATGTCCTCGTTGTTGCGTACGTGGATCTGCAGCGAGTCACCGGCGCCAATCACATAGTCGCCCATCTCCCCTGTGTCCGCAGTGCGGTTGGCGGGGGTGCCGGTCGTTTCACATGCAGTAAGAACGCTTGCCAGCGCCACAGCGAGCGCTACCACGATTAGTCTAGCCCACCCCATTGGTCGTTCTCCCTGTTAGCAAATCCTTACGGCCCAGCATGTTGTCTGCCACAGGTGACAGTCCGCGTACCATCATCCTGTGCTTTGCCTTGATGTACAAGGGCTGACGCCCTCAGCGAGCCGGCCGGGAATTGTGATATCGGCTCATGCGCACAATGATAGTGTGACTTAGTTCACAACTTAAAGCCAAGCGTGCTGTTGGACGGTGTGTATTGGTTCCTGCGACAGGCAGGCTCGTTCGGGGTGCGTGGTCGTGCGCAAGGGGTGCGCACACGGTGTTTGCGCGTGTGCTCTGCGGTAGTGTCTCGCCAATTGACCACAGTACCCAGCTCGCCGGAGTGGTCATTGAAGGAGCCATCGTGGACGCGAAACGCGAAGTAGTACTACTTGCCGCCTTCGAGGTCGGTAGTGTCGCCCGATGTATTGATCGTGTCGAGGGAGGTGGTGTAGTTGTCGCTTTCCGTGCCGAAGCCAATCTCGTAGCGGCCCGAGGCACTCGGCATGCACGGTGACCCGTGCTCGCGTGTTTCCGCAGACTTGACTACAGCGTCACCGACCCGTCACCTCTGAGGGAGGTGGCAGTAATCGAATCATTGCTATCGCCTCCTCCGCCACCGCCACACTGATGGACCCGGTGAAGATTATCATTGTCGCGAACATCTCTGGTGGCAAAGCACCAGCGAACGGTGAACGAACCCGCGGGACATTACCGCCAGACCCGATAAACTCCTTGGCTGATGAGGCCGTCGTTGCGTCGAGTAAGACGATTATGCCAATGGTGGCTAGTGATTGGATTGGGCGATGTTTCCCCATCGCAGGGGCGGTCTACTCCAATTTGCACCCTGGGTGATCGAGGTGTCATGAATGGTTAGTCAGTGCATGTGGCGGGGAGAATGCTTTCTTGATCAATTAGTTGACTTGTTCCGATTGACGTGGGTCAGGATCTGCCGCGAGAGCTTGGAGGTGTAGACCACATACCGTTCCAGGCGGGAGACCCGTGCTTCGAGCTTTTCGAGGCGTGCGTGGGTCGAGCCCTCCGAGCCATCGAGCGCTTGGGTCTGGTCGCGCGCATTGGTGCTGCCGAAGCCATCTAGCGATTCCTCATCGTCTTCGTCACCACGGACACCGAAGTCCTCATCGAGCTCGCTGATGACTTCGGCAACGACGTCGGTATCGATATGGTGGAGCTCCTCGAGAAAAGCCATTAGCAACAGTCGGTCACAGACCGTGTTGATTCGCCGCGGCACGCCGCCCGCGTAGTGGTGAAGCGCCGTATACGCTTCGTCACTGAACGTGGGGTCGTGCTGCCAGCCAACGCGGCGCAGGCGGTGTTCAATGTAGCCTCGGGTCTCGGCCTCGTTGAGAGGTCCGAGATGGTAGGTGGCGATCACGCGCTGGCGGAGCTGCTGCATCGACGGGCTTTGCAACGTTGCCCGGAACTCGGGTTGGCCAACAAGGAAACTCTGCAACAACGACCCATTGGCCGTCTGGAAATTGGAGAGCATGCGCAACTCCTCGACGGCCTCCGCTGGCAGGTTCTGCGCCTCGTCGACGACGAGCAAGCAGCGCTTGCCGGCACGCTGGCACTGCAGCAGATACGACTCGAGCGAGAGCAGCCGCTCAGCCTTGTTGCCCTGGAAATCGAGACCGAACGCCGAGCACACCGCGCGGAGCATGTCGTCGGCTTGCAGTTGGGTGCTCACGAGCTGCGCCGCGACCAGACGGTCACGATCGAGGTTCTCAAAGAGATTGCGTACGAGGGTGGTCTTGCCGGCGCCCACTTCGCCGGTGATCACGATAAACCCCTCCGCCTGCTCCACCCCGTACTCGAGGTAGGCCATGGCGCGCTTGTGACCGCGGCTGCTGAAGAAAAACGCCGGATCCGGGCTGAGTTGGAAGGGCTTGCCAGTAAGGTTGTAGAAGTCCTCGTACATGGTTTCCGGGTATCCGTTGTGATCGGAAGTGAGTTCGCTGAGCCCGCCATATTGTATAAGCATTCCCATCACAGACGAGGAGTCGAGGTCGAATAATGCGGAGATGCTTTCTGTTGCCAGCCGGGGTCAACCTAGCCTATTCACTCAGTCGCACGCGGTCCAAGTAAAGGGTGCGGTGTTCATCGAGATTCGCGGTAAAGATGGCCAACATCGCCAGATCATCCAAGTGCTGCTGGCGCTGCGCCGGGGCATTGCGGACGTCGTCAACAGCAATGGCGAGGTCGTTCCAGCCAGGCCGGAGCAGGAACCGACGATTGAATCGGTCACTATACTCGCCACCCCGCTTGGCATTGTCATGGTCGCGAATCGATATCGTGATACTCAGTGGTGCTGCCGGATTGTAGATACTCAACTCGAGCGTATCGTAGTGACTCCAGTCGCCAAGAGAGCGGCGCAGGGTTGTCCCGGAAAAGCGGCCAGGCTTGAGATCGACCCGAAGAGAGCGCTCCCCGATCCGGGCGACGGTGTCGTCGGGCTCGCCAGCCGACCAACGGCGATGTTCGAACGTGGTGCTGAAATCGGACAGTACCGGGAACTGAATCCGTGCGACGCCGCGGTCCCAAAGGGAGATCGCGGGAGCATAGAGTTCGGCGACCAGGATGACGGCCATGACGGCGCCCAAGGCGCGCCTTGTTGCCACGGTAGGCGCGTTCAGCGCGACGGCCGCCATCGCGCCGAGGAGGTCCTGCCAGAGATCTTGCAGTCCGGCCGAGCGGCCAAACCAGGGCTGTATGAGTTCAATTGTGCCGCCGAGGGCCAAGGCAGCCAGAACCACCAGGCCCCCGCGTACGGGAAAGCGGTACGATTGCAGTGGTGGTGCTTGCATCGCCAGCCAGGCGAGCAGCGCAAAGAAGCCCACGTGAGCAAAAGTGTGCAGCTCCGGGGCGAAGGCGCGACGCCAGGTGCCGAGATCCACGAAGAACAGCGGTATCAGACCGATAATTACCAGGGCGGCGATGCGAAAGCGTACAGAGTCGGGCACGGGCGTTCCTTCGTTGGATTCCTCTCGGCTCAGCCCCGAGCCTGCCGGGCTCGTGCGCCAACGGCAAGCGCGGATCGCGAGCTTATGCGGACGAGGGGACGGAACGTTGCCAAAGTGACCCTTTGCGCTGAACCGGTGGATGGTGTGCGCGGGAGCGACGCCGAGTCCGGTCCGGCGGAGTTGTTCACACGAGGATCTCCTGTGGCGGCGGATGCCCGAGAAACCCCGTGGGACTGGCCGTCAACCCGTACGCCCCGGATTGGAAAACCACGACCAGGTCGCCGACCTCCGCCCGAGGGAGAAACACGCGGTCGGCGAGGACATCGAGCGGCGTGCATAGCGGGCCCGCGATGGTGACCCGTTCTTCCGCACGCTCGTCCAGGCGATTGCCGATCGCCACGGGGTAGTTCTTGCGCAGCACCTGCCCGAGATTGCCGGAGGCGGCGAGGTGGTGATGCATGCCGCCGTCGGTGATGAGATACACCTGTCCCCGGGAGATCTTGCGGTCAATGACGCGCGTAACGTAGACGCCCGCCTCGCCGACGATATAGCGGCCGAGCTCGACGACCAGGTGGGTGTCGGGGCTGGCCGCGGCGAGTTCTTCGTCCAGGGCGTGGAGGTGCTTGCCGACGGTGGCAAGATCGAGCGGCACATCACCCGGGAAGTAGGGAATGCCGAAGCCGCCGCCGATGTTGATGAACTCCGGCGCGTGCGAAAGCTCGTGAGTGAGTTCGAGGGCAAGGTCGAGACTGCGTCGTTGTGCCTCGGCGATCACCGACGCGCGGAGGTTTTGCGAGCCGGCGAAGATGTGTATGCCGGCGAGATGCAGGCCCTCGTCGTGGATCGTGCGTAGAAACTCCGGGGCCTGTTCAACGTCGACGCCGAACGGCTGAGGGCCGCCGCCCATGTGCATGCCCGAGCCCTTGACCCGGAAGTCCGGATTGAGCCGTAAGCTCACTCGCGGCGTTTTGCCTTGCTCGCGGGCCTCGGCGGCGACGGTGTCGATTTGCCGCCGAGATTCCAGGCCAATGGTGATGCCGGAGTGCACGGCCTGCGCGATCTCGCTGTCACGCTTGCCCGGGCCGGCAAACGAGATCGCGCTCGGCGTCATTGCGCTCGCAAGAGCCCGCTCGGCCTCGCCGGCGGATGCGACGTCCAGGCCGTCCACGCGCGAGGCGAGGAAGTTCACCAGTGCCGGCATGGGGTTGGCCTTGACGGCATAGCTGAGCCGAACGCGCTGAGGCAGGTGGCGGCGTAACGCCTGTACACGCGCCTCGATCGCCGCCCGATCGTAGGCGTAGTACGGCGTGCCCAGCTCGTTCGCCAACACGTCGATGGATTGGTCACCGAACCGGAGGACCCGCTCGGCCTGTTGGAAGGGCGGGGGAATGCGCGGGTCGTGCTCGCCAGTGGCCATGGTTAGTGCTCTCCGTCGAAGTGGCCTTGGTAGCGCTCACGCAGGCCGGCGCGATCGATCTTGCCGTTGGGCCCTCGTGGCAGGGCCGTTGCCTGCACGACGATGGCGCCCGGTACCATGTAACGTGGCAGGTTTTTCTGACAGACCAATCGCAGCGTCGTCTCATCAACATCGGGCCGAGGCACGACGACGGCGACAATCCCCTCGCCGAGCACCGGATGGGTCACGCCGATGACCGCGACTTCGCTCACCAGCCCGGCGTCATGGAGGACCTCTTCGATCTCCGTCGGCGAGATGCGGTAGCCAGAAGATTTGATCATCTCGTCACGCCGGCCTCGGAAGTAGAGATAACCCGCTTCATCCCGGACGACGAGATCACCGGACCACACCGCGGTTTGGGCCTGTGGGAGTTCAAGGGGCTGGTCTGGGGCGGGCCGAAAGCGCTCGCGCGTGCGTTCGGGGTCGTTCCAGTAGCCGAGTGCCACGAGCGGCCCGGCGTGGACGAGTTCCCCGGTCTCTCCGGCCTCGCACGGGGTGCCGTCCGGGCGTACGACGTGGATGCGCGCGTTCGGAATTGGCTGCCCCATGGAATCTGGCCGCCGCGATAGCTCCTGCGGGGGGAGATAGGTCGAGCGGAATGCTTCGGTGAGCCCATACATCAGGAAAATCTGTGTGGTGGGCAATACCGCTTGCAAACGCTGCAGCGTGGCAGCGGGGAGCTTGCCGCCGGAGTTGGTGATGTAGCGAAGTCTTCGGCCCACCGTCTCCGGCCAGTCCTCCTGGACTAATTGGTTCCAAAGGGGCGGGACGGCTGCAAAGCCGGTGATGTGCTCGTCAGCGATAACGTGAAGCAGCTCCCGCGGCCAGAGGTAGTCATAGAGATAGACACGACCACCGGCGTACAGGGCCGTGGTGATCTGATTGAGTCCGTAGTCGAAGCTCAAAGGCAGTGCGCCGACGAGATGGTCGTCGGCGGTGATATCGAGATACTCGACCACGCTCTCCACGCCTGCGATCAGGTTCCGGTGGCTGAGCACTACACCCTTGGGTAACCCCGTGCTGCCGGACGTGTACAAAATGAGCGCCGGGTCGGATTCCACGCGACGGGGCAGGGCAGCGGAGGCGGCGTCATCCTGGAGGCCGCTCCAGCCATCAGTGGCGTCATCCACGGCAGTGGTGAGCGTTGGGTGAAGATGGGAGCCGGCGAGCGCCTCGGCTTCGCGGAGAAGCTGCAATCGCTGCCGGGACGTAATCAACCCCCGCGCGGCGCTATCGCCGAGCAGGTGCGCTACTTGGCGGGGTTTCAGGGCTGGATTTGCCGGGACCGCGATCGCGCCGGCGCGGGTGATCGCGAACAGGGCTGCAACCGTCTCCGGGCGTTTGTCCAGATAGACCACGACCCGTTGTCCGGCGCGCAGGCCGCGGTGGTAGAGCCCGGCGGCCACCCTTCGCACCGCCTCGTCGAGTGCCGCAAACGTCATGGCACTGTGGCGCGAACGCAACGCGACCGTGTCCGGTTGCCACTGCGCTGCCCGGGAGGGGATGTCGTGGAAAAGCGTTGTCATGGCGCCGTTGAATGAGGTCGTGTGGGGTGGACGCGACACCAAACTGGTTGCGGTTTTGCGACTGCATCGACAGTGAGCTTGAGGTGCTCAGGCTACCATGGACGCCCGCGTCGTTGATCTCCGCCCATGGGCCGTTGATAATCCGAACCGTCGCCACAGCAAGCCATCTCCGCCGACCGACGGTAGCCCATTGAACCGGGACTGAGTTCGCATGCCCACGCTAGACGAAGTCAACACCATCCTCGATGAGTCTCTTGCGCTCGAAGGCCGGGCCCGGCACTTCGAGCACTCCACGCCCTTGCTCGGTGGCGTGCCCGAGTTCGACTCCATGGCAGTAGTCTCGCTGGTCACGGCGCTCGAAGAGCATTTCGGCATCACGGTGGACGACGAGGACATCACCGCCGAGACGTTCGAGACCGTCGGTTCTCTGTTGGCATTCGTCCAGCGCAAGTGTGACGGGCAGGGTGTCGACTCCGGGTGAATGCAGCTCGACGTCGCCGCGGACCTCGAGCGGGCCGGGCTCGGTGTTGCGCATCGCCCGCATGATTGCGCGATCATCGCCCGTGCTCAGTTGCGCGGCGAAACTCCTGAGCGCAATGGATGTATCGGCGGCACTGATGCTGGCGTTGTTCCAGTTGACCACACCATCGACGCGCCTTGGCTGCATGCCCTCGATGACCGCCTGCTGGATGAATGCATTGAGGCGTCCACCGAGGGTGGTGGGGTAGTCGCTGCCGCCGCTATTAGATCAGTTCAGGTGTTGTTGCCGACGCCGTTGCGCTCGGTGCCGCGCGAGCTCCCGCTGATGATCGCCCGGGATCGCGCCGGGTCGGGACTGTAGAACACCCCGTTGAGCTGCAGGTCGAGCCGCGTCTCCGGGGCATCGATGCGTTGGTCGCGCTCGCCGTCCGCCGCCTGCGCCCGACCGAAGAGGTGCCAGCGTGCGATCGCCTCCGATGCCGTGTCGCTCGCCCCGTGCTCTCCGCGGAGACCGCGCCCCCTCGCGGGAGGCGGCGCGTCGGGCGCCGGTGCAGGCAGGATCCTCCGGGTCAGTTGCGCCGCGGCGTGCGCGAGCGCAATTACCAGCACGACGATGACGGGGGTGCAAGGCGCTGCAACAGGCCCGGCGTCGATCCCTCTCAGTGTTGAACGGAGCGGCCACGTCAACGGCGACAGGCACCATCCGTACCACGGAGGCTAGGTCGCCGCCCGGGCGCGTGCAATCCGTGCGCGCGCTCGGGCCACTGTTTGCCGGAGGCGATGCCGGGTGACATTCCTTATGTCGTAGGCCGGTTGCATGCTGGTCCCGGGCTCGATGGTGGATGCCCGCGAGATCGGGAGGTGTGCATGAAGGCGCTGACGAAGGCGCGAGCAAAGACGGAGCGATCCCTCCGGGAGATTTGCTTGCAGCCCGGGCAGGGAACGGAGAAACACTACGCCAAACTACTGGCGCGGCTGGTTCGTCGTTTTGCTGAGGAGTATGAACGCGCTTGGTATGAGGACTGGTCTTTATTCTACAGCTTTCTGGTGCAATGGGCAGAGGGGCTTGCTCCGGCGAGCTGGATGAGCTACCGGTGTGCGTTGAGGCATTACCAGCGCTTTGACGCGCCGCAGTGGTTCGTCGATGCACTCTACGAGATCAAGGCGCAAGGGTCGTCTCGCGGGGTGATAAAAAAGCTCCCGGACGCCGACCTTGAAAGACTGACCAAGGCGGTTGAGGCCTCGCCGCGGAGTCAATTCTGGGTACGGTATGCGATGATCTGGCTCGTGATTGGCCGCGCCACGGGGTTGCGACCCAGGGAGTGGTGGGGGGCATACCAGTGTGGACCCGACTGGCTGTGCTGCCCCAATGCGAAGTATCGCGAACGGCTGTCCGAGCGCAGTACCGAGCGCGCGTTCGGACCGTATCGTCATTTGTACATTGGGGAGCTGTCGACGGATGTGCGCGGGAAGATCACGGCTTTTCTCGACGACGTCGTTCGCGAATACGACGCGGACAAGGCAGAGAAACAGGCCGCGCAGGCGTTGAACCGGCTCCAGAAGCGCGAGTGGCCGCGGCGCACAATGACGTACTGTCTTTACTCGGCGCGCCATCAGTTCGCCGCAGACGCGAAGGCGGCCGGATTCTCCCCGATCGAGATTGCGGCGATGATGGGCCACGCCTCGGCCGAGACGGCGATGATCCATTACGGCAAGAAGCGATCCGGCCGATCAGGCGGCTGCCTGGTGGTACCCCATGTGGACGACGTCGCGGCAGTGGCTCGACTCAATCCTGCCTACTGCCCGGGGGCACAGCCGGACTCGAGCGGGGTCAAGGGGCCGGCCACGGCATGAGCGGTGGGAGCGATTGTGGTGTGGCAAAGGCAACCGGGTGCGCCGCGGCGCGGACGCAGGGTCGAGCCGATTGGATGGCTTGGCGCGCGCTACGAGGGATGGTGGCCAGCAGTGGTGCAAGGCACGGGGTGTCGTTCACGGTGAGCTTGGCCTCGGCGGGCAGAATCAATCATCGCCCCGGGCTCTGCGGGCTAGAACAAAGCACAGCGAAATCGGGCCCGTGGCGGCCTCTGTCGCAGGCGCTTGAGGCCGTGCTTGGAGCGAGGTAAGTAACAAGCAACAGAATGGGGGCGTCAGGCGCTCCTCGTTATTTTACCCCCTCGTGAGTGAGGTGTCCCTGTAACGGAGTGCCTCGGCCCGCTGAACGCCGGGGCGATGCAGGGAGCGATCGGGCGGAGGCCATCCGCCCGGCCAAGCTCGCGCGGCCATGGTGAACGCTGCCCCAATGCCGCTTCCGCATCCCGGTATTGTTCCTGCGGCTTTGGATTCTTGTCTACAGCGGCCCGCGATGCTTGTTATGCGCGGTTGAGTGCATTCGAAGCAATGGCTTCCGGTGGTCATGTGCCTACCCCAGTGCCATCAGTCTTCTGTGCGTTGGATGAGGCAAGGGAACGGAAGACTCCATCGGCTTGAGTCACTCCGGAACCCGGCGGGATAAGCCGGAATCCGATGATCGGGACGAAAGCCCGAGAGTGTGGGTGAGCGCGGCGTACCCGTTCTGAGGGGTGAAGGTGGGTTGACATGCCTGACGGGCCCCAGTGGAGCCAGCGAGTGATCCCGTCTGATCGGGGTAAGGTGGAGAGCGCTTTAACGGTGCTCCTCTGGGTTACGCCACTCGGCATAGGCGCGAAGCTTGAGCGCGTACTGCTCCATACTGTGATCGCTCGCGCCGGCTCGACCTCGCGTGGCGATCCAGCGCAGCAGGGTGGTTTTGACGCGCCAGAAGATATTCGGGCTGCGCTTGACGAGCCGGGCGGCGGGGGCAGGTGTGGTGCCGGTGTTCGAATCAACGGGCCCGGGCCGGAGGAAGACCAGATCGCCGAAGTGGGTGTAGCCAACGAAGCGCTTGCGGATCCATTCGCTGATCTCGAAGGTGCCGTTGATCGGGATGACCCGCAGACCCGCGAGCACGAAGTTCAGCCCATAACCGAAGGGGATGCGGGCGACCGCGTCGGCGCCGTGGACGATCCGGTAGACGGGTGTTTTCACTGTGTAGAAGAACGCGTCATCGGCGACCCGCGGGCAACCAAAGGTGTAGGTTGCCCCTGCGCCGTCGGAGCCGAGATAGCGCGTCGCGACCAGGGCGAGCGCTCCACCGAGCGAGTGCCCCGTGAAGTAGACGGGAAGTCCCTGGTGCTCCGCGAGTGCCTTGCGGATGCGCTCACCGACCCGATCGAACGCCTCCTGGAAGCCGGCGTGGATGCGCCCACCGTCGGGTGCGGCAACCAGGTTGGCTTTGATGTCGGTGACGATATCGGCCACCGATGGCTGCGTACCCCGAAAAGCGACCACGAGCATGCCCTCGAACGTGTCGGTGGCCTCGAGGCGGATGATCACGCCCTCGGTGCCGTCGATGGCAAAGCCGTCGAGGAGCTGGAAGCCGCCCTCACGCAGCGCGGATTCGATTGGGCTATCATCCTCGCTCCCGTGCTCCCGGGCGCGTCGCAGTAGCGCGGCGAGGGCATCATCATCGACCCCGCCCCGAACGGCCTCGCGGAGTTCCTGGACCAGGGCACCCGTGTCGCGCTCGGCGGGCAAGGGTTCGTAAACGAGGCGGCACACCTCGGCGAGGATCCACGCGGTGCGATCGGAGTAGGCCGCCCGTTTGACTGGCGGGCATTGGAGAATCCGAGGCGAGTCGAAATAGTCTGCCATCGTTAGCGATCCTTCAGTGCGATCTGTCACGCTCTCTGCCGGCGACCCGGGGCACGCCAAGCTCACCCACGGTACCGTAAAACCGCCGAGGGGCCAGGGTGAGGCCGGCGGTGGCCGCCTAACGTGGCCCGTACCAGTTCCCTTCCGGGAAATACCGCAGCTTCCGCTCGGCGGCTTCACCGGAGAACGCCTGCCGGAAGAACGTGGCGAGCTTGTCGTTTTTCTCCGCCGGTTCCGCAAACGGCGAGTGCGAGTCCTTCACGTGGGCGGCGTTGGTGAGGTTGATGTAGTGGGCATGGCGGCTGGTTAGGTCCTTGGCGTAGTGGCCGAGGCGGGCGAGCTGGTCGGAGCCGAGCTTCAGCCGGGAGGCGTTCAGCGCCCGGTCGTCCTCGTTGATGGTGATAAATAGGCGCTTGCGAAAACGGATCGTGTCCACCCAGTCCTCGTGATCGAGGTGATTGGTGTCCGCCTGGCACAGCACGACATTGTCGAACAGCAGTGGATTGCCTTCGTTGGCGGTGCTCTTGAGCATGTGCTTGAGCAGATAGTTGCCCATGCTGTGGTACATCGCATTGATCGTGAACGGACACTGTTTCTCGACCAGTTGCGCGTAGCGGGCTTCCCGCGCTTCGGGGTTGTCCGGGTGCTCTTTCTTGGCCTTCTCGCGGAGCCTGTCGCGATCGCCCCGGGTGATGAGATCGAAGCGCTCGTGCATGATCTTGATCGCTCGCTCCAGGGCACCGGCGGAGGCGCGGGCGGTGCGCTTGTCGGCCTTGTAGTTGAGCGTGCCCTCGATGCCGCCGCCGAGGGCGGGCCAGGAGAAGGCGAGGACCTCGACACCAAAGCGCTGCTGCAACTGGTGTGCGGCCTCGAGGACGTCGCGCATTTCGTTGTTGTAGCCGTGTACGAACAACAGCAGGTCGCTCTTGTTGTCCCGGATTCGGCGGAAGATCTCGCAGGCGGCCTTGAGACTGCCGTATTGCGGCGCGTCGCTCTCGATGGGCAGATGGAACTCGCGGATGAGGTTGTCCACCTCGACCTGCGAGAGCTGGTCATCGACGAACTCCACCGACCAGCCGGGGCCGTGCTTGTTCACCTCGGCGAGGCGCAGCTCGTTGTTCCCTTTCGCGTTCGGCCGCCCGCCGAACTGCGCAACTCCGGTCGTCGACTCATCGACATGGCGGTTCGTGACAACGTACATGGCGCCTCCGATCACGCGTTCTCGTTGGGAGCGCCGCGATGTTGGGCTGCGGCGCCCCCAGTCCCGGCAGCTAGTTTCCGTTGCCGAAGCTCGCACCATCGACCGGCAAACCGGACAGGCGAATGATGGTGGCGAGCGTCCACGCCCCGGGGTCCTGGGTGATGCCATCAATGGCGAGCAGCGGCTCGTTCTCCGGGCGCCAGCGGGGATGGCGGTTGCAAAAGGAGTTGCCATCGCCCTTGAGAAGGCCCGCGAAAGTCGCGCAGACGATCAGCGAGCCCAGCGAGCCGAGCCGCGAGCCTCCTCCCTCCGTCTGCGCTTCCTTGAGGAGGTAGTACCAAAGCGCCGGGATGTCGTCGTCGTCGAGCTCGAGGGGCTCGAGGCCGAAATAGCGGGCAAGATCCGGCCCCGAAGGCAGGTCATAGCTCACGCCGCGGAGCAGATTGCGGGCGGCGAGGACGTTGTCGATCGACGCCGGCTCGTCGGCGTTTTCCGGGAGGAACGCAAGGGCGTTTGCGAGCTTGGTGTCGATCTTGCGGGTGTGCTGCGGGAACGGCCCTGACGAGGAGCTCATTTGCAGGAACCAGTCCCATTGGACTACACGTCGCTCGCTCAGTCCCCGGAAGCCGCGCAGGTCGTCCGGCGGGTTGGCCGTGGTGTCGAAGATCGGGATAAAGACACCGAAGCCGGCCTCGGGGCCGACATTGGTCTGATAGCTGTTGCGCACCATGGAGTGGCCGAAGCGGTAAGCCGCCACGGAGAACTCCACCGGCATGTAGGGCTGATGCTTCCAGTTGTAGACCCCAGGGTAGCCGAGCACCCATTCGCCGTGGCCGCCGGGGTGGTTGTCCAGCCGGAAGGCGTGCTCGTGGATGGCGGCGTTGGTGATGCGGCCGACAAAGTCGTGCCAGACCACCCACTGGTAGAGCCATTGGAGTACGCGCCGCGCCTCCTCAAAAGGCTGGTCGTAATGGAGCTCCCGCGCCTTTCGCACGAGCCGGTTGTGGGCAAGCAGGAACGCGAGCTGGAGTTGCGCGACGATGGCATTCTCATCGTTGCGCATATCGCCAATGATGGCGGTGGCGTTGGCGATCCGGGGCAGGTCGGGGCGCTGAGTGCCGTCGATTGACCCTGTCAGCAGTGCGTCCCTATCACCGCTGTAGAGGTAAGGCTGATCCGCCGGGCCGCGGCCGTAGACACTGTCGAGGTCCAGGCGGGGCGTGCGGAAGTTCAACAGCCCATTCGGATCCAGCCGCCGACTGGTAAGCCCCGTTGGATCAAACGTGATGTCATGGTCGATGAATTGGCCGAAATACGTGTAGCCAGCCGGAAGGTCGGAGTCGAATCGATTATCGAGATCGGTGCGTATTGTCTCGTCACTGCTGATCTGGCCGGGGGTTTTGCCCGGTGCCTCCGTCATGAAATTCGCGGTGAAATCCTTGAAGTAGTCTTTGAGGTGATCATCGCTGACCCCGTCGGGACGCCAGCCCGCAAGCCCGGGTGCGATCCGCCCGAACGGGCCCTGATAGTGCTTCGAGCGCGGCGCTACGATCTCGATTTTTTGTGCATGGGACATGATCTGGAACCCCCGTTTGGGAACACATTCGTCGGAAATACGCCATCCACTTTCCTCTGCGTGCCGGAAGGAATGGCGAACGCATTCTGGGTGGGATCCCTGAAACGAAATATAGTTAAGCGGTCGTCAAGATCAAGGCCGATTCGCGAACAAAATCAATAGCAATGCCTTGATACCTGTGCGCTGCCGGCATGCTGTCCTGTGGAATCAGCGTGGAAGCCGTTGTCCGTGTGCTGGGGCGGGACATGCATCGCAAACGAGAGCCTTGGAGAATCGAATAATGAACTTGCTGATGGCTCAGGGTCAGAAGGCGCCAGCATCGCTCCATGAGTTTGCTACCCAGGCCGCCTTCTGGCGGACCAAGAAGATCTGGGGAGTTCTTCCCAGGGCGACACGCACTGGCTTTTGCGTGCGCGGGCACTGACTGTACCCATGGGTGCAGTCCTCGAACCGAGCATGCGAGGCAGTGCGTAATCGTACAAACAGGGCCTCAGCTCCACCGTTATGAATGAGCATCTAGGGGTGGATCTGTTCGAGTAGCGCACCCGCTGTATCTGCTGCACTGAGAATTCGTTGTACCCGCGGGTACAGGTGCGTTTTCGGGAAGAGGTGACGCTGGCCATAGCGGCGGTTGGCAGACCGTACTCCCTTAGTATTGGGGCAGGATTGGCGGCGTGTACGCATGGGTACAGAGCCCGGCCGCCCTCGCGTCGGAACCGACGGGAAGAGTCGGCCAGGGGTGCTGTACCCGCGGGTACACTTTCCTGCTGGCGTTGACATTGCGGTGCGATATCACGGCGCATACTGGATTCCGTAGAACCGGGAGTTGTAGCTGAAGCCTGCTCCGCCGGCCGGTGTGTTGCGTTGCTGACCTACGGCGATCGCCGAGTATGTAGCGCCCTTCAGTCGTAGCCTGGCTATGCAGGAAGTACCTCGTCGGACTTGACGGGAGGCAGGCGTCTGCGTGGATCCTTGTGGCTGTACCCATGGGTACAGGGGCGATGGTTCGCGGCCCCGAGATTGAGCCCATAAACCGGCCAGCCCGCTCGATGTGCCCGCGCAAGCGGGTGATACAGGCGACCGAACACGCGGTGCTGGCAGTCCAGCCTTGTGCAATCGATCACACCGACTCCACCTTTGTACCCGCGGGTACACGCCCTCCGGGCGGTCACAGGCTTTAGCCTATAGCAACCCCGACCTTGTGAGGGCCGGGTTGCCTCCCTCCCGCCTGTTCTCCGTCGAATCCTCATGGTGTCGACCAAGCGTTGCTATACTTGAGTGGTAAATCGACCGGTTTCGGGGGTTTGTGATGGAAAGCCCGCAGGAAATCCAGAGCTATGAGGCTCGTGCCCACTGGAGCGAGATCATCGAGCGGGTGAGTTCCGGGCAGAGCTATATCATCCGGAAGCACAATCGCTCCCTTGCTGTGCTCATCCCCATTGCGCAATGGCAGGCGGTCATAAACGAGGCATACTCGCCGAGCTCCGATGAGTTCGCCTGTCTTGTCGAAGAGCTCAATGAGAGCAATGCTCGCACTGAAGCCTCGCTCAACAAGGCGTTCAAGGAGCTTGCCGCGACCCGGACGTTTTTGCTCGAGGCCAAGCGAGCGCGTGAAGAGGACGAGGCCGCCGAAGAGCGTGCACGCGAGCAGGGCCGCCGCGAGATGGAAGCCCTCCTCGGCTAGGGCGCGAGTCGATAGATAACACAAGGACCTCAGCCGATGCGTTCTCAGGCGTTCGAGGCCGTTCAGAAGGCGCTGTTAAACAACGAGCGCATCTACCGGCTATCGAACGACCTTGCTCAGCAGGTGCAAGCCCGCGGCCTCGTGCCGGATTCAGGCGAATTGGGGTTTCATTCAGCGTTTTCCGGTCCTGTCGGCCCTCGGCTCAGTGGGCGTGCGGAGTCGCTTCCAAGGCGATTTTTAGTGCCTGTAGAGGGCGGCAGGTCCCTGCTCGAAGCGGACTTGGAGAATTGGCGATCCGCTTCCTCCGTGGGCGGCAGGGCAGGACAGTCTGGCGTATTCTGGGCGGACTCCCGACGATGAAATATAGTTGGGCAGGCGTCAGGATCAAGGCGGACGACGAACAAACGCATCGACCCGGTTTGACGAACGACATCCGGCTTCGAGAGCCGTGCATGGGAGCGTATTCGGGACTGCGTCGTCGCCGTTTCGGTGCCTGTTCCGTCGCGATCCAACGACCGGCCGTAGCCAGGCCACGGGCCAAGTCGCGGAATAGGTCAACCTGAGGCGATGTCATGACACACAACTTGGGAGCGTTCTTCGATGAGGGCGGCTACGTTATGGCCGACAAGCTGGTCAGTGAGCTCCATATTACGAAGACGGAGCTTGCGGGTGCGATCGGGCTGAGCCGGGCGGCGCTCACGCGTCGGGATCGCCTCGGCAGCGTGGCGACCCAGCAGCGTTTGCGTCAGGTGACAGAGATTCTCACGCGGATCGAACCCTGGGCTGGGTCGTTGGGTGCAGCGTGGGCCTGGTACCGCTCGTATCCGATCCCGCCGCTTGGCAACCTCACGGCCGAGGAGCTGGTCGTGGCCGGGCGAGCAGGCGAGGTGCATGACTACCTTGCCCACATTGCCGAAGGCGGGTACGCATAAACACGCTCTTCCTTGAATCAAAGCCGAGAATCGATGGTGCTGCGGATCGATGGCGATCGGGCCGAGGGGGTCGTCCATCGTGTCCACCACGCCAACTCGGCGTTCTCCACGAGCACCGAGGCAAGCGCAACATCCTGGGGGTGGGCTGCTGCAATTGCCGAAGGGATGTCGTGCTCGATACCAGTGAGCGCATTGAGACGGCCCTGGCTTTTGGCGCGGCAGGGGATTGCCGAAGACCCGGCCATTGGCGCTTTGCGCCTACGAGGTCGATTACGGCCCAGTCGCGGACATGCCCCACCCGATGGCGGGGACTTCGCCACCTGTATCGCGACCTGTGACCCGGCGAGCACTCGAAGAGGCGAGTAAAAACTCCGGCTGTACGGCAGTCCGCGTTCGTGTGGCGTGATTGACGACTTCATCGCGCCATCCGCGGGTCTGGATTGATGTACAAGACGAGAGTCCCATCGAGTGACGATTGGGCACGGTCGCGCGGATGTCGTATAGTCGTGACTAGAGGGAATAGTCATGGTGGAAGCATGAGCGAAAAGCAGGTAACGAAGTCCGAGTTCAAGGCCAGGGCGCTTGAGTATTTCCGGCAGGTGGAAGTCTCGGGCGAACCTGTTGTGGTCACCGACCGGGGCCAGCCAGCAGTCGAGATCCGCCGCTATCGCGCCGACCAGCGCTCGCCGTTGGAGAAACTCCGGGGGAGCGTGGCGGAGTTCAAGGACCCGTTGGCCCCGGTGGCCGAGGATGACTGGGAGGCGTTGGATTGATCGTTCTCGACACCCACGCTCTCATCTGGTGGGTCAACGGTGACGGTCAGCTCTCCAGGAGTGCCCACACGGCGATGGAGGCCGAGCAGGCAACGGAGATGGGCGTCATCCTGGTGTCGGCGATCTCGGCCTGGGAAATCGGAATGCTCGTGGCCCGCGCGCGTTTGGCACTGACCATGAGTGTGGATGACTGGCTCGATACGGTTGCAAGCATCGACGGCCTCCGATTTGTGCCGGTGGACAATCGCATTGGTGTCGAGTCCACGCGCCTACCAGGCGCGTTTCACAAAGACCCGGCGGATCGCATGATCGTCGCCTTAGCGAGGCACTTCAATGCCCCGCTCGTCACGGCGGATGACAAGATCCGGGCATACAAGCACGTCCGGACGATCTGGTAGGGGGGTGTAGTCCGCCGTGGAGGCAAGGGGGCGCGTCACCTCTCGACAAGGAGACCGCCATGAAGGTCTGGGAAGTTCAGAGTCACTGGGGGATTGACGCGCTCACCGCAATCGACCGGGCTGCGCCGGTGCCGGGTTCCGGGGAGATCGTGGTGCGCATGCGAGCGGCTTCGGTGAACTACCGAGACCTCCTCACCGTCCAGGGGCAGGGCGTGGGCAATGAGCTGCCGCTAGTTCCCTTTTCCGACGGTGCCGGTGAAGTCCTGGAAGTTGACACAGGTGTGACCCGTGTAGCACCCGGCGATCGGGTCTGTCCGATGTTCTTCCCGTCCTGGATCGACGGCGGGCCTACAGCCGAGAAGCGCAGCGATCCCCTGGGCGGCCCGCGGCCCGGGGTGCTCCAGGAAGAAATGGTGCTCGATGCCGAGGCCGTGGCACCGGTCCCGGAGCACCTGTCGATGATCGAGGCCGCGACCCTCCCCTGCGCGGCGCTCACCGCCTGGCGCGCCCTGGTCGTCGAAGGGGGATTGCAGGCGGACGAGACCGTGTTGCTGCAAGGCACCGGTGGCGTGGCCACGTTCGCGCTGCAGTTCGCCAAGGCCCTAGGGGCGCGGGTGATCGTGATCTCGAGCAGCGACGAAAAACTCGAGCAGGCCCGCGGGCGGGGCGCCGACCATCTCATTAACTACCGAACGACCCCGGAGTGGCAGGATGCCGCGCTGGAGGTCACGGGTGGCGCCGGGGTGGATCACATCCTGGAACTCGGTGGCCGGGAGACGATCAATCGCTCCCTGCAGGCGGCGCGGGTTGGAGGGAAGGTGCTGATCATCGGGGTGCTCTCCGGCTTCTCCCAGGAGATCGCCATGCGCTCGATCTACGGCAAGAACCTGCGGCTCATTGGCCTGTCCGTAGGCAGTCGGGCGCATTTCGAGGCGATGACGGCTTTTGTCGAGCGCCACCGCATCCATCCGGTCATCGACACCGTGCTGCCGTTCGATTCCGTGCCGGCCGCGCTGCTGCGCATGCAATCCGCCAGGCACATCGGCAAGATTTGCCTAGACTTCACGATTTAGCGCTGAGGCCGCGTGCGAGGACCTTTGTCGTGGAATATTGCGGCGCAGGATTGACGGACGTTCTGGTGGTATCTATTTATTCGACATAGTGTCCGACAAACGGACAAAGCGACAACGTGGCGCGAGCTGGCAGATGTCCTTGCAGGGAGGAACGCGTGGCGAACGCTGATGAGCTGGGGTTAAGCAAGGTCAATGTCGCGTCGGCCTACGAGCAGGTCTTCAGGGAGCTCGAGGGGCGAATTCTGGACGGACGGCTACGGGCCGGCGACCAATTGCCGACGGAGATGGACCTCGCGGAACGGTTCGAGGTCAATCGCTCCACTGTGCGCGAGGGCATCCGCCGTCTGGAAAGCGAAGGCCTGGTGCAACGATTAGGGCGCCGGCGGTTAGTGGTAACACTGCCCCGGCACAGCGATCTGACGCCGCGAACCTCCCGGGCGCTGGTTATGCACCAGGTCACTTTCCGCGAGCTATGGCACGTGGCTCTTGCCATGGAGCCCCTGGCAGCGCGGCTGGCTGCGTTCCACGCCACGCCGAAGGACCTCGAGGCGCTATCGGCGAACCTGGAGGCAACGGCGCAGGTAATCGATCGGGGCGAGTCCCCGGCGGCTCTGGATACCGAGTTCCAGTCGCTGGTGGCCGAGGCCGCCCGCAACCGGGCGTTGAGTCTGTCGCGGGAGCCCATCGGCCTGCTGTTACGACCCGCGCTGGAGGCGCTGATTCCACTGCTGCCACAAGCGGGGCCACGACTGCTCGAGGCACACCGGGAAGTCTATGACGCCATTCGCGTGGGCGACGGCGAGCGCGCCTTCGAGTGGATGTACAAGCACGTCATCGACTTCCAGCGTGGCTACGAACTCGCGCAGTTGCCACTCGATGAGCCGGTGAGCATGCCGGATGCCGAGTGCGATGCACGCGCACCACAGCGCGACCCTGACGTCGTGTCCGCCAGCCTGCAAGTACACGGAGGAGGCCGCACATGTGGCTAAGCGACGCGTTCCCTCCCATGCGGCGGGAGAACCACTACGGCGACCGCGTCATTCGCTGCTTCCAGGACCGGCCGCCGAACCTTAACTGCCTGCTACCGGAGGCGCTATCGCGCTCCACAAGTGGTGAAGCGCTGGTACACGATCGCCTGCGGCTGACATACCGGGATCTGGATGAGCGGGTTGCCCGCGTAGCCGCCGGTCTCGCAGCTCATGGTATCGGGGTGGGCGATCGCGTGGCACTCATTCTCGATAATGGTGCCCCCTTTGTTGAGCTCGTACTAGCCGCGTGGCGGCTTGGCGCCGTGGTGGTTCCCATGAACACGCGGGACCAGAAGCCCGGCTATCAGCACATGCTGTCGGATTCCGCGGCCCGTCTGGTGGTCTACGAGCAAGCGCTGCGGGATCGCCTACCCTCGGAGGCGGACGCGCCGGGGCTCAAGCACCGGCTGTGCGTGACTGCGACGCCCAGTGAACCGTCCTATGAAGCCCTTTTCGAGCACGGTGAGCAGACCGATACCGCCGAGGTCGACGAGGAAGACACGGCAGCGATTCTTTATACGTCCGGTACAACCGGCAAGCCGAAGGGCGCAATGCTGACGCACTTCGGCATCATTCACTCGCTCATGCACTTCGAATGGGGCATGGGGCTCGGCCCCGGCGACCGTTCTCTCATTACCGTGCCCATGAGCCATGTCACGGGGCTGGTCGCGCTCATCGGCACGGCCCTCCGTGCTGCCGGCACACTTGTTATCCAGCGCGAGTTCAAGGCGTCACGTTTCCTGGAGCTGGCGGCCCGCGAGCGCATGACCCACACCATTCTGGTGCCGGCCATGTACAACCTGTGCCTGCTCGACCCGGAGTTCGACCACTACGATCTCTCCGAGTGGCGGATCGGTGGCTACGGCGGGGCTCCCATGCCGGAGGTCACGATCAACACACTGGCGGAGAAGCTTCCGCACCTCCAGCTCATGAACGCCTACGGCGCCACCGAGACCACGTCACCGGCGACCATGATGCCACCGGCGTACACAGCCGGCCGCGGTGACAGTGTCGGTGCGCCACTGCCGTGCGCAGAGGTCGCGGTCATGGATGATGCCGGGAGAGAGCGCCCGGCGGGGGAGTCCGGCGAGGTCTGGATCCGCGGGCCGATGGTGGTCCCGGGCTACTGGAACAACGAGGCGGCCACGGCGCGAGAGTTCATTGGCGGCTTCTGGCGCTCCGGCGACATCGGGAGCATGGATGCCGACGGGTTTCTGTACGTGTTCGACCGCAAGAAGGACATGATCAACCGCGGTGGCTACAAGGTGTTCACCACCGAGGTGGAGAACGTACTGCTCGCACATCCGGCAGTGGTGGAGGTGGCCGTCGTGGGTCAGCCCTGCCCGGTCTTGGGCGAGCGCGTGCACGCGTTCGTCATCACGGGGGAGGCCGAAGTGAGCAGCGAGGTGCTCCGGCGGCACTGCACGGAGGCTCTTTCGGACTACAAGGTTCCCGAGGGGTATACGTTCCGCAGCGAGCCGTTGCCGCGGAACCCCAACGGCAAAGTGCTCAAGCGCGCTTTGCGGGACGAACTGACGGTTTCCGTCAGCAATGGAGGGGGCGCGCAGGGACGTGCGTAATCGCGACGCCGTGATCACACGGCGGGATGCCCGTGCCCGATAACGATACACGCCCGCAGCGGCGAGGAGGAGAAGGACATGATCAAGCAAACCCTGCAATCGGCTGCCGGAGCCGTTGCCATCGTGGCGCTGAGTCTTGGCAGTGTGTCCGCCCAGAATCTCACCATTTCGGCGGGACTGGCTAAGCACCATTTCTGGGTCGGCGCCCACATGGACGAATTCGCCGATCGCGTGGAAGAGAACACGGACATTTCCTTCACCCGCTACTATGCCGGTGAACTGGTCTCCATTGGCGGTGAGCGCGACGCGCTGGACAGTGGCGTGATCGACGTCGCCGCGCCCCTTCTGGCCCCTTACCACGAGGGGCAGTTCCCGCTGTCCGACATCACCCAACTGCCGACCTACGGCACCGATTCGGAAATGGTGACCCGGGCATTCACGGCGCTGATGGACTCGGACCGAGAAATCACAGACGGCAAAACGTTCTACGACTACGAGATCGGCGACAAGGATCTGAAGGCTTGGGGGCTGGGCGCAACATCGGCGTATGTGATCTCCACCTCGGGGGAAGAGTTGCAGGAGCCGGACGACTTCTCCGGCATGCCCATGCGAGCCGGCTCCGCACTGCACACAGTGGTGCTCGAGCAGCTCGGGGTCACGCCAGTGACCATGCCGGCGGCCGAGGCGTATGGGGCGATGTCCCGCGGCACCATCGACGGCATCATTCTCTCGGTGGGTGACTGGATCTCGTACTCACTGGAGGAACTGCTCACCTACACCATTACCGACGTGGCGATCGGTCACTGGCAGAGCTATATCGCCATGACTGAAGAGCAATGGAACAGACTCTCTGAGGATCAGCGTGAGCACGTGGACCGTATCGCCAGGGACGTCACCCAAGCCAACGCCCAGCACATTGAAGAGCAGGACGCACAGGTCCGCGAGGACGCCGCGGCCGCCGGGGCCGAGTTCGTCCCGGTATCAGAGCTCTCCGAGGCAATGCAGAACCACATTGCCGACGCGGCCCGCCAGACCTGGATCGACTGGATCGAGGATCTGGAGAGTGACGGTCATCCCGCTCGCGAAACAGCACGCCTGTGGGCGGAGCTGATCATCGAGCAAGGGGGCGAACTCCCCGACGGCGTTGCCGATTACCTGGATCTGGACGTGTGATCCGTCGCAGCGCATAAGCGCCCGGGCGGTCCCCGTTGGAGCCCCGCCCGGGTTGTGATCCCTGGCCGGAGCGCGTTGATGGAACAAGATCTCATTGTCTGGACGGTTGCGTTCTGGTTCGTTCTGTTTCTCGTCCTCGGCCAGCACGTGGCCACAGTGCTGTTCGCCTCGGGAATAGTGGGGATCTATCTGTGGATCGGCCCGCAGGTGTTCGAGGGGATTATTGCGCGGGATATTTTTTATACGGCCTCCACGTATTCGCTGTCGCTGATTCCTCTGTACCTGCTCATGGCCCATCTTCTGCTGCGCGGTGGCGTGGTGGTCGACCTTTTCCGCGTCGGCTACCGGTTGGCCGGCTATCGCCGCTTTCCGCTGGGTGTGGCCACCGTCGTCTCGGGGGGACTGCTCGGCGCCGTCTCCGGCTCGGGAGCAGCGACATCCGCAGCGTTGGCCACGCTGGCCTCACCGCAACTCGAGACATTCGGCTATACCCGCCGCATGAGTGTCGCGCTCGCCGCCATCGCGGGATCGCTGTCCGCGATTATCCCGCCCAGTCTCATCATGATCATCTACGGCTCGCTGACCCAGGTCTCGATCGGTCACCTGTTCATCGGCGCGCTGCTGCCGGCGCTGGTCTGCATCGTCGTCTACATTCTGTGTCTGCGCATCTTCGGCGAGACCCGGGGCGACGCGGTGGACGGCCATGCCCCGGAAGGCGAGGACGACGCCCCGGAACAGGGCAGCTTGGGGGCATTTGCTTTCGTCCTTGTGTTGATGGCCGTGATCTTCGGGGGAATCTACGGCGGGGTCGTCACCGCCGGTGAGGCGGGTGCGCTGGGCGCATTCACCGCGCTGGTCGGCATGCTGGTGATGCGGCGGGTGGGAGTGCGCGATATCGCACATGCGCTGTCGGACTCCGTGAAGGTGACCGGCATGGTCATGATCATCGTGCTTGGCGCCCAGATCTTCGGTCGGTTTCTCTCCTACTCGCGAGTGCCTAGGGAACTGCTGGCAGCGGTGGAGCCGTTTTTGGGCAATCCGGAGATGGTCGTCGTGGCGCTCCTCGCGGCATTTTTCGTGTTTGGCCTGTTCCTGGAGTCGGCCGCGGTGATGGTGCTGCTGATTCCCATCATCATGCCGATTCTCGATGCCGCCGACATCAACCTCCTGTGGTTCGGGGTAATGGCGTGTTTCATGATCTCCCTCGGCCTGCTGACGCCGCCCGTTGGACTGTCGGCGTATGCGGCCTCGTCGGCGGCTCAGTTTCCGGTTGGGCCGGTTTTCCGGATCACGCTCGTGTTCGCGCTGTTCGCCGCGGTACTCGTGTCGGCGCTCATGGTCATGGTCCCGGAAATCGTGACCTGGCTGCCGGCTCACATTCGGTAATGGCTCCGGAGGTAACGTGAGATTCTGGACATGGATCACGCGGCTCGACTGGGGGCTGGCCTCGGTGGGGGCCGGTCTGTGCCTGCTGGCAATGATGCTGATCACGGTGATCAGTGTCTTCGGTCGCTACGTCCTTGGCATGAACCTGATCCCCGGATCCTACAACGTCGTCGAGCGCGTCCTCTTTCCGCTGATCGTCTTCTGGGCGCTCCCTCTGGCACACCGCGAGGACACGTTTCCGCGGCTTGGTTTCATCAGCGAGGCGCTGCCGCCGCGTGGGCGGGGGCTTGTGATGAGCGTGGTACTCACGGTGGAGACGGTGGTCTTCGTGGCGCTTCTGTACTACACGGGTGTCTTTGCCTGGGATGGCTATGTGGAAGGCCGCCAGGCACAGATCGGAAGCGACTACTGGCCAATCTATCCGGTGCTGGTAATGGTCCCTCTGGCATTCGGACTGATGCTTCTCGAAATGTTCCGTCAACTCGGCCAGAATGTGATTCGCGCTGTTACGGGACGTCCGTGAGCGGCGGGATAGCGGGGCCGACGCGAAGTAAAGCACACTCCTGCGCTCGTGACGGACTGGCCGATAATGCCGCTAAGCGATCCATGAGCCGCACCTCCCCGATGCCAACTCTCGGCCGTAGGCTTTGTACTCGGTTCCACGGCGGCATTGCCGCCGTTTGCGGGCAGGTTCTTCTTCCTAATTCGCTATCCCAAGAAAAAGGGCAAGGGAACGATCGACTGCAAGCATCGCTTCTGCACTGAGCGACCCGAAAACCGCCCCGATCTTCTCCCTGGACACGGTCACTGCCTTGTCGACCATCACCTGCGAAGGGGTGCGGAGATTACTGTCGCTATCTATTGCTACCTCGATGCGGAATAAGGGAGTATCCCCAAAGTATCTTGTCACCGGGAGCACCGTAGCGGACGGATGCTCATCGAAGAAGTCGGATTGAACGACGACGGCAGGGCGAGGTTTGCCGTAGTCACCAGAGACACCAACCGTTACCAGATCGCCGCGCTTCACCTCCAGCCTTGAGTGTCCGCCGCACGATCGACCCAGTTGAGTACGTCGTCTTCTTGCGGCTCGTCGCGAAGCATGGCGGACTGACGTCGCGCTTCCCCGGCAAAGGACGGACGCCGGGTGTCCGGTACCCATAATTGGATGGAGCGCAACCCAGCTTGCCGCATCGCGGCTCGCCGCTTTCTGACACGTTCGTTGGTGGATGCGGTCATGATGTGTGGAGCCTCGCATCAATCGTTACATGCAACAGTCTCGCATATGGACATTCCACGTTAACCGAGTGAATTCAGGGCGACGGCGCAGGTGTCTGGCATGGAGGATGTCCGGTCAGAGTATTCGAGGGTTTGCAGCCGTGCTCGAAAGCAGTGCCCGTAGCGGCTGTGCTTGTCCGCCGCAATTGGACTAGTTTGATACCTTCCGCGGAGCAATTAACATCGAGCCGCGTGAGTAATGCCCAGTAGCTCCGGCGCATAAGGCGAGGTGCGCCTTGTCGTTGAAGCCGCCGTACGCAGAGGACAAACCATGACCGAGGCCTCGTTTCGAACCGAGTAGGCTGGATCGAGCTAGTCCTCCAGCTCGATCTCTTCAGCGTAGTGCCTGCCCTCGCGGTACTCGAAATCGACCTCAACCCGTTGGTCGGCCCGAAGATCGCCGAACTGCCGTAGTCCATCGTCAAAATCCGTCTCTGCCGTTACGAAGAAACGAATTCCCTGCACCACGAAAGATTCCTGCCCACCGTCGACCGATTCGATCCGTCCTTCAAGATCATCGGCGGCCACTGGCAAGGACCACGCCAGTAGGCACAATCCCCCGATTCCAAGCCTAAAGGCACTCTTCACTGGAACACCTCCTTAGAATTCAATAAACGGAGGCTGGATATTGCCCGAACAGTTTACGCTGGAAATCTCCGCTTGGCCGGCTTACTTCTTCATAATTGACTGACCCCCGTAGCGGTCGGGAGTTCCTGGACGCTGTCCGCTGCTATAGCGAGGTCAGCGCCGCGGTCAATATGGAGCCGGCATGGTAGAGGTCGCCGCGCATAGGGTAGGAAACGTTTCGCGAGCCCGCGCTGCCTCCAAGCCGTGGTTGTTTGGTCGTGAGTGAGGATGCTTGGGGCACGGTACTGGCTAGCCCCCATGGGCAACCGCCGCCCAAGGAACCGTCGACTGATCTCCATGGTGATTACCCTGCCGCCACTTTGTCTCGGCGGTACCCGTCCGGATGCGCCGGCGTCTGTTTGGCTGATCTTTGTCCCGCCCTTGGACTGGCGGCGATTACCGATCCGGAGCGTCCAAGCGAGGCTGGGGCAGACGTGCCCATAACCGCACGTGCTCCTTTCGCCGAACCAGAGCCACTGTGGCTCAACGGAAAACGCCAAAAGGTGCCAAGAACGCGCCAAGCGTCTACGCGTTTCCACGGTTTCCCTGTGCCTCCCAAAAGAGGAGTGAGCTGGGAGTAACGTTGATGCCGTCGACCACCTGAAGCGCCCGCGGCAACGCAGCGACGCAGCAAGTCCAAACTAAGGCAAGCGCAACTGTTTGCTGTCGCTAAAATGTGACAAACTTCACACTTTGAGCCCTGTGTTTGCGAGTGGGCGCCGGCCCAGGTGCGCGGGTCCGCGCTGGCGCCACTGCGCGGCAAGGACAAAGAGCGATCCAACAGTCCGTCTGTAGTCTCGAGAGACAACAAGAATCATGGTTGTGGAACGCGAGTTTTCTGCGGCGTCGCCCGGGCGAGATGCTCGCGGGCCCCTTGGCGATTCCGGGGCGCTGAAAGCCTTGGTCGAGGAGGCATGCGCGCTGCCTTCCACTGCCGGCGCCTTCGTCGCGGTCTGGAAGGACGGCAATCTCGTCTGCCAGAAGCACGCTCACCTCCAACGCATCTCGTCGTGGACGGCTCTGGCGACCTGCCGGTTCATCGTCCGGGAGCGTCTGCGACGCATCCTCGTCGCGCCCTCCGGCGCCGGGCATGTCCAGTCTGACCACCAGGACACCAACAGGCCGAGTCCCCAGAGGGCTAAGGAGATGGGGCCGCTCGCCTTCCGCTATATCCAATGCCCGTTTGCCGCCGTCACCTTCCGCGACCGCTCACAACGGTTACGCGGCGTCCTGCTGGTTGCCTACACGGACGAGGCCGCGCCAACCAAGGCGGATCTGGACGCGCTGGACCGAATCGCAGGGCAGGTGTTTCCCCATGGCGGCTTGTCGCGCCCCACGGCGACCGATGGTGATGACGCCGCCGAGTCGGCTGCGTCGGTCCCTCTCGACCCCGAACTGACGCGTCTTGTCGACGCCTCTGATGGAACGATCGGCGCCTGGGAGATGAGTACCCTCTCAGGGCGAACTATGTGGTCGCAGGCCGCCCGGGAGATGCTTGACGCCCCGTCGGATCACGAGTTCCAGATGAGCGATTTGCTCGGCCTTCTACCGAACGAGAGCCACGAACGACTTGATACGGCACTGGACGATTGCCGTCGAAAAGGGACCTCGTTCGACGAGACGCTCTTCTACCCCTGCGAGGGCGCGCACAAATGGATCCGTGTTCTGGGGCGGCCGTATACCGGTGCCGATGGCACGGTGGACGCGGTGCGAGGGATTATTCAGAAGACAAGCAAAGCGCCGCCGGGAGAGGCACGGCAGAGCAGCTTCGCCAGGCAACTACACGATACGCTCGACAACATCCCGGACGCCCTGTGCCTTCTGGATCAGCAGTGGCGCTTTACCTTCGTCAACCAGCGCTGCGAGCGCATGATCGGGCACACGCGGATGGATCTGCTCGGGCAGGTGATCTGGGACGCCTTTCCGCAGCTTCGTCGCTCGGCTCTCCTCTGCGCCCATGAGGACGCAGTCGCAAGTCAGGCGTCCCGAACCCTGGAGGTTCATTTGGCGTCCATCAGCGCGGACTTCGAGATCCGCGTCCACCCCGGTCGCTACGGCATCATGCTCTCCTTTCAGGACATTACCGAGCGCAAGAGAAAAGAGCGCGAAGTCGAGCACCTGGCCCAGCACGACACGCTCACCGGGTTGCCGAACCGCTTTGCGCTGGAGCAGGTGCTGGAGCAGCAACGCCGGCACGTAGCTCCCTGGGCGTCCGGCTCCTACGCCGTTTTGTTCATTGATCTTGACGGCTTCAAGGACGTCAATGACACCTGCGGCCACGTCGAGGCCGATCGCGTTCTCATTGAGGTCGCCCGCCGCCTCCAGAAAGCGGTCCGCAACCAGGACACGGTTGCCCGGTACGGTGGTGATGAGTTCGTTGTTGTCCTCTGTGGGCTCAGTGATAGCGCCAACGCGGCAACCGCGGAGACCAAGCAAGTCGCACGCAAGCTTCTGGAAGCGATCACGACGCCGATTGTCGTCGGCAGCAGCACGCAGCGAATCGGTGCCAGCATCGGTGCCACTATCAGTCGAATCGGTGAGGGCGAGGCAGAAAGTCTCCTGCGGAACGCGGACATGGCGATGTATCGAGCAAAGCGTGGCCAAACCGGACAGATCGGAATCTTTGACGGCGACAGCAACGAATCCGTCCCGCTCGACGGCGGCTAATTCCTTCCCGCCGGCAGTCGATGATCTTTGCCCCAATCAGAACGGACTGACGGGTCCAGCGGCTATCTCCTGCCCGGCGTACGTTCATAAAAAAACCGCCACCCGGACGCATCCGGAATGGCGGTTCTGCTGCGACAAAGCGCAGGTCACCGGCTGACTGGCTCTTGGCAGCAGCCTTCGTGACCTCCGTGGTGCCTTCACCGGCAGCCTGGACATCTTCCGGGTGATCTGCTGCGTGACCTACTGCGCGTTCTGGGCGAAGGCCTGGTTGTGAGTCAAATCTCTTCGGCTAGTCTTGCGATGGTGAAGTACGCCCCATACAAGACAGTCAACTGGTCGCCATCGATGTCCGCTATTTGAATCGCTATTGGGGTAAGAAAAGTTAATTCGTACCCCATTCAGACTACTGCGCGTCAAATCGAGACTTATTGGGATGACCTAACACCGTTCGATTGCGGCCAGCCGCCTTCGCCTTGTACAGGCCCTCATCGGCTGCGGCGAACACAGCGGTAAACTCATCGCGAGATCCGTTCATCGAAGCAACGCCAATACTCACGGTAACTTGGAACTCGTCTGCAATAGCCTCGCCGGCGATACGGGTTCGGAGTTCGTCCGCGCGCGCAACGGCTTCGTCACCGTCGCAGTCTAATAGGAGCACACCAAACTCCTCGCCCCCAAGTCGGCCGACAATATCGCCCTGCCGGATCGCAGTGGCTATTCGATTACTTACTTCCTTGATGACCGCGTCACCCGCTGCATGGCCGTGGGTGTCGTTAATCTCCTTGAAGTTGTCAATGTCCGCCAACAGCAAGGCGCCTCGCTGGTGACGGCTCGCTCGCGCTGCTCGGGCTGTGTCGAACCGCTGGACAAATGATCGCCGGTTGGAGATACCAGTCAGTACGTCGGTGTGCGCCAGCTCCGAGATGCGACGGTAGGCTTGCTCCGTAATACGCGCCTGGTAGAACGTCATCCAGGTGACGGCCGCCAAAGCGCCGAAGATGTTCGAAAGAGTTTCAACTTCGCTAATTGACGGCCATTGCCGAAAGTTCAGGAAAACGATTACGATGACGATCAGGCCATAGACGGCTACAGCGCTGAGCCCGCGTTGCGTTCCGAGAAGAAAGAAGGCGACGAAGGGAAACCAAAGAAGCCAGATCGACGCATTATAAGCACCCTGAATGTATACGTAGAAGACCAAGGAAATCGCGCCGAAAGCGATGACCGTCAGCCAGGCGACACGATCGACCGCCTTGTTGCGACGCAGATCGATGAGTCCCGCGACAATGCCAACGAAAAAGGCCAGTTCAATAAAACCGAGAAGATAAAGATCGAAGTAGACGAGATTCGATATACCGAAAACAAACGCAACGGCTGCGAGAGTCGTCAGGAAGATGCTCACCAACGATGTTCGCTGATCCTCGTGGATGAATTGTCGTTGCAGCCATTGGCATAGACGTGGAACCGGCTTGAACTTGGTCTGTTCTCGACGGCGATCGTTCACTGCAGGGACTCACTTGATGCGGGCGCGACCGCCGTGAAGGTGGATAGGCTGGTTGCTACGACTAAAGTGGCGCGCAATTCGCCTTCTTCAAAGAAGCGGAACTTCAAAACGTCACAACGTTACAGGTACGGTTCCGAAAGCGGCGTGATGCACCTCGCAGAACTCGGCGACAGATGAGGTGTGCGGTCACAGCACGCCTCGGAGCCGGCTGTCCGCATGCCGACATGGGCGGTCGCGTTGTCGAGGGTGCGGCGTGAGGAATCGCCGACTGGCACTGTTGACTGCTTAGGTTGGTGCACATCGGTATCAAAGGAATCAAAGAATCGGCAGTAAAGCGTCATCAGGAGCGCAATAGCCGGGCGCTACTCGGCGCCTGCGTAACGGCGGGCGACGTTGCGGCCTTCGCCTACAAGGCGAAAGATCCGGGCGCTGGGGTCACGGAATCTCCCCAAGGTCGCCATGTGGAGGCTCATTGATCACTTTCGAGGAGAAACCGGCGAAGGCTCGCGTTGTCCGACAGATCGCCATACAGAATCGTCCGTGAGTCTGCAGTATCCTCGCGTAGCAGGGCAGGCGTGGCGAAGATCCCGTACTCGATGGTGAGCAGCGGCTGCTGCAGTAGATCGATCTCGCGTACGGATTCGACGTCGCGACCGATTTCGCGAAGTATCGCGTGAAGATGAGCACGGGCGCGCTCGGAGCGCGGCGCGCGCCCGGTGACGAATAGCGTGAGTGTCGTGTTGGCGCTCTGAACCTGGGACATTGTGCCTAGCTCTCCCCGTCGCGCCGGCGGTATGGCGAGGGTCGGGCTTCGTCGCTTGGGTCGCGTCGCCGAATGACGCTGTCCTGATGCGTATCACTTTCCTGTTGCGCTTCTCTGGCCTCTCGCTCTTCCCGGTCGAGTTCGTCCTGGTAGCGTTGGGCTTCGTTCTCGGCGTCCTGGCGACGAAGACGGGCGGCCTCCAACTCCCGTTCAAGGGTGCGGCGACGGTGCTCCCTTTCGTTACGTTGTGCCCGCCCCTTCGCCGCCTCTTCACTTTCTTTCTGCACTCGGGCGGTTCCCATGAGCACCTGGGATCCATATTCGTAAACATCGGCAAGATCCGGCCCGGCGTCCGAGAGCAACAGCTCCCGGACCTGGTTGGAGTGCGCGGAGCCGCGGGATTTCACGACCGACAGGGCGCGGTTTCGCTCACCGCCGTGAATGCGATAGTCAAGCGTGATCCACGTATCGGCCAGTGTCGAGACATGGCTCAGTGTGGATTCGTTGTCGACGTCACCTTGCTGGGATAGGGATGTCAGGATGGTTGTGATCCCTCGCCTGCGAAACAGGGCGATCAGGCGTTCCGTGGTATCAAACGCGCTCTCGGCGCTGTTGGCTTTCAGCAAGGCGGACACGGGGTCGATGACGACGCACGCGGGGTTGAGCTTGTCGAGCAGGTTGACGATGGCAATGTAGTGCTCTTCGACAAGGGCACTCCAGGCCTCCCGCGCCTCAATGTGCAATAGGCCGTTATCGACTTCCGGCTGCAAGTCGATTCCCACCGAAGCGACGTTGCGCACGATACGATCGGCGAGCTCGTCGAAGCTGATGTACAGAACATGCTCGCCGCGTTGGGCGGCAGCGTGCGCGAAGCCCACGGCAAGCGTGGTCTTTGCCGTGCCGGGTTGGCCTGAGATCAGGATACTTGAGCCGCAGTAGACGCCCCCGCCGAGGACGCTGTCGAGACGGGCGATTCCGGAGCCGACGCGGACGGACTGCGCTCTCTGCGTGTTTTCCCCGTGCGGCGAGTAGGGCAGGTGGATGCCGTCATCATCGAGCACCATGGCGACTTCATCGGTCTCGTGGGCACTACCGCGGTACTTCGCGATGCGAAAACGGCGGTTGAGTCGCCGTCCCACGAGCTCGGTGGACAGAACCAGAATCGTGGACAGTAGAAACTCGACGCCCTCCAGGTATGCGGCCTCGGTTCGGCCGGCGTGCGTTTGCTTCGCCGTGAGGATAGCGGCGAGCCCCTTGTCCCGGCACCACGTGTCGAGTTGACGGATCTGCAGCGTCGCCGTGTGCTCATCGGGTTGCATGCGCAGGAGCTGGTCGATGCCATCAAACACGACCCATGCGGTGGGGCGTTGTTCGGCTTGCGCGGCAATGAGTGCGAGCAAGCCTTCCAGATCGAAGGCACCGGCCGCCGTCGCATCCAGCGGCGGGCGGGCGTCAATGAACTGGACGTTGTCGGCGTTCGTCAGGCCGGCCCCCCAGGGGAAGGACTCGGCGCTGCGGCGGATTTGCTCCTGGGACTCTTCGAAGGAGACAAAGATCCCGCCCTCTTGGTGATCAAGGGATTCGGCGAGCAGTTGCAGTCCGAGAACCGTCTTGCCCGCTGATGGCTGCCCGATAACCAGAGTGGCCCCGCTAGCGGGAAGGCCGCCTACGGTTAGTGCGTCGAGTCCGGCAATGTGCGTTGGCTGTTTGATAAGTCGCGATGCATTTGTGGTCATGATGGATTCCATCGCATATGCCGAAGTGTTGATGGCTTGCTCTCAACCGTGAGCCGTCATGCGCTCGGCAAGGGAAGCGGCGAGCGCCATTCCAGAAGCCAGTGGAAGTCTTCGCTCTGCAAGGGGACGCTGTAGTAGAAGCCCTGACCGACATGGCATCCCAGAGCAATCAGGGCGTCCTGCATCGCCTTCGTCTCGACGCCCTCGGGGATGACACTCGCCTCAAGGGTTTCGGCGAGGTTCATTACGATGCGCACGATTGCATGGCTGTAGCGATCCTCCAGCATATCGCGCACAAACCCCTTGTCGATCTTGATCTCGTCGAACGGGTATTTCTGCAAGTACATCAGCGACGAATAGCCCGTACCGAAATCATCCAGTGACAAACGCACGCCCAGCTCACGCAACTCGCGCAGTTGATCGAGCAGCTCGGCCGATTCAAGTGCGAAGACACTCTCGGTGATCTCGAGCGTGAGCGCGTCGGGTGAGAGTCGGTGGCGCTCAAGCGCGTCGCGAACGGTCTGCGTAAAGTCGCCGACCTGGAACTGGACGAGGGAGACATTGACGGCCATGTGGCCCACATTGAACCCTGCATCATGCCATTGACGCAGGTGCCGGCAGGCTTCGTTCAGGACCCATTCCCCGATGGGAATCATGAGCTGGCTTTGCTCGGCGATTTCGACAAAGACTGCCGGTGATTGCAACCCGCGCTCCGGGTGGTGCCAGCGCACGAGCGCTTCGCAGCCGGCCACCTCCCCGGTCTTTAGGACGACTTTCGGATGAAAGTGAAGCTCGAATTCGTTGTTGACGAGCGCATTGCGGAGCTCCTGGACAATGTCGATGCGCTGGCGCGTTGTCTCATAGAGGCTCTCCGTATAGGCGAACCACTGGCCGCTGGCGTTCGCACGTCCGTGGAACAGCGCGAGTTCCGCCTCCCGCAGGAGTGTCTCCGGGTCCCGTTGTCGGTCACCGAGCTCGGTGTATCCAAAATGGGCATTCGCTTCAACGGAGAGGCCGCTCAATGAAAACGGGACATCAAAGGCCGCACCCAACGCTGATCGCATCTCGCCCGCAGATGCCTCATGGTTCGCAGGAAGGAAAACGACGAACTCGTCGCCGCCAACACGACCGACCAGGGCGTTCTCGCCAGCGGCGCTCATGAGGCGTTCGCCAACCCGGACGAGGAAGGCATCGCCGGCGGCGTAACCATGGGCATCGTTGATGTTCCATTGCTCGTCGATGTCCAGCATCACCATGGAGGCAGAACGTTGCCAGCCCTCCATCTGCAATCGCTCGGTGACCGCTCGAATGAAACCATTGCGGGAGAGCCGACCCGTGAGCTGGTCGTCGTAGGCAAGCCGATTGAGCTTTTCCTGCTGTTCGTCCAGGCGTGCTCGCGCTTGCTCCTGCTCATCGAGCAAATCGTTAAAGCTGGCGGCCAGCATCGCCATTTCGTCGGTGCCCCGTATCCGCGCTCTTGCGCCCGAGTTGCCCCTTCGCACCCGGTTGACGGTTTGCGCGATCGAGTGTGCCGGACCCCCAAGGCGGTGATGGATCAGGCCAAAGGCGGCGACGCAAAGGCCACCAAACAACAGGGCGGAGCCCGCGAACGTCCCGGTAATCCAGCGCGACTCTTGGGCGATGTCCTCACGGCGCTGCCGAACCAGTCGATCGAGGGCATGGTCGAGCGCAACACCGTGGCCTGCGATCTGATTCATGATAATGCGGCTGCGCGCCGAGATGTCCAGCGGCGACAATGCACGGCTGGACCGGTTGCCTTCGGGTGAGGCCGGCTGTGCATCACTCGCCGCGGCGGAGCGTAGCACCTCGTGGATAAGGGCGATTTGCCTGGCACCCTGCGCTGCATTGGGGTAGGACGTGTCGAAGCGCTCCAGGCGCTCCTCGATCCGGCGGAGGTCGGCCTGGAACGCCTCCCACAAATCCGGATCGGCGCCAAAGAGCAGCAGGCTGTCGCTGGCGGCAGAGATGTCGTCGATCCGCTTGTTGAGTTCAAGCAATTCCGCGATCTCGGCGTTTTTCGTCTCCATTCGCTGGATGCTTGCCACGGCGACCACGGCGAGCGCAACGAGGCCGACAAGGCAGAAGACAATGCTGGCAATGGAGAGGTTGATGAGCCTCACTGCACTGTCTCGCGGCTTCCGGTATGACTGGGGACGCCGACGGCGCCGGGGGCAAGAGAACGCAGTGGTCCCGCTTCGATGAGGTCGCGAACGCGCACTTCGGGATTAGCCATCTCGTAGCCCGCGCTCCGCGCCCAGTCCAGTTGCTGTTGAATGGTGGCGATTACCGTCCAGTTCAGGTTCAAGTGGAAGTCGAGTGCTTGCCACTGGTCTTCCACGTACCGAGTCTCCTGTCCCGTGTGGCGCCCGTAGGCGCGCAGGGCCACATTTGGCTCGTTGATGATAAAAGCGATTGCTTTCTGATAGCCCGCTAAAAGGGCTTGGACGAGGTCCGAGTTCTCATTGACCGTGCGTCGCTGTGTGACAAGCACCCACTTCGCCGTGTACAGGTTGCTCCCTGGTAGAACGCGGACGCCTTCGCCGACGCGCTCCCGGAGCCGCGACGTCCAGGGCTCCCAAAGCACTGCTGCGTCAATATCGCCTTCGACCAGAGCATCGGCTAGTGCCGACGTGGGTTGGTCACTCAACACCGCATCGTCAGGCCCAATTTGGTGGTAGGTCGCGAACAGCCACCAAATGAACTCCGCGTTGGTTCCGCGCATGAGCCCAACGCGGCGGCCGCGCAAGTCCTCGGGGTTGCGTATACCGGAACCATCCAGGGTGACAACCTGGTTGAGACGGGTGGAGTGCACCAGGCTTGCGAGGATCACCGGATCATCGGGCTGGCCGGGTGTTTTATCGGCGATGAAGTCCAGGGTGAGAGGCGTGAGCGCCATCAGGGCGAAATCGGTCTCTCCATCGCGCAGGCGCGCCAGGTTCTCTCGCCCCGACGCCGAGTACGCCACCGATATGGTGGGCCCCTCGGTGTCAAAAAATGCTCGGCGGTCCGCGATGACCGTGGGCAGGTCACCGAGATAGGACACGCCGGCGACGCGAACCTCTTCGCCAAGGTCGTTCGCGATGGCGGCACTACCGGCGATCAAAGCGATGACGCATGCGAAACAACGTGCAGCGAGGACTCCGGCTAACCGGGCCGGGGTGAAACATAACTGCGTGCGCGAGCCCATTTCCCGACGAAAACCCAGCGTCGCCCAGGGATTGGCGGTTAACCTTGGTCGATGATGAAGAACTCCGTCACGGCGGGGCCATCGGCCGTGTCGAAACGCTTCTGATTTGGGAGGATCTTCACCCTGCCACGGAGGCGGCGGAGGACGTTCAGAACCTGGTTGGCGAGACGTAAGCGGCAAGAAGGGAACCTATGGCATAAACGCGGGTGGACCTGCTGACGGAATCGAGGAAAACATTGTCAAGATTGCCATGAAACACCTTTGGAAAGTCTATAGCTTGTCCATTGTCGTTATCAAACGGATTGCGCGTTGGGATGCGCTCACGAGCCCTGGGAGCGCGGACAAGGCGTTACCGTAGAATCTCCCAATGCTTGGCGTAGCGCCCCGCACTGCGCAGCTAGCGCGCCGCAGATCGTTGCGCCGGGCGCTGAGACGGTTGCCATCGCCGCCGAGGCGTCGCAGATAGTGGCCGCAGCGGAGCAGGTCTCTGTCACGGCGGTGGAGACGACCCGTAACAGCACACCATGAAGGCGACTGCGGTGAGCGGCTATGATCGAACCGAGGAAAGCGTCGGCGAGTTCCTCGGACCCCGGCGGATGAGGCTGGGGCAGCACTCCGCTACTCTCAAGTTCTGATCTTTCTTGCCGATCCCTGCGATGCAAGTTGCGGCCATACGGTCACCTGGGTCCGCAGCGTCGCGAAAGACGATATAAGTTCTTGCCAAGTTTCGGGGACAAGCGATGAACAACCTCAGGATCGGCGTGCGTCTCGGGCTCGGGTACGCCCTTGTAATTGCCATACTCGTGGCAGTCGTGATCGTGGCTCTGATCAACTTTGCTCGCACGACGGACGCTGTAGATATCAACGAGCACACGTACGACGTCATCGGGTATGCCGACGACACGTTGCAGACGCTGCTCAATATCCAGGGCGCCGAACGCGGCTACATGGCCACCGGCAACGACGAGTTTCTTCAGCGATACCGCAGCGGTCGCGAGCAGATAGAGAATCAGTTCCAACAGCTTCGCGAGGAGATGTCGGATCTGCCGCGGCTCAACGAGCAAATGGACCGTCTAGAAGGCGCGTACGATACGTGGATGAACGACCACATTGCTCCCGGCGTCGAAGCGCGCGCCAATGCGGAACCCGGCACCGCCGCGTTCCGGGAATTGGCCGTTGGCATGGGCGAAGGCCGGGAGATCATGCAGGAGATGCGTGCCGCCCTCGGCGAGTTCATCGACATCGAGCGGGAGCTTCTCGCCGAGCGCTCCGCGGCGGTTACCAGACTGGAGAACCAAACGCGCTACATGCTGCTGGGAGGTGCCCTCGCTGGCATCCTGCTCTCCGGCGGTGCCGGCTGGTTTATCACCACCTCTGTGACGCGACCGCTGCAGCACGCCGTCGGCGTAGCTAACCGCATTCGTAACGGTGATCTCACAGTGGCATGCGAGAGTACGGCGCGGGACGAAACCGGACAGCTTCTCAACGCCATGCATGGCATGGCCGACCGGCTGCGAAGCATGATGCAGCGGATCAATGATGCTGCCACCCGTGTTGCAAGCTCCGCGGAAGAAATGTCGGCTACGGCAGAACAGACCCGGCAGGGCGCCGAGAAGCAGAGCGACCAAACCGCCCAAGTGGCCACTGCCATGAACCAAATGACCAGCACGGTTCAGGAAGTAGCGCGGAACACTCAGGAGACTTCCGACGCTGCGAACGAGGCAAGCACCAAGGCGGACGAGGCCCGCGAGGTGGTGGCCGAATCGTCCCAGGCGATCAATCAGCTCTCCTCGGAGGTCCGCGATGCCGCCGACATTATTCGGGAGCTCGAGCAGCAAGGCGAGAATATCGGTCGCATCCTCACGGTTATCCGAGGCATCGCCGAGCAGACCAATCTGCTCGCACTCAATGCCGCCATTGAAGCAGCGCGGGCCGGCGAGCAGGGACGCGGCTTCGCCGTAGTCGCCGACGAGGTGCGCAACCTGGCCAGCAACACCCAGAACTCCATCGGTGAAATCGACGGCATCATCGAGAAGCTCCAGGATGGCACCCAGCGAGCGGTGCAGGTCATGGAGCGCGGCACCGAGAGCGCTGAGACCAACGTTCAGGAGTCCCAGCGCACCGTGGCGGCGCTCGACAGCATTTCCGAGGTAGTTAACCGCATCACGGACATGGCGGGTCAGGTAGCGAGTGCTGTGGAGGAGCAGTCCTCCACAGCCGAGGACATCAACCGCAACGTGACTTCCATCAACGAGGTGGCTGCTGAGACGAGTACCGCAGTAAACGAAGCGACCGGCGCTAGTCAGGAACTTTCACGGTTGGCCTCCGAGCTGCAGGAACTGGTCAGCGAATTCCGGGTTCGCTGAACCTATCACACCGGCGATGCAGTGGCGCAGCCACGCTTACTCCAGCGGCCCCTGCACCGCCGGCAACCCACGTCAGCGTCTCAGGCGCCGGCCTGCCCGCACGAATAGGGGTTTCCCCAGACAGTTTTCCAATTGCTTGATCCGGTGACTGACAGCGCTATGGCTGATGCGGAACTCCGCCGCCGGCCGGGAGAAGCTGTTCGGCCGAGCGATGGCATCGAAAACGTGCAGCGTCGGCAGAGGTAGTAAACGGCTTCAAGGGGTTAGAACCCCAAGAGGTGCTGCTCAAAACTCTCGAGTTCGTCCTCGTCTGATCCTGCAGATGCGGTCGTTCGTCGTGCAATCTTCTCTTCGACGGCGGTCCGCAACGTGCGCAAAAAGCCATTGGGCCATTCGCCACGGTCCGTGATCCTGGTTCGAAGCCGCTCGGTCAGCTGCAATTTCTCTGAAGGATTGGTGGCCGAGCGTGCGGCATGATCGGCCATGTAGGGAGGGTACTGGTCCAAAGATCGAAGGGGTGGCGCCCGTAGCGTACCTCCACGGCGCCCGCCTCTCCCCACGGTCCGGAACGACTTCGCATTAATGGGGATTGCCCGGTACGTACGTTCCAGGATCCTGAAAACTGCGACTCGGTTCGCTTTTTTTCTCTGCGTGCCGCTGGTAGTTCTGCGCATACCGGCATCGAACCAACCAACAACCATGCCGGCAAGAACAACGAGGGCAGGGCAGTGACAAATGACAAGAGCACGGGCGCGCTCCCCGCTTGGGCGGCGCTGACGGGGGGGTGCGTACTGCTCGTCGGGTGTGCCGGACCGCAGGCGACGCCGGAAGAGCGAGCCCAGATGGTTCTGGATCTGAATCGGCAGCAGTACCAGGCCTCGCTCGAGGAGGGACCGCCGGCCCTTGGGACTCCGCGGCTGGAGGCATGGCAAGAGCAGTTCCAGGCCGATTTCGAGCGCTTCGGCCGGTCGCAGGAGGCGTTGTACTCATCGGCGGACGTCGGCGTCTGCGAGCTGACCCGGGAGCAGGCCTACCGGGCGGCCCTGGGTGTGACATTGGAGGAGCGCTCCGCGGAGATGCGCCGGGCGAACGAGCGGCACAAGGCGTTCGAGGTGACGTTCTACGAGTCCACGTTTCGTGCCGTGGTCCTGGAGGGCACCTGCGGGCCGGACGGGCTTGAGGGGGAGGCCGTCGCCTCCATGCGGTTGCCGGAGATTTACCAGTGGTCCGGCTCCGGTGGTTCGCATGCCGAACTCTCCGACACGGCGTACCGCGTGCGCGGAACGTTCGAGGCGGGCGAGCCGGTAGGTGAACACGCCGCTCTCGCCGTGTCCACCAACGCCAAGGGGACGTTCGCCGGTGGCACGTTCCGGGCCGGCACCTATGATGGCCTCTGGCTGCAGGCCATGAAAACCGAGCCTGCCGCGGCCTATTACTACAGTGACTACAGTGCATCGGGCGAGGTGGAGCAGCAGGTGATCTTCCGCCGCCATCCGACCAACGGTGCGGCGACGACGCGGGTGAACACCCGCACGTCGCCGCGCTCACGCGATGTGCGTATGTACCAGGGCGCCAACCTGTTGAAGGAGTTCAGCGAGCTCGATGACGCCTTCCACGGCTGGGCGATCACGTACAACACGGCCGACCGAAGCGTGTGGTTCCGGCGTTGCTATCAGAACGGGGAGCACATCGAGGAGGCCGCCTCGTGCCCTGGCCCGTACCTGGCCATTCTCGCCGAGCAGGGCGGCGAGATCAGTGAGGACGAGCGCGCACGCACCCGCGGCCTGGTCATCGAGGGCACCGCCGGGCGCTACATGAGCCCATTCACCCGCGACGACACGGTGGCGGAGTGGGTAAACCAGGCGCAGAACGTCTCCATGGGCGCGACCGCCGGCTCGGCGGTGGGCGCGGCGGCCGGGGTCGCTGGCGCGGGCGCGGTGATGAGCGAGCTGGGCGAAGGCATGGGCGGCGCCGGTGGGCTCCTGTTCGCCGCTGCCGGTGCAATTATCGGCTCCGCCGCCGGCGAGGAAGCGGGTCGCCAGACCGCGCTTGACGCCATCGGCGGCGAGGCCTTCCTGCGTGAGACCTCGGATCGCTCGTTCGCGTCGCTGGACCACATGGCGCGCTATTTGATCGCGCACTACCACGACAACCCGAACCTGGAGGCGGTCATGCGGGCGACGGTGGACGTCTATCCGGAGTTTGCCGCCGCGGTGGCGCGCGTGCAGTGAGTCACCACCCCGCCTTTCAGTGTCTAGCGGCGGTCACCGTCGCGCTCCATCCCGCGATCCAGGAACTCCTGGCGCAGGTCGACGAATCCCTTTGAACGGAGAGATGCCATGACACGATTCACTCTTCCCGCCGGTGCCGCGCGTGCCCTTGTACCGGTTGCCGCGGCGGCGCTGCTCGCCGGCTGTGCCGGCAACCAGGTGGAGAACGTGGCGGGTACGCCAACCGTGTATGAAGACCCGGAGACCACCGGCCGGGTGGGCGGTGTCGGCATCGAGAGCCAGGACGTGGTCGCCATGACCGACGAGATGATGCGCGACATGCTGCGCAACCGCATGCTCGCGGGCCGCGACGTGCCGCCGCGGGTGATCATCGACAACGCCTATCTGGACAACGAGAGCTCGTCGGTGATCAACACCAACCAGCTCACCGACCGCCTGCGTATCGAGCTCAACCGCGCGGCCAACGGGCGCATGGTCTTCGTCTCCCGCGAGTCCGCAGACATGGTGCAGCAGGAGCGCGACGCCAAGCGCGACGGCGTGGTCGACAGCGGCACCATTCGGGAGACCGCCGCTCAGGCGGGGGCCGACTACCGGCTGCGCGGGCGCATCACCTCCCTTGACGCGGTGGACCGCGACAGCCAGACGCAGTCGCGCTACACGCAGGTGACATTCGAGATGGTGGACCTGGAACTGGGCACGATCGTGTGGAGTGGCCTCTATGAGATGCGCAAAGCCGCGCAGGACAATGTCCTGTATCGCTAACCGGTACGGCCTGCTGGTCGCTGCCGGTACAGGGGTGCTCCTCGCCGCGTGCGCCACCGGACCCAAGGAGTACGAGAGTGCGACTCTGTCGCAGGCGCAGCGCGACCATGTGGCTGCGCAGCCGCCGGCGTTGCGCTCGCACTACCAGACCCTCTACGAGGAGGGCCGGCGCAACGAGGTCCTCAACCTCATGGAGGTCGGGCTGCATGCCTACCGCAACGACCACTTCACGGAAGCGCGGCGGGCGTTCAACGAGGCCCGGTTGAACATCGAGAGCGTCTACGCGGACAACGAGGCCGCCCGGCGTGCGCGCAGCCGCTGGTATGAGGAAGCGGAGAAGGACTTCAAGGGCGAGCCGTATGAGCGCTCAATGGTTTATTTCTACCTGGGGCTGCTGTTTCTCCAGGACGGCGATTACGGCAACGCCCGCGCAAGCTTTCTTGGCGGTCTGCTCCAGGACGCCTTTGCCGAGGAAGAGCAGCACAGCGCCGATTTTGCCTCGTTGCTCTATCTCATGGGGTGGGCGGCGCAAAAGATGGGCAGCACCCAGCTCGCCGAAGAGCACTTCCAGGAACTGCAGGCGTTCCGGCCGGACGCGCCCATCCCGGAGCCCCGGCACAATGTGCTGCTGGTGGCCGAGACGGGCACGGCGCCGCGCAAACTCGCCGACGGTGTCGGCCACTACCAGCTCGTCTACCGGCGCGGGCGGGGCTTCGACGACACAGGCGCCGAGCTGGCGAGCGGCGACGGCTGGCAGCCGCTCTACCCAATCGAGGATGTCTTCTTCCAGGCGTCCACCCGCGGCGGGCGCGCCATCGACCGGATTGTCGAGGGCCAGGTGGAGTTCAAGTCCGATACGGCGGAGGTCGGTGCCAACCTGAGCGACATCAGCCGCAATAACACGCTGGCCGGCCTGAGTGCTGCCGGAGGGGGCGTGCTTGCCGCGGGCTACGCCACTGTCACGCTGGTCAGCGTTGCGGCTCAGGGGCTGTCGGCTTCCTCAAACGTGCGCGCGGACACACGCTACTGGGCGAGTCTCCCGGATACGCTCCATATCCTGCCGCTGCAGGTCGCCCCCGGCGAGGAGCTTGCCGTGCGGTTCGTCGACGACGACGGCACGCCCGTGGGCGCGCCGATGCAGGCGGCCGTGCACTTCGACGACCAGGGCAACGGGCTGGCGTACATCAGCTCCCGCCAGGACAACTGAATCGAGGAGAGATCAGCATGCGTATCATCCGGAAAACCGCGGCCGTGGTCACGGCCCTTCTTCTCGTGGTCGGGTGCCAGGGATTGCCTAGCGACTCCGAGCGCCTCACGGAGCGTACCGAGCCGGTTGAGTACAACAGCGTCGTATTCACCGATTACAACCTCCAGCGTTCCTGGAGCGACGGGCTGCTCGGGGAGGGCGGGCGCTATCGGCTGTCCGTGGAGCGGCACGGCCAGCGGCGCACCGAGACGGGGACCACCGAGGTGTTCGCCGTGATCCGCAACCACACGGACGCTGACTACACCCTGGAGGCGCGCACGCATTTCGTCGACCGAGACGGTGTGCCCACGGATGCCGACGCCGTATGGAAGCGCTTTACTGCCTCGGCGAACAGCCTGACGGCCTACCGTGAGTACTCGACCAGCGATCAGCCGCTGCAGTACCGGGTGGAAGTACGGGAGCTGCGATGATGAGTCGATCAGCCGTCGTAGTCTCAATGGTGCTGCTGCTCGGCAGCCCGGCCCTGGCCCAGCAGGATCACGCACCGGCGCCGATGATGGCGCCGGCCCAGGGGCCGCTGACCAGCCAGGCCCGGGCCGCCGAGCAGCAGACGTCCGGGCGGACCCGCGACGCCGAGGCCATTCTCGCAGCGTTCGCCGAGCGCTTCGGTGACGCGCCCCCGGCCATGGCGGTGTACTGGAATCGCGCCTTCGGCGACCGGGTCAGCGACTGGGCCAGCACCCAGCGCAGTGTCGTGGTGGGCAGCGAATCGGTGCGCAGTGACGGCCCGGAGGGCGCCACCCGTCAGGATACGGAGCTCAGCCTCGCGGCCCAGTCCGAGACGCGGGGCGGCCCGAGGGATAACTCCGGTTCGGCGCGGCTCGCGTTCGCGCTGGAAGCGGGCTTCGTCGAGCGCCTGCGCGGCGCCGGGATCCGCGTGCTCGATCGGCGCGCTCTGATGCGCATCACCGACAATGCCCTGGAAGACGGCAGCTTCTCGCGCCTGTCGCCCGACCTGGCGCGGCTGGAAATGCGCTCGCTGGCCCAGCACGCGGACTTCGTGGTGGAGCTGCGTCGTGATGGGCCTGACCGCTTCCGGATCACCGTGCTCTCAGTGGCCGACGGCAGCGTGCAGGCGCTGTTCTCGTCCAATGGCGTCCCGCCAGAGGAAGGCGATGCGGAGCCGCGGTGGATCACCACGGCGCAGGGTTTTGAGCGTCGGGAACGACCGGTCTCGCTGGGTGCTATCGGCGGCGAGCTGGCGCTGCTCACGCTGGCAGGCATGAGTGGGCTATAGCTCGGGATCTCGTGCCCTCGCTCTGCAGCGACAACCAGCTTTCGCCGCCCAAACTCGCGGGAGTACACTGAAAAGGTCGGTCCTGGCGAGGAGAGACTTGTGGCGACTCCGAAAGAGCACATGGTTAGGATCATTGAAGCCCAGCCAGAGGACAGCTCTTACGTGGAGCTCCCCCGCGAACTGGCGTTCGCGAGGATGATTGACTGCGTTCTTGCCGATTCAGACGCTGGCCGCACAGTCAGCAATCAGGAGATGCAGGAGCGCATCCGGTCGTGGCAGAGCTGCACTGGACGAGGGAGGCACAGCGTTGGCTGCAGGACATCCACCACTACATTGCCCACGATGATCCAGCGGTCGCTGGCCGTGTAGTACAGGGCATCTATCGCAAAGCTCAGATGTTGAGCGATTTCCCGGAGATGGGGCACCGCTAAGAATCGCTGCCAGCCGGCGAGATCCGCATTCTCCAGTACGGCCACTATCGGATCGCGTACTTGATCAAGCGTAGCGAGGCCGTCGACATCCTTGGCGTGTTTCACGGCGCCATGGATATCGACTGATACCTCACGTGACACTCACATTGAAACCGGTCCCATCATGGCCTGATGCGGACCCGATGCCGCCGATGACTTCGGTCGCACCAACGTCTGCTATCCGGATGATGGTCACAAAGTAAAACACCCGTAAGGCCGTCTCGCGATGCGAATACAAGTGTGACCGCCCGCATGGCTACTTGGGAATTTGCACCCCGGAGGAGTTCCGACGAGACCACGCACAGACCGGAATTCTCGACTCTTGACCGGTCAGTTATCCGGGGGCCTCAGCGCTTGTTTGCGCCTACTTGGCCGTGCGTAGGTTTCGTATTATTTTTTTGCTTTGTTGTATGACTTTAGGAAATTTTCGTGTGCAGATTGGCCGCTTATACGGGGAGATCGGTGAGGCTGGAGGAGTTCCTGCTGACACCGCCTCATAGTCTCATTCAGCAGGCCCACGCGCCACAGGAGACCCTTTCGGCAACTGTCAACGCTGATGGGATCGGGTTCGGATGGTATCCGGAGGATGGGCAACCCGCGGTATATCGGAGCCTCCTGCCTGCATGGGCAGAGCCGAATTTGGAGAGTCTTGGTCGGTCTCTAGCGAGCCGCACCTGGCTGGCGAACGTCCGTAGCGCCACGGACCCTCTCTCCAGTGGCTACGCTAATACGCAACCGTTCAGCGGCGACGGCATGCTTTTCCTGCACAACGGTTTCATCGAGGACTTCAGCACTGCGGTCCGCGGCCCGCTAAGGAGTACCCTCTCTCCGGCGTTTGAAAGTACGGTGCATGGGACGACTGATTCGGAGTATCTCTTTGCTCTGCTGCGGCAAGAAGTCCACGAGCATGACGGGAATTTGCTCAGCGCATTGCGCGTAACGGTCGAGCGTCTCGTTGACTGGCTGCGCGAGGAAAAGCTCGGGGCGCTTCTCAACATCGTAGTGTCCCAGGGAAACACGGTCACTGCGCTACGCCACGCAATCCGCCTTGAGTGTCCCAGTCTATATACTCATTGCGGACACCATGCGTTTGCTGGAGGCCATTTAGCCGCCTCGGAGCCGCTGGACGATGACCCTGGCTGGGATGCTGTTCCGCCCCATCACGTTGCAGTCTTGGAGCCAGGGCATGATGTACGGATCTTTCCCCTCTGAAGCTGCGCGACCCCCTGTTCGCCAGGATCCACTTGAAGCGCTGGCCTGGCACCATGCTTGGGCGCTTCAGCTTGTAGGTCAGCTCGACGATTCGCAGATCCGCACCCAGTATCACCCGGAGCTCAGCCCCGTGGGGTGGCATATCGGCCACTGCGCGCTGGTCGAGCATTTCTGGATTGAGGAGACCATCCTAGGCGCTGAGGCTGATGAGGAGCTTCACGACCTCTATTTCCCGGAGCGCAATCGCAAGGAAGAACGTGGCTGTCGCCTTCCCAGTGGCGAGGCACTGAGACACTGGGCCGGCTCTGTGCACCGTCGCACATTAGAATTCCTCGCAAAGCCACCCGTGCCCTTGGCTGAGCATCCTATGATGCGTGAAGGCTATCTGGCGCATTTTCTGGAACAGCACTACGCCCAGCATTGCGAGACGCTGTGCTACTGCCTGGCAGCGATGAGTGTTGGTGACCACCAGACAGCAGATCTACCTCTGTCGGAGGCAGTGCGACCTGCCCCCGTCTCCGGAACCTCGGTAAGGCTGCCTGCGGGCGAGTATTCGGTTGGCACCAACAATGTGCGTGGTTATGACAATGAGCGCCCTGCGCACACAGTGTGTCTCGCTGGTAGTGAGTTAGCGTGTTCGCCGGTCACGAATGCGCAATGGCTCGCGTTCATGTCCGCAGGCGGATACGATCCTTCGGCGCCTTGGTGGTCAGTCGAGGGTGCCACGTGGCTGCGTGCCACCGGCGTTGATTGTCCTTGGACCTGGCACATTGATCACGTGGGCCGTTTCGCATGGAAGGGAGCATATGGATTCAAGGCCCTGGCAGCAGAGGCGCCCGTCAGCGGGGTCAGTTTCTACGAGGCGCATGCCTTCGCTACCTGGGCAGGTGCACGTCTGCCGCACGAGTTCGAGTGGGAAGCAGCGGCAGACCTCGGGCTGCTGCAGAACGTCGGGTATGTATGGGAGTGGTGCTCTAACACGCTTGCACCTTATCCCGGCTTCCGTGCCTTCCCCTACGACGGCTACTCGACACCCTGGTTTGACGGCCATCACTTCGTTCTGCGCGGGAGTAGCATCTATACCGAACCGGGGTTAAGACGCCATTCGTTCCGTAACTTCTTCGAACCCCATGCCCGGCATCACTTCGGCGGGCTGCGGCTCGCGTTTGATGGCTGCTGACCGTTTCACAGCGGACGTCGGCGGATACTGAGTGACTGTCGGCTTCGGGTCGGACAGCGCCCCTCCATGGACGCGGCCCGACGAGTTATCCCGCTAGACTTCAGTTTGTTCCGACATCTAATGTACGTCGTCCACCTCGATCCCGAGGTACCGGACGGTGCTTTGGAGTTTGGTATGGCCAAGCAGGAGTTGCACGGCTCGGAGATTCCGTGTGCGCCGGTACACCAAGGTCGCCTTGGTTCGGCGAAGTGAATGGGTGCCGTACTCGGCGGGGTCGAGGCCGAGTTGGGTAACCCAGGATTTTACGATTCTTGCGTACGGCCGAGTGGAGATGTGCGGGGAACCGCGGATGCGGCTCGGGAAAAGGTAATCCCCGGATTGCAGGTGGGCCTCATCGACCCACTCTTCGACAGCCCGTCGGGTATTGGGCGTGAGTTTGAACTGGACAGGTCGCCCCGTCTTCTGCTGGATGACAGCGGCTCGCTTGACTGCTTTCCCGCCATGCACGACATCACGAACTTGGAGCCTGACGAGGTCACAGCCTCGGAGTTTGCTGTCAATCGCGAGGTTGAACAGAGCGAGCTGGCGCCTGTTCTGGTCGAGCTGAAGCCGGATGCGAATGCCCCAGACTTCAGGGAGTTTCAGCGGGGGCTTCGGACCAATCAGGTGGCCTTTGTTCCAAGGGGCGCGTTCGGTTGTCTGCTGGCGGGGCGGGTTGGCGGTGGTCATGGCTCTATATCTCCGCAGAGGGTGGGATGTTAAGCATCGACCATGACGGGCTCGCCCGCTCTCTTGACGTTTGGCGCTGCAGGCGGTGTTTCGTTTGTTGCGTTTTACGGTTATTGCGATTATTGTCGGGTGAGCACACACGCACTCCGGAGTTCCCATGCAGACACCCAGTGGCGACAACCAGCTCCCCGGTCATGAGGCTGCTGCCCTGGCCCGTGCCAGCGCGACGGAGCTGAGCAGACTTCTGGCTCAGCAGCCGGACTCCGACCGGGCCCGGGTTCAGCTCGACGGCACCGATCTGGTGCTGCCGCGCCAGGCGCTCGCGCTGCTGCGTGACCTGCTTGGCGAGATGGCCCAGGGCAATGCAGTGACGATCGTGCCGACGCACGCAGAGCTCACGACGCAGGAAGCTGCAGACATCCTCAATGTCTCCCGGCCGCATCTCGTCAAACTTCTCGAGCGGGGGGAGCTTCCCTTTTCGAAGGTAGGTACCCATCGCCGGATTCGATACCAGGATCTGCTGGCGTACAAGGCTGAACGCGATCGCACCAGCCAGGAGGCCCTGGATGCACTGACCGAGCAGGCGCAGGACTTGGACATGGGGTACTGACGTGCGCTTCGTGGTGGTGTTTGATGCGTGCGTGCTGTACCCGGCACCCATGCGGGATTTCCTGATCCGGTTGGCAACCGCCGGGCTGTTCGCAGCCAAATGGACCGACCGGATTCATGAGGAGTGGACACGAAGCTTGTTGACAACGCGTCCTGATCTGGCTGACGCGCTCAAGAGAACACGCTCGCTAATGGATCAAGCGGTCCCCGACTGCCTTGTTGAAGGCTATGAGCCGTTGATTGAGGGACTATCGCTGCCGGACCCCGATGACCGACACGTTCTTGCTGCCGCAATCCGCGCCGGTGCGCAGACAATCGTGACCATCAACCTGAGAGACTTTCCGGCACCGTCGCTCGCGCCCTACGGCATTGAGGCCGTTCACCCGGATACTTTCGTGGAACAGCAGCTCGATCTGCATGAGGGGCGGTTGTGACGACGGCGAAACGTCACCGCGCTGCTCTCCGCAACCCTCCGAAACCAGTCGACACCTATCTTGATACCCTCGCGGCGCAGGGGCTTGTCGTCACGGCGGAAAGGCTGCGGGAATTCGCCGACGTTCTCTGACCAAACGCGATCCCGTGACCAAGGGACGCTGTCCGACCCTAACCTGACTATCAGCCTATACCTCTCCCCCGTCCGCTTTCAGGAAATTGGAGCGGCGGGTGAGTCAATACATCGGGGCAATGCCCTGTCTCTGGGTCGGTGTTGACGACGAGCCCGGGCCTGCAAGCGGCCGCGGACATATTGAGCGCAACTGCATTGCGCTGCTCAGCAATTTGGAAAGAGAGCCCATTGATCCCCCCTTCACCCGAATGGCTCGGTCGTCACACCGACAGAGAGGCGGTTCGTCTCTTGGGTCTCTGGAACAACAACCACATCCGCGAAACCCATGATTCCTCGTTCCCCGTGACTCTGCAGCGGTGGATCAGCAAGCACTGGTCATCCGCCCACTCCCGGTTACACCTGGTTCAAACTCGGTCCGGAGCGGTTCGTCTGTTCAGTCGCCGGCCGCGTGCCGGGATGGAGTGCATCAACCCAGGCTCGAAGCGTCGCGACACACGGGTACCCCAGCGCCTCACTGGTTCTGGCAAGGCAGCGACCATGGGTGAAGTAGTGATCAACCGCCCTTTGCTTCTGTGCGATTGAGTACTTCGATTTGGGGCGAGACCGCTCGGGCAGATCCCCGGTTTCGACGTAGGTGCGATACCACCGCCGGAGGTTCTTCCGTGAGGGGTAACCAAGCTCCCGGATGGTGTCGGTCGCGCTCCTGCCGTACTGGATATGGAGCTTCACTGCCCTGAGACAATCATCATACGAGTACATGAACTACCTCCGATGTAGTCCAAGATTTCGTCCGCACCTCCGTGGGTCATTGAGTTTCCCGCACCCTCCAGACCGAGGAGGGAGAGCCATGACGAGGGCGAAGCACGATCCCAGGCGCATGATGCACGCGGGGCATTTACCTGCGGAGGCTGCCATCGTGCGCCAGGAGCTTTGGGAGGAGATCCTCTGCACGGCGGCCCGGGACTTGGTATCGATCTCGGAGCTGACGCGGCGCCTTGGAGTGGTGGATCGCAAGACGATCCGGCGCTGCCTGCGCGAGTCGAGCTACCGCAGCTATCAGCGTGAACGCCCTGCCGCGACACTGCTCGGCGAGCACGAGGCGGAGAACGCCGTGACCTTCCGCACGGCGATGCTGCCGTTTTCGCTCGACGCTTCCCGACAGGACCTTGTATCCGGTCAGGTTCTTGGCCGCGATAGCGCTCATGCTTCGGTGCTGGACCCCGGCGGCGCCAGCATGTTCATGATCAGGTGGATCATCGTCTCCTTCTGCGCGGGTTGTGATTCCGCGACCAGGAGCGTCAGGGCGGCGAGGCCGTTGTCATTGATCACGGGTTCACCCTTGGCGTCCATCAGCCCGTTGTTACGGCTGAGAAAGTCCACCATGAGGTAGGCGGCGCTGCGCTTGTTGCCGTCGGCAAACGGGTGATTCTTCACCACGAAGTAGAGCAGATGCGCCGCCTTGCTTTCGACGCTCGGATAGGCGGGCTCGCCGAAGACGGTCTGGTCCAGGTTCCCGAGCAGGGACGCCAGGCCGTCGCCGCGCTCTTGGGCGAACAGCTCGGTGGCCTCGCCGCGGGCGATGAGGGCGCGCTTGAGCTCATTGAGCGAGCGCTGGGCCTCGTCGACAGTCGGCAGCGTGCCGCCACGCGTCGCGGGTGGTTCGGTCAGCAGGCCTTCGTCATAGCGCTGCAGCAGCAGGAAGGTGTTGGCGTAACGGGTGACGACATCGACGAGTGCACGCCCGGCGTCGGTAGTCAGTGCCGGTGTGCGGGCCGTGTTGCGGACGAGTTCAAGTGCCGCCTCGAGTTCCCGGGCATTGGCTTCGAAACGTGCGCGATCGACAGCGTACCCCTGTGTCAGATAGTCCTTTAGGACATGACTCGCCCATTGGCGAAATCGCACGCCCTCGTGGGACTTGACGCGATAGCCCACGGAGATGATGACGTCCAGGCTATAGAGGCGCACAGGTTTATCGGAGGAAGGAATGTGCATATTTTGCACATTGGTCGCCTCATCCAGCTCGCCCTCCTTGAAGACATTGCGGATGTGGCGCCCGATGACCGTCCGGTCCCGGCCGAACAGTTCGGCGAGCTGTTCCTGCCGCAGCCACACTGTCTCGTGTTCCAGTCGGACTTCGACGGAGCCGGCGGCGCTCTCGTAGATCACCACCTCCGTCACGCCGACAGCTCCTCGATCATCTGCTTGATCCGGTCGGTGCATTTCTTGAGTTCGGCATCGATCTCCCCCAGCGGTCGCGGCGGCTTGAACACGTAGAACTTGCGGTTGAACGGGACCTCGCAGTCGACGATGCCCATCGCGCTGTCGTGCTCTTCGCCCCTAGACCCGTCGATCCAAGCGTCCGGTCTGGGAGTGATTCGACGGTCCCTCACTTCGTGGTTCTGATGTCAGATTCGGCCTCATGATACATAAGCACCGATAGGGTTGTGGCCGTCGCATCGCTGCGCCTCCGTTTGAACGGTACTGGCTTTCCCGGAGGCTCGTTGGTGTGAGTCACGCCACCATGGTGGACGGACTCCGCTGTGAACCGTACCGGGTTCTTCAGAGCCTATTGGCTGTGGGTCGGCCCGCTTTGTCTAACCTTCGGAGGTTAAGCTATCGACCCGTTGCGGACCTTCGATCGACGGTTGGGAACGTCTGCGTTCCGTCGGATTAAACACTCTCAGAAACTCTAAATCTCATGTTGTCATTGCATTCGGCTGAAGGTCGCAATAGGTCGGGAACTACTTCTGGTTTCTGACAGCCACACCAGGAAAACGCTCCCCGGGAACTGCTCAACGAGGCCACGTCGATAGACAGCGCGAGCACCAACCTTGATACGGGTTCCGGCGAAGGGGCGTGCCGCAGCCCCTCGGGCTGCAGCACGCTTCCCGGTTCCGAGGCTTCCCGCGGCCGTCAGCGCCGTACACCGTGGACCACGCGGTACTGGCGCGGCACCGTGATTCCCAGCTCGTCGGCAAAGCCGTCATGGAAGGCCGTGAACTCGGCCTCGAAGCGGGAGCGCTGGTCCGCATCCAGCTTGCCGAGGAGGGTGCGTACCGGGCCGTAGCCCTCGGAGAAGGTTTGCCAGGCAGCGGCACCGTCGGGCTCCCTGTAGTACGACGTGCCCTCCTCGAAGCGCAGTTCGAAGGCGTCGGACAGCAACTCCCGGAGCCGCTCCGTGCGGCCCCACTCGAAGGGTGACGGAGGGGGCGCGCCTTCCGGAGCCGGCATATACCCCTTGATGATCCGGAACATCTCGAAGACGTTGCCGTCCGGCGTCCACACTGCGAGCACCACGCGGCCACCGGGCCGGCAGATACGGGCCAGCTCTGCGGCGGTATCTTCGGGGTGCTGGGTGAACATGACGCCAAAGGTGGAGATTACGGCGTCGAAGGTGCCGTCGTCGAAAGGCATCGCCTCAGCGTCGCCCTCGATGAAGGGGATCTGTAGTCCACGGGCGGTGGCGCTCTCCCGGGCCGCGTCCAGCATCTCCGGGGCGAAATCCAGCCCGGTGACATGGAATCCCCGTTCGGCCAGACGGCGGGCCGTCCAGCCCGTGCCCGTCGCAGCGTCGAGGATGCGCATCTCCGTGGTGGGTCGGAGCCGGTTGATGGCGTGCTCGATGGCGTCCAAGATGCCTCGGCTGATCTCGTCGTAGGCAGCACCAGCACTGGACCATACCGCCGACGGGCCCGCGTTGTGCGGGCGGATGGAACCTTTCTCGGGTTCGGCTGCCGTGTTCATGATATGCCTCCTTGATGGTTGCTCAGGGCACTGCCAAGTGCCCTGGGACCACTGGTTGCCGGACTCGCGTCAAGAGCGTGCTTCTTGGTGGGCGCCGGTCTCAGGCCGAACCTCCTTCGATTCGGGGCCCACCGCCTGGTCGATATGCCAGTCGACAACTACCTCCGTGCCGCCTTTGAGGGTTTGAAACACCGGGCAGCAGCGTTCCGCGCTGCCCATCAACGCTTTCAGCGATTGCCCCGGGGTATTGACGGGCACTTCCAGAAGCACGTCGCAATGGATCCGCTGGAAGCACACCGGCACCGAAGGATCGACCATGAGGGCGCCGCGCACATCGACCTCGGCGCTAACGGCGACCTCGGCATTGATAATCTCGACATCCAGCCATTCCGCCAGCATGCGCGTCGTCGAATGCAAGCAGGCTGCTTGGGCCGCGCACAGCANNNGCTCGCTCGGCTTTGCCATGACGAAACCTCCTGTGGACCTTCGATGGACTGCGAGTCCATCTTGGGAGGTAAAAGGCATCACGACCTGAGGCAGACGTCCCGACCGGCGAGAGAAATTTGATAAATCATGGGACATGCGTCCCGGCGTACAGGTCAGTTCGTGGCGAAACCTGCATCCCTCGCCTGTACGGTCAGCAGCAGCAGAGTTCAAAGGCGCTTCGGGTTGTGAGTGACGGTTTGAGATCACGAATCGCTGTCGATTGCAGCGCGGAGTTCTTCCCTTATCTATCTCTGATCGTGGCGGTAGACCTGCGGGTTGTTGTGAGACCGGACATGTCGATATTTCAACATGTTCAGTAGGTTAAGATTGGATGGCGGTTGCGGGGCGGAGCTAGCCCTGCTATCTTACGCCTGAAATCACCACCCAACAGTGAGCACGACGGCATGAATATCCACGCGCAGCGGATACAGGAGATAACCCGAATACCCCGGAGGTAGCGGGAGCTGCGCGTTCGTTTGTGCTGTTTGTTCACGCGAAGCCGGGCCCCGCCCGGCTTCGCTGCGTTGGGGGTCCTACCATGTCCTGTCTCGATTCCACCTGGCTCATCGCCGGCGATCCGCACGGCGTCTTTGATCCCATCAACACCATGGCCCAGTTCGTTGAGCCGTCGGTCACGATCCTGCTCGGCGACTTTGGGCTCGAGGCGGTGCCGCTGGAGGGGGCTGTCGCGCCGGCGCTCGCGACAAGCTCGGTGTGGTGGATCCCGGGTAACCACGACGTGCGAACCGAGGCCGCCTACGACTGCGTGTTCAACTCCGCCCTGGCGGAGCGCAACCTCCACGGTCGGGTGGTCGACCTCAATAGTGTGCGCGTGGCCGGGCTCGGAGGGCATTTCCAGGAGAAGGTCTGGCATCCGGAGGCCGGACCGCCGGTGGTGCGGACGCGCCGGCAGTTCATCGCGACCATGGGCCGCGGCAATGGGTGGCGGGGCGGGCTGCCCCGCAACCGGCGCGCGGCGATCTGGCCGGAGGACGTCAGCGCGTTGCGCGGCCAAAAGGCCGATGTGCTCGTCACCCACGAGGCGCCGAGCTGCCACCCGCGGGGCTTCCGGGTCATCGACGACCTCGCCCGCGCGATGGGCGCGGGCTTGATTGTCCACGGCCACACGCATCTCACGTACCGCTTCGATGCCGCCGACGGACGCCTCACCGTGCTCGGCGTCGGCCACCGCGGCGTGACCGATGGTGCAGGCACGGCGTGGGTGCTCGGCGACCGGGATCACATCAAGGCGCCGGGGCTGTTCACCGCGCCGGCGAGCGGGCGGCCCCGCCCGGCGGGGTGGCTCACCGTCCCCGTGCTCAACACCACCCGGAGGATCGCATGATCGGGCGTGCCATCGAGCGGCTGCCGCGCAACACGGCTGGGCGCGACTTCCTCGTCAGCGACGTCCACGGGATGGTCCATGACCTCCGTGCGGCGCTCGCACGTGTGGCCTTCGACCCGGTCGTCGACCGCGTGGTGTGTGTCGGTGATCTCGTGGACAAGGGCCCCGAGTCCGTCGCGGCCCTGCGACTTCTGAACGAGCCGTGGTTTGTCAGCGTCATGGGCAATCACGACCTGGCGGCCGCCGTGCGGCTGCTCGAGGGCACGCCCGGCGTCGACGCCGACGACGTGGCGCGCTTCCGGCTGCCCACCGAGCCCTGGCTGGCCGGACTCGATCCCGTGGAGCGAGCCGAGGCGGCAGCGCACATCGATGGCCTGCCGTGGCTGCTCGAGATCCCCGTCGGCGACGGCCGGGTCGGCGTCGTCCACGCGGAAGTCCCCGAAGAGGACAACTCCTGGGCGGAGCTACGCGAGCGTGTCGAGCGGGCGTTCGCCGCCCAGTCGGGCATGGGCCAACTGGCCCCGCTCGTGCGCGGCCGACGGTATCTCCGCGCCCTCAAGGCCGGTCAACCGCCCGGTGCTGATGATCCGGACGCGGTGCTGCCGGACGTGCGCCATGTCGTCCACGGCCACACGATCCGCGGGGATATCGGGTTTCGCCCCTGGTGCGTTGGCAACCGGGTCCACATCGACTCGGGCGCGTTCCTGGCGCAGCCGGCCTGGCACGGCGAGTGGGCGCATGTCACCGAGGGCCGCCCCGGGCTCACGCTCGTCGATGTCACCGACCCGATGACGCCGCTGTAAGGAGGTTGTGATGGATCACCGACGCCCTTCACGCAGCCGAGCCGTACTTCAGCCGGCCGAGGATCTCTACTACCGCCGCGGTGCCGAACTCGGTCTCGACGGCCACCTCGAGCGGGACGCGGCCGGCGAGCATCGGATGCGGCCGGCCGAGAAAGGTGCGTGCGAACTCGTCAGCCTTGTAGACCGCCTTCGCCATGACCCACACGCGAGCGACCCGCGCGAGGCGCTCGCTCTCGCTCTTGCTCAGGGGCTCGCGCTTTCTCCGGCGCCGGGCCAGGGTCCGCTTCGGGATGACCAGGGTGGAGAACGTCCTCGAGTGCGGCGCGACAATGCGGCGGACGTGCTCAATCGAGCGCAGCGGCAGCCCGCGCGCGATCGTCTCGCTGAATTGGAGCGCGGTGGTTTGGCTGCCGGCCTCTTCGAGGCCGAGCACGCGGGTCATGTCATGGATCTCGCTGGCCTGGATCATCTTATCGCCCTCGATGGGGACCGTGTGCCATCGATTATGGCACCTGCACCGGCGTGAGGAGGGACACAATGGATTATCACCTCACACCACCCCGGCCCGCGGCCGGCGCCCCGGCGCTGGCTGGGCTGCACCGGGAGGCCGAGCGCCTGGTCGCGGACGATCAGGCACTGTCCATGGTCATGCCGCAGGACCGCCGGGATTGCAGTGTGCAACAACACATGGTGGCCATGGAGCTGATCGCTTCCAACCTCATCGAGGGGCTAACTGCCGCTCACAGCAGGGAAACGGCGGCCTTTGCGGCCCTGCAGGACGCCCGGGAGACGCTAATCGCAGCCGAAAGCGCTGACCCGAATGAGTGGATCGATGCGCTGTGCCGCGCACATGGCCGGCTGGCCGCCGCAGGCGTAGTCGATGGCGGGCCCGCCGGCGGCTTTCGGCGCGAGGACGTCGCGGTGGCCCACCACGTGGCCCCGCCCGCGGCCGCGGTGGCCGGGTTGATGGGCGATTGGGCGGCCGCCTATGGGCGCACGCCGGCATCGACTGCCGCTGCGGTCCTCGATGCGCTGTGTGCCCACCACCGGCTGCTCTTCATCCACCCGTTTCGTGACGGCAACGGGCGCATTGCACGGCTCGACCTCGAAGTCCGCCTCCAAGCGGCCGGGCTGCACTGCGGCGCAACCTGGTCGCTGTCCGCCGGGCTGCTACGCGCCGAGGCGCGCTATCGCGCCGCGCTCGCGCAGGCGGATGCGCCGCGCCGCGGCGATCTCGACGGCCGCGGGGCGCTGTCCGAGGCCGGGCTCGTGGACTACTGCGAGGCGATGCTCGACCTCATTCACCGCGAGATCACACGCCGCTACAGCCGGGCCGCCAAGCGCGCACGGCCTGATCAAGAGGCACCAAGAGAGGAGGCGCCATGGAACTGCGGGTGATGAGCGACCTGCACCTCGAGATCGCCGGGCGCGGGCGAGGCCGCAAGGACCCGGCGTTCGAGCTTACCTGCACCGACGCTGACCGCGACCGCGTGCTCGTGCTCGCCGGCGACACCGACGTGGACCGCCACGCGGCCGCCTTCGCCGCCCGGCAGGCGGCCTCGTTCCGGGCCGTGGTCCAGGTGCTCGGCAACCACGAGTACTACAAGGGCGGCTCGCCGCAGCGCCTGCCCGCCAAGCTTCGCGAGCATGTGGCTGCCGCCGGCACGGAGAACGTCCATGTATTGGACGACGCAACGGTGGATGTCGGCGGCGTGCGCTTCATCGGCGCGACGCTGTGGACGGACTTCAACGGGGCCGACCCCGAGGCGCTGCGCGTGGCGCGGAATGTGATGAACGACTTCCAGCGCATCCGCTGCGGCACTGAGGCGGCACCCTATGCGCACCGGTTTCTCCCGCAGGCAGCCCTGCGGCTGCACCGGGCCTCGACGGCGTTCATCGAGCAAGCCGTCCTTAGTGCCCACGCCGCGGCCATGGTGCCCGTGGTAGTCACGCACCACGCGCCGTATCCGCCGGAGGGCCCAGACGGGTCGCCGCTGTCGTTTTCCTACGGTTCGGATCTCGGTGCGTTGATCCATCGGGCGCGCCCGGCGCTGTGGATCCACGGCCACACCCACGAGTGCGTCGACACCACGATTCATGGTTGCCGCGTGGTGGCCAACGGGCGCGGCTATGCCGGCATCGAGCCGGTGCCCGGCTTCGACCCGGCCCGGGTCGTGCGCGTGGCCCCGGCTGCGGCCACCGAACAAGGACCAGGAGATTGCAACGATGGATGACACGGCCCTGCAAGCGATTGCGTTCGCGGGCGACCCCCACGGCGTGTTCGGCCCGCTCAATCAGGTCGCCACGGCCGATCGCCCACCGGCGATGATTCTCATCGGCGACTACGACCTCGACCGCCCCCTGGACGAGGCGGTTGCCCCGGCAGCGGCCGCCACGACGGTCTACTGGATCCACGGCAACCACGACGTCGACCAGGAGCGCTACTACACCAACCTCGTCGACTCCGGCCTGGCCGAGCGGTGCCTGCACGCCCGCGTGGTCGATGTCGCCGGGGTGCGCATCGCCGGGCTCGGCGGCCACTTCCAGGGCCGTATCTGGCACCCGCATGAGGGCGACGGCCAGCCGCGTTTTGCCAAGCGCCGAGACTACCTGCACAAGCTCGCGCCGCGGGAGCGCTGGCGCGGCAGCCTGCCTCTCAAGAATCGAGCGGCGATCTGGTGGGAGGATGTCGAGGCGCTGTGGGACGAGCGCGCCGACGTGCTCGTCACCCATGAGGCCCCGGCCTGCCATCCGCTGGGCTTTCACATCTTCGACGAGCTCGCGGAGGCCATGGGCGCGCGGGTGATCATCCACGGCCACCACCACGTCGCCTATCGGTGGGACGCGGCCGATGGCTCACGCACGGTGATCGGCCTCGGGCTTGCCGGCGTGAGCAACGGCGCAGGCAGGATCCGGGCGCTCGGCCGGGAGGATTACCACGGAGCGCGAGAGCTCGGCCGTCGCAACCGACAGCGCCTCGAGCGTCCGGCGGGGACCTACCAGACCGTCGAGGCGCTGCTCCAGGAGGACGCCATCCGATGATTGCGTGGCCGTGCATGATCGACTTCGAGGCGTCGGGGCTCGGGCCCGAGAGCTACCCCATCGAGGTGGCCTGGTCGGACTCAATGGGGCGTGTGGAGGCGCACTACATCGACCCCGCGCCCGGCTGGGACGACTGGGACCCCGACGCCGAGGCCATTCACTGGATCCCGTGGCACCTGCTGCGCGACTGCGGCAAGCCGGTGGTCTGGGTCGCCGAGCGCATGAACGCCGTGCTCGCCGGGCGGACGGTCTACGCGGATGCCCCAGGGATCGACGGGTTCTGGCTTGGGACGCTGTTCGAGGCTGCCGGCATGGACCCGACGTTCGATCTCGGGTCGTTCTGGCACATCCACCCGGACCCGACCGCGCGGCTGCCGCACCGGGTGACGAGCCGCATCCTGGACCAGGCCGAAGCCGAGCGCGGCGGCCGACAGCACGAGGCCGACAGCGACGTGCGGTTCCTGCTCGCCGTCTATCGGCTCACCCGTGAGGCAATGGAGGCGCATGGCTATGCGTGAAGCCATTCTGGAGCGCTTGCAGGCCATCGAGCGCGAGCACGACGTGCAGGTGGTCTATGCCGTTGAGTCCGGCAGTCGCGCCTGGGGGTTCGCCTCGCCGGACTCCGACTATGACGTGCGCTTTCTCTACCTGCATCCACCGACGTGGTATCTCAGTTTCGACGTCGAGCGCCGCCGCGATGTCATCGAGCCGCCGATGGTGGGCGATCTCGATGTCGTCGGCTGGGATGTGCGCAAGGCGTTGCATTTGTTCACGCGCACCAACGGGGCGCTGCTTGAATGGCTGCACAGCCCCATCGTCTATCGCGAGCACGGGGATCTGGCCGCGCGGCTGCGCGGCCTCGCCCGGGAGGCGTTCGACAGCCGGGCGCTTTGCTACCACTACAGCCACATGGCCCGCGGCAATGCCCGCGAGAACCTTGGCGGCGAGCGCGTACGACTGAAGAAGGTCCTCTACGTCCTGCGTCCGTTGCTGGCGATCCGGTACGTCGAGGCGCACCGTGATGTGCCGCCGGTGGCGTTCGACACCCTGGTCGCGGCGGTCGCCCCGGAGACCATCCGCCCAGCGATCAGTGAGCTCCTTGCTGCCAAGCGGGCCGCCGGCGAGACGGGCGAGGGGGTGCTGCCCCCGGTGCTTGCCGCCTTCATCCGGGATGAGCTCGCCCGCCATGCCGATGGCTTCCACGGCCCGGGCCGCCCGGATACCGCGACGCGGGAGACGACCCGCGATGCGCTCAACGTCGCCTTCCGAGCGGCACTGCATGCCATGTCGACACAGGGGACGGGGCCATGCTGATCTTCGTTGATACCGAATGTACCAGCCTCGAGGCCCCGAAGCTCCTGAGCGTCGGGTTTGTCGCCGCTACGAGCGAACCACCAGAGCCGTTCTACGTCGAGCTCACGGATACGTATGAGCCGAGCGACTGCTCGGCATTCGTGCGCCGGGAGGTGATCCCGCAGCTCCTCGGCGGCAGCTATGCCATGGCCTCGGTTGATGCACGCCGGCAGGTGCGCACCTGGATCGAGGCGTTCGGAGAGCCGGCTGAGCTCGTCACCGACTACCCGGAGTTCGACGCCCGGCTGCTGCGCGACTGGTTCGATGGCGATCGCTGGCCGCACAACCTCGCCCGGTCGGCCCGCCGGCTGGATCCCTCGAACCTTCCCTCCGGGCCCGTGCGGGATGCAGTCGAAGCCGCGCGCGCCAACCACGAGCATCGGTGGGGAGCGCACCAGGCACTGAACGACGCCGCGCGGCTGCATCGCGTCTACCAGGTGCTCGCGTCGTACGGCCTCGACCCACTGGATCTGCGCCCCTAGCAAGGAGGTGCCATTGAGTAACTACTTGTGGTTGCGATGGCGCTCGAGATAGAAAGCCACCCCTGTGGCCACAATGGCGGCGAGCACCACGCCGGCGAGCAGGATATAGCCTGTCATCAGTCATCTCCCCAAGTTGCGGTGATGCCCACGATCCAGAGCATGGCACCGACGACCAATCCTGCATAGATCATCCCGGCAGCGACCTGATCCCGAGCCCATCGTGGGTTCTTGCAAGCAGGTTCGCGGACAGCCTGCCCAATCAATCTTGCTGCGTTCGGGACTGTGTGGCTTGAAGGAGCCGTTGCCGGCCTCGGCGCTTTCGTGCGACGTGCTGCTGCAGCTTGGGCTCTTCCCTATTCCGAAACATCGCGCCGAGATCCGCTTCGTCCGGCCCCGGAATCGCGCCAAGGAGATCAATCCCGGTATCGGAATGGAACTTAACGCCATCCCGGGACGAGCAAAAGCGATAGAGGGTTTGCGCAACCCAGCGCGCAGCCTTGCGATGGTCCGAGTCACGAGACGTCTCGATGGTGTACCTTCGAACCACGGGGAATAGGCCCTGAAGGCGGTCGAGGGTCCACTGATCCCGCTTGGCCGGCAGATGGAGGTAATTCTCGACAAGGCCGATGAGGGCATGGGCGGGGTGGATCAAGCGGGCACCAACGCGCTCGCCATCAGAGGTCTCAAGATACATGACGACCGCACGCTTTTGGACATGCTCCCTTTTCAGTCCAAAAGGCGCTGCGAGAATGTCAATCGATAGCGGGTGAGGCGATCCGACTTCAATGCGGCCAATCTCCGGAGTGGCATGATCAATCCCCGGGAGAATCAGCCGTCCATGGAAGTAGACCTGAAACGCCTTCATCTCGTCTTGCGATGACAGCACAATGTCGACGTCGTCGGTCTGATAGAGCGCGTTGTCCGTCGCGCCACCGAGGGCCATCACCCACAAATGCAGGGCGGCTCCACCGATGAGGACAGGGAGGGAGGGGTCTCCGCCTCGTTCGCGATAATCACGGAATTGATCAGCGAACAGAGTGGCTGGATGGGGTGACACGAACGCTTACAGGGGAAGCCCCGGCGCCCAATACGCTCCAGCCGCGGGGGCATTGCGAACCCGTGCCTGAGCCTTCTCCTCATCGGAGCCTCGAAGAGCGATCTCGCGGTCACGGACGTAGTTCGCCTCGCGCTCACGGTCGATCTCGGCCATGAGGGCACTGCTACGAACGATCTCGGATTTGGCTTCAGGCTGCATGGTCTGGCTCGCCCGGTGATGTTTAATCAAACTTTACTATAGAGGCTCTCGAGCCTCAGCGTCAACGTTTAAGTTCTTGATTTCACCCCGAGGCATACCCGAACCGGGTCATTTTCAATCCACGGGCTCCATCTCGCGTCGCGCGGCGTCGACGACACGCTGCGGGTCATGCTGCAGCACCTCGGCTGGCTTGCGCCCGTCGAGTAGCGCGTTCTCCGTGTCCATCCAGAACGCGATATCCCACGGGTCTTCATCGGAGCGCAGGAGCGCCAGAACGGTCTCCATCTCCGGCGCAGGCTGGCCATTGACGGTGAACTGAAAGCCCGGGTAGCGCAATCCCCGCCGAGTCTTCACCCTGAAGATGCGGCCTTCCTTCGCCCAGCGGGCGGCCGTCGTGTTGCCGTTATTGCTCGTCGCGCCGGCCAGCTCATTGACCTGCTCTGCCAAGAGCATTGTGCACGTCTGGCAGAAATCGCTCTGCCAGCGAAGACGCAGCCGGGCTTGGTACCGAGATGCCTCGATGACCTTGTCGACATCATCCTGAACCATGGCAAGCATCTCCCGACGATCAGTGTCACGTCATTATCGTCATTTTACGCACGCATACCATCGACGTCCTTGAGCGCTGAAGCGCAGAGAGACCCTTCGTGGCCTTCCTGGAAGGCGGGCTTCGTCTTTCCAACTCTATTGTGATTTTCAAGCGTCAACCGTATTCTCTGTCCCATTCCAGTGGGAGAGAAAGCGAGTACGCCACTATGCCAAAGCTCGCTCCACCAATACCCCCGGGTGACGACCGATACGACGACTGGGAACGCGTCTTTGCGATGCTCCATCGTGGTGAGATGACCATCGGCGAGGGGGTGCGCCACATGCGCCGCCGGTGGGCTGGCCTGCGTCAAAAAGACCTGGCACGAATATGCAACGTGTCCGTCAACACCCTTTCGGCCATTGAACGAGATGCCCCGGGCGTGAAAATCGAAACCCTCAACCGCGTTCTCAGTCCCTTTGGTTCCGAGGTGGGAATCAGGAGGAAGCCTCCGGATCCCCCTCCCTGGGCACCGTAACCCGGCCTCCCGGCTCGGCAGGCTGACACCCTGCCGAACCGGGCCGCCCGCAACTTCACTCAAGCTCGGGACAGAGCGTGTCCGGGTCCTGGCAAAACGCACGCACCCCGTCATCATCCATCGTCGCGACGATCTGGACCTCCCAGGGTTTGCGTTCCCGGATGACATCGGCAAAGCGATAGAGCATGATCGCGATCAAAAGCTACTCTCGACCGGCCCGGGAAGGCGATTGAAGCCGATTGGCGGGCACGGCGTGGTAGGCGGCACCCTGTTCTTCGTAGAGGTCCGCGGCGCCTCGCACGAGATCCTTGTTCCGCCCTTTCTTCAGCATCCCGATCAGGATCTTGTCCCCGAGGCGAGGCGCCGGCGAGGCAAGCCGGATGCCTCGGCCTCATTTAAGCCGTGCGCTCGGGGTTTATAACGCGCTCGTAGGCCGATTGTAATCCGAGGCCAAATGCCTTGGCCTCATTGAGGCTTACCAGATTATGTACGTAGCTCAACTTGGCTAATATCGGACTTTTCCCTGAAAACCGGCGCCGCGGTCACGCTCGATGCAAGCGTCCCCGGTGCTTGCGATCCGTGCGGACAACCGAGGCCAGCAGCACGTCTGCACGATGGACTGCATAGGCTTCCCGCGCACCAAGGCGGGCCGGAGTAAGCGTGTCCAAGGCTTGCAGACCGGAGATCTGGTGCGGCCCGACCAAAAACGCGGCAAGTACCGAGGCATCCATGTCGGCCCGCTGGCCGGGGTGCGCGCCGATGGCCGGGTGGACGTCAAGACATTGCTCGGCAAGATCACAACTACGGCAAGGATGCTCAAGTGCAGAGTCTCGACCAATCCCAAAAGGAAGGATGGTGCCTCCTTTTTGCTTGAATTTGGTTACGGTCTATGATGCATGAAAGTAGCAAGACCGTAACAGGTAGACGCCATGCGTACCGAGTCCACTGTCGAGCCCGGCCAGACATCGCTCCCATCAACCTATGATCGGTTTGTCAAGCAGTTGCGCCAGGCCTCCCAAAGCGTTGTCATCTCGCCGAGGGTCTTTCAAAAGGCAATGGCGTTTTCGCAAGGCGATATTGCGGCATTGGCGCATGTCCATCGGGTAACGGTCTCCCGCAGCCCGGAGAATCCACAGATCCAGGGGTTCATGCGGGAGGCGTTGCGTGTTCTCAGTAACGCCGCACAGATCCATGACGACTTCCGTGAAGTCGCGTTCTGGTTCCGCAATGAGCCTTTGTCCGCCTTTGGCCACAAGACGCCGGCGGAGCTCGTGAGCGAGGGGAGAACGGATGACGTGATTGCCTATGTGCAGTCCCTTGATGCCGGGGTGTCTGGTTGATTGTTACGCGCTGCGCGGGCGCGCGGACTGCCCCGCCGGACGGTATGTCGATCCTCGACGGCAAGAGGGCTTTCACGCGTCAAGATCTGGACACGGAGGCAACCTCGCATCGCCGATGGTAGACGACGCCAGGCGTCGCAGTAGTTGGCTGTGCGCCGCATCGCAATACGTCAAATCCGGCGCCGATTGCCAGACGAAGGGCGGATACCAATGACAACGGCCCTTCAGCCCAGGCGCGGAGGTCGCTGGCGGGCACATGGGCTTGTCACGACGCGTGGAAAAACTCCACCCGGTTACGTCCCCGTTCCTTGGCGTCATAGAGGGCGCGATCCGCCTCCCGAACGAGTGAGGAGGGGCCTTCGTGGCGGCAGGTACTGGGGTTGTAGACAGTTACACCGACCGACGCGGTCACCCGCAGCGTAGCTCCGTTGTCCGTCTCGCAGACTTGTGCCTCGACGGCGGCGCGGAGTCGCTCCATGACGTGGTGGGCATGTTCTTCCAGCGCGCCTGGCAGAACGATCACAAATTCCTCGCCACCGTATCGGCCCACAAGATCCCCGTCGCGCACATGACTCTGGAGTACATTGGCGGTTTGGATGAGCACTTGGTCACCGACGGGGTGACCGTGGACGTCATTGATGGCCTTGAAATAGTCGAGATCGAGAAAGCCAACCGCCAGGGGCCACCCATTGTCTTCGGCAAGGGCGAACTCGGCTTCGAGCCGCTGGTCAAGATGCCACCGATTGCTGACCCCCGTGAGGCCATCGCGTTGGGCAGTGTCCTGCCACTGCTGGGAGTGGCGTTCAAACTCCTCGGCCTGGCGATGTTTTGTGGATACTTCGCGGATGAGGTCCAGGTTTCGGGCTATCAGAACTTCCCGGGCCTGATCGACGATCCCTGCGGCCAACGCTGCAGAGACGATCTCCGTGTCGAAGATCTGCGCAATCTCCGGGATCTCGTTGGAGACCCCTTCGAGGACAGCCCCGAGCTGGTCCTGGCCGAGCCCTGTTCGACGGTTGGCTTCCACGATGACGTCCTCGGTTGCGCCCGCGCCCTCCGGGTTCACGAAGACTTCGGCGATGCGACTGGCGACGGCAACGCAGGCCGCGGCACAATACTGCCCGTCGGGTTCGACCACCGCTGGGTTATGGCTGCCCAGCGTGGCGAGGACCACATAATTTGGGATCTGCCACTGACGCATCAGCCAGGCACCGGCCTGACTATGATCGCAACCGAATGTCGCCAGCTCGCGCTCGATGAGCGTGTCGTGGCCTGATTGATCGCCGGCAATCTCCGCATACGCCTCCGGCAGCGCCGCGTGCAACGCGAGTATGCCGATATCCTGCAGCAGTGCGGCGAGAAACAGTTCCTCGCCATCGCTGCGGCCGAGCTGATGCCCGAGTTGACGGCATGCCACAGCGCCCGCAAGCGCCCGGCGCCAGACATAGTCGGTCAGTTGAGCTGCTCCGGATGATATTCGCAGGCAGTCGGCCAGAGAAAAACTCAAGGCCAAGGTGATCGCGGCATTGAACCCGAGAACGGACACGGCCTGGTGCAGGTTATCTGCCGAGCGCCGACGGGCATAGATAGAGGAGTTGCTCACGCGCAGCACGCGGCTGGCGAGCGCCGGATCGCGGGAGATGATCCGCGTGAGCTGTGCGGGATCGGCTTCCGGGTCACGTGCGAGTTCCACGATCTGCACCGCCACGCTCGAGAGCGTCGGCAACGTGGGGCAATACGTCAGGGCATCACGAACCGTTGGCGGCAGCGTCAGTTTGTCCTTGTCTTGCACTCACTCGTCCTCGCCTGGAAACCCTTGATGCATTCTGGCCAACCCACCAACGTCAGTGTGAGCCGGGCCTTCCGCGTTGATTGCTACATTGCATACCCGTATTAAACGAAAAGTATGTGAGCTATGCAACAAAAAGCGCGACGGTATCATCGCGGATGCGCTTGCACTGCGTCCACTGGGGGACGTCGGTCCCACGTGCTTGCCTGAGCCGGAACAGATGCCAAGACGCGCCAATAGCTGGTGCCGAGACAAAAGCTGGAGATGGGGCGACGTCTCGGTCGGTTTGACAGCTCCGCGGTCATGATAGGGCAGCGTCTTCGTGCAGCGTTGACTGAATCGCGTTTTCCAGGGTCTGGTACTTCTCGACCTGCTTCTCCAGGCGCTCCGTCTTCGTGCGCTCCTGGCGCAGCGCCTGGTGCAGGCGGTCGAGTTCTGCGTCCTTGCGTGCGTCATCCTCCTTTTCCTTGCTGGTGTCCTGGTTCTGGGCGGCGGGGACGAAGCTCGTATTCTCTTCCTGGCTCAGGCGAATGAGATTGCGCACCCGCTGGCGCAGGCGCCGGTTCTCCTTCTCCAGGCTGCGGGCGGTACTCTCGGCATCCTGGTTGTTCTTCTTCAGCCGCTGGATCTCGCGGCTGTAGTTCTGGCGGATCACCTGCTGGGCCTGCTCGGCGCGCTCGAGCTTGAACTCAAGATCGGAGATCGCCTCGTTCTGGTCGTTGAGCACGGCCGGGAACTTCTGACTGGCCGCATCCATGCGCGATGACGCCGTGTCGACGACTTTGTGCATGCGATCCATGCGCTGTTGCCGTCGCCGGGCCCGCTGCGCTTGCTTCGGGTTGGCTTCGTCGTAGCTTGGTGCAGTAGCTTCGAGGTAGTCGTCGAGAGCGGCCCGATCGTTGGCGTAGGTCTGCATAGCATCCTGAATGGCCTTCGCCGTTGCCGCGTCGGTCGAAAGCCCGCGTAGCGTCTCCCGCAAGGCGACGTTCTCGGCGCTCTCGCGCTGAGCGTAGCGGTGCAGACGCAGCCAGGCATCGCGAAACGGAGATAGCTGCTGGATCTCCCGACGCTGGCGCTCGGCTTGCTCTTCGCGCTCTTTCAGGCTACGTCGAAGTGCGTGGTTGGTGTCCTGCTTGGCGCTGGAGGAGGACCCCGCACCGTCGAGGGCGTTCGGGTCCATGGCGCGAACGGCGTCGATGAGGGCCTTGGTCGAGGCGGTGCGCAGGTCCCAGATCTTGGTGTCGCGGTCACGGGCGGCTTCCGTATGCTTCTTGTCCTCCTCCAGGATGCGGCGCTCCAGGTTCTCGAGCCGGGTCTCGGCGCCCCTCTGACGGTGGCGGCGCATCGCGAGCGTGCTCAGGCGGTCGTTGAGAAAGCGCAGGTGCGCGTCGCGGCGCTGGAGGAGATAGCGCTTCTCGGACTTGAACGCCTGGGCTTCGGTGAAGGCCTTGCGGTAGAGCCACCAGGACACACCCCCGAGCGCGGCCGAGACGATGGCTACCTCGACCGCAACGATGAGGAAGGTCAGGAACAGGGACGAGCTTTCCATGGCGAATTCCCGGGATGATGCCCCCGACGCCCCGGTCGGGGTTGTATGGAGAATTGGCCGCTCAGCAGGCGCGGCGCCGCATCAGCGACGGCACCAACAACGACGCAACGGCGCTCGTCATCTCGACAGCGCGCGGCTCAGGCGAACCTACACGGTTCGTGTACACCGCGAGAGTTCCTAGCAAACCATGGTCGGGTGTGATGATCGGCGTCGACCAGCACGAGCGAAGCTCGGCTCTACGCGCCGCCGTTCGAACGTTCTTCCAGCGCGGATCACGCTGAATGTCGCGAGTGACAATGGTGTTGCGCCAGTAGGCCGCTGCCCCACAACTCCCGAATTGAGCACCGACCCGAATCCTGCGGGTCCGCTGGCGCAACAGGGTCGGCAGGGAGTTGCCGGCGATGAGCTGTAGCGTTGCCGTGGCAGCATCGAATGCCATGACCGAGGCGACGCTCCCTCGGATCTCTCGCTCTAGAAGGTGGCAGAGGGCTTCCGGCGCGATTCTCTGAGAGGTATCAATGCGCGCCTGGCTACCCCGAATACAGGACACTGAACCCCCGTGTCGATGCTGACGGAATTGGCTGACGGCAGCCGCATCCTCGTTCTGAAACGATCATTAAGGAATCCCGAGCGGCAGTCTACGGCGTGACAATGTGGTGGAATGTGATGCGCATCACACGGCGACAACGGCCAGAACCATGTGGGGGCATTTGCAATAACAACGCTGGAACCCTCGGGAACCGCAACCGTATTCGTTGAATCGAAGTACACAGGGACTATACGGCGTAACCAATTAGAGGTATTCGCCAAGCTGAGGACGTGCAGTTCAATTGACTGTAGTATCGCAAATTGATCCAATGCCGTTCGATTAGGTTTTGGATACAACGGCAGCGACCCGATTCAAAACCGTAAACGGGCAACCCCGGCCGAAAGGCGGGCACGCAAAGCCGACAGTCTAAGGGATCTTGATCCTATGGCAGTGGGGCCGCCGGGTGAACTACGTCAGGGTGCGGTCCGTCATCGCTCGCGGCGTGCACACTTCCTCCGTGCTGGCCCGTAGCGTAAGACAGGCGAGTATCCTCCCATGGCCTCATCTCCGCGCATCGACCACGAACGTCTCTTCGCGTGCTCCCCGAATCCGGTTGCCGTCCTCAATTCCGATTGCACCGTCGTCGCTGCAAATCATGCCTACGAGGCGGTTGTCGGCCTGCCACGAAAAGAGCTGGTCGGGCGCACCATCTTTGATCTCTATGCCGCGACGAGCGAGCACGGTCTAGACCCGAATACCCTGAACGCCTCGCTGCAACGGGTGCTCGACCACGGTGACACGGACGCGATCGGGCCTGCTGCGGGGGGCGTCGCGCCGAGTGGCGATCCCCACAAGCGTGACGGAGGAAGGCGCCTGCCAACATGTGTCAACACCCCGGTATGCGATGACTGGGGACGCGTGACCCACATCCTGCACTGTGCCGTCACCATGCATGGGGACGTGTCCAGGCCGGCCTCTCCCGCGGAAGGGCCGGTATCGCGCACTCACACCAGACACGCCCTGCAGGTCGACGGGCAGCGGATGCGGGAGATGTTCGAACAGGCCCCGGGCTTCATGACGGTCCTGCGCGGGCCCGACCATGTCTTCGAGCTGGCGAACAACGCCTACTACCAGCTCGTCGGCCACCGCGAGATCATCGGCAAGCCCGTGCGCGAGGCCCTGCCCGAGCTCGCCGGGCAGGGTTTCTACGAGTTGCTCGACCAGGTCTACGCCACCGGCGAGCCGTTTATCGGGCGCGCCATGCCCATCCAATTCCAGCCCCGGCCTGGCGCCCCGTTGGAGACGAAACACATTGACTTCATCTATCAGGCGATGGTCGATGACGACGGCGCCGTGACGGGGCTTTTCGTCCAGGGTCACGACGTCAGCGAAGCCCATGCGCTGGCCCAGCAGGTGAGCTACCAGGCGACCCATGACACGCTCACCGGCCTCGGCAACCGGCGCAAGTTCGAGCAGGAGCTGGACGAGGCGGTTCAGCGACCCGGTGGACAAGAAATGGTCCATGCCCTGCTGTATCTCGATGTCGACCAGTTCAAGGTAGTAAACGACACGTGCGGCCATGCGGCCGGTGACGAGCTGCTACGGCGTGTGGCGCAGGCCATGCGCGAGGAGCTCGGCAACCACGGCACGCTGGCGCGTCTCGGTGGCGACGAGTTCGCACTTTTGCTGGATGGCTGCTCGCTGGAATGTGGCCGGCAATGGGCTGAAGCGCTGCGCCAGTGCGTCGCGGACATCGACTTCGTCTGGGGCAGTCGCCGGTTCGGGGGCAGCATCAGCGTCGGCGTCGTTACCTTCGGCGGCGAACGCGTCAACGCGGAAGAGATCTTGAGCACGGCCGACTCGGCGTGCTTTCTCGCCAAGGAGAAGGGCCGCAACCGGGTGCATGTGCACAGCGCCGATGATGACGAACTCACTAGCCGATTGCGCGAGATGGACTGGGTGAGCCGGTTGCGGCAGGCGATGGATGAGCAGCGCCTCGTTTTGTATGTACAAGATATCGCGCCGCTGCAGCATGACATCGGACCGTTGAATCGTCAGGAGGTTCTTGTGCGCCTACTGGACACCGACGGGGTCATTGTGCCGCCCATGGCCTTTATCCCGGCGGCGGAGCGATACAGCGTCATGCCCACGATCGACCGCTACGTCGTTCGGGCAGCCTTCCGTCACTACATGGCGCTTGATGCGGACCAGCGCAAGGCGAGGTACTACTCGATCAATCTCTCGGGCACCACGCTGAATGACGACACCTTCGTGTCGTTCATCGAGCAGGAGGTGGCCGACCACGGCATACCCGCCCGGCGCTTTTGCTTCGAGATTACTGAGACGGCGGCAATCGCTAACCTCACGCGCACGGCCAGTGTCGTTCACGCCCTCCGCCAGCTTGGATTCTCCTTCGCCCTGGATGATTTCGGTAGCGGCATGTCCTCGTTTTCCTATCTCAAGCACTTGCCCGTGGACTTCATTAAGATCGACGGGGAGTTCGTCCGGAACATTCTCGATGACGACGTCGATCGGGCCGTAGTGCGATCGATCACCGATGTTGCTCATACCATGGGAATCCGCACGGTTGCCGAGTTCGTCGACAACGACGCAGTCGCGGCGCTCTTGTGGGAGCTGGGCGTCGACTTCGCCCAAGGCTTCGGAGTCCACAAGCCCGAGCCGATTGAACGTCGTAGAGGCCGTTCATGATCTCTGTGTGACACATGTGAAGGACCGGCACATCCCTTCCAGTATGCCGCCGCAGATTGGTTGAACTGGCTATCGCTGACAGCAGTGGCAGTAGCCGCCATCCAACACTCACCGAAGGGCTCGCGTAACGCGACGGATACGGACCCCCAACAAAACGATCGACCCAATCAACGATCCGGATTGAGCGGCATCCTTGGATCGCAGCGGAACAGACGTCAGGTCGGGAACTTGAGGCGATCAGTAAGCTATCCACGAGCGACGCCTACCGGACTGGCGCCTTGACCGGTAGACTTCTCATTCGCTTGCCTCCTCGCCCATATTGTCCGCCGCGCCTGCTAGTCCTCGACTGCCCACTGAGCGCAGCGGATGCCCGGTTCACTCTTACCACAACCGCAACGGCTTGGCTCTTCCAGACACCCCGGATAGACCAGACGACTCGGCTCCTCGGAGGATTGTAGACACGTCGTGCGGCTGCCCGGCGTGTACTTGGCCGCCGTGGGAGCCGGCCGTCAGGCCGATTGCGGCAGGTTTCGCCTGGCCTCATGGAGCACGGACCGGGCGACGGCAAGCAGGCGCGCATCGGCGCGCGTGAGCACGCCTACCACCGCTTCTTTCTCCGGCACGTACATTTGGGCAAAGTCGGGGTCGTGGCCGACAATACTCGAGGCGTTGCTCACGACATCGGCCGCCTTGATCGTCTGTGCCGCCGCCGAGGCGCCGGCGAGATGGTCGCGGTCACGCGCTTTGCGCTGAGCGCGGTTGCCGTCGGCCGCGGTCGAGACGTCGGTGAGCTCGGCGACCATCCGGGCAACAGGGGGCCCGAACCGGGCTGCCACCTCGTCGATGGTGGTCGGCGTGTCCTCGATGATGTCGTGGAGATACGCCGCGGCGATCACACCCGGCGCACGGGTCACCGTCGCCACCAGGCCTGCGACCTCCGCAAGGTGCGAGAGGTAGGGCTCGCCAGTGTACTTGCGCACCTGCCCATGGTGGCGCTCCATGACAAAGCGCAGCGCCTCCAGGGGCAGGTTGTCCGTGGTGATGGCGTACGGCTCCATGGTCACGATCCCGTGTGCAGCTCCCTGATGCTTTCAGAGTACCAAGTCAGGCTACGGGCTCCATCTCCCGCTGTGCCGCCTCGACGACAGACTGCGGGTGATCCTGCAGAACATCGGCCGGCTTCCTCCCGTCAAGCAGCGCGTTCTCGGTGTCCATCCAGAAGGCAACACCCCACGGATCCTCCGCGGCTTCGAGGGTGGCCAGCACCGCCTCCATCTCCGGCACCGGGCGCCCGTCCGAGCGGAACTGGAAGCCGGGATAGCGCAGGCCCCGGCCCGTGGGCAGGCCGAGAATCCGCCCCTGCTTCGCCCAGCGGGTGGCCGTGGCGTTGGCGTTCGCACTCGTCGAGCCGGCCAGCTCATGAATCTGCTTTGCCGAGAGCATCGCGTAGGTCTGGCAGAAATCGGTCTGCCAGCGCAGGCTCAGCCGGGCCTGGTACAGACACACCTCGGTGAGCTCGTCGTCGGGCAACGGGCGCAGCAGCTCGATGACCTTCTCGAGGATCGCGTCGGTGGCGGCCACGTTCGTCGCCTCGATCAGTTGCATGACCCGCTCGGCGAGCGCAGCGTGCCTGGCCGCGCCGCCTTGGTCCCCTTGGGCCTGTCCGGACGGTGGGCCTGTCTCCGCGGGGTCGTCCATCTCCTCATATGCCATGAAGTAACTCTGATTATTAACTATACCGTTATTCTAGTTACTCGACGCCTACCTTGCCATCTGCATCCGCACCCGCGTGACGCCTGAGCCCTTGGCGACCTCGGGATCCGGCCGAACCCCATTGAGCTGGCAGCTTGGCTTGCATTCCGCACACACACCCCAGCCAAGCGTGCACTCGTGCCCGCGAAACCACGACGACCCGCGCCTTACGGGCCGATGCGCCAGGCAAGGTATGGCGCGACGCGTAACACAGCGGCTGCGATTCCAGGGACGTCAACCTGCCGAAATCCGCCCCAGGGCTGGCCTCACAAGCGATCGGTGGGGTCGTGTGTGATCGGTTCACTCGGCTCCGGCGTCAACCGCCTGCCTGGTTCCAGTGGTTGATGGCCGCTTGATGGAGGAGCGCGTGGCGCGCGGCAAGCGCCTCGATATCACGGTCATAGCCGCCACCGATGACCGCGGCAACGGGCACGCCCGCGCTGCGGCAGGCGCGGATGACGTATTCGTCGCGTTGACGGATGCCGGCGTCCGTGAGCGCGAGATGGCCCAGGCGATCGCGCTCGTGGACGTCCACGCCCGCATCATAGATCACGACATCGGGCCGGAATTGCTCGAGCAGCTCCGGGAGCCGGGCAGCCAGCGCGTCCAGGTAGGTGTCGTCAGCCATGCCTTTGGGCAGAGCAACGTCGAGATCGCCGTGCTGCTTCCGGGCGGGGAAGTTCGTGCCGGCATGCATGGAGAAGGTAAAGACCTCGGGCACGTCTTGAAACAGCGCCGCCGTGCCGTCGCCCTGATGAACATCGAGATCGACCACGAGAACCCGCCGCACCCAGCCCCGTGCGAGGGCATGAGCGGCCGCGACAGCGATGTCATTGATCAGGCAGTAGCCGCTGGCCGTATCGGCGTGGGCATGATGGGTGCCACCGGCCGTATTGAGTGCGAGGCCCTCCGCCAGCGCCGCCTCGACGGTCAGCAGTGTCCCCGCGGTCTCCAGGCGCACCCGCGAGACCAGCTCCTCGGACCATTGAAAGCCGCTGCGTCGCTGCGCGATCCGATCCACACGGCCCCCGAAGAAAGCCTCGATGTAGTCGCGGGTATGGACGCGCCGCAGTGCGTCCCGGTCAACCGGCTCGGGCTGGAGCCAGTCAATCGCCGCGCCCGCCGCGAGAGGGCATAGTTGCTCGCGAAGCGCGGTGAACTTGCGCATGGGGAACGGGTGCGCAGCAGGCAGCTCGATGGTGTAGCCAGGGTGGTGTATGAACGGCAAGCCCATCATCGGCACTCATGCGCTTGGCAACGGCGGCACTGCATCCTGTGCCGTATGTTAATCATTCGGCGTGATGCGCGGCTCCGGAACACTCCGAGTCGGCAACCCACAGGCCGCCTGACGACCCATCGGCTTTCGCGGTCGCCAGGTTCCGCTCCAGGTTCCGCGACACCCCCTTTCCCTACGGCCCGTGCACTTGAGCACGGACAGTCTACTGTCCATCGTCGCGCCGTTTTACGGACGCGTTGCTGTGCTCGGCCGGACGCCGGTACCAGAACCAGCTCAGGCGCCGGAACCGCCCTGCCCAGGGGAACAGCAGGAAGGTCAGAAGCACCAGTGCATGTTGCCAGGGAGCATACCAGTGCACCTTGCGCGCCGAACTTACGACGGGGCGGATCGCGAGGATACGCAATGCCAGGCCGTGCCTGCTCCCTTCCCGGCGCAGCGCACGCGAGTAGCCCAGCTCGTCGCCGGCGTAGACCCGCTCGTCAAACCCGCCAACGGCGTCATGGAACTCGGCCCGGGCAAAGAGGAAACACCCGGCAGCCAAGCCGAGCCTGTGCGAGAGCCCATTCCAGGCGCCCAGCCCCAGTGTGTACAGGCGCGACACCGAGGCATCCAGTGCAACCGGTGCGCCGCCGCCAACGAAGCCATCATGTAGTGCATCCCGAACGGCGGCCAGGTGCTCGGCTGTGACCAGGGTGTCGGCGTCCAGGAATAGGAGCCACGGGGCCGACGCCTCCCGAGCCCCTGTGTTCCGAGCCCGGGCGATCCGCCGCTCGGGCTCGCACACCACCCGGGCACCCCAGGCGCAGGCGACCTCCATGGTGCCATCGGTGGAGGCGTTGTCGACGACGAGGACTTCCACCTCGAGGCCCAAGCCCGGCAACGCGCTGCGAAGCGATTCCAGAGTGCGTGGCAAGTATGCGGCCTCGTTCCAGGCCGGTATGACAATCGACAGCGCCGGCTCACTGGAAGGCTTGGCCTGCTGTTGCGTGCAAGACGGTTCACAATGGCCGTTGGGCCTGTGGCGTTCCGGAGAGCGCGCAAAAGACAGAGATCGGGACGCAATCATCGGCACACGCTACACCGCCCTCGCCGCCTGCCATACACCGGATATGGAGCAAAAGGATCCGTCAACAGCCACCTTCTCCGGGTAATGCTCTCGTTCAACCGAGCCCACAGGCGGGCGTATTGACGCCCGGACGGCCATTCCCGGTCCGCCACCGTCATGGCACGCGCAGATGGGTGCTCCCTACTTCCTGCACGTGCAAAGATGGCAGGAGCCCTCAAGCCAAATGCCGAGAATCCGGAGGTCCTCTGGAGGCCCCTCAAGAGACCCTCGCGGGGACCGGCGAAGCAAGAGCAGGCTTTGGGCAAAATGGGTCCGGTTACCGGAGGCAGGGCATGCAGTTGCTCAAGTGTACGAAGAAGCTCCGCAAAGAGGCGCAGATCGGCAAAGCGGACTTGACCGTCGACGCCCCGGACCCGTCCCTGCTCGGGAGTTGGCATGCCAACCTTATCCATATCGGGGGGAGGAAGTGCGTGCTGTTCGTCAACGACACCACGCTGACCAACTTCCTGGCCCCTGATGCGCGTCGTGTGGACATCCGCCGCCTTGGCGATTTGTTCCGGAGCTACCTCGCACCCGTGCTCGTCGATCTTGGCATCACTGACGCCGTCCGCCAACGGATCATGGCGGAGTATGAGGACATGGCCTTTGCGAACACCGACAGCCGACGCATCCTCGGGTCGGCGAATGACTTCGCGTTCCACTACGAACTCGCTATCCGGTCAGCCGGAGGCGTGCAAAGCCCCTCGGTGCCGGGGATTATCCGCAAGATGAACGAAATGCCCATGAGTGCCCTGCAGTACCGCTATCCGGTCGATGCCCTCCACACCCTTTGTCAGCCGTCGCGTTGATCGCCATCCACCACAATTGTGGTCTGCACCGGATCTATTGCAATGCAGCATTTTCCCTCGGGATCCATCTCGGTCATCGGTGCTTGGGTTGCGCCCATTCGGCGTGCATCACCCCGAATGTCGCGAGTGGCAAACGTGTCGCCCCAGTAGGCCGCTGCACCCTAACCCCTGAATTGAGCATCGCCCCGGAATCCTGCAGTCTGCTGGCGCAACGGGGCCGGTAGGGAGTTGCCGGTGATGAGCTGTAGCGTTGCCGCGGCAGCATCGCACCACGTGACCGAGGGGACGGTTCCTCAAAGTCTCTCGCTCGAAGAGGTGGCAGTGGGCTTCTGGTTCAATTCGTCGGTAACCATTAGAACCCACTTGAGTCGTCACAAGTACAGGACACCGAAACCCGTGGGTGCTTGATATGACGGGTTCGCGTGAATATGCCACCGCCATGCCCCCGATGCCTTGTCAGCGATGAGTCCGGTCCAGGCGTGTCCAGGATCTTTAGCTCGAAGATGGGGTATGGGCCACACAATGGATGTGCCCAGTTTCGTATTGTGTCGGCGCAACGTCCTTCGGACGCGTCGCACCTCGCGCTTCGGCGCAAACAAGGCGTCACGGACTTGGGAGCCGCCGGCGTTCGGATCCCCGTACCGCGGCTCAAACCGTCCCACGCATTCGCGAACTTCGGTACCTGACCTATGGACTTCTGGCGCTTCCAGACAGCGGATCCATCTCTGGCCGGGCCCCTGCAAGGGGTGTACGACCCGCTGCTGGTCACGCTGTCCGTCATGATCGCCTGCTTCTCCGGGCTGACCGCGCTGATGATGGTCGACCGCATGATCAGCGCCGAGGCCACGGCCGCGAGAAGGCGCTGGCATTGGGCGGGCGCCCTGACCTTGGGCCTGGGTATCTGGTCGATGCATTTCACCGGCATGCTGGCGTTCTCCGTGGAGGGCCAGCCGCACCCGTCCTATGCACTCTCCTGGACCCTCGCCTCCGTGCTGCCCGCGATCCTGGGCAGCGGTGCGGCCCTCCATGTCATGGCGCAGGACCATCTGACACGGCGCCGCCTGCATCTGGGTGCGCACCTGATGGCCGCCGGGATCGGCACCATGCACTACACCGGCATGGAAGCCATGGGCATGGACGGGCTGCGCTACGACGCGACCCTGTTCGTCCTGTCCCTGGTCGTGGCCTATCTCCTGGCCCTGGTCGCCCTGTACCTGAACTTCCGCGTGCGCAGCGTGCTGAGCTTCCCCGGCTACGGGCTGCGGGTGGCGGCAGGCATTGTCATGGGCTTCGCCGTTGCCGGCATGCACTACACCGCGATGGCCGCCGCCCGGTTCCATGCCGGGCCGGACCTCGGCGGCGACGGCGCGCTGTTCTCCGAGGCGGCCATGGCGGCGACAATCAGCGGGTTCGCCGGCTTCGTTCTCACGCTCGGCGTGCTGGCGACGTGGATCGACCGGCAGAGAGCCAATCAGCAGTTCCTGGAGCACCTCGTGACCACGGATGCGCTCACGGGGCTGCCCAATACCGCCTTCTTCCGCCAGCGCCTGGACGAGGCCCTGGCCGACAGCCGCCGCGGTGGCGAGCCCCTTGCGGTGCTGTTCATGGACCTGAACGACTTCAAGACCATCAATGACAGCCTCGGCCACACGGTGGGCGACCGCGTGCTCCGGCAGCTCGCCGACCGGCTCGCGGGCTCGCTGCGACCGGACGACACCCTTGCCCGCTTCGGCGGCGACGAGTTCGTGGTCCTGGCGCGCCGCCTCGACAGGCCCGCGGCGGCGGAGGCGATTGCGCACCGGTTCCTGCGCGCCCTGGAGCAGCCCATCGCGATCGACCATCAGGAGTTTCATCTGGACGCCAGCATCGGAATCAGCATGTATCCGGATGACGGCGACAACGCCGAGGAGCTGATCCAGCAGGCGGATGCGGCCATGTACTACGCCAAGAACCACGCCCTGGGCTACCGGTGCTTCGACCCGTCGCTCACGGAGCAGGCGATGCAGACCATGCGGCTGGGCAACGATCTGCGGGGCGCGATCAAGCACGATCAGCTTTTCCTCGAGTACCAGCCCTGGGTGGATCTTGGCACCGGTGCCTGGCTGGGCCTGGAAGCACTCACGCGCTGGAGCCACCCGCGCGAGGGCCTCATTTCCCCCGGCGTGTTCGTGCCGCTGGCCGAGCGTACCGGCGTGATCTTCCAGCTCGGCGAGTGGGCCATCCGGGAGGCGTGTGTCCAGGGACGGATCTGGCTCGACGCCGGCGTGGCCTTCGGCCGCATCGCCGTCAATGTCGCCGCGCCGCAGGTCGCCGAGGAGAGCTTCGCCGACACGGTGGCGGCGATCCTCGACGATACCGGGCTGCCCGGTGCCTGCCTGGAGCTCGAGATTACCGAGTCGTCGCTCATGGACAACGATCTGCCCACGCTCGAGCGACTGCGCCGCCTGCGCAGGCTCGGGGTGAGCCTGTCGGTGGACGACTTCGGCACGGGGTTCTCCTCGTTGCGCTACCTGAAGGATCTCCCGGTGGACAAGCTGAAGATCGACAAGGCGTTCATTGCGTCGATGCTCACGGACCCGAGCGACCAGGCCATCATCCAGGCGGTGACCGAGATGGGCTCGCGGCTCGGCTACGTGGTGGTCGCGGAGGGCGTCGAGGGCGAGGCGCAGCGCAATGCCCTGGTGGGCCTGGGGTGCCCGGTGGGGCAGGGATACCTGTTCGGTCGGCCGGCCGGGGTCGCGGACGTCGAGCGCTTGTTTCCCGCCCTGGCCGGGCGGCAGAAGCCGGTCGCCGGTTCGTCCGCGTAGCCCTCAGGCCCGGAAGAATTCCACCCGGTTGCGCCCCCGCTCCTTGGCGTCATAGAGGGCGCGGTCCGCCTCCCGGACCAGGCTCGACGGGTTGCCGTGGCGGACGTTGTCGGTGTCGTAGACGGTGACGCCGACGGACGCGGTGACCTGGAGTGAGACCCCCTCGTCCGTCCTGTAGACCTGCGTCTCCACGGCCGCCCGCAGGCGCTCCATGACGTGCCGGGCATCGCTGCGCCGTGTCGCCGGCAGGAGGATTACGAACTCCTCGCCGCCGTAGCGGCCGACCAGGTCGCCCTCCCGGAGATTGGTCTCGAGAACCTGGGCCGTGTGGATGAGGACCTGGTCGCCGACGAGATGGCCGTGGACGTCGTTGATGGCCTTGAAGTAGTCGAGGTCGAGGAAGCCGACGGCCAACGGCCAGCCGTTCTCCTCGGCGAGGCCGAACTCGGCCTCGAGCCGCTGGTCGAGATGCCAGCGGTTGCTGATCCCGGTGAGCCCGTCGCGCTGGGCGGTGTCGCGCCACTGCCGGGAACGGTTCTCGATCTCCGCGGTCTGGTGGTGCTGCGCGGCGACTTCCCTGATGAGCTCAAGGTTCCGGGTAGTCAGCACCTCCCGGGCCTGATCGACAATGCCGGCGGCGCGGGAGGCGGAGACGATCTCGGTTTCGTAGAGCTGGGCCACCTCCGGCAGCTCGCCGGAGACCGCTTCCAGTACAGCCTGTAGCTGGTCACGGCCGAGCCCGAGGCGCGGGCTCGCCTGCGCGGCAAGAGCCTCGGTGGCGGCGGCGTTGTCCGGGCTCAGGAACAGCTCGGCGATGCTGCCGGCGACGGCGACGCATTCCGCGTACAGGCTCTGATTGTCGCTCGCGACCAGGCCCAGGTCGTGGCTGCCCTGGGTGGCGAGCACGAGGTAATGGGGCAGTTGCCACTGCGCCATCAACCAGGCGCCGGCAGCGCTGTGGTCGCAGCCGAAGGCCGCGATCTCCCGCTGGACGAGGCTGTCGTGGTCCGGGTCGTCGTCGGCGATCGCCGCGTAGCGCTCCGGCAGGGCCGCGTGCAGGGCGAGAACGCCGATGTCCTGGAGCAGGCCGGCCAGGAAGAGCTCCTCGTCATCCGTGCGCCCGAGGGCGCGTCCGAGCTGCCGGCACGCCACACCCGTGGTGAGGGCGCGGCGCCAGACGTAATCGGTGAGGTGGGCCGCCCCTGTGGTCATGCGCAGGGTATCGGCCAGGGAGAAGCTCAGCGCCAGGGTGATGGTGGCATTGAAGCCGAGCACGGACACGGCCTGGTGCAGGTTGTCGGCGGAGCGCCTCCTGGCGTACAGCGGCGAGTTGCTCACGCGCAGGATGCGGCTTGCCAGCGCCGGATCGCGGCTGATGATGCGCGTGAGATGCGCCGGGTCGGCCTCCGGGTCGCGGGCGATCTCGACGACCTGCACGGCCACGCTGGACAGCGACGGCAAGGTCGGGCAGTACGTCAGTGCATCACGGACCTCGGGGGTCATCAGTTGCGCCCTTGCAGAGATCGATTCGCGGTAAGCCGCCGCCAACGGTCTGCGCGGAGACACGCAGCAGCGTTGATCGGCGGCAGCCCGAAACGCCACAAAGAATGCAGCAATCTCTGTACAAGTTCCAGAGCGGATGCCGGGGGATTTGCCGTCGTGTGACCCATGCACATGCGGCGCCCATTGACACTAGAAGCCGGCCCGCAACTCGATCATCTGCAGGTCGTAGCCCTTGTTGTCCGAGTGCAGGCCGGCGTTGGATGTGTGCTCAATGCGGTAACCGATGCTGAGCCACCTGCTCAGGTCCAGCCGCACCGTGACGTGCGAGGTGAACTGGAAGTGGATGCCGAAGGCATGGTCCGGCAGGTGCTTCTCCGAGATATACGTCGGCCCCGTGCCCACGCCGAACCGCACGGGCGATTGCGGATGCGTGAACCAGCCGCCGAGGGTGACCCCGGCCGTATTCATGGACTCGCCCCGGCGCCGGACGTGCGACGCGTGCAGCTCGGTGTAGCCGGTCAGGCGCCACGCGCCGCCGGGTTCCGCCGTGAACGGGACGAATTCGGGTCGCCAGAAGATACCGCCGGCATCCAGGCTGTACTCGCGCAGGCCGATACCCCCGCGGACGCCGATCTCGCCGGCGTGAGCGGTAGTGCCCGCGGCGATGCACAGCGCCAGGGTACCGGCAACAATGGCATGAACGCGGCCGTGGCGGAGCCGGGTGATGATGCGCAGGGCCTGCCGGGAAGGATGATTGTTGTACTTGGCCATGGGGCGGATCGGGTTGTGGATGTTGACGGAATTCTATTCCGGACAGACGAGTCCGTCCAGTTTGTCCGATCACGTCTCATGGGCGCAATCGGCACGCCCGGGGCCGGGGGGCGCGGCCAGGCGGCCGCCGGCGACCGGCGCCGGGGCGCGCCGCTCCCAGGCCATGCGGGCGATGGTGACCAGGTTCGTCGCGAGAACCAGCGCCTCGGCGATGGTGCCGCCGATGGAGCCGATCAGGAGGTTGTTCAGAGTCCAGGCCAGGGCGGCCCCTGCGAGGAGGATCCGCATGGCAATGCCCCGCAGGAGAAACATGCCCACGGTTCCCAGGACCGACGCGGTCAGCGGGAACACGTCCAGCGGCCCCTGCCAGGTCAGGTACGCCACCCCGCCACTGGCTGCCAGGAACGCCAGCATGGTGGGCACACTGCCCTTGAGCCGCTGAACCAGCAGGATGCGGACGACGATCAGGGACGTCAGGCCGGCGGCGACCCAGCTGCCGAACAGCGCGAAGTGCAGGGCGAACGCCACGTTCGCGGAGATCAGCAGCGCCAGCAGGCGCTCGTCCCGCTTGCTGGCGAACGCCAGAATGCAGATCGCCAGCGCGACCAGGCTCAGGGCCTGTCCTGCGATCAGGCGCCAGCCGAGCTCTTCCATGGATCAACTCCCCGACGGCGAGCGAAGCCGTGCGAACAACGGAACGCAGATTGTACCTTACGAGTCCTTGCGCCCGCTGCCGCATCGCCGCGCGGGCGCTGTCAGCGCAGCCCGGCGCGCAGGAACGACTGCACGAACTGCCGCTGGAACAGCAGGAACGCGACCAGCAGCGGGCCGATGCTGAGCAGCGTGGCGGCGCTGATGGTGGCCCAGTTGACGCCCGTCTCCGGTGCCGAGAAGATCGCCAGGCCCACGGTGAGGGGGCGTGTCTCCACGGAGTTGGTGACGATCAGCGGCCAAAGGAAGTTGTTCCAGTGGTGGCTCACCGACACCAGCCCGTAGGCGAGATAGGTGGGCCGGGCCAGGGGGACGTAGACCCTGAGCAGCACGGCCATCCAGCCGCAGCCCTCGATGCGCGCGGCGTCCTCCAGCTCCCGCGGTATGGTCTTGAACGTCTGCCGCAGCAGGAAGATCCCGAACGCGCTGGCGACGTAGGGCAGGCCGATGCCGGTGATGGAGTCCACCAGGCCCAGGTCGCTGGCGATGTGGTAGTTCTCGACGATGAGGACCTCGGGGAAGACGAACAGCTGGATGAGCACCAGCACGAACAGCACGTCGCGGCCGGGAACGGGGAACCGCGCGAAGGCGAATCCCGCCAGGGTGCACACTACGATCTGGCCGGCGAGAATGCCGCTGACCATGAGGAAGGTGTTCAGGTAGTAGCGCGCAAAGGGGGCCTGGCTCCACGCCTCGGTGAAGTTGCCCAGCGTCAGCGGTGCCGTCGGATCGAACTGGGCGACGTACTCCGCCGGGTGGAACGCCGCCCAGAAGGCGTACAGCAGCGGCAGGATCCAGACGGCCGCGAGTACCCAGGCGGCGACCGTCTCCAGGCGGACCCCGGGGAGGCTCCGGATGACGGGGGAGGGCCGGCGGATGGGAACGGCTTCGGGCGTGCTCATAGCTCCTCCGCAAGGAAACTCCCGACTTTAGTCGGGAGAGGAATTGCGGGCTTGCAACGCAAGCCTGCTTTTGTAGCATGGAGCGGATCAATCGCTTCCAAGGCATTGATGTATGCAGCGCACGATCGCGATCAAACTCGACACCACGCCGGAGCAAGCCGAGGCGCTCACGGCGCTCGCCGTCGAGTTCGCTCGTGCCTGCAATAGCGCGGCTGCGTTGGCGGCCGAGAACCGCTGCACCAACCGTGTTCGACTCCACCACCTCGCTTACTACCCGGTGCGCGAGCAAACGCGGCTCGGCGCGCAGATGGTCTGCAACGCAATGCGAGCGGTCGCCGGTGCCTACAAGACCCTGAAAGCGAACAAGCGCCTGCCCGCCGACGGTGCTTTCCCGCCGGTGGTCTTCGGTGACCGGGGTGCGGTGCATTTCGATAAACGCACCTACAGCATCCAGGGCGACACGCTGTCGCTCTACACCCTCGACGGCCGTATCCGGGTCCCGATGGCCCCGGGCGGCTTTCAACGGGAATACCTCGAGCGCGGTGTCCCGCGGGAAGCCAAACTCGTCCAGAAGAACAAGGGATGGTTCTTCAACCTGGTTCTCGACGTCCCGCCCGGGGCAAGCCGCGAAGGCGGCGTCCTCGGCGTCGATCTCGGCGAGAACAATATCGCTGCTACCAGCACCGGGAAGGTGTTCGGTGGCGGCAAGCTCCGCTACGATCGGGATCGATTCCTTGCCCTTCGTCGGCGACTTCAACGCAACGGCTCCGAGTCCGCGAAACAGCGGCTCCGTGAAGCCTCCGGCCGCGAACGTCGCCACGTGACCCACGTCAACCACGAAGTCAGCAAGGCGATCATCACCGAGGCGATCGAAAGCGGTGCCGGCACCATCGTCCTCGAGCGGCTCACCCACATCCGCAAGCGGGTCAAGGCGGGCAAGCGCGTTCGCACCCGGCTGCACCGCTGGCCGTGGGCGCAACTCCAGGCGATGATCGCCGACAAGGTCGAAGCAGCGGGTCTCCGAGTGGTCTACGTCAACCCGGCGTACTCCAGCCAGACCTGCGCGGCCTGCGGCCAGATCGCGAGTCGCAACAAGAACACCCTGCGTTGCACGTGTGGAAACCGGGCGCACGCGGACGTCAATGCGGCGTCGAACCTTGCCTGGTTGCCGGAGACCGCCGTCTTCGGCAGGGGCGTCGTAAGCCGTCCCGATGTGGCAGTCGCTTAGGCTGACCATAACAAAAAGCCTCTGATTTCAATCAGGGGTTGTTTACTGGTAGTGGGTCCTGCGATCCAGCACGGTGAACTGCAGCGTCGCGACGACGGCCAGGACGATGAGAATCATGACCGTGATCGCCGCGGCGTAGGAGCGGTCGAAGAACGAGAACGCCGTCTCGTAGACGTGGTAGAGCAGCAGGTTCGTGGCGTTGTTCGGCCCGCCCTTGGTGAGGATGAACAGGTGGTCGACCACGCGCACGGCGTTGATCAGCGCGTTGACCAGCACGAACAGCGTCGTGGGCATGAGCAGCGGAAAGGTCACGCGCCAGAAGTGGCTCCAGCGGCCGGTGCCCTCCAGGTCGGACGCCTCGCGCAGCTCCGGCGGGATGCTCTGCAGCGCCGCCAGGTAGAAGATCATGAAGAAGCCGGCCTCCTTCCAGACGGTCATGACGATGACGCTCACCATGGCCACGGACTCGTCGCCCAGCCAGTTCGGCCCAGCGATGCCGAACAGCCCCAGGACATGATTGAACAGGCCGATTTCCGGGGCATAGAAGAACAGCCAGATGTTGGCCGCGGCGATCATGGGCAGGATGGTGGGCGTGAAGTAGGCCATGCGCACCAGCCCGCGCCCCGGCAGCCGGGCGTTGACCAGCAGCGCCATGCCCAGGGCGATGGCGATGGACGCCGGCACGGTCACCAGGGCGTAGACCAGGTTGTTGCGTGCGACCTTCCAGAACACCGGGTCATCCGCCAGCAGGGCGTAGTTCTCCAACCCCGCGAACTCCGCCGGCTGCCCCTGCACGCCGGGGAGGAACAGGCTCCGGAGCACGGTCAGCACCGTGGGCAGGTACGCGAACGTCACCAGCAGCACGGCGGCCGGCAGCAGGAGCAGCGCCCCGTAGATCTGCATGCGGCGGTGGTCGGACAGCGCCATGGCGGTCGAACCCGTGGCTGATGGGGCGGCGGCGCGGGGCCGGCATGCGCCGGCCCCCGCGGGCGTCACTGGTACCGGCGCAGGGCGCGTTCCGCCCGTTGCTGGGCCCTGTCGAGCGCTTCCTGCGGCGTCATCTCCCCGTTCAGGGCGGCCTGCACGGCGTTGTTCAGCGCCTGGCGCACGCGCCCGCCCTGGTACGTGGACAGCTCCGCCGTGGCGTGCTCGAGCTGATCCCGGGCCACCGCCGCCGGCGGGAAGGAGCCGACGTAGTCCTGCAGTGCCTCGGTCTCGTAGGCGGCCGGGCTCACGCCCATGTAGCCGGTCTCGATGGACCAGGCCGCCGCGCGTTGCGGCGCGGTCATCCACTGCACGAAGGTCAGGGCCGCCTCGCGCTGGGCCTCGGTGGTGTCCTTGAAGATGTAGAAGTTGCCGCCGCCGGTGGGGCTGCCGCGCTGGACCTTCGCCGGCAGCATGGCCACGCCGAAGTCGAAATCGGCCTGGTTGCGCACGGCGGTGAGGTTGCCGGTGCTGTGCCACATCATGGCGGTCTGCTCTTCCAGGAAGTTCTGCCGCAGGGTGCCCCACTCCAGCACGCCCGCGGGCATGGCGTCGTGCTCGCCGGCCAGGTCCACCCAGTACTGCAGCGCCTCCACGGCCGCGGGGTCGTCGAACGAGGTCTCCGTGCCGTTGCCGTTCATCAGGCGGTGACCGTTCTGGTAGGCAAAGGCCTGGAACATCCAGTACGGGTACCCGGTGGACGGCACCATGACGCCCCACTGCTCGCCGTCGCTGGCCTCGCGGATGGTGCTGCCCATCGCGGCCATCTCGCTCCAGGTGGCGGGCGGCTGCTCCGGGTCGAGCCCGGCCTCGCGGAAGGCGTCCTTGTTCCAGTAGAGCACGATGGTGGAGCGCTGGAAGGGGATGCCGTAGGTCCGGCCGTCGGTGCGGCCGTTCTCCATGAGCGCCGGGTAGAAGCTGTCCAGCCACTCGCGGTCGGCCTGGGTCTCGACGACCTGGTCGAAGGGCACGATAACGTCCTGCTCGATGAGCTCGTAGAGATCGATGGAGAACATCACGGACAGGGCCGGGGCATCGCCGGCCTGCACGGCGGACAGCGCGCGGACCCGGGTATCGTCGTAGTTGCCGGCGTAGATGGCCTCCACGTCGATGTCCGGGTGCTGCGCCTCGAAGTCCGCCACGAGGCCGTCCACCACCTCGGTCAGCGGCCCGCCCACGGCCACCGGGTAGTACATGGTCAGTTGCACCGGCTCCTGCGTCGCCGCCGGCGCGGACAGGCACAGTGCGGCGAGGCCGAGGGCGCCCGTGAGGCATTGCTTGCGTATGGTCATGGTGTGGCTCCTTGTGGCTCGGATCGGGTTCACTGGGTGCTGGTCGCCACGGCCGGGGTGTCGCCGGCCGTCGCGGGTGCCTTCTCGCCCGGGCCGTACACGGCCGCGTCGTCGCGGCGGCGGCCGGTGCCGGTGTCGAACAGGTGCGCGGCCTCGTGCGGCCAGTGGATGCGGCAGTGCCGCTCGGCCGGGCCCGGGCGGTGGCCGGTCAGCCGCGAGCGCAGCGTCTGCTCGCCCACCCGGAGCCGGACGATGGTGTCGGCGCCCAGGTACTCCTCGTCGACGATCTCCGCCGGGATGCCGGCGCTGTCGGCGCCGGCGATGCCTACGTCCTCGGGGCGGACGCCGAGAAGGCAGCCGGCCAGGCCGGCCGGCGCCACCGGTGTGCCGGGGGCGCCGGGGAGGTGGCTGGCGCCGCCGTCGTCGGCCAGCTCCAGGAGGTTCATGGGCGGGCTGCCGACGAAGGTGGCGGCGAAGGCGGTGCGCGGACGGCTGTAGAGGGCATCCGGCGTGTCGTCCTGCACGATCGTTCCCCGGTCCATGAGGACGACGCGGTCGCCCATGCTCATGGCCTCGACCTGGTCATGGGTCACGTAGACCACGGTCATGCCGAGGCGGCGCTGCAGCTCGCGGATCTCGCGGCGCATCTCCGCGCGCAGCCGCGCGTCCAGGTTGGACAGCGGCTCGTCCATCAGGCAGATGGGGTGCTCGGCGATGACCGCGCGGGCCAGGGCCACGCGCTGGCGCTGGCCGCCGGAGAGCTGGGCGGGCTTGCGCTGCAGGAGCTCTTCCAGGCCCACCAGGCGGGCCACGTGATTCAGGCGCCGGCGCCGCTGTGCCTTGGGGACGCGGCGGCTGCGCAGCCCGAAGACGATGTTGTCGGCCACGGTGAGGTGCGGGAACAGGGCGTACGACTGGAACACCATGGACAGCCCGCGCCGGCCCGGCGGCTGCCGCGTGACGTCGGTGCCGTTGATGCGCAGGCGTCCGGCGTCCGGCGGCTCCAGGCCGGCGATCATCCGCAGGGTGGTGGACTTGCCGCAGCCCGAGGGCCCCAGCAGGATCACGAACTCGCCCTGGCGGACGGACAGCGATGCATCGGCGACGGCCGTGGTATCGCCCCAGGCCTTGCGCAGGCCTTCCAGGTGGATCGCCGGCGGTTCAGCCATGAGCCCTGTCCTCCCCGCATGCGTGCGGCTCCGGCGCCAGGCTGTCGGCAACCGACACGGCCACCCCGGCGGCGTCGAGCGTTCGCTGCAGCGCCGCCGGCAGCGCACGGTCGGTGACCACGCGGTCGACCTCGGTAATGTGGCCGCCGCGGGCGGGCGCCCGGCGCCCGTGCTTGGTGTGGTCGGCAACCAGGATCCGGCAGCGGGCGTTGTCGGCCATGGCCCGGCGGGCGCGGACCTCGTCGCCGTCGAAGTCCAGCAGCGTGCCGTCGGGGTCGATGCCGCCGACGCCGACGATGGCGAAATCCACGCGATAGGTGGCGTAGAGCTCCGCTGCGGCCGGCGTGATCAGGTCCCGGTGGCGGTTGCGCACCTTGCCGCCGGGCAGGATCACCGAGCAGTCATTGCTGCCGGCGAACGCCTCCGCCACGCCCAGGTTGTTGGTGACCACCAGCAGGTCGTGGTGGCTGCACAGGGCCTGGGCGACCTGCTGCGGTGTCGTGCCGATGCCCAGGAACAGCGACGCACCGTCCGGGACGAGCCGAGCCACGGTCCCGGCGATACGGTGCTTTTCCGGCAGGCGCAGGATGCGGCGGCGCTCATAATCCAGGTTGCCGGAGAACTGCATCAGCCCCACGCCGCCGTGGTGGCGCCGGAGCAGGCCGCTGTCGCACAGCGCCCGCACGTCCCGCCGGACGGTCTGGGCGCTCACCCCGAAGCGCTCGGCGAGCACCTCGATGCGGGTGAACCCGGCGCGTCGCACGAGGTCCAGGATCTGTTCCTGCCGGTTGTCCACCGTCTTGCTCCTGTCGTCTCGATCACCGAACGTGTTGAAACGAACACTACGAAGACGATGTTTCGTTTTCCTGACCCGTGCGTGACGTTCATGTGAAAGCCCCGCTTCGCCGCCGCATCCGTCGTACAATCCCGGCGCTCGTCCGGCAGAAGTAGGGGGGTGAAGCCCGTGCCGTCACAACAGGACCCGCGTCCCGCTCCGATGCGGGCGGAGCCGCAGCCGCTGGCGGCGTGTCCGCCGGCGGTGCTCGCCCACAAGGACATCCTCCTCACGGACGTGGACGACACGCTTACGTGCCGCGGGCGCCTGGCGGCGTCGACCCTGGCCGCCATGGAGGCGCTGGCCGGCGCCGGCATCGCGGTGATTCCGGTAACGGGAGGATGCTCGGGCTGGGCCGATCACATGGCCCGTGCCTGGCCGGTGGCGGCCGTCATCGCGGAAGGCGGCGCCGTGGCCCTGCGCCGGGCCGGCGGCGGGCTGGAACGGCTGTACTGGGCGCCGCGGGAGACACTGGCCCGCAACCAGGCGCAGGTGCTGGCCGTGGCCGGGGAGCTGCAGCAGGCCTACGGCATCGTCCCGGCGGGGGACCAGGACTTCCGCATCGCCGACGTGGCCCTGGATCATGCCCAGGACGTCGGCCCGCTGCCCGCGGCGGACGTGCAGGCAGTGATCGCCGCCCTGCAGGAACGCGGCATCCGCGCCCGTGCCAGCTCCATTCATGTCAACGCCTGGATCGGCGACTTCGACAAGGAGGCCATGGCGCGGCGCTGCCTGGCGCGCTGGTTCGGCGTCGACGGCCAGGCCCGGCACCGGCGTGTGCTGTTCATCGGCGATGCGCCCAATGACGAGGCCCTATTCGCGGCGTTGCCGGACACGGTGGCCGTGGCCAATATCGCGCCCCACCTGCTGGGCCTGCACGCCCGGCCTCGTTGGATTACAGCGGCATCCCACGGTGAAGGGTTCGAGGAACTCGCGTCGACCTTGCTTGAAGCGCGTCGTCCGGGACGTTGACAAGCGCTCCGAGGGCGCCCCGGGGGTGCCGGAATTTTTTACACGCGTTTGTCGCAACATTTTTGAATCCGTTCATGGCGCCGGGCGGTGGATCGCGGCATGATAATTGCCTAATTTCGGTGATGCCGGATCGCACGGAGAGTGAGGAGTGAGGGAAAGCCGGTTGGATCTGATTCGCAGCCGTAACAGCGTTGTTTTGACGTGGCCAGCCATTCGTGACGACGGCTGTTTTTTGATTCCCGTTTTTTTTTGAGGAGTTCAATCTTGGAAAGGCGCTTGAACTGCCGGGTGGCAACCAATCTGCCCGTGCAAATGATCCTCGGTAGTGACCGTCGAACCAAGCTGGCGGAAGTCAGGAATCTCAGCCTTCGCGGAGCCTTGGTGAACTGTGGTCTGCGTCGCGAGCGCGTCGGGTCCACCGTTTTGCTGGTATTGCTCGACGGCGGACGCCAACTGAACGTGATCACCATCCAGGCGGAGGTGGCCAACGCCGCGGAGCACGAGTGCGGGGTCCGCTTCCAGTCCATGGACCGCAACGATTTCGCCCTGCTCCAGAACATCGTCGCGCGGCACTGCGACGAGCCCACCGCGGTGCGAAGGGAAATCCACGATGGCTACATTCCGCACATGCACGACTGGTCGGTGCCGGATACCACCATCGCCCGCCGCTGACGGCATTGTCGCGGTGACAAACCTCTGATTGACAAAGGGATTCCCGCCGCTCACCTTGGCAACGGAGTTGACGCTGACGACAGGGAGTTCCGGATCCATGGCGCCATCCATCCCGCCGGCCACGGACCGGCTGTACGAAACCGATGCCTACGCCACCGAGACCACGGCGCAGGTGCTCGACGTCACCGCGCAGGGCGTGGTGCTCGACCGCACGCTGTTCTATGCCGAGAGCGGCGGCCAGCCCGGTGACCACGGCGTGATCGAGGCGGCGGACGGCGCGCAGCTTCCGGTCTCGGACACGCAGTACCTGCCCGGGCGCATCCGCATCGCGCACACTCTTGCCTCCGGGGCGCCCCTGCAGCCGGGGGACACGGTCCGGCTGGCCGTCGACTGGGACCGGCGCTACCGGCACATGCGCATGCACACGTGCCTGCACGTGCTGTGCGGGCTGATCGACGCGCCGGTGACCGGCTGCTCCATCCACGCCGACCGCGGGCGCATCGACTTCGATCTCCCGGAGAGCCTGTTCACCGCGGATGAGCTGGAAGCCTGGCTGCAGGAAGAGATTCGCCGGGACCGGCCGGTTCGGCACTACTGGCGCACCGGTGCCGAAGTCGCTGAAGCCCTGGAGACCGTGCGTACGGTCAAGGCACCGCCGGCGACGGGCGAGCGGCTGCGGGTGGTGGAGATCGAGGATCTGGACTACCAGCCGTGCGGCGGCACCCACGTGCGCAGCACCGCCGAGCTGGAAGGCCTGCATGTAACCCGCATGCAGAAGAAGAGCCGGCACAACCGCCGGGTACTCATCAGCGACCATTCCGGGTAACGTTTCCGGGCAAGTCCGTACGAACCCGGGAAGGTCCGCATGTCATTTCTGTACCGCCATCCGGCCGTTTTCCGGCTGGCCCTGACGCTGTACCCGCCGTACCTGGGTACGGGCATCGCCGTGCGCGAGGTCAGCCGCGACTTCCAGCGGGTGGTCGTGACCATGAAGAGCCGCTTCTACAACCGCAACGCGTACGGCACGCATTTCGGCGGCAGCCTCTACAGCATGGCGGACCCCTTCTACGCCCTCATGCTGCACCACCTCCTGGGCCGGGACTACGTGGTCTGGGACCGCAGCGCGTGCATCGACTATCTCAAGCCGGGGCGCGGGACCGTCACGGCCGTTTTCCACTGGAGCGACGACCAGCTCGCCGCCGTGCGCGCGGCCACCGCGGACGGTGCCAGGTACGAGCCCGAGCGGACGCTGGACATCACGGACGCCGACGGCGATGCCGTGGCCCGCGTCTACAAGCGGTTGTATGTGCGCAGGCGTTTGCCTGACGATGTGCGCGCCAAGAAGAACGTCGAAAATGCGAATTCCACCGCATGATCATGCCTTTGACTCGTCTAAGCTTGCATGGGCCGGCCTTCCGGGTCCGGCCCAGGGGGAGAAATGCGGACAAGACGAACAAGCCCCGCAGACAACAGGACGACGCCGTCCCGGTCAGATGGCGGCCAGGCCCGGGACGACGCCTCGCAGGCGCTGCTCGAGCTGCGGGCGATCTTCGACAACGCGGCGGTGGCCATCCTCTTCTCCCGCGGCCGTTGGATTCAGCGCTGCAACCAGCGGGCCGCGGCGCTGTTCGGCTACGACGCGCCCGAGGCGCTGGCCGGCCAGCCCGCCGCGTGGATTCACAAAAGCGCAGAGACCTACGAGGAGCTGATCTCCACGGCGGCGCCGCTGTTCGCCGCCGGCGAGCCCTTTCACTCGGACTGGGAATTCCGCCAGGCGGATGGCACGGCCCTGGTGTGCAACGTCTACGGCCAGGCCGTGGATCCGGCGCACATCGACGAGGGGGCGGTGTGGGTCATCGAGGATGTCACGGATGCACGGCGCAACGAGCAGTTGCTGCGCGAGCGGCAGGCGATCCTGGATACGACCATGGAGTACATGGACCAGGGGATCAGCATCGTCGACGCCGATCTCCGGATGCTTGCCGCCAACCGTCGCTTCCAGGAGCTGCTGGAGTTTCCCGACTGGCTCTGCCAGCCGGGGACGCCGTTCTCGGAGTTCATCCGCTACAACGCCGAGCGCGGCGACTATGGCCCGGGTGACGTCGACGAGCAGGTGCGCGCCCGCGTGGAGCTCGCGGGGCGCTTCGAGCCCCACGAGTTCCAGCGCGAGCGCCCGGACGGCACGGTGCTGGAGATCCGCGGCCGCCCGGTTCCGGGCGGGGGGTTCGTGACCGTCTATACCGACGTCACCAAGCGGGCGCGCGCCGAGGAGCGCGCGCAGTACCTGGCGACCCACGACAGCCTGACCGGGCTGCCGAACCGCGACCTGTTCAACGAGCTGCTCACGCATACGCTGACGTCCGCGCGCCGCTACGGCCGGGCGTTCGCCGTGCTGTTCATCGATCTGGACCGCTTCAAGATCATCAACGACACCCTCGGGCACGAGGCCGGTGACGCGCTGGTGCGCGAGATGGCGGAGCGGTTCACGGCCTGCGTGCGCGACAGCGACGTCATCGCCCGGCTCGGCGGCGACGAGTTCATCGTGCTCATCGAGGAGGTGGACGACGAGCGGCAGGCGGCAGCGACGGCGCGCAAGCTCAATGCCGCGGCGCTGGAGCCGGTCACGATCATGGGGCGCGAGTGCCGGGTCACGGCCAGCGTCGGCATCAGCCTGTTCCCGGACGATGCGCAGGACGGGCCGTCGTTGATGCGCAACGCCGACATCGCCATGTACCAGGCCAAGGAGGACGGCAAGAACGCGTACCAGTTCTACTCCCGGGTGACCCGGAGCCGCGCGTCCGACCCCATGGCCATGGAGGCGGACCTGCGCCGGGCCATCGAGCGCGATGAGCTCTCGCTTACCTACCAGGCGAAACTCGGCCTGGCCACGGACACCATCGTCGGCGTCGAGGCCCTGGTGCGCTGGCAGCATCCCGAGCAGGGAACGCTGCAGCCGGCCCAGTTCATTCCCATCGCCGAGGAGACCGGCCTGATCCTGGGCATCGGCAAATGGGTGCTGCGCCAGGCCTGTGCCCAGCACGTCGCCTGGACCGCGGCCGGACTGCCGCCGGTGTCCGTGGCCGTGAACCTCTCACCCCGGCAGTTCCGCGACGACAATCTCCTGGACGACCTCGACGCCATTCTCCGGGAGACCGGCATGGACCCGGCGTACCTGGAGCTCGAGGTCACCGAGAGCGTGGTGATGTTCAACGTCGAGGAGGCCGTCGACAAGCTCCATGCCATCAAGCGGCGGGGCGTGCGGCTCGCCATCGACGACTTCGGCACCGGCTTCTCGTCGCTGTCGCATATCAAGCATTTCCCGGTGGATACCCTCAAGGTCGATCGCTCCTTCATCCGCGACCTGGCGGTGGACGCCGACGACCGCGCCATTACCCGGGCGATCATCGCCATGGGCGCCACTCTCGGCCTGGGCGTCGTGGCCGAGGGCGTCGAGACCCGGGAGCAGTACGACTTTCTGCGCGACTACGCCTGCGATCAGATCCAGGGGTACTACTTCAGCAAGCCGGTGGCGGAACCGGATTTCGGCGCGCTGCTCCGCGGTCATCGGCCGTGGTCGAAGCCGGGCGATTCCGCGTAGCCGGACACTGTCCGCTCCCACCCTTCGCGAACGGCCGGGAAGCGTCGTGGGGCGTCCCGTAATCCCCGAAAAAGGGGGGAACGGTAGCCGTCGATCGAAACGGTGCTACTCTTCGAGGGGGTATACGTTCCGAAAGGTTCGAACCATCGCGCTTGTTACGGCCCAGCAGGCTTCCTTTGTGGGCTGCCGGCCTGGGCATCAGGCACCTATTAAAAACGAAAAAGGAAGCCTTCCATGGAATTGCCCCTCCCGACGCTTCTGACCTTCGCCGCGTATCTGCTCCTCATGCTGGGCCTGGGCTTCTACGCCTACCGCATGACCAATGATCTCTCGGACTACGTGCTTGGTGGCCGCAGCCTCGGCCCGGGCGTGGCCGCCCTCAGTGCCGGCGCGTCCGACATGAGCGGCTGGCTTCTGCTGGGCCTGCCCGGCGCCGTCTATGCCTCCGGGCTCGGCGAGCTGTGGATCGGCGTGGGCCTGGTTGCAGGCGCCTTCCTGAACTGGGTTTTCGTGGCCGGGCGGCTGCGGCGCTATACCGCCGTGGCCAAGGACTCGTTGACCATCCCGGATTTTCTCGAGAACCGGTTCAACGACACCAGCCGCATGCTGCGGGTGATCTCCGCGATCGTGATCCTGGTGTTTTTCACCCTGTACATCTCGGCGGGCCTCGTCGGCGGGGGGCTGCTTTTCCAGAGCACCTTCGGCATGGAGTATCAGACAGCGCTGATCGTCGGCGCCATTGTCATCATCTCCTACACCTTCCTCGGTGGCTTCCTGGCGGTGAGCTGGACGGACTTCGCCCAAGGCATTCTCATGTTCCTGACGCTGCTGGTCGTGCCCATGTTCGTCGTCGTCCTGGTCGGCGGCTGGGGGCAGGCCGAGAGCGAGATCCGCGCCATGGACCCGAGCTATACCACGGTGCTGAGCGGCATGACCTTCCTGGGCATGATCTCGCTGCTGGCCTGGGGTCTCGGTTACTTCGGCCAGCCGCACATCCTGGCCCGGTTCATGGCCATGCGCTCCGAGGCCGACGTGCCGCGGGCGACGCTCATCGGCATGAGCTGGATGATCCTGGCGCTGATCGGCGCCGTGGCCACCGGCTACATGGGCATCGCGTATTTCGCCGATGCGCCCATCGACGACAGCGAGACGGTGCTCATCGAGCTCATCCGGGCGCTGTTCAACCCGTGGCTCGCGGGCATTCTCATGGCGGCGATCCTGGCGGCGATCATGAGCACCATCGACTCGCAGCTGCTGGTCTCCGCCAGCGCGCTGACCAATGACTTCTACAAGGGCATGGTGCGCCCGTCGGCCTCCGACCAGGAAATGGTCTGGATCAGCCGCGCCGCGGTGGTGGTGGTGTCGGTGATCGCGGTACTGCTGGCAATGGACCCGGAGGCCGGCGTGCTCGACCTGGTCTCCTATGCCTGGGGCGGCTTCGGTGCCGCCTTCGGGCCGGTCATCATCCTGTCGCTGTACTGGCCGCGGATGACCGGCAGCGGGGCGCTGGCGGGCATGATCGTGGGCGCTGTCACCGTGGTCGTGTGGAAGCAGCTCTCCGGCGGCCTGTTCGATGTCTACGAGATCCTGCCCGGGTTCATCTTCTGCGCCATCGCCATCGTGGCGGTCAGCCTGCTGAGCAGGGAGCCGTCCGCGGAGGTGTCCGCGCAGTACCGGGAAGCCGGCATGTAGCCGGACGTCCGGGGTGCGGGGCGGCGAATCGGCCGCGCCCGCACCCCGGTTTCTGGTGAACGCATCACGTTCTGCCACGCGGGTTGTGTATACCATCGGTCCGAACAATACTCCGTGTGGGCGTGTATTGGCGCGGAATCCGATCGCGCCAGCGGCCGCATGCGGGCGCGCGGAGGCCGAATGACCTCGGGAACGGAATACCAGTTGACCGCGTGGGACCGCTCCCTGTTCGAGCCGGCGATGGAGCAGGCTCCGGACGCCGTGATCGTCACCACCGGGGAGCTGGAACAGCCCGGCCCCACGATCGTGTACGCGAACCCCGCGTTCTGCCGCATGACCGGCTACACCCGGGACGAGCTCCTCGGCAAGACGCCGCGCATTCTCCAGGGGCCGGACACGGATACCTCCGTGCTCCGGGAGCTCCGCGCTGCCCTGGCGCGGTATGAGCCCTTCCTGGGCTCGACCGTCAATTACCGCAAGGACGGCAATCCCTACACCGTGGAGTGGAGCATCACCCCGGTCCGCGATCGCACGCGCGGGGAGGTCTATTTCGTCTCCATCCAGCGCGCCATCGACGACCGCCTGGTGCGCGAGAAGTATCTCGAGACCGTCCTTCAGGCGGCGCCGGCCGGCATCCTGCTGGTCGACGCCAAGGGGACCATCGAGATCGCCAACGGCATCGCCGAAGAGCTCTTCGGCTACGCCGACGGGGCATTGGCCGGCCGCTCCGTGGAAACGCTGGTGCCGGACCACCTGGCGGAGCGCCACGCCTGGCACCGGGCCGGCTACAGCCGTGATCCCAGGGCCCGGCAGATGGGGCGGGGGCGCGATCTGGAAGGCCAGCGCAGCGACGGTACGCGCTTCCCCCTGGAAGTCGGGCTGACGCCGGTTTCCTTCGAGGGAGCCACCAAGATCCTGGCCTCCGTGATCGACATCGGTGAGCGCAAGCGCGCCGAGCAGGCCCTGGTGTCGCGTTCGGTACAGCGGGCGGCGCTGATCGGCTTCGGCCAGGCCGCCCTGGAGGAGCAGTCCCTCGGGCTGCTGCAGCGGCAGGCGGTTCAGCTCACCTGCGAGACGTTCGGCTTCGAGGCGGCGCTGCTCGCCGAGGTGGCGTCCTCGGGCGAGGACGGGCGCGTGGCTGCCCACTGGGGGTGGGCGCATGGCGAGTTGGTTGCGGAAACGATCACGGTCCGTGAGGACGATCCGGCCGGTCGCGCGCTGGCGGCTGGTGAAGCGGCTATAGCGACGGCGGATGAGATGCGCTCATCCTGGGCGTCGGCGCTGCCTGGCACGGAGCGGTTCGGCGCCGTGGTGTGCGTGCCCGTGGTCGAGCCGACGCAGCAGTGGGGGATTCTGTACGCCTTCTGCGGGGCCGGTGCCGGCGTTGCCGACAACGACGTGCAGGCACTGACCGGCCTGGCGCAGACGCTGGCGTCGGCGACCCGCCGCGAGCGCGACTACCGGCGGCTGCAGGAAGCCGAGCATCTGCGCTCGGTGGCCGAGCGCGTGGCCCATGTCGGTGGCTGGAGCGTGGACCTGGAGACCTGGCGCATGGTCTGGTCCGACGAGGTCTGCGCCATCCACGACATGCCGCCCGGGAGCGCGGTGAACGTCGACGAGGGGATCGGCTTCTATGCGCCGGAATGGCGGGAGCGCATCCGTGAGGCCTTCACCGCCTGCGCCCGGGAGGGGACTCCGTACGACGAGGAGGTCGAGATCATTACCGCGGCCGGGCGGCGGCGGACGGTGCGCTCCATCGGCGAGGCGGTGCGCGACCGCGACGGCGTGATCCGCGAGGTCCGCGGGGCGTTCCAGGACATCACCGAGCAGCGGCAGACGGAGAAGAGCCTGCTGCAGAGCCGGCAGCAGTTCCGGCAGCTCGCCGATGCCATGCCGGGCATCGTCTGGACGGCGGAGCCGGACGGGACGCTGGACTACGCCAATCAGCGATTCGTGGAGCTCGCGGGGGTCACCCAGGACGAGCTGCCCCAGGATGGCTGGCTCCGCGCCGTCCACCCCGACGACCGGGACCGCTGCCTGGCCGCCTGGGGCCAGGCTGTCGCGGAGGGCACCGACTACGCCATCGATTTCCGTATCTACCGCCAGGCGGACGCCACCTACCGCTGGCACTATGTCAGCGCCGTGCCCATCCGCGACGAGGCCGAAGCGATCCGCAAGTGGTACGGCAGCGCCATGGACATCCATGACCGCAAGGACCTGGAGGAGGAGCTCGTCAGCCTGGCCGACCGGCTGACGCAGACCCTGGAGAGCATCACCGACGGCTTCTACACGCTGGATAGCGACTGGCGCGTGACGTACTTCAACCGGGAGGCCGAACGGCTGCTTCGCGTGTCGCGGGAGACGTTGCTCGGTGAGAACCTCTGGGAGACCTTCCCGGAGGCAGCCGGAACCGTGGTCGAAGACGAGTATCGCTATGCCATGCGCGTGCAGGTGACGCGGAGCTTCGAGTACTACTTCGTGCCGCTGGCGATGTGGTTCGAGATCCACGCGTATCCGTCCGACAACGGGCTTACCGTCTATTTCCGGGATATCACCGAGCGCAAGAGCGCCGAGGCGGAGATCGAGTTCCTGGCGTTCTATGACCCGCTCACCGGCCTGCCCAACCGGCGGCAGCTCGTGGACCGGTTGCAGCAGACCCTGGAGCGCAAGGGCCCCTCGGCCTCCCACGCGTGCGTGATCTTCATCGACCTGGATCACTTCAAGACGCTCAACGACACGCTGGGGCACAGCCGCGGGGATGATCTGCTGAAGAATGTCGCCCGGCGGCTCGAGGCGGAGTTCGGCGACACGTGCACGCTGGCCCGGATCGGCGGTGACGAGTTCGCCGTCATCGTGGACGGGCTGGGGTCTTCCGCCGAGGAGGCCACCGTCGAGGCGGAGCGGGCCGGCCAGCGGGTACTGGCGGCGCTTGACGGGCACTCCGCCGGCGAATCCGGCGGGCACCACCGCACCTGCAGCGTCGGCATCACGCTGCTGCACCCGGGACGGGACAGTACCGAGGAAGTCATGAAACGCGCCGACCTAGTCCTCTACCAGGCCAAGAACCTGGGCCGCAACATGGTCAGCGTGTTCGACCCGGCGCTCCAGGAGAGCGCCAACGCGCGGGCACTGATCGAGAGCGAGATGCCCGCCGGCATCCAGGCCGGCGAGTTCGTCCCCTACTATCAGCCGCGGATGACGGCCGACGGCCGCTGCGTGGGCGTCGAGGCCCTGGTCCGCTGGCATCATCCGCGGCGGGGCCTGGTTTCGCCGGGTGAGTTCATCCCGCTGGCCGAGGAGACCGGCCTGATCCGATCCCTGGGCGCATCGGTCCTGCGCAGCGCCTGCCGGCAGATCGCGCGCTGGGCGGACGACGGCGAGCGGGCGGGGCTGATCGTGTCCGTGAACGTCAGTGCCCGGCAATTCCACGAGCCCGGTTTCGTCGATGAAGTGCGCGCCATCATCGCGGATACCGGTGTGGATCCGGGCCGGTTGCAGCTGGAGGTGACCGAGTCACTGCTCGTGGAGGACCTGGAGCACACGGTCGGCAAGATGGACGAGCTGCGCGCGCTCGGGGTGACCTTCGCGGTGGACGACTTCGGTACCGGCTACTCGTCGCTGGCCTATCTCAAGCGGCTGCCCCTGGACGTGCTCAAGATCGACCAGAGCTTCGTGCAGGACGTGCTCACCGATGCCAGCGACGTGGCGATCGTCCAGACCATCATCGCGCTGGGCCAGAGCCTGGGCCTGGAAGTGCTCGCCGAGGGCGTGGAGACCGAAGGCGTGCGGGATTTCCTGACCCGGGAGGGCTGCCACGCATTCCAGGGCTATCTCTTCAGCCGCCCGCTGCCGGCGCATGAATTCGAAGGCTGGCTCGCCCGCCTGGACGGCTAACGCCGCTGGCAACGGTCCCCGTAAAGCCGTCAAGGGACGCTGGCGCGGGGCGGCTGCGCGCGTACTACAATCGGGGTCCACGCCACGCATTGAACAAGGATCGAACCGATGCCTACAGACGTCGATATCCTGTCCCCCGGAGCCCTGCCGACCAGGGAGTACACCGATCCGGTGGCGGCGGTGGACCGGCTCCAGGAGATCTACGATCGCAATACGTCGTTCCTGCGCGCGCGCTTCGAGGCCTGCGCCCAGGGCGAGCCGGTGCGGGGCCGGGTGCGCGCCTGCTACCCGCGGGTGCGCATCACCACGCGGACCCATGCGCGGGTGGACTCGCGCTCCTCCTACGGCTTCGTGGCGGGGCCCGGTACCTACGAGACGACGATCACGCGGCCGGACCTGTTCCGGGACTATCTCATCGAGCAGATCGGCTTCCTGCTCGAGCACCACGGCGAGCCCGTGGAGGTAGGGGAGTCCGACGAGCCGATCCCGCTGCATTTCGCCTACCGGCGCGATATCAACATCGAGGCCGGCTTTGCCGAGGCCCTGCCGGATCGGCCCCTGCGGGACCTGTTCGACACCCCCGATCTGGGCACCATGGATGACGCCATCGTCAACGGTACGCATCAGGCCGGCCGCGACGGCGCCCAGCCCCTGGCGCTGTTCCGGGCCGCCCGGGTGGACTACTCGCTGCACCGGCTCAACCACTACACCGGCACGGATCCCGAGCATTTCCAGAACTTCGTCATCTTCACCAACTACCCGTTCTACACCGACGCCTTTACCCGCATCTGCCGGGAGCGGCTGGTGCAGAGCGAGGCGGACTACGAGGCCTTCGTGGAGCCGGGCAACCGGATCACCCGGCCCGGCGAGACGGAACCGTCCGGCAGCCCGCCGGAGCGCTCCCACCAGATGCCGGCGTTCCACCTAGTGGCGCCGGGGGGCAACGGCGTGACCATGGTCAACATCGGCGCGGGCCCGTCCAACGCGCGCAACATCACCGATCACGTGGCGGTCATGCGCCCCCACGCGTGGCTCATGCTCGGCCACTGTGCAGGGCTGCGGAATACCCAGAAGCTCGGCGACTACGTGCTGGCCCACGGCTACGTGCGTGCCGACCACGTGCTGGACGAGGAGTTGCCCTTGTGGGTGCCCATCCCGGCGCTGGCGGAAATGCAGGTGGCCCTGGAAGAGGCGGGCCGGGCGATCACCGGCTACGAGGGCTTCGAGCTCAAGCGCATCATCCGCACCGGCACGGTGGCCAGCGTGGACAACCGTAACTGGGAGCTCAGCGACCACACTACGACCATCCGGCGCCTGTCCCAGTCGCGGGCGGTGGCGCTGGACATGGAGTCAGCGGCGATCGCCGCCAACGGCTTCCGCTTCCGGGTCCCCTACGGCACGCTGCTGTGCGTCTCGGACAAGCCCATGCACGGGGAGATCAAGCTGGCGCGCATGGCCAGTGAGCTCTACCGGCAGCGGGTGGATCAGCACCTGGAGATCGGCCTGGCGGCCATCGAGAACATGAAGACCTACGATCGCGACCGGCTGCATTCCCGCAAGCTGCGCAGCTTCGCCGAGGTCGCGTTCCGGTAGTGTCCTGCAGGACACCAGGCCCGGCGGCCGCTACTCGTCGACGGGCTCCAGCCGCAGCAGCGGGGCATCCGCGGCGTCGACGAGCACGTACAGCAGCCCGTCCGGGCCCTGGGCGACGTCGCGGATGCGCTGGCCGCGCTCGTCGAGCAGCTCCTCCTCGGCGACCACCTCGTCGCCGTCGAGGACGACGCGGCGCAGGTGGGTGTGGGCCAGGGCGCCGACGAACAGGTCGCCCTGCCACTGCGGGAAGGCGTCGCCGGTGTAGAAGGCCATGCCCGACGGCGCGATGGACGGCGTCCAGTGGTGGATGGGCGAGACATAGCCTGCCACCGGTGGATCCGGGGCGATTTCCGGGCCGTAGTACTCGCGCCCGAAGGTGGTCTCCGGCCAGCCGTAGTTCTCGCCGGCTTCCAGGATGTTGATCTCGTCGCCGCCGCGCGGTCCGTGCTCGTGGATCCAGATGGCGCCGGTTTCCGGGTGGCGGGCCATGCCCTGGGGATTGCGGTGGCCGGTGGTGTAGAGCCCCGGCCGGGCCTCGGGATGGTCCAGGAACGGGTTGTCGGCCGGGATTTGACCGTCATCCGTGAGGCGGATGACCTTGCCCAGATGGCCGTCCAGCCGCTGGGCCTGGTCCCGCCGGCCGCGCTCGCCGCTGGTGACGTAGAGGTAACCCTGCTCGTCGAATGCCATGCGCGAGCCGAAGTGCTTGCTGCTGTCCATAAACGGCGTCGCCACCAGCAGCTCCTGGCGGTCCTGCAGGCGCCCGTCCCCGAGGCGCGCCCGGCTCACGTGGGTGGCCGCGCCCCCGTCGCCGGCGGCGGCATAGCTCAGGTACAGCCAGCCGTTGTCGTCGTAGTCCGGGTGCAGGATCACGTCCAGCAGCCCGCCCTGGCCCCGCGCGGCAACCTCCGGGACGCCGCGCACGCGGGTCCGCTCGCCGGTGTCCGGCTCGACGAGCTGAAGGCGTCCGGGGCGCTCGGTGATGAGCAAGCGGCCGTCGGGCAGGAAGGCCACCGCCCACGGATGTTCCAGGCCGTCGGTGACGGTGGTCACCCGGAACGTGTGCTGTTGACTCTCGTAGACCTGCGCGTGCGCTACGGCCGGGGCGGCGGCGAGGATGGCGATGAGCACGAGCGGGCGAGCCGGCATGGTGGCAGCCTCGTTATTCGTCTGTCGGCTGTGACGCCGCCAGGTCCGACGAGGTTCCGTAGATGGCCCAGCGATTCTTGCCCTGCTGCTTGGCCTGGTACATGGCGCGGTCGGCCCGGTGCAGCAGGGGGCGCTCGCTCTCGCCGTGATCCGGGAACAGGCTGATGCCGATGCTCAGCCCCACGGGGCACGGGCACTCCACGGTTTCCGTGGCGCTGATCAGCTTGTCGGCCACGGCCGGGGCGTCGGCGGGACGCCCCAGGGGGGCGACAACCACGAACTCGTCGCCCCCCAGGCGCGCCAGGGTGTCCCCCGGGCGCAGGACACCGGCCAGCCGCTCGCCGAGGCGGCACAGGAAGGCGTCCCCCTCCTCGTGGCCGAGCTCGTCGTTGACGTTCTTGAATCCGTCCACGTCCAGGAGGAACACCGCGATGGGCCGTCGTGTCCGCTGGGCCATGGCGATCTGGTGGGCCAGCCGATCGCTGAGCAGACGGCGATTGGGCAGCCCCGTGAGGCCGTCGTGGAATGCCTGCGCCTCGAGCTGCTCCAGGAAGCGGGCGTGGGTGACGGCCACGGCGCCGAGCTCGGCGAGGTGCTTGAGCGCCTCGATCTCGCGGGCGTCGGGTGCGCCGGGCCTGTGCCGGAACACCGTCAGCGCCCCCAGCATCGCGCCGTCACGGCCCCGGAGCGGCTCGCTCCAGATGGCGTGGATGCCGTGCGCGACGGCGAACCACCCGTAGTCGGGCCAGCGATCCTCGGTCCGTGTGTCGGTGCAGACCTGGCGCTCCCCCGTGTGGATGGCGGTGGCGCACAGGCTCTCATCGGCATCGAACCCGTGGTGCTCCTCCAGGGCCCGGCGGAAATGCTCCGGCATGTCCGGCGCCACCACGAGCCGGTCGCCTTCGGGGCGGGGGATGGAGATCGCGGCGATGGTCTCGGGGAAATGGCCCTCGGCGAGCTCGCAGATGGCTCCCAGCGTCGCCGTCACGGGCTCGCGCCGCGCCACACGCTCCAGGATGGTGGCCCGGGCGTCACGCAGGAAGCTCCGGCCGTGCTCCTGGATGACGGGCGTCCAGCGCAGCAGCACCCGATCCGGGCCATGGTCGCGGCGGAGCCGGGTGCGGCGCACCGTAACCTCCACGGGCTGACCGCTGTCGTCATACAGCTGCCAGGCATCGCCGGAGGCCAGCGGGGTGGTCTCGCCGGGATGACGGAGGTGCTCCATGAACGCCGTGGTGTCGCCGCCCAGGAAGCGCTGCAACCCGCGGCCGACGAGATTGCCGTCACCGTGTCCCAGCAGCTGCTTCAGCGCTTCGTTGGCGGCCAGAATACGGCCCTGGCGGTCGCAGGTGCACAGCGGCTCATCGAGTCCGTCCAGCGTCTCCTGCAGCAGCTCGGCGCGGGCCGTCTGCCCGGTCTGCAGGCGGGCCTCGTCCCGCGCCCGGAGAAGGGCGTGGGCCTGGTTGCGCACCGCGCCCAGCGGCGCGGGCCCCGGGTATGCCGGCGGTGTCGCTCCGGGAGCCGATGAGCCGAGCAGGCACAGCAGCAGCGGCTCGTCCCCGGGCAGGGGAATGACCCGGAGCGCCCGCGGCGGTCCCGGGCATCCGAGCTCGGCGGTGGTGGTGACGTGACGCTGCTGCACGCTCGCGCCGCCGGCGAGCCCGGCCAGCAGAGGCTCCAGGGGAACGGGCGTGCGGGTGGCGCCGAGCAGGCGCGGCGCGCTGTCCGTACCGTGGACGATCACCCCTGCATCCGCCGCGGTATCCGCGCACAGCCAGTCCAGTACGGGGGTCAGGTCCGCGGAAGGGAGATCCCGGGTGATCGCACCCGTCCACCGACCCCCGGCCTGTGTCTTCGGCGCTCCGTTGCCCACGCTCGCTCCCTCCAAGCATGTTCCATGGCAAGACTAAAGCAGAAAACCGGCGGCATGGCTACGGAAATCGTCACACTTGCCCTGGTGTCAGCCCAGCCGCGCGCCGTTGTGCACCGGCTGGTCCGGTACCGCCAGGACGATGCTGCCGTCGTCCGCATAGAAGCCCGTGACCAGGCACTCCGAGCGCATGGGCCCGATCTGCTTGGGCGGGAAATTGACCACGGCCAGGACCTGGCGCCCGACCAGGTCCTCCGGCGTGTAGCGGTCGGTCACCTGGGCGCTGGATCGCAGGCTGCCGAGCTCCGGGCCGAAGTCCACCGTCAGCTTGTAGGCGGGCCGGCGTGCCTCCGGGAAGGTTTCGGCGTGGGTGATGGTTCCGGCGCGCATCTCCACCGCCTGAAATTGATCCCAGTCAATGGTCTCCATCCGTTGTTCTCCAGTACCAGTATTTCCTGAAAGGTGGGTGCTGCTGAAAGTGCGTATGTTGCCATGATTCAGGCGGTCATGAACGGGGCCCCGCGTTGTCCACAGAAGCTGTGGATAAGAGTGTGGATAATCTCTGCAAGCGCGGCGTCAGCTCCCATGGTTGGCGGCTTTGTTTCAGATTGATGAAGTTTTCGGCAGCTGATTTTTATTCCCGTAAAACAGGTAGTTGTGCATATCGTTGCAAACCCTTGACGGATCGGTGACAGCTTTGTATGACATGCCGCGGGCCTTGACAGGCCGCCTCGCGGGGTGTGCACAAGATTGCCGCCGGCCCGCGTACGGGGATGTCGATTCAGGACCCTTTGTTCCCGGAACGTGGCACGACCCGCCGCAAGGTTAGTACACTGCGCGGTCACACCCGGAATCCGTTGCGGTTCCGCCTTTCCGACCAAGACGGGTGGTCCATGCAGGACGAAGAGCAAGTCATCGACCAGGCCGCGCAGGCCACCGTCGATCTGGGCAATCAGATCGCCGACCAGGAGCAGGAGGCCAGCGTCCAGGATATCGCCGACGGCCTTCTCTCCGGAGCCATACACTACTGGCTGTACACCCGGCAGCCCTGCGATGACCCGCGGTGCCCCGATTGTGCCCCGTTGCGCACGGCCGAGTGGCGCCTGCAGGCGCTGCAGCAGCTCGCCGACGAGCTGGCCCGCTCCAGCGAGTACTTCGAATCGCCCAACGACATGACCCCCGGCAACGCCTGAGGCGCCGGTTGCGGTTGTTGCCGGCCCCGTACAGAGAGTGAGTCGCGCCCGATGAGCACGAATCTGCCGCCGGCCCCCCGGGCCGAAGAGGCGCCGGTGACCGTGGAAACCCACGGCCACCGGCGCCAGGACCCCTACGCCTGGTTGCGGGACGCCGACTGGCGCGAGGCGATGCGGGATCCGGACAGGCTCGCGGAGCCCATCCGCGCCCATTTGGAAGCCGAGAACACGTACGCCGACGCGGTCATGGCACCGACCAGGCGCTTCCGTGAGCGGCTGTTCCGCGAGCTGCGCGGTCGCATCCGCGAGGACGACAGCTCGGTGCCCATGCGCGACGGCGCCTTCCACTACTACGGCCGCTACCGCGAAGGCGGGCAGCACCCGGTGCTGTGCCGCCGGCACGGGTCCGAGGATGCGCCGGAGGAAGTGCTGCTGGACGGCGACCGGGAGGCCGACGGCGCGAGCTACTTCCGCCTCGGCGCCGCGGAGCATGCCCCGGACCACCGCCGGCTCGCCTATGCCGTGGATACCACCGGCGCGGAGAGCTGGGTGCTGCGCTTCCGGGACCTGGACACCGGGACGGATCTCCCGGAACGCATCAGCGACGCCCGCGGCGATTTCGAGTGGTCCGCGGACGCCCGGAGCGTGTTCTACACGGTGCTGGACGCCGAGCACAGGCCCAAGTGGGTGTACCGGCACGTGCTGGGCGATGACCCCGCTGACGACGGCCTGGTCTACGAGGAGCCCGACGACGGCTTCTTCGTGGACGTGGACAAGACCGAGAGCGGGCGCTTCATCGTCATCACCAGCCACGACCACGTCACCACCGAGCTCCGCGTCATCCCCGCGGCCGAGCCGGATGCCGCACCGCGCCTGCTGCTGCCGCGGGAGCCGGGGGTCGAGTACGCCGCCAGCGATCACGGCGAGCACTGGATCCTGCTCACCAACCGCGACGCCGAGGACTTCCGCGTCGTCACGGCACCCCTGGACGCCCCTGCGCCGGAGCACTGGCGGGACCTGGTGCCGCACCGCCCGGGGCACCTGATCCAGGACCTGCTGCTGTTCCGGGACTACCTGGTCCGCCTGGAGATCGCCGACGCCCTGCCCGCCATCGTCGTGCGGCGGCTCGCCGACGGCACCGAGCACCCGGTGGCCTTCGATCAGGCCTGCTACGACCTGGGCATGATCGCCGGGTTCGAGTTCGATACCACCACGCTGCGGCTGAGCTACAGCTCCTTCAGCACGCCCGCCCGGGTGATCGACTACGACATGGCCACCGGCACGCAGCGGCTGCGCAAGGAGCAGGAGATCCCCAGCGGCCACGATCCGGACGCCTACGTGATCCAGCGCCTGCACGCAACGGCACCGGACGGCGAGCAGGTGCCGGTGTCGCTGTTCCACCACCGGGACGTGACCCCGGACCCGGAGACGCCGTTGCTGCTCTACGGCTACGGCTCCTACGGCATGATCGACCTGCCGGGGTTCTCGCCGCTGCGCCTGAGCCTGGTCAACCGGGGCTTCGTGTATGCCGTGGCCCACGTGCGCGGCGGCAAGGACCGGGGCGATCGCTGGTACCGGGACGGCAAGCTGGAGCGCAAGACCAATACCTTCAGCGACTACATCGCCGCCGCCGAGGGCCTGATCGCCGCGGGCTATACCGGCGCCGGCCGCATCACCGCCCACGGCGGCAGCGCCGGCGGCATGCTCGTGGGTGCGGCCGTCAACCAGCGACCGGAGCTGTTTCACGCCGCCGTGGCGGATGTGCCCTTCGTGGACGTGCTCAATACCATGCTGGATGCCAGCCTGCCGCTGACGCCGCCGGAATGGCCCGAGTGGGGCAATCCGGCGGCCGACGAGGCCGCCTACTACACCATCCTGTCGTACTCGCCGTACGACAACGTCCGCGCCCAGGCCTACCCGCATCTTCTGGTGACGGCGGGCGTGTCGGACCCGCGCGTGACCTACTGGGAGCCGGCCAAGTGGGTGGCCCGCCTGCGTACGCTCAAGACCGACGACCATCTCCTGCTGTTGCGCACCAACATGAGTGCGGGCCACGGTGGGCCCGGCGGGCGTTTCGACTTCCTGGAGGAGGTCGCCTACCGTTACGCGTTCATTCTCATGGTCTATGGTTTCGAGGAAGCCACCACGGCATGACACGGGGGATGCGCCATGACCACGGAGATCCGGATCAAGCGCGTTCATGATCCCGCGGAACCGGAGGACGGCACCCGGGTGCTGGTGGACCGGGTATGGCCCCGCGGCGTCCGCAAGGCCGATGCGGCCATCGACCTGTGGGAGAAGGAGGTGGCGCCGTCCACCGAGCTGCGCAAGTGGTTCGGCCATGACCCGGAGCGCTGGCAGGGCTTCCGGGAGCGCTACCGCGCCGAGCTCGCGGATGCTGCCGCGGCACTGCACCGCATTCTCGACCGGGCCGGCGACGGGCCGCTGACGCTGGTGTTCGCCGCGCGCGACCGCGAGCACAACAATGCCGTGGTCCTGCGGGAGGTGCTGCGCGAGCGTCTCGCCCCGGGCGGCTCCGCCTCGCCGACGTGCTATGCCTCCGAGTTCCCGGAGTACAACGGCCTGGACCGGTCGTAGTCCCGCAAGCGCCCTGATCAACCCGCCGTAGGAGCGGCGTCGGCCGCTACCGTCGCAGAGCGCCCGAACCGTCGGGGCTGAAGCCCCTCCCACAACATCCCGGAACCCGTGATACGGGCTCCGGAACGCTGGATGTTGTAGGAGCGGCTTCAGCCGCAACTTTCCAGTGAACCTGGTTCCCTGGAACGGGTCGCGGCTGACGCCGCTCCTACGGCGGGACCAATCATGGCGGGGAAGACATTGAATCGCGGGTGAGGCGACGCTGCAGGCCGCGACATCCGGCCCACAAAAAACGGGGGACGCCCAATGCGTCCCCCGTGCAATCACCTTCAGCTGGGTCCGCCGCGATCAGGCGAGATCGTAGCGGTCCGCGTTCATCATCTTGTTCCACGCGGCCACGAAGTCACGCACGAACTTCTCCTGGTTGTCGTCCTGGGCGTAGACCTCGGCGTAGGAGCGCAGGATCGAGTTGGAGCCGAACACGAGATCCACGCGGGTCGCGGTCCATTTCGCCTGGTCCGTCCTGCGGTCGCGGATCTCGTACAGGTTCTCGCCCGTCGGGACCCAGCGATAGCCCATGTCCGTCAGGTTGACGAAGAAGTCGTTGGTCAGCTGACCCTCGCGGTCGGTGAACACGCCGTGCCGGGTGCCGCCGTGGTTGGTGCCGAGCACCCGCATGCCGCCGACCAGCACCGTCATCTCGGGGGCGGTCAGGCCCATGAGCTGGGTGCGGTCGAGCATCAGCTCCTCCGCCGGGACGGTGTAGTCCTTCTTGAGGAAGTTGCGATAGGCGTCCGACAGCGGCTCGAGCCACTGGAAGGAGTCCACGTCCGTCATCTCCTGGCTGGCATCGCCGCGGCCCGGCTTGAACGGCACGGCGATGTCGTGACCGGCCGCCTTCGCCGCCTTCTCGATGCCGACGTTGCCGGCCAGCACGATCACGTCCGCGAGGCTGGCGCCGCTGTCGGCCGCGATGGGTTCCAGCACCTTGAGAACGCGGGCGAGCCGCTCCGGCTCATTGGCCACCCAGTCCTTCTGCGGGGCCAGGCGGATGCGGGCGCCGTTGGCGCCGCCGCGCTTGTCGGACTGACGGAAGGTCCGGGCGCTGTCCCAGGCCGTGGCGACCATGTCGCTGATGCTCAGCCCGCTGTCCGCGATCTTCTGCTTGACCGCCTCGACGTTGTAATCGGTGCTGCCCTTGGGCACCGGATCCTGCCAGATCAGGTCCTCGGTGGGGGCGTCCGGGCCGATGTAGCGCTCCTTCGGGCCCAGGTCCCGGTGGATCAGCTTGAACCACGCCCGGGCGAACGCATCGTCCAGCAGGTCCGGATCCTGCCGGAACTTCTCGGCGATCGCGCGGAACTCCGGGTCCACCTTGATGGCCATGTCGGCGTCGGTCATCATCGGCTTGCGGCGGATCGAGGGATCCTCCACATCCACCGGCATGTCCTCTTCCTTGATGTCCACCGGCTCCCACTGGTTGGCGCCGGCCGGGCTCTTGACCACCTGCCACTCGTGGTTGAACAGCATCTCCAGGTAGCCGTGGTCCCACTGGGTGGGGTTGGTCGTCCAGGCACCTTCCAGGCCGCTGACGACGCTGTCGCGGCCGATACCGCGCTCGACCTTGTTGTTCCAGCCCAGGCCCTGCTCTTCCACGTCGGCCGCCTCCGGCTCCGGGCCCAGGTGGTCGGGGTTACCGTTGCCGTGGCACTTGCCGACCGTGTGGCCGCCGATGGTGAGGGCCACGGTCTCCTCGTCGCTCATGGCCATGCGACCGAAGGTCACGCGCAGGTCCCTGGCCGTCTCCTGCGGATCCGGGCTGCCGTCGGGGCCTTCCGGGTTGACGTAGATCAGCCCCATCATGACCGCCGCCAGCGGGTTCTCCAGCGACTCCGGATTGCGCTCGGCGTCGTAGCGGCTGTTGGGGTTGTCACTGGTGGCGAGCCACTCCTTCTCGCTGCCCCAGTAGGTGTCCTTCTCGGGATGCCAGATGTCCTCGCGGCCGAAGGAGAAGCCGAACGTCTTGAAGCCCATGGACTCATAGGCGACGTTGCCGGCGAGCGCGATCAGGTCCGCCCAGCTGAGCTTGTTGCCGTACTTCTTCTTGATCGGCCACAGCAGGCGGCGCGCCTTGTCCGTGTCGTTGTTGTCCGGCCAGCTGTTGATGGGCGCGAAGCGCTGGTTGCCGGTGGCCGCACCGCCGCGGCCGTCCGCGACCCGGTAGCTGCCGGCGGCGTGCCAGGTCATCCGGATCATCATGCCACCGTAATGCCCCCAGTCGGCCGGCCACCAGTCCTGGCTCTCGGTCATCAGGTTCCAGACGTCCTTCTTGACCGCGTCGAAGTCCAGTTTCCTGACTTCCTCCCGATAGTTGAAGCTGTCATCCATGGGATCGGTCTTGCGGTCATGCTGGTGGAGAATGTCCAGGTTGAGGCTGTTGGGCCACCACTCCATGACATTCTTGCCGACCCCGGTGTTGGCACCGTGCACAACCGGGCACTTGCCTGCGGTCTCGTTGCTGCCCATAGCGTTCTCTCCGGAATGTTGCGGCATTGTCGAAGTCCCGGCGCGGCATTCTCACTCCTGCCAGGGGAGTGAGCCACCTACCTCGTGCGGCGCGCCTGACTGGGCGACGTTATAAACCATGGTGGCGATAGATGCCAATGCAGTTTCGGGATTGCAATGATAGATGGAATCGATTCATTGCCGAAGCCGCGGCGCCCGGGGCGCTTCAGGGCGCCCCGGGCGATGCTGGCGGGGAGGTTCGATCAGCCTTCCTCGTACTTGAAGGACACGTCCACCTTGACGCGGTACTCGGAGATGGAGCCGTCCTCGTTGAGGTTCAGGTCGAACTCCCGCACCTCGGCGACGCGCATGTGGCGGATGGACTTGCGTGCGACCTGGACGGCGTTGTTGGCGGCATCCTCCCATGACTTCGGGCTCGTGCCGATGATCTCGACGATCTTGTATGCAGCCATGGTTGTCTCCTCCCGTCACTGTTGCCTTGGCAGCCTTTCCCTCTCAGTGTAGATGGGCTGAAGGCATGACCAAGCGGCGGGGAAGCCCGTGGGGTGACGCCGGGGGTGGAACCTCCGGGCGCGAGCCGGGCGGCAGGGAGCGCATTGCCCGGAGGCCCCACGCTACCGTACCGCCCGTCGCGGTGACGGGCCGCCGAGGAACTCGGCGAGGATCCGGGCCGTGTGCGAGCCGTCCTTGGCGGCCACGTCCTCCGGGACGCCGCGGGCCACGACCCGGCCGCCGGCGTCGCCGCCCTCCGGGCCCAGGTCGATGAGCCAGTCCGCCTCGGCGACGAGGTCCAGGTTGTGCTCGATGACCACCACGGTGTGGCCGGCGTCCACCAGGCGGTGGAGGACGTGGATGAGCTTTTCCACATCGGCCATGTGCAGACCCACGGTGGGCTCGTCCAGGACGTAGACCGTGTGCGGCTGCTGCCGGCCGCCGGTGTTGGGGCGCGCCTTGGCCAGCTCCGTGACCAGCTTGATGCGCTGGGCCTCGCCGCCGGACAGGGTGGGGCTCTGCTGGCCCAGGGTCAGGTAGCCCAGCCCCACGGCCTGGAGGAGCTGCAGGGCATGGTGGATCTTCGGGTGGGCGGCGAAGAACTCCACCGCTTCGTCCACGCTCATTTTCAGGACGTCGCCGATGGAGTGGCCGCGGTAAGTCACCGCCAGGGTCTCCGGGGTGAAGCGCATGCCGAAGCACAGCTCGCAGGGCACGGTGACGTCGGGCAGGAAGTTCATCTCCACCTTCTTCACGCCCTGGCCGTCGCATCCCGGGCAGCGGCCGTCGCGGGTGTTGAAGGAGAACCGCCCGGGGCCGTAGCCGCGCAGCCGCGCCTCCTCGGTGTTGGCGTACAGGCGGCGGATATCGTCCCAGAAGCCGATGTAGGTGGCCGGGCAGGAGCGCGGCGTCTTGCCGATGGGCGTCTGGTCCACCTCCAGCACCCGGTCCACGTGCTCGGCGCCGGTGATCCCGCGGCAGCCGTCCAGGGCCGGCGCGGCCTGGTCGCGGCGCCGGGTGGTCAGGCGCCGCAGCCCGGACTGGAGCACGCCGCGCACCAGCGACGACTTGCCGCTGCCGGAGACACCGGTGACGCAGATCAGCCGCTGCAGGGGGAAGTCCACGCTCTCGCCGGCCAGGTTGTGCAGCCGGGCCTCGTGGACGGTGACGGTGTGCTCCGCCGGGAAGGCGCGCCGTTCGCCCCGCAGCGGATGGCGGAGCGGGTTCGACAGGGCGCGCCCGGTGACCGACTCGGGGTTGGCCAGAAGCGCGTCCACCGTGCCCTCGGCCACCACGCGCCCGCCGTTGACCCCGGCGCCCGGGCCCAGGTCGATGACGTGCTCGGCGCGGCGGATGGTGTCCTCGTCGTGCTCCACCACCACGATGGTGTTGCCCTTGCCTTCCAGGCGCTCCAGCGTCTCCAGCAGCATGCGGTTGTCCCGCGGATGCAGCCCGATGGTGGGCTCGTCCAGGACGTAGCACACGCCCTGGAGGTTGGAGCCGAGCTGCGCGGCGAGCCGGATGCGCTGGGCCTCGCCGCCGGACAGCGTCGGCGCGCCGCGGTCCAGGGCGAGGTAGCCCAGGCCCACCTGCTGCAGGAAGTCCAGCCGGCTGCGCAGCTCCGGCAGGATGTCGCGGGCGATCTCCGCCTCCCGGCCCTGCAGCTCCAGCGTCTCGGCCCAGCGGGCGGCGGCGGTCACCGACTGCGCCGACAGCTCGGCGATGGACCGGTCCCGGAAGCGAACCGCCAGGGCCACGGGGTTCAGCCGGTGGCCACGGCAGGTTGGGCAGGTGACCGGCTCCTCATCGCCGCCGGTCCAGGCGCTCTCCTCGCCGGTCTGCTCGGCGTCGAAGCCGGGCAGCACCTGGCCGGTGCCGAAGCACGACGGGCACCAGCCGTGCTTGGAGTTGTACGAGAACAGCCGCGGGTCCGGCTCCTCGAAGCTGCGCCCGCAGCCGGGGCAGGCGCGCTCGCTGGAGAACACCACGTCGCCGTCGCCGGCGGCCGCCAGCTTGAGGGTGTGCTTGCCGTACTCCAGGGCGTGATCCACCGCCGTGCGCAGCGCGGCCTCGCCGGCCGGGTCCACGGTGATCGTGGCCACGGGCAGGTCGATGTCGTGCTCCCGGAAGCGGTCCAGCCGCGGCCAGTCGTCCGTCGGCAGGTATTCGCCGTCCACCCGCAGGTGGCTGAAATCCTTGTTCGCGGCCCAGCGGGCCAGGTCCGTGTACACGCCCTTGCGCGCGACCACCAGCGGCGCCAGCAGAGTGACCTCGGCGCCGCGGTGGTCCCGCTGGATCTGCGCGGCGATGGCCGCCGGGCTCTGTGCCTGGATGGGCACGTCGCAGTCCGGGCAGTACTGCGTGCCGAGCTTGACGTAGAGCAGCCGCAGGAAGTGGTGGACCTCGGTCATGGTGGCCACGGTGGACTTGCGCCCGCCGCGGCTGGTGCGCTGCTCGATGGCCACCGTCGGCGGGATGCCGAAGATGGCCTCGACGTCGGGCCGGCTGGCGGGCTGGACGATCTGCCGCGCATACGCGTTCAGGGACTCCAGGTAGCGCCGCTGGCCCTCGTTGAACAGGATGTCGAAGGCCACCGTGCTCTTGCCGGAGCCGGACAGGCCGGTGATGACGCTGAGCTTGTTGCGCGGGATGCGTACGTCGATGTTCTTGAGGTTGTGCTCCCGGGCGTGGTGGATGGTGATAGCGTCCTTCGTGATGTAGGGAGCCGGCGCCTCGGCGACCTCAGCAGTGCCTGTGGGAGCGGCTTCAGCCGCGACGCCGGGTTCACCCTCAGCGGCGTCGGCTTCCCCTGTGGGAGCGGCTTCAGCCGCGACCGTCGAGTCGCGAGCGCCAGTGTCCTCCGCGGTCGCGGCTGAAGCCGCTCCTACAGCGGGATTCGCCGCCAGGTGGCTCCGCAGCGCCGTACCGGTGTGGCTCGCCGCCACGGCCGCGACGTCGCCGGGCGTTCCGCTGGCGACGATGGTGCCGCCGGCATCGCCGCCCTCCGGCCCCAGGTCGATGAGCCAGTCCGAGGCGGCGATGACATCCAGGTTGTGCTCGATGACCACCAGGGAGTGGCCTGCCTCCAGGAGGCGCCCGAAGGCCTGCAGCAGCACGTCCACGTCCCGGAAGTGCAGCCCGGTGGTGGGCTCGTCGAACAGGAACAGCGTCGCCCCGCGCCCCTTGCGGCGGCGGGCGGCCTCGCCCAGGTGGCCGGCGAGCTTCACGCGCTGGGCCTCGCCGCCGGACAGCGTCGGCACCGGCTGGCCGAGCCTGAGGTAGCCCAGCCCCACCGCCTCCAGGGGCTCCAGGCGGTTGAGGATCTCGCCGTTGTCGCCGAAGAACTGCGTCGCCTCGGTCACCGTCAGGTCCAGGGCGTCGGCGATGGAGCGCGGCGCGTCGTCGTAGCCGGGCGCCGGCGGCAGCTTCACCTCCAGCACCTCGTCGCGGTAGCGGCGGCCGTCGCAGTCCGGGCAGCGGATGTAGACGTCGCTCAGGAACTGCATCTCCACGTGCTCGAAGCCGTTGCCGCCGCAGGTGGGGCAGCGCCCGGCGCCGCCGTTGAAGCTGAACGTCCCCGGCTTGTAGCCCCGCTCCCTGGCCAGGGGCTCGGCGGCGTACGCCTTGCGGATGGCCTCGAAGGCGCCCACGTAGCTCGCCGGGTTGGAGCGGGTGGTCTTGCCGATGGGCGACTGGTCCACGAGCACCACGTCCTGCAGCGCCTCGTCGCCGCGGAGCTCGTCGCAGTCGCCGGACGGCGGGATGGCGTGGCCCTTGCGCCGGGCCAGGGCCTGGTAGAGCACCTCCGTGACCAGGGTGGACTTGCCGGACCCGGAAACGCCGGTAACGCAGACCAGCCGCTGCAGCGGGATGTCCACGTCCAGGCCGCGGAGATTGTGGGCGCTGGCGCCGCGCAGGCCCAGCCACCGGTCCGGGCGTCCGCGCCGGGCGCCGTCGCGGGCGGTGCCCACCTGCCGGCGCCCGGCCAGGTAGTCGCCGGTGACCGACGCGGTGTCGGCGGCGACCTGGTCCGGCGTGCCGAAGCACACGATGTTGCCGCCGCGCTCCCCGGGGCCCGGGCCGATGTCCAGGATGCGGTCGGCGGCGCGCATGACGTCCGGGTCGTGCTCCACCACCAGCAGGGAGTTGCCGGCATCCCGCAGTCGGTGCATGACGTCGATGATGCGCCCCATGTCCCGCGGGTGCAGGCCGATGCTGGGCTCGTCCAGCACGAACAGGGTGTTCACCAGCGACGTGCCCAGGGCGGTGGTCAGGTTGATGCGCTGGACCTCGCCCCCGGACAGCGTGCGCGACTGGCGGTCAAGGGTCAGGTAGCCCAGGCCCACCTGGTCGAGGTAGCGCAGGCGCGCGCGGATGCCGTCGAGCAGCAGGCTGGCCGCCTCGTCCAGCGGCGCGGGCAGCTCCACGTGATCGAAGAACGTGCGCAGCCGGCCCAGCGGCAGGGTCATCATGTCCTGGAGGTTGAGCCCGGGCAGGCCTAGGAAGGCGGTCTCGTCCAGCGATGCGCCCCGGGGCCGGCACCGCGCCTCCCGGCGCAGCACCCGGTCCACCTCGTCGTGGCCGCCCACGCGCCACAGCAGCGGCTCCGGCTTCAGCCGCGCGCCGTCGCAGTCCGGGCAGCGGTCGTAGCTGCGGTAGCGCGACAGCAGCACCCGCATGTGCATCTTGTAGCTCTTGGACTCGACCCAGTCGAAGTAGCGCCGCACGCCGTACCAGCGGTCCTCGTCCCAGTCGCCTTCGCCCTCGATGACCCAGTCGCGGTCCGCCTGCGGCAGGTCCTTCCAGGGGATGTCCACGGCCACGCCGCGGCGGCGGGCGTAGCGCAGCAGGTCCCGCTGGCACTCCGCGGAGCGGCCCGACTGCCAGGGGCGGATGGCGCCCTCGGCCAGGCTCTTGGTCTCGTCGGGGATCACCAGGCCGTAGTCGATGCCCATGACCCGGCCGAAGCCGCGGCAGGTCTCGCAGGCGCCCACCGGCGAGTTGAACGAGAACAGGCTGGAGGACGGCTCCTGGTAGTGGATGTCGCAGTCGGCGCAGTGCAGGTCCTCGGAGAAGCGCCACGGCGGCAGGGCGTTGCGGTCGGCATCCAGCGGATGCACCGCCACGCTGCCGCGGCCCAGCCGCAGGCCCGCCTCCAGGGCGTCCACGAGGCGGTCGCGGCGGTCCGCCTGCACCCGAACCCGGTCGACCACCACCTCGATGCGCTCGTCGGCGACGGCGTGGAAGCGCGTATAGCCCTGGCGCTCGAGCAGGTCGCGGAGCTCCGCCGGCGTCAGCCCCGCCGGCACCGTCACCGCGGCCACGACCATGACCCGCTCGCCGTCCGTCCGGGCCATGAGGCGCGCGGCGATGCTCTCGGGGTCGTCACGCTGCACTCCGCGCCCGCAGCCCCGGCAGTACAGGCGGGCGGCGCGGGCGAACAGCAGCTTCAGGTGGTCGTTGAGCTCGGTCATGGTGCCCACGGTGGAGCGGGACGTGCGCACCGGGTTGTTCTGGTCGATGGCAATGGACGGCGGGATGCCCTCGATGGCGTCCACCGCGGGCTTGTCCATGCGATCCAGGAACTGCCGCGCGTACGGCGAGAAGGTTTCCACGTAGCGCCGCTGGCCCTCCGAGTACACGGTGTCGAAGGCCAGCGACGACTTGCCCGAGCCCGACACGCCGGTGACCACGATGAGCTCGCCCAGGGGCAGCTCCAGGTCGAGGTTGCGGAGATTGTTCTGGCGGGCGCCCTGAATGCGGATCACGTCATGGGACATGCACGATCTGCCTCGGCCGGAATGAAGACGGGCAGTATAACGGTCTGGAGGAAGGAGGTGTTCGGTTGGACGTGTTCGGGGAGTTTTCAGTTTCCAGTGTTCAGTTTTCAGTTGGCGGTTCGGAATCAGCCGAGCCCGGCGCAATCACCGCAACCCTGACGAAGCCAAGCATACCGGCTCATTTCGCTCACCACGCCGAAGCCGGACTGAAAACTGCCAACTGAAAACTTCCAATCACCCAATCACCGTCACCGGGCAGCGCGTGCCGTGGAGCAGGCGCTGGCTGACGCTGCCCACCAGCAGCTCCTGCACGCGGCCCAGCCCGCGCCGGCCCACCACGACCTCCGCCGGGCCCAGCTCGTCCAGGAGCTGGATGACCGCCCGGGCCGGCCCGCCGCTGCGCTGCAGCTCGACGACCTCCGGCGCGCTGGCCCCGGTGTCGGTCATGGCGTCCCGGGCCGCCGCGAACGCCTCGCGGGCGTTGTCCGCCCCCAGGCGGGCGAAGGCCTCCTCGGCGAACGGCCCGACCTCCGCCGTGCCGCCGCCGTCGCCCGACAGCAGCGGCACCTCCGCCGTGGATCCGGGGAAGGCGTGAACCAGGTAGATGCGGGCGCCGGTGCGGGCCGCCACCGATGACGCGTGGGCCGCCGCCCGGCACGCGGACGGCGAGCCGTCGACGGGGACGATCAGCGGCGCGGCGCCGCCGGCCTCCGTCGGGCCGCCGTCATGCCCGGCCGTGACCACGGTGACCGGCACCGCCAGGCGATGGATGACCCGCTCGCTGACGCTGCCCATGAACAGCTCGCGCACCCGGCCCAGCCCGCGCCGTCCCATGACCACTTGGACGCCGCTGCCGTCCCCCACGAACGCGGCGATGGCCTCGGCGGGCTCGCCGTCGAGGACGTGCTCGCTGGCGACCTGTCCTGGCTCCAGGTATTCCCGGGCCTGCTGGAAGGCCCGCCGGGCGCTGCCGTTGCGCAGCGTCTCGAACGCCTCCGCCGACAGCCGCTCGGCGCTGGCCTGATGGGGCTGGGTACCCAGCCGCTCCATGAGGGCCTGGATCGAGCCCGGGAAGGCGTGGGCGAAATGCAGCTCGGCATCCAGCGCCCGGGCCAGGCGCGCCGCGTAGCGCACGCCCGCATCGGCGTGCTCGGAGCCGTCCACGGGGACGATCAGGTCCTCGACCCGCTGTTGCATGGTAGTCCTCGGCGCTGTTGCTGCCAGTATATCCCGCCACGCCTGACAGTAGGCACCACGTGCCCGATGTCAGGGTTGATACAGGTCAATCTGAACGTGACGCTGCTACCCTGTCGTGACGAACCAGCATCGAGGAGAAGTCCATGAGCAGCAACCCCCGCATCATCCTGGCGCGGCGTCCGGAGGGCATGCCCGACGACAACGACCTTCGCCTGGAGGAGGGGCCCATGCCCGACCCGGCCGAGGGGCAGGTGCTCCTGCGTACCATCTATCTCTCCCTGGACCCGTACATGCGCAGCCGCATGAGCGCCGCCAAGTCCTATGCCAAGTCCGTGGAGGTGGGCTCGGTCATGGAGGGCGGCACCGTCTGCGAGGTGGTGGAGTCCCGGCACCCCGACTGGCAGGCCGGTGACCTGGTCCTGGCCCATACCGGCTGGCAGACCTATGCGGCGGTGGACCCGCAGGGCGTCAAGCGCCTCAACCCCGACGATGCCCCCATCAGCACCGCGGTGGGCGTGCTGGGCATGCCGGGGTTTACCGCCTACGTCGGCATGGTCGAGCACGGCCGGCCGCAGGCGGGCGAGACCGTCGTCGTCTCCGCGGCGAGCGGGGCGGTGGGGCAGGTCGTCGGCCAGCTCGCGCGGCACTGGGGCTGCCGCGCGGTGGGGGTCGCCGGCGGCCCGGACAAGTGCCGGTTCGTCACCCAGGAGATGGGCTTCGACGCCTGCGTCGACCACCGCGCGGCGAGCTTCGAGCAGGATCTCGCCGACGCCTGCCCCGACGGCGTCGATGTCTACTGGGAGAACGTCGGCGGCAAGGTGCAGCAGGCGGTGCTGCCCCTGTTCAACGAGTTCGCCCGGGTGCCGGTGTGCGGCATCATCGCCCACTACAACGACACCGACGCCCCGGCGGGGCCGAACCTGCTGCCGGCGTTCATGCGACAGGTGCTCACCAAGCGGCTCACCGTGCGCGGCTTCATCCAGTTCGACCACGCCGACCGCCGCCGGGAGTTCTTCAAGACCGTGGCGCCGCTGGTCAAGGACGGCACCATCCAGTACCGGGAGGATATCGTCGAGGGCCTGGAGAACGCGGTTCCGGCGTTCCAGGGCCTGCTCAGCGGCAAGAACTTCGGCAAGCTCCTGGTGCAGGTGAGCGAGGACCCGACGCGGTCGTAGGAGCGACGTCCGTCGCGACCTTCCAGAGAACAGGACGCACTGGAACGTCGCGACTCACGTCGCTCCTACACCCCGCATCACGGGCTCTGGAACGCCGAATGCTGTGGGAGCGGCTTCATCTGCGACTTTCCAGAGGACTCGATTCACTGCAAGGTCGCGGCTGAAGCCGCTCCCACACATGCCGGCATGGTGCCGCCCGGGAGCATTGTGGGAGGGGCTTCAGCCCCGACTTCCCGTGAACACCGTCCTCTGCAATGGTCGCGACTTACGTCGCTCCTACGGCTGGTTGGATTGCCGTGGTCCGCGCCTCCGGCACGTCACCACGTGCCGGTGTTCGGCATCGACGCCCAGGGCTCCTGCTCGGGCAGCGCCTCGCCTTCCTGGAGGAGCTCGATGGAGATGCCGTCCGGCGAGCGGATGAACGCCATGCGGCCGTCCCGCGGCGGGCGGTTGATGGTGATGCCGGCGTCCATGAGCGACCGGCACAGGGCGTAGATATCCTTCACGCGGTAGGCCAGGTGGCCGAAGTTGCGGCCGCCGGTGTACTCCTCCGGGTCCCAGTTCCAGGTCAGCTCGAGCATGGGGGCCTTGTCCTGCCGGGCGCGCGGCTCGTCTTCCGGCGCCGCCAGGAAGACCAGCGTGAACCGACCGGCCTCCACCTCGCGGCGGCTGATCTCCACCATGCCGAGCTTGTTGCAGTAGAAATCCAGCGACTCGTCGAGGTCGCTGATGCGGACCATGGTATGCAGGTATTGCATGGGGGTTGCCTCGGTTGCGGGTGAATACGGGTCAGGCACGGGAACGGCTCGCCTCGGCGGCGGGTGCCGACCAACCGGCGCGGCCGCTGCGTACGCCGGCCCGCACCAAGATACCGGCCGCCGCGAGGGTGAGACCACCCAGGGCGATCATGGTGGGCTCCAGGCCGAACCCGTCACTGGCGGTGCCGACGCCGAGAACCACCGATGCCATGGTCAGGTAGGCCAGCACGTAGAAGCTGGAGACCACCTCGCCCCGGCGATCGATGGGTGCCTCCCGGCTGATGGTGGCCACCGCGCCCATGGCGGTGACGCCCGCGCCGAACGCAGTGGTGACCGTTCCCAGGGCGAAGCCCAGCGGCGACGTCAGCAGGATGCCGACGACGCCGATGCTCATCCCGGCCCCGAGGATCAGCGGGCCGGTGAACAGCAGCTGCTCCGGGTGGTGGCGGCGCGCGAGGAACTGGCCCACGCCGGCGACCAGCTGGAATGCGGCGGCGTACAGCCCGGCCAGGGCGCGATCGTCGATGCCCGCCAGCTCCACGGCCAGCGACGGCCCGAGGGCGGCGTACAGGCTGCCCGTGGACCAGGCCAGGCACATGGCCGCCCCCGCCAGGGCAAAGCTGCCGAAGATCTCCCGGGGCACCGACAGGCGGGTCGGGCGCCAGTGCCGCAGGCGGAATCCCGGGCGGCGCTGCCCCAGGTGCGCCGGCCAGCGCACGGTGACCATGAGCACGATGGTGGCCGCGGCCACGGTACCGACCACCGCGAAGGGGCCCGCCGTGGGCCAGAGGTCGAAGCGCAGGGCCGCGGAGCTCACCAGCGGGCCCGCGGTGGCGCCGGCGGTGAGCGTCATGGCCGAGATCGCCGCGGAGCGCGCCCAGTTGTTGTCGGGGTCCAGCTCCACCAGGGCCGCCGTGGCGGACCCCGTCACGATGCCCGTGCCCAGGCCGGTGAGCAGGCGGCCGACACCCAGCCAGTAGATGTCGCCGGCACTGGCGAAGACCAGCGCGGCGGCGGCCATGCACAGCAGCCCGGGGACCAGGACCTGCCGGCGTCCGGCCAGGTCCGACAGGGCGCCGATGGTGGGAAGGGCGGCGACCACGCCGACGACGTACACGGAGAACATCGCGGTCAGGGCGCCGTCGGAGAATCCCCATTGCGCCTGCCAGACGCCGTACAGGGGCGTCGGGACGTTGCTGGCGAAGATCGCCGTGAATATGGCGAGAATGGCCGCGAGGGCGGGCAGCCGGCGGGCCCGGCGGTCGTCCGCGGATGCGGCGCCGGGCGCGGCGGATGCGCTCACTGGGTACTCCGGCGCTCGTCCGGATGGAGATCGGACAGATCCGGCCGTACCGGGTCGTAGCCGCTGTCGCGGAGGGCGGCGAGGACCTCCGCGAGATGGTCGCCGCCCAGGGTCTCCAGAGTGACCTCCACCTCCACGGCGCGCAGGGGCAGGTCGGTGAACTGGCGCTGATGGGCGATCTGGATGATGCCGGCGTTGTGATCGGCCAGCAGGCGGGTGAGGTCCGCCAGGGCGCCGGGGACATCCGGCACCCCCACGCGCACCCGGGCGACGCGCTCGGTACGCACCAGGCCCCGCTGGATCACCGACGACAGCGCGAGCAGGTCGATGTTGCCGCCGCACAGCACCAGCCCCACGCGGCGTCCCCGGAAGCGTTCCGGATGGGCGAGAACCGCGGCCAGGCCGGCGGCGCCGGCGCCCTCGACCACCGTCTTCTCGATCTCCAGCAGCAGCAGGATGGCCTGCTCTAGGTCCGGCTCGTCCACCAGCACGATCTCGGAGACCAGGTTCCGGATCAGGGGCAGGGTGTGCGCCCCGGGCTGCTTGACGGCGATGCCCTCGGCGATGGTGGGCGGGCCGGTGGCGATGGATTCGCCGGCACAGGCCTGCTTCATGGCCGGGAAGCGCTCCGTCTGCACGCCGATGATCTCAATGTCCGGCTTGATCGCGCGCGCGGCCACGGCCATGCCGCCGACGAGGCCGCCGCCGCCGATGGGCACCACCAGCGTGTCGAGCCCGGCGACGTCGGCGAGCATCTCCAGGGCGATGGTGCCCTGGCCGGCGATGACCGCCTCGTCGTCGTAGGGATGCACGAAGACGTAGCCGTGCTCGGCGGCCAGGTGCTCCGCGTGGGCGCCGGCCTCCGCCACGCCGGCCCCTTCCAGGTGCACGGTGGCGCCGAAGCGCCGCGTGTTGGTGACCTTGAGGTTGGGCGTATGGCGCGGCATGACGATGGTGGCGGCGATGCCCAGCCGGCCCGCGTGGTAGGCCAGGGCCTGGGCGTGGTTGCCGGCGGACATGGCGATCACGCCCCGGCGACGCTCCTCCGGGGTCAGGGCGAGCAGCCGGTTCAGCGCGCCGCGCTCCTTGAACGCGGCCGTGAACTGGTGGTTCTCGAACTTGAGATGCAGCTCGGCGCCGGTCATCTGCGACAGCGTGCGGGCGTGATCGCAGCGGGTATGGTGGACGCCGCCGCGGATGGCGTTCGCCGCCTGCCGGATGGTGTCGATGGTGACCGTCATGGCGCTTGCCAGCCTCTCAGGTCGGGTTGCCGGACGGCATGGGCGGAACCTCGCGCGGCCGCCGGTCGCTGTCCATGGCGACGTAGGTGAACTGCCCGTCGGTGACCAGCAGACGCTCCCGCTGGCCGCCGCCGCGGAGGACCCAGGCCTGGACGTCGACGGTCATGGACGTGCGGCCGACGCGCTGCAGGGTCGCGTAGCAGCACAGCACGTCGCCGACGTAGACGGGCAGGTGGAACTTCATCGACTCCACGGCCACCGTGGCCACGCGGCTGCCGGCGTGCTCGGCGGCCAGCAGGCTGCCGCCCACGTCCATCTGCGACAGCAGCCAGCCGCCGAAGATGTCGCCGGACGGGTTGGTGTCGGCGGGCATGGCCAGGGTGCGCAGCATGAGATCCCCGGTCGGTTGGTCCGGCTGCATGGGCATGGGCCTCGCGCTTGCTGGGATGGTTCGACGTCGCTCCTGCCGTGATTGTACGCCACCGTGTCCGTCGCCGGGAGCATGGTAGGGTGCTCGCATGTGTCGGCGTCCGGGGTCGACTGACCCGCGCTCCCCGGCGCGCCCGCGGCGAACCGTCCGCAAGCAAGTGATCGATAACGAATACGATGGAGGGTGGGCTCTTGTACCAGGACATCCGCAGCAGGCTTCGCAATCATCGCCGAACCGTCGCCGCCGGCAGCGGCGTGGCCGTCGTCCTCGCGGCCGTGACCACCTGGACGCTTCTGCAGGGGCAGACCGCGCCCCCGCCGACCAGCATGCTCCGCGAGGACGAGGAGCTCCCCGAGGATATCCCGGAGCTGCCGGCGGACATTACCTACGACGAGCGCCAGGACGTCCTCCCGCCCATGGTTGCCCTGGACGCGGAGACAGCGGCCGAGCTGGATGCCGCGTTCGAGACCTTGGGCTACTCATGGCCGCCGGCCGGCGAGGTGCCGGCGGTGTCGGTGAGCGCGTTCCCGCCGCTGGACGATCTCTCGGTGGACGAGCGCAAGGCGCTGTTCTTCCGGGCGCTGCTGCCCATGGTCCTGGCGGAGAACCGGATCATGCGGGCGACCCGGGAGCGGGTGCGTATGATTTTCGATCAGGGCGAGGTCGCCCCGGAATCACGGCAGGCCCGCTTGCTGGAGACGCTGGCCGATCGCTTCCGCGTGGAGGGCGGGATCAACAGCGAGGCGTTCCGTACCGAGATGCTGCGCCGGATCGACGTGGTCCCGGTGAGCATGGCGCTGGCCCAGGCGGCGAACGAGAGCGGCTGGGGGCGCTCGCGGTTCACCCGCGAGGCGAACAACCTCTTCGGCATCTGGACCTGGCGCGAGGAGCGGGGCCTGAAGCCGGAGCAGCGCGCGGCGGATGCCACCCACTTCGTGCGCATCTTCCGGGATCTGCGGGCGTCGGTGCGCAACTACATCTACACGATCAACGTGGGATCGGCCTATGATAGCCTCCGGCGGCTGCGCATGCGGCTGCGCGAAAACGGCGACGGGCTCTCGGGGCTGCGCCTGGCGACCGGCCTGGTGGAGTACTCCGAGCGCGGGGAGGCCTACGTCGAGGAGATCCAGGGCATGATCCGCAGCAACGGTCTGCACGAGCTCGGGCGTCTGGAGCTGGTGGCGGTGGACGCGGAGCGGCTCCTCGAGGAGACCGGCGTCAACGACTGAGGAAACGCGGATCCCGGGATCGCATTCGCGATGCAATGCCCGCTACGGACCTTTCTGGAACGAGAGCGTGGGGAGGGATGCCATGGGCGTTTTCGATCATCCGGACTATGACGGGCACGAGCACGTGGCCTTCGGCCGCGAGCCGGTGAGCGGGCTGCGCGCCATTGTCGCCGTGCACGACACGCGCCTCGGCCCGGGGCTGGGCGGGCTGCGCATGTGGCCGTACGCCTCCGAGGCGGAGGCGCTGACCGACGTGCTGCGCCTGTCGCGGGGGATGACCTACAAGAACGCCATGGCCGGCCTGCCCCACGGCGGCGGCAAGGCGGTGATCATCGGCGACCCCCGCCGCGACCGGACACCGGAGCTCATGCGGGCCATGGGGCGCTTCGTGGAGCGCCAGGGCGGATGCTACATCACCGCCGAGGATTCCGGGGTGGGCGTACCGGACCTGCGGGTGCTGTCCGAGGCGACCCGCTACGTGACCGGGATTCCGCTGGCGGGCGCGGACGGGCATTCCGGGGATCCGTCACCGGCCACCGCCCTGGGCGTGTTCACCGGCATCCAGGTGGCCGTGCGCCATGCCCTGGGGCGGGACAGCCTGCAGGGGTGCGTGGTGGCCATCCAGGGACTGGGCAGTGTCGGCTCCCGGCTGGCCGGGCATCTCCACGCCGCCGGCGCCCGGCTCATCGTCAGCGACATCCACCGGGACGCCGTCGAGCGCGCAGTGGCGGACTTCGATGCCCGGGCCGTGGCGCCGGAGGCGATTCACGCCGCCGACGCCGACGTCTTCGCCCCTTGCGCCATGGGGGCCCCCATCAACGACCACACCCTTCCGGAGATCCGCGCCCGGGTGATCGCCGGCGCCGCCAACAATCAGCTCGAGCGCCCCGGGCACGGCGCGGCGCTGCACCGCCGCGGCATCCTGTACGCGCCGGATTACGTCATCAACGCCGGCGGCGTCATCGACGTGGGCGCCCAGTGGGGCAGCTACGACGCGCAGCAGGTCCGCGAGCGCGTCCTCGCCATCGGCGATACCCTGGAGCAGGTCTTCCGCGAGGCGGCCGCCGCCGGCGAGCCGCCGGAGGTCATCGCCGACCGCATCGCCGAGCGCCGCTTCCGCGGCGGCTGAAACTGAAAACGTGCCGGGCCGGCCCTTCAGGCCGGCTCGGCACGGGTTAGTCGTCCGCCTCGTAGCCCAGGTTCGGGGCGAGCCAGCTTTCCAGCTCCCGCTTGGACAGTCCCTTGCGCTTGGCGTAGTCGTCCACCTGGTCCTCGAAGATATTGCCCAGGCCGAAGTAGCGGCTCTCCGGGTGGCCGATGTAGATGCCGCTCACGGCGGCGGTCGGCACCATCGCCTTGCTCTCGGTGAGCGTCAGGCCGATGCGGTCCTGCGGCTCCAGCAGCTCCCAGAGGATGTCCTTCTCCGTGTGGTCCGGGCAGGCCGGGTAGCCGGCGGCGGGGCGGATGCCCTGGTAGCGCTCCTTGATGAGGTCCTCGTTGGCCAGGTCCTCTTCCGGCTGATAGCCCCAGAACTCCTTGCGCACGCGCTCGTGCAGATGCTCGGCGAAGGCCTCCGCCAGGCGGTCGGCCAGCGCCTTGACCATGATGCTGTTGTAGTCGTCATGGTCGGCCTCGAAGCGCTGGATGTGCTCGTCGATGCCGATGCCGGCGGTGACGGCGAACGCCCCCATGTAGTCGGGCTTGCCGCTGTCCTTCGGCGCCACGTAGTCCGCCAGGCTCTGGTTGGGCCGGCCCTCGGGCTTCTCGTTCTGCTGGCGCAGGTGGTGCAGGGTGGCCAGCACCTCCCGGCGCGTGTCATCGGTGTAGAGCACGGTGTCGTCGCCCACCGCGTTCGCCGGCCAGAGACCGAACACGGCGCGGGCGGTGAGCCATTTCTCGTCGACGATCCGCTTGAGCATCGCCTGGGCGTCCTCGAAGAGCTTGCGGGCGTGCTCGCCCACGGTCTCGTCCTCGAGGATCTTCGGGTAGCTGCCGGCGAGCTCCCAGCTCTTGAAGAACGGCGTCCAGTCGATGTACTTGGTCAGCTCTTCCAGCGGATAGTCATCGAGCACCTGGATGCCGAGCTGGTTCGGCGTCACCGGCTCGAAGGCGTCCCAGTCGACCGGGGTGCGGTTGTCGCGCGCCTTGTCGATGGACACCCACTTCTGCTTCTTCTGCCGGGCGGCGTGCTGCTCGCGGACCTTGTCGTACTCCTCCTTGAGCTTGTCCACGTACTCCTTGCGCCGGGTGTCACTGAGAAGGTTCGAGGCGACGCCGACGGCCCGCGAGGCGTCCTTCACGTAGATCACCTCGTTGGTGTACTGGGGGTCGATCTTCACCGCCGTGTGCACCCGGGACGTGGTGGCGCCGCCGATGAGCAGGGGCTGCTTCATGCCGCGGCGCTCCATCTCCTTGGCGACGTGCACCATCTGCTCCAGCGACGGCGTGATCAGCCCCGACAGGCCGATGATGTCCACGTCCTCCTTCTCGGCGGTGTCCAGGATGACCTCGGCGGGCTGCATGACGCCGATGTCGGTGACCTTGAAGTTGTTGCACTGGAGCACCACGCCGACGATGTTCTTGCCGATGTCGTGGACGTCGCCCTTCACCGTGGCCATGAGAATGTGCGCCGCGGGCTTCTCGCCCTCCTTCTTCTCGGCCTCGATGTAGGGCAGCAGCACCGCCACGGCCTTCTTCATGACGCGGGCGGACTTCACCACCTGGGGCAGGAACATCTTGCCGTCGCCGAAAAGATCGCCGACGACGTTCATGCCGTCCATGAGCGGGCCCTCGATGACCTCGATGGGGCGGTCGAACGCCTGGCGCGCCTCCTCGGTGTCATCCTCGACGTAGTCGACGATGCCCTTGACCAGGGCGTGCTCGAGCCGCTTCTCCACCGGCTGCTCACGCCACGCCAGATCCTCTTCCTTCTTCTTGCCGCCCTGGTCCTTGTAGCTCTCGGCTAGGTCGAGCAGGCGCTCCGTGGCGTCGTCGCGGCGGTTGAGGATGACGTCCTCGACGTGTTCCAGCAGCTCCTTGTCGATGTCGTCGTAGACCTCAATCTGGCCGGCGTTGACGATGGCCATGTCCAGGCCGGCCTTGATGGCGTGGTAGAGGAAGGCCGAGTGCATGGCCTCGCGCACGGCGTTGTTGCCGCGGAACGAGAACGACAGGTTGGACAGCCCGCAGGAGACCCGCGCGTAGGGGAGGTTCTCCTTGATCCAGCGGGTGGCCTCGATGAAGTCCACGCCGTAGTTGTTGTGCTCGGGGATGCCCGTGGCCACCGGGAAGCAGTTGGGGTCGAAGACGATGTCCTCGGCCGGGAAGTTGGCCTTCTCGGTGAGCAGCTTGTAGGCGCGCTCGCAGATCGTGATGCGGCGATCGTAGGTGTCCGCCTGGCCCTCCTCGTCGAAGGCCATGACCACCACGGCGGCGCCGTAGCGCTTGAGCTTCTCGGCCTGCTCCAGGAACGGCGCCTCGCCCTCCTTCAGCGAGATGGAGTTGACCACCGCCTTGCCCTGGGTGCACTGCAGGCCGGCCTCGAGCACCTCCCAGTTGGAGGCGTCGATCATGATCGGCACCTTGGCGATGTCCGGCTCGGCGGCAACCAGCTTGAGGAAGTCCTGCATGGCCTGGACGGCGTCCAGCATGCCCTCGTCCATGTTGACGTCGATGATCTGGGCGCCGCCCTCCACCTGGTCCTTGGCCACTTCCAGGGCGGTGTCGTAGTCGCCTTCCTTGATCAGCCGCTTGAACCGCGCCGAGCCGGTGACGTTGGTGCGCTCGCCGATGTTCACGAACGAGCCGTCCTTGCCCAGGTTGAACGGCTCCAGGCCCGACAGCCGCAGGGCGCGCTCCACCTCGGCCACCGGCCGCGGCGGCAGATCCTTGGTGGCCTCGCGCAGCGCCTTGATGTGCTCCGGCGTCGTCCCGCAGCAGCCGCCGATGATGTTGACGAAGCCGCTCTCGGCGAAGTCCTTGACGTACTTCGCCATTTCCTCGGGAGACTGGTCGTACTCGCCGAACTCGTTGGGCAGGCCGGCGTTGGGGTAGACGGCGACGAAGGTATCCGCCACCCGGGAGATCTCCTCGACGAACGGCCGCATCTGCTCGGCGCCCAGGGCGCAGTTCAGCCCCACGGTGAACGGGTTCGCGTGGCGCACGGAGTTCCAGAACGCCTCGGTGGTCTGCCCGGAGAGCGTGCGGCCCGAGGCGTCGGTAATGGTCCCGGAGATCATCACCGGCATGCGGTAGCCGAGCTCGTCGAAGAGGTCCTCGGTGGCGTGGATGGCCGCCTTGGCGTTGAGCGTGTCGAAGATGGTCTCGATGAGCAGCAGGTCCGCGCCGCCCTCGACCAGCCCTCGGGCCGCCTCGAGGTAGGCCTGGCGGAGCTCGGCGTAGGTGACGTTGCGGTAGCCGGGGTTGTTGACGTCCGGGGAGATGGAGGCGGTGCGGTTGGTGGGGCCCAGCGCGCCGGCGACGAACCGCGGCCAGTCCGGGTTCTCTGCCTCGGCGGCGTCACAGGCCTCGCGCGCGATGCGCGCGGCTTCCACGTTCAGCTCGTGGACCAGGTGCTCCATGTGGTAGTCGGCCTGGGCGATGGTGGTCGAGCTGAAGGTGTTGGTCTCGACGATATCCGCGCCCACGGCGAGGTTGTCCGCGTGAATCTCGCGAATGATGTCCGGACGCGTCAGTACCAGCAGATCGTTGTTGCCCTGGACATCGCCGGAGTGATCCTGGAACCGGTCCCCGCGGAAGTCCTCCTCGGTGAGCGGATACTGCTGGATGCTGGTCCCCATGCCGCAATCCAGAAAGAGAATGCGTTCGCTGATCGCCTTCTTGAGTGCGTCGGTTCGATTAGTCATTCGTTCTCGTGTGGTTGCGATGGAAGCTCATCGGAATCGGCCATTATAACGATTGTCGGCGGAGGTACGAGGGGTGAGTCCGGCTGCAGCCGCGGCACGGCGGGCCCCGGTGGCCCGTGAAGCGCCCTGTGAAGGCGGTGCGGCGGGTTTGTTGAGGATATTTCATGATTGCTATGAATCGCCGGGCTTGCCGGCCGGACGGCTCCGGGGGCGGGGCGCCGCGAGCTGCCGCGGGGTGCGGCGGTATCCCCTGGCGGATCAGGGGGTTGACCGTGCGTGGAAGGTATCCGCAGCAACCCGGACCAGCTGCCGGAAGAGCGCGCGTTGCTCCCGTTTCTGCGGCAGGTACTCCGGATGCCATTGCACGCCCACAACGCAGGGCGCATTCGGGTCCTCGATGGCCTGGATGACGCCGCTGTCCTCCCGGGCGACCACCTCCAGGCCGGGCGCCGGCGTGCGGATCGCCTGGCGATGCAGGGAGTTCACGTAACAGTACGTGCGCTCCAGGGCGGCGGCCAGGCGGCTCGACGGGGTGATGCGCACCGGCTTCTGGGGCCAGATAGTCCACAGGTTCGGCGACTCGCTGTAGAACGCCTCCAGGCTTTGGTACAGGCTGCCGCCCCGGATCACGTTCAGCAGCTGCGCACCCCGGCAGATGCCGAGTACCGGCAGCTCCCGCTCCAGGGCCCGGGTGAGCAGGCGCATCTCCAGCGCGTCGCGGTCCGTGTCCGCGGCCAGGGTGTCACGGGTGCTGAGCAGTCGCCGCAGTGCCCAAAGAAGCGGGAACAGCGCCAGCGTCACCAGGAAACGGGGCAGGTTCCGGCTGCTCCGGCGCAGGGCCCGGAAGCCGGGGTGCTCCGGTTCCTCGCCGTAGAGGCCCGGGTCCACGTCCGCGCCGCCGCCGATGATCAGCCCGTCCAGGGCCTCCACCGCCAGTGGACGGGCGGGGGTGATGCGTACGGCCCGGCCGCCGGCCCGGCGGACGGCGAGGCGGGTGCACAGCCACGCGGCCTCGCCGCCGCGGTTGGGTCCGGTGACGCCGATGACGGGTCTCATTCCGCGAGCCAGTCCGGGGTCTGCTCGGCCCAGTCCTGGTCCACCCGGGTGAAGCCCGGCGGACGGCGCTGCAGGTAGGCCTCGGTCATGCGCTGCATGCGCCCGGGCCGGGCCGCGAGCCACTCCACCGCGACCCAGCCCTGCCACTCGCCCGCCAGGGTCCAGGCCGGCTCGTCGATGCGGCAGTCCGGCAGGCGGTAGTGGAATGCCGGGCGGGCGCGCACGAGATGCGCTTCGGGGACTTCGTCCACCACGCTGTCCCCCGCGATGTGGCGGAACAGGGGCAGCATGTCCAGCACGCGATTGCGCGTGGGATTGTGGTGCAGGTAGTCGCCGATGAGCTGCTCCCGGTCCGGGCAGTAGTCCGGCGCCAGGATCATCTGCCGGTAGGGCAGCGGGAAGTCGCTGATGTACGGCGTGACCCGGCGGCTCCAGTCCACGCCGCCGCGGAGGTACAGCCAGTCGGAGAGCAGGAGGAACGCCCGCAGTACGGCAACCAGGCTGCCGGCATCCAGCGAGGCGGCCTCGGGGTTGAGATGCAGGCCGAACGCGTAGAACAGCGATGCCCGGGTGCCCTGGGCCGCGGCGGCCTGGAGCGCCCGGCGCAGCTCCTCCAGGCGGTGAGCCTCCGCGAACGGGATGGGCGGCGTGACCACCTCGTGGGGCACGATGACGCCGGCGACGCGGGCGAGCAGGTCGTCGACGCGCTCGCGGTAGGCCGCTTCGCGGACATTGCTGAAGCCCAGGCGTTCCAGCAGGTCCAGGTAGCTGCCCTGCTTGAGCAGGGCGGTGTCGATCTCCGTGGTGAACGTGCCCCAGGGGGTGTCCGTGATGCGGTGGGAGAAGCGGCTGTCGCGCACCAGGCGACCGCCGTGGACGGCCATGACGGTGGCCGAGACGGTCTCCAGATCCAGGCCGGCGAACTCCAGCTCCACGCCCAGGCGGCGGGGCGTGCCGCCTTCCGTCGTGACCGCCGGGGGCTGCGGAAACGCCATCGCGCTAGCGGGACCGGAACGGGCCGGCCCCGGTCCGGACGCCGACCGCCATCAGTCCGTCACCCGCTCGAAGCGGGTCTCCCGGCATGCGGGGCAGGGCGGGATATGACCCGCCTGGCGGAAATGCATGGCCTTGCCGCAGCCGAGGCAGCGCAGCTCGCCCGGGCCGGTGAGCTCGCCCGTGTGGTAGGTGCCGGCCTCCTGCCACTGCCGGTTGAGCTCCAGCAGCTCCAGGCGCGTACGGTCCGCCGCCATGCTGAAGCGGTCATAGAGCCAGGAGCCGATGAACTGCATGTCCATGCGGAACCAGCCGCGCAGGTCCTCGTCGCGGCTGTCGCGGTCCAGGAAGCGCGCCGCGTCCTCGACGTCGCGGCGGAGGTACTCGCTGATGCGCTCCGCCTCCTCGCTGGTCAGCTCCTCCAGCTCGACGGCCTTCTGGCGCGCCCAGTCCAGGGCCTGCCGCAGGCGCGGGCGGGCCTCCTCGCCGGCCTCCTCCAGCGCCTCGGTGACGCGCTGGAGCATCTTCTCGTAGCCTTCCCGCTGGCGTCGTTCCTTCGGATCCTGCTCGTCGCTCATGATGGCTCCCGTGGCGGCATGATGGCCTATGGTATCGAACTGCCCGCACCCGTAGATTGCAGCGTCTGGCCGCCGCGCCACAAGCCCCGCGGCCGGGGCATCGGCAGCAGCGCCCCGATTGCCGTATAATGCCGGGCTTTCCGCGTCCACCGAGAAGTCGAGCGTTACTTCCTGAAAGGTCAGTTAAGAGTATGGACCACGCCTACAAGCCCGAGATCGTCGAAGCCGAGGCCCAGCGCTACTGGGAGGACCATGACACGTTCCAGGTGAGCGAGGAGCCGGGGCGGGAGACCTTCTACTGCCTGTCCATGTTCCCGTACCCCAGCGGCAAGCTGCACATGGGGCACGTGCGCAACTACACCATCGGCGACGTCATGACGCGCTACCAGCGCATGCAGGGGCGCAACGTGCTCCAGCCCATGGGCTGGGACGCCTTCGGCCTGCCGGCGGAGAACGCGGCCATGCAGAACAACGTCCCGCCGGCCCGCTGGACCCGCGAGAACATCGCCGCCATGCGCGAGCAGCTCAAGCAGCTCGGGTTCGGCTACGACTGGTCCCGGGAGTTCGCCACCTGCGACCCGTCCTACTATCGCTGGGAGCAGTGGCTGTTCACCCGGCTCTACCGCCAGGGGCTCGCCTATCGCGCCACGGCCACGGTGAACTGGGACCCGGTGGACCAGACGGTGCTCGCCAACGAGCAGGTGGTCGACGGCAAGGGCTGGCGCTCCGGGGCCACGGTGGAGCGCCGCGCCATTCCCCAGTGGTTCCTGCGCATCACCGACTACGCCGACGAGCTCCTGGAGGCCCTGGACGAGCTCCCGGGCTGGCCGGAGCAGGTGCGCGCCATGCAGCGCAACTGGATCGGCCGCTCCGAGGGCGTGGAGCTCGAGTTCCCCGTGGTCGGCCGCGACCGGGCGCTGGATGTCTACACCACCCGCCCGGACACCCTCTACGGCGTCACCTACATGGGCCTGGCGCCGGAGCACCCGCTCACCCAGGAGCTGGCGCAGGCCGACCCGGAGATCGCCGCGTTCGTGGCCGAGTGCAACAAGGCCGGCGTTGCCGAGGCCACGGTGGCCACCATGGAAAAGCGCGGCCTGGATACCGGCCTGCGCGCGGTGCACCCGCTCACCGGCGCCGAGATCCCCATCTGGATCGCCAACTTCGTGCTCATGACCTACGGCTCCGGCGCCATCATGGCCGTGCCCGGCCACGACCAGCGCGACTGGGAGTTCGCCAGCAAGTACGGGCTGCCCATCGTGCCGGTGATCGCGCCCGCGGACGGCGGCGAGGCGGACGTCAGCCGCGAGGCGTTCACCGACAAGGGCGTGCTGGTGAACTCCGGCGCCTATACCGGCATGACCTCCGAGCAGGCCTTCGAGGCCATCGCGGACTGGCTGCAGCAGCAGGGCATCGGCGAGCGCCAGACCAACTACCGCCTGCGCGACTGGGGTGTCTCCCGCCAGCGCTACTGGGGCGCGCCCATTCCCATCATCAACTGCCCGTCCTGCGGCCAGGTGCCCGTGCCGGATGCCGACCTGCCGGTGGAGCTGCCGGAGGAGGTGGCCTTCGACGGCGCCGGCTCGCCGCTGAAGCAGATGCCGGAGTGGTACCGCACCACGTGCCCGGACTGCGGCGGCGACGCCGAGCGGGAGACGGACACCTTCGATACCTTCATGGAGTCCTCCTGGTATTTCGCGCGCTTCGCCTGCGCCGACAACCACGGGGCCATGCTGGACGAGCGCGCGGAGTACTGGCTGCCCGTGGAGCAGTACATCGGCGGCATCGAGCACGCCATCCTGCACCTGCTCTACGCCCGCTTCTACCAGAAGGTCCTGCGGGACCAGGGCCTGGCCACGGCCGGCGAGCCGTTCACCAATCTGCTCACCCAGGGGATGGTGCTCAAGGACGGGGCCAAGATGTCCAAGTCCAAGGGCAATACCGTGGACCCGCAGGCCCTGGTGGAGCGCTACGGCGCCGACACGGTGCGGCTGTTCACCATGTTCGCCGCGCCGCCGGACCAGTCCCTGGAGTGGTCCGACTCCGGGGTGGAGGGAGCCTACCGGTTCCTCAAGCGCCTCTGGCACCTGGTGCGCATGCACGTCGAGCGCGACCCGGCGCCGGCGCTGGATGCCGCCGCTCTCGGCGATGCCCAGCGCGAGGTGCGGCGCAAGACCCACGAGACCATCCGCAAGGCCGGCGACGACATCGGCCGCCGGTATACCTACAACACCGGCATTGCGGCGGTCATGGAGCTGGTGAACACCCTGTACAAGGCGGTGGAGGACGACAGCGACGCCGGCCGCGCCGTGCTGCAGGAGGGCCTGGAGGCGTCGGTGCTGATTCTCGCGCCCATCGTCCCGCACATCTGCCACCGCCTCTGGCAGGAGCTCGGCCACGACCAGGCGGTGGTGGATGCCGCCTGGCCGCAATGGGACGACAGCGCCCTGGTGCAGGACACCCTGAGCCTTGTGGTGCAGGTCAACGGCAAGCTCCGGGGCAACATCCAGGTGCCGGCGGACGCCGCCCGGGATGCCATCGAGGAGGCGGCGCTGGCGGAGGACAATGTCCAGCGGTTCATCGCGGACAAGACGGTGCGCAAGGTCGTCGTCGTACCGGGAAGGCTGGTGAATGTGGTTGTCGGCTGACACCCCGTCGATCCGGGCGGCCCGCCGCGTCGCGCGGGCGCTCCTGCTGGCGGTACTGGTTACGGCCCTGGCGGGTTGCGGCTGGCACCTGCGCGGCTCGGCCCCGGGGACGGCGTCCCTGGAAGGCATGGCCGTGGTGCTGGACAGCCGCATCGGCCAGGGCGAGCTGATCCGCCGGGTCCGCGAGGCCCTGCAGGCGGCCGGGGCGGAGGTGCGCGACAGCGGCGACGGCCCGCGGCTGGTCGTGGCCAGCGAGAGCCGCTCCCGGCAGCAGATCAGCTTCGGCGGCGAGGGCCGCATGGAAGAGTACGAGCTGCGCTATCGCGTGCGCTGGTCCATCGAGAACGCCGCGGGCGAGACCATCGCCGGGCCGGATACCTTCGAGCAGCTGCGCGCGTACCGCTATGACCGCAGCGAGGTCCTGGGCAGCGAGGGCCGCGAGGACGCCCTCGTGGACGAGCTGCGCCGGGATGTCGCCTTTCTGCTGGCGGAGCGCGTCCAGGCGACGCTGGGCGAATAGGGACCGGGGGTAGCCGGTCCGATCCCGGGAATGCAGGAGGATGCATGCGCCTGAAGCCGGAACAGGTGGACGAGGTACTGGCCCGGCAGCTGCCGCCGGTCTGGCTGATCACCGGTGACGAGCCGCTGCTGCTGGGCGAGACGGCGGATGCCGTGCGTACCGCCGCCCGGGCCGCCGGCCACGACGAGCGCGAGGTGCTGGAGGCCGACGCCGGCTTCGACTGGCAGCGGCTGGCCGGCGTCACGGACAACCTGTCGCTGTTCGCCGAGCGGCGCATCGTCGAGCTGCGGCTGCCCACGGGCAAGCCGGGCCAGGCCGGCGCGCGGGCCATCAGCGACTACTGCGCCGGGGCGCCGGAGGACACTGTGCTGCTGATCACGGCTCCGCGGCTGGACGGCAACACGCGCAAGGCGTCGTGGGTGAACGCCGTGGACCGGGCCGGCGCGGTGGTGCAGGTGTGGCCCCTGGATACCCGGCAGCTCCCCGGCTGGCTGGATCAGCGCATGCGCCGGGCGGGCCTGCAGCCCAGCCGCGACGCGGTGCGGCTGCTGGCCGAGCGCAGCGAGGGCAACCTGCTGGCCGCCGTGCAGGAGATCGAGAAGCTGAAGCTGCTGGTCCCCGCCGGCGAGGTGGACGCCGATGCGGTGCGGCGGGCGGTGGCCGACAGCGCCCGCTTCGACGTGTTCGATCTCACCGCCGCGGCGCTGGAGGGCCACGTGGCGCGGTGCGTGCGCATCGTCTCCGGCTTGCGCGAGGAGGATGTCGAGCCCACCCTCGTCCTGTGGGCCCTGGCACGGGAGATCCGCGTGGTCTGCCAGCTCCGCGCGGCCGGCGGGCGGGGCGAGGACGTGCTGCGGCGCAACGGCGTGTTCGGCCCGCGCAAGGCCCAGATCCAGCGGGCCGCGGGGCGCGGCGGCACGCGCCGCTGGCAGGCGCTGCTGGCCCGGTGCGCGCGGGTGGATCGGGTCATCAAGGGCGTCGCCCCGGGAAGGGCCTGGGACGAATTGTTACAATTGAGTATTGCCGTCGCCGGCGGGTACGGCGCGCGGGCCACCGGGGCCCGCCGTGCTCCCGTCGCGTGACGGGCGGACCAGGGCAGCATCAGGGGCGGTAGAGAGACATGAGTGCGACAGCGGAGACGACGGCGAACGTCGCCGAGTACATGGCCGGCGTCGGTGTCGCCGCCCGGGCCGCGGGCCGGGCCATGGCCCGGGCGAGCACGGCGGAGAAGAACGCGGCGCTGGCGGCCATCGCCGACGCCATCGATGCCCGCGCCGCCGAGCTGGCGACCGAGAACGCCCGGGACATGGCGGCCGGCCGCGAGGCCGGGCTGGAGCCGTCGCTGCTCGACCGCCTGGAGCTCACGCCGGAGCGCATCCACGCCATGGCCGAGGGGCTGCGCCAGATCGCCACGCTGGCGGACCCGGTGGGCGCGGTGGACGAGCTGCGCCAGCGGCCCTCCGGCATCCAGGTGGGGCGCATGCGCGTGCCGCTGGGCGTGGTGGGCATCATCTACGAGTCGCGCCCCAACGTGACCGCCGATGCTGCCGGGTTGTGCCTGAAATCCGGCAACGCCGCCATCCTGCGGGGCGGCTCCGAGGCGGTGCACTCGAACCGGGCGATCGCCGAGTGCATCCGCACCGGCCTGGAGTCCGCCGGGCTGCCCGGCGACGCGGTGCAGGTGCTCGCCACCACCGACCGCGACGCCGTCGGCCGCCTGATCACCATGACCGGGACGGTGGACGTCATCGTCCCGCGGGGCGGCAAGGGGCTCATCGAGCGCATCAGCCGTGACGCCTCCGTCCCCGTGATCAAGCACCTGGACGGGGTCTGCCACGTCTACATCGACGATGCCGCGGATGCCGACAAGGCGGTGGACGTGGCCGTCAACGCCAAGACCCAGCGCTACGGTACCTGCAATACCATGGAGACGCTGCTGGTGGCCGAGGCCGTGGCGGACACGCTGCTGCCGCGCCTGGCCGAGCGCTTCTTCGAGGCCGGTGTCGAGCTGCGCGGCTGCGAGGCCAGCCGCCGGCGCGTGCCCGGCATGGCCGCGGCCGGCGACGACGACTGGGCGGCGGAGTACCTGGCCCCGGTGCTGGCGGTGCGCGTGGTGTCCGGGCTGGATGAGGCCCTGGAGCACATCGCCACCTGGAGCTCCGGGCACACCGAGGCCATTGTCACCCAGGACTGGAGCCGGGCGCAGCGTTTCCTGCGGGAGGTGGACTCCAGCTCCGTGATGGTCAATGCCTCCACGCGCTTCGCCGACGGCTTCGAGTACGGCCTGGGCGCGGAGATCGGCATCAGCACCGACAAGCTCCATGCCCGCGGTCCCGTGGGCCTGGAAGGGCTCACCTCGCAAAAGTGGATCGTGCTGGGAGACGGCCATGTACGCGGCTGAGCACGGATGGGGGCAGACCGCGGTTTGACGGCACTCGTGGGCATGTTCGGCGGGACGTTCGATCCCGTGCACAACGCCCATCTCCGGGTGGCGCTGGACGTGGTGGAGCAGGGCGAGCTGGCGCGGCTGCACCTGATCCCCTGCCGCATTCCGCCCCACCGGGGGGATCCCAGCGTCACCGCGTCCGAGCGGCTGGCCATGCTCGACCTGGCAGCCCGCGGCGAGCCCCGCTTCGTGGTGGATGACCGCGAGCTGCAGCGCGCCGGTCCTTCCTACACCGTGGACACCCTGGCCTCCCTGCACGAGGAGTTCCCGGACGCGCACCTGGTGCTGCTGCTGGGCACCGACAGCTTCGTCACGCTGCCCCAGTGGGATCGATGGCAGCAGCTGGGCGAGCGCGCCCACATCGTGGTCATGGCCCGGCCGGACTCCCCTCTGGATGCGCCGGAACCGCTGCGGGACTGGCTGCAGGGCCGGCAGGTGGAGACCTGGAGCGCCCTGCGGGACCACCCCGCGGGCTGCGTGCTGTTCCAGGAGGTCACGCCCCTGGCGGTATCCGCCACGGACCTGCGTGAGCGCCTGGCCGCCGGGCGCTCCGGACGCTACCTGTTACCCGATGCGGTATGGGAGTATATACGGGACAAGGGCTTGTACGGTGCCGGCGGCAGCGCCGGCTGAGCAGGGGACGAGTCGGCGGCGGAAACCGCCGTGGAGGTGGATCATCAGCGCGCCCGATCATGTCGAGACGCTGGACTGGGCGGAACTGCGGGATGTGGTGCTCACCGCCCTGGAAAACATGAAGGCCGTGGACCCGGTGGTCCTGGACGTGCGCGGCAAGACGGGGATCACCGATGTCATGGTGGTGGCCTCGGGGAACTCGGGCCGCCACGTCAAGGCCATCGCGGATCGCGTTGTCGAGGATGCCAAGACCTACCGCATGCGTCCGCTGGGCGTCGAGGGCGAGGACAGTGCCGAGTGGGTGCTGGTGGACCTGGGCGATGTGGTGGTCCACGTGATGGTGCCGAAGATGCGGGACCTGTACCGCCTGGAGCGGATCTGGGGGATCGAGGACGCCGAGGAGCCGGCGTCGTCCGCCGGCGAGCTGCCCGGCTGAGCCATGCGCGTCCAGCTCACGGCGGTGGGGCAGAAGATGCCCCGGTGGGTGGCGGACGGCTATGCCGAGTACGCCGGGCGCATGCCCCGGGAGCTGCGCCTGGAGCTGCGCGAGGTCCAGCCCGGGGACCGCGGGCGGGGCGGACGGCCGGAGCGCGCCCGGGAGGTCGAGGGCCAGCGGCTTCTCCAGGCGGTGCCGCGGGACGCCCGGATCATCGCCCTGGACGGCGGCGGGCGGGCGGTGGATACGCCGGCGCTGGCCGAGGCCATGCGCGGCTGGCTGCACCAGGGCCGGGATGTCGCGCTGCTGGTGGGCGGCCCGGACGGGCTGGCGCCGGAGTGCCTGGCCGCGGCGCAGCAGCAGTGGTCGCTGTCGGCGCTGACGCTGCCGCACATGCTCGTACGCGTGCTGGTCGCGGAGCAGCTCTACCGGGCATGGACCATCCTCGCCGGTCATCCCTATCACCGATAAGGGGGCGGGCGGGGACGCGATTGCAACAGCTTGGGAACCCATTCTTCGAGGTGCATCACCATGGCTTCCGACACGCAGCCGGACATATACCTGGCCTCGCACTCCCCCCGCCGGCGGGAGCTCCTCCAGCAGATCGGGCTGCCCTACGCACCCCTGGACGTGGCCGTGGACGAACGCTGGGACGAGGATGACAGTCCGGAGGTGTTCGTCATCCGCGTGGCCCTGGAGAAGGCCCGTGCCGGCTGGGCCCAGGTCGCCGGCAGCGGCGTCGGGCCGGTCCTGGGCGCCGACACCGTCGTCGTCCAGGACGGCCAGGTCCTCGGCAAGCCGCGCGACCGCGAGGATGCACTGGGCATGCTCGCGGCGTTGTCCGGCCAGCAGCATCGCGTGCTCACCGGCGTGGCCATGGTGGATGACCGCGAGGCCACCCGCCTGAGCGTCAACCGGGTGCAGTTCCGCGAGCTCGATGCCCGGGAGATCGAGCGCTACTGGGCGTCCGGCGAGCCCGAGGGCAAGGCGGGTGCCTATGCCATCCAGGGCATCGGCGGCGTGTTCGTCGAGCACCTGGAGGGCAGCTACTCCGGTGTCATGGGATTGCCGTTGTTCGAGACCGCGGACCTGCTGGACGAGTTCGGCATCGACTACCGTCGGCACTGGTAATGGCCCAGGAAATCCTGATGAACTGCACGCCGCAGGAGACGCGTGTCGCCGTCGTGGAAAACGGTGTGCTGCAGGAGGTGGCGGTCGAGCGCGACCAGCGCCGGGGCATCGTGGGCAACATCTACAAGGGCCGCATCCAGAGGGTGCTGCCGGGCATGCAGGCCGCGTTCGTGGAGATCGGCCTGGAGCGCACCGCTTTCCTGCACGCCGCGGACGTGGCGGTGGCCCCCGACAGCGACACCGGCGAGACCCGCCTGCGGCGACCCGTGCCGGACGTCCAGGAGCTGTTGCACGACGGCCAGGAGGTCATCGTGCAGGTGCTCAAGGACCCCATGGGCAGCAAGGGCGCGCGGCTGACCACGCATCTCACCATCCCCTCGCGCCACCTGGTGCTTCTGCCGCGCAGCCGCAACCTGGGGGTGTCCGCCCGCATCGAGAACGCCGAGGAGCGCGAGCGCCTGCGCCTGATCGGCCAGCGCTTTCTGGACGAGGGCGATACCGGCGGCTACATCGTCCGTACCGCCGCCGAGGGCGCTCCCGAGGCAGGCCTGGAGGCCGACCGGCGCTTTCTCTGCAAGCTCTGGGAGAACGTCGCCGGCCGCGCCCGGGAGGCGCCCGCCGGGACCTGCGTCCACGAGGACCTGCCCCTGGTGCTGCGTTCCCTGCGCGACACCATGAGCAGCGAGGTGGAACGCATCCGGGTGGACTCCCGGGAGAACTACTACCGTGTGCTGGAGTTCTGCGACCAGTTCTTCCCGGAGATGAGCGCCCGGGTCGAGGCCTACCCCGGCGAGCGGCCGCTGTTCGACCTCTACGGCGTCGAGGAGGAGCTCCAGCGGGCCCTGGCGCGCAAGGTGGAGCTCAAGTCCGGCGGCTACCTGATGATCGACCAGACCGAGGCCATGACCACCATCGACGTCAATACCGGCGGCTACGTGGGGCGGCGGAACCTGGAAGAGACCATCTTCAAGACCAATCTCGAGGCCACCCAGGCCATCGCCCGCCAGGTGCGGCTGCGCAACCTGGGGGGTATCATCATTATCGACTTCATCGACATGCAGGACGCCGAGCATCGGCGCCAGGTCCTGCGCTCGCTGGAGAAGAGCCTGGAGAAGGACCACGCGCGCACGCAGATCAGCGGCGTATCGGCCCTGGGCCTGGTGGAGATGACCCGCAAGCGCACCCGGGAGTCCCTGGAGCACGTGCTCTGCCAGGCCTGTCCCACCTGCGGCGGCCGCGGGTTCATCAAGACCCCGGAGACGGTGTGCTACGAGATCTTCCGGGAGCTCATCCGCGAGGCGCGGCAGTTCGACGCGGATCAGCTGCTGGTGATTGCCGCCCGGCCGGTGGTGGACCTGATGCTCGAGGACGAGAGCCGGAGCGTGGCGGAGCTGGAGGAGTTCATCGGCCGCCCCATCACCTTCCAGGCCGAGCCGCTGTACGCCCAGGACCAGTTCGACGTCGTCCTGATGTAGCGGGACCGCCCGAACGGGCCCGCCGCCCGGATGCTTCGCTGCGACAGTACCGTGCCATGACCGATCGCCTGTGTTGTTCCTGTCCCCGTGCACCCGGCCGTGCCGGTAGGCCTCGTGCCCCGGGAGCGCGGCCGTGACCCTGCTCCGCAAGCTGCTGCGCCTGCTCGCGGCGGTGCTGGCGGCCGCGGTGGTGCTGCTCGCCGTGGCGCTGGCGCTGGTGCGCGCGGGCGTCCATTTCCTCCCGGAATACCGCGCCGAAGTGGAGGACCGCATCGGCGCGCTCATCGAGCAGACCGTGGAGATCCGTGCGCTGGACGCCGCGTGGGTCTGGAGCGAGCTGCGCATCACGCTGGAGGGGGTGCGCCTGGGTGAGGGGGTCGACCGGCTGTCCCTGCCGCGCCTGGAGATCAACCTGGACCTGTACGCCTCGCTGCTCGCCGGCGCCCCGCGCGTGCGCGACCTGGTGATCGTGGAGCCCCGCGTTGCCGCGGTGCGCGAGGCGGACGGCAGCCTGCGCCTGGCGGGGCTGGCCGCCCGCGATCCCGGGCTGGAAATCCTGGATGCGCTCATGGCCCAGCCGGGGCGGCTGCGCATCGCCGACGGCTATTTCGAGCTGCGCGACCGCATCCACGGGCGCACCTACCGGTTCCCGGAGGTCGACGCGGCGGTGGACGATCACCAAGGGCAGCGACGGTTCGCCGGCACGGCCACGCTGCCCGAGGCGTGGGGCGAGCGTGTCCGTTTCGTCACCCGGTGGGCGGAGACCGCCGCGGCGCCGGTGACGGAAGGCCCCCTGGAGGTCTACCTCCGGGGGGAATCCGTGCAACCGGTGGTCATGGAGCGACTGCTGGGTCGCCCGGAGGCAGCCCCGTATGTGGCCCTGGGCGGCTCCCTGGAGGCGTGGGCGCGTTTCCCCGGCGGCGTGCCGCAGAGCGACGGCCGCGAGCGCCGCGGCGACGTCACGCTCAGGGCGAGCAGCGGCAGTGCCGAGCTGCCGTATCTGTTCCGGCAGCCCATCCCCTTCGCCAGCCTGGAGGCACGCCTGGACTGGCGCCTGGGCGCGGACGGCTGGATGGTGAACCTGCATTCGGTGGCGGTGGACAACGAGGACGGCGCCGTGACCGGCCGTGTACGCGTGGACAAGACGCCGGGCGCGGCGCCGTTCCTGGATGTGCGTGCCAGTGTCGAGGGCCGGCCGGGCAATGCCGTCAACACCGGGCGCTACCTGCCCGCGGGCGTTCTGCCCCCGGACCTGGTGGACTGGCTGGACCGCAGCATCGTCGCGGGCACGGCCGAGCGGGCGGAGGTGCTCATCCACGGGCCCGCGGACCGCTTCCCCTATGACGACGGCACCGGGCGGTTCGAGGTCACCGCGGACGTCACCGGGGCGAGCCTGGCGTTTCTGCGGGACTGGCCGTCGCTCACCGATCTCGACGGCCGCCTGCGATTCCAGGGGCGGTCCATGCGCATCGACGCTACCCACGGGCGCATGGGCGAGGCGACCATCCGCGAGGCCCGGGCGAGCATCAGCGATCTCGAGGGCGGCCGCCTGGAGGTGCAGGGCCGGGCCAGCGGGCCCGGGAATGCCTACCTGGATTTCCTGCGCGCCATGCCGCCGTCCCGCGAGCTGCTGGCGTCGGTGCCCCCACTGCGCCTGGACGGCGAGCACGACCTGGCGCTGGACCTGGCAGTGCCCCTGGGCGGTGGTCCGGTGACGCTGAACGGACGCCTGCAGCTCAACGGCGGACGGCTGCGCCTGCCGGAGCAGGGCCTGTCCGTGCAAGGGCTGCGGGGCGAGGTGCGGTTCGACCGGCGCGGCATCGAGGCCGAGGCTGTCCGCGGGCGGTTCCTGGGCAGCCCGTTGCGCCTGGACCTGAGCACGGACGGCGTCGACGTGGAGCGCCCGCGGATCCATGCGACCGCCGTGCTGCCGGAGCTTGCGGCCGAGCCCCTGGCATCCGTGCTGTCCCTGCCGCAAGGCATGCTCCGGGGCCGGGCGGCGGCGGAAGTACGTGCCGGCTTCCCGGCCTTCGGCCGGGACGGTGAACAACGCGCGCCGGGCATCACCCTGCGCGCGAGCAGCGACCTGGAGGGCATGGCCGTGACCGTCCCGGCGCCGTTCGGCAAGGAGGCCGGAGCGGCGCGCGCCGTCGAGGTGGCGACGTCGGTCAACGCCGGCGCGATGGCGCCGTTGCACGTGCGCTACGGTGACGACGTCGACGCCCGCCTGGACGTGGGCGCCGATGGCGGCCTGCGCCGCGGCGCGGTGCGTTTCGGAGGCGAGCCGGCCACCCTGCCGGAGTCCGGCCGCGTGCGGCTCGACGGCGCCCTGCCGGCGCTGGATGTGCTGGCGTGGCGCCGCTGGCTCGGCGACCGCGCCGGCGACGGGATGTCCGACGGGCCGGTGGTGGATGCCGTGGACGTGACCGTGGGCACCCTGTCCGTCGGCGACCTGGCGTGGACGGATCAGCGGGTCCGCGGCCAGCGCGACGTCACCGGCTGGACCCTGGAGCTCGCCGGGCAGGGGCTCGCGGGTACGCTGCAGTGGCCGGCCTCCGCCGAGCTGGCCGTGGAGGCGGACCTGGACCGCCTGCACCTGGATCTGCCGGATGGGGCCGCTGCCGAGGCCGCGGACGGTTCCGGGCGCGAGCCGCTCGCCGGAGTGGAGCCGTCGGCGCTGCCGGGCCTGCGTGTGCGCGTCGAGGAGCTGGTGCTCAACGGCATGCCGCTGGGGCGTCTCCAGGTGCTCGGCGACAGCGACCTGGACGGCTACGCCCTGGGCAATATCCTGCTCCGGGGCGATCATCACAGCGTCACCGGCCGCGCCGCCTGGCGACGGGACGCCGGCGGCGAGCGCACGGAGCTGGCGCTGGACGTCCGCAGCGACGACATGGGCGCCCTGCTGGCCGGGCTGGGCTATCAGGACGTCATCCGCGACGGCAGCGGCCGCGGCAGCGTGGATCTCAGCATGCGCTCGGCGCCGCTGCCGCCGGCGCTGGACACGCTGTCCGGGGAGTTCGAGCTGTTCCTGCGCGACGGCTACCTGACCCAGGTGGAGCCGGGTGCCGGCCGGGTCTTCGGCCTGCTCAGCGTCGCCAATCTGCCGCGGCGCCTGGCGCTCAATTTCTCCGACGTGTTCGAGGAAGGCTTCGCCTTCGACCGCATCGATGCCGATCTCACCATCCGTAATGGCATCGCCGAGCCCGAGAAGATGGTCATGGAGGGTCCCTCGGCGCGGGTCGAGGCGACCGGGAGCGTGGATATCGCCGCCCGTGCCTACGATCAGGTCATTACCGTGACGCCGAAGGCCTCCACGACGCTGCCCCTGCTCGGTGGTGTTTTCGGCGGGCCGGCCGGCGCCGCCGCCATGCTGCTCGCCCAGCAGGTATTCAGCGACCAGCTCGACCAGGTGGCGCAGCTTCGCTACCGGCTCACCGGGCCGTGGACCGATCCCGTGCTGGAGCCCCTGCCGCCGCCCGGGCAGAGCGACCCGCCGGCCATCGGCGCGCCGCTGCAGTAGCCGCACGGGGTTCGTACCGGGACGTCGCGCCCGTGCGTGCGTACAATGGATGCGGCAACCACGGGAGGCGACGACAATGACGGCATCCCCCACGGAGCGGGCCCGGGTCGCGGCGGTCCAGATGGCATCCGGGCCCCGCGTCGAGGCCAACCTGCACGAGGCCGGGCGGCTCATCGGCATGGCCGCGAACGCCGGCGCGCGGCTGGTGGTGCTGCCCGAGAATGTCGCCATCATGGGGCTTTCGGACACGGACAAGCTCGCCCACGTGGAAGCCGACGGGGCCGGTCCGATCCAGGATTTCCTGGCGGGCCAGGCGGCCCGTCACGGCGTCTGGCTGGTGGGCGGCACCATTCCCCTGCGCGGGCGGGACCCCGCCCGCGCCCGGGCCGCCTGCCCGGTCTACGACGACCGCGGCGTGCGCGTGGCCCGCTACGACAAGCTGCATCTGTTCGACGTGGAGGTGTCCGGCGAGGCCGCCTACGCGGAATCGGACACGCTGGAGCCGGGCGATGCGGTGGTGACCGTGGATACGCCGTTCGGCTGCATGGGCGTGGCCGTGTGCTACGACCTGCGCTTCCCGGAGCTGTTCCGGGCCATGGCGGCGCGCGGCGCCGAGTTCTTCGTCGTGCCGTCGGCGTTCACGGCGCGTACGGGCGCGGTGCACTGGCGGCCGCTGCTGCAGGCGCGGGCGGTGGAGAACCTCTGCTACGTGGTCGCCGCGGGCCAGGGCGGCTACCACGTCAACGGCCGCGAAACCCACGGAGACTCGCTGGTGCTGGAGCCCTGGGGCAGCGTCCAGGACAGCCTTGCGCGCGGCTCCGGGGTCGTGCTCGGGGAGATCGATCGCCGGCGCATCAATGAGGTGCGTTCCCGTTTTCCGGCCTTGCGCCACCGTCGCCTGGCGTGTCCGGATGCCGTCCATCCCGTGGGCGCGTTGACCGGCGACACCAGCGATTTCGCCCAGAAGGAGGCCTGACTGACCATGGAATCAACCGTCGCCATTGCCACCGAGCGCCTGCTGGAACCCGCCGGGCTCGGCGAGAACGCGCTGGAGGACGTCTTCGCGCGGCTCATGGGCCCCGGCATCGATGCCGCGGACCTCTACTTCCAGGCCAGCCGTCACGAGACCTGGGTGCTGGAGGACGGCCTGATCAAGCAGGGCGGCCACGCCATCGATCAGGGCGTCGGCGTGCGCGCGGTCAGCGGCGACAAGACAGGATTTGCCTACTCCGACGAGATCGTGATGCCGGCGCTGATGGAAGCCTCGGGGGCCGCCCGGGCCATCGCCCGCACCGGCGGCGCCGGCCGCATCCAGGCCTGGCGGCGGGGCGGCGGCCTGGACCTGTACGGGCCGGAGGATCCATTGAAGTCGTTGAGCGACGCCGACAAGGTGGATCTGCTGCGGCGCGTGGACGCCGAGGCGCGGGCGCAGGATCCGCGGGTGGATCAGGTCATGGTGAGCCTCTCCGGCGAGCACGACGTGGTCCTGGTGGCGGATCACGAGGGCCGGCTGACGGCGGATGTGCGCCCCCTGGTGCGGCTCAACGTCTCGGTACTGGCGGAGCACAACGGCCGCCGGGAGAGCGGCCTTGCCGGCGGCGGCGGGCGCCACGGCTATGCGTTCTTCACCGACGGCGACCGGGCCCTGGGGTATGCCCGGGAGGCCGTGCGCCAGGCGCTTCTGAACCTCGAGGCGGTGGAGGCGCCGGCCGGCACCATGCCGGTGGTGCTGGGGCCGGGCTGGCCCGGGGTGCTGCTCCACGAGGCGGTGGGCCACGGCCTGGAAGGGGATTTCAACCGCAAGGGCACGTCGGCGTTCGCCGGGCGGCTGGGCGAGCAGGTGGCCTCGGAGCTGTGCACCGTGGTCGACGACGGCACGCTGCCCGGCCGGCGCGGCTCGCTGAACGTGGACGACGAGGGAGCGACCTCGGAGAGCACCGTGCTCATCGACCGGGGCCGCCTGGTGGGCTACATGCAGGATCGCATGAACGCGCGGCTCATGGGCATGCAGCCCACGGGCAACGGCCGGCGCGAGTCGTATGCCCATCTGCCCATGCCGCGGATGACCAACACCTACATGCTCGCCGGACCGCACGACCCGGAGGAGATCATCCGCTCCGTGGACCGCGGCATCTACGCGGTGAACTTCGGCGGCGGGCAGGTGGACATTACCTCGGGGCGGTTCGTGTTCTCGGCCAACGAGGCGTATCTCATCGAGAACGGCCGGGTCACGCGGCCGGTCAAGGGCGCGACGCTCATCGGCAACGGCCCGGAGGTGCTCAAGCAGGTGAGCATGGTCGGCACCGACCTGGAGCTGGACACCGGTATCGGGGTCTGCGGCAAGGAGGGGCAGAGCGTGCCCGTGGGCGTGGGGCAGCCCACGCTCAAGGTGGATGCCCTGACCGTTGGCGGTACCGAGGCATAGACCGACATTTCCCCGGCCCGCGCACGGCATGTTCGGCGCACACGAGTCTCCGGGCCGCGCTTCGGGCTGGATGAGACTGTAAGCACTCCATCGGGAGGAAACGCATGACCACACCAACCGTGACAGCCAGTGCTGCGTTGCCCGCGAAAGATGAGCTGGCGCAGATCGTCCAGCAGGTGCTGGACGAGGCCAAGCGCCAGGGGGCCAGCAGCGCGGAGGCCTCCGTGAGCGTGGGGACCGGGCTGTCGGTGAACGTGCGCCGGGGCGAGGTGGAGACGCTGGAGCACGAGCGCGACCGCTCCCTGGCGGTGGCCGTGTACTTCGGCCAGCGTCAGGGCACGGCGGCGTCGGCGGATTTCTCGGCGCAGTCGGTGCGGGACACGGTGACGGCGGCGTGCAGCATCGCCCGCTACACCTCGGAGGACCCGGCCCAGGGGCTGGCGGACCCGGCGCTGCTGGCGCAGGAGATCCCGGATCTGGATCTGGACCACCCCTGGGATCTCGAGCCCGACCGGGCCATCGAGCTGGCGGTTGCCTGCGAGGCGGCGGGGCTGGAAGCCGACGAGCGCATCCGCAACTCCGAGGGGGCAGGCGTGAGCACGGGGCGGTCGATGCGGGTGTACGGCAACAGTCACGGCTTTCTCGGCGGCGTCGCCGGTACCCGCCACGGCATGAACTGCGTGGTGGTGGCCGACCAGGGCGACGGCATGCAGCGGGATTTCTGGTACACGGTGGGCCGCCACGCCGACGAGCTCGAGGCGCCGGAGGCGGTGGGGCGGCAGGCGGCGCAGCGCGCCGTGCGCCGGCTGGGCAGCCGGCAGATCGGCACCGGCCGCATGCCGGTGCTGTACGTCCCGGAGATGGCGCGGGGGCTGATCGGCCACTTCCTGGGCGCGGTCCGGGGCGCCAGCCTGTACCGGCAGGCGTCGTTCCTGCTGGACAGCCTCGGTGAGCGCGTCTTCCCGGAGCACGTCACCCTGAGCGAGCATCCCCGCCTGCCGCGGGCGCTGGGGAGTGCGGCGTTCGACAACGAGGGCGTGGCCACCCGGGAGCGGGTCCTGGTGGACCGCGGCGTGCTGCAGGGCTACGTCCTCGACAGCTATTCCGCGCGCAAGCTGGGCATGACCACCACCGGCAACGCCGGCGGCGTGCACAACCTCACCGTGACCCCCGGATCGCTGGACTTCCAGGGCCTGCTCCGGGAGATGGGCGACGGCCTGGTGGTCACGGAGCTCATGGGGCAGGGAGTCAACGGCGTCACCGGCGACTACTCCCGCGGCGCCGCCGGGTTCCTGGTGGCCGGCGGCGAGATCGTCCACCCCGTGGAGGAGATCACCGTGGCCGGCAACCTGCGCGAGATGTTCCGCAACATCCGCGCGGTGGGCGCGGACCTGGATACCCGGGGCAGCGTGCGTACGGGCTCGCTGCTGGTCGATGACGTCATGGTGGCCGGCCAGTAGTCCCGTTCCGCGACGGCTACAGGTCCCGCAGATAGAACGCCATCTGCTCGTCGGGATCCGTGTCCAGCACCTTCAGGCGCCCCGTCTGATTCATGATGAGCACGCCCACGGCGTGGGACACGCCGCCGGTGGCCCGCATGCGGGGCTGGTCGTGGCCGCCGGCGGCGAGCGCCTCGGTGATGACGCGGAAGACCGATTCCAGCGAGCGGTTCAGCGAATGGTCCAGCTCCCGGGTCAGGCCCACGGGGCGGGCCCCCTGGTAGAGGTACAGCCCCAGGCTCAGCTCCAGCGGACGGGCGCGATAGTACTCGTAGAAGGCCTGGACCGCGGCGCGCCCGCGCCGGGGCTCGGGCACTTCCTGCGCGGCGCGTCGCACGCTGTCGTACAGCGCCCGCAGGGACTGGGCCAGGACTTCCGCGTACAGGGCCTCCTTGCCGCCGAAGTGCGGGTAGATGGCTCCCGTGGTGCATCCGGCCTCCCGGGCGATGAGGCGCATGGATGCCCCGGCCAGACCGTGGCTCTGGAATACCCGGGCCGCCGCGGCAACGATGGCCTCACGGCGGTCCGCGGCCTGTCCCTGGCCGCTATGGGCTGACGCTTCCGTGCCCGTGGCGATGCTGGGTTTATCGTTCGTCCCCGTTGAACGGTTGATTCTTGGTCCAGTCATAACTTCCCTGATCGCGTTCCCGTACAGCCTGTTTCCATCCGACCTGCTCGGCCCGGTGCTTGAAGTTCACGCCCTCCGGGGAGTGGCGGGTGATGCCGTCGAACACCGTGGCCATCATCTGCGTGGTCTCCAGCCCCATGTTCTCGTAGGCCTGGTTGATCACCAGCTTCTGCATCATGAGCTGGTTCACGGGCACCGTGGCCATGCGTTGCGCCAGGGCTTCCGCTTCCGCGTCCAGTGCGTCCGCCGGCACCGCCCGGTAGATGAGCCCCAGCCGCTCCGCTTCGCTGCCGCTGATGCGGTCGCCGGTGAGCAGCATGCGCTTGGCGCGCTCGGCCCCGAGCCGGTAGACCCACATGGCGGTGGTCGGGCAGCCCCACACACGCGTCGGCATGTAGCCGATCTCGGCGGTGTCCTCCATGAGGATGATATCTGAACACAGGGCGATATCCGAACCACCCGCCACGGCGTAGCCGTGGATCTTGCAGATCACCGGCCGGTAGGAGCGCCACAGGCTCATGAACAGCTCGGTGTTGCCCTTCATGAAGGCGTAGTCCTGCATGGGATCCCAGGGCATTTCCTGGGTGATGTTGCCGGAGCCGTTGGCCTCGGCGTAGTAGGTCAGGTCGTAGCCGGCGCAGAACGCCCGGCCCTGGCCGCTGAGCATGATCACGCGGACGTCCGGGTCGCGGTTGGCCCGGGCGACGGCGTCGGCGAGCTCCCGGGGGAGCTCGTCGTTGATGGCGTTCATGACCTCGGGGCGGTTGAGGGTAATGCGGGCGATGCGGCCGTCCTTCTCGTAGAGAACCGTGGGCATGGCGAAGCTCCTCCTTTGTATTGGTAACGTCGTTATTATAATAACAGTGTTATGTTTCCGGGCAACAGAAACCCCGCGCCGGGCGCGGGGTTGTTCCGGGGAGGGCTACACCGAGTATTCCTGGGCGACTGCGCCGGCCATTGCCGGGCTCTCGGTCGGTTCCGCGTAGCGCCGGCACAGATCGGCGGTCACGTGGTTCACCCAGTTCAGGCTCGCATCCACCTGGTTGAAGGTGTTGATGTGGAAGCCGGCCAGATGCCTGCCCTGTGGGCCGTCGAAGGCCGGAACCAGCTCCTCGGCCAGATCGTCCGGACGGTAGGTGCTGCCGCCCAGGAGCCGCGACGCCAGGCCCGCCTGCCGCCGCAGCACGCGCGTGGATGCACCCAGGCCGATGCGCACCGCCAGGCCCATGAGGCGCTTGCGGTCGATCACCCCGGGCAGGCCCAGGTACACCGGCAGCCGCAACCCCGCCTCCTGCTCCCGGCTCAGCCAGTCCAGGACGGTGCGCGCCTCGAAGCAGATCTGGGTGACCGCGTAGTCGGCCAGGTCGTTCTTGGCGCGGAACGCCGCCGCCAGGTCCGGAGACGGAATGCTGGCGTGCGGCTCCGGGTAGGCCGGGACGCCGATGCGCCGCGGGCGGTTGCCGCTGTCGGCCATGGCGCGCAGCAGCTCCAGTCCTCCGGGGTACGGGCCGACCGGCTCGGCCGCGTCGCCGCCGACGACGAAGACCTCGTGCAGGCCCGCTGCGTGGATGCGGTCGACAATCCGCCGCAGATCGCCGCGGTCGCGCACCAGCCGGGCGGCCACGTGGGGGACGGCATCGTAGCCCTCGGCGGCCAGGCCCTCGGCGACCTCCAGGGTCGCGTCGATGCCGTGCTTCGGCGAACAGGTCACGGTCACGGTGGCACCCCGCGGCAGCCGGCGCGTCTCGTCCATGACGCCGCGGATCGGAATGACCTCGTAGCGAGGCTGTGCCAGGGCCTCGCAGCCCCGCGGCATGCCGGTGATCGTCTCCGCTGTTGCCTGCCACATGTTGTTGGTCCTCGGTCGGCAAGTGCGTGGATGCGGTGCAGCGTCCGCCGGTCCCTGCCGGCACGGCGCGTGCCTTCGATGGGGACACTAGCGCCGCGACCGGCGGCGTAACGCCCCCGGGACGACAGCCACTTGCCTGGCTGCGCCAGTGCCGGCCGGGGCGTCGCCGCGGGCAAAGACGGTGTCGTGCGGGCTGTCGCAGGCGAGCAAGGGACCGTCGCCCGCGGGCAGCGGGCCGGGAGACGCATTCACTACGGTGGAATCATCCGTGCGCCGGTGCCCGGCTTGCTCCGGGCACCGCCGAAGCAGCCCGCAGGGGCCAGGAGGGGACATGACCGCAACGTCCAGCGTACCCGTGGAACTCGATGCCTCCCGGGGCGAGTCGTGGCTGCACGGCAGCCCCGTGCTGATGCTGTCTCGCGCGGAGATGGCCCGCCTCCAGGGGGCCGTCGCCGGCGGCCCAGGCGAGGCAGCCTGGCAGGCGGCGGCGCGGCAGGCCGCGCGCGAGTGGTGCCGCGAGGAGGCCCGCGCAACCGGTGCGGACGGGGTGACGGTGCTGACGCGGTACCTGGACAGCCTCGCCCATCGCGGGTGGGGGCGCTTCGAGCTGCTCTATTGTCGCCCCGAGGACTGCGGCGCCGGGGTGCGGGTCTACAACTCGCCCTTTGCCGCCATCCCCGGTGCCCGGCCGCCGGCGTGCCGGACTTTCCTGGCGTGGCTGGAGGGGGCCATGGGCTGGGCCTGTCCGGATCCGGACTACGCCCCGGTCGCCGAGGAACGGTGCTGCGCCGCAGGCGGCGCCGAGGCCTGTGAGTTCGTCATCCGCCCGTCGGTGGCATCGGACGACGACTGAATGCCCGCGCCGTGGGGCGCGGGGTGCGCAACGCTATTCGACCTTGTCCAGCTGGGTGATCTCGCCGGTGTCCTCGATGGTGTCGGGGGTCACCGGCGTCACCTGGGGCCCGTTGGCCGAGCCGGACAGCAGGCGCTGCCGCCGCAGGCGGCGTTCCTCCGAGGGCGAGCGGCCCTGGCGCTCGTGGTAGCACTTGGTAAAGTGCGGCGGCGAGACGAAGCCGCACGCCAGCGCCACGTCGGTAATGGGCATCTCCGTTTGCAGCAGCAGCTGCCGCGCCCGGGCCAGGCGCAGGTCCATGTAGTAGCGCGTGGGCGCGCACCCCAGATGGCGCTGGAACAGCCGCTCCAGCTGCCGGCGTGACAGCCGGGCATGCGAGGCCAGCTCGTCCAGCGTCAGGGGCTCGTGGAGGTTGGCCTCCATGAGGGTCACGACCTCCACCAGCTTGGGCTGGCTGGTGCCGAGGCGCACCTTCAGCGGCGTGCGCTGGCGCTCGGTGAAGTCGCGGATGCGCTCGTGGAGATACTCCTCGGCGATGTTCTCGGCGAGCTGCGCACCGTGCTCCCGGGCGATGAGGGTGAGTATCATGTCCATGGGCGCCACGCCGCCGGAGCAGGTGTAGCGGTCCCGGTCCAGCACGAACAGCTCCGAGGAGAACTCCACCTCCGGGAACAGCAGGGCCTCGTGGATGCTGGAGATGTGCTCCCAGTGCAGCGTGCAGCGGTAGCCGTTGAGCACGCCCGCCCGCGCAAGGATGTAGCCACCGGTACACACCGAGCCCAGGGGAACGTGCCGCGTGCCCAGCCGGTGGAGCCAGGTAAGCACGTCCCGGTCCAGGTGCTCCTGCACATCGATGCCGCTGCACACGATGATCAGGTCAAGCTCCGGCGCCGTCCGCAGGCTGGCATCCGCGGCGACCTGCAGGTGGTTGCTTGCCGCCACGGGCTGACCGTCCCGGCTGATGATGGACCAGGAGTAGAGATCCCGCTCGGCGAGCTGATTGGCCATCCGCAGCGGCTCCAGCGCGGATGTAAAGGCCATGTGCGAGAACCCGGGGACCAGAAGGAACCCGATGCGCTGCGGGATGTTCGCCGGGCGGCCATTGTGCGGCATGGACGTCTCCTCCTTGCGGCCTGGTTGCCTGTCCCTTTTGACAGTTTCGGTGGAAGCACGTTTGTTTTCTGAACACGCATCGGAGTTATCCCGCAGCGACGTCCTCACCGCTTGTCTGTTAACGCCTCCCGGTTGCCCGGCGGCGGCGGAACGCCCCGAAATCCGTACTTTCCGCATCGCCTAAGTCTAGCAATCACGGGACATTGTCGCTGGCAAACGCGTGAACGGCGCCCACGAGTAATCGATTCGCCGCGGGTGCCCGGATAATCCCAGCTGCACGGTTGAGCACCAAGCGCCCGACGAGGAGGGAACATGGCAACGAGCATGAAAGAGGTGGAAGCGGCTGTCGCGGACGTGCCGCCGAGCAATCTGGAGATCGCCCGGCACACGCCGCGCCGGCCCATCGCGGAAATCGCGGCAGCCATGGGGCTGGATCCGGACCACGTGGAGCCCTACGGCTTCGACGTGGCCAAGATCGACCTGGCGGCGACGCATTCGCTGGCCGAACGGCCGCGGGGCCGATACGTCGTGGTTTCGGCGATCACGCCCACGCCCCTGGGCGAGGGCAAGACCACCACCTCCATCGGGCTCGCCCAGGGCTTCCACCATACCGGGCGCACCGCGACCGTGGCGCTGCGCCAGCCGTCCATGGGGCCGACCCTGGGGATCAAGGGCGGCGCCGCCGGCGGCGGCTACAGCCAGGTCGTTCCCATGGAGCGGATCAATCTCCATCTCACCGGCGACATCCACGCGGTGGCGGCGGCGCACAATCTGCTCGCCGCCATGATCGACAACCACCTGCATCACCGGCGCGGCGTGGATCTGGATCCCCAGCGCATCACCTGGAAGCGGTCCATGGACATCAACGATCGCTCCCTGCGCAACATCGTCTCCGGCCTCGGCTCACAGGCGGACGGCTTCACCCGGCAGACGGGGTTCGAGATCACCGCCGCCTCCGAGGTCATGGCGGTGCTCGCGCTGGCGGATTCGCTGAGCGACCTGCGCCAGCGCCTGGGGCGGATGGTGGTCGGCTACACCCGCAGTAACCAGCCGGTCACCGCCGAGGACATCGGCGCCGCCGGGGCCATGACCGTGCTGCTGCGGGACGCGCTCAAGCCCAACCTGCTGCAGACGGTGGAGCACACGCCCGCGCTCATGCACGCCGGGCCCTTCGGCAACATCGCCCACGGCAACTCCTCCATCGTCGCCGATCGCATCGCCCTGCACGCCAATGACTTCCTGGTCACGGAGGCGGGTTTCGGTGCGGACATGGGCGCCGAGCGCTTCTTCAACATCAAGTGCCGGGCGTCGGGCATGGAGCCGGATGCAGCGGTGCTGGTGGCCACGGTGCGCGGGCTCAAGTTCCATTCCGGGCGGTTCAGCGTGGTGCCGGGGCGGCCCCTGCCCGAGGCCATGACGGTGGAGAACCCGGACGACGTGCACGCCGGGGCGGCCAACCTGCGCAAGCAGATCGAGAACATCCGGGCCCACGGCATCTCGCCGGTGGTGGCGATCAACGCCTTCCCGTCGGACTTCGCCTCGGAGCACGCGGCCATCCGCGAGGTGGCCGAGGCCGCCGGCGCCCGGGTGGCGCTGTGCACCCACGTGCGCGATGGCGGCTCGGGGGCGGCCGAGCTCGCTGAGGCGGTGGCGGAGGCAGCGGAGGAGCCGAGCGAGTTCCGCTACCTGTACCCGGACGAGATGGCCCTGGACGATAAGATCAAGCGCATCGCCACGCGCATCTACGGCGCCGATGGCGTTGTCTTCAGCCCCGAGGCGCGCAAGCAGATCGACAGCTACCAGTACCAGGGCTACGGCGAGCTGCCGGTGTGCATCGCCAAGACCCACCTGTCGCTGTCGGCGGATGCCTCCCAGCAGGGGGCGCCGACGGGCTGGACCCTGCCGGTCAAGGAGGTGCGGCTGTCCGCCGGTGCCGGCTTTGTCTACGCCCTGTGCGGCGACATCCGGACCATGCCCGGCCTGGGCAGCGATCCGGCGGCGGCGCACATCGATATCGACGAGAACGAGCAGGTGGTGGGGCTCTTCTGAGCGGTAGCTGAAGCGACGCCGTCCCGGTACCATACGGACTCCCCGCCCGGCGCATACCCCAGCCGGGCGGGTTTCTCCGCGGGGACAGGGACTGGCGCAGCATGAAGGTACTGGTAACGGGGGCGGCGGGGTTCATCGGCTTCCACGTGGCACAGCTCCTGCTGGAGCGCGGTGACACCGTCGTCGGCCTGGACAATCTCAACGACTACTACGACGTCTCCCTCAAGGAAGCGCGCCTGGCGCGGCTCGAGCCGCATCCCGGCTTCCGCTTCGTGCGCCTGGATGTCGCCGATCAGGCGGGCATGATGGCGCTGTTCCGGCACGAGCGCTTCGAGCGGGTCATCCACCTGGCCGCCCAGGCCGGCGTGCGCTACTCCCTGGAGAATCCCCACGCCTACGTGGACAGCAACGTGGTGGGCTTCATGAACGTGCTCGAGGCCTGCCGCCACACGCAGGTCGAGCACCTGGTGTACGCCTCCACCAGCTCCGTGTACGGCGCCAATACGGCCATGCCGTTCTCCGTGCACCAGAACGTGGACCATCCCCTGTCCATGTACGCGGCCACGAAGAAGGCCAACGAGCTCATGGCCCATACCTACGCGCATCTCTACGGCCTGCCGGTGACCGGGCTGCGCTTCTTTACCGTCTACGGCCCCTGGGGCCGCCCGGACATGGCGCTGTTCCTGTTCACCCGGGCGATTCTCGCCGGCGAGCCCATCGATGTCTTCAACTACGGCAACCACCGGCGGGACTTCACCTACGTCGACGACATCGCCCAGGGCGTGGTGCGCGCAACGGATCACGTGGCCGCGCCGGACCCCGACTGGAGCGGGGATGCCCCGGATCCCGCCAGCAGCGCCGCACCCTATCGGCTGTACAACATCGGCAACAACCGCCCGGTGGAGCTGATGCGCTACATCCGGGTGCTGGAGGAGTGCCTCGGGCGCGAGGCGGACAAGCGGCTGCTGCCCATGCAGCAGGGCGACGTGCCCGATACCTGGGCGGACGCCGAAGAGCTGGTCCGTGACGTGGGCTACCGCCCGGATACGCCCGTGGAAGAGGGCGTACGCCGGTTCGTGGACTGGTACCGGGACTACTACCGGGTCTGAAGGAGGCAGCGACGCCCATGAAGATCACCATCTACGGTAGCGGCTACGTCGGCCTGGTGACCGGTACCTGCCTCGCGGAGACGGGCAACGAGGTCCTGTGCGTGGACATCGACGGCGACCGGGTGGCGCGGCTCAACCGCGGCGAGGTGCCGATCTACGAGCCCGGCCTGGAGGACATGATCACCACCAACCGCGAGGCCGGGCGCCTGCGGTTCACCACCGACGTGGGCGAGGCCGTGGCCCACGGCCTGTTCCAGTTCATCGCCGTGGGTACACCCTCCGACGAGGACGGCTCAGCGGATCTGCGCTACGTGCTGCAGGTGGCCCGCTCCATCGGCGAGCACATGACCGACTACCGCGTGATCGTGGACAAGTCCACGGTCCCCGTGGGCACCGCCGACCGCGTGCGGGCGACGCTGCAGGACGCCCTGGCCGAGCGCGGCGTCGACGTGCCCTACGCCGTGGTCTCGAATCCCGAGTTCCTCAAGGAAGGCGCGGCCATCAGCGACTTCATGAAGCCGGACCGCGTGGTGGTGGGCAGCGACGACCCGCGGGCCACGCAGCTCATGCGCGACCTCTACGCCCCCTTCGGCCGCAAGCAGGAAAAGGTCCTGGTCATGGACGTGCGCTCGGCGGAGCTGACCAAGTACGCCGCCAACGCCATGCTGGCCACAAAGATCAGCTTCATGAACGAGCTCGCCGGGCTGGCGGAGCGCCTGGGCGCCGACATCGAGGCGGTGCGTCACGGCATCGGCTCCGATCCGCGCATCGGCTATCACTTCATCTACCCGGGCTGCGGCTACGGCGGCTCCTGCTTCCCCAAGGACGTCAAGGCCCTGGCGCGCACGGCGCGGGACGTGGAGTACGCGCCCATGATCCTGGACGCCGTGGAAGCGGTGAACGCCCGGCAGAAGCAGGTGCTGTTCCAGCGGCTCCACGCGCATTTCCACGGCTACCTGGAGGGGCGCACCATCGCCATCTGGGGGTTGGCCTTCAAGCCCAATACCGACGACATGCGCGAGGCCCCCAGCCGGACGCTCATGGAGGCGCTGTGGCAGGCGGGCGCGCGCGTCCAGGCCTATGATCCCGAGGCCCTGGAGGAGACGCACCGCATCTACGGGGACCGGGACGACCTCACCCTGTACCGCCAGCCCTACGAGGCCCTTCAGGGTGCGGATGCGCTGGTGGTGTGCACCGAGTGGCAGCAGTTCCGCAGCCCGGATTTCGAGCGCATCCGCGACGGCCTGCGGCAGCCGGTGCTGGTGGACGGGCGCAACCTCTATGATCCGCGGCGGATGGTGGATGCCGGGTTCACGTATTATGCCATTGGCCGGGGGGAGAGCGTGGTCACGGCGATCTGAGCGCCATATTCCGTGCGCGCCTGACCGTATGACCATTCATTCCTTTCACTTCTAATCAGGCGCCGGTAGAGTCGCCGCTTTCCCCGCGATCGACGCGGTCGGCCCCGCCGGTGCCGACGCTGACGAAGTCCAGAGGAGCAAGCCGCCTTGGGTTGGGAGGCCTGGTTGACCATTGCCGTTGTCGCCGGTGTGCTGGGCGTGCTCGTGCTCACGCGGCTGGCGGCGGACATGGTCTTCCTCGGCGGCGTGGCCCTGCTGCTGGTCACCGGCGTGCTGGGCCCGGAAGAAGCCTTCGGCGGGCTGGCCAACCAGGGGCTGGTGACGGTTGCGGTGCTGTACGTGGTGGTCTCGGGAATCCAGGAGACCGGAGGCATTCACTGGATCGTCCAGCGGCTGCTGGGCCGTCCGCGGTCGCTGCCCGGCGCCCAGGTGAAGCTGATGGGGCCGGTGGCGTTTCTCAGCGCCTTTCTCAACAACACGCCGGTGGTGGCCATGCTCATCCCGGCGGTCAACGAGTGGGCCCGCAAGTTCGGCCTGTCCAGCTCCAAGCTCATGATTCCCCTGAGCTACGCGGCCATTCTCGGGGGGACCTGCACGCTCATCGGCACCAGTACCAACCTGGTGGTCAACGGCCTGCTGGCCGAGCGCACCGGTACCGGGCTGCGCATGTTCGACCTGGCCTGGGTCGGCGTGCCCGTGGCGGTGGTGGGGCTGGCGTTCATCCTGCTGACCACGCGCTGGTTGCTGCCGGAGCGCAAGCCGCCCATGAGCGGCATGACCGACCCCCGGGAGTACAGCGTGGAGATGCTGGTGGACCCGGACGGGCCGCTGGTGGGGCGCAGCATCGAGCAGGCCGGGCTGCGCCATCTCTCGGGCATGTTCCTGGCGGAGATCGATCGCGACGGCACGGTGCTGCCGGCGGTCTCGCCCAGCGAGAAGCTCCAGGCCAACGACCGGCTGGTGTTCGTGGGGGTGGTGGACTCGGTGGTGGAGCTGCAGAAGATCCGCGGCCTGACTCCTGCCACGGACCAGGTGTTCAAGCTCGAGGGGCATCGCTCCCAGCGCACCATGGTCGAGGCCGTGGTCTCCGGGAGCTGTCCGGTGGCGGGCCACACCATCCGCGACGGCGGTTTCCGCTCGCGCTACGATGCCGTGGTCATCGCGGTGGCCCGCAACGGCGAGCGCCTGGGCGGCAAGATCGGCGATATCGTCATCCAGCCGGGGGATACGCTGCTGCTGGAGGCGCGGCCGTCGTTCCTGGAGAAGCAGCGCAACAGTCGGGATTTCTTCCTGGTGAGCCAGGTGGAGGATTCCTCGCCGCCCCGCCACGAGCGCGCGCCGGCGGCCCTGCTGATGCTCGGGATCATGGTGGTGACCGCGGGGACGGGGCTGCTCAGCATGCTGGAAGCAGCGCTGGTGGCCGCGGCCGGCATGCTGGTGACCGGCTGCTGCAGCGTGGACAGCGCCCGGCGCAACATCGACTGGTCCGTCCTGCTGGTGATCGCCGCGGCCTTCGGGCTCGGCGTGGCCATGGACAAGACCGGGGTGGCGGCCGCCATCGCCCAGGGCGTGATCGGCCTGGTCGGGGATCAGCCGCTGCTGAACCTGGCAGCCGTCTACCTGCTCACCGCGGGCTTCACCTCGGTGATCACCAACAATGCGGCGGCGCTGCTGATGTTCCCCATCGCCCTGGCGGTCTCGGCGGACCTGGATGTCAGTATCATGCCGTTCGTGGTAGCGATCATGCTGGCGGCGTCGGCGAGCTTCGCCACGCCCATCGGCTACCAGACCAATCTCATGGTGTACGGGCCCGGGGGGTATCATTTCTCCGACTTCCTGCGCATGGGGCTGCCCCTGAACCTGGTGACGGCCCTGGTCGCGGTGGTCCTCATTCCCCTGATCTGGGGCTTCTGAACAGCGGCGCCCGGGCCGGGTCACGCGGGCGCAACGGAATCCGGAACGATTGCACGAGGTAACAAGCGATGACTGATGGCTGGAAGGACCTGACGCAGCCCCACGGAGGCACGCTCAGGGAGCTGCTGGTGGACGGTGCGCGCGCCGAGGAGCTGCGCCGCGAGGCGGCGTCGCTGCCGTCGTGGGATCTCACCGACCGCCAGGTCTGCGATATCGAGCTGCTGCTCAACGGCGGCTTCTCGCCGCTGGACGGCTTTCTGCGGCAGAAGGACTACGACCGCGTCTGCGCCGACATGCGCCTGGCCGACGGCACGCTGTGGCCGATCCCCGTGAACCTGGACGTGACCGAGGCCTTCGCCGGCGACCTCGGCCCGGGCGACCGCATCGCCCTGCGCCATCCCGAGGGCATGGTGCTGGCGGTGATGACCGTGGACGACCTCTACCGCCCGGACATGCGCAAGCAGGCCGAGCAGGTCTTCGGCGCCGCGGACGACGCGCACCCGGAGGTGTTCCGGCTGTTCCACCAGACGCACCCGGTGTACCTGGGTGGCCCCCTGGAGGGCATCGAGGCGCCGCCCCATCACACGTTCAACCAGCTGCGCCACACGCCCCGGGAGCTGCGCGACTGGTTCGCGAAGATGGGCTGGACCAACGTGGTCGCCTTCCAGACCCGCAACCCCATGCACCGGGCCCACGTGGAGCTGGCCAAGCGCGCCTCCCAGAAGGGCGAGGCGAACCTGCTCATTCACCCGGTGGTGGGCATGACCAAGCCCGGGGACGTGGACTACTTCGTGCGCGTGCGCTGCTACCAGGAGGTGATCAAGCACTTCCCCGAGCAGACGACCCAGCTCAGCCTCCTGCCCCTGGCCATGCGCATGGGCGGTCCGCGCGAGGCCGTGTGGCACGCCATCATCCGCAAGAACCACGGCTGCTCGCGCTTCATCGTGGGCCGCGACCATGCGGGACCGGGCAAGAACAGCCAGGGCGAGGACTTCTACGGGCCCTACGACGCCCAGGAGCTGGTGCGCGCCTACCAGGACGAGCTCGGCATCGTCATGCAGCCGTTCGAGGAAATGGTCTACGTGGAGGACATGGCCCAGTACGTGCCGCGCTCCGAGGTGCCCGAGGGCGCGCGCGTGCTGACCATGTCCGGCACCGAGCTGCGCCGGCGCCTTAAGGAGGGCCTGGAGCTGCCGGACTGGTTTTCCTACGCGGAGGTGATCGAGCGGCTGCGCCAGGCGTTTCCGCCCAAGAAGCAGCAGGGCTTCACGGTGTTCTTCACCGGCCTGTCGGGCTCGGGCAAGTCCACCATCGCCAACGTGCTCATGGCCAAGCTCATGGAGCACGGCACCCGGCCGGTGACGCTGCTCGACGGTGACCTGGTGCGCAAGCACTTGTCCAGCGAGCTGGGCTTCTCCAAGGAGCACCGGGAGATCAATATCCGCCGCATCGGCTTCGTCGCCAGCGAGATCACCAAGAACGGCGGCGTCGCCATCTGCGCGCCCATCGCCCCCTACCGGGCGACGCGCCGGGAGGTGCGGGAGATGGTGAGCCAGGGCGGCGGCTTCGTCGAGGTCTACGTGGCGACACCGCTGTCGGTCTGCGAGGAGCGCGACCGCAAGGGGCTCTACGCCAAGGCCCGCGCCGGCCAGATCACGCAGTTCACCGGCATCGACGACCCCTACGAGGAGCCGGAGCACGCGGAGGTGGTGGTGGACACGTCGCGCTATTCCGCCGACGAGCTGGCCCACCAGGTGATCCTGCACCTGGAGAAGCAGGGTTACATCGACCTCGATTGAGGTGTTGCATGCAGTACGCCGGCAGGGTGTTTGTCTTCGGGCTCCAAAGCTCCGCCTTATCCGCCGCTCCGGCCTGGCCGGCTGACAGCACATCCCTGTGCTGACAGCCGGTGGCCGCATCCCTGCGGCCGCCCCCTTCGGGCCGGTCGGCCTGCGCGGCGGGGCTCCGCTAGTCGCCCGAAGACAAACACCCTGCCGGCGTACTGCCTGCAACGATTTCGTTTCCGTCTGAAAATTGAGACCGTTATGATCAAACCTGATTTTGACGCCGTCATCGCCATCGCCCGCCGGGCGGGGGATGCCATCCTGGAGGTCTACGACGGCCCCGCGTTCGACGTCGAGACCAAGGACGACGAATCCCCCCTGACCGCCGCGGACCGCGCGGCTCACGGCATTATCGACCGCGAGCTGCAGGCCCTGACACCGGAGATCCCGGTTCTCTCGGAGGAGGGGGCCGACGTGCCCTACGAGGAGCGCCGCCAGTGGCCGCGCTTCTGGCTGGTGGATCCGCTGGACGGCACCAAGGAGTTCATCAAGCGCAACGGCGAGTTCACCGTGAACATCGCCCTGGTGGAGGACGGCGCGCCCCGGTGGGGCGTGATCCATGTCCCCGCCCTGGCCACCACGTACATCGGCTCCGTGGGCGAGGGCGCCTGGCGCAGGAGCGGCGACGGCGACTGGGAGCGCCTGGCGGTGCGCCCGCCGGCCGGCGGGCACGCGGTGGTGAAGAGCCGCTCCCACCCGACGGGGGAGCTCGCGGACTACCTCGAGCACATCGACGTGGCCGACGAGGTGCCGGTGGGCAGCTCGCTGAAGTTCTGCGCCGTGGCGGAAGGGCGGGCAACGCTGTACCCGCGCTTCGGGCCGACCATGGAGTGGGATACCGGCGCCGGCCACGCCATCGTCGAGGCGGCGGGCGGCCGCGTACGGCTGGCCGAGGACGAGACGCGGCCGCTGCAATACAACAAGCCGGATCTGCACAACCCGTTCTTTATCGTGTCGGCGTAAGGTGGTTGAAGTTGGCAGGTTCCAGTGAGAGCAAGACAGGCACGACGCTCGCGGAGCCGTACCGGCTTTCCGGGGTGTCGCGGCTGAAGCCGCTCCTACGGAATCCTGCGGCAGGCCTTGCCGGAGCCGGGTAGGAGCGGCGTCAGCCGCGACTGGCGCAAGAGCGATCCTGCGCTATGGAAAGTCGGGGCTGAAGCCCCTCCCACAGATGCTGCGCCAGGCGCTCCCGGAGCCGTGTAGGAGCGACGTCAGTCGCGACCTTCCAGGGCGTCAGATTCTCTGGGAAGCCGCGGCTGAAGCCGCTCCTACGGCGCTATTACGGCGCGCTCTTGCAGCCGTCGGCGCGACGCCCGTGGGAGGGGCTTCAGCCCCGACGCGCCGGGGGCGGGCACAAGGGCTTGCATCGTATCCCGCACGCCCTACGCTTTGACTGCCAACTGCCAACTGCCAACTGCCAACTGCCAACTGCCAACTGCCAACTGCCAACTTAACGGCTCTTCAGGTACTCCCCGAATGCCGCGCCCAGGTCCGGGTGCTGCAGGCCGTACTCCACGGTGGCCTTGAGATAGCCGAGCTTGCTGCCGCAGTCGTAGCGCTTGCCGGTGAACTCGTGGGCGAGCACCCGCTCCTGCCTGAGCAGCGCCGAGATGGCGTCCGTGAGCTGGATCTCGCCCTTGGCGTCCGGCACGGTGTGACGCAGCAGCTCGAAGATCGCCGGGGTCAGGATGTAGCGGCCGACCACGGCCAGATTCGACGGCGCCTCCGCCGGGGCGGGCTTCTCCACGATGGCGTCCACCGCCGAGACGCTGTCGGCGAAGTCGCGGGCACTGACGACGCCGTAGCTGCCCGTCTCCTGCATGGGCACGCGCTCGACCCCGAGCAGCGAGCACTGGTGCTCGTCGAACTCGCGGACCATCTGCGAGAGCACCTTCTCGCCCTGGCCGTCGATGAGATCGTCCGCCAGGATGACGCCGAAGGGATCGTTGCCGACGATGGGCTGGGCGCACAATACCGCGTGGCCCAGCCCCAGGGCCTCGCCCTGGCGGATGTAGATGCAGTTCACCCCTTTCGGCACCGTGCTGCGCACCAGCTCCAGCATCCGGTGCTTCTGCTTGGCCTCGAGCTCCATCTCCAGCTCGTAGGCCTTGTCGAAATGGTCCTCGATGGCGCGCTTGGTGCGGCCGGTGACGAAGATCAGCGTCTCCGCGCCCGCCGCCACGGCCTCTTCCACGGCGTACTGGATCAGCGGCTTGTCCACCACCGGCAGCATTTCCTTGGGGCTTGCCTTGGTGGCCGGCAGGAAGCGGGTGCCGAGGCCGGCGACCGGAAACACGACCTTGCGGATACGTTCACTCATGGCGGGCCTTCCCTGTAGGTGTCTGCGGGCTGAACGGCAACATACGGGGTTCGGGGCCCGGCGCGCAAGCAGTCGCGGGGCCGCGTCGCGAAGTGTTCAGTTGGCAGTTTTCAGTTTTCAGTGAGAGCAAGTCAGGCACGACGCTCGCGGAGCCGTACCGGCTTTCCGGGGTGTCGTGGCTGAAGCCGCCCCACAGAATCCTGCGGCAGGCCTTGCCAGAGCCGGGTAGGAGCGGCGTCAGCCGCGACCGGCGCAGAGCGATCCTGCATTCTGGCAAGTCGGGGCTGAAGCCCCTCCCACAGATGCTGTGCCACGCGCTCGCGGAGCCGTGTAGGAGCGACGTCAGTCGCGACCTTCCAGGGCGTCAGATTCTCTGGGAAGTCGCGGCTGAAGCCGCTCCTACGGCGCTATTACGGCGCGCTCTTGCAGCCGTCGGTGCGACGCCCGTGGGAGGGGCTTCAGCCCCGACATGCCGGCGGCGGGCACAAGGGTTTGCATCGTATCCCGCACGCCCTACGCTTTGACTGCCAACTGCCAACTGCCAACTGCCAACTGCCAACTGCCAACTGCCAACTGCCAACTACTTACTGCTGCCTGTGAATATAGCTCAGCAGCCCCCGGGTCGACGGGTCGGCATCGGTCGCCTCCTGCTGCCCGGTGACCGCCGGAAGGAGCTCCTTGGCCAGCTTCTTGCCGAGCTCTACGCCCCACTGGTCGAAGGGGTTGATCCCCCAGATGACGCTCTGGACGAAGACCTTGTGCTCGTAGAGCGCGACCAGGGCCCCCAGGGTGGCGGGGTCCAGCCGGTCGAACAGCAGCGTGTTGCTGGGCTTGTTGCCGGGGTGGACCTTGTGCGGCACGGCCTGCTGGATCTCCTCCGGCGCCATGCCGGACGCCTCCATCTCCCTGCGCGCCTGCTCCGCCGTCTGGCCCTCCATGAGCGCCCGGGTCTGGGCGAAGCAGTTGGCCAGGGCCAGCTCATGATGGTCGGGATACTCGGCCGAGCCGTGGACCGGTGCCAGGAAGTCCGCCATCACCGGCCGCGTGCCCTGGTGCAGCAGCTGGAAGAACGAGTGCTGGGCGTTGGGCCCCGCCTCACCCCAGACGATGGCGCCGGTGTGGTAGTCCACCGGCGCGCCGTCGCGGGTGACGCACTTGCCGTTGCTCTCCATCTCCAGCTGCTGGAGGTAGGCGGGGAAGCGGTTGAGCCGGTGATCGTAGGGCAGCACGGCGTGCCCGGCGGCATCCAGGAAGTTGGTGTACCACACCCCCAGCAGGCCCATCAGGACCGGCAGGTTGCGTTCCCAGGGCGTGGTGCGGAAATGCCGGTCCATGCCGTGGAAGCCTTCCAGCATGGCCTCGAAGTGCTTCATGCCCACGGCGATGGCGACGGGAAGCCCGACGGCGGAGGCCAGGGAGTACCGGCCGCCGACCCAGTCCCAGATGCGGAAGCGGTTCTCCTCGGCGATGCCGTACTCCGCCATGGCCTGCTCGTTGGCGGACACGGCCAGGAAATGCTGCCGCATGGCCTCGGGGTCGGTGACCTGGCGGCGGAACCAGTCCCGCGCCGTGCGGGCGTTGGTCATGGTATCCAGGGTGGTGAAGGACTTCGACGAGATGATGAACAGCGTGGTCTTGGGATTGACCCGCTCGAGGACATCGGTGACGTGCACGCCGTCGATGCTGCTGACGAAGTGCAGCCGGATGGTATTGGTGCGGTACGGGGCCAGCGCCTCGGTGGCCATGACCGCGCCCAGGTCGGAACCGCCCACGCCGATGTTGACCACGTCCGTGATAACGCGCCCGGTGCAGCCCCGGTACTCGCCCCGGTGCAGGCGGTTGACGAACAGCCGCATGCGCGTGAGCTCGCGCTGGACGTCCGGCATGACGTCCCGGCCGCCCACGTACATGGCGCCGTTGCCGCGGTTGCGCAGGGCCATGTGCATGGCCGCGCGGTTCTCGGTGGTGTTCACCGCTTCGCCGCTGAAAAGGTGCTCGATCCACCCTTCCAGGTCCCGGCGGCGGGCCAGGGCCCGGAGCTGCTCCAGCGTGGCGTCCGTGACCAGGTTCTTGGAGTAGTCCAGCAGCAGCCGGTCGTGCTCGGCGCTGAAGCGCTGGAAACGCGCCGGATCGGACTCGAAGAGATCACGGATGCGCTGGCGCCGCAGTGCGTCGGCGTGCTCCGTCAGCGTCTGCCACTCGGCGAGGGTGGTGAGCTCGGGTCGCGGGGGTGAAGCGTCCGCCATGGGGGTTTCCCTGTCCGTCGGGTCTCCGTCGGGATTGTACAGCAATCGTGGTGCTTGCTCTGCCGCCGGGTGTGCCACACAATCCCGCCGCATGAGAAGGCGTCGACTGTCGAACGCGATCCGCTGTGCCTTCCTGGGTTTCCTCGCGGCCGCCGCGCCGGCGGCGGCCCAGGAGGTGCCGCCGGTGCAGCTGGATCCGCCGGAGTCCAGCGTCACGACCCGCTGGGGGGTCGGGCTCGCCGGCGGTTCCCAGCGCTACGGCAACGACGACACGGGAACCGGGTCCGCGGGCACGGTCGGCGCCGTGCAGCTCACCTACCGGGCGCTGGTGGACGACGGCGAGGGCGCCGCCTGGCTGTTCGAGCTCGGCTTCGAGCATGCCCGCTCGCTGACGGACCCCGAGGTAGCGCCGGGCGTCGAGCGCACGATCCGGTCCAACAGCGTGTTCTACCGCTTCAGCCGGTATATCGGGCAGCGGCTGTACATCGGCGGCCGCGCGGGCGTGGCCCGGGTCCGCGGGCCCGTTACCGAGAGCAACGTGGACCTGGTCCTGGGCCTGCAGGCGGGCGTGACGGTGGCCCGCTGGCTGGATGCCGGCGTCGAGGTGGTGGCCGCGGACCCGTCGGGTGCCGGCGGGCAGCCCCTGGACGTCCGGGGCGTGGTCACAGTGTCATTCTGAGAGCGAGGTCGCGATGACCTACTGCCTTGCCGCAGCCATGAACGAGGGGCTGGTATTCGCCTCGGATTCGCGTACCAATGCGGGCGTGGATCACATCAACACCTATCCCAAGCTGCATCCGTTCATCTGGGAGGGCGACCGCATCCTGGTGCTGCTCAGCGCCGGGAATCTGGCCACGACCCAGGCGGTGGTGACGCAGCTGGAGCGGGAAGCGCTGGACGGCGGCCCGTTGCGCAAGGCCCAGTACATGGCCGAGGCCGCCGAGCACGTCGGCCAGGTGAGCCAGAGGATCCAGGCCCGACACGCGCCGGAGGGGCCCGGGGCGAGCAGCGTGTCCCTGGAGGCGAGCTTCATACTGGGCGGCCAGATCGGAGCGCAGGATCCCGCGCTGTTCCTGATCTATCCGCAGGGGAACTTCATCACCTGCTCGGAAGAGCAGCCCTTCCTGCAGATCGGCGAGACCAAGTACGGCAAGCCGATCCTGGATCGCATCATCTCGCCGGCGGTGTCCCTGGAGGATGCCGCCCGCTGTGCGCTCGTCTCCATCGACTCCACCATGCGCAGCAACCTCTCGGTGGGACCGCCGGTGGACCTCATGCTCTACCGGCGCGATACCCTGGAGCGCCCCCGGTCCCTGCGCTACAAGCTCAACTCGCCGTACTTCGCCTCCATCCGCAAGCAGTGGGGCGAGGGCCTGCGGCGCATCTTCGACGACCTGCCCCGGTTCGACTGGGAAAAGTAGGCCCCCCGCCGCCGTTGCCCGCCCACGGGTGTCGAGGAGACGCTGAGCCACCCGCTCGCGGAAGCATTCGCCCCCTTGCCGTTGTCAACATCCTGTGCAGCCCCTGCCGCCGTGGTCGGCGGCGCGGGAACCCGGATTCATCCATGCAGGGAGGGTGATGCCAATGACGTCCGTCCGTCGTACGGAAGTCTATCGGGAGCTCGAAGACAGGCTCCGCGCGCGTCGTGGCGAGCTACGGCAGGCGATCCAGAGCGGTCTGCAGGCGATGGGCGAGGAACGGCTGGCGCGCGACATCGGCGATGTCGGCGACGACGGCCTGGCCAGCTGGATCCAGGACCTCCAGGAGGTCGATCTGCAGCGCGATACCGAGGAGCTCCGCGACATCGAGCAGGCGCTGGAGCGGATTCACGCCGGAACATACGGATACTGCGTCGATTGCGGCGACGAGGTGGCCGTGGCGAGGCTGCGGGCCTACCCGACCGCGAAGCGCTGCCTCGAGTGCCAGGAGCTCCACGAGCGCCGGGGCGGCGCGCGCGCGTGAAGGCCGCAACGGGCCGTGGTATCCGGCGGCACGGACACTGCCGTTGGTGCACCATCCGGTTACCCCGGAACCTGGAGCGATTGACGTGTTGGCCGCAGGGCGACACTCTTATGCATGTATCGACGCCCGTTCCGGGTATGCTGTGAACAATAGCCGGCAAGGGCAGCAGGGGTGCGGCCTGTTCCCGAGTCCCGGGACTCGGCGCCTGACAGCAATCCGTGTGCGAGTGGGCCTGTTCGCCGGCGGCGCCGCGACGGCAGTGTTTGCGGCATGGCATGTGGCGACCGCGGGAAGCGTCAACAGGCCCCAGAAGGGAGGAGCCGATGGCAGTTGCAGACGATGTGCGACGGACGCACCGGGAGGTCCTGGACCACTACCTGCGGGTATTCCGGACCGATACGGAGGAGCTGGTGGGCTATCTGGCCGACATCAGCGTCTACGGGCTGATGCTGCAGAGCCAGGAGCCGCTGACGCTGGCCGACGGCGACGAGCGGGTGACGCTGCGCCTGGAGCTGGATCGCCCCATTCTCGATGCCCGTGAAATCGTGGTGGACGCCCGCCCGGTATGGTCGCGCAAGGAGGGCAGCTCCGTGTTCCACCACACCGGCCTGGAGTTCGCCGATCTCCCGGAGGACGACCGCCAGCGCGTGGAGACCCTCATGGAGGACTATCGGCTCAGCATCGCCGAGGGCTGACGGAACCGTCCCGCCCGCCGGTGCCTCCGGCGGGCGGGGCACGGGTGCTGCCCCCTACGGCAGGTTGGGGAAATGCAGCCCGGCCATCTGCTGCATGACCCGGACCACCTGGCAGCTGTAGCCGAACTCGTTGTCGTACCAGACGTAGAGCACGCACTTGTCGCCGTTCACCAGGGTGGACGCGGAGTCGACCACGCCCGCATGGCGGGAGCCCACCAGGTCCGACGAGACGATCTCCGTCGAGGAGGTGTAGTCGATCTGCTCCTGCATGGAGGAATGCAGGGCGATATCCCGCAGGTACTCGTTCAGGTCCTCCTTGCTGGTCTCCCGGTCCAGGGTCAGGTTGAGAACGGCCAGCGATACGTTCGGGGTGGGCACGCGAATGGCGTTGCCCGTCAGCCGGCCCTTGAGCTCCGGCAGGGCCTTGGCGACGGCCTTGGCGGCACCCGTTTCCGTGAGCACCAGGTTCAGCGGGGCGCTGCGGCCCCGGCGGGAGCCGGGGTGATAGTTGTCGATGAGGTTCTGGTCGTTGGTGTAGGAGTGCACCGTCTCCACGTGCCCGTGCTGGATGCCGAACTCGTCGTTGATGGCCTTGAGCACCGGCACGATGGCGTTGGTGGTACAGCTGGCGGCGGCGACGATGCGCTCGTCCGCCTTGAGGTCGCCGTGGTTGACGCCGTGGACGATGTCCGGCATGTCGCCCTTGCCCGGCGCGGTGAGCAGCACCTTGCCGGCGCCCTTGGCCTGCAGGTGCAGCCCCAGGCCTTCCGGATCGCGCCACTTGCCGGTGTTGTCGACGATGAGGGCATTGTCGATGCCGTACTGGGTGTAGTCGATCTCCTCCGGGGAGTCGGCGTAGATCACCTGGATGAAGTTGCCGTTGACCAGCAGCGCGTTGGCGTCCTCCAGCACGTTGATGGTGCCGTTGAACGGGCCGTGCACGGAATCGCGCCGGAGCAGGCTGGCGCGCTTGGCGATATCGTGGCCCTTGCCCTTGCGCACGACGATGGCGCGCAGGCGCAGCTTGTTGCCGCTGCCGGTGCGCTCGATCAGCTGGCGTGCCAGCAGCCGGCCGATGCGCCCGAAGCCGTAGAGCACCACGTCCTGGGGCTCGCTGAGCTGGAACGAGCCGCGGCCCTCGATGATGGACTCCAGCTTGCGGTTGAGATAGTCCCGCATGCTCTCGTCCTTGCCCGCCTCGTTGAGGTAGCCGCTGGTGAGCTTGCCGAGGTCCACCCGGGCAGGGGAGAGGTTGAGCTGCGCGAGCTCCTGGAGCACCGGCAGCGTGTTGTGGATGGACAGGCCTTCCGGCTCGTACTGCTTGACGAAGCGATGTGCCTTGAGGATGTCGATGGGCGTGCAGTTGATCAGCGGGCGGCCGTAGATCCGCAGTACAATGCCGCGATCCCGGTACAGCCGTCCGATGAGCGGCAGCATCTCTTCGGCGAGCTCCTGGCGCTGGGTCCAGTCGTTGAGATAGGAATCCTGCTGTTGCTGGTTCATGGGCACTCCGCATGCAAGGTCGGGCCGGTGGCGGTCGCGGGCAACGGGGCGCGCCGCCGGGGGCAGATCAGGGGTGCGCGATTCTATAAAAATCAGCCGCTTTAGTCACGGAGAAATCCATGCGCAGGGAGATCGTCACCACCACCCGCATCGCGGCCGCCCCCGAGGTGGTATGGGGCGCTCTCGTGGCGTTCGACCGCTTCCCGGAGTGGAACCCGTTCATCCCTTCCATTCGCGGGGTTGCCGAGCCCGGTGCCAGGCTGGAAGTGACCATCGTGCCGCCCGGCCGGCGCCCCATGGCCTTCCGCCCCGAGGTGCTGCGCGCCCTGCCGGGGCAGGAGCTGAGCTGGCTGGGACGCCTGGGCGTCGCCGGCCTGTTCGACGGCGAGCACCGTTTCGTGCTCGCCGCGGACGACGGCGGCACGGAGCTCACCCAGCGCGAGACGTTCAGCGGCATCCTGGTGCCCCTGCTGTGGCGGCGCCTCGCCGGCCCCGTGCGGCAGGGCTTCGAGGCCATGAACGCGGCCCTGAAGCAGCACGTCGAGGGAGGCTGAGGCCGGGTGTCAGCGCCGGGCCAGGCGATAGCCGAGCTCGTGGAAGCCCGCCTCGTGGGGAACGGTGAGATCGGCCTGATCCGGCCACAGCCACTGATCGGCCCCGAAGAGTTCACGCATCTGCTCCGGGGACGAATGGAACGGCGGGCCGTTGCGCCACGGTGTCTGGGCGAACAGCGCGAACAGCGTGCCGCCGGGCCGCAGCCAGCGGGCAAGCTGCGCTGCGTAGGCCGGCCGCGCCTCGGGCCGGAAGGCGCACAGGCAGGTCTGCTCGTAGACGGCATCGAACGGCGTGGCGGGCTGGTAGGTGAACACGTCGTCCTGGACGACCTCCGCCTGGAGGCCGCGGTGGGCGAGGCGGTCGCGCAGCGCCTCCAGCGGCTCGGGGACGATATCCAGGGCCGTTACCCGGAAGCCTGCGGCGGCCAGGGCGTCGACCTCGTAGCCGTTGCCGCAGCCGGGAACCAGGATGCGCCCCGGTGGCATGAAGCCGCTCTCCAGCCAGTGGCGCAGCGCCGGGCTGACGGTGCCGCGGTCCCAGCCGGTCTTGCCGTCCAGCCAGCGCTGGCGCCAGTACTCTGCCGTTTCGGTACTCACGGAATGACTCCTGTTGACGTCGCTGCGCACAATGGTGGCAGGCTACAATATTCCGCGGCGAGTGCAGCTGTTGCCGCGCGTGTCAGCGGGGGGTTAACCTCTGTCGGCTACGCGGAAGCCGCCGGCTGGGCAGCGCCCGCCCCGGATTCTACACTGAACAGTGGGAGCAGCGACGCCAGAGCTCATGACAGGCAAAGTCTACGTCAAGACACACGGCTGCCAGATGAACGAGTACGACTCCGCGCGCATGGCGGATGTCCTCGTTGATCAGCGCGGCTACGAGCGGGTGGACAGCCCGGAGCAGGCGGACCTCATCCTCCTCAATACCTGCTCCATCCGCGAGAAGGCGCAGGAGAAGGTATTCTCCCAGCTCGGCCACTGGAAGCACCTCAAGGACAGCCATCCCGACGTGCTCATCGGCGTCGGCGGCTGCGTCGCCTCCCAGGAGGGCGAGGCCCTGCAGAAACGGGCACCGTACGTCGACCTGGTGTTCGGCCCGCAGACCCTGCATCGGTTGCCGGAGATGATCGATCGCGCGCGCAGCGAGCGGCGCGCCCAGGTGGACGTCTCCTTCCCCGAGATCGAGAAGTTCGACCGCCTGCCGGAGCCGCGGGCCGAGGGCCCCACGGCGTTCGTCTCCATCATGGAGGGCTGCAGCAAGTACTGCAGCTTCTGCGTGGTCCCCTACACCCGGGGCGAGGAGATCAGCCGGCCGTTCGACGACGTCATCGCCGAGGTGGCCGACCTGGCGGACCAGGGCGTGCGCGAGGTCAACCTGCTGGGGCAGAACGTCAACGCCTACCGCGCCGCCATGCCGGACGGCACCGAGGCGGACCTGGCGCTGCTGCTGCACTACGTGGCGGCCATCGACGGTATCGACCGCATCCGCTATACCACCTCGCACCCGGTGGAGTTCAGCGACAGCCTCATCGAGGCCTACGGCGAGATCCCCGAGCTGGTGGATCACCTGCACCTGCCGGTGCAGAGCGGGTCGGATTTCGTTCTCAAGCTCATGAAGCGCGGTCACACGGTGGCGGAGTTCAAGGACAAGATCCGGCGCCTGCGTGCCATCCGGCCGAACATCAGCCTGTCCACGGACATCATCGTCGGCTTCCCCGGCGAGGACGAGGACAGCTTCGAGGAGACCATGGCGCTGGTGGAGGAAATCGGCTTCGATACCTCGTTCAGCTTCATCTACAGCGCCCGGCCGGGCACGCCGGCGGCGTCCCTGTCGGACAGCACGCCGCAGGAGGTCAAGAAGGCACGCCTGCAGCGGCTGCAGGCCGCCATCGAGGCCAACGCCCGGCGCATCAGCGAGGCCATGGTGGGCTCGGTGCAGACGGTGCTGGTGGACGGCCGCTCCCGGCGCGATGCCTCGGAGATCGCGGGCCGCACCGAGAACAACCGGGTGGTCAACTTCCCCGGCCATCCACGGCTGATCGGCCGTTTCGTGCAGGTGCGCATCACCGAGGCGCTGCCCAACTCCCTGCGCGGCGAGATGGTCGGCTTCGAGGACGAGGCGCCGGCCGCGTCCACCGCTGCAACGGCATGAGGTTTCCGAGGAGCTATTGAAAGAGCAATCCGAGTCCCTGGATTTCCGTCTTGAACCGGCGGACAACGATCGGCTTGCCCGGCTCTGCGGCCAGTTCGACGAGAACCTGCGCCAGGTCGAGCATCGCCTCGGGGTGGAGATCAGCAACCGGGCGCACCGCTTTCGGGTCATCGGCGAGCAGTCGGCGGTCAACGCCGCCGTCAGCGTCCTCAAGGATCTCTACCAGGCATCGGCGGAGGAAGAGCTGTCGCCGGAGAACGTCCACCTGTACCTCCAGGATGCCGCGGTGGAGGAGCGCGTCCGCGAGGGGCACGAAAAGGCCCGCGACGAGGACGTGGTGATCCACACGCGCAAGGCGGAGATCCGCGGTCGCGGCCCGAATCAGCAGGTCTACCTGCGCAACATCCAGGAATGCGACCTCAACTTCGGCATCGGCCCGGCCGGTACCGGCAAGACGTACCTGGCCGTGGCGGCGGCGGTGGAAGCGCTGGAGAGCGACCAGGTGCGGCGGCTGGTGCTGGTGCGCCCGGCGGTGGAGGCCGGCGAGCGGCTGGGGTTCCTGCCGGGGGACCTGGCGCAGAAGGTCGACCCCTACCTGCGCCCGCTCTACGACGCCCTGTTCGAGATGCTCGGCTTCGACCGCGTGGCCAAGCTCATCGAGCGCAACGTCATCGAGATCGCGCCGCTGGCCTACATGCGCGGCCGTACCCTGAACCAGTCGTTCATCATCCTGGACGAGGCCCAGAACACCACCGTGGAGCAGATGAAGATGTTCCTCACCCGCATCGGCTTCGGCTCGACGGCGGTGGTGACCGGCGACGTGACCCAGGTGGACCTGCCGCGGGGCACGGCCTCCGGGCTCCGGGACGCCGCCGAGGTGCTGCGCGATGTCGAGGGCGTGAGTTTCACCTTCTTCACTGCGGCCGACGTGGTCCGGCACCCGCTGGTCCAGCGCATCGTCCAGGCCTACGACCGGGTGAGCCAGGAGCGCGAGCAGGGCGGTGGCGGACAGTGAGCGCGGCAATCGTCCAGGTGGCCTGCGAGGATCGCGGCCTCCCCGGGGAGGCCGCGATGCAGCAGTGGGTGACGGCGGCGCTTTCCGGTCACCGACAGGACGCCGAGATCGTGGTGCGGGTGGTCGCCCCGGACGAGGCGCGGGCCCTGAACCGCGACTATCGCGGGCGCGACTACGCGACCAACGTGCTGTCGTTTCCCTGCGAGATCCCGGAGGCGTTCGGCCCGTCCGGGGAGCTCGGCGACCTGGTCATCTGCGCCGAGGTGGTGGCGCGCGAGGCGCAGGAGCAGGGCAAGCCGCTGCAGGACCACTGGGCACACATGGTGGTGCACGGCACGCTCCATCTTCTGGGCTACGATCATGAGGAGGACGGCGACGCCGAGGTCATGGAGGCGCGCGAGCGGATGATCCTGGCGGGGCTGGGGATTGCCGACCCGTACCGGGACGAGGCCGGTGCAAGAAACCAGGCGTGAGGAGTGCCGGGTCACTCCTGACCCCTGATTTCTTGGCAACGGCATGGGAGTCCATGAGCAGCGACGACCGAAGTAGCAGCAACGACCACCGGTCCTGGCTGGAGCGGATCGGTCAGGCGATCTCCGGCGAACCCAGGGACCGGGAAAGCCTGGTGGATGTCCTGCGCGATGCCCAGCGACGCGGCCTGCTGGACGCCGACCAGCTGGCCATGATCGAGGGCGCCCTGCACGTCTCCGAGATGCAGGTGCGGGACATCATGATCCCGCGCTCGCAGATGGTGGTCGTGCGGCGGGACGCCAGCCCCGGGGAGCTGTTGCCGCCGGTGATCGAGTCCGGCCACTCCCGCTTTCCGGTGATCGGCGAGAACCGTGACGACGTCATCGGCATTCTCATCGCCAAGGACCTCCTGCAGTACTCCTCGGAGACCAGCCAGAGCCGCTTCGACATGCGCGAGGTCATGCGGCCGGCCCTGTTCGTGCCGGAGAGCAAGCGCCTGGACGTGATGCTCAAGGAGTTCCGCGCCAGCCGCAATCACCTGGCCGTGGTCGTCGACGAGTACGGCGGTGTCGCCGGCATGGTGACCATCGAGGATGTTCTCGAGCAGATCGTCGGCGAGATCGACGACGAGCACGACGTCGACGACGACACCTATATCCTCAGCCACCGCGAGGGCAGCAGCGTGGTCAAGGCGCTGACGCCGGTGGAGGACTTCAACGAGCACTTCGGCACCGGCTTCAGCGACGACGAGTTCGATACCATCGGCGGCTACGTCGCCCACGCCTTCGGCCATCTGCCGGGACGCGGCGAGAGCGTGACCCTGGAAGGGTTGCGGTTCGAGGTGGTGCGCGCCGACAACCGGCGCATCCACCTGCTGCTGGTCATGCCGGAGCCGCGTGCGGCCGCCCGGGAGCAGGGCGAGGAGGCCGCCGCAGAGCCGCCGCCGTCCGAGTGAACCGTTCCCCTTGCAGCCACGTGGCGCTGCGGCGATAGTGTGCGCCTCACGGCGGCGTCGTGTGCCGCCGCCGGCTTGTCTCCATCAACATCCGGGAATGCTCGTCCATGCCTCGTGTTCGCCTGCCTGCCGCGGTTCGTGATCAATGGCCGCGCATCGGCCTCGCCCTCATCGGCGGTGCCCTGTGCCCCCTGGCCTACGCGCCGTTCGGGTGGTGGCCGGTCGCCTTTCTCGCCCCCGCCGTGCTCGTGTACCTGGTGGCGGATCCCGACCGCGGCTGGGCGCTGCCCGCCTATGCCTGGGGCGTGGGCTGGTTCGCCGCCGGCGGGTTCTGGATCTACCACAGCGTGATGTTCTACGGCGGCGGCCTGTGGGCGGCGATCGTCTTCTGCCTGGTGCTGGCGCTGCTGTTCGGGCTGATCCCGCTACTGGCGGTGGGCCTGTGGCGCCTGGTGCGGCCGCGGCACGAGGCCCTGGCGCTGATGGCGGCCCTGCCCCTGGCGTGGGTGCTGGTGGAATGGGTCCGGGGCTGGCTGTTCACGGGGATCACCTGGCTGCAGCTCGGCTACACCCAGACGGATACCTGGCTCAACGGCTTCGCCCCGGTGATCGGCAGCCTGGGCATCAGCCTGCTCGTGGCCACCGGTGCCGGCGCCCTGGCCTGGGCTGCGCGGCAGCCGGGGCAGCAGCGCATCGTCCCCGTCGCCGCCGGGGTGGCGCTGGTGTTCGTCGCCGGGCTGGCCCTGCGGCAGGCGGACTGGACGACGACGGCGGGGGAGCCGCTGTCCGCCGCGCTGCTCCAGGGCAATATCGGCCAGGACGTGAAATGGGATCCGGAGTACCGCGCGTTCATCATGGACCGGTACCGGCGCCTGACGTCCGAGCACTGGGGCGCGGATCTGGTGGTCTGGCCGGAGACGGCGGTGCCCATGTACCAGGACCGCGCCTCCGCGGAATACCTGGCGCCCCTGGGCGACGAGGCGGCGTTCCACGGCACCGATCTCCTCCTCGGGCTGCCCACCTTCGACGAGTCCAGCCGTCGCGCGTACAACAGCGTCATGGCGCTGGGGGACCAGGTGGGGTTCTATCACAAGCGTCATCTGGTGCCGTTCGGCGAGTACGTGCCCTTCCGCGCGTACCTGGGCGGGCTGCTGGACGTCTTCGGCGCGCCCATGGGGGATTTCAGCGCCGGCACGTCCGCCGGCACCCTGCGGGCCGGCGGACGGGTCGCGGCGATCTCCATCTGCTACGAGGTGATCTTCCCCCGGCTGATGGCGACGGCGCTGCCCGAGGCGACCTACCTGGTGAACGTCAGCAACGACGGCTGGTTCGGGCGCACCATCGGGCCGCACCAGCACCTGCAGATGGCGCGCATGCGGGCCATGGAGTTCCGGCGCCCGCTGCTGCGCAGCACCAACACGGGCATCACCGCCGCCGTGGACGAGCGCGGGCGGATCATCGAGCGGGCGCCGCAGTTCCGCCCGGCGTCACTGGCCGCCACCATCCAGCCGCGCCAGGGGGCGACCCCCTACCTGCGCTGGCTCAATGCCCCGGTGGTCGCCGTGTGCGCGATCGGCCTGATCGCCTTCGGCGCGTTGCGGTGGTATCCGCGCGCAAGGGGCAGGTAGGCATCCTTGCGGAAGCGGAGCCGTGTCTCACCAGGGTCTCGGGCGGGGAGACGCGGAGGCGGGCGCGGGGACGGAGGGACTTGCCATGGGCTCCGGAGCTCCGCTTACGGCCCCTGCTTCGGTGGAAGCAGGGGCCTATCCTCCGCTCCGGCCTGGCCGGCTGACAGCACATCCCTGTGCTGACAGCCGGTGGCGGCATCCCTGCCGCCACCCCTTCGGGGCCGGACGGCCTGCGCTCCGGCGCTGCGCAAAGTCGCCCATGGCAAGTCCCTCCGTCCCCGCGCCCGCCTCCGCCGCCGTGCCTACTCGGTCCGCCGTCGCCGCGGGCGCACCGCCCGGGGCTGGATCTCGGCGGTCTTCACCTTGTTGTCCTGGGTCTGGACGATGGTGACGGGGAAGCCGTGCACCAGCAGGCTGGTGCCCGGCTCCGGGATGGACTGCAGGTGCTCCAGGATCAGGCCGTTGAGCGTCCGCGGGCCGTCGGTGGGCAGGTCCCAGTCCAGGGCGCGGTTGAGCTCGCGCACGCTGATGCTGCCCTGGGCCAGATAGCCGCCGGACTCCAGCGGGCGCAGGTGCCGGGAATGGGCCGCCGGGTCGGTGGTGAACTCGCCGACGATCTCCTCGAGGATGTCCTCCAGCGCCACCAGGCCCATGATGTCGCCGTACTCGTCCACTACCATGCCCACCCGGCAGTGCTGGCGCTGGAAGTTGACCAGCTGCGTGTGCAGGCGGGTGCCCTCGGGAATGAAGTACACCGGGTCGACGTGCTCCAGCAACTGCTCCCGGGTCAGGCGCTGGCTGGTGAGATCCGGGATGATGCGCCGCAGGTGGAGGATGCCGTGGACGTCGTCGATGCTCTCCCGGAACACCGGCAGGCGGGTGTGCTGACTGGTGGCGAGCTGGGTGACGATCTCGTCCCAGTCGTCGGTGACATCGATGCCCACGATCTCGTTGCGCGGCACCATGATGTCCTCCACCGTGGCCTTCTCCAGGTCCAGGATGTTCAGCAGCATCTTCTGGTGGCGCCGCGGGATCAGTGTGCCCGCCTCGTTGACCACCGAGCGCAGCTCCTCGCGGCTGAGGTTCTCCTCGCCGCTGCCGCGCGGGTCCACGCGGAACAGCCGCAGTGTGGCGTTGGCCACGGTGTTGACGGCCCAGACCAGCGGGTAGAGCAGCCGCAGCAGCACGGCCAGCGGCCATGCGGCCGGGAAGGCGATGCGCTCGGGATGCAGCGCGGCCAGCGTCTTGGGGGCCACCTCGGAGAAGATCAGGACCACCAGGGTCAGCAGCAGCGACGCGGGCCCGACGGCCCCCTCGCCGTAGAGCTCCAGCGCGATCACCGTCGCCAGGGAGGCCGCCAGGATGTTGACGAAGTTGTTGCCGAGCAGGATGACCCCGAGGATGCGATCCGGGCGGTCCAGCAGCTTCGTCGCCAGCCGCGCCGAGCGCCGGCCGCTGCGGGCCAGGTGCCGCAGCCGGTAGCGGTTGAGGCTCATCAGCGCCGTTTCCGAGCTGGAGAAGAACGCCGACAGCACGAGCAGCACGGCCAGTATGGCGAACAGCATCTCCAGGGGGATGTCGCTCACGGGAGAAACCTCGCAGTCTGGCGGCGGGCGCGCATGGGTCAGCCGCGGCCGAGGATGAGTTCCAGAACGAGCTTGGTGCCGAAGTAGGCAAGCAGCAATGCCGCGAAGCCGCCCAGCGTCCAGCGGATCGCCGTGCGGCCGCGCCAGCCGTAGCGCCAGCGGCCGAACAGCAGCAGGGCGAAGATCGCCCAGGCGGCGACGCTGAATACCGTCTTGTGGGCCAGATGCTGGGCGAAGAGGTCCTCAAGGTAGAAGGTGCCGGTGATCAGCGCCAGGGTCAGCAGGACAAAGCCCAGGCGGATCATCTGGAACAGCAGGTGCTCCATCTCCTGCAGCGGCGGCAGCGCACGGATGATGCCGCCCGGGTGCCGGTGGCGCAGCCGGCGATCCTGCCAGGCCAGCACCAGCGCCTGGACCACCGCGATGCTGAGCACGGCGAAGGCGATGATGGAGGTGATCACGTGAACCTCCAGGCCGCCCGGGAAGCGCGTGATCGGTGCCACCCCCGTGCCCAGGAACTGGTTGATCAGCTCGATGACCGCCGCGACCGGCAGGATGAAGACCATGAGGTTCTCCACCGGGCGCTGCAGCGCCCCCAGGATGACGATCAGGGCCATGAGCGCCGCGACCAGCGAGGCGGCGTTGAAGAAACCCAGGTTGAGTCCTGCTCCCGTGTCCATCTGGCCCCACAGGACGGCCGTGTGGACCACCACGCCGACTCCGCCGGTGGCGAGCAGGGCCGTACGCCAGGGGACATGCTCCGGACCGGCGGCCAGGCGCCAGGCGAACCCGGCTGCGGTCAGCAGGTAGAGTGCGGTGGAGAGAAAGGTCGGAATCATCGGGTCCATCATTCAGTGCCGGGGACGACGGCCGGGCAAAGCGCGACGGGCACGCCGCCGAAAGGATCATCGCACAGATGCCGGAGCCGGCAAAGCGGCGGCGGTTCCTTTCTGAACGTTGGCCGTCCCGGCATCCGGCGATTGATCGGAGAGGGGGCAGGCGTTACCTTGGCGGGCTATCGGTTTCGCCCGCCGGTACGCATGGCAGCGCCTGCGTACGGAGCGGCGGCAACGTTTCCCCGATGTCCGGATCCCGACTACTGCGGAGGCGAGAGGCCACGGCATGTTTGACAATCTGAGTGAGCGCCTCGATGGCGTCATGAAACGCCTGCGCGGGCAGGGACGGCTCACCGAGGACAACATCCAGGAGAGCCTGCGGGAGGTCCGCATGGCCCTGCTGGAAGCGGACGTGGCCCTGCCGGTGGTCAAGGACTTCATCCGCGACGTCAAGGAGCGCGCCCTGGGCGAGGAGGTCAAGCGCAGCCTGACCCCGGGGCAGACGTTCGTGAAGATCGTCAAGGACGAGCTCGTGCGCGTCATGGGCGAGGCCAACGACGCGCTCGACCTCAGCGTCCGGCCGCCGGCGGTGGTCATGGTGGCCGGCCTCCAGGGCGCCGGCAAGACCACCAGTGTCGCCAAGCTCGCACGCTACCTGCGGGAGCGGGAGAAGAAGAAGGTCCTGGTGGTGAGCTGCGACGTCTACCGGCCCGCGGCCATCGACCAGCTGGAGACCCTGGCCCGGGAAGTGGAGGTGGACTTCTTCCCGTCGGATACCGGCCAGAAACCCGAGGCCATCGCCCGGGCGGCGGTGGATCACGCCCGCAAGCAGTTCCACGACGTGCTGCTGGTGGACACTGCCGGCCGGCTGCACGTCGACGAGGGCATGATGGCCGAGGTCGGCCAGCTCCACCAGGCGCTGGAGCCGGCGGAGACGCTGTTCGTGGTCGACAGCATGACCGGCCAGGACGCGGTGAACACCGCCCACGCGTTCAACGACGCGCTGCCGCTCACGGGGGTCATTCTCACCAAGACCGACGGCGATGCCCGGGGCGGCGCCGCGCTGTCCATCCGGCAGATCACCGGCAAGCCCATCAAGTTCCTGGGTACCGGGGAGAAGACCGAGGCGCTGGAGCCGTTCCACCCGGACCGGGTCGCCTCGCGCATCCTCGGCATGGGCGACATGCTCAGCCTGGTGGAAGAGGTCGAGCGCGGCGTCGACCGCGAGGAGGCCGACCGGCTGACCCGCAAGCTCAAGAAGGGCAAGGGTTTCGACCTGGAGGACTTCCGCGACCAGATGAGCCAGCTCGGGAACATGGGCGGCATCGGCAGCATCATGGACAAGATGCCCGGCATGGGCGGCATGGCCGACAAGGTCAAGGGGCAGGTGGACGACAAGGATATCCGCCGGCTGGTGGCCATCATCAACTCCATGACCCCCGCGGAGCGCCGCCGCCCGGATGTCATCAACGGCTCCCGCAAGCGCCGCATCGCCACCGGTTCCGGCACCCAGGTGCAGGATGTCAACCGCCTGCTGAAGCAGTTCAAGCAGATGCAGAAGATGATGAAGCAGGTGAAGAAGAAGGGCGGCATGCAGCGGATGATGCGCCAGCTCGGCGGCCCGGGCGGTATGCCGCCAGGATAGAAGTTTGCAGTTGTCAGTTTTCAGTGTTCAGCAGCGGGTCAGCAGCGGGCAAGGTGAGGGAGGACCCCGTTCGCGGTGGCCGCCACTTCCGGGCGGCGATGCGGTCTCCGAGGTATTTCTGAGCCGTTCTGAAAACTGAAAACTGAACACTGCAAACTGAACACTGCAAACTGAAAACTTCCTCAATGCGCCGCCTCCGTTCCCAGCACTTTCCTCCGGAGATAGCGCAGCCCCAGGAACGCGCCGACGACCACCACCGGCACCGCGGCGCCCACGGCCAGGTCGACGTTGAAGTCCACGCCGGCGCTGTGGAGGCCGTGGAGCATGTAGGAGATCAGCCCGCTGCCGTAGTAGCTCATGACCAGGACCGACAGCCCCTCCACCGTCTGCTGGAGGCGCAGCTGCAGGTCCGTGCGGCGGTTCATGGACGCCAGCAGGTCGCGGTTCTGGCCCTCCAGGGCGATATCCACCCGGGTGCGCAGCAGGTCCGCGGCCCGGGACAGGCGCCGGGCCAGGTTCTCCTGGCGCTCGGCGACGGTCTCGCAGGTGCGCATGGCCGGGCGGAACCGGCGCACCAGGAACTCGTCGATGGTCTGCAGCTCGCTCAGGCGCTGCTCGCGCAGGTTCTCGATGCGCCGCCGGACCAGGGCGTCGTAGGCCCGCGCGGCACTGAGCCGGTAGCTGGTGCGCGCCGTGGTCTGCTCCAGGTCGGCGGACAGGGCGGAGATCTCCGCCAGCAGGGCCTGCTCGTTCTCCAGGCTGGCGCTGCGCGTGATGCGCCGGGTGATGGCCTCCAGCCCTTCCTCCAGCGCCGTGAGATCCTTGCCCGCTTCGCGGGCCATGGGAAAGGCCAGCAGCGCCAGCAGCCGGTAGGTCTCGATCTCCAGCAGGCGCTGCACCAGGCGGCCCGCCCGGCGGGACGGCAGTCCGCAGTCCTGGATGAGAATGCGGCCGTAGCCGTCGTCGTGGAGCCGGAAGTCGGTGTAGACGCGTGCGGCGCCGTCGGCCACCTCGCTGCCGGCGATGTTGGGCGTGCCGAACAGCTCGGTGAGTTCGTGGGGCGGATGATCCGGCGCGTCCTGGCTTTCCATGGTGACGTGCACCGCGGCGATGACCTGTCCGGGCAGGGTCTGCAGCCAGTCCCCGGGCACCGCCTCCAGCGCCGTCTCCGCGAACGGTACCCCGGGGGTTGGCGGCGCACCGGGGACGAAGAACGTGTACGTGGAGAACTCCGTATGCCGTTCCCAGCGCAGCCGGAACGCGCCCAGGTCGACGCTGTGGTGGGTGGCGTCGGCTGCCGGCGCCACCTGGTCCATGGCCTCGCACAGGGCGCGCACGCGCTGCTGGTCGCTATCGCCGTCGTCGCTGAGCACGGCCAGGTGGGTGGCGCGCAGCGGGCCGTTCAGCGTCTCGAAGGGGCGCGCATGGATTTCTCCGGCCACTCGCCGACGCTGGGGATGCTCTTCAAGGCCGTTCAGCGTGGGGGTCGGTGCCGATTCCGTCATGATGGTGCCCCGGGATGATGGAACTTTTTCCGCCATGTTCCGCTTTGCCGTGTCCGCCGGCAACCCTTGGGTGTCCCCGGCCTCACCAGCCGGCCACGGCGGTGAGGCCGGTGTAGCACAGCCGCAGGGCCAGAAGGGTGAGCAGGACGGTGAGGGCGCGGTGGAACCCCCGGTCGCTGAGGTGCTCCAGGGCCATGCGTCCGAGGTAGGTGCCGGCCAGGCCGGCGGTGATCATGCCGGCCAGGAAGGGCAGGTACGGACCGAAGGCGAATCCGAGGCCGCCGTAGACGACGAGCTTGAAGCCGTGCTGGATCACCATGCAGGCGGAGAAGGTGCCCACGTGGCTGCGCCGGTCCAGGGCCAGGGACCGCAGCAGCGCGGCCACCAGCGGGCCGGTGGCGCCCACGAACAGGGTCGCCAGGCTGGTCGCAGCGCCGCCGAGCGCCAGGCGGCCCCGTGAGCCGCGCCGCAGGTCCGGGGTCGGTCCCCAGCACGACCAGAGGATGAACGCGCCCAGGGCGAGCTCCATCCAGCCGCCGGGCAGATCCACCAGGACGCGGGAACCCGCCGCCGCCCCGAGCACCCCGCCGGCGGAGAACAGCGCTACCACGGGCCAGCGGATGCCGCTCCACGTCAGCGCCGTGCGGCCGGCGTTGGACCCCGCCTGGATGACACCGTGCAGCGGAATGACCGCGGCCACCGGCAGGAACAGGGTCATCACCGCGAGCAGCACGACCCCGCCGCCGGCGCCGAACGCGGCGGTCACGAACGAGGCCGCCAGGCTGGCAAGCAGCAGCAACCCGGCGCCCCAGGCCGGGAGATCCTGGGGAAGCAGAGAGGTCCAGATCTCCATGACACTACGTCCGGGAAGATTCGTATCCTGTCTGTCCGCCGACGGCCGGCGCTTGTCCGCCCCCGCCCGGGCGCATAGACTCGCCAGGCATGAGTACCACGAATCCCTACGACCCCGCGAACTTCACCCGCCGGGTACCGGACGGCGACGACCGCGAGCGCCTGGTCTGTGACGACTGCGGGTTCATCCAGTACGAGAATCCGAAGATCGTCGTCGGCACGGTGGCCTACTGGGAGGACCGCATCCTGCTGTGCCGGCGGGCCATCGAGCCGCGCAGCGGCTACTGGACGCTGCCGGCCGGCTACCTGGAGCTGGGCGAGGACGCCGAGGCCGGGGCGCTGCGCGAGGCCTGGGAAGAGGCCCGGGCGCAGCTGGCCATCGAGCAGCTCCTGGCGGTGTATTCCATCCCCCGCATCAGCCAGGTGCAGCTGATCTACCGGGCGCGGCTGACCTCGCCCGAGGTGGCGGCAGGGCCGGAGTCCCGGGAGGTGGAGCTGTTCCCGGCCGATGCCGTGCCCGTCGAGGAGATCGCCTTCCCCAGCGTCCACTGGGCGCTGGGCCATTTCCGGGAGACCCGTGCGCAGCCGGTGTTCGCACCCCGGAGCAATCCGGACGGCGCCACGGGGAATCTGCCCGGCGGGCTGTGATTCCGGATGGCCCGAGCATGAAGGGAGAGCGCATGTACTGTTCGCAGTGCGGGGCGGACAACCCCGCCGATGCCCGGTTCTGTGTCGCCTGCGGCGCACCCACGGATCCGCAGGAGAGGGAGCTGGTGGCCCGGGAGACCGGCGCCTTCGCGGGACATCCGCCCGGGATCGCGGGCTACGGCGGCTTCTGGCGCCGGCTCCTGGCCGTGGTCATCGATGCCCTGGTGCTGTTGATCCCCCTGGCGCTGATCCAGTCGGTCATCGCGCCCGGGTCCATGGACGCGGGCATGTACGGCGGCAGCATGGGCAAGGGCCCCGGCATGCACTACGGGGTGGGGGCGTACTGGACCTGGTGGAACGGCGTCGAGCTGATCGCGGCCTGGCTGTACTGGGCCGGCCTGCACAGTTCCGTCCACCAGGCCACCGTGGGCAAGATGGCCGTGGGCCTGCGGGTGGCCGACCTCCAGGGCCGGCGGATCAGCTTTCTCCGGGCCACGGGCCGCTACCTGGCGACGTTCCTGTCGGCGCTGGTGTTCATGATCGGCTACCTGATGGTGGCGTTTCATCCGCGCAAGCAGGCGTTGCACGACCTGATCGCCGGGACCCTCGTGATCCGCCCGCGCGCTTGAGCCGGTCCGGGGCCGATTGCATCCGGGAAGCCCTGCCGAGAGGTGAATCCATGCCCGTGTCGCCGCACTACCGGCCGGATCCCCGCTACCACGCCCTCGATGCCGAGCTCTACGACCCGGTGACCCCGGCGGCATTCCCGGAGCACCGGCTGCGATTCCGCAACCAGGCCTGGGCGGGGCGCGTCGGGCTGGACACGCTCACCGATGCCGAGTGGTGCCGGCATTTCGCCGGTTTCCAGCCGCTGCCGGACAACCTCGCCACGCCCCTGGCGCTGCGCTACCACGGCCACCAGTTCCGCACCTACAATCCGGAGCTCGGCGACGGCCGCGGGTTCCTGTTCGCCCAGCTCCGCGACGTGGCGGACGGACGGCTGCTGGATCTCGGCACCAAGGGATCCGGGCGCACGCCCTGGTCGCGCGGCGCCGACGGGCGACTGACCCTCAAGGGCGGGGTGCGGGAGGTCCTGGCCTCGGAGATGCTGGAAGCCATGGGCTGCTATACCTCCCGGAGCCTGAGCCTGATCGAGACCGGCGAGTCGCTGGTGCGCCAGGACGAGCCCTCGCCCGCGCGCTCGTCGGTGCTGGTCCGCCTGAGCCACAGCCACGTCCGCATCGGCACCTTCCAGCGCCTGGCCCTGCGCGGCGAACGGGACGTCATGAAGCGGCTCGTTGACTACGTCATCGAGCAGTACTGGCCGTCCGCCGCGGCGGATCCCGATCCCGTGGCGGGGCTGCTGTCGTGCGTGGTGCGTGCCGTCGCGCAGATGGGCGCGGAGTGGTGGGTGGCGGGCTTCGTCCACGGCGTGGTCAACAGCGACAACGTGGTGCTCACCGGGGAGAGCTTCGACTACGGGCCCTGGCGCTTCCTGCCCCGCCTGGACCCCGGTTTCACGGCCGCCTACTTCGACGACGCCGGGCTGTACGCGTTCGGTCGGCAGCCGGGCGCGCTGCTGTGGAACCTGGAGCAGCTGGCCCGCAGCCTGGCGCCTGTCAGCCGCGGCCCGGAGCTCCAGCGCCGTACGGGCGCCTTCCAGACAGAATTCGACCGCGCCGTCATCGCCCGCACGTTCGCCCGTCTCGGGCTGCAGGCACCCGGGGACGCGGGCCGGGCGCGCGCCCTGGTGGGCTCGTTCTACGACGCCATGCAGACCAGCGGCATCGCGTTCCAGCGGCCCTTTTTCGACCTCGTGGGCGGGGCCGGCGAACAGCGCCTGCAGGCCAGCCCGGCCAGCGGGACGTATGCTTCCGATGCCTGGCGGCCGGTGATCGACGGCCTGCGGGAATGTGAGCCGCTACCGGCGTGCACCACGCTGCGCACGGAGCCGTACTGGCAGGGGGACGGGCCGCTCGAGATGCTGGTCGACCACGTGGAGCCCGTCTGGCAGTCCATCGTCGAAACGGACGACTGGACGCCGTTCCGGCAGGCCGTCGACGCCTTACGCGCCATGGGCCGCGCGCACCGTGCGCTGGGCTACAGCCCCGACACGCTGCGGCAAGGGCCGTGAAGGTGGTTGCGTGCCCGTCGCGCGACGGATGGCGGCGACGCCGTCGCCGCCGTTCACTCCCGCGCAGCCGCGGCCGGGTCAGCCGGCGTTCCCGACCACAGCGGGCGTGCCGCCAGTACGCCCAGGATGGGACCCGGCAGCAGGGCGATGAGCAGCCAGGCCGGATCCATCCAGCGCTGCAGCCATTCCAGCAGCGTCAGGCTGCCGATGCTCACGGAGAAGCCGATGCAGTTCGCCATGGTCAGGGCGGAGCCCACCAGCTTGCGGGGGGCGTAGCGGGCGTTCAGGGCCGAGAACTGCGGCGAGTCCCCGGCGACGGTGATGCCCCACAGGGCCATGAACAGCCCGAAGGCCAGCGGCGGCGCGGCGAACAGCAGCGGCGACAGCAGGCAGCAGGCGCCGGAGATGCCCAGCTGGGTCGAGGCCACCCGGCCGCCTCCCCAGTGCCGGGCCAGGAAGCCGCCGCCGGCGCATCCCAGCGCGCCCAGGCCGATGGTGGCGAACGCCGCCAGGGACAGCTCGGCCCCCTGCAGGCCGTAGGCGGCGAGCCACACGGGGACGAACGCCCAGAACCCGTACAGCTCCCACATGTGCCCGAAGTACCCCATGGCCGAGGCGCGGAAGCGGCGCACGCGGAAGGCCCGGAGAACGCCGCCGAAGCGGATGCTGCCGCCGCGCTGGAGGTACGGCCCTTCCGGGACCAGGCGGGCGAGGACGCCGGCGGCCACGGCCAGGCAGGACGTGCCCGCCAGCACCGCCTGCCAGCTCCACTCCGCGCCCAGGGCGCGCAGCAGGTGGGGCGAGGCGGTGCCGAGCACCAGTGCGCCCACGAGGAAGCCCAGGGCCCAGCCCAGGCCGCCGCCGTACCAGCCGGCGGCCATCTTCATGCCCACCGGGTAGACGCCGGCGAGGCAGAAGCCGACGAGGAAGCGGGCCAGGAGCACCGGCGCGAAGAACTCGTGGAACAACAGGATGGAGGCATTGGCCGCGGCGCCGGTGACGGCGGAGGCAAGGAACACCGTGCCCGGATGGAAGCGGTCGGCGACGCCGAGCAGAGCGAAGCACAGGGTGCCGGTGATGAACCCCAGCTGCACCGCCGTGGTGACAATGCCCTCGCCGCCGCCCATGGACCAGTCCGCCTGCAGCGTGGCCAGAACGGCGTTGGGGGCGAACCACAGGCTGGTTGCCAGCAGCTGCGCGATGACGATGGCGGGGAGCAGCCAGCGCGGGGGCGGGGTGTCGGTCATGGCAGGTCCGTGCTCCGCTCGGAGGGCCGATGACGGTATCCTACCGGATGTCCGGCGGGGAACGTGAACGGTTCACGGGAGGAGCGATGCAGGACGTTGTCATCCGCGAAGAGGTCCCCGAGGTGGAGGATTTCCTCCGTCTCCGGGTGGCCGCCGGCATGACCGGGCGCTCGCGGCAGGCCGCCGAGCGCGGCCTGCCCAATTCCCTGTACGGGGTCGTCGCGGTGGTCGACGGCGTGACCGTCGGCATGGGCCGCGTCGTCGGTGACGGCGGCTGCAACTTCGAGATCGTGGACGTGGCCGTGGATCCTGCCTACCAGCGCCGGGGCATCGGGCGGCGTCTGGTGCAGTCCATCATGGGCTACCTGGATCGCGCCGCGCCCGCCGGGAGCTACATTTCGCTGATCGGCGACGTCCCGGAGCTCTACGAGCCGTTCGGCTTCCGCCGCACGGCGCCGCGGTCCGAGGGCATGCACAAGTGGCAGGGGGAAGCAGTGCGTGGCTGACGGCCCGGAGCCATTCCCTGACCGTCCCCGTGGCGGGTATGATTGATCCGCACCTGTTATTGCCTGCTTGCCAGGAAAGGATTGGCAGTGAATCAGTCCCGTTCCGACCGCCCCCGGATCGGCCTTGCCCTCGGGGCCGGGTCCGCCCGGGGCTGGGCGCATATCGGCGTGATCAAGGCCCTGGCGGAGATGGACATCCAGCCGGACCTGATCGCCGGCACGTCGGTGGGCGCCATCGTCGGCGCCATCCACGGGCTGGACGCCCTGGCCGGCTTCGAGGACTGGGTGCTGCACCTGACGCGCCGGGACATCATCGGCTACATGGACGTGGGCTTCTCCGCCGGCGGCTTCTTCGAGGGCAAGCGCCTGGTCCGGAGCTTTCGCGAGCACTTCGGCGACGTCCGCTTCGAGGATCTCCGGCTGCCGGTTGCCGCGGTGGCCACGGAGCTGGATACGGGACTGGAGATCTGGCTCCGCGAGGGGCCGGTGGCCGAGGCCGTGCGCGCCTCCATCTCCCTGCCCGGGATCTTCACGCCGGTGCGCCTCGACGGCCGCTGGCTGGTGGACGGCGGGCTGGTGAATCCGGTGCCGGTCTCCCTGTGCCGCGCCATGGGGGCCGATCGGGTGATCGCCGTGAGCCTCAACGGCGATCTGCTGGGGCGGCACTTCCGGCGGGCCGGCGGCGCCGTGACCATGCCGCGGCCCAGCGAGCGGTCGGACCCGAACTGGATGGACCGCCTCGCCGCGGGCATCCGGGAGCGGGCGCCGTGGCTGAAGATGCCGACCATGCCGCCGCTGGGCAGTACGGCGCAGAACGGCAGCGGCGAGACGAGCCCCGGGCTGCTGCAGGTAACGGCGAGCTCGGTGAACATCATGCAGGACCGCATTACCCGCAGCCGCATGGCCGGCGATCCGCCGGACATCCTGATCTCCCCGCGGCTCGCGCAGATGGGGTTGCTGGAGTTCGACCGCGCCCGCGAGGCCATCGCCGAGGGCGAGGCCAGCATCCGGCGCATGGCGCCGGCGCTGCGGGATCTGTTCGAGATGGACTAGGGGGCCCTAGGCCCTGCGGTCAGCCCTGCTGAAAGCGCTTCAGGTGCTTGCGCGTGAGCTCGTTGAACCGCGGGGTGTCGCCGATGTCCTCGTAGATCGGGTCGCCCTGCTCGTCCTCGGCGACGATCCGTGCTCCCTGCACGTACGGGAAGGCGGCCTCCAGCTCGTCCAGTGCTGCCGAGATCAGGTCGGTGATCAGGTCCTCCTCGGTACGGCCGGGGAACATCTCCCGCAGCGCGGCCAGCTTGGCCGCGTCATGCACGGGTAGCCGCACTTCGTAGGTATCCGCCGTGCGTGTCTCGCCGGCGGACCGCTGCCAGGCCTCGATCAGCTCCTTAACGCGCATGGACATGGGTCTCCGTGTGTGGGCGGTGTTCGTTGTCCATATTCTGCCATGGCGGTCCTTATTCCGCCTCCTGGAAGCGTTCGTTCACCAGGCCTTCCAGGGCGTCCAGGGCATCGTCGGCATCGTCGCCCTCGGCGTCGAGCACGATGGTGGTCCCCCGCCCGGCGGCGAGCATCATCATGCCCATGATGCTCTTGCCGTTGACGGTCTTGCCTTCCCGGTGCACCTGGACGACGCTGTCGAAGCGCCCGGCGAGGGCCACGAACTTCGCGGCGGCGCGGGCGTGGAGGCCGAGCTTGTTGATGATGGTCACCTCGCGTGTCGGCACGCCTTACGACTCCCTTGAGGTTCGGAACATCTCGACGAGGATGACGCCGTCCCGGCCGCCGGATCGGGCCTTGTCGGCCAGCTCCGCGAGACCCAGGCCCGGGTAGTTGAAGATGCGCAGCAGCATGGGCAGGTTGACGCCGGCAATGACCATGATGCGCTGGTCCTGGGCCAGCCGGGCGGCGACATTGCTGGGCGTGGAGCCGTAGCAGTCGGTGAGTACCAGCACCCCGTCGCCGTCGTCCAGCAGCTCCACCAGGTCCAGGGCCCGGCGCGTGAGCTCCGCGGGCTCGGCGTCGGGCGTGACCGCCAGGGTGCGGGTCTGCACCGGGCAGAACCCCAGGGTCTCCCGGGCCGTATCCAGGAGCTCGGCGCCGATCCGGTTGTGGGTAACCAGGAGAATCCCGACGCTCATGACAATTCCCGGTGGCGAACGCTGACATCCTGGGTGCCGTCGTCGAACGATGCCGCCAGACGGTCGCACAGGTACACCGAGCGGTGCTGGCCGCCGGTACAGCCGATGGCCACCGTCAGGTAGCTGCGGTTGTCGCGCTTGAACGACGGTATCCAGCGTGCCAGGAAGCCGCGGATGTCGGTGTACATGGTCTCCACATCCGGGTGCGCCGACAAGTAGTCCCGCACGGCCGAATCCTGCCCGGTGAGAACGCGCAGGTCGGGCTCCCAGTGGGGATTGGGCAGAACGCGGGCGTCGAAGACGAAATCGGCGTCGCTGGGAACGCCGTGCTTGAAGCCGAAGGACTGGAACAGCAGCGACAGCTGGCGCGCGTTCCGGGCCAGCCGCTCGCGCACCAGCTCGCGCAGCTGGTGGAGCGTCGTGGCGGTGGTGTCGATCACCAGGTCCGCCCGCGACTGGATGGGCACCAGCAGGGCGCGCTCGCGCGCGATGGCGTCGGCCAGGGGGACCTCGCCGGTGCTCAGCGGGTGCCGGCGGCGCGTCTCGGAGAAGCGCTTGATCAGGGTGTCGTCGTCGGCGGTGAGGAAGAGGATCTCCGGGCGGATCCCCGTGACCCGTTCCAGCTCCGCGAGAATCTCCGGGAAGGCGTCCAGGTCGTCCATGCGGTTGCGCGCATCCACGCCGACGGCGTAGTGGCCGATGGCGCCGGGCCCGAGGCTGGTGACATGGTCGCCGAAGGCCGACAGCATGGTCACCGGCAGGTTGTCGATGCAGTAGCAGCCGCTGTCCTCCAGGGTATGCAGGGCCACGGTCTTGCCCGACCCGGACAGGCCGCTGACGATGATCAGCCGGGTGTCCTCATTCATGGCTCGCCTCCTGGGAAAGGGTTCCGGCCGCGTGCCGGCGCGCGATCACCTCCAGCAGCAGGGCCACCGGGCGGGCAGGGCTCACCGGCAGGCGCACGCGCGGCACGGCGACGCCCGCCATGGGTACCGTGTCGTGCAGGGGAGCCAGCCGGGGCCAGTTCGTCCAGTCCACATCGGTCTCCAGGGTGACGGCCAGGTCGACGACGGTGTCGGCCCGCAGCGCCTTCGGCCCGAACAGGCTGGCGACGGGACAGATGCCGACGCCGCGCACCTCCAGCAGCCCCTTCAGCCGTGCCGGCGCCCGGCCCCGCAGGCGGTCGCCGGTGCGGGAGACCTCCACCACGTCATCGGCGACCAGCTGATGGCCGCGCTCGAGCAGCGCCAGTGCCCCGTCGCTCTTGCCCGAGCCGCTGTCGCCGGTCAGCAGCAGGCCGACACCATGGACATGGAGCAGGACGCCCGGGGTCACTTCCATGGCAACGCTGTTCCTCGGAGTGTCAACAGGCCCTGGTGGCGGATGCCCGGAGCCGCCGGTCAGGCGTCCCACTCCGTCAGCAGCCGGAACAGGGTCTCGGCATCGGCTGCTTCCCGCAGCTGCTTGCAGAACGCCGCGTCACTGAACATCTCCGCCAGCCGGGCCAGGATCTGCAAGTGCTCGTCGGTAAAGTGCTCCGGTACCACCAGTGCGAACAGGAGATCCACCGGCTCGCCATCGAAGGCGTCGAAGTCGATGGGCTCCCGGGTGCGCACGAATGCCGCGGTGGCGGCCTCGTTGCCGTCCATGCGCGCATGGGGCAGGGCAACCCCGTTGCCGAGCCCCGTGCTGCCGAGCTTTTCGCGGTTGATGAGCTTGTCGAAGATGGTCTTCGCCGGGAGCGCGGGGTCGGACGCAGCAATCAGCTCGCTGAGCTCCTCCAGTCCCCGCTTCTTGCTGGTGACGTCGATGTCACAGGCCGTCCGGCTCGGGGTGATCAGGTCGGCAATCTTGATCATGCTGTTCCACGCAGGGTCATGGCTGCGGCATCCGCTGGGGCCGGTGGCGCCGTGCGGCGCCACCGGGGCGTCCGGGCTCAGTCCTCTTCACCGTCACCGGCCGCCTTGGCCTGGGCGCCTTCCGTGCGCCGATGATCCGTCGTCTTCTCCTTGTGCTTCTTGACCTGCCGATCGAGCTTGTCCACCAGACCGTCGATGGCCGCGTACATGTCCTCGGCACTGGCGTCGGCATAGAGCTTGGCGCCGCTCAGCTTCATGGTCGCCTCCGCCTTCTGGCGCAGCTTCTCCACGGTGAGGATGACATGAACGTTGACGACATTGTCGAAATGGCGTTCCAGTTTGTCCATCTTGCCGTGCACGTAATCCCGCAGGGCGTCCGTAAGGTCGATATGGTGTCCCGTTACGTCGATCTGCATAGGTCCTCCTACCATGTAAGTGCCCTTGCGGGCATGCCTCCCGGCGCTCGTGCCCCCTCAGGCGATACGCTTTCTCTCGTTCGATGACGCGATGGACATGGATTCACGATACTTGGCCACGGTCCGTCGCGCCACATCGATTCCCTCGTCCCTGAGGATCTCGGCGAGCTTGCTGTCGCTCAGGGGCTTGCGCGGGTCCTCCTCGCCGATGAGGCGGCGGATGCGCGCGCGGATGGACGTCGCCGAGCATTCCTCGCCGTCGACGGTGTGCACGTGGCTGGAGAAGAAGTACTTGAACTCGAACGTGCCGCGCGGCGTGTACATGTACTTCTGGGTCGTGATCCGGGAGATGGTGGACTCGTGCATGTCCACCTCCTCGGCGACCTCGCGCAGGACCAGGGGCTTCATGGCCTCCTCGCCGTGCTCCAGGAACTCCTGCTGGTGGTTGACGATGCAGCTGGCGACCTTGAGCAGCGTCTCGTTGCGGCTCTTGAGGCTCTTGATGAACCAGCGCGCCTCCTGGAGGTGCTGGCGCATGGTGGTGTTGTCGCTGCTCTGGTCGCCGCGGCGCACCAGGCCCGCATAGTAGCTGTTGACGCGGATCCGCGGCGCCGCCTCGGGGTTGAGCTCCACCCGCCAGGCGCCGCGTTCCTTGCGCACGTAGACGTCGGGAACGACGTACTCGGCGGCGGGCGTGCCGATCTGCGAGCCGGGCCGGGGGTCCAGCGTGCGCACGAGATCGAGAACCCTGCCGAGCTCCTCCTGGCTGACCCGCAGCTTGCGGGTGAGCTGGTTCAGCTGGCGGTTGCTCAGCAGGTCCAGGTGGCGGTCCACCAGCAGCCGCGCCTCGGCCAGCCAGGGGGTGTCGGCGGGGTATTGTTCCAGCTGCACCAGCAGCGCCTCCCGCGGGTCCAGGGAGGCGACGCCCACCGGGTCGAAGCGCTGGATGAGGTGGCGCACCGCCTCGACCTCATCGATCTCCACCGCCTCGTCGCTGTCCACCGCGACGCAGATGTCCTCGAGACTGACCCCGAGATAGCCGTCGTCGCGGACACCGTCGATGATGGCCTCGGCGATGGCCAGATCCCGCGGAGTGAAATGGGACAGCCGCGCCTGCCAGAGGAGATGCTCGTGGAGCCCGCCGCCGCTCTCGGCGGTGCGGTTCTCCCAGGTCTCGCGCTGGTCGTCGTCGGGATCCGGGGCGCTGTAGGCGGTGCTGCCGTCGTAGATGTCGTCCCAGTCGGAATCCAGCGGCAGATCGTCGGGGATATCGTCCCGCGGGGTGTCCTGCGGGGCCTCCCCGGAGTCCCCGGCCTCTGCGCTGCCGTCGCCCTCGGCCGCGGAGGTCGCGCCGGCCGGCGCGGCGTCGTCACCGCTGTCGCCTTCGCCGCTGGATGCCCGGTCGTCGCCGTCCGTATCGGCTTTCGCAGGCTCGGGAGCGTCGATGTCGTTGCCCTCGTACTCCGCCTCGTCGTTCTCGTCCAGCTCCTCGGCCGGCTCCAGCATGAAGTTGGAGTCCAGCGCCTGCTGGATCTCGGTGCGCAGCTCCAGGGTGGACAGCTGCAGCAGCTTGATGGCCTGCTGCAGCTGGGGCGTCATGGTCAGCTGCTGTCCCAGGCGGAGCTGCAGCGACTGCTTCATCGACAAAGCGGTTCTCCTGCATCCCGGCAGGGGATGCCACAGGGGTCCGACAATCGGTTCGCGTACGGTGGTTGCCCGTTCACGGCTCCTATCCTAACCGACAAGGCGCCGCGTTAGAACATTGGCCCGATCCTTGCCTTACCAACCTTTGCGGAGATCCTGTCAAGTCCCAGTGGTTTCCGGAGAGGTTGGCAACGGCGGCTGGCCGGGAGGCGCTAGAGGCGGAAGTGCTCCCCCAGGTAGACCTCGCGCACCCGCTGGTTGGCCAGTACCTCGTCGGACGTGCCCCGGGCGATGACCTCCCCCTGTGCGAGGATGTAGGCGCGCTGGCAGATGCCCAGGGTCTCGCGGACGTTGTGATCGGTGATCAGCACGCCGATGTCCCGCTCCGCCAGGTGCCGGATGATGGCCTGGATGTCCAGGACCGAGATGGGGTCCACGCCCGCGAACGGCTCGTCCAGCAGGATGAAGCGCGGGTTGGCCGCCAGCGCCCGGGCGATTTCCACCCGCCGCCGCTCGCCGCCCGACAGGCTGATGCCGGTCTGGTCGTGGAGATGGGCCACGTTGAACTCCTCCAGCAGCTCGCGGGCCCGCTCCCGTCGCTGGTGGCGCTTGAGCTCCGGGCGCGTCTCCAGGATCGCCAGGAGATTGTCCATGACGGTGAGCTTGCGGAAGATCGAGGCCTCCTGGGGCAGATAGCCGATGCCGCGCCGGGCCCGCACGTGCATGGGCAGCTCGGTGATGTCGGCATCGTCGAGCTCGATGCGGCCCCCGTCGGCGGGAACGAGCCCGACGACCATGTAGAAGCAGGTGGTCTTGCCCGCGCCGTTGGGGCCTAGCAATCCCACGACCTCGCCGCTGGCCACCTCCAGGGACGCTCCCTGGACGACGGCCTTGCGCCGGTAGATCTTGGTCAGATCCTCGGTGCGCAGCAGGCTCACTCGCTCTCTCCGTCGCCGTCGTCCTCGGGGAACAGGGTGATCTGCACGCGCCGGTCGGAGTCCGGCTCGCTGCGCGCGTCGACGACGTCCGCGGTGACGTTGTACTCGATGCGCTCGCCGGTGAACGTGTTGCGCCCCTGGACGACCTTGCCGCCGTTCAGGAGGATGACCCGCTCCGGACCGCTGGCGTAGTACTCCATGCGCGGTGCTTCCGCCTCCACCGGGCGGCGCTCTTCCGTGCCCTGCTGGGTGTAGACGGCCGGCTCGCCTTCGACGACGACGTGATCCAGGGTCTGCTGGTCGCCGCTGCCGTCCAGGTACACCGTCATGCGCTCGCCGGTAATCCGGCGGCCGCCCCGGGTAAGCACCACGTCCCCCGTGTAGACGCTGACACCGGTGGCATTGTTGATCTCCGCCCGGTCGGCATCGAGATTGATCCGCTCCGCGGCGGCCGCCGGCGTCACCGGGGCGGCCAGGGCCGCCAGGAGCAGGCCGCCGAGGCCCGCGGCGGCTCTTCCGCGCCGCGACGGCGGCGGAGCCGGGGTTGTCCATGGCCTATTCGGGAACGACATAACGACCCTGCACCTCCGACAGCAGATCCAGCTCCTCGCGGTCCAGCCATGCCCGCAGGCCGACCCCCTCCATGCGTGCGCCGTCGCGCCAGTAGACCGCGTGCTCGTCCGTCTCCGCGTAGCGCTGTTCCGGCTTCAGGAACACCTCGCTGGTATCCACGTTGGCCGGCGGGTGCTCCGCGCCGGCGTCCCGACGTATGGTGACCTCGCCCTGGAGGTGGACGTCCTCGACACGGTTCCAGGCCCGGCCGCGCTCGGCGCGCAGCCGCCAGGGCTGGCCGGAGTCGGTGAAGTAGGTCACCCGCGGCCTGTCCACCAGCCATTCGTCGCGCCCGCGGAAGTGCTCCATGCGCGGCGACTCCAGCCGGTAGCGCCGCTCGCCGCCGTCGCCGGTGGCCGTCAGCGTGAACGCCTCCATGAAGTAGTCCGGCCGCTGCTCGCCTTCCTGCCGGTCCGCGGTCACGGGCTCGTGGGTCTCCTCGTCCAGTACCCACCAGCCGACGGCCACCAGCAGCACGGCCGTGACGATGCGGAACGTCCAGCGCCTATCGGGCAGCATGGTCCCGGATCAGCGGCTCGAGGGCGCCCCGGGAGGCGAGGAGCAGCTCGGCGACCTCGCGCACGGCGCCGTGGCCTCCGGAGCGCAGGGTGACATAGTGCGCTCGCTGCCGCACCGCCGGGTGGCCGTTGCATACCGCCACGGCGAGCCCGGCGCGGCGGAGCAGGCCGAGGTCGATGAGGTCGTCGCCGACGAAGGCGGCGGCCTCCGGCCCGGTACCCGTGTCCGCCAGGAGCTCGTCCCAGGCAGCCTCCTTGTCGTGGCGCCCGGTATAGACATGGTCGATGCCCAGGTCCTCGGCGCGCCGCAGCAGCGGCGGCGACGTCCGGGCGCTGATGATGGCCGTGGCGATCCCGGAGCGCGCGAGCAGCCGCAGCCCCAGGCCGTCCATGATGTTGAACGCCTTCAGGGTCTCGCCGTCGGCGCCGTAGTAGATGGTGCCGTCGGTGAGAACGCCGTCGACGTCCAGCACCAGCAGCGCCACGCCGGCCGCGCGCCGTCGCAGCTCCCCGGCGGGCACCGCAACAAGGCTGTCGTCGGCAGTCTCCGTCATTACACCACTCCGGCACGCAGCAGGTCGTGCATGTTGAGGGCGCCGATCACGCGCTCGTCGGCGTCCACCACGAGGATCGCGTTGATCTTGCATTCCTCCATGAGCTGCAGGGCCTCGGCGGCCAGGCTGCCCGCCGCCATGGTCTTGCCGCCGGGGGTCATGACGTCGCCGACGGCCGTGGCATGGAGGTCCACGCCCTGGTCCAGGCTGCGGCGCAGGTCGCCGTCGGTGAAGATCCCGGCCAGGCGTCCGTCATCGTCCATGATCGCCGTCATGCCCAGGCCTTTGCGGCTCATCTCCACCAGCGCGTCGCGCAGCGGTGCGTCCGGGCGCACCCGCGGCACGGCCTCGCCCCGGTGCATGATGTCGTCGATGAGCAGCAGCAGCCGGCGCCCGAGCTTGCCGCCGGGATGGGAGCGGGCGAAGTCCTCGCGGGTGAAGCCGCGGGCCTCCAGCAGGGAAACGGCCAGGGCGTCGCCCATGGCCAGGGCCGCGGTGGTGCTGGAGGTGGGTGCCAGATTCAGTGGACAGGCTTCCTGGGCCACGCCCACGTCGATGTGCACGGAGGCGGAGCGGCTCAGCGTGGATTCGGGCTTGCCGGTCATGGCGATGAGCGGGACGTCCAGCCGCTTGATCAGCGGCAGGATGGTGATCAGCTCCTCGGTCTCGCCGGAGTTCGACAGCGCCAGTACCACGTCCCGCGGCGTGATCATGCCCAGGTCGCCGTGGCTGGCTTCGCCCGGGTGGACGAAGAACGCCGGGGAGCCGGTGCTGGCCAGGGTGGCGGCGATCTTGCCGGCGATATGGCCGGATTTGCCCATGCCCAGGACGACGATCCGGCCTTCGCAGGCGAGCATGAACTTGCATGCCTGCACGAAGCTCTCGTCCACCCGCGGCAGCAGGGCGGTGATCGCTTCCGCCTCGGTCTCCAGCACGGCGCGGCCCAGGGAGCACAGGCGCTCGTCGGTGATGCGGCTGGTTGCGTTGCCTGATTGCGCGCTCATGCAGCAGGCCCTTCGTTGGGGGACATCGTAGTATGCCTGACACGCGTTCGCGTCGCAGCCACGCGCGCGGGCGATCAGGACGACAGCAGCAGGCCCGCCTGGTAGGCGCCGTAGCCGAGGAGCAGGGCGGCGCCGAGGGGGCGGACGCCGGCCAGGCGACCCAGGCCCAGCAGCAGCAGCGGCACCGTGAACGCGGCCATGGACAGGCCGTCGCGATACAGCACCAGCGGCGTGATCGTGACCGGGTAGATGATGGCCGCGATGCCCAGCACCGCCAGCAGGTTGAACAGGTTCGATCCCAGCAGGTTGCCGTACAGCAGCCCGTACTCGCGGCGCCGGGCGGATGCCAGCACCGTGGCCAGCTCCGGCAGGCTGGTGCCCACGGCAACCACGCCCAGGCCGATGACGAGCTCGCTGACGCCGGCGGCCTCGGCCAGGGTGACGGCGGCCCACACCAGCGCCCGGGCGCTGGCCAGCACCACCGCCAGGCTGATGATCAGCTCCACGGTGCTCCGCAGCGGTCCCTGTTCCGCCGTGACCGGCTCTTCCGGCAGCGGCGGCGCGCCCCGGCGGCTCGCGTGCAGGATCAGCCCCAGGGTGACGCCCAGGCCGGCCATCAGCACGAGTCCCTCCGGGCGGTTGAGGTCGCCGTTGGCGATCAGCCCCAGGGTCAGCAGGGTCGCCAGGGTCAGCAGCAGCACCGTCAGCCGCTGCTCGGCGCCGTGGCGGGGGACCGGCGACAGCAGCAGCGTCAGCCCGAGGATCAGGCCCACGTTGGCGATGTTCGAGCCCAGGGCGTTGCCCAGGGCCAGCTCCGGGGCCTCGTCCAGCGCCGCCAGCGCCGACACCAGCAGCTCCGGGGCCGAGGTGCCGAAGCCGACCACGAACACGCCCACCACCACCGGGGTCATCCCCAGGTGCAGGGCGACCGCGGATGCGGCGGCCACCAGGCGGTCGGCACTCCATGCCAGCACCGCGAAACCGACAACGAGTACAGAGACAGCGAAAGCCAGCAAGGTAATCCCCCCGGGTGCGGAACGGCGGGTATGCTACCAGCCATCGCCGTCGCCCGTACGCTCATTGACTCACCCCGGGGGTTGCCGGATACTCGTGCGGCTCGTCCCGGCCATGCCGCACGGTCCAGTGATCCGATGTCCGCACCTACGCCCACCGCCGACGACGTCCTCGTAGAGATCCGGGATCTCCACTTCGCCCGGGGCGACAAGCCCATCTTCGCCGGCGTGGACCTGCGCATCCGGCGCGGCGAGGTGACGGCCATCATGGGCCCCAGCGGCACCGGCAAGACCACGCTGCTCAAGCTCGTGGGCGGGCAGCTCCAGCCCGACCGGGGCACCGTGCACGTGGACGGCGACAACGTCCACGCCCTGGGAATCACCGGCCTGTACCGGCTGCGGCGCCGCATGGGAATGCTGTTCCAGAGCGGCGCGCTGCTCACGGATCTGAGCGTCTTCGACAATGTCGCTTTCCCCCTGCGCGAGCACACGGACCTGCCGGAGCCCGTGCTGCGGGACCTGGTGCTGCTGAAGCTGCAGGCGGTGGGCCTGCGGGGCGCCCGCGACCTCATGCCGGCGGAGCTGTCCGGCGGCATGGCCCGCCGCGTCGCCCTGGCCCGGGCCATCGCCCTGGATCCCACCATGGTCATGTACGACGAGCCGTTCACGGGCCAGGACCCCATCTCCATGGGGGTGCTGGTGGATCTGATCCGGCGCCTCAACGACGTCCTCGGCCTGACCAGCATCATCGTCTCCCACGACGTCGCCGAGACGGCGCGCATCGCCGACCGCATCCACGTCCTGTCCGGCGGGCGCATCGTCGAGTCCGGCACGCCGGAGGCCCTGTATGCCTCGGAGTCCGAGTGGGTGCGCCAGTTCATGCACGGGCTTCCGGATGGCCCGGTGCCGTTCCACTATCCGGCTAAGGCGGGCTTCGCGGAGGATCTCCTGGGCGCAGCGGGGAGCGGGCACGCCTGATGCTGAACGGACTGCAGCGACTGGGTGCAACCTCCCTGGAGGTTTTCGCTCGCCTGGGACGGGGCTTCCTGTTCCTGCTGCGCGCCCTGGCGGGCATGCCGGCACTGGCGCTGCGCCCCGGGCTGGTGGTACAGCAGCTGTTCTCCGTGGGCGTGCTGTCGCTGGTGATCATCGTGGTCTCCGGGCTGTTCGTGGGCATGGTGCTGGGGCTGCAGGGCTACACGACCCTGGTCAACTTCGGCGCCGACCAGTCCCTGGGCGTGCTGGTGGCGCTGTCGGTGGTGCGCGAGCTCGGGCCCGTGGTCACGGCGCTGCTGTTCGGCGGCCGCGCCGGATCCGCCCTGGCCGCGGAAATCGGCCTGATGAAGAGCACCGACCAGCTCTCGGGCATGGAGATGATGGCCGTCGACCCCATGCGGCGCGTCATTGCGCCGCGGCTGCTCGCGGGCTTCCTGGCCATGCCGCTGCTGGCGGCGATCTTCAGCTTCCTGGCGATCTTCGGCGCCTATCTCGTCGGCGTCGGCCTGCTCGGCGTCGATAGCGGCGCTTTCTGGGGACAGATGCAGGATGCCGTAGAATTCCGCGAGGATATTCTCAACGGTGTGATCAAGAGCCTGGCTTTCGGCTTCGTGGCGAGCTGGATCGCCGTGTTCGAGGGGTACGATGCCGAGCCCACCTCGGAAGGCGTCAGCCGCGCCACCACCCGCACGGTGGTGAATACGTCCCTGGCGGTGCTGGGGCTCGATTTCGTTCTGACCGCACTGATGTTTGGCTGATTCAAGAGAGGCGGCATGCGCAACAGGCGAGTGGTCGAGATCTGGGTAGGGCTGTTCGTGGCCCTGGGGGCCGCGGCGCTGTTCGCTCTGGCCATCCAGGTGAGCAATATTCCGGTGTTCGAGAGCACGGACGGCTACGAGGTGGAGCTGCGCTTCGCCAACATCGGCGGCCTGCGGACGCGGGCGCCGGTTACCGTGGGCGGCGTGCGGGTGGGGCGCGTCAGCGACATCCGCCTCGACCCGGACAGCTACCAGGCCGTGGTCTCGGCGCGCATCCAGTCCGACTACCGGCTTCCCGAGGATACCAGCGCCAGCATCTATACCTCGGGCCTGCTGGGCGAGCAGTACATCGCGCTGGACCCCGGGGGCATGGACATGTATCTGCGCGACGGCGACGAGATCACGCTGACCCAGTCCGCCCTGGTCCTGGAGCGTCTCATCGGGCAGTTCCTCTACCAGATGGGCGGGGATAACGAGGAGGAATGATCATGCGCAACGTACGAGCGGCGGTGGCACTGGCCTGCCTGGTCCTGCTGCCTTTCGGGGCCGGCGCCGCGGACCGGGGGCCGGAGGAGATCGTGCGCGAGACCACGGAGCAGGTCCTGGACGAGCTGCGCAGCTACGAGGGCAACCTGGAGGACAACCCGGGGTTCGTCTATGACCTGGTCCGCCGCGAGGTGCTGCCGCAGATCAACATGGAGCTGGTCACGCGCCTGGCCCTCGGGCGCTACTGGAACGAGGCCTCGGAGGCCCAGCGCGAGCAGCTCACCGAGGAGCTCACGACGCTGCTGCTGCGCACCTATTCCCAGCCCCTGCTGGACTACGAGGACGAGGATGTGCGCTACCGTTCGGCCAACGTCGACGAGGAGCGCGGGCGCGCCTCCATGAGCGTCGAGGTGGACCAGCGGGACGGTCCGGCGATCCCGATCACCTACAAGTTCCGCAAGGGTGAGCGCAACGGCTGGCAGGTCTATGATGTCACGGTGGAGGGCGTCAGCCTGGTGACCAGCTACCGCGACAGCTTCGGCAGCGAGATCCGGCGCAGCGGCGTGGACGGCCTGCTGGAGAAGCTCGAGGAACGCAACCGCGCGGGCGAGACGGAGCTGTGACCCCGGCGCGGCTGCAGGCAACGGACCAGCCGGGCCGGCTGCGCCTCGAGGGCGCCCTGGAGATCGCCACCGTGCGCTCGTTGTGGCAGCAATCCGGCGAGCTGCTGCCGCGGCCGGAGGAGGTGGTCATCGACCTGGGCGGCGTAACCCGGGCCGACAGCGCCGGGGTTGCGCTGCTGATCCACTGGACCCGGGAGCAGCGTCATCACGGTGGCAGTGTCGAATTTGTTAACATACCGGACCAAATGCAGGCCATTGCCCGTGTGAGCGGCGTGGATACCATTCTCCCGCTGCAGCGGGCCTGAGTACGTCGCCGTACGTGCCGGGCCCACGGACACGCCGCCGTTGCGGGCACAGCAATCAGGGAGCGCGGGCGCACCATGATGCAACCCCAGGAAATCAAGCAGTTGATCGAGAACGGACTGCCGGACTGCCACGCCCAGGTCGACGGCGACGGCCGGCACTTCCAGGCCACCGTCGTTACCCCGGCGTTCGAGGCCAAGGCCCCGCTGGCGCGCCACCGGCTGGTCTACAGCGTGCTGGAGGACCACATCCACTCGGATGAGCTGCACGCGCTGTCCATGCGTACGCTCACGCCCGAGCAGTGGCAGAAGGAGCAGGGGTGATCGGGTTGACGGGCCCCGGCAGGACCGACGATGCATCCCCCGGGGCCGGCGCGCCCCGCCCAGACCGGACACGGATCCCATGGAGAAACTGATCATCAACGGCGGCGGGGCCCTGGACGGCTCCATCCGCATCTCCGGCGCCAAGAATGCGGCCCTGCCCATCCTGGCCGCGAGTCTGCTTGCCGACGGTCCCATGACCATCGGCAACATCCCGCACCTGCACGACATCACCACCACCATGGAGCTGCTCGGGCGCATGGGCGTGCGCCTGACCGTGGACGAGCGCATGCGCATCGAGGTGGACACGGCGCCCATCAGCTCCCTGCACGCGCCCTACGAGCTGGTGCGGACCATGCGGGCGTCCATTCTCGTGCTGGGCCCCCTGCTCGCCCGCTACGGCGAGGCGGACGTGTCGCTGCCGGGCGGCTGCGCCATCGGCTCCCGCCCGGTGAACCTGCACATCGACGGCCTTACCGCCATGGGGGCGGAGATCGCGGTGGAAGGGGGCTACATCCGTGCGCGCGCGAACCGGTTGCAGGGCGCCCGTATCGTCATGGACCTGATCACGGTCACCGGCACGGAGAATCTCATGATGGCGGCGACCCTGGCCGAGGGCACCACCGTCATCGAGAACGCGGCGCGCGAGCCGGAGGTGGTGGACCTGGCGGACTGCCTCAACGCCATGGGCGCGCGGGTCAGCGGCGCCGGCACCGATACCGTGGTGATCGAGGGCGTGGACCGTCTCTACGGCACCAGCTACCAGGTCCTGCCGGACCGCATCGAGACGGGCACCTATCTGGTCGCCGCCGCCATGACCGGGGGGCGCGTGACGCTGCGCGATACCCGCGCGTCCCTGCTGGACGCGGTGCTGCAGAAGCTGCGCGAGTGCGGCGCCGACCTGCAGGTGGGCGAGGACTCCATCAGCCTCGACATGCAGGGGCGCCGCGCGCGTGCCGTGAGCCTGCGCACCGCGCCGTACCCCGCCTTCCCCACGGACATGCAGGCGCAGTTCTGTGCGCTGAACGCCGTGGCGGAGGGGGCGGCGACGGTGACGGAGACCGTGTTCGAGAACCGCTTCATGCACGTGCTGGAGATGCAGCGCATGGGCGCGGATATCCGGCTGGAGGGCAATACCGCCATCTGCCGGGGCGTGTCCGCGCTCAAGGGGGCTCCGGTCATGGCGACGGACCTGCGCGCCTCGGCCAGCCTGGTGCTGGCCGGGCTGGTGGCCGAAGGCGAGACCGAGGTGGATCGCATCTACCACATTGATCGCGGCTACGAGTGCATCGAAGAGAAGCTGGCGCAGCTGGGCGCGGACATCCGCCGCGTGCCCGCGTGACCGCCGGCCGACGGGGAGCCATGCCATGACCGAGACGCTGACCATTGCGCTGTCCAAGGGGCGCATCCTCGACGATACCCTGCCGCTGCTGGCGCATGCCGGGGTCGAGCCCCGGGATGATCCGGACAGCAGCCGCAAGCTGGTTCTGGATACCTCGGAACCCGGGGTGCAGCTGGTGATCCTGCGCGCCACCGACGTGCCCACGTACGTGGAGTACGGCGCCGCCGACGTCGGCGTGGCGGGCAAGGATGTCCTCCTGGAGCACGGCGGTGCGGGGCTATACGAGCCCCTGGACCTGGGCATCGCCCGCTGCCGCATGATGGTGGCCGGCTACCCCGGCGCCAACGCCGGGCGGGGCAAGGTCCGGGTGGCGACGAAGTTCGTCAATATCGCCCGGCGCTACTTCGCCGAGCAGGGCCGGCAGGTGGAGACGGTGAAGCTGTACGGCTCCATGGAGCTCGCCCCCATCGCCGGGCTGGCGGATCTCATCGTGGATCTGGTGGACACCGGCAACACCCTGCGCGCCAACGGCCTGGAGCCGCTGGAGCACGTGGCGGACATCAGCTCGCGGCTGATCGTCAACAAGGCCGCCATGAAGATGAAGCACCGCCGGATCAAGGCATTCACGGAACGGCTCGCCGATGCCGTCGGCGTGCAGGCGGCCTGAGCGCGGGAGAGATAGCATGGTCGAGATTACGCGACTGAGTACCACGCAGCCGGATTTCTGGGAGAGCCTGGAGCGGCTCACCAGCGACGCCACGGACGACGATCTGGCCGTCGAGCGCGTGGTCACCGAGATCCTGGAGAGCGTACGGCGCGAGGGCGACGAGGCCGTGCTGCGCTATACCCGCGAGCTGGATCGCCTGCACGCGAGCCGCGTCGCCGACCTGCAGGTTCCGCCGGAGCGGCTGCAGGCTGCCTTCGAGGGGCTGGAGCCGGCGCAGCGGGAGGCGCTGACCCACGCCGCCGAGCGCATCCAGGCCTACGCCGAGCACCAGCGCATGGAGTCCTGGGAGTACACCGAGGACGACGGCACGCTGCTGGGCCAGAAGATCGCGCCCCTGGACCGGGTCGGCCTGTACGTGCCCGGCGGGCGGGCGGCCTATCCGTCGTCGGTGCTCATGAATGCCATCCCCGCCAGCGTGGCCGGCGTCGGCGACATCGTCATGATGGTGCCGGCGCCGGACGGCGAGCTGGACCCGCTGGTGCTGGCGGCGGCGTACCTGGCCGGCGTCACCCGCGTGTACACCGTCGGCGGCGCCCAGGCGGTGGCCGCGCTGGCCTACGGCACGGCAACGATCCCGGCGGTGGACAAGATCGTCGGCCCGGGCAACGCCTACGTGGCCGCGGCCAAGCGGCGCGTGTTCGGGCGCGTGGGCATCGACATGGTCGCCGGCCCGTCGGAGATTCTGATCATCTGCGACGGCCAGACGGAGCCGGACTGGATCGCCATGGACCTGTTCTCCCAGGCGGAGCACGACGACATGGCGCGGGCCGTGCTGATCTGCCCCGACGCCCGCTACCTGGACCAGGTGCAGCAGTCCATGGAACGGCTGCTGCCGGGTATGGAGCGCTCGGAGATCATTCGCGCGTCGCTGGCCAATCGCGGCGCGCTCATCTGCGTGCGCGACCTGGTGGAGGCCGAGGAGGTCACCAACTACGTCGCCCCCGAGCACCTGGAACTGTCCGTGGCCCAGCCGCGCCGCATGGCCGAGCGCATCCGGCATGCCGGCGCCATCTTCCTGGGCCGCCACACGCCGGAAGTGCTGGGCGACTACTGCGCCGGGCCCAACCACGTGCTGCCCACCGGCCGCACGGCGCGCTTCGCCTCACCGCTGGGGGTGTACGATTTCCAGAAGCGCAGCAGCCTGATCCAGGCGACCCCGGAGGGCGCCGCCCGTCACGGACGGATCGCGACCGTGCTGGCCGAGGCCGAGGGGCTGACGGCCCACGCCGAATCCGCGCGCTACCGGATCCGCGACCATGAGCAGGGCTGAGGCGCCGGCCGAGCGCATCGCGCGCCTGGTGCGCCCGGCCGTGCAGGCCATGGAGGCCTATCACGTGCCGCCGGCCGCCGGCATGGTCAAGCTGGACGCCATGGAGAATCCGTACCCCTGGCCGGGCGAGCTCCGCGACGCCTGGCTGCAGGCCCTGTCCGGGGTCAGCGTCAACCGCTATCCCGACCCCACGGCGGCGGCGGTCAAGGAGCGCCTGCGGCGCGAGGCAGCCGTTCCGGACGAAGCGGGGCTGCTGCTGGGCAACGGCTCGGACGAGCTCATCCAGCTCCTCGGCCTGGCACTGGGCGGCGAGGCGCGGACCGTGCTGACGCCGGCCCCGGGGTTCGCCATGTACCGCCTGATCGCCGGCTTCACCGGCATGGGCTATGCCGAGGTCCTGCTCGGCGAGAACGATTTCGCCCTGGATACCGAGGCCATGCTGGCGGCCATCGACCGCTACCGGCCGGCCATCGTCTATCTGGCGTATCCCAACAACCCCACGGGGAATACGTTCGATGACGCCGGCATGGAGGCGGTGATCCGGGCCGTGCCGGGGATCGTGGTGGTGGACGAGGCCTACGAGCCGTTCTGCGGGCGTACGTGGATGTCCGCCCTGGCGCAGCACCCCCATCTGCTGGTCATGCGGACCGTATCCAAGATGGGGCTCGCCGGGCTGCGCCTGGGCTACCTGGCGGGGCATCCCGACTGGCTGGCCCAGCTCGAGAAGTGCCGGCTGCCCTACAACATCAACGCGCTGACCCAGGCCAGCGCCGCGTTCGCCCTGGATCATGCCGGGCACCTGCGGCAGCAGACCGAGGCGGTCCGCCGCGAGCGCGAGCGGCTCCATCAAGCCCTGGACCAGCGCCCGGAACTGGCAGTGTGGCCCAGCGAGGCGAACTTCATCCTGTTCCGCACCCCGCCCGGCGGGGCGGGCGCGATTCACGGCCGGCTGCGGGACGACGGCGTTCTCGTCAAGTGCCTGGACGGCGCCCATCGTCTCCTGGCGGACTGCCTGCGGGTCACCGTGGGCACGCCGGAAGAGAACGACCGCTTCCTCCGGGCGCTGGATGCCGCCCTGCGGGCCTGACGGCCGGCGCCGCTAGTGTCCGGGGCAGGACACTAGCGCTGCTGCTGGAGCTGTTCGGCGGCCGGGCGCTCCCGCACCGTGAGCTCCTGCTGGAACCGCTCGCCGTCGCGCAGGCCCGTCAGGGTCACGGTGTCGCCGGGCTCCTGGTCGCTGATGCGCATGAGCACTTCCTGGCTGCTGGTCATGCGCTCGCCGTCCACCGACAGGATGACGTCGCCCGGTGCGAGACCGGCCTCGTCCGCCGGGCCGCCGCGCATCACCCCGGCGATGAGCACCCCCTCGGTGGTGTCGAGCCCGAAGGATTCGGCCAGGGACGGCGTGACGTCCTGGATCTCGACGCCGGCCCAGCCCCGGATCACCCGGCCTTTCTCGATGATGCTCTCCATGACCCCCCGGGCGAGGGCGGCGGGGATGGCGAAGCCGATGCCGTGGGAGCCGCCCGAGCGGCTGAAGATGGCCGTGTTGATGCCGATGAGCTCGCCGTGGGCGTTGACCAGTGCCCCCCCGGAATTCCCCGGGTTGATGGCGGCGTCGGTCTGGATGAAGTTCTCGAAGGTGGTCAGGCCCAGGTGGCTGCGCCCGGTGGCGCTGACGATGCCCTGGGTGACCGTCTGCCCCACGCCGTAGGGGTTGCCGATGGCCAGCACGACATCGCCGACGCGCAGCTCGCCCGAGTCCCCGACGGTAATGCCCGGCGGATCCTCCAGGTCGATCTCCAGCACCGCCAGGTCGGTCTCCGGATCGGTGCCCACCACCCGCGCCGTGCGTGCGCGGCCGTCGTTGAGGGACACCTGGATGGCATCCGCGCCCTCGATGACGTGGTTGCTGGTGAGCACGTGCCCCTGGTCGCCGATGATGACGCCGGAGCCGAGATTGGTCTGGGTGCGCCCGGGGGAGCGGCTCTCCTCCCGGTCGCCGAAGAAACGCCGGAACAGGGGATCGTCGTAGAGCGGATGCCGTCGGGCCACCCGCGTGGCGGTGAATATGTTCACCACCGCGGGCGCGGCTGCCTCCACGGCGTCGGCATAGGAAACCGGACCCTGCCGGCGTGCCGCGGGCTCGCTGCCGGCGGCGCTGTCGCGGCCCGACTCCCGGACCGTGACCACCTCCTGGTCCTCCCCCGGCAGGACCAGGACGCCGGGGAACAGCCACACGATGGCGATGGCCACCGCCACGCCGATCAGGGAATAGCTCAACAGGAAGCGCAGGGCGCGTCGGGTCTGCATGTCGGTTCCAGCCGCCTCGGTGTAGAATCGGACGCCATTGTAACCGCAGCGTTGCCGTGGGGAACCATGGTGATGGCAAGGGAGGACCGATGGAGCCGCGACAGCTCGCCGACTACGTGGACGGACTGCTGGAAGCCCACGCATTCCGCGACTATGCCCCCAACGGCCTGCAGGTCGAGGGCACCCGGCCAGTGCGACGCCTGGTCTCCGGGGTGACCGCGTGCCAGGCCCTGCTGGATGCGGCCGTGGAGCGCGATGCCGATGCCGTGCTGGTCCACCACGGCTATTTCTGGAAGAACGAGGACGCCCGGGTGACCGGCATGAAGGCGCAACGGCTGCGCACCCTGCTCGGCCGCGGCATGAGCGTGCTCGCCTATCACCTGCCCCTGGACGCCCACCCGCGCCTGGGCAACAACGCCTGCCTGGCACGCGATCTCGGGCTGACCGTGACCGATACCTTCGATACCGGCACCGATCGGCCGCTGGGCATGGTGGGCGAGCCGTCGGAGCCGCTGGCGCTGTCCGCGTTCACCGACCGGGTGGCCGGGGCGCTGGGCCGGGAGCCCGTGACGGTGGCGGGCGGCAGCCACGCCATCCGGCGGCTGGCCTGGTGCAGCGGCGGCGGCCAGGGGTTCATCGATCACGTCGCCACCCTGGGCGTGGACCTGTATCTCTCCGGCGAGATCTCGGAGCCCACGGTGCATACCGCGCGGGAGTGCGGGCTGCACTATGTCGCAGCGGGGCATCATGCCACCGAGCGCGGCGGTGCCCGTGCGCTGGGGGAGCACCTTGCGGAACGGTTTGATCTCGAGCACGTCTTCGTCGACATCGACAGCCCGGCGTAGACCCGCCAGACGGGGTGTCCGGCGAAACGCGCAGGGCTCGCCCGGCTTGACCTCCCGGGTCGGATGTCGGATCCTTGTGCGCCGTGTCAGCCGGGCCACAGGGGGCTGCTGTGCCCTCGCGCCGGACCAGCGACCACGTCATTCGGGTGTGCCCCGTGGAACATGCTGGCGCCGTGCGGTGCCCGGGACGCGGCCGCCCGCCGCGAGTCGCCGGCCGTTCGCATTCGCACAAGTACTACCGAGTCCGTTGTTTCAACCCAGTTAGGGGGCATGAATGAATCAGGAAGGCGCGGACAAGAGCAGGCGCCGCTTTCTGACTGCGGCGACATCCGTGGTCGGAGGGGTGGGCGCCGCGTTCCTGGCGGTACCCTTTATCGCCTACTGGCGCCCCAGCGCCCGGGCGCAGGCGGCCGGGGCGCCCGTGGAGGTGGATATCTCCGGGCTGGAGCCCGGGCAGCTGATCAACGTCAAGTGGCGGGGGAACCCGGTCTGGCTGTTCCGCCGGTCGGAGGAGCAGCTGGAGGAGCTGGACACGATCGAGGACGTGCTGCGGGATCCGGACTCCAGCCAGCCGCAGCAGCCGGAGTACGCGCAGAACCAGTATCGCTCCATCAAGCCGGAGATCATGGTGCTTGTGGGGATCTGCACCCATCTCGGGTGCTCGCCGCTGTATCGTCCCGAAGAGAAGCCCGAGGGCATCGATGACAAGTGGGTCGGCGGCTTTTTCTGCCCCTGCCACGGCTCGTACTTCGACCTGGCCGGCCGCGTCTACCAGGGCGTGCCCGCGCCGCTGAACCTCGAGGTGCCGCCCTACTACTTCATCGATGACAGCACGGTCCTCGTGGGCGAAGACGAAGAAGGAGCAGCCTGATGAGCGAGACCAGGACATCCGGCGGGCTGGTCGGCTGGATCGATGACCGTTTCCCCATGACCAAGATGTGGCGCGAGCACGTCTCCGAGTACTACGCGCCCAAGAACTTCAACTTCTGGTACTACTTCGGGTCGCTGGCGCTGCTGACGCTGGTCATCCAGGTGGTGACCGGGATCTTCCTGACCATGAACTACGTCCCCTCCGATGCGCGCGCGTTCCAGTCCGTGGAATACATCATGCGCGACGTCCAGTGGGGCTGGCTCATCCGCTACATCCATACCACGGGGGCGTCGGCCTTCTTCATCGTGGTCTACCTGCACATGTTCCGGGCGCTGCTGTACGGCTCCCACCAGAAGCCCCGGGAGCTGCTGTGGCTGTTCGGCTGCCTGATCTTCCTGGCGCTGATGGCCGAGGCCTTCATGGGCTACATGCTGCCCTGGGGGCAGATGTCCTACTGGGGCGCGCAGGTAATCATCTCGCTGTTCGGCACGATTCCCTACATCGGGCCCGACCTGGCGCAGTGGATCCGCGGCGATTTCGTCGTCTCCGAGATCACGCTGAACCGCTTCTTTGCGCTGCACGTGGTCGCCGTGCCGCTGGTGATCATCTTCCTGGTAGTGGCCCATATCCTGGCGCTGCACGAGGTCGGGTCGAACAATCCCGACGGCGTGGACATCAAGAAGAACAAGGACGAAAACGGCGTACCGAAGGACGGCATCCCCTTCCACCCGTACTACACGGTGAAGGACCTGGTCGGCGTCGGGGTGTACTTCATCCTGTTCTCGGTGATCGTTTTCTATCTCCCCGAGTTCTTCGGCATGTTCATCGAGGCGCCGAACTTCGAGAAGGCCAACCCGCAGGTCACGCCGGACCACATTGCGCCCGTGTGGTATTTCGCGGCCTTCTACGCCATGCTCCGCGGCGTCCCCGACGCCTTCGGCGGTGTGGTGGTCATGGGCACGGCGGTGCTGATCCTGTTCGTGCTGCCCTGGCTGGACCGGGGCAAGGTCCGCTCGATCCGCTACCGGGGGCTGAGCTACAAGGTGGCCCTGACCCTGTTCGCCCTGTCGTTCGTGCTGCTGACCTACCTGGGCACGCAGCCGCCGACCACGGTGTACACGATGCTGGCCCGGCTGGGAACGGTGGTGTACTTCGGCTTCTTCGTCTTCCTGTTCATCTACACGGCCTTCGGCCTGGAAAAGACCAAGCCGGTTCCGGAAAGGGTGACGTCCTGATGAGAAAAATCCTGCTAATGCTGACGCTCGTCGTCCTTCCAGCCGTGGGCTGGACAGCGGGTGGCGGTGGTGATCGCCTGGATCCGGAAGTGGATCCGCACGACAAGGCCTCGCTGCAGCGGGGGGCCAAGCTGTTCGCGAACTACTGCATGGCCTGTCATGAGGCGGAGCTGATCCGCTACAATCGCATCGCCAACGATCTGGGGCTGGACGAGGATCTGGTCGAGCAGTACCTGATGTTCAAGCCGGACACCCAGATCCACGACCCCATGACCAACGCCATGACCGAGGCGGACGCGGAGCAGTGGTTCGGGGTACCGGTGCCGGATCTGTCCCTGACGGCCCGGCGCCACGGGCCGGGCTACATCTATACGTTCCTCAACCGGTTCTACGTGGATGAGGAATCGCCCACCGGCTACAACAACACCGTCATCGAGGGAACGGCCATGCCGCACGTCCTGGAGACCCTCCAGGGGCGGCAGAAGCCGGTCTACGAAGAGGGCCACGAGGACGAGGCCCCGGTGGACTTCGAGGTGGAGGAAGGCACCGGCTCCATGAGCCAGGCCGAGTACCGGGCGGCGACCCGGGATATCACCAACTTCCTCGACTACGTCGCCGAGCCGGTCAAGGCCCAGCGGCAGAATCTCGGTGTCTGGGTCCTGCTGTTCTTCGCCGTCTTCACGGTGCTGGCGTACTTCCTCAAGAAAGAGTTCTGGAAGGACGTCCATTGACCTGCGGGGTGCCGGTTCGTGCCCGGCATCCCGCCGTACGCGGGAGTGCCGAATGGCCTCAGTGAACAAGCGTTCCATCATGACCCTGTTCTCCGGGGCGAGCTGCCCCTACAGCCACCGGGTACGCTTTGTTCTGGCCGAGAAGGGAATCCAGGCCGAGATCCACAACGTGGACGCGGACGCCGTCCCCGAGGATCTCATGGAACTCAATCCCTACGGGGGCGTACCGACGCTGGTGGACAGGGACCTGTGTCTCTATGAACCGAAGATCATTGTCGAGTACCTGGACGAGCGCTTTCCGCATCCGCCCATGATGCCGGTGGATCCGGTGTCGCGGGCCAAGGCGCGGCTCGCCCAGTACCGTATCGAGCGCGACTGGTACGGGCTGCTCGAGGATCTCGAGCACGGCGACAAGGCGGCCCGGGAACGCGCCGCCCGGGCCCTGCGGGAAGAGCTGATTGCGGCGGACGAGCTGTTCGCCCAGGAAGAGTGGTTTCTCAGCGAGGAGCGTACCGTCATGGACCTGGCGCTTGCGCCGCTGCTCTGGCGTCTGGCGCGGTACGGCGCCGACCCGGGGGACGACGCCCCGGCGCTGCGCGCCTACCGCGAGCGCCTGTTCGGCCTGGATGTCTTCCAGGCCAGCCTGACCGACGTCGAGCGCACCATGCGCGGGTGATGAGAAGGTCAGTACGTACAATTCGCAAGGAATACCGGGCCCGTGCCCGGGGAGTCTGCTCGTGATGGATGTCCCGATGACCTCAAGTCGTCCCTACCTGATCCGCGCCCTCTACGACTGGATCGTGGACAACGGCCTCACCCCGTATCTGCTGGTGGACGTGACCAAGGAAGGCCTGTACGCGCCCATGGAATACGCCGACAACGGCCGGCTGGTGCTCAACATCTCCCAGCGGGCGGTGCGGGCGCTGGAGCTCGGCAACGACCTGATTGCCTTCAGCGGGCGGTTCGGCGGCAACGCCCTGGACGTGGAAGTCCCCGTGCGGGCGGTCATGGCCATCTATGCCCGGGAGAACGGGCAGGGCATGCTGTTCAATGACACCGATGACGACCCGCCGCCGTCGGGCAGCGACGGCGAGCAGTCCACGGACAACCAGGCGCAGACGTCCCGGCGGCCGAATCTCCGCGTCGTGAAATAGCCTCGCGTCAGTCGGGGTAGTCGAACAGCCGGACCACTTCGCGGACGCCGCTGATCCGCCGCACCGTGTCCACCACTGCGTCCGCCTCGTCCCGGGTCACCGGCCCCAGCAGGTACAGCCGCGCCCGCTCGGCCACAATGCGGATGCGGCCGGTGTCCAGGCTTTCCGGCTCGTCCAAGGTCGTGACCCGGGTGCGTGCGGCGGCCGCCAGCAGGCTGTCGCGGGTGCGCGCGAACACCGAGCTCAGGGGGGCGATGACGAGCTCGTTGTAGACGGCGTCGGCGCCGCTTTTCTCCCGGGCCAGGCGCGCGATGCGCCGCCCCGTCTCGCGGTCCGGGACCTCGCCGGTGAGCAGGGCGGTAGCGTGGAAGACCGTGACGTTGATATGGGACTCGTACTGCAGGGTCTCGTCGCTGAAGATCTCCGCCATGATCCGCGAGCGGATCCGCTGGTCCGCGATGCGGTCGCCCAGGGAACGCGCCTGCGGGGCGTCGCCCGGGGCGGCACCGCCACTGTCGGGCGCGCTCGCGCAGCCGGCGGCGGCAAGGGCCAGCACGGCGACGATGAGCCACGTTGCCCGGGTTCGCCAGTGCAGCATGCGCCTACTCCGCGCCGAACAGCGTCCGGTCGATCTGGTCGCACAGGCAATGGATCACCAGCAGGTGGATCTCCTGGATGCGGGCCGTGACCGTCGCCGGAACGCGGATCTCCACGTCGTCGTCGCCCAGCATCTCGCCGATAACGCCGCCTTCCTTGCCGGTGAACGCCACCACCGGCATCTGGCGCTCGTGGGCGGCGCGTACGGCCGCCGCCACGTTCGGTGACTGGCCGCTGGTGCTGATGGCCAGCAGAATATCGCCGCTCTGGCCCAGCGCCCGTACCTGCTTGGAGTAGATCTCCTCGAATGCGTAGTCGTTGGCGATGGACGTCAGCGTCGAGCTGTCGGTGGTCAGCGCAATGGCGGGCAGCCCGGGCCGCTCCATCTCGAAGCGGTTGAGCAGCTCCGAGGAGAAATGCTGCGCGTCCGCGGCGGATCCCCCGTTGCCGCAGCTGAGGATCTTGCCGTCGCTGCTGAGGCACTGGACCATGAGCTCGCCGGCGCTCACCACCGCGGGGGCGAGGACGTCCATGGCCATCTGCTTGCAGCGGATGCTGTCGTGGAAATGCTGAATCACGCGGTCGTGGGAATCCATGTCGTCTCCATCGGCTCCCGTTTAGCGGGACTCTACGAGTGTCCTGTGGCCCGAGTTCGCTGGATCTTGCCTGACCTCCGGGCCGCCGAGGCAAGGCTTTCGGTCCGAGAGGCCGGCGCGCCCTGCGGCGCGGCCGGCAGCACCGCATCAGCGGCCCGGCGGCGGGCGCCGGCGCCGGTCACGCCCCGCTGTCGAACGCGTTCGCTACCCATTGCAGGTCATCCCCGGTGATCGCCACCACGTCGAAGCGGCACGGGCGGTCCAGCCGGTGCCGCTGGAGGTAGGCGTGTGCCGCGCGGATGAGCCGTTGCTGCTTGACCGGGCCTACCGATTCCAGGGGGCTTCCGTGTGCCGCCGCCCTGCGGAAGCGTACCTCGACGAAGACCAGCGTGGCGCCGTCCTCCATGACCAGGTCGATCTCGCCCCGGCGCGAGCGTGCGTTGCGTTCCCGCAGCCGCAGGCCCCGGGCCTGGAGATAGCGACAGGCCCGCTGCTCGGCCGATTGTCCGCGTTCCCTGCGGCTTGGTCCCTGCATGTGCGGCTACTTCGGGCAAAGGGTCAGTCTGCGGCGGCACCGTCGCCGCCGGCCGCGTCCAGCCCCGGGAGCTGCTCGCGTTCGCCTGATGGTTGCAGGCGTTCCACCTCGCCGTCGTGGAAGCGTGCCGGCAGCACCTCGCGGTGGACGTGGCCGCTGCCGTCAATGCGCAGCAGACCGGTCGCCCCTTCCAGGCGCTCGCCCTGGTTGTTGCGCAAGGTGGCCAGGTACGGAATCAGGCGATAGGCATCGGTGCCCAGGGCGTACAGCGGCGCGTGCCGGTCGACGTCGTCCCAGATGCCTGCCAGCCGGGAGCGCGTCGGCTGGAGGGCGTCGCCCTCGCCAAGCATCCACGGCATGTCGAAAAAGACCACGCCGGCCATGTCCCGGGATTCGGCGACATCCTCGCGCCCCTCCCACGCGTGGGAAGTGGCCATCACGGGCAGGTCGAGGGCGTGGTGGAAGCGCAGCTGCGGGCGAATGAGGCGCGCCTGTCGGGGGAAGGCCGCCACGAACACCACATCGACATCCTGGCGGCGCCGCGGCTCGAACTCGATGGCGCGGTTGATGGTCCCGCGGAGCCGGCTGGCGCGTTCGCTGCTGGCCTCCAGGGCGAGCATGCGGCGGATCGGCAGGGAGAAATCGGTCTGGTCCTCGCGGTAGCGCTCCCGCGCAACCACGGTACCGCCTTCGGCGTCGTAGGCCTGCGCGAAGGCCTCGCCGATGCGCTCGCCCCAGTCGTTGGCCGGGTGGAGCACCGCGGCGCGGCGATGACCGCTGGCAAGGGCGTGGCTGGCGGCCTGCCGCGCCTCGTGCTCCGGCAGCAGGCCGAAGCGGAAGAGATTGCCCGGGAGCTCGTCCTCGCGGCTGGAGCGGTTCAGCGCCAGCATGGGCACGGGCAGCGTGCTGCTTTCCGCGAACACGTCCACGGCCGGGCGGGTGAGTGGCCCCACCACCAGATCGGTCCCCGACTGGACCGCCTGCATGTAGGCGGCCCAGGGGTCCTCTCCGTCCTCGCCGATGTCCCGGATCCGGATCTCCGGGGCGCGGTCGTCGTCCACCAGGCGGGCCGCCAGGAAACCGTTGCGCACTGCTTGCGCCGCCGCCGCGCGGCCGCCGGACAGCGGCAGGAGCAGCGTGATCCGCTCCGGGTCCAGGACCTGGGTGCGGTACCTCGCCATGATGTCTTCGGCGATCCGCCCGGCCGCCGGATGATCGGGATAGCGCTCCCGCCACTGCGCCACGGCCTCTTCCATGCGCTGCGGGTCGAGCCGGTAGTTGCGCACGAGGAAGGTGAGCTCGATCCAGCCGCCGTAGACGTCGGGCGCCGGCGGCATCCGCTCGCGCAGCCGCTCCATGGGGACCTCGGCGAGGGTGTCCCGCAGCTGCTCCCGGTTGCGCTCGAGGCGCTCGCCGTCCGGCAGCAGTTTCTCCAGGCCGGCACGCGTCTCGGCGCTGGCCAGCAGCCGGCCCAGGCGGTATTCGGCGTCGGCCCGCGTCTCCAGCAGGTCGGCGGCCCGCCGGGTTTCGCTGGGCAGCCGCCGGTTCACGCGTTCCAGGGCGGTCTCGTAGTCGCCCCGTGCCAGGGCCACTCGCGCCAGGACCACGCTGCGGAAATCGACGATGGCGGCGGGGCTGTCCTCGTCTACGGCGATCCGCCGCGCCAGGCGCTCGCCGCGCTCCAGGCGGCCCGAGTCCACCAGGGTGGCCGCCGCGCGCAGGGTGTACTCCTGCTGCAGGGGCGGGTCTTCCGCCTCGGCGGCGTCCAGGAAGGCGGCCGCGGCCGCCTCCGGGTCACCATCGGCAAGGGCCTGCTCGGCCCGGTCCACGGCGGGGTGGCGCTGGCGCTCTTCCTGCAGCGGCGCGCAGGCCGCCAGCACCGCGACGAGCAGGAAAACGGCCAGGCGCGCCGGCCATCTGGGGAACTGGTCGTGCATCGACATGGCGGATCCGTCACTATGGCGGGCTTGAGTCTATCAGCAACCACGACAGGGGGGAACGTGTCGCCGGGAGCAGGCATTCTGTACGTGGTGGCCACGCCCATCGGCAACCTCGGGGACATGACCCCGCGCGCCGTGGAGATCCTCCGCGGCTGCGACCTGGTGGCAGCGGAGGATACCCGGCACAGTGGCCGCCTGCTCGCGCACTTCGGCATCCGCGCCAGCCTGCGCAGCCTCCACGAGCACAACGAGAACGAGCGCACCGGGGAGCTGCTCGACCGCCTTGCGGCGGGAGCGAGCATCGCCCTGATCAGCGATGCCGGAACGCCGCTGGTCAGCGACCCCGGTTACCAGCTGGTGCGTGGTGCGCATCAGGCGGGTGTCCGGGTGATTCCCGTGCCGGGCGCGTGCAGCCCGGTGGCAGCGCTGTCGGCGTCCGGCCTGCCCACGGACCGCTTCAGTTTCGAGGGCTTCCTGCCCGCACGCGCCGGTCCCCGCCAGCGGCGCCTTCAGGCCCTGGAGCAGGAGCAGCGGACCATGGTTTTCCTGGAGTCGTCCCACCGCATCGAGGCCTCGCTGGAAGCCATGGCCGCCGTGCTGGGCGAGGGGCGCGAAGCGGTCATGGCCCGCGAGATCACCAAGGCCCACGAGACCGTACGGGCGGCCACCCTGGCCGGGCTGCGGGACGAGGTCCGCAGCGATCCGGACCAGCGGCGCGGCGAGTTCGTGCTGGTGGTCGCCGGCGCGCCTGCGGCCAGCGCGAGCGACGCCGAGCAGGACCGGGTCCTGGGCCTGCTCCTCGCCGAGATGCCCGTGAAGCGGGCGGCGGCGCTGGCCGCCCGGATCCTGGACCGGCCGCGCAACGACTGCTATCGACGGGCCCTGGCGCTGCGTGACGACAGCGAGTGATGATAGAATCATTGCGGAGTCGGCCAGGCAATCGCTGCCGGTCCGCGACCGGCGGAGGAAAGTCCGGGCTCCACAGGGCAGGGTGCCAGGTAACACCTGGGAGGCGTGAGCCTACGGAAAGTGCCGCAGAAAACAGACCGCCGATGGCCCTGCGGGGCACAGGCAAGGGTGAAAAGGTGCGGTAAGAGCGCACCGCGCGGGTGGTAACACGCCGCGGCACGGTAAACCCCACCCGGAGCAAGACCAAATAGGGGAGCAGGGGTGTGGCCCGCACCGCTCCCGGGTAGGTCGCTTGAGGCGCACGGTGACGTGCGTCCCAGAGGAATGATTGCCCGAGACAGAACCCGGCTTATCGGCCGGCTCCGTAGTTCTGCGTGCGCGCCCCGTGATGCTGTCGCCTTTCCGGTGGGCGGTGTCCCGGGGCGTTTCTGATTCCTGTCCCCCGCTGTCGCTGCGCTCGTTGCGACCCCCTCGCGTGGCGACCTCAACCCGCTGATTTCAATAACAATTCCACGCCCCTCCCGGCGTCGTTGTGCGACGACAGCCCGCGTTTCTTAAGTTCTTGTCACACAAGAAAGAATTCGGTTCTCTTCGGTTGACAGGTGGGACACGGCCTACCTATAGTGTGACGAAGTGGGATAAAGTGGCACGAAATGGAATAACAGGGGGCGCCGGCGCATACCGTGTTTCGAGTTCGGGGGGTTGCCAATCTCAGCCTGGATGACAAGGGGCGCATGAGCTTTCCGAGTCGCTTCCGCGACAAGCTCATGAGCTTCTGTGAGGGCGAGATCGTGGTGACCGCAGACCCGGAGCGTTGCCTGCTGGTCTATCCCGTCCCGGAATGGGAAGAGATCGAGGACAAGCTCATGGCTCTGCCGTCGCTGAACTCCTACGCCCGCTCGCTGCAGCGCGTCTATCTCGGCCATGCCACCGAGGCGCAGCTGGACGGCAGCGGGCGCGTGCTGCTGCCGCCGCCCCTGCGGGAGTTCGCCGGCCTGGACAAGCGGGTGGTGCTCGTGGGCCAGGGCAAGCGGTTCGAGCTGTGGGACGAGGGCACGTGGAACGAACGTTTCGACCACTGGTTGTCCGCGGCTGCGGACAAGGAGGGGATGCCGGAAGAGCTGCAGCAGCTCTCCCTGTGACCCGAGGGCAGCCATGACCGCGGAAGACGAACACCGGCCGGTGCTGCTGGCCGAGGCAGTGGAGGCGCTCAACGTGCGACGCGATGGATGGTACGTCGACGGGACCTTCGGGCGCGGCGGCCATGCGACGGCCCTGCTGGACCGGCTCGGCCCCGACGGCCGGCTCTGGGTTCTCGATCGCGACCCGGATGCGATCGCGGCGGCGCACGAGCGCTTCGGCGCCGACAGCCGGGTTCGCATTCGTCATGCGTCGTTCGCGGAGCTCACGGAGATCCTGCATGCCGACGGCGCCACCGGCGTGGACGGCATCCTGCTGGATCTCGGGGTTTCGTCGCCGCAGCTGGAGGCGGCCGGGCGCGGGTTCAGCTTTCGCCATGACGGTCCCCTGGACATGCGCATGGATTCCTCCTCCGGAGAGACCGCGTGGCAGTGGCTGGCGCGGGTGGATGAGCGAGAACTCGTCCGGGTGCTGCGGGTCTACGGCGAGGAGCGGTTCGCGCGCCGGATCGCGCGCGCCGTGGTGCGGGCCCGGGAGGCGGGGGAGCTGCCGGAGACCACCCTCGGCTTCGCCGATCTGGTGGCCGCCGCCGTGCCGTACCCGGATCGACACAAGCATCCGGCGACGCGCACGTTCCAGGCGCTGCGCATTGCCGTCAACGGCGAGCTCGACGCGCTGCGCTCCGGCCTGGACCAGGTCGTGGAGCTGCTGCGCACCGGCGGGCGTCTGGTGGTGATCAGCTTCCACTCGCTGGAGGACCGGATGGTCAAGCGGTTCATCCGCAGCGTCGGCGAGCAGCGGGACCTGCCCGCCGACATTCCGGTGATCCCGGAAGGGCTGCGCGCGCGGATGCAGCCCGTGGGCAAGGCGATGCGGCCGGGCGAAGGGGAAACCCGGGGCAACCCCCGGGCACGGAGTGCGGTGATGCGCGTTGCGGAGCGGGTGGCATGAATGCCCGGGTCACCGTCGCGCTCCTGCTGGCGGCGGCGATTGCCGTGTCGGCGGTGGCGGTGATCTACAGCGAGCACCGGAGCCGCGCGCTGTTCGCCGAGCTCCAGGAGCTCAATCGCGAGCGCGACGCGCTGGATGCGGAGTGGGGGCGCCTGCGGCTGGAACAGGGTGCGTGGGCGACCCACGGGCGGGTCGAGCGCCTGGCCCGCGAGGAGCTCAACATGATTATGCCGGGGCAGGAGGACGTGGTCGTCCTGCGCCGGACGGAGACGGCCGGTGACTGAGCCGGGAAAGGCACGCGGGAGCCGCGATTGAACCAGCGCAACGCCAGAGCTAAAGAGCAGCCGCCGTACTGGCGCTACGTCGCCGTGCTGGTGGCGTTCGCCCTGTTGACCGGGGCCCTCGCCTGGCGTGCCGTGGATCTCCAGGTGGTGCGCAACGACTTCCTGCAGCACCAGGGAGATGCCCGCCACCTGCGCGTGGTCAGCGATCCGGCCCACCGCGGCATGATCACGGACCGCAACGGCGAGCCCCTGGCGATCAGCACGCCGGTTCACTCGGTCTGGGCCCATCCCGGCAATCTGCTGGAAGCGCACGAGCGCCTGCCGGAGCTGGCCCGTGTCCTGGATCTGGACGCACCGGCCCTGGCGGATCGACTGCGCCAGCGACGCGACCGCGAGTTCGTGTACCTGCGGCGCCACGTCCGCCCCGAGCGCGCCGATGCCGTGATGGCGCTGGGGCTTCCCGGTGTCGCCCTGCAGCGGGAGTACCAGCGGTTCTATCCCGCCGGTGAGGTCACCGCCCACCTGATCGGCTTCACTGATGTCGACGATATCGGCCTGGCGGGCATCGAGCTCGCCTACGACTCCTGGCTGCAGGGCGAATCCGGGCGCAAGCGGGTGGTACAGGACCGCCACGGCCGCATCATCGACGACGTGGAGCAGCTGCAGGAGCCGCGCCCCGGGCGGGATCTGACCCTGAGTATCGATCGCCGGCTGCAGTACCTCGCCTACCGCGAGCTCAAGGCCGCCGTGAACGCCCACGGCGCCCGGGGTGGGGCGCTGGTGCTCATGGATCCGGACACCGGCGAGATCCTGGCGCTGGCGAATCAGCCGGCGTTCAATCCCAACGACCGCTCCTCGCTGCACGCGGCCAACCGGCGCAACGCCGCGCTGGTGGATGCCTGGGAGCCGGGCTCCACCATCAAGCCGTTCACCGTGGCCGCGGCCCTGGAGGCCGGCATGGTCACGCCCGACACCATGATCGATACCGGGCCGGGGGTCCTGCGGGTAGGCGGCCACCGGGTTCGCGACGCGCATGACTACGGACGCATCGACGTATCCACGGTCATCAGCAAGTCGAGCAACGTGGGCGCCGCCAAGCTGGCGCTGGCCATGGACGAGGAGCGTCTGTGGCGGTTCCTCGGGCGCGCCGGCTTCGGCCAGCGCACCGGCGTCGGCTTTCCCGGCGAGGCGGGCGGCCGGCTCGCGGACATGCCGCCGGACAACGAGCTCGAGCGCGCGACCCTGGCGTTCGGCTACGGGCTCTCGGTCACGCCGCTGCAGCTGACCCGCGCGTATGCCGCCATTGCCGGCGACGGCACCATGCCCGCGCCGTCGCTGATCCGTACCGATGCCCCCGCGGAACGCGAGCGGATCATGAGCGAGGCCACGGCCGACGACGTTCTGGCCATGCTGGAGCAGGCGGCGTCACCGGGCGGCACCGCGGTGCGGGCGCAGGTGCCCGCGTACCGGATCGCCGGCAAGACCGGCACCGTGCACAAGTCGGTCAACGGCGGCTATGCCGAGGATCGTTACGTCGCCTGGTTCGCGGGCATGGCCCCGGCCAGCGATCCGGAGCTGGTCATGACGGTCATGCTGGACGAGCCCTCGGGGGATGCCTACTACGGCGGCCAGGTCGCGGCACCGGTTTTCTCCGAGGTCATGGGCGGGGCCCTGCGGCTTCTGAACGTCCCGCCGGACGGCCTGCAGCGCCCGTCGGGCCCGGAGCCGCTGACCGCCATGGGGGAGGGGCAGCCATGAGCGCGGCATTGCAGAAGGCCCGGGGCCGGCCCCTGCACGCGGTGCTCCAGGGGTTGCCGGTGGAGCCGCCCGCGGCCGACCCGGAGATCCGCGACGTCGTGGTGGACAGCCGGCGCGCCGGCCCCGGCCGCGCCTTCGCCGCGGTGGCGGGCAGCCGGTGCCACGGGCTCGATCACCTGCCGGCCGCGCTCGCCGCCGGGGCCTCCGCCGTGCTCTACGAGCCGGGCCCGGCCGCGGGCGTGGCGGACGCCGAGCACGCCTGCCGGGACGCCGGCGTACCCCTGGTCGCGGTGCCCGATCTCGGCGCCTGCCTCGGGGAGCTGGCCGCCCGCGTCCACGGCGAGCCGGCCCGGGAGCTGCAGTGCCTCGGTGTCACCGGAACCGACGGCAAGACCTCGGTGACCCAGTTCCTCGCCGCCGCCCTGGACGAGCCGGGCCGGCGCTGCGCCGTGCTGGGCACCCTGGGGGCGGGCTTTCCCGGGGCCGTCAGCGATACCGGCATGACCACTCCGGACGCCGCCACCGTCCAGCGGCTGCTGCGCCGTTTCGTCGGCGAGGGCGCCGCTCGGGTGGCCATGGAGGTCTCCTCCCATGCGCTGGTGCAGCACCGGGTCGCCGCCGTGCCATTCGATACCGCCGTGCTGACGAACCTGGGCCGTGACCACCTGGACTATCACGGCGGACCCGAGGCCTATGCCGAGGCCAAGGCGCGGCTGTTCCGCACCAGCGGCCTGCGCCTGGCGGTGCTCAACCGCGATGATCCCCTGGGCGCGCGGCTGCGCCGCGAGCTCCGCGACGCCGGCGTGCAGGTGATCGACTATTCGCTGGATTCCGATGCCGACGCGGAAGTGATCTGCACATCGCTGCACACGGGCGCGGAAGGGCTGCGGCTCAGCGCCATTACGCCGGCGGGTGTCGTCGACGTCGACGCACCGCTCCTGGGCCGCTTCAACGCCGCCAACCTGCTCGCGGTCATCGCCGTCCTGGTGGGGCAGGGGCTGCACGGCGAGGCGCTGCACGCGGCGCTGCAGCGCATCCGGCCGGTACCCGGGCGCATGGAGCCGTTCCCGGCACCCGGCCGGGCGCTGGCCGTGGTCGACTATGCCCACACGCCCGGGGCGCTGGAGGCGGCGCTGATGGCGCTGCGCGAGCACACGAAGGGCCGGCTGTGGTGCGTGTTCGGCTGCGGCGGCGAGCGCGACCCGGGCAAGCGTCCGTTGATGGCCGCCGCCGCCGAGGCCCGTGCCGACTGCCTCGTTCTCACCGACGACAATCCCCGCGGCGAGGATCCCGACGCCATTCTGTCGGCCATGGGCAACGGTTTGCGTCGGCCGGGCCGCGCCCGCATGATCCGCGACCGTGCCAGCGCCATTGCCGCCGCCCTGGCCGAGGCCGAGCCCGGTGACACCGTCCTGGTGGCCGGCAAGGGTCACGAGACCGAGCAGGTCACCGCGGCGGGGTCCCGGCATTTCAGCGATCGCGAGACCGTCGCCGGCATCCAGTCCGGAGGTGCGACATGATCCGCTACCGGCTGGACGAGCTGACGACGCCCCTGACGGCGCGGCTGGAAGGAGCATCGGTAGAGTTCCACGGCATTACCACGGACAGCCGCCGGGTGGCGCCCGGCGAGCTGTTCGTGGCGTTGGCCGGCGAGCGCTTCGACGGCCACGCGTACGCTGCGGCGGCCCTGGAGCGGGGCGCCGCCGCCGTCATGGTCCACCACGAGCCCCCGCCGGGCCGGCCCGCGCTGGTCGTCGACGACACGCGGCGGGCCCTGGCCGACCTGGCGCGCCTGTGGCGGCGCCGGAGCCCGGCCCGGGTCATCGGCCTCACGGGCAGTAACGGCAAGACCACGGTGAAGCAGATGCTGGCCGCCATCCTGGAGCGCGCGGCCCCCACGCTGGCGACCCAGGGCAACCTGAACAACGATATCGGCGTGCCCCTGACCCTGGCGCGGCTGTCCGGCGAGCACCGCTACGCCGTGATCGAGATGGGCGCCAACCACCTGGGCGAGATCGCGGCCCTGACCGCCGTCGCCGAGCCGGAGGTGGGCCTGGTCACCAACGCCGGCCCCGCCCATCTCGAGGGCTTCGGCGGCCTGGACGCCGTCGCCCGGGGCAAGGGCGAGCTCTTCCGGGGGCTGGCCGCCGACGGCACTGCGGTGATCAACGCCGACGACGCCTATGCCGACCTCTGGCGCGGGCTGGCCGGCCAGCGCCGGATCGTGGACTTCGGCATCGACGCCCCGGCGCAGGTCCGGGCGCAGCCGTCCGCGACCGCGAACGGCCCCGTGACGCTGGATCTGCCCGACGGCCGCGTGGCCGTCGGGCTCCCGGTTCCGGGGCGGCACAACCTCTACAACGCCCTGGCCGCGGCGGCAGGCGCGACGGCTCTCGGCATCGATGCGGCCACCATCGCCGACGGCCTGCAAGGGTTCACGCCCATGGGCGGCCGTCTCAGCCGCCAGAGCGGACCGGCGGGCAGCGTCCTGCTGGATGATACCTACAACGCCAATCCCGCCTCCCTGGCGGCGGGCCTGGAGGTGCTGACGCAGTCGGACGGCGCCGCCTGGCTGGTGCTCGGCGACATGGGCGAGCTGGGTGACGAGGCCGCAGCGCTGCACGCCGACGCCGGCGAGCGGGCGCGCCGGGCCGGCATCCAGCGGCTGTTCACCCTGGGCGAGCTCAGCCGGGAGGCGGCACGCGCCTTCGGTGCCGGCGCGCAGCATTTCGACGACCGCGACGCCCTGCTGCAGGCATTGCGCCGCGAGCTCACCGCGGGCGTGACGGTGTTGGTGAAAGGCTCCCGCAGCATGGGCATGGAGCGCATCGTGCGCGGGCTGCAGGCCGCGGAGCCGGCCGGAGGGGAGGACTGACATGCTGTTCCATCTGGCCGCCTACCTCGAGGAGATCCACAGCGGCTTCCGGGTGTTCCAGTACATCACCCTCCGGGGCATCCTGGGCGTGCTCACGGCGCTGATGATCTCCTTCGTGGTCGGCCCCCTGGTGATCCGCCGCCTGGGCCAGTACCAGATCGGCCAGCAGGTGCGCGACGACGGGCCGCAGTCCCATCTGTCCAAGGCCGGCACGCCGACCATGGGCGGGGCCATGATCCTGGTGGCCATCGCCCTGGCGACAGTGCTGTGGTCGGACCTGAGCAACCGCTACGTGTGGATCGTGCTCCTGACCACGCTGGCCTTCGGCCTGATCGGCGGCGTGGACGACTACTTCAAGCTGCGCTACGGCAACAGCCGCGGGCTGGCGGCGCGGCAGAAGTACTTCTGGCAGTCCGTGGCCGGCCTCGGTGCCGCGGTTGCGCTGTTCGCCACCGCGGAGAACTCCGTGGAGACCACGCTCATCCTGCCGTTCCTCAAGGACGTCACCTGGCAGCTGGGCTGGCTGTTCATCCCGCTGGCCTACCTGGTGGTGGTGGGCGCGAGCAACGCGGTCAACCTCACCGACGGGCTGGACGGGCTGGCCATCAACCCGGCGGTGCTGGTGGGCGGGGCGCTGGGCGTATTCGCCTATGCCTCCGGCCACTTCCAGTTCGCGGACTACCTGGGCATCCCGTTCGTGCCCGGCGTCGGCGAAGTGGTGATCTTCTGCGGCGCCTTGGTGGGAGCCGGTCTCGGATTCCTCTGGTTCAACGCCTATCCCGCCCAGGTGTTCATGGGCGACGTCGGCGCCCTGGCCCTGGGCGCAGCGCTGGGCATCCTGGCCGTGGTGGTCCGCCAGGAGGTGGTGCTGTTCATCATGGCGGGCGTGTTCGTGGTGGAGACCGTGTCGGTGATGCTCCAGGTGACCTCGTACAAGCTCACCGGCCGGCGCATCTTCCGCATGGCGCCGCTCCACCACCATTTCGAGCTCAAGGGCTGGCCCGAGCCGCGGGTGATCGTCCGCTTCTGGATCATCACGGTGATCCTGGTGCTGGTCGGGCTGGCCTCGTTGAAGATCCGGTGATGCAGGAAGCCATGGCAACAAGGGCACGGACAACGGTGGTTGTAGGTCTGGGGCGGACCGGCGAGGCCTGCGTGCGCTTCCTGCACGGCCGCGGCCTGCCCGTGGCCGCCGTGGATACGCGTCGGCAGCCGCCGGCAGCCGATGCCGTCCGGGAACTGGATGCCGGCATTCCGCTCCACCTCGGCGAGCTGGACCCGGCCCTGCTGGCCGACGCCGGCGAGATCGTGGTCAGCCCGGGCGTGTCCCTGGACCAGCCGGCCGTGCGCCAGGCGCGCCTCTACGGCGTGCCCGTGATCAGCGAGATCGAGCTCTTCTCCCGCCATGCGCGGGCCCCGGTGGTGGCCATCACCGGTTCCAACGGCAAGAGCACCGTCACCACGCTGGTGGGAGAAATGGCCGCGGCCGCGGGCAAGAGGGCCGGCGTCGGCGGCAACCTGGGAACGCCGGCGCTGGACCTGCTCGGCGATCCCGAGCCGGATCTCTACGTGCTGGAGCTGTCCAGCTTCCAGCTGGAGACCACGTACAGCCTCCGGCCCGCCGCCGCGGCCGTGCTCAACGTCAGCGCCGATCACATGGACCGCCACGGCGACGTGGACACCTATGCCGCCATCAAGGCGCGGGTCTACGACGGCGACGGCGTGATGATCATCAACCGGGACGATCCGCGGGTCGCCGCCATGGCCCGGCGGCGCCGGGCGGTACGGCCCTTCGGGCTCGGGGCGCCGTCCGCCGGGGGCTACGGCGTGGTTCACCACGACGGTGAGCCGTGGCTCGCCCGCGACCACGACCCGCTGCTGCCGGTCAGGCGGCTCGCCCTGCAGGGGCGCCACAATCAGCTCAACGCGCTGGCCGCGCTGGCCCTGGCCGAGTCGGTGGGCCTGCCCTCGGAGGAGTGCATCGCCGTGCTGCAGTCGTTCGCCGGGCTGCCCCACCGCATGCAATGGTTGGGCGATCGCGGCGGCGTGCGCTGGATCAACGACTCCAAGGCGACCAACGTCGGCGCCGCCCTGGCGGCCGTGGCCGGTCTCGACGGGCCGCTGGTCCTCATCGCCGGCGGCCAGGGCAAGGGCGCGGACTTCGCGCCCCTGGCCGGGGCCCTTGCGGGCAAGGCGCGCGCCGTGGTGCTCCTGGGCGAGGACGCCGGGCAGCTGGCCCGCGCCCTCGAGGGCTGCGCCCCGGTGATCCGGGCCCGGGACATGGACGATGCCGTGGCCCGCGCCGACGGCGTGGCCGAGGCCGGCGACACCGTCCTGCTGTCGCCGGCCTGTGCCAGCTTCGACCAGTTCACCGGCTACGAGGCGCGAGGAGACGCCTTTGCCGAGGCCGTGGGGAGGCTGGGGTCATGAGCCTGCGTACGCTCGCCGCCGCCGCGGGGGAACCCCGTACCACCACCACCCTGTGGTCGCACCTGGACTATCGCCTGCTGGCCGCCCTGGGCGCCGCCATGCTGCTGGGGCTGATCGTGATGACCTCGGCGTCCATGTCCCTGGCCGCGAACCAGTTCGGCGAGCCGTTCCACTACGCGGCCCGCCAGGCGGGATTCCTGGCGCTCACCCTGATCGCCGGGACGCTGGTCCTGCAGTTCCCCACCGCGCTGTGGTACCGGGCCAGCGGCGTCTTCCTGGTGGCCGCCTTCGCGCTGCTGCTGGCGGTCCTCGTGCCGGGGCTCGGGCTCGAGGTCAACGGTGCCCGCCGCTGGATCCCGCTGGGCCCCGTGCACCTGCAGGTCTCCGAGATCGCGAAGTTCGGCGTGCTGTTCTACCTGGCGGCGTACATGGCCCGGCGCGGCGACATGGTCCGTCACAGCATGCAGGGATTCCTGATCCCCGTGGTTCTCCTGGGCGCAACAGGGATGCTGCTGCTCCTGCAGCCGGATTTCGGCGCCGCCATGGTGCTCGCCGCCACCGGCCTGGGCCTGCTGTTCCTCGGCGGCGTGCCGCTGTGGCGCTTCGCCGTCCTGGTCGCCGGTGTGGGCGGCCTGGCCTGGGCGCTGATCGTGACCTCGCCGTACCGGGTGACGCGCCTGACCGCGTTCGTGGACCCCTGGGCCGACCCTTTCAATTCCGGCTTCCAGCTCACGCAGTCGCTGATCGCCATCGGCCGCGGCGAATGGTTCGGCGTGGGGTTGGGCGCCAGCGTGCAGAAACTGTTCTACCTGCCGGAAGCGCACACGGACTTCGTCTTCGCCGTGCTCGCCGAGGAGCTCGGACTGGTCGGCGTACTGGCGGCGGTGGCCCTGTATGCCTGGATCGTCCGCCGGATCCTGGCCATCGGCATGGCCGCGCTGCGCGCCGGGCAGCCCTTCGGCGGCTATGTCGCCCTGGCGGTGGGGTTCTGGCTGGGCCTGCAGAGCTTCATCAACATCGGCGTAAGCATGGGGCTGCTGCCGACCAAAGGGCTGACCCTGCCCCTGATGAGCTATGGCGGCAGCAGCCTGCTGACCACCGGCCTGGCGCTGGCGGTGGTACTGCGCGTGGACTACGAGCGCCGCATGGCCGGGCGTGCGGTATCGCGCCGGAGGGAGTCGTCATGAGTCGGGCGGCCAGCGAAGCCCCGGTGCTGATCATGGCCGGCGGGACCGGGGGGCATGTCTTCCCGGCCCTGGCCGTGGCCGACGCCCTGCGCGCCCGGGGCGTGCCGGTGGTCTGGCTCGGCACCCGCGAGGGCCTGGAGGCCCGCGTGGTTCCCGAGGCCGGCCTGGCGCTGGAGTGGCTGAGCGCCCGCGCGCTGCGGGGCAAGGGCATGGCCGGGTGGCTGCTGGCGCCCTGGCGCATCCTGCGCGGGACGATGCAGGCAGCCCGGGTGCTGCGCCGCCGGCGCCCGCGCTCGGTGCTCGGCGTGGGCGGCTATGCCGCCGGCCCCGGTGCCCTGGCGGCGTGGCTGCTGCGCTGCCCGCTGGTGATCCACGAGCAGAACGCCCGGGCGGGGCTGACCAACCGCGTCCTGTCGCGGCTCGCGCGCCGGGTCCTGGCCGGGTTCCCCGGGGCGTTCCCGGACGACCGGGCCGAAGTGACCGGCAACCCCGTGCGCGGCGACATCCTGCGTCTGCCTCCCCCCGAGAAGCGCCCGGCTCGTACCGGCTGCTGGCGGCTCCTCGTGGTGGGAGGCAGCCTGGGTGCCCGGGTCCTGAACGAGAGCGTGCCGGTGGCGCTGGGCCTGCTGCCGCCGGAAGCGCGCCCGGAGGTGCGCCACCAGAGCGGCCGCATTACCGAGGACCTGGCGCGGAGCTGCTATCGCGCGGCCGGGGTCGAGGCACGGATCGACGCCTTTGTCGACGACATGGCCGAGGCGTACGCATGGGCGGACGTGGTGGTCTGCCGGGCGGGCGCACTCACCGTGAGCGAGCTGGCCATCGCCGGCGTGCCCGCGGTGCTGGTGCCGCTGCCGCATGCAGTGGACGACCACCAGACGGCCAATGCCCGCTATCTCAGCGACGTCGGCGCGGCGGTGCTGCTGCCGCAGGCGGAGCTCAACGCCGAGCGCCTGGCCGCGATCCTGCAGGGCCTGGGCGAGGACCGCGAGCGCCTGCGGGAGATGGCCCGTGCGGCGCGCGGGCGCGCACGTCCGGATGCGGCGGAGACGGTGGCGGAATACTGCCTGGAGGTGGCGCGATGAGCGGCGGAACCCCGCAAGCGCACTGGGACCACACCCGCCCGGGCACCATGGGCCGGGTGCGCAGCATCCATTTCGTCGGCATCGGCGGTGCCGGCATGGGCGGCATCGCCGAGGTGCTGCTGAATCTCGGCTACCGCATCTCGGGCAGCGACCTGCGCGGCAACCCGGTCACCCAGCGGCTGGAGAGCCTGGGGGCGAGCATCGCCATGGGCCATGCCCGCGAGCACGTTGCCGGGGCGGATGCCGTGGTGGTGTCCAGCGCCGTCGGCGAGGACAACCCGGAAGTCCAGGCGGCGCGGGAGGGCCGCATCCCCGTGGTGCCGCGCGCCGAGATGCTGGCGGAGCTCATGCGCTTCCGCTACGGCGTGGCGGTGGCGGGCACCCACGGCAAGACCACCACCACCAGCCTGGTGGCGAGCGTGCTGGCGGAAGGCGGCCTCGATCCCACGTTCGTGATCGGCGGGAGGCTGACCAGCGCCGGGACCAACGCCCGGCTGGGCGAGAGCCAGTTCCTGGTGGCGGAGGCGGACGAGAGCGATGCCTCGTTCCTGTACCTGCAGCCGATGATCGCCGCGGTCACCAATATCGACGCCGATCACCTGGGCACCTACGGCGGTGACTTCCAGCGCCTGCGCAGCACCTTCCTGGAGTTCCTGCACCACATCCCGTTCTACGGGCTGGCGGTGCTGTGCCTGGACGACCCGGAGGTGGCGGCGCTGGCGCCGGAGGTCACGCGGCCGGTGCGCACCTACGGCGTGGACTCCGCCGCGGACCTGCGGGCGTTCGACATCCGCCAGCAGGGCGCGCAGACCCACTTCCGCGTGCGCATGAACGGCGATGCGGACACCCTGGACGTGCGCCTCAACCTTCCGGGCCGGCACAACGTCCTCAATGCCCTGGCGGCCATCACCATCGCCGACGAGCTGGGCGTGGACCGGGACGCCATCGTGCGGGCGCTGGACGAGTTCCAGGGCATCGGCCGGCGTTTCCAGAGCTACGGCGAGCTGCCCCTGCCCGGGGGCGGACACGCCCTGGTGGTGGACGACTACGGCCATCACCCCAGCGAGATCCGCGCCGTGCTGGAAGCGGTGCGCTCGGGCTGGCCGGACCGGCGCCTGGTGCTGGCGTTCCAGCCGCACCGCTACAGCCGCACGCGGGACCTGTTCGACGACTTTGCGCGGGTTCTGGGGGAGGCGGACGCACTGGTGGTCACGGAGGTCCACGCCGCCGGCGAGGAGCCGGTCGCCGGCGCCGACGGCCGCTCCCTGTGCGCGGCCATGCGCGCCCGCGGCGGCGTGCAGCCGGTGTTCGTGGAGACCATCGACGAGCTGGTCGCCACCCTGCCGGGGGTGCTCCGCGGTGGCGACATCCTGCTGACCCTGGGCGCCGGCAGCATCGGCGGCGCCGCGGGACAGCTCCAGGCCCACCTGGAAGGAGGTGCGGCATGATGGCCATGGCGGGCACGACGGCGCTGCGCGGCGAGCTGCGGCGGGACGAGCCCATGGCCCGGCACACCACGTGGCGGGTCGGCGGCCCGGCGGACCGGTTCTACCGCCCGGCGGACCGCGACGACCTGGCGGCATTCCTGCGCCGGGTGCCGGACGACGAGCCGCTGCTGTGGTGCGGCCTGGGCAGCAACCTGCTGATCCGGGACGGCGGCGTGCGCGGCACCGTGATCTACCTCCAGGGGGGCGTGGACGCCCTGGAGCGCCTTCCGGGCAACCGGGTGCGGGCCGAGTGCGGCGTGGCCTGTGCCAAGGTGGCCCGGTTCGCCGCCCGCCAGGGGCTGGTCGACGCCGAGTTCCTCGCCGGTATTCCGGGAACCATGGGGGGCGCGCTGGCCATGAATGCCGGCGCCTTCGGCGGCGAGACCTGGCAAGTGGTGGAAGCGGTGGAGACCGTGGATCGCGCCGGCGTCCTCCGCGAGCGGCTGCCGCGGGAGTATGCCGTCGGCTACCGCAGCGTGGACGGCCCCGACGAGGAATGGTTCGTCGGCTGCCGCCTGCAGCTGGTCACCGGCGACGCCGACGCCGCCATGGGCCGCATCCGCGAGCTGCTGGGGCGCCGGGCCGCCACCCAGCCCATGGGCCGGCCCAGCTGCGGCTCGGTGTTCCGCAACCCGGAGGGCGACCATGCCGCCCGCCTGATCGAGGCCGCCGGCCTCAAGGGGCTGCGCCGGGGCGGCGCCGTGGTCTCGGACAAGCACGCCAACTTCATTCTCAACGACGGCGGCGCCACCGCCGCGGACATCGAGGGGCTGATCGACGAGGTGCAGCAGCGCGTCCACGACCACGCCGGCGTGCTGCTGCAGCCGGAAGTGCGCGTCGCCGGTGAGGCACGGAGGGATGGTGATGGCTGAGCGGCACCGGACCCCACAGCCCGCTGACCTGGGCCGCGTCGCGGTTCTCATGGGCGGCTGGTCCGCCGAGCGGGAGATCTCCCTGCGCAGCGGCCGGGAGGTGCTCGCCGGCCTGCAGGCCCGCGGGGTCGACGCCCACGCCGTGGACGCCGGCCGGGACGTGCTGCAGGTGCTGGACAGCGGCGGCTACGACCGCGCCTTCATCGCCCTGCACGGCCGCGGCGGCGAGGACGGCGTCATCCAGGCGGGCCTGGAACTGCTGGGGATGCCGTACACGGGCAGCGGCGTCCTGGGTTCGGCCCTGGCCATGGACAAGCTGCGCAGCAAGCAGGTCTGGCGCGGGGCGGGGCTGCCCACGCCCGAGTACATGACGCTGCGCCCGGAGACCCCGGACGAGCAGGTCCTGGGCAGCCTCGGCCTGCCGCTGATCGTCAAGCCGGCCCACGAGGGCTCCAGTATCGGCATGACCCGCGTGACCACGGCGGCCGGGCTCGATCAGGCCCGCGCCGAGGCGGCGCGCTACGACGGCGACGTGCTCGCCGAGCGCTGGATCGCGGGCGAGGAGTACACCATCTCGCTGCTGGGCGGCGAGGTCCTCCCGGCCATCCGGCTGGAGACCCCGCGCACGTTCTACGACTTCGCCGCCAAGTACGAGGCCGACGACACCCAGTACCACTGTCCGTGCGGCCTGCCGGAGGGCGAGCTGGCGCGGTTGAACGCGCTGGCGGAAGACGCCTTCCGCGCCCTGGACGGCCGCGGATGGGGGCGGGTGGACGTCATGCGGGATGCCGACGGCGCATTCTGGCTGCTGGAGGTGAACACCATTCCCGGCATGACCGACCACTCCCTGGTGCCCATGTCGGCCGCGGCCGCGGGCATGGATTTCCAGGAGCTGGTCTGGCGGATCCTGCTGACCAGCGAGGAGGCGGGCGCATGAAGCGCGAACGCGAACAACGGGGCGCCCGGCGCCGTCGGCAGGGCACGGACCCGGCCGAGCGCAGCGCCCGGCGTGCCCGCGTCGGGCGTTGGCTGCTGCGCTTTGCGGGAGGAGCGGGGGCCGCCGCAACGCTCGCGGGTGCGGTCTGGGGCGTCGCCTGGGTGCTGGCCCCGGACACGTTCCCGCTGGAGTCCGTGCACTTCGACAGCCGCCTGGAGCACGTGCGCGAGGGCGACCTGCGCGATGCCCTGGAGGGTCACCTGGACGACGGCTTCTGGGGTCTGGACGTAACCGCCATCCGCGGCGCCCTGGAGGGGCTGCCCTGGGTCGAGACCGCGGCCGTGCGCCGCGTCTGGCCCGGGCAGCTGCGCGTGAAGATCCGCGAGCAGGAGGCCGTCGCCGTGTGGAACGACGAGGCCCTTCTGGGGGCGGGTGGCGACGTGTTCGCCGCGCAACGGGCGACCTGGCCGTCGGGGCTGCCGGAGCTCGGCGGCCCGCAGGGGCGGCACGACGAGGTCAGGGACCGCTACCGGCAGCTGCAGCGCGCGCTGGAGCCCATCGGCTTCGGGGTCACCGGGCTGCGCATGGACGCCCGCGAGTCCTGGACCGCGGAGCTGGATACCGGCGCGCGGCTGCGCCTGGGGCAGGACAACCTGCAGCAGCGGATGGAGCGGTTCGTCACCGCCTATCCCCAGGTGGCCCGGGAGCGGGAGGCCGGCCTGGCCCGGGCGGATCTGCGCTACCCCAACGGCTTCAGCGTGCGCTGGCGGGATCAACAAGACGACGCGCCCAACTGAGAGAGGACGCGAGCATGACGAAGAAAACGGAACAGAGTCTGCTGGTCGGCCTGGACATCGGCACGTCCAAGGTCGTCGCCATCGTGGGCGAGGTCGGCGCCAGTGGCGAGGTGGAGATCAGCGGCATCGGCTCGCATCCGTCGCGCGGCCTGAAGAAGGGGGTGGTGGTCAACATCGAGTCCACGGTCCAGTCCATCCAGCGGGCCGTGGAAGAGGCCGAGCTCATGGCCGGCTGCCAGATCCATTCCGTGTACGTCGGCATCGCCGGCAGTCACGTCCGCAGCCTGAACTCCCACGGCATCGTGGCCATTCGCGACAAGGAGGTGGGCCAGGCGGACCTGGACCGGGTGATCGATGCCGCCCGGGCCGTGGCCATCCCGGCGGACCAGAAGATCCTCCACATCCTGCCCCAGGAATTCATCATCGACAGCCAGGAGGGCATCCGCGAGCCCATCGGCATGTCCGGCGTGCGCCTGGAAGCCAAGGTGCACATGGTCACCGGCGCGGTCAGTGCGGCGCAGAACATCGTCAAGTGCATCCGCCGCTGCGGCCTGGAAGTCGACGACGTCATCCTCGAGCAGCTGGCCTCCAGCCACGCCGTTCTCACCGAGGACGAGAAGGAGCTGGGCGTGTGCCTGGTGGACATCGGCGGCGGCACCACGGACATCGCCGTGTTCACCGACGGCGCCATCCGCCATACGGCGGTCATTCCCATCGCCGGCGACCAGGTCACCAACGACATCGCCGTGGCGCTGCGCACGCCCACGCAGCACGCCGAGGAGATCAAGGTGAAGTACGCCTGCGCGCTGTCCCAGCTGGCCGGCGCCGACGAGACCATCGAGGTCCCGTCCGTGGGCGACCGGCCGGCCCGCAGGCTGTCGCGCCAGACCCTGGCCGAGGTGGTGGAGCCGCGCTACGAGGAACTCATGACGCTGGTGCAGCAGGAGCTGCGCCGCAGCGGCTTCGAGGACCTGATCGCCGCCGGCGTCGTCCTTACCGGCGGCAGCTCGAAGATGGAGGGCGCCATCGAGCTGGCCGAGGAAGTCTTTCACATGCCGGTGCGCATCGGCGTACCGCAGAACGTCACCGGGCTCTCGGACGTGGTCCGCAACCCGGTGTACTCCACGGGCGTCGGGTTGCTGCACTTCGGTGCCGGTCGCCGGGGGCATCCCACGGCCGTGGACTATGACAGGAACGAGGGTGCCAGTGCCCTCTGGGAGCGCATGAAGAACTGGTTTCAGGGGAATTTCTAGGGGTCCGGCGGATCCCTGTCGAGTTCGGGTCGGGTCCGTGACGGCAAAAGGTCGTCACGGCACACAGTGAGAAGGAGGCAGTGCCATGTTTGAACTCATGGATTCGTTCAGCCAGAACGCGGTCATCAAGGTCATCGGTGTCGGTGGCGGCGGCGGCAACGCCGTGCAGCACATGGTCGCCGCGGACATCGAGGGCGTGGACTTCATCTGCGCCAACACCGACGCCCAGGCGTTGAAGAACACCTCGGCGAAGACCGTGCTGCAGCTGGGCAGCAACATCACCAAGGGCCTGGGTGCCGGCGCGCACCCGGACGTGGGCCGCAACGCCGCCGTGGAGGATCGCGAACGCATCGCCGAGTCCCTGGAAGGGGCGGACATGGTGTTCATCACCGCCGGCATGGGCGGCGGCACCGGCACCGGCGCGGCACCGGTGGTGGCGGACATCGCCCGCGAGATGGGCATTCTCACCGTCGCCGTGGTGACCAAGCCGTTCCCCTTCGAGGGGGGCAAGCGCATGCGCGTCGCCCAGGAAGGCATCGAGGAGCTCAGCCGCACGGTGGACTCGCTGATCACCATTCCCAACGAGAAGCTGCTCAGCGAGCTGGGCCGCAACCTGACGCTCCTGGATGCGTTCAAGGCGGCCAACGACGTCCTGCTGGGGGCGGTGCGCGGCATTGCCGAGCTCATCACCCGGCCGGGGCTCATCAACGTGGACTTCGCCGACGTCCGCACCGTGATGTCCGAGATGGGCATGGCGGTCATGGGCACCGGCGCCGCCTCGGGCGAGGGTCGTGCCCGCGAGGCGGCGGAGCGGGCCATTTCCAGTCCGCTGCTGGAGGACTTCAACCTGCACGGGGCCAACGGCATTCTCGTCAACGTCACCGCGGGCATGGACCTGGGGATCGGCGAGTTCGACGAGGTGGGCCAGGCCGTTCGTGAATTCGCCTCCGAGGATGCCACCGTGGTGGTCGGTACCGTGATCGATCCGGAACTCGAGAACGAGCTGCGGGTCACAGTGGTCGCGACCGGCCTGGGTCAGACGAAGTCCGACGACAACAAGACGCCGCAGCTGCGGACGGTGAAGAAGGCCTCCGGCGAGGTGGATTACGACGAGCTGGAGAAGCCGGCCGCCGCCCGCAAGAAGGCAGCGAACGACAAGTACGGGGAGTCCGGCGACATGGACTACCTGGACATTCCGGCGTTCCTGCGGCGTCAGGCCGACTGAGATCCCGGCTGGCGCGCATGACGATTGTGTGAACCATTGCACGTGCGGCGGTGCCGCACCGCGCTACCATGCAGGCCGCAGCCGACCCGGCGGCCTGTTATGTTGCGCTGCAGTATGCAAAAGACACGCATTACAGTACAATGACGCGCCATTCCGGGAAGGGTTGATCCGAGGTCCGGATCCGTGACAACGAGCCCGGTTTCCGGGCCGGGGAAGGAGTATATCGCTGCCATGGTTCGCCAGCGTACATTGAAGAACGTCATTCGGGCGACCGGGGTTGGCCTGCACACGGGGGAGAAGGTCTACCTGACCCTGCTGCCGGCGCCCGCCAACTCAGGGATCGTGTTCCGGCGCACGGATCTGGACGAGTCGTGGGAGATCTCCGCCCACCCGGAGAATGTCGGGGATACGCTTTTATCCACCTGCCTGGTGCGGGACGGCGTGCGTGTCGCCACCGTCGAGCACCTGCTCTCGGCCCTGGCGGGGCTGGGCATCGACAACGTCATCGTCGAGCTCAGCAATGCCGAGGTCCCGATCATGGACGGCAGCGCCGGGCCCTTCGTGTTCCTGATCCAGTCCGCCGGTATCCAGGAGCAGGATGCGCCCAAGCGCTTCGTGCGGATCCGCAAGCCCATCATGGTAGAGGACGACGACAAGTGGGTCCGTTTCGAGCCGTTCGACGGCTTCAAGGTGGACTTCACCATCGAGTTCGACCACCCGGTGTTCGACTCCGGCATGCAGCAGGCGTCCGTGGACTTCTCCGCCACGTCGTTCGTCAAGGAGATCTCGCGGGCCCGGACGTTCGGTTTCATGCGCGACATCGAGACGCTGCAGGCGAACCGCCTGGCCCTGGGGGGCAGCCTGGACAACGCCATCGTGGTCGACGACTACCGCATCCTCAACGAGGACGGGTTGCGCTACCGGGACGAGTTCGTCAAGCACAAGATCCTGGACGCCATCGGCGATCTCTACCAGCTCGGCTACAGCGTCATCGGCTCGTTCAGCGGCTACAAGTCCGGCCACCACCTGAACAACATGCTGCTGCGGGCCCTGCTGGCGGACGCCACGGCCTGGGAGACGGTGACCTTCGAGGGTGAGGAGCCCGCACCGCTGTCCTTCGATCAGCCGCTGTCCGCGCCCGCGACGAGCTAAGGCGACGCTGGACGCCTCCCGCGCGTTTCCGGCCGGCGACCGCTGCGGTGCGCCGAAGCACGCGGGAATGATCCAGCGTTTCCTTACGAAACCTTTCAGGACGTAGCCGTCAGTCGTTGTCGGTGTCGTCGGACGGCGTGCGCGAGGCCAGCCGCTCCAGGGCGGCGGCCAGCCGCGGGTCCGGCATGTGGGCGGCCGCCGAGGCCAGCGTCCGGCCGGCCGCCGGCGACAGGGTGCGCGGCGGCGTCTGCCGGGTGCGTTCCGGCAGCTGACCGACGCGCACGGTCACCTGCCGCGGCCGGAAGCCCGCCTGCCGTTCCACCACATCCTGCAGCCGCGGCGCGAGGTAACGCAGCCGGTGACGCCATTCGGGGCGGTCCGTCAGCAGGAGCATCTCGTCGTGATCCAGCCGGGCGAGACGTACGTGCTCCCTGGCCTCCCCGGGGAGCTCGCCGGCCAGCAGCTGCTCGCGCTCGCGCAACCGCCGTGCGTGCGCATACAGGTCGCCCACGGTGCCGCCGGCCTGTTTCAGCGTACCGCCGACGCGCCTCGGTCCGTTGCTGCCGTCGCCCATGCGGTGTCCCCCTACGCCTGAAGTTTCCCGGGTAATCAGGTATGATACGGCATTTCGACGGGCTACCCCCGTCGTCGTGGATGTCATTCCGGCGTCATGCCGGCCGGTGAGCATGCCAGAGCTCGCCCGGGATGCCGACCCGTGGCACCGGAGATGCCGCGAAGTCGGGATACCGCCGGGGAACGCGTCCCGCGCCCACACTGTCATCGAGAAGGACCCTATGCTAGGTGCAATCGCCAAGAAGGTTTTCGGTACGCGCAACGAGCGCCAGCTCCGCAAGCTGTGGAAGACGGTGGAGCGCATCAACGCGCTGGAGCCGGAAGTCCAGGCGCTGACGGACGAGCAGCTGCAGGCCCGCACCGACGAGTTCCGCGAGCGCCACGCCCAGGGGGAGAGTCTCGACGATCTGCTGCCGGAGGCCTTCGCCACCGTGCGCGAGACGGCGAACCGCGTGCTGGGCATGCGCCATTTCGACGTGCAGCTCATCGGCGGCATGGTGCTTCACTCCGGGCGCATCGCCGAGATGAAGACCGGCGAGGGCAAGACCCTGGTAGCCACCCTGGCGGCCTACCTGAACACGCTCGGCGGAAGCAGCGTGCACGTGGTCACCGTCAACGACTACCTGGCGCGGCGTGACGCCGAGTGGATGGGCCGGATCTACGGCTTCCTGGGGCTGGCCACCGGCGTCGTGGTCCCGGGCATGGCCCACGAGGACAAGCAGGCGGCCTATGCCTGCGACATCGTCTATGCGACCAACAACGAGCTGGGCTTCGACTATCTCCGCGACAACATGGCGTTCCGGCTGGAAGACCGCATGCAGCGGGACCTGTCGTTCGCCATCGTCGACGAGGTCGACTCCATTCTCATCGACGAGGCGCGGACGCCGCTGATCATCTCCGGGCCCGCCGAGCAGAGCTCCCAGCTCTACGAGACCATCAATACGCTCATCCCGAGCCTGACGCGCCAGGAGGAGGAAGAGGGGCCGGGGGATTTCTGGCTGGACGAGAAATCCCGCCAGGCCTATCTCACCGAGGAGGGTCACGACCGCGTCGAGGAGCTGCTCACCGAGGCCGGATTGCTGCAGGAGGGCGACAGCCTCTACGACCCGCGGAACATCGGCCTGCTCCACCACGTCAACGCCGCGCTGCGCGCGCACCACCTCTACCATCGCAACGACCAGTACCTGGTGCGTGACGACCAGGTGGTGATCGTCGACGAGTTCACCGGCCGCGCCATGCCCGGGCGCCGGTGGTCCGACGGGCTGCATCAGGCGGTGGAGGCCAAGGAAGGGGTATCGGTCCAGAAGGAAAACCAGACCGTCGCCTCCATCACGTTCCAGAACTTCTTCCGGCTGTACGACAAGCTCTCCGGCATGACCGGCACGGCGGATACCGAGGCCTACGAGTTCCAGCACATCTACGGGCTGGAGGTGGCGGTCATCCCCACCCACAAGCCCATGATCCGCGAGGACTACCACGATCTCGTCTACCTCTCCCAGGACGAGAAGATCAACGCCATCATCGAGGACATCCAGGTCAACCGCGACGCCGGCCGTCCCATCCTGGTGGGTACCGCGTCCATCGATGTCTCCGAGGTGATCTCCCAGCGGCTGCGCGAGGCGGGCATTGCCCACGAGGTGCTCAACGCCAAGCAGCACGAGCGCGAGGCGACCATCATCGCCAAGGCGGGCGAGCCCGGCGCCGTGACCATCGCCACGAACATGGCCGGCCGCGGTACCGACATCGTCCTGGGCGGCAATCTGGATGCCGAGCTGGCGGAGCTCGGCGAGGACGCCACCGAGGCCGAGCGCGACAAGGTCCGCGCCGACTGGGAGGAGCGCCACCGCCGCGTGGTGGAGGCCGGCGGCCTGCACGTCATCGGCAGCGAGCGCCATGAGTCCCGCCGGGTGGACAACCAGCTGCGCGGGCGCTCCGGCCGCCAGGGGGACCCGGGCTCGACCCGGTTCTACCTGTCCCTGGAGGACAGCCTGCTGCGGATCTTCGCCTCCGAGCGGGTGTCCAGCCTCATGCAGCGCATGGGCATGCAGGAGGGCGAGGCCATCGAGTCGGGCATGGTCTCGCGGGTGATCGAGAACGCCCAGCGCAAGGTGGAAGGGCACAACTTCGACATCCGCAAGCAGCTGCTGGAGTTCGACGACGTCGCCAACGACCAGCGGCGGGTGATCTACCGCCAGCGCCAGGAGCTCATGGCCGACGACGACCTCAGCGAGACCGTCCAGGTCATGCGACGGGACGTGCTCAACCGCGTCATCGACGAGTACATCCCCCCGGGCAGCATCGACGAGCAGTGGGATCCGGACGGCCTGGAGGCGCGGCTGGCCCGCGACTTCGCCCTGGAGCTGCCCATTCGCCAGTGGCTCGACAACGAGGACGACCTGCACGAGGAGCCGCTGCGCGAGCGCATCCTGGAGCGCGCCGAGGAGGCGTACCGGGAGAAGGAGGAGCAGGTTGGGGCCGATGCCCTGCGGCGCTTCGAGAAGGTGGTCATGCTCCAGGTCCTGGACAGCCAGTGGAAGGAGCATCTGGCGGCCATGGACTACCTGCGCCAGGGCATCCACCTGCGCGGGTATGCCCAGCGCAATCCCAAGCAGGAGTTCAAGAAGGACGCCTTCAACATGTTCTCGGCGATGCTGGAGAACATCCAGCGCGAGGTCGTCAGCGTGCTCCAGCGCGTGCGCGTGCGCGAGCCCGAGGATGTGGACCGGGCCGAGGCCGAGCAGCCGCGGCCCCAGGACCGGGCGGACGTGAGCGCCCAGCACGCCGACAGTGAAAGCGCCCTGGCCCGGGCGGAGCAGGCCGAGGCCGCCCGGGCCGGCGGCGGCGCGGCCGCCGAGGGCGAGACTGCCGCGGCGACCGCCGACACCTTCGTGCGCGAGGGCCGCAAGGTGGGGCGCAACGAGCCGTGCCCGTGCGGCTCCGGCAAGAAGTACAAGCACTGCTGCGGCCAGCTGAGCTAGGGGCGCTACCATGGCCATCGGTCTGCCCGCCCACCCGGAAATGCTGCCTGTCGCCGGGGTCCGCCTGGGGACGGCCGCTGCCGGGATCAAGAAGCCCGGCCAGCGGGACCTGGTCCTCATGGAGCTGGCCCCGGGCAGCACGCTGGCGGCGGTATTCACCCGCAACCGGTTCTGCGCCGCGCCGGTGCATGTCGCCCGCGAGCACATGGCGGCGGCGGGGAGCCGCTACCTGCTCGTCAACACCGGCAACGCCAATGCCGGCACCGGCCAGCGCGGCCTGGACGACGCCCGTTCCTGCTGCGCCGCCGTCGCCCGGCAAGCCGGCGTCCGTGCCGAGGAGGTGCTGCCGTTTTCCACCGGCGTCATCGGCGAGCCCCTGCCCGTCCAGCGCATCGTCGATGCCGTCCCCGATGCCCTGGTGAACCTGGCCGGCAGCGGCTGGGATGCGGCGGCGCCGGCGATTCTCACCACCGACACAGTGCCCAAGGGGGCGTCGCGCCGGGTGGCATTGTCCGGCGGCACCGTGACGCTGACCGGCATGGCCAAGGGGGCCGGGATGATCCGGCCGGACATGGCGACCATGCTGGCCTTCGTCGCCACCGACGCCGACATCGCCCGGGATCACCTGGAGGCGCTGCTGGCCCCGGCGGTGAACCGCAGCTTCAACCGCATCACCGTCGACGGCGACACCTCGACCAACGATGCCTGCGTGCTGGCGGCCACCGGGGCGAGCGGCGTTGCCGTCCCGGCCGGCTCCGGGGACGCCGAGCGCTTCCGGGACGCCCTCGACAGCCTTTGCCGGGAGCTCGCCCAGGCCATCGTCCGGGACGGCGAAGGGGCCACGCGGTTCATCACCATTGCGGTCCACGAGGCGCGGGACGAGCGCGAGGCGGAGGCCGTCGCCTTTACCGTCGCCCAGTCGCCGCTGGTGAAGACCGCGTTCTTCGCCGGCGATCCCAACTGGGGGCGCATCCTCGCGGCCATCGGTCGCGCGGGGATCGACGACATGGACGTCGACCGGGTGGCCATCTGGCTGGACGACCTTTGCATCGCCCGGGACGGCGGCCGTGCGCCGGACTACCGCGAGGAGGCGGCGGCGGCGCGCATGGCCCGGGAGGAGGTGACCGTGACAGTGGAGCTGGGGCGCGGCGAGGCAGCGGCCACGGTGTGGACCTGCGATTTCTCCTACGAGTACGTCCGCATCAATGCGGAATACCGGACGTGACATGACCGGCTGCGTGCACGTGGCCGTGGGGGTGATCCGTCAGCCCGACGGCCGGGTCCTCGTGGCCCGCCGCGCGGAGCACCGTCACCAGGGGGGGCGCTGGGAGTTTCCCGGCGGCAAGCTGGAGCCGGGCGAGGAGGTCCGGGCCGGGCTGGCCCGGGAGCTCGACGAGGAGCTCGGCATCCGCCCCCTGGAGATGCGCCCCCTGATCCGCATCCCCTGGCACTACCCGGACCAGACCGTGCTGCTGGATACCTGGGAGGTGCGCCGGTTCCAGGGCACGCCCCACGGGCGGGAGGACCAGCCCCTGCGCTGGGTGGACCCGCGGGACCTGCCCCGGTATCGCTTTCCCGATGCCAACGGTGCCATCGTCGCCGCGGCCATGCTTCCGGAAACCTACCTGGTTACTCCGGATACCACGGCGGAGCAGGCATCCGCCTTTCTGGACCATCTGCGGCAATGCATGGCGGCCGGTGCGCGCCTGGTCCAGCTGCGGGTGCCCGGTGTCTCCGAGCCGGTGCGGCGCCGCCTGGCGACGGACGCCGTCGCCCTGGCCCGGGAGTACGGCAGTCGCCTGCTGATCAACGGCGACGTAGCGCTCGCCAGGCAGCTGGGCGCGGGCGTGCACCTGCCGGCCGCCCATCTCGACGACCTGGGCGAGCGGCCGCTGCCCGCGGGCCATCTGGTCGCCGCCTCCTGCCATGACGAACGGGAGCTGGCGCGTGCCGTGGCCCTGGATGTGGACTTCGCCGTGCTCGGGCCGGTGCGGCCGACGCCCAGCCACCCGGAGCGCGCCCCGCTCGGCGATGACGGCTTCCGCCGGCTGATCGCCGACGTGCCCGTGCCGGTCTACGCCCTCGGCGGCCTGGGGCCGGAAGACCTGCCGCAGCTGCGCGAGTGCCGGGCCCAGGGCGTGGCAGCCATCCGCGGGCTGTGGCAGAGCCGGTCGGCCCGCCCGGACCCCGCCTAGGGCGGGCCGCCCGCTCCGCCGCGTGCGACCCGTCCGGGCACAACGCCGGCGCTACTCGTTGGCGGACTCGTCCCCGGTATCCAGCTCGTCCAGGAACTCCTCGGGGACCTCCACGCCGGGAATGCGGTTCTCCTCCTGCAGCCAGCCGCCCAGGTCGATGGTCTGGCAGCGCTCGCTGCAGAACGGGCGCCAGTGGGCCTCCGGAGAGTCCCAGTTCACCAGGGTGCGGCAGACGGGGCAGGGAACGTTACGGTCGGTCATGACAAACGGCCCGATGACTCAGAGAACGCACAGCTGGAGGACGAAGTTGACGTCCTCATCCGCCTGGTGCGGGCGGTCGGCGGTGGTGACCTGCTCCATGAAACGCACGGTGATGAACATCTTGGTGCCGCTGATCTCCGGGAAGCGGCGGCTGTCCAGCGGCAGGTCCACCCGCACCAGCTGGTAGGACGTGCTCTTGTCCAGGTTGCGCTGATAGATGCCGTTGCGCGCGCAGCACTCGCGGGGAATGGCGCTGTCACGCAGCAGCTCGAGGACCGTCTCGGTGGCATCCCGGACGGTGTCGATACTGCTGAACCATGCTTCCAGGTCCTGCTGCCGGGCTTCCGCCGGGCGGGACAGCCAGCGGTGGTAGCGGGGCATGTCGAAGGCGCAGGTGCCGCCGGCGATGCCGCTGCGCTGCATGATGTTGGACAGCAGGTCGTCCTGCCGCAGCAGCGATCCCAGTTGCCCCGTGTGACCGCCGAGCCGCTCGGTGAGGGTGCGGCAACGGTCCAGTACATGATGCAGCCGGTCGGTATCCACGCCCGGGCGCTCCTCCAGGCGCCGGAGCATGCTCGTGACCCGCTCGAGCTCCTTGATGAGCTCTGTCTTGAGATCCCCACGGCCGAAGATGTCCAGGATCTCGCCCAGCGTGCTGACTGCCAGGCGGCTGTGCCAGGGGGTCTCGCCGGACACGGCGAACCGGGCCTGGGCGAACAGGTGCTCCAGGCGCATGAGCGTGCGAATCCGTTCGTTCAGCGGTTGCTCGAAGGTGACCGAGCTATTGCCACTGGCTTGTTCTTCAAGCATCAACCCTCCGCGGCCCCGTCGCTGCCGTCGTACTCGGCGGCCAGGGCCAGATAGTCCTGGTGCAGGCGACGGACGCGCTGGTGCAGCGCCTCCCGGTCGCCGGTATTGTCGATGATATCGTCGGCGTGCTGCAGCCGGTTGCGGCGCGACGACTGCGCGGCCAGAATCGCCTCCGCCTGCTCCGGCGTGCTGCCGTCGCGCTGGATCAGGCGCTCGCGCTGCACCGCCTCGGGTACGTCCACCACCAGTACGCGATGGACGCGCTGAAGCAGGTCGCCTTCCACCAGCAGCGGCACCGAAAGGATGACATAGGGCCCGTCCGCCGCGGCGATTTCCGCTTCCATCCATTCACGGATGCGCGGGTGGAGTATCGCCTCCAGGCGTTCACGGGCCGCGGTATCGGTGAATGCCTTCTCGCGCAGGCGCCCGCGGTCGAGGACGCCGTCGGCGGTCAGGATGTCCTCGCCGAAGGCCGCAGCGAGCTCGCCCAGTGCCGGCTGGCCGCGTTCCACCACGCGCCGGGCGACGACATCGGCGTCGACCACGGGGACGCCCAGCTCGGCGAACAGGCCGGAGACCGTTGTCTTGCCGCTGGCGATACCACCGGTGAGACCGACAACCAGCAAATGCATTCCCTCCCGGGCGTCGCGCGCGTCAGCCGCCCAGGCCGGCCCAGCGCAAGTACCCCGCTATGATGTCATCCCGCCACAGTAAGGTAAGCCAGCCCGCCGCGGCAAGGTACGGACCGAACGGAATGGGCAACTGCCGGTCCCGCCCCAGTGCCGCGATCATTACGATCCCCGTGACGGCACCGACCAGCGACGACAGGAGAACGACCACCGGGAGCGCCTGCCAGCCCAGCCATGCGCCCAGCAGGGCCAGCAGCTTGAAGTCCCCGTAGCCCATGCCTTCCTTGCCGGTGACCCAGCGGAAGACGTGGAACACCAGCCACAGGGACAGGTAGCCGGCCATGGCCCCGATGACCGCGTCGGCGACGCCGGTGAACAGGCCGGCCAGGCTGATGCCCAGGCCGAGCCACAGCACCGGCAGTGTGATGGCATCCGGCAGCAGGTGATGGTCCAGATCGATGCCGGACAGCGCGATCAGGGTCCAGGTGAGCACCAGCGCGGCGACGAGCTCGGGGCCCCAGCCGAAGTGCCAGGCGGTTGCCGCCGAGAGCAGGCCGGTGGCCAGCTCGACGGCGGGGTAGCGGAGACTGATGGCGGTGCCGCAGCCGCGGCAGCGCCCGCGCAGGAGGATCCAGCTGACCACCGGAATGTTCTCCCACGGGCGGATCGATCGGCCGCAGCTCGGGCAGCGGGAGCCGGGCGCGACGAGGTCGAAGCGCTCCTTGGCGGCCCCATCGCCGGGATCCAGGTCGAGGATCTCGCGGGCCTGCTGTTGCCAGCCCCGCTCCAGCATGACCGGCACGCGCAGGATGACCACGTTGACGAAGCTTCCGACGGCGAGACCCAGCAGGAAGATCGCGGCGATCAGCAGGCCGGGCTGCTGCAGGGCGTCCAGTAGCGTCATGGGCGGTCCGCTTCCCCTGCCACGGGGTCAGATCACCTGACCCATCTGGAAGATGGGCAGGTACATGGCGATGACCAGTCCGCCCACGAGCACGCCGAGAACGGCCATGATCAACGGCTCCAGCAGGCTGCTGAGGCTGTCGATCTGGTTGTCCACCTCTTCCTCGTAGAAGTCCGCGACCTTGGACAGCATGGTGTCCAGCGAGCCGGATTCCTCGCCGATGGCGGCCATCTGCACCACCATGTGCGGGAACAGGTTGGACAGGCGCATGGTGACGTTGAGCTGCTGCCCGGAGGCCACCTGGTCCTTCATCTCCAGGATCCGGTCCTCGTAGACCGAGTTGCCGCAGGCGCCGGAGACGGACTCCAGGGCCTCCACCAGGGGCACGCCGGCGGCGAACATGGTCGACAGCGTGCGGCCGAAGCGCGCCGTCGCGGCCTTGTCCAGGATGGGGCCGACAATGGGCAGGCGCAGCAGCATGCGGTCGATGAACCGTCGGAACCGTCGCGATCGTCGGTGCACCATGACGAAGGCCACCACCGCGCCGATGATCCCGCCGAAGATCACGTACCAGTACTGCTGGAAGACTTCCGACAGCGTGATCACGAACTGCGTGAACACGGGCAGGTCGGCGCCGAAGCCCTGGAACATGCTCTGGAACTCCGGCACCACGAAGATCAGCAGGATCGCCGTGACGATGAACGCCACCACGATGACCGCGGCGGGGTAGAACATCGCCTTGCGGATCTTCTTCTTGATCGACTCCGTCTTCTCCAGGTACGTCGCCAGCTTGTCCAGCAGGGTGTCCAGCACGCCCGCCGACTCGCCGGCCTCCACCAGGTTGCAGAACAGGTCGTTGAAGTACCGGGGATGCTTCGCCAGCGCCTCGCTCAGGTTGGTGCCGCCTTCCACGTCGCCCTTGATGCTGCCGATGAGCTCGCGCATGGACGGGTTCTGGTGGCCGGAGGCCATGATGTCCAGGCCCTGTACCAGCGGCACGCCGGCATTCATCATGGTGGCCAGCTGGCGGCTGAACACGGCGATATCGCCGGCCTCGATCTTCTTCTTGCGCTGGCCCAGGCTGGCCAGGGCCGACTTCCGGCGCACGCTCTTGGGCTGGATGCCCAGCCGGCGCAGCTCCGCCTTCATCATGGTGACGTTGGCGGCCTTGTTCTCGCCCTTGACCCGCTCGCCGCGCTTGTCGGTTCCTTCCCAGACGAACGTCGCCTGCTGGTTCGCCGCTTTCTGTGCCATCGTCTCTAGTCCTTGGTGACGCGGTTGATCTCGTCGAGGCTGGTGACGCCCTGCCTGACCTTGCCCAGACCGGAGCGGCGCAGGTCGTCAATGCCTTCCTTCGCAGCCTGGTCCTCCAGCTGCATGGCGTTGCCTCCCTCCATGATGATCCGGCCCATCGCCTCGGACACGGGCATGACCTGGTAGATCCCCACGCGCCCCTTGTAGCCCTGGGTGCACTGGTCGCAGCCCACCGGTGCGTAGACGGTGAGATCCTTGAGATCCTCCTCGGTGAAGCCCTCCTCGCGCAGGGTCTCCGCCGGGATGTCCACCGGCTGCTTGCAGCTGCTGCACAGCCGCCGTGCCAGCCGCTGGGCGATGATCAGGTGCACCGACGAGGCGATGTTGTACGACGGCACCCCCATGTTCATGAGGCGGGTGAGCGTCTGCGGCGCGTCGTTGGTGTGCAGCGTCGACAGCACCAGGTGACCGGTCTGGGCCGCCTTGACCGCGATCTCGGCGGTCTCCAGGTCGCGGATCTCGCCGACCATGACGATGTCCGGATCCTGGCGCAGGAAGGCGCGCAGCGCCGTGGCGAAGGTCAGCCCCGCCTTGGGGTTCATGTTGACCTGGTTGATCCCCGGCAGGTTGATCTCCACCGGATCCTCGACCGTGGAGATGTTGCGGTCGTCGGTGTTGAGGATGTTCAGCGCCGTGTACAGGGACACGGTCTTGCCGCTGCCGGTGGGGCCGGTGACCAGCACCATGCCGTAGGGCTTGTTGATGGCGCTGAGGAAGCGGTCCTTCTGCTCGGGCTCGTAGCCGAGCTTGTCGATCCCCAGCATGGCGCTGTCGGGATCGAGAATACGCAGCACGATCTTCTCGCCGAACAGGGTCGGGCAGCTGCTGACACGGAAGTCGATGGTCCGGTTGCGGGACAGGCTCATCTTGATGCGCCCGTCCTGGGGTACCCGGCGCTCGGCGATGTCCATGCGGGACATGACCTTGAGGCGCGCCGAGATCCGCGGTGCCAGGCCCAGCGGGGGGCTGGCGACGGTCTGCAGCATGCCGTCCTGGCGGAAGCGCACGCGGTACTTCTTCTCGTAGGGCTCGAAGTGGACGTCCGAGGCGCCCTTGTTGATGGCGTCAACGAGCACCTTGTTGACGAAGCGCACCACGGGAGCATCGTCGGCATCGGCCTCGCTGGCGTCGGTGGACGAGTCGTCCTCGTCGCCCGCCGTGACCTGGACGTTGTCGAGATCGCCGTCCAGGTCGTCGTCGGTCATGCCGAAGTTCTTGTCGGCCGCTTCCAGGGCCTTGTCGATACTCCGCTGGAGCTTGTCGTACTCCACCAGCACCGGCTCGGTGTTCAGGCCGGTATGGAACTTGAACTCGTCCAGGGCTTCCAGGTTGGTGGCGTCGGTGATCGCCACGAACAGACGCTTGCCGCGCTTGAGCAGCGGCAGGGCCTGGTGGTGCCGGATGAGCTTGTCCTTGACCAGCTTCACCGCGTCGGTGTCCAGGTCCATGGCGTCCAGGTCCATGAGCGGAACGCCGAACTCGGCGGCCGCCGCGTGGGCCAGGTCGCGGGCGCTTACCAGGCGCTGCTCCACCAGGTGGGCGGCCAGGGATTCCCGCGCCTTGCGTGCGGACTCCACCGCCGTGCGGGCATCTTCTTCGTTGAGCAGCCCGTCCCGGACCAGCCGGCCGGGGAGGCCACTCAGCTTGATGGAAGGATTTGCGGTTGCCATGGGTCAGGAGACAGCATCGTCCGTTTGCATGTGGCTTTGCCCCGGGCCCGGGAACGGGCTCGTGGTCCGGGCGGCCGCGTACGGACACCGGGCCGCTGTGCAGCGCATGGCATCGAAGCCTTCGGGGTGCGCCGGGATCCCTGGCGCCGGAACGTGCCTGTTGTTGTTCGCGTCCATTACCTGCCCCCGGACTATAAAGGATGCCCGCTACGATGAAAAACCTAGCAGTTACAAGGGCCGGCGGATGCGACACAGTTCCGGTTTGTCGATGTTGCAGTCGACGACGCCGTGCAGCGGTCCGCCGTGCCGGTTGCACGACGGACCGCGGCGCGGCTCACGCGGGATCCGGCAGAAGCTCGGCCTCGCCGAGCGCGGCGCGGATGCTGTCCAGGGCTTCCGGGTTGGCCAGTGCCGAGCGGTTTTCTTCCTTCCTGTCGCCGCGCAGCATGCGGGTGACGGCGAGCTCGACCTTCTTGCCGCTGCGGGTGTAGGGGATGTCGTCCACCGCCACGATGTGGCGCGGCACATGGCGCGGGCTGGCCCCCTCGCGGATCTTCCGCCGCAGCTCCTGGCGCAGATCGCCGTCCAGCTCGACGCCGTCCGCGGGCACCACCAGGAGGACCACCTCGACGTCGCCCTCCACCGGCCGGCCGACGACGAGGCTGTCGGCGACGCGGCTCTCGGTCTCCACCTGGCGGTAGATCTCGGCGGTGCCGATGCGCACGCCGCCGGGGTTGAGCACGGCGTCGGAGCGGCCGTAGATGATGGCGCCGCCGCTGTCGGTGAAGCCGACGAAATCGCCGTGGGCCCAGATACCGGGGAAGCTGTCGAAGTAGGCCTCGCGGTAGCGGCTGCCGTCGGGGTCGTTCCAGAAGGCCACCGGCATGGACGGCAGCGGCTGGCGGCAGACCAGCTCGCCGCGGTCCTGGCTCACCGGGTTGCCGTTCTCGTCGAAGGCGGTGACGTCCGCCCCCAGCATGGGCGCCTGGATCTCGCCGCGGCGCACCGGCAGCAGCGGGTTGCTGCCCACGAAGCAGCCGCAGATGTCGGTGCCTCCGGCGATGGAGCCCAGCAGGATGTCCCGGGAGACGTGCTCGTAGAACCAGTCATAGTCCTCGGGCAGCAGCGGTGAGCCCGTGGAGAAGACCACCCGCAGGTGGCCGAGGTCCTGATCCCGGCCCGGGCTCAGCTCGGCCTTGCGGCAGGCGGCGATGAAGCGTGCGCTGGTGCCGAAGTGAGTGAGCCGCTCCTGCTCGGCCAGCCGCCAGGGCATGCCCACGTCCGGGTGGCCCGGCGAGCCGTCGTAGACCACCAGCGTGGCACCGGCCAGCAGGGCCGAGGCCTGCCAGTTCCACATCATCCAGCCGCAGGTGGTGAAGTAGAAGAACCGGTCTCCGGGTGCCACGTCCCCGTGCAGGATGAGCTCCTTGGCGTGGTTCAGCAGGATGCCCCCGGCCCCGTGCACGATGCACTTGGGCTTGCCGGTGGTACCGGAGGAATACAGGATGTAGACGGGATGGTCCGCGGGCAGCGGCGTGAACGACGGGGCCTCGCCGCGGTGCGCGGCCAGGGCCTCGTGCCACGGGACGAAGCGCTCGCCCTCGGGCATGGGGGCGTCCTCCAGCTGCCGGACCACGGCGACGGCGCGCACGGTGGGCAGCCGCTGCGCCAGCTCGCGGATCTGCTCGGCGCGGTGGAAGCGCTTGCCGCCGAAGCCGTAGCCGTTGACCGCCACCAGCACCGTGGGCTCGATCTGGCCGAAGCGGTCCTCCGTGGCCTGCACGCCGAAGTCCGGGGAGGCGGAGCTCCACACGGCGCCCATGCTGGTGGCGGCCAGCATGGCCACCAGGGCCTCGTGGCCGTTGCACACCACGCCGGCCACGCGATCGCCGGGCTGGACGCCCTGGGCGCGCAGCCACGCCTCGAAGGCGCCCACCTGCCGGTAGAGCTCGGCCCCGGTGGTGCGCTGCGTCTCGCGCCCCTCGGCGACGGCGATCACCGCCTCGTCGTCGGCCCGCTCGCCGGCGGCGTAGCGCAGGAGATTGGCGGCGAAGTTCAGGCGGGCCCCGGGCAGCCAGCGCGTGGCCGGCATGGGCTGGTCGTCGCGGATCCGTTCCCAGGGCGTGTCCGCCTGCAGGCCGGTGAATTCCCAGACCGATTCCCAGAACCGGTCCATGTCCCGGATGGACCACTGGAACAGGGCCGGCCAGTTGCCGAAGCGGCCGTAGCCGCGTTCCGCGAGCCAGTCCATGTAGCGGGCCATGTTGCTCTTGCGCAGCTCCCGTTCGCCGGGCTGCCACAGGATCTCGCCGGACATTGTCTTGCCTCCTCCTCGGTAGGGCGGGCTCTCCGGGGCGCGCGCGGCGGTGCCGGCGCGCCGCCGCTTGCCGCCTCGTCTACTGCATGTGCCAGCCGTGACTGACCACCACCGACTGCCCGGTCAGGGCGTTGGACGGGAATGCGGCCAGGTGGACGGCCAGTTCCGTGACGTCCTCCAGGGTGGTGAATTCCTGGTCCACGGTCTGCTTGAGCATCACGTCGCGGATCACCTCGTCCTCCGAGATGCCCAGCTCCCGGGCCTGCTCGGGGATCTGCTTATCCACCAGCGGTGTGCGCACGAATCCCGGGCAGATGAGGTTGCTGCGCACGCCGTGGGCGGCGCCCTCCTTGGCCACGGAGCGGCACAGCCCGGCCAGGGCGTGCTTGGCGGCCACGTAGGGCGCCTTCAGGGGCGAGGCCTCCTTGGAGTGCACGGAGCCCATGTAGATGACGCAGCCGCCGTCGCCCTGGGCGTACATCCGCTGCAGCGCCGCGCGCGTCACCAGGAAGGCGCCGTCCAGGTGCACCGAGACCACCCGGCGCCAGTCGGCGAAATCCAGCTGGTCGATGGGGTCGATGTGCTGGATGCCGGCGTTCGCCACCAGCACGTCCAGCCGGCCCCAGTGGTCGCAGACGCGGGCGACGCCGGCATTCACCGCCGCCTCGTCGGTGACGTCCATGGCCACGGCGATGGCCTCGCCGCCGGCCCCGGTGATCGCGTCCACGGCCTCGGCCGCGGTGTCGGTGGACAGGTCGGCCACCGCCACGCGGGCACCCTCGCGGGCATAACCCTCGGCGATGGCCCGACCGATGCCGCGTCCGGCCCCCGTGATGAGGGCTACCTGATCCTTCATGCGCATGCCTGTCTCTCCTTCGTTCGTGGTGCGGGCGTCCGGCCCGTGTCGACGGCGGTCACCGCAGGAGCATCTCCGGCAGCCCCATGATCAGCCCGGGGAAGATGGCCAGCAGGACGCACGTGAACACGATGATGGCGCAGAACGGGATGACCGCCTTGTACAGGTCCAGTGTCTCCACGCCCTCCGGCGCCACGCCCTTGAGGTAGAACAGGGCGTAGCCGAACGGCGGCGTGAGGAACGACGTCTGCAGGATGACCGCGTTCATGACGACGAACCACAGCAGGTCGTAGCCCATGGAATCGACGATGGGCAGCATCACCGGGAAGCTCAGAAGCACGATCCCCGTCCAGTCCAGGAACATGCCGAGGATGAATACCAGGAACAGCATCAGCACCAGGATGCCGATCTCGCCGCCCGGAGCCGCCATCATCACGTTCTGCACGAACTCCATGCCGCCGCCGCGGGAGAACACCCCGGTGAATGCGGTGGCGCCGACGATGACGAACATCACCATGGTGGTGGTCTTGCTCGCCTCGATAAAGGTGTTGAAGACCGTACGCACCGAGCGATCACCGAAAATCAGGAACAGGACGAAGGCGAGCAGGGCACCGATGGCCGAGGCCTCGGTGGCCGTGGCAATGCCCAGGAACAGCGCCCCGAGCACGCCCAGGATGAGGGCCATGGGTGGCGCCACGTACTTGACCAGCATCCAGACCAGTTGACCCACGCTGGTTTCGGCGCGCTCCTCGGCCTCGACGGGCGGACCCATCTCCGGCCGGAACCAGCACAGGACCAGCACGTAGAGACCGTACAGGGCGCCGAGGATGAGCCCCGGGATCAGGGCGCCGGCGAACAGCTCGCCCACCGACACCGGGGAGTAGCTGGCCATGAGCACCAGCATGATGCTCGGCGGGATCAGGATGCCGAGGCTGCCGCTGGCCATGATGACCCCGGCGCTGAGCTGCTTGTTGTAGCCGTACTTGAGCATCGGCGCCAGCGCGATCATCCCCATGACGGCGATGGACGCGCCGACGATGCCGGTGGTGGCGGCCAGCAGGACGGACACCACCACCACGGTGAGCGCCAGCCCGCCGCGGACGCGGCCGAACAGCAGGCGCATGGCCTCGAACATGCGCTCGGTGACCCCGGAGTCGTTGAGGAACCGCGCCATGAGAATGAACAGCGGGATGGCCACCAGGATGTAGTTGTCCATGGTGCTGCCGAAGATGTTGGCGATGATGCTGCCGAATACCTCCGGGCCGGGGCCGAAGTAGGCGCCGACCACGGCGACGCCGCCGAGGACGAACGCCAGCGGATGCCCCATGAAGAGGCCGATCAGCAGGCCTCCGAACATGAGCAGCGTGAGCATGAGAGGACTCATGGGCTAGGCCTCCTCGCGCAGCGTATTGATCGCGCGCAGTACCAGGGCGACTGCCTGCAGCAGCAGTAATACGCCCGTGATGACGAGCACGGCCTTCACCGGGTAGACGGGCAGGGCGACCATGCCGTAGGTGGTCTCGCCCTGGCGCCACGAGCGGGCCGCATAGGCCCAGCTGTAGTCCAGGTAGACCCAGATGAAGGGTGCGAAGAAAAATGCGTAACCGAGCAGATCCAGGATGGCCTGTCCCTTGCGGGAGAGCATCTGCTTGAGGACATCCACCTCGACGTGCGCCCGCCGGAAGAGCCCGTAGGCGGCAAGCAGCATGAAGTGGACCCCGTAGACCTGCTTGGTGACGTCGAATGCCCAGTCGCTGGGGCGTCCGAAAAAGAACCGCATGGCCACGTCGTAGATGACGATCAGTGCGATGACCGCGATCAGCGGGGCCACGATGCGGCCGAACCAGTCGTTCAGCCAGTCGATGATATCGGCGATGGTGTTCATGAGCCGTGCACTCCCGGTGCCTGGATCGTCGCAGCGAGATCCCGGCGTCGCAGTGGTGTCCCGGCCTCGGTCGTGCCGGGGCAAGCGAAGCGAGCCGGGTCGCCCGCACGGGCGGCCCGGCTCCCTGGGCTACGCCGGTGTTACATGCACTCTTCGATCCGCTCCAGCGACGGCAGATCCTCGATGGTGCGGCTCAGGTTGAACGGCACCGAGATGTCACGCCAGGCGGCATACTCCTTGAGGTAGCTGATCTGGGAGTGATACACCCGCGCGTGCTGCTCGTTCTCGCAGGCGCCCTCGACGATGACCTCGTTGGCCACCTGCTGGATCTCCTTGAGATCCTCCTCGCTCATCTGCGAGATCTCGACGCCGGCGTCCTTGAAGGCCTGGGTGCCTTCAGTGGAGCGCCGCTCCGACCAGGCGATGGACCAGGCCATGGTGGACTCGGCGGCCACCTTGAGCTGCTCCTGGGTCTGCTCGTCGAGCGCGTCCCAGGCCTCCTTGTTGATCATGACGCCGAACACGCTGGCGGACTGGTGCCAGCCCGGCACGGCCCAGTGGTTGGTGACCTCGTGGAAGCCGGCCTTGTAGTCCACGCCCGGGGTGGAGAACTCGGCGCCGTCGACCACGCCCCGCTCCAGGGCCTGGTAGATCTCGCCGCCGGACAGGGTGACCTGGGAGCCACCCAGGCGCTCCAGCACACGGCCCTGGTCCCGGCCGGACAGGCGCAGGCGCAGGCCTTCCAGGTCGGCGATGGAGTCGATGGGCTCGCTGCCCCGGAAGCCGGACTCGTTGTTGGTGATGCCGTAGGGCAGGTAGACCATGCCGTAGTCGCCGTAGATCTCCTGGTAGAGCTCGAAGCCGCCCCACTCGAAGATCCAGTTGAGGTAGTCGGTGGCGTTGAACAGCATGGTATGGGTGGCCAGCGGCGAGAACGCCGGGGAGCGGCCCGCCCAGTAGCCCGGCCAGTCGCCGGCGGCGTCGATGCTGCCGGACTGGGTGGCGTCGAACACTTCCGGCCCGGGCATCAGGGTGCCCCCGGCGCGGAAATCGATCTCGATGCTGTCGCCGGCGATGCGGTGAACGGTATCCACCCAGCGGCGGTCGATCTCGATGAGCTCCAGGGAGTCCGGCCAGGTAGTGGTCATGGTCCACTCGGTGGTCTCCTGGGCGTGCACCGTGGTGCCCAGGGTGCCGAGGGCGAGGGCGGCGGTCAGGCCGCCGGTGGCGATTCGGGTCAAGTGTTTCATGGTTCTCCTCCTGGGTTTTTCTCGTGCCGGCAGCCAGTGCACCGGTTGCCGGGAACGGGTCGCTCGCGTTGCGCAATGACGCGACGCGTGCCTGGGTCTAGCAGCCTCCGTGCCAGGTTCCTCCATGGTGAATTATCTGCCTGAGGCACAGGGCTTTTTCCGCGCAGGCGGAAATGGCTTCGCTGCGCTGACGGTAAGCTTTGTCCGAAAATCCGGACGGTATTGCTATGGAGCGCAAGAAATTGTATGGAATTCCGGTCATATGTCGTTCTTTCCGGACAGTTTCGTCATCTTCTCGTACAGGACCGAGCGGGATATCCCCAGCATCCGGGCGGCTTGCGACCGGTTGCCGCGGGCGGCCTGCAACGCGGAGTCGATGGCCGCCTTCTCCGCCGCGGCGACGGTTTCCGCCAGGGGCCGCACCGGGGCCGCCGGGCGCTCCCCCGCCGCCGTCTCCTCCGCGGCAGCGGGGCGCAGCGGCAGCACGGCGGCCAGGTCGTCGGCGGTCAGGGCCCGTTCGCCCTCGTTCATGGTCAGCGCCTGGGCCAGCGCGTTGCGGAGCTCGCGGATATTGCCCGGCCAGTGGTAGCGGTGCAGCACGTCCAGGGCTCCCGGGGCGAGCTCGGCATGCAGCTCGCCGCCCAGGGCGATCTCCTCCAGCAGGGTCTCGCAGAGCACGCCCAGGTCCTGCAGCCGCTCCCGCAGGGGCGGGACGCGGATCTCCAGGACGTTGAGCCGGTAGTAGAGGTCCGACCGGAACGTGCCCTCGGCGAGCATCCGGTCCATGTCGCGGCTGGTGGCGGCGATGACGCGCACGTCCACCGGCTGCACGGTGTTGGAGCCCAGGGGCTCGACCTCCTGCTCCTCCAGCACGCGCAGGAGCTTGGCCTGCAGGGCCAGGGGCATGTCGCCGATCTCGTCCAGGAACAGCGTGCCGCGGTGAGCCAGCTGGAACTTGCCCTCGCGGGCGCGGTCGCCGGCGCCGGTGTACGCGCCCGGTGCGACGCCGAAGAACTCGGCTTCCAGGAGGTTCTCCGGAACAGCGGCGAGATTGACGCCCACGAACGGGCGCTCGGAGCGCGCCGAGGCGCTGTGGATGGCCTGGGCGAGAATCTCCTTGCCGGTACCGGTCTCGCCGAGCAGCATCACCGGGGTCTCGCGGCCGGCGGCCAGGCGGGCGCGGCGCTTGACCTCCAGTGCCGCCGGGCTGGCGCCGACGAAATCGGACAGGCTGTAGCGCGCGGTACGCCGCGCCAGCGCCCGCCGGGCGACGGCGAGGTCCTCCTGCAGGCGGCGGTACTTGCCCATCAGCGGAGCCAGGTGCTGGAGGTCGTCGTAGACCACGAAACCCAGCCCGCCGACCACGCGGCCCTGCTCCACTACGGGCAGGCGGGTGACCACGAACTGCTGGTCCCGGAACTCCATGACGTCCAGCAGCTTCGGCTGGCCGGTGCGCACGGTCTCGGGCATGCGCGTCGCCGGGATGATCTCGCGGATGGGCCGGCCCACCAGCCGCTCCGGGGTGGCGCCGAGGAGCCGCGCATAGCTGTGGTTGATCCAGCTGATGCGTGCGTCCTGGTCGACCGTGACGGCCCCGGCGCTGGCCTGCTCCAGGTGCGGCAGAAGGGCGTGCAGCAGCCCGCGGGCTACCCCCAGGGCCTGGCCGTCGTACGATGGCGCGGGGTCGACACCGGTCATGAACCGCCTCGCGTTTCGTCCTGATCGAAGATGTCGCTGGGCGCCTGCATGAAGTAGCCCTGGATATAGTCTACCCCGGAGGCCCAGAGCACCGAGAGGACCGAGGCGTCCTGCACCAGGGCCGCGATGGTGCGTATGCCGTTGGCGCGCGCGTGACCGGTCAGTGCCTGGACCTCGGCGCGCCGGGCGCTATCGGAACCCACGACATCGGTCAGGCGCGGCGACAGCTTGATGTAGGACAGCGGCAGCTGCTGCAGCAGATCGTTGGGGTCCGCTGCGGCCCCGTAGTGCTCCAGCGCCAGGGCGCACCCCAGGGAGCGCAGCGCCTCCGCCAGCCGGCGCGTCTCCGCCAGGCGCGCGGCGGCGGCTTCCTGGGTGAGCTGGAAGACCAGCCGGTCGCCGGGGACGCCGTGCTGCTGCAGCTGGTCGGCCAGCCAGCGCGGGAAGCGTTCGTCGGACACGGTCTCCGGGAACAGCTTCAGGAACAGGACCGGGCGGTGGTCGCGCCGGGCCTGGCTGGCCAGGACCTCCAGGCTGTGACGGATGATCCACTGGTCCAGCTGCGGTGTCAGGCCGAGACGCGCGGCGGCGGGGAGGAACTCCTGCGGCAGCAGCTCGCCGCCGTGCTCGTCGAGCATGCGGATAAAGGCCTCGTACAGCGATACAGGGTTGCCGCTGAGGCTGGCCAGGGGCTGGTAGACCAGGCGGAACCGGCCCTGATCCAGGGCACCGCGGAACGCCGCGTCCGCGCCGGGATCGCGGACTGCGGCGGTATCCTCGGGCGCCGCCGCGCCCGCCCGGTCCGGGCCGTCGCCCGCCTGCCGGGCGCGCTCCAGCGCGGCGTCGGCGCTGGCGAGATCCGGCCGGAGCAGGGTCAGTCCGATGCGCGCCCGGGTGGGCGGGCTCTGCTGGTCCAGGGCATCCTGCAGACGCGCCGTCAGGGCCTGGAGCTCGCCGTCGCCGAGCCCGTAGAGCAGGGCCGCATAATCCCCTTCGTCCAGGCGGGTGGCGACGGCTGTCGCCGGCAGCAGATGCTGCAGCCGGCGCGCCAGGGCAACCATCAGGGCTCGCCGGGTGCGGTGGTCGGCCTCGGCGGCGCCGTCGGCCGGCCAGGCCCGCAGATGAAGGAGGGTCGTGCGCTGCTCGCCGCCCCGGGTCAGGGCCAGCGCCTGGCGCAACTCGTCGAGGAAATGGCCGTTGCTGTCGAGCCCGGTTTCCGGATCGCGGCGGGCCAGGTAGCGGGCACCGGACTGGAGGCCCGTGACGCGCTCCAGACGGCTGCGAACGATGGCGTACAGGTCCTCCGTGGCCACCGGCAGCCCGACCACGCCGTCGATGCCCGCCCGGGCCGCCAGCCCGTCGAAGCGACGCTTGTCGCCGGCGGTGACGATCAGCGCCGGAATACCGTAGTGACGCACATCCTGGCGGACCACCTGGAGCAGCTCGCCGGCGTCCACGGAGGCCAGGTCGCCGGAGACCAGGAGAATGTCCGGGCGAACCGACTCCAGCCGGGCGAGCAGCTCCTGCGGCCGGTCCAGGAAATGCGGCTCCAGGTCGTCACCCGCCAGCGGGGCCGCCGCCGCGGCAAGCTCGCCGCCCTCGTCGACCACCAGCAGGCGGGCGGCGGCGTCCGTGGTGCCGCCGCGCATCTGGTGCAGCCGGTGGGCCAGTACGGACGGGTTGAACGGGCGGGTCAGCCACGCGTCGGCGCCCGCCCGTACGGCGCGCAGGCGCCCGGGGAGTGCGTCGTTGCGGCCGATGACCACGAGCAGCGGCGGTACCCCGGCGTCGGCGCCCAGGTCCTGCTTGCGTACCGGGAGACCGTCGGCATCGTCCGCGAGGAATCCCTCGTCCAGGATGACGGCCCCGGGGGGTGTCGCCCGCGCGGCATTGCGCAGGACATCCAGGCTGACCACGGAGCGGGTCCGGAAACCGAAATCCCGCAGCATCCGTGCCAGGCGGTCCGCCATGTCGGCGTCCCGGAAGGTGACCAGGACCGGTGCGTCCGTGCCGGGAGCGGTTGTCCGTGCTGCCATTGATACCCCTGGGTCCAAGCCGGCGACGATGGGGCCAGCATACCGGAGCGCTCCTGCCGCCGGAACACCGCGCCGCGGCGCGGTGCGGGGCCCGCTTGTCGTGACGGCGCCATTCGCGACCCGGACTGCTGTGTCGCGGGTTCAGGGCAGGTATCCTTGGCGCGAATCGTCCGGACATGTACAGGAGGTCCCATGAGCGAGCTGCGGCCGTTTCACATCGCGTTCCCGGTCCACGACCTGGAGCAGGCGCGCACGTTCTACGGCGGCCTGATGCAGTGCCCGGAAGGGCGCAGCTCGGATCACTGGATCGATTTCGATCTGTACGGGCATCAGATCGTCGCCCACTACAAGGAGTCGGCGCGCGAGCATGCAGCCGAAGCGCATCACAATGCCGTGGACGGACACGACGTCCCGGTGCCGCATTTCGGCGTGGTGCTGTCCATGGACCAGTGGAAGGCCCTGCGGGATCGCCTGGTTGCCGCGGAGGTCACTTTCGTGATCGAGCCGTACGTCCGGTTCGAGGGCCAGCCGGGGGAGCAGGCAACCATGTTCCTGCTGGACCCGTCGGGCAACGCTCTGGAGTTCAAGGCCTTCAATGACCTCTCGCAGCTGTTCGCGACGTAGCCGGTCCACGCGCTGGCACGCAGGTACGCCAGATCCTGCCGGACCTACGGGTCCCCGAGGTGGCGTTGCCGGCCTTCATCGTGAACGACCTACCGTCCTGTGCGCCGCCGCTTCTTGACGGCGTACATCGCCTCGTCGGCGCGCGCCAGGATGCGGTCGGCGTCCGATTCGTGCGCGTCGCAGGTGATCACCCCGACGCTCGGCCCGCCGTAGTCGAGCGTGACGGCGGGGAGCTCGAACGCGCCCGTGGTGGCCCGGGCGATGCGATCGGCAAGCTGCGAGCGCTCGCGCTCGGCCGTGCACGGGTCGCCGGCTGTTGCAACGAGCACGAATTCGTCGCCGCCGTAGCGGGAAACCAGGTCGCCGGTGCGCATGCTGTCGAGGAGCCGGCCGCCCAGGGCCTTGAGGAACTGGTCGCCCGCCTCGTGGCCGTGGTGGTCATTGATTGCCTTGAAATCGTCCAGGTCGACGAAGGCGACGTGGACCGCCTCCTTCGACCGGGCGGCCCGGGCCAGCATGCGGCCCAGCTCCTCGACCAGGTAGCGGCGATTCGGCAGCCCGGTCAACGGGTCGTGCAGGGCGTGCTGGCTGAGCTCCCGGTTGGCTTCGTGCAGCCGCCGCAGATACGCTAGGCGTTCCGCCAGCAGCGACAGATAGCTGGAGCAGTTGCCGAGGACCCGGGCCTCGCTGTTCGTGAGAGGGGTTGCCTCGTCCGCGAACAACAGGATACCCGCCTGCAGGCCGTCCTCCGTGGCCACGGTGACCACCCGGGTGCTGCCGTCCGTGGTGAGGCCCGCCGCGGCGCGAAGCTGCCTGACGGCGGGGTTGTCCGGGTCGAGAGGCAGGAGGTGCCCGTGCACGCCCGGGTCATTGTCGGCGTGCGTGATCTCCGGGGTGCGGAGAACGCCGCTGATGGCGTCGAGGAGCCCGGCGTGGCTGCTCCACGCCGGCTCCCGCGAGGCGTCGTCCAGCTGGAAGGGGACCGCATGCTTCGAGTGACCGCGCTCACCCAGGAGCTGCGCGGTCTCGGTGAGCACCGGTTGCAGCTCCCGGGCGTTGAGGCACAGGTCACCGATGCGTGACAGAAGGGACATCTCGGCGGCGATGCCTTCGGCGGCCTCGGCGCGCTGCCGGCTTCGCTGCGCCTGCGCCTCGCGGTCAACCTGATGGGCGATGAGCTCCGAGAAGAGTTTCAGGACGTCCCGCAGCTCGGGGTCATTGACGCTGATGGATTCCTGGCTGGCGCCGCACAGGGTACCGAACAGCGCGCCGCTTTCCGTGAGGACCGGCGTGCTGACGTACGTCTGCAGGCCGAGCTCGGCCGCGGCCGAGGAGTCGGCCCACCGCCTGGGCACGTCGTCGGCCGCGAGGCATCCCTCCTCGAGGGCGCGCCGGCACAATGTGTCGTGCCAGGGGACGTCCGCTCCTTCGCGGATCTGCAGGGCGCCGTGATTCGTGACGAACAGGATGTGCTGGATGCCTTCGTCCTGATCGATGGTCGTGAGATAGGTCGATTCCAGCTGGGTGATGCGCTGCAGCAGCACCAGCATCGGCCGTACCATGCCCTCCAGGGTGCTCGCCCGGGAAACCGATGTTGCGAGGGTTCGTAGTTGCGCGTCCATCGCCTAGTCGCGGCTCCGTTGTGGAACAGAGAATACCGCGTTGCTGGAGTGATTCATGGCCCGAAAAACCTCAGCGTTGCGTGGGTGTCAGTAATCGGAATCGAAATTATTAAGAATGGAGATCACGTGCCGCCATTCAAAATAACCCGGAAGGAATACGATGCCCGAAGGAGTCCTTGCTCGTACCTCCAGTGGACGGGCCGCCGGCCTCACTTTGGACATGGGTTCGCCGGTGGGCGTAGGATCGGTGAGAGGAAAATGACTGTACAACGGATGTAGAATTCCTATACAGCGGAACGCATTCGGGTCGCGCCCGTTGAGCCGCAACGACGACGGAAATGGGCACGCCTGTGCGTCAGTGGAGTAATCCGTTGGACATTACCAGAAGTGTCAATCGGTCTTCCGGCAGCGAGGGATTGTACTTTTCCGCTGATTCGCTCCTGCAGGCCGCATTTCTCGCCGGGAACAATCCTGTTTTTCTGGTCGAGATGGGCACGCGGAGAATTCTCGCGTGCGCGGGCACGGCTGCCCAGGTCTTCGGCTACCAGCCGGACGATCTCGTGGGGCGGGACACGCGGGTGCTGCATGTCGACGATGCCGCGTACGAGGAATTCGGGCGGGCCAGCGAAGCGATCCTGACCGACAAGTCGGACAGCTATCACGGCTATGCCCGCATGCGCCGCCGTGACGGGACCGTCTTCCCCAGCGAGCACCTGGTTCGCGTGATCCGTGACGACCAGGGCCGGCCCCATGCGGCGGTGAGTATCGTGCGCGATCTGACCCACGCGGCAAGCCGGCCTGCGGACGGCCTTTCCCCCCTGCAGGGGGAGGCGGGGTTCCATGCGCTCAGGGACCGTCTCCCCGGTGCGGTGTACCAGCGCGTGCAGACCCCCGATGGTACCAACCGCTTCACGTTCCTGGCGGGATCCCTCTTCCGCGATCATGGGCTGGATCCGGACAAGGTCCGTGCCGATCCGGAGGAGTTCTACGGGCGCATCGTGCCCCCGGATCGCGAGGTCCTGGAGGCGGAGCTGGCCCGGGGGCAGGCGTCCCTGGCCCCCGTCGAGTGCGAGGTGCGCATGCGCACGCCCGCCGGCCAGCAGGTCTCGCTGCGGATCCTTTCGCAGCCGAGTGCCCTGGATGACGGCTCCATTGCCTGGGACGGGTTCGCGCTGGACGTCACTGCCGAGCGCAATGCCGAGGAGCAGTTCCACCACCTTGCCACCCACGATGCGCTGACCGGGCTGCACAACCGGGCCCAGTTCCTGCAGGATCTCCAGCGTGCAGTGGACAATGCCGGCCGCCACGGCGAGCGCCTGGCCGTGGTCACCATCGGTGTGCAGGCGATGATGCAGATCAACGCCATTCACGGTCTCTGGCGCGGTGACGAGCTTCTCCGGCGGGTCGGGGATCGCCTGGCGCAATGCGTGCCCGTCGGCGACGCGGTTGCGCGCGGGCACGGCGACGTGTTCTTCGCCGTGCTGGCGCTGGTCGGCGACCAGGATGCGGGCCACGCACTCGATCGCCTGATCCATGCCTTCGACGAGCCTTTCCAGCTGGACGACGGCTCGGTCATTGCCGTTTCCGCACGCATCGGCCTGGCCGCGTACCCGGAAGACGCCGAGGACGCCGCCGGGCTCCTGAACGCCTCGACCATTGCGTTCGATCGCTCCCGCCACGGGAGCGAGGTCTGCTACGAGTTCTACGCCGAGGAGCTGGGGCGGCATCTGCGGGAGCGCATGGGCCGCGAGCGCGCCCTTGCCGAGGCCATCGACGCCGGCGAGCTAATCCCGTACTACCAGCCCCAGGTGTCCCTGGCCGACGATTCCCTGGTCGGCCTGGAAGCCCTGGTGCGCTGGCGCAGGGCCGACGGCACGCTGGTCTCCCCCGCGGACTTCATTCCACTGGCCGAGGAATCCGGGCTGATCTTCCGGATCGATATCGCCGTCATGAAGGCCGTCGTCGCGCAGATCGCGGCCTGGCAGGATGCCGGCTACGAGGTCCCTGCCGTCGCCGTCAACTGCTCCGCCCGGCAGTTCCGGGATGCGGGGCTTGTCGAGGTCTACCGCGAAGCCATCGAGAACAGCGGTATCGACCCCTCGTCGCTGGTCATCGAGATCACCGAGAGCAGCCTCCTGGACGATTTCCAGGCGGCCGAGACCACCATGACCGCCCTGACCGGCCTGGGCATCCGGTTGTCCATCGACGATTTCGGGACGGGATTCTCGTCGCTGAACTACGTCGCCCGCCTGCCGTTCCATGCCCTCAAGATCGATCGCAGCTTCATCGCCGGGCTGGGCACTGATTCACGCCAGAGCGCCATCAGCGAGCTCCTGGTGCACATGGGCGCCACCCTCGGTCTCAACGTCATCGCCGAAGGCGTGGAAGAGGAGGCCCAGGCGGCGCATCTGCGTCAGCTGGGTTGCCCGGCGGCCCAGGGCTTCCTCTACGCCAGGCCCTTGCCGGCGGATGCCGTGTCCACGTGGCTGTCCCGGACCGCCGCTTCCTGATGGCGCCGGTTTCCGGTCCCTACCGAACGGACGTTCTGTGAATCCGTACACGGACGGGGCTGCGTTCGGCGGATACAGTAGCGGGCGAACGTCGGGGCTGCGATGACGCCGTTGCACGGGTCCGTGCAAGCCCCGACACGGACCTCCCAGAACCGACCCGGAGAGCATGCCGAGCGAAAGTTTCCAAACCGCACGCCGCCGGCATGCCCTGGTCGCACTGCTTGTCTTCACGATTCCCGCCAGCGCCCTGTTCCTGGCGCTGAATATCCACCAGGGTCTCGTGCTGTTGCCGCTCGGCAACCTCGCCCTCGGGCTTACGTCCGTGGGGTTGCTGCTGGCCAGTCGTCGCGGTCTGCCCCTCGTGCCCATTGCGACGGCGTATCTCCTGGCGCTCGTGGCGATGTTCCTGCTGGTCATGCTGCGCCCGGACGTTCATCCCAACGGCCATGTCTACATCACCTGCATTCCCGTCATCAGCTATATCCTGCTCGGCCCCGATCGCGGCTTGTGGCTAACGGTCGCATCGCTGATTGCCGGGGTTGCCGCGTACCTGGCAGGTGCCGGGGCACGACCGGAACTCATGCAGCCGGTGACGTTGCTGAACGCCGCAACGGTCATCCTGGGGATCTTCATCGTCTGCCACTTCTGGTCGCGCAGCCAGGCCGACGCAAATATGCTGCTCGCCGCCCGTTCCGAGACCGATCCCCTGACCGGGCTCGGCAACCGCAACGCGCTCGACCGGGCGTTCGGGAAGGAAAAGGCCCGCTGGGAGCGATCAGGCCATGCCGTATCGATCATTCTTCTCGATCTCGATCATTTCAAGCGCATCAATGACCACTACGGGCACGAGGCGGGTGACTCCATCCTGGTGGAGCTGGCAAGGCTCATGATGGCCCGGCTGCGACCGACGGATGCCGCGTTCCGCATCGGCGGCGAGGAGTTTCTCGTCGTTCTCCCGGATACCGATGCCGCCGGCGCGGCCACGCTCGCCGAGAATCTGCGGGTGCTGGTTGCCTCGAAGGCCATGCGAGTCGCCGGCGCAGAGGTCAATGTGACGTTCTCCGCCGGTATCGCCGAGCTGGGCCGCGACGGCACGGAATGGGCGCAACTGTATCGCTGCGCCGACGACCGGCTGTACGCGTGCAAGGCGGGAGGGAGAAACCGCATCCGTAGCGTTACGGCGGAGCCGCCGCGTACGGAGTAGCCGTTCCCGGAGCATCAGGCGTGCTCGGCGGCGGGAGCCGCCCGGAAACAGAAACAGCGGCCCCGGAACCCGGCGGCCGCTGCTCATGCTCGCTGAAATGGTCGGGGTGGCAGGATTTGAACCTACGACCCCTGCCTCCCGAAGGCAGTGCTCTACCAGACTGAGCTACACCCCGTTGGAACCCGCTCGCGGGAGCTAGTGATCCCGCTCGACGCTGAATCGGGCCAGTGCTTCCATCGATCTCCGGTACGGCGACTCGGGCAGGCACCCGAGGCTATCGATGGCTTTCTGCGCTGCCTCATCTGCGAGGGCGCGAGTATAGGTGATCGCGCCGGTGGTTTCAATCGCGTCGAGAATGGTGTCGATGTCGTCCCGGCCGCCGTTCTCGATGGCGTGGCGGATGCTCTCCGCCTGCTCTGGGGTCCCGCGCCGCATGGCGTGGATCAGCGGCATGGTGGGCTTGCCCTCGGCCAGATCGTCGCCGATGTTCTTGCCCGTGGCGTCGGCATCGCCGGTGTAGTCCAGGGCATCGTCCACGAGCTGGAAGGCAGTGCCCAGTTGCCGGCCGTACTCGGCGAGATCCCGGCTGACGTCGTCCGGCTGCCCGGCGAGAATGGCCCCCAGCTGCGTGGCCGCCTCGAACAGCGTGGCCGTCTTGCAGTAGATGACGTGCAGGTAGTTCTCTTCGGTGGTGTCCGGGTCGTGGATATTGAGCAGCTGCATGACCTCGCCCTGGGCGATGGTGCTGGTGGTCCGGGCCATGACGTCCATGACCGCCATGCTGCCGACGCTGACCATCATCTCGAAGGCCCGGGAATACAGGAAGTCGCCGACCAGCACGCTGGCCTGGTTGCCCCAGAGCTCGTTCGCGGTGGCCTGGCCGCGGCGCTTCTCCGAGGCATCCACGACGTCGTCGTGGAGCAGGGTGGCGGTGTGGATGAACTCCACCACGGCGGCGAGCTCGCGGTGATCGGCACCCTCATAGCCGCACGCGCGCGCGGACAGCAGCACCTGCAGCGGACGCAGGCGCTTGCCGCCGCTGTTGATGATATAGGCGCCGAGCTGGTTGATGAGCACCACGTCCGAGCGCAGACGCTCCTGGATCAGGGCATCCACGGCCGACATGTCCTCCGCGAGAAGGGTGCGGATGTCGTCGATGGTAACCGCCTGCGAAGGGGACACAGCGTGCATCTTCCGGAAACTGGCCTGTTGAGCCGCGCCGGACCGCCCGGCAGCGGAGTGTTACAGTAGGTGCGGCCCCCGGGGGTGTCAAGAAACGCGATCACGGAACGCGCCGCCGCGTTTGACCTGCGGCCGCCATGTCGCTATGATCTCGCGTCTTCTCAAGAGCGTTTCTTTGCAGTAATCAAGCGACGGAGACTAAACGGACCATGTACGCCGTGATCAAGACCGGAGGCAAGCAGTATCGCGTCTCCGAAGGGGATATCCTTCGCGTCGAGAAGCTGGACGCCGAAGCGGGTTCGTCCATCGAGTTCGACCAGGTGCTGCTGGTCTCCGACGGTGACGACGTGAAGATCGGCGCACCGGTGCTCGAGGGCGGCAAGGTCCAGGCCGAAGTCACCGACGCGGGCAAGGGCGAGAAGGTGCGGATCGTCAAGTTCAAGCGCCGCCAGAACTACCGGCGCATGAAGGGGCACCGCCAGCCCTACACCGAGGTGAAGATCACCGGGATCTCGGCAGGCTGAATTCCAGGAGCAGGTTATGGCACACAAGAAGGCAGGCGGCAGTACCCGTAACGGGCGCGACTCCGAGTCAAAGCGCCTTGGCGTCAAGCGCTTCGGCGGGCAGGAAGTGATCCCCGGCAACATCCTGGTGCGCCAGCGCGGCACGCATTTCCACGCGGGCGAGGGCGTCGGGATCGGTCGTGATCACACGCTGTTCGCCAAGGTCGGCGGGCAGGTGGTGTTCGAGCGCAAGGGCGCGCGCAACCGCAAGTACGTGAGCGTGCGCAGCCACTGATCGGCACCAATGCGCTGACCCGGAGAAACCCCGTCGCTGCACGGGGTTTTTTGTTTGCGGGTGCCGGACACGGCCGTTCACCGCCATAATAGGGCCCCGGGCCGCGAGAGAGCACCGTTAGCCATGAAGTTCGTCGACGAGGTCACCATCCACGTGGCCGCCGGTAACGGCGGCGACGGCTCGGCCAGTTTCCGGCGCGAGAAGTTCATCCCGTACGGGGGGCCGGATGGCGGCGACGGCGGTGCCGGCGGCAGCGTCTGGCTGGAGGCCGACGAGGGCCTGAACACGCTGGCGGACTTCCGCCACGTACGCCGCTATCGCGCCGAGCGCGGCGACAACGGCATGGGCCAGCAGCGCAGCGGCAGGAGCGGCAGGGACACCACCGTGGTCGTGCCCGTGGGGACCGTGGTGGTGGAGGCCGATACCGGCGAGCAGCTCGGCGATCTCACGCGCCACGGCGAGCGCCTGCTCGTGGCCAAGGGTGGCAAGGCCGGGCTCGGCAACCAGCACTTCAAGAGCTCCACCAACCGCGCGCCGCGCCAGACCACCTCGGGGACGCCCGGAGAGGAGCGGGACCTGCGGCTGGAGCTGCGGGTGCTGGCCGACGTGGGGCTGCTGGGCATGCCCAACGCCGGCAAGTCGACGCTCATCCGCGCGGTCTCGGCGGCGCGGCCGCGGGTCGCGGACTACCCCTTTACCACGCTGTACCCGAATCTGGGCGTGGTCAGCGTCGGCCCCCAGCAGAGCTTCGTCATGGCGGATATCCCCGGCTTGATCGAGGGCGCGGCGGAGGGCGCCGGCCTGGGCGTGCGGTTCCTCAAGCACCTGGGCCGGACCCGGCTGCTGCTGCACCTGGTGGATGCCGTGCCGGCGGACCCGGAGCAGGACCCCGTGGCCGACGCCGCCGGCCTGGCGGCGGAGCTGGCCCGGTTCAGTCCCGAGCTGGCGGCCATGGAGCGCTGGCTGGTGCTGAACAAGCTGGACATGCTGCCCGCCGACGAGCGGGAGCCGTGGAAGCACGAGCTGGTCGAGGCCATGGGCTGGCAGGGGCCGGTCTACGCCATCTCCGGCCTCACCGGGGAGGGCACCACCGCCCTGTGCCGTGACGTCATGGCCCGGCTGGAGCAGATGGCTGCCGAGGCCGCCGGGGAGGAGGCATGACCCGGCCGGAAGCCGAGACGCCCGTGCGCAAGTGGGTCGTGAAGGTCGGCAGCGCCCTGGTGACCGATGACGGGCGGGGCCTGGATCACGGTCGCATCGCCGGCTGGGTCGAGGAGCTGGCCGCGCTGCAGCGCAATGGCGTGCGTGTGACCCTGGTGTCCTCGGGCGCCGTGGCGGAGGGCATGCAGCGCCTGGGCTGGCGGCGCCGGCCGCGGGAGCTGTACAAGCTGCAGGCGGCCGCGGCGGTGGGGCAGATGGGGCTGGTGCACGCCTACGAGGCGGAGTTCCAGCGCTACGGTCTGCATACGGCCCAGGTGCTGCTGACCCACCATGATCTCACCGACCGCAGGCTCTATCTCAACGCGCGCACCACCCTGCGCACGCTGCTGGAGCTGGGCGTCATCCCGGTGGTCAACGAGAACGATACCGTCGCCACGGACGAGTTCCGCTTCGGCGACAACGACACCCTGGCGGCGCTGGTGGCCAACCTGGTCGAGGCCGAGCGCCTGGTGATCCTCACCGATCAGCAGGGGCTGTTCGACCGGGATCCGCGGCAGTACCCCGAGGCGCGCCTGATCCACGACGGCGAGGCGGGTGATCCGGGCCTGGAGGCGCTGTGCGGTGAAGGGGCCGGCGAGTACGGCCGCGGCGGCATGCTGAGCAAGGTGCGCGCGGCGGACCGGGCGGCGCGCTCCGGGGCAACCACGGTGATCGCCTCGGGCCGGGAGGCGGGGGTGCTGGAGCGCATCCGCTGCGACCAGGTGATCGGTACCCGCCTGCGGCCGGCCCGGGAGCCGCTGGCAGCCCGCAAGCAGTGGCTGGCGAGCCAGATGACCGTGCGTGGTCGGCTCACGCTGGATGCCGGGGCCGTGCGCGTGCTGCGCGAGTCGGGCCGCAGCCTGCTGCCAGTGGGGGTGACCGCCGTGCGCGGCTCGTTCTCCCGGGGCGAGATCGTCAGCTGCATCGGCCCGGACGGCCGGGAGGCGGCCCGCGGGCTGGTGAACTACGACTCCGCCGAGGCGGATGCCATCAAGGGCGCGCCCAGCGACCGCATCGAGGCGCTGCTCGGCTACGTGGGCGAGCCCGAGCTGATCCACCGGGACAATCTCGTGCTGCTGTAAGCCTCCCGGGGGCAACGAAAAAACCGCCGCTTCCGGGGGAAGCGGCGGCAGGGAATCCGTCGGTGGCGCTGGCTGTCAGCCGAGAGCGCGGATGCGCGCGTTCAGGCGGCTCTTGTGCCGCGCGGCCTTGTTCTTGTGCACGATGCCCTTGGTGGCCATGCGGTCGATGAGCGGCACCGCCGTCTTGTAGGCCTCTTCCGCACGCTGCTTGTCCCCGGCCTTGACGGCCTTGAGGACGTTCTTGATCTGCGTGCGCATCATCGTCCGACGCGACTTGTTGTGAATGCGGTTCACGTCGTTCTGACGGGCACGTTTCCGTGCTTGCGGCGTGTTGGCCAAGGTTCAGCTCCTGACGATGTTCATCACGTTCCGGAAAGGCCCGGTAATATGCGGATTTCGACCGCTCGTGTCAAGCGGAGCTTGGCCCGCGGTCCTGGCCTGCTATGATGCGCGGTTTTCGGGGGTACTCTGGCCCGGGAGCGGGATCTGATGGCGCGGGTTGACGGCGACGAGCGGGCGGACGGCGCGAAGGCCGGAGGCAGGAGCCTGTTCCGCTCGACGGCGGTATTCGGCGGCCTGACCATGATCTCCCGGGTCCTGGGGCTGGCGCGGGACGTGGTGCTGGCGTCCGTGTTCGGTTCCAGCGCCGCCACGGACGCCTTCTTCGTGGCGTTCAAGATCCCCAACTTCATGCGCCGCCTGTTCGCCGAGGGCGCATTCTCCCACGCCTTCGTGCCGGTGCTCTCGGAGTACCGCACCGAGCGCGACGAGCCGGCGGTGCGCGCCCTGGTCGGCCGGGCGTCCGGGGTACTGCTGGCGATCCTGCTGGTGCTCACCGTGGCGGCGGTGCTGGGCGCCGAGTACCTGGTCATGGTGTTCGCGCCGGGCTTTACCGACGAGCCCGAGACCTTCCGCATGGCCGCGGACATGCTGCGCATTACCTTCCCCTATCTGCTGTTCATCTCCCTGGTGGCCTGCGCCCAGGGGGTGCTCAACACCTACGGGCGGTTCGGGCCGCCGGCATTCGCCCCGGTGCTGCTGAACCTGGTGCTCATCGCCAGCGCCTGGTGGTGGACCGCCTGGTTCGACGAGCCCATCCGCGCCCTGGCCTGGGGCGTGTTTATCGCCGGCATCGCCCAGCTGCTGCTGATGCTGCCCTATCTCCGGGCCGTGGGCATGCTGACCCTGCCGCGGCCGAGCTGGCGCGACTCCGGCGTGCGCCGCATCATGCGGCTGATGCTGCCGGCGATCTTCGGCTCGTCGGTGGCCCAGATCAACCTGCTGGTGGATACCATTCTCGCCTCGTTCCTGATGACGGGCAGCGTGAGCTGGCTGTACTACTCGGACCGGCTCATGGAGTTCCCGCTGGGGGTGTTCGGGGTGGCCCTGGGAACGGTGATCCTGCCGCGGCTGTCCGGGGAGCACGCGGCCCGCACCCCGGAGCAGTTCTCGCGCACGCTGGACTGGGCGCTGCGCTGGGCCATGCTGATCGCCGTCCCGGCCACCGTGGGCCTGGTGGTGATGGCGGGGCCGATCCTGGCGACGTTGTTCCAGCACGGCGCGTTCACCCCGTCCGACGTGCGCGCGGCATCGCTGAGTGTTATCGCCTACGCGCTGGGCCTGCACGGTTTCATCCTGGTGAAGGTGCTGTCGCCGGGCTATTTCGCGCGCCAGGACATGCGCACGCCGGTACAGTGCGCAGCCGCCAGCATGGTCTGTAACATGGTGCTCAGCACCACTGCCGTGTGGCTGCTCATCGGCACCGGTGTCGGTCATGCGGCCCTGGCGCTGGCCACCGGCATCGCGGCGAGCATCAATGCCGCGCTGCTTTTCGCGGGCCTGCGCCGGCGCGGCATCTATACGCCGGGCGCCGGCTGGTGGGCGCTGCTGGCACGGATCGGCGCCGCCGCGGGCATCATGGGCGGTGTCCTGTGGTTCGCGGTGGCGGACCTGCCGGCGTGGATCGACGGCACGGTGCCCGAGCGCGCGGGCGCCCTGGCCGGGTGGCTGCTCCTGGGCATGGTGCTCTACGCCGGCGTCCTGCTGCTGCTGGGGCTGCGGCCGCGCACGCTCCGGGAGCCGGCGGCGTGATCCCGGCAAGCGAGGCGTCATGGAACTGATCCGCGGACCCTACAACCTGGCGCCCCGGCACCGGGGGTGCGTTGCCACCATCGGCAACTTCGACGGCGTGCACCTGGGCCATCAGGCGATCCTGCGCCGTCTGCGCGAGGCCGGGGACCGGCTCGGTCTGCCGACGCTGGTCATGAGCTTCGAGCCGCACCCGCTGGAGGTCTTCCGCCCCGGGGAAGCCCCCGCCCGCATCACGCCGCTGCGGGACAAGGCCCGGGCGCTGGCGGCGGCGGGGGTCGACCGGTTCCTGTGCATGCCGTTCCGGCCCGGCCTGGCGGCCATGACGCCGCAGGCGTTCATCGATGAGCTGCTGATCGGGCGGCTGGGCGTGCATTTTCTCATCGTCGGCGACGACTTCCGTTTCGGGCGCAATCGCTCCGGGGATTTCGACACCCTGCGCGAGGCCAGCGCGACCCGCGGTTTCGAGCTGGAGCGCACGCCCACCTACCAGGTGGACGGCGCCCGGGTCAGCAGCACCCGGGTGCGGCAGGCCCTGGCCGCCGGCGACCTGGCCGGGGCCGAGCGGCTGCTGGGGCACCCGTACACGCTGTCCGGGCGTGTGGTGCACGGTGACCGCATCGGGCGCGAGCTGGGCTTCCCCACGGCCAACATCCGGCTGCGCCGGCGGCCGACCATGGACGCGATCCTGGTGGCCGATGTCGACCTTGGCGACGGCCCGCGCCCCGGCATCGCCAGCATGGGAACGCGCCCGTCCGTGGGCGGCAGGAAGGCCTTGCTGGAGGTGTACCTGCTGGACTACAGCGGCAGCCTCTACGGCCGGCACCTGCAGGTTACGTTCCGGCACTGGCTGCGCGGGCAGGAGCACTACGACTCCCTGGACGCACTGCGCGGCCAGATCGCCCGGGACGTGGAAGCCGCGCGGGCCTGGTACGGCCTTTCATAGCGTTGCGTGCAGGGAACGGATTCCTCACGGCGCGGCGGCGCGATCTGGTACACTTTTCGGTTCATGTGCGCCCTTGAATCAACGACGGCACAGGCATTCCGGAGCGAGTGGTGAGCGACTACAAACACACCCTGAACCTGCCCAGTACCGATTTCCCCATGCGCGGCAACCTGGCCAAGCGCGAGCCGGAGATGCTGCAGCGGTGGGAATCCATGGATCTCTACAGCCATATCCGCGAGGCGCGGGCCGGGCGGGATACGTTCATCCTGCATGACGGCCCTCCGTACGCTAACGGCGAGATCCATATCGGCCATGCCGTCAACAAGATCCTCAAGGACGTCATCGTCAAGAGCCGCACGCTGGACGGCTACGACGCGCCGTACGTGCCGGGCTGGGACTGCCACGGCCTGCCCATCGAGCTCAAGGTCGAGCACGACATCGGCAAGGCCGGCGAGGACGTCAGCCTGCGGGAGTTCCGTGATGCCTGCCGGGCCTTCGCGCTGCGCCAGGTGGACACCCAGCGCCAGGACTTCAAGCGCCTGGGCGTGCTGGGTGACTGGGAGCGGCCGTACCTGACCATGGACTACCGCACCGAGGCCAACATTCTCCGCGCTCTGGGGCGGATCATGGCGCGGGGCCACATGGACCGCGGCTTCAAGCCCGTGCACTGGTGTGCCGACTGCGGCTCCGCCCTGGCCGAGGCCGAGGTGGAGTACCACGACCACACCTCGCCCGCCATCGACGTCCGCTACGCCGTGGTGGACCGGGATGATTTCGCCCGCCGCACGGAGATCGACGCCGCGGTGATCGCCGGCGTGCGCGTGTCCGTGCCCATCTGGACCACCACGCCCTGGACGCTGCCCGCCAGTCGTGCGGTCACCCTGCATCCCGAGCTGGACTACCGGCTGCTGCTGGTGGAGCACGAGGGCGAGCGCGAGGTCCTGCTGCTGGTGGACGGCGCCGAGGAAGAGGCGCTCGCCCGCTACGGCATGGCGGAGGTCGACGAGCTGGCCCGGGTGTCCGGCACGGCCCTGGAAGGGGCCCGGCTGCAGCATCCGTTCCTGGAGCAGGTGGTCCCGGTGACGCTGGGCGAGCACGTCACCACCGAGAGCGGCACGGGTGCCGTGCACACCGCACCCGGGCACGGCCAGGAAGACTACGTGGTGGGGCAGGCATACGGCCTGGAGGTGGCCAACCCGGTGGGCGACGACGGCCGCTTCCTCCCCGATACCCCGCATTTCGCCGGCCAGTTCGCCTTCGATGCCAACCGCAGCATCGTCGACCTGCTCCACGAGCGCGGCGCGCTGCTGGCGCACGTGCAGTACCGGCACAGCTACCCGTGCTGCTGGCGCCACAAGACGCCCATCCTGTTCCGGGCCACGCCCCAGTGGTTCATCAACCTGGAGCGGGCGGGGCTGCGGGAGAAGGCCCTGGGCGCGATCAGCGAGGTGCAGTGGATGCCCGCCTGGGGCGAGGCGCGCATCGACGGCATGGTGCGCAACCGGCCGGACTGGTGCATCTCCCGCCAGCGCAACTGGGGCGTGCCCATCGCGCTGTTCGTGGACAAGCGCACCGGCGAGCCCCACCCGGACACGCCGAAGCTGCTGGAGCAGGTGGCGCAGCGCATGGAGGCCGACGGCATCGACGCCTGGTACGACATCGAGCCGCAGGAGCTGCTCGGCGGCGAGGCCGGGCAGTACGAGAAGGTGCGGGATATCCTGGACGTGTGGTTCGACTCCGGCGTGACCCACGCCACCGTCCTGGAGGGCGACGAGCGCTTCCGCGTGCCGGCGGATCTGTACCTGGAGGGCTCCGACCAGCACCGCGGCTGGTTCCAGTCGTCGCTGCTCACCTCGGTAGCCATGCGCGATGCGGCGCCGTACCGGGGCGTGCTGACCCACGGCTTCACCGTGGACGCCGAGGGGCGCAAGATGTCCAAGTCCATGGGCAACGTCATCGCGCCCCAGGAAGTGATGAGCAAGCTGGGCGCCGACGTGCTGCGGCTGTGGGTGACCTCCGCCGATTACAGCGGCGAGCTGGCGGTGTCCGACGACATCCTCAAGCGCACCGCCGATGCCTATCGCCGGATCCGCAACACCGCCCGCTTCCTGCTGGGCAATCTCGCCGGCTTCGATCCCGCGCGGGACCAGGTGGCCCCGGAGCGCATGCTGGCCTTCGACCGCTGGGCCGTGGACCGGGCGCTGCAGGCCCAGGACGAGATCGTCCGCTGCTACGACCGCTACGAGTTCCACCGGATCTACCACCGCATCCACAATTTCTGTGCCGTGGACATGGGCAGCCTGTACCTGGACGTCACCAAGGACCGGCAGTACACGACCCCCGCCGACAGCCTGGCGCGGCGGTCCTGCCAGACGGCCATGTACCACATCCTCGAGGCCCTGGTGCGCTGGATCGCACCCATCCTGAGCTTTACCGCGGACGAGATCTGGCAGCACCTCCCCGGCGAGCGGGACGTCACGGTGTTCACCGCCGAGTGGTACCACCGCCTCGTGCCGCTGGACGGCGCCGACGGCTTCGATCGCGGGTTCTGGGACCAGGTGACCGCGGTCCGCGAGGCCGTGGCCCGGGAGCTGGAAGCCCTGCGCGCGGACAACCATATCGGCGCGTCCCTGGACGCCGAGGTGGACCTCTACTGCCAACCGGCGCTGCTGGAGCGGCTGCAGCAGCTGGGCGACGAGCTGCGCTTCCTGCTCATCACCTCCGAGGCACGCCTGCACCCGGCGGCGGAGATGCCGGCCGGTGCCGCTCGCGCCGGCCTCGACGACGACGGCGAGCTGGGGATCCGGGCAGTGCGGTCACCGCACGAGAAGTGCGCGCGCTGCTGGCATCGCCGGCCGGATGTCGGTGACCACGCCGGGCACCCCGAGCTGTGCGGGCGTTGCGTTGCCAACGTGGACGCCGACGGCGAAGTGCGCAGCGTCGCCTGAACGTCATGGGTGTACGCCTGCCCCTGTGGAGTGCCATCGCCATCGGCGTCGTGGTGGTGGATCAGCTCTCCAAGCTTGCCGCCCAGGCGTTCCTCGGCTATCACGAGCCCGTGGGGCTGCTGCCCGTTCTCAACCTCACCCTCAGCTACAACCCCGGGGCGGCGTTCAGCCTGCTGGGCAAGGCCGGCGGCTGGCAGCGCTGGCTGTTCATGGCGTTCGCCCTGGCGGTCAGCGTGTTCCTGGTTGCCTGGCTGCGGCGCCTGCCGCCCGGCGAGCGCTGGCAGACGTGGGGGCTGGCGCTGATCCTCGGCGGTGCGGTGGGCAATGTCATCGACCGCGTGGCCTACGGTCACGTGGTCGATTTCATCCACGTCTACTGGCGCGACTGGCACTACCCCATCTTCAATGTCGCCGATTCCGCCATCACCGTGGGGGTCGTGGTCGTGCTCATCCATGCGTTCTTCCTGGACGGCCGGAGAACAGCGTAGCCGGCCTCGCCGTGACGCCGGCGGCCGGGACTGTGGGAGGGGCTTCAGCCCCGACGGCAGCTGATGCTCGCCGGTCCCTGCCGCACTGTATCCGTCGTTTTGGTCAGCCACCGCGCCCGGGATACAATGCCACTCTCACTTGACCATCGGATGGACACCCGCATGCCACGCATTCTGCTCGCCAACCCCCGCGGCTTCTGCGCCGGGGTCGACCGCGCCATCATCATCGTCGAGCGCGCGCTGGAGAACTTCGGGGCGCCCATCTACGTGCGCCACGAGGTGGTGCACAACAAGCGCGTGGTGGACGGCCTGCGGGACAAGGGCGCGGTGTTCGTGGAGCAGCTCCACGAGGTGCCCGACGGCGCCACGGTGATCTTCTCCGCCCACGGCGTGCCCCAGTCCGTGCGCGATGAGGCCGCCGAGCGCGGCCTGCGCGTGTTCGATGCCACCTGCCCGCTGGTGACCAAGGTCCATCTGGAAGTGGAGAAGCACGCCCGCGCGGGCCGTGAGGTCGTGCTCATCGGCCACGACGGCCATCCCGAGGTGGAAGGCACCATGGGCCAGTACATCGGCGAGGGCGCGGAGCAGGGCGGCATCTACCTGGTGGAGACGGTGGCCGACGTGGCGCGGTTGCAGGTCAAGAATCCGGACGACCTGGCCTTCGTCAGCCAGACCACGCTGTCCACCGACGACACCGCGGCCATCATCGAGGCGCTGCAGGCGCGGTTCCCGGCGGTGCAGGGCCCGCGCAAGGACGATATCTGCTACGCCACCCAGAACCGCCAGGATGCGGTGAAGGAGATGGCCGCCGAGGCGGACATGCTCATCGTCGTCGGCGCCCGCAACTCGTCCAATTCCACCCGGCTGCGCGAGCTGGGCGAGCGCATGGGGATCCCCGCCTACCAGATCGATTCCGCCGAGGACCTCCGCGAGGAATGGATTCGCGGCCACGAGCTCATCGGCCTCACCGCCGGTGCCTCCGCCCCGGAAGAGCTGGTCCACGAGGTCATCCAGCGGCTCAAGGGCTGGGGCGTGGACGACCCCCGCGAGCTGAAGGGGCAGGCCGAGAACGTGGTCTTCTCCCTGCCGCGGGATCTGGTGCGCGCCGGCAAGGCGAGTGCCGCCCAGGGCTGACCGCCTGCCGGTCGGGGCTGAAGCCTCTCCCGCGGCTTTCCGCCAGCAGGGTTCTATGTGTCCCCGTCCCAATTCCCGTTCGGATCGCCCTCAGGGACAGGAGAGGAGTTCGCCTGGCCGCGCCGGCCGGAATCGCCCCGTCTGCGGCACGACAATGCCCCGGAGAGGCCCCCGGCGCCGCCCGCAGATTGTAAATCGCCCCGTGTACCCCGGTGTCATGCCTTGGGCGTTGAATCGGACGCGGTTCCGGATGTTGTTGTTGGTGACTATTACGAGACCGTCTTCGGGCCCGGTGCTGCGATGCAGGATTCTTCCCCCGCCGGAGTCACACCGCGAGTCTCCATCGCTGTCCTGGCAATTGTTCAGTCCCTGGGGATCTTCGAAGATGATCCACCCGCGGTTCCAGCGTCCAGAGCTGGCGCACGCCCGTTGAGTTCTGCTGCGGCAGGAGACGACCGGGATGTTGTTCTCGAGGGCGTGATGACGGGCGAGATTCAGGCTCGTGATTAGTTGATGATTTGCGGCGTAAGCTGCGTGTGATTCGATCAACCTCCCGAAGCCGGGCACGGCAAAGAAGACCGTGATTGCGATCAGGGCGAGCACGATCATGGCTTCGACAAGCGTAAATCCCGAGCGTGGGTATCCGCTCATGATCCTCCTCCGTGAGTGCTTGCGCGGGAGCTATCCTTGCTCCAGCGTGCCTGTCGTTGCTACTGCGACTTAGGTTACCAACAGTCTTCGACAGTTCCACCAGTGGCGCTTTTCTGGCCCGTTTCGTCCAGCCGCAGTGTTCCGCAACTGTCGCTGCTCTGTGGCCCCGCAGGCTGCGCTTCCAGAACGAAAGAGCCGGAATTGATGCTGTTGAACCCGAAATTGTAATACGCGGTACCGCCGTCTCGCGGTAGCTGGGTAAAGGGGAGGGACGGAGCGGAGCCGCCTGATGTGTCGTACCGGTTCTGTGCCGTTCGTCTGCGCTCCATGAACTGGGCGAGCTCGGTCAGGGCTGCAGTCGCATCCGCCCGGCGCGAGTTCTCGACAAATACGGAGTACGCGGGAATCGCGATGGATGCGAGGATCCCAATAACGGCAACCGTGATCATGAGCTCAATGAGCGTGAAGCCGCCGGCAGTTTTACGTTGTGCTGGTCTCATTTCTGGTTCCCGCTGATGATTGCGTCTCTCTGGGCATTTACCGGGCTATCGGCTAGCAGTCCTGCCGGTGTGAATCGTGGTTCCTCGGTGGCCGATACACGATCCACACCGGCGAGGATATTGTGCTAGTAGCCCAGTAGCAGCTCTCGCCAGGACTGCCGTCCAATGGGCTGGCGACCCCCCGTTTCCCGTTGTGCCTCGGGCGGGCCATCAGGCTGGGAAGTGACACTCACATCGCCGCCGTCGCCGTCGGAGGTGAATGACGGTGGTGTCTGGAAGTTGTCCGACCCTTGACCTGATCCCGTGGCATCTCCGTTCTCGCCGTCCAAGAAGTCTTCCTCGTTGATCTCTCCGTCACCATTGACGTCATAGACGCTGTACTCGAGGCGGGCGCCGGAGAAAGGATTCAGGTCCATACGCCAGCTCTGACCTCCGACGCTGCAAGGATTGTCGGAAGGTATCACCGTTGTAACGACCAGGCGGCCCCGACGGAGCTGGGGATTGAAGATAACGCGCTCCCCCAGGTTGTTGCCGTCGTAGACGAGATCGAGGAACCATCCCTCATCGTTGCTCGCGACCTGGTTCTCGGAGACGATTCGATAGCGCGTCCCGCTTTGGACGAGCTGCTCAACGATGGTCTGCTCCGTCAGGCTGTTTCGATCCACGGTTCCTCCAGACTCATCCTTGACTCCGTACAGTGTCTCCACTCTGGGGTCTGCTCCCGATGTCGTGTCCTCTTCCTCGATGTACTTGCCGGTGCCGAACAGGACGTAGACGTCGCCTCTTTCGTCCAACGTAACTTCAGGCTCCGTCGTGATCGGCTGGCGTTCGCCGCTGGCGCTTTCGGCCTCGAACAGGGGCAGATTATTGTTGCCCTGGTTGTACGCAACGGACCAGTCGGGATTGTTCGCCGAGTCATCCGATACGTCGAACTTCCACATCCGGCCGTGCAGATCGCCGGCGTAAATGGTGTCGATGTTGCCGTTGCCGTTCAGATCGGCGATAAAGGGCGCGGCCATGCCGTTGGGATCGGCCGCGCTCCCGGCATCGTCGGGCTCCAGAACCTGGTAGTCGGTGGGATCCTCCAGGTTGACGATATACAGCTTGGCCTGATGGCTGTCGCTGTTGTAGCCGTTGCCGAACACCGCGACCCAGTCGCCATTCTCCATGCGGCCGAGCTTCGGCTGGCCAATGGTCCTACCCATGTCCTCGTGAGAGAACTCCCAGAGCACGTCGTCGGGCCCCATGTCGTTCGGATTGGTCACGTCCAGGGCAAAGACGCTGTTTCCGCCGTGTCCTGTCGCACCCAGGAGGATCGTGCTCCAGCTACTGTTCGTGAACGCATCGCCCGCGTTGGGGGATGCGTTCACGTAGTACTGGTGATCGTAATCCTGATCCGTGAGCTGATTCAGATTGTCGAAGACACCCCCGGGCACGTACGAAAACACCTCCTGGCCGGTATCCGCGTCGAAGCCATGGAGCATGCCGTCGTTGGCGCCGACATACAGCATGGGCCGCCGGGATTCGTTGCCGTTGCGGAACGAGAAATAAGTGTCACCACCCTCGTCATCCGCCAGCGTCGAGTAGCCGTAGTCCTGGGCGCCGACGAACAACGGGTTGGAGTCGACGATGTCACCGAGTAGGGAGTTCCGTACCCGGAAATCACCCGCCGACTGACCTTCCTCGGATTGGTCGCCGGCCAGATAGGCGAGCCGCTCCTCACCCCGACCGTCCGTGCCGCCATTGGGATCCTGGTTCAGCGCGTCCTGCTGCCCGGTAGAGAGATCGTTCCATTCGGTAAAGTCGATGCCGTTCTCGAAAACGGTGTCACCGGACGTGTTCACGCTGAGAATATTCCGGTCCGATCCATCTATCAGCTCACCGGCTTCCCAGAGCTCTTCGCCGACCGTGCCGTCCTCGTTGAGCTCGTATGCGAGGAGCTCACCGGTCCAGTCACCGCTGTCGAAACGCGCCTGGTAGGCCTTGGTGTCGGCATCCAGGGAGGTGGAGTTCGTCGTCGCGGACGACGACGTACTGGTGCGCGCGGAGATATTGCCCAGCGCCTTGCGCAACCCCTCGATCACCTGCTGGGGCGTGCGCGCCGAGACGTAGGTGCCACGGGCGTTCCAGGCCGCGTGCCAGAGATCGTCGATCTTCTCGGGCGCCTCGTCGCCGACGTTTGTCGGATTACCCCAGTCATCACCGTCGTCCAGTTCAGGGTTCGGCCAGCCGTCATCATCCGTGTCTTCCAGGATGCCCTCGACACCGAATGCGACGGTGAACGTGTTCATGTGCTGGTGCGTGGCGTCGTCGAACTCGTCCGGAGGCACCTCGTTGGGGAGATTGCTCAGGTCGCGGTTGTAATATTCCTTGGCCACGTCCGCGAGCGTGTTGCTGTGCCCGTCGCCGTCTTCGTCACCGACGCCCCCGAACGACTGGTTCCAGTATCCGTCACTGAAGAGCACCGTGAAGTTCTTCTGGCACGCTTCGACGATCGGGTCCCGTGTGCCGCTTCGATTGCCGTCGTAGTATTCGCCAACGTTCTCCAGAGCTTGCCGCAGTGGCGTGCCCTCATTCGGTTGATCGAATGCGTAGAGCTCTTCGCGAAGCTGTTGGTCGTGCGTGCTGAAATCGCCCTGGCTTTCTTCCGGGACCTCCACGAAAAGCTCGTGATCATTGTTCAGTACGCTCAGCCCGTAGCGGTACCCGGGCGAGGTCTCGATGACATCGGCGATCGCGTTCTTCGCCACGAACATGCGCCGACGATGATACTGATACCAGTTGGCGATGTTCTGTTTCAGCGTCTCGGCCTGGGTGCCCGTGATGCTGGTCAGGGTCTCCGTCGACGTCTCAAGGTCGTCGCCGTTATAGGAAGACGTGATGCGCTCCCTGCGGACGGTATCCCCGTCAACTTCGTGCCGAATCCGCGTATCCCAAAGATCGACCTCGCCGTTGGCGGAATCGGTCATGTTCTCGTTCGTGCCGCGCCGGGGCCGGTCGCCCGAGTACCCCTTGTCGTCGATCCACTCGTACCAGACGAACCCGTCGAGGTCGCGCTCGTTGCCGCTTTCCGCAGGGTTGGAGCGCGCGCTGTCGAAGTCTGCATCGTCGTGCCCAGGCCACGGCTGGTAGTTGAAGCCCGGATCGAACCAGGTAACGTTCAGGGATGACGAACGGGTGCGCCAGTCACGCTCGACGAAACTGTCGCCGCACGTCCTTGCATTGCCGTTGCCGCTCCATTGCGTGCAATTGTTGCCGTAGACGTTGTCCGAGTTCTCGAACAGATAGATGTAGGAATAGTTTCGGTTGTTGTAATGCGCCTCCCATCTGCCGGTGGTGATCTTGTCGTTGTCGCAATCCCAGTTGCCTGACGCGTCCGGTGCATCCGGGTCGTAGGCGCAGTAGTGCCAGTACGGCGTCATCAGCATCTCGAAATCCATGGATCCCGAATCATCGAGCTCGAAGAACACGTTTGGCGCGACCCGGTTGTTCACCGTGAGCGGTACATCGGACAGATTCAGGTCAGCGTAGGCCGGTGAGGCCACCATGGCGAACAGAACCGCTGCGGTGACCGGCTTGCGATGGCGAAAGATGGTTTCCATGAACATGTTCTTTTTCCCTCAGCAAGTGGGCCGAAATGTGCTCTGCAGGATCGACCGTGTGTTCTCGTTGCCACCGACGCCCAGCGCCGTTACGCGGAACGCTCTTGGAAGGCCGCCCCCGGGCGCCCCTGCTTCCGCCGAGCTGCCGGCACACCGCACTCTCGGAAGCTCTTCGATGAAGTAGTGGGGCTGCTCGCTGATGCCGTGGAGGTCGGTTCCTTGATATTCCCGGCTGTTGGCATCAGAAAAGGCCGAATCGTCTTGCCAGTCCGGTGGTCGCGTGCTCGAGCTGCTGAAATGGTAGAGGCCATCACTGCCGTCGAAGTCACCGGTCGGCGGCAGATTGTTGTCCAAGAACTCCTCTGCGTCGCGCAACGCTGCCTCGGCGGCCTGCATCGCGACGTTCGTATCGCGCGTATTCGCTGCCATGCGTTCCTGCATGGTGGTCGACTGCATCCCTGCGACACCGATCAGCGTCAGGACCATCAGGAGAATCAGACTGACGATCAGGATGGCGCCGTCTTGGTTGCCCGTATTGGCGAGTCGGCTTCCCGTGGCCATGTGCCTACCCCAAGTGCGTAAAGATCTGTTGAGCGTTCCGCGGCGTCACGGCGCGCGATTCCGCAGCGTCGCGGTGGTTTCGAATACCCGATACAGACGCTGATCCGGTGCGGAAAATGTCCCCCCGTCGTAGTTGAGAGATACGGGGTCATCCGCCAGGAAATCCCGCTGGGAGTAGGTGAGGAACTCCGCGCGGGCGCTCATGACGTTTTCCCAGTCCGAGACGCTACCGGCGTCGCGGAAGGCGTTGATGCTTCTGTCGCCGTTGGTGTCGACGCCGTAGCGCAGCTGCATGTCCCGGATGCCGGGGACGAGCTCTTCAGCATCGCCGTCGGCTACCTTGCGGAAAAGCCCCGGTCCGTCGATACCGTCACCGATGAAATAGATAATGGTCTCCATGCGGTGCAGCTCGGCGCCCTGGCCGAACTGCTCCTCTTCGGGGTCGCTGCTGCCGCCCCAGCTGGACTCCGCGTTACCTGGGTCGCCGCTGGCAGAATGAACGACGTTGACTTCACTGCCGCCGCCTGTTGTCTGGAGGTTTGTTATCTGGAAAACACGCGATTTCGAGCAATCGGAGACCATCACGATGTCGTTCTGGCAAAGGCCGCTGACGCGGTCGGTGTCATCAGGACAGGCGTCATCCTCGACCCCGGTCACTTCGGCGAAAAGCTGGGCACTGTTGTTGTTTTTGGTAATTCTCACCGGGCTGCCGGCCATCCGGCGGATGATGACCACATCAGTCCCTTCCTCGATATCGGTATCGACGACATTCAGCCGGGAAGGAAGCGACGCGCCGACGTCGTCGAAACCTTCGATGCCTACATCGAAATCCCAGAGAGTTGAACTGCTGTTATTCAGCGTGCTGTCCACCGGCGCATCCTGCATGCAACCCGCATACCCCGCCATGCGCAGGTCGCGGGCCAGGAACGCCATGGCGAACCGGCCATTTTCTTGGATGCGTGAGGAAGCCTCCTGAACCCGATAGCTTTGCCGGCTGCTATTGAATATCTGTAGCACGCCCGCAAGGAGTATCAGGCTGATCGTGATGCCGACCATGATCTCCACCAGGCTGAAGCCTGACTGGCGGCTGCGAACGCTCTGTACCGTCGTCATAGTCTCGTGTCCGTGCGGAACTGGATGGTGTTGTCGCCGCTTTCGTCCGCTACCCGCTCGTCCCACTGGATTACGATTTCCACAGTGTTATCGCTACCGAGATCGATGCCCCCCTGGCCGGCCGGCAGCACGTCGTCGAGGCGGTCTTTCCATGCTGTGAGGTCCTGGGCGGCAATGGACCCTCCGCCAGGGGCGCTATCGCCCAGCCCCGTCTCGTAGTCGCCGTTCAGCGCCGAGTCACGGTTGGCGCGCATCCGGTCGGCGATATCGTTGGCCAGCATGGTTGCCTGTGATCGGTAGTAGGCGTCCTGGTTGTTCTTCGTACCGGCCAGTTGCAGGCTGGCGAGCCCGAGCAGGCCGATGGAAAGGATGATTACGGCAATCAGTACTTCGATCAGCGAAAATCCCGACTGACCTGACTTCGTTGCGTGATTTGACAAGTCCATCAATGAACACCGCATGCAATAGTCATGGGGAGGGGCAGTTCGCGTCCCGTTCCGGGTTGCAGGAACGAACGCGGCCTGTCCTGGATATCTCGATATACCGCTCTCGGCGCGGATCGGCAGAACTACCGATGAAAATCCGGAATTGTTCGTCGCTGTTTCCGTCCAGCATTCCGGAGGGGTTGTAGACGACCTGTCCCGGTGCATTGGCAATCTCGACGGATGGTTCCGCCGGATCCTGTTGTCGGATCGTGCTGGAGTCCCCGGTATCGACCACCCGCCAGCCGCACTGCCAGTCCTGACGGCCCTGGCTACAGCTGGCGGTGCGAGTTGTCAGGCTCACAGGGCGTCCCCGGCTAAGCGCCTCGCTCCGTGCCGCGCTGAGGCCCACGATCAGGTCGTTGGTCGCCGTCGAGATGCGACTGCTGTCGATGGTCGACCGAAAGCTCGGCACGGCAACCGTTGCGACAATCACCGCGAGAGCGATCGTGATCATGAGCTCGATCAGTGTGAAAGCGCGTTCTTTTTGCATGGCTCTTGTATAGCGTCGGCCCCGGCCGCCTGACCAGCCCGGAGGCGACGGGCTGCTCGTGTGTCCCGATGAGCGGCACGGAGCGGGCAGAGTTAATCTGGGTCAACGCAGCGCCGGTGTTTTCTGTTCCATAATGAAACCATCGTTACCAGGAGGAAGACGGCATGACCGACGCAATCAGGACCCTGCTCGTTCCCGTGGACGGCTCCAGGCACGCGGCCGCGGCGGCGCGCTACGCGGACGGGCTCGCCCGTGCGCTGGGCGCGCGCGTGGTGTTGCTGCACGCGTTCCCAGAATCCGCCCGGGCGCTGCTCGAACGCCTGGGCAACACTGCCGAGCAGGCCGTGGTCGCCCGTCTGTCCACCGAGGACTTCGATCGCATGCGCAAGGACAGCGCGGCCCGGGCATACGCCAATGCCCGCAGCGAGCTGCCGCAGGATGCCGTCGCCATGGACGAGGAGCTCATCGACGGGGACCCGGCCGAGGCGGTGGCGGCGTACGCGCGCTCGGCCGATGCACCGGCCATCGTCACGGGCTGGCGCGGGCTCGGGCGGGTGCGGGAGTTCCTGGTGGGCAGTGTCAGCGAGGGGATTCTCCAGCGCGCCGAATGCCCCGTTACCGTCGTCAGCGATGACGACGTCGTCGCCCCGCGGACCTACGTGGTTCCGGTGGACGGCTCCGAGGCGTCCCTGGCGGCGGCCGCGCATGCAGGCAGGCTGGCCCGGGCCACGGGTATGCCCGTGCATCTGCTGCACGTGTTCCCGAACACACCCCACGAGATCCCCGGGGTCGCGGGGAGCATGGCGGAGCTGGCCGGGGTCGGGCCGTTCGCCGACGAGAGCTTCCAGGAGCTCGGGCGGGAATCGGCGGAGCGCGCGTTCGCCCGGGCGCGCAAGAAAATCGGCGACGCCGGCGTCGAGATCACGGATGTCCGCCGCGGCGGCGATGCGGCCACCGCGATCACCGCCTACAGCCGCGAGGTGGCCCCGGCGGAGGTCGTCATGGGCCGGCGCGGGCTGTCCCGGGTCGAGCGCTTCCTGGTCGGCAGCGTCAGCCGGCGCGTGGTCCACGGCGCCTACGGCCCGGTGACCGTCGTTCACTGAGGCCGGTAGACACGCCGCGGGCCGGACGCGCCTAGAAGATGTTCGAGCGCTCGTACTGCACCGGCCAGGTCACGTTCTCCGCCCTGAGCGCGGCCGCGGAGCGCAACGGCCAGACCGGGTCGGCGAGCAGGGCGCGCCCCAGGACCACCAGGTCCGCCTGGCCGTTGGCGACCACCGACTCGGCCAGGTCGGCGCCGTGGATCAGCCCCACGGCGGCGGTGGGCATGCCCGTGGCCTCGCGGATGCGCTGCGCGAACGGCACCTGGTAGCCGGGGTGGATGGGGATCTGCTGGCGCGGGTCATTGCCGCCGGAGGAGCAGTCCACCAGGTCCACCTCGCCGCGCTCGCGCAGGATGCCCACCAGCCGGATGGACTGCTCCAGGTCCCAGCCGCCGTCCACCCAGTCGCTGACCGACAGCCGCAGGAACAGCGGCAGCTCGGCGGGCCATTCCCGCCGCACCGCTTCCAGGGACTCCAGCAGGAAGCGGATGCGGTTGTCGAAGCTGCCGCCGTAGTCGTCCGTGCGCTCGTTGCTCAGCGGCGAGAGGAACTGGTGCAGCAGGTAGCCGTGGGCGGCATGCAGCTCCAGCAGCTTGAAGCCCGCCTCCCGGGCACGCCGCACGGACGCCTGCAGCGTATCCAGCTCGGCGGCGATATCATCGCCGGACAGCGGCGTCGGCACGGGCCAGCCGGCGGCGTAGGGCTTGTCCGAGGCGGAGACCACCTCCCAGCCGCCCTCGGCCACGGGAATGGGCTGCGTGCCCTCCCACGGGCGGCCCACGGAGGCCTTGCGCCCGGCATGGCCGAGCTGGATCGCCGGCACCGCGCCCTGCGCCTCGACAAAGCCGGCGATACGCGCCAGCCGGTCGCGCTGCTCGTCGTTCCACAGGCCCAGGCAGTAGTGGGTGATGCGCCCGCGCGGCTCCACGTGGACCGCCTCCGTGGACACGATGCCGGCACCGCCCACCGCGCGGGCGCCCAGGTGGACAAGGTGCCAGTCGTTGGTCAGCCCGTCCTGCCCGGAGTACTGGCACATGGGCGAGAGCATGATGCGGTTGCGGCTGGTCACCGAGCGGAAGCTCGTCGGCCGGAACAGGTGCGGGTGCGGGTCGCGCTTGAGGATGCGGCGGGCGTTCTCGCCGCTGGTGCGCGAGTCGGCGACGTCCTGCCGGCTGCTGCTGTCGTTGCGCTCGGAATCGCTCATGACTGATGCCCTCGGGTAGCGTGCATGCGTTGGTGCAGGTGGATCAGCGCGAACATGGCGGCGCTGAGGCCCAGGGATGCGGCCAGCGCCGCGAAGAACGCACCCAGCCCGCCCAGGGTCTCGGCGGTGAGGCCGGCGGTGGCGGCGAAGGCGATGAGGCTGAACATGCCGCGCTGGGCCGTGGCGATGGTGGCCCGCGCGGTGGCCACGCCGAAGCGCTGCTGGAGGGTCAGGGCGATGGTGATGAAGCCCACGGGAAAGCCGGTGAGCGTGCCGGACACCAGCGGCCCGAAGCCGGTGGCCACCGTGGTGGCCACCCCGACCAGCACGCCGGCGAGCACGCCCCGGAAGATCAGGTCCGGCCAGCGGTTGGGCGCCGCGGCCCGGGTCGGCGGCAGGCGCAGGTAGCGGTCCAGCCCCATGGCCAGCCCGAAGACCCCCGCGTAGACCAGCAGCGCGGTCCCCACGCCGCCCGGAATGCGGCTGAACACCAGCGCGCTGGCCATCCAGCCGAGAATGGACAGGAGAATGCTGCTGATGGCCCCCAGCCGCGCGGCCGCCAGCACATAGCACATGGTGAACACCAGGGTGGCGGTGAGCGCGTGCAGCGCCGATACCGCCGCCTCGGCGACGAACGCCGGCGACTGCTCCCGGCCCAGGAAGAAGAACGCCGGCGCGAGCACGATGGGCGTGCCCGCGATGATGCCGCCGAGGCGCGGCCCCAGGTGGCCCACGCTGAGCGTGACGCCGATGACGACCACCGCGGTGGCCAGCATCTTGACGGCGATCGCCTCCATCAGGCTCCGCTGCCCGCTACCAGCGCCTCCACGCCCGCGGCCCGCCGCAGCAGCTCCCGGTCGCCGTTGCGCGGCCCGAGCAGCATGCAGCCCACGGGCAGGGCGCCGGGCTCATGGCAGGGCAGGGAGATGCCGCACAGGTCCAGCAGGTTGCCAACCGTGGGGTTGCGCAGCGCCAGCAGGTTCAGCCGGGCGTAGTCCTCGTCCCGCTCCAGCTCGCTGAGCAGCGGCGGCACGATGGGCACCGTGGGCATGACCAGGGCGTCGTAGTCGGCCAGCAGCGTGTCGACGCGCGCCATCATGCGCTGGCGGCGCTGCAGGAGTTCCAGGTAGTCGGCGGCGGTCATTCCTGCGCCACGCTCCATGCGGCTGCGCACCCGGGGGTCGTAGTCGTCGCCCCGGGTCTCGAGCCAGCCGCGGTGGACATGGTAGGACTCGGCGGCGGTGAACCCCCCGCCCTCCAGGAGGTCCGGGATGTCCCCCAGGACGGCGGCCTCGACGTCCTCCACCACGGCACCGGCATCCCGGAGCCGCCGCAGGGCGCGGTCGAATGCCGCCGCGACGTGCTCGTCCATGTCGTCCCGGACGTAGGTGGTGGGCACCGCCAGCCGCAGCCCGTGCACCGGGCGCGGTGTCAGCGGGGCCGACGGGCCGGCGCTCATGACCGCATCGAGCCGGGCGCAGCAGTCCACCGTGGGCGCGATGGGCCCCACGGTATCCAGGGTGGTGGACAGCGGGAACACCCCGTCCCGCGGCACGCGCTTCTGGGTCGGCTTGAATCCCACCAGCCCGCAGAACGCCGCCGGGATGCGTACCGAGCCGCCGGTGTCGGTACCGATGCCGGCGGCGGCCATGCCCCGGGCGACGGCCACGGCCGAGCCGGACGACGACCCGCCGGGAATGCGGCCGGGGGCCAGGGGATTGTCCGGCGTGCCGAAGTGCGGGTTCAGGCCCACGCCCGAATAGGCGAACTCGGTCATGTTGGTGTGCCCGGTCAGCACCGCGCCCGCCTTGCGCAGGCGCTGCACCGCCGCGGCGTCGGCGGACGCCGGCGGGGCGTCGCGGAGCAGCCGGGAGCCGGCGTGGGTGATCGCCCCGGCGACATCGAACAGGGCCTTCAGCGCCACCGGCAGGCCCGCCAGGGGCGGCCGCGGGGCGCCGGCGGCGCGCAGGCCGTCCACGGTGTGTGCCTGGGCCCGGGCCGTGGTAGGGAACAGCGCCGTGTACACGGAGCCGTCATCCGCGGCACCGATGCGTTCCAGGGCGCTCCCCAGCAGCGCTTCCGCCGTGGTCTCGCCGTTGTCCAGGCGGGCGAGGGTGGTGCCGAGGGAGGGCGGTGATGCGTTCATGGAGGTCCTCTCAGGCCACGATGGGCAGGGTCTCGATGCGGTAGCCGTGCTCGATGCGCCGCTCCCGGACCGGGTCGACCAGCGCCATGTCGAACCGCTCCGCCGGGCGCACGCCGCCGCTCACCGGCAGCGTTCCGCAGAGCATGGCCTGGCCGGGCGCCAGCGCGCCGTCGCTGCGGCCCAGGCGCTGGAGCAGGTCCCCCGGGGGCAGCAGACCGGCCACGGAGCCTTCCTGGTAGGCCTCGCGCCTGCCGTCGATGGTAGCCCAGGAGGCCAGGCGCAGCTCGTCCCAGTGGTCGAGGGCGTCGGCGAGCCGCCACAGCTGCGGCGCCACGGGCTTGGGGCAGACCTGCTTGGAGTGGGCCACCGACCACGCCTCGGCGTCGCGGTCCGTGTGATCGGACGCCACGCCGAGCATGGTTCCCCGGTCGGTGCCCAGCAGGAATACCTCGACCTCGCCGCTGCTGGCCTCGCCCAGGACCTGGACGTCCTCGTCGGTGGTCAGCCGGTCGGCGCTGACGCGGTAGAACAGCGGCGTCGCCGACGGCGGCGTCACGCCCAGCGCCTGCAGCTCGTCGATGTGCTCCCGGATGGCAGCGGCGTCGCGGCCGGCCCACCCGGCCACGATGAGCTCGTTCACGGTCACCGTGATGCGGTCACCGGAGTCCAGTACGAAATCCGTCATTGCATACTCCACGAATCGTTGTCGGTCCCCGTCAGTGCAGGACGGAGGGCAGGAACAGGGCCAGCTCCGGCAGCGCCACCAGGATCATCGCCATGAGCAGCATGATCAGCACGTAGGGCACGGCGCCGGCCATGACCTCGTTGAGCGAGCCCCGGCCGCGCACGCCCTGGACGACGTACAGGTTGAGCCCCACCGGCGGCGTGATCAGGGCCATCTCCACCAGCAGGATCAGCAGGACGCCGAACCACACCGGATCGAACCCGAGGCCGATGATTACCGGGGCCACGATGGGGATGGTGATCACCATCAGCGACAGCGTCTCCACGAAGAAGCCCAGCACCAGGTAGAGGGCGATCACCAGGAACAGCGTGCCGTAGGCCCCCAGTCCGGCGGCGTCCAGGAAGGCGCTGAGCTCGCGCGTCACCCCTGCCGAGGCCAGAACGAAGTTGAGGAAGTACGACGCGGTGATGATCAGCATGATCATGCCGGTGGTGCGCATGGTGCCGTCGATGGCGTCGATGACCACCCGCAGCGTAAGCTGCCGCAGGCCGGCGGCGATGAGCAGGGCGCCGAGCACGCCCACCGACGCCGCCTCCGTGGGCGTCGCCAGGCCCGCGTAGATGGAGCCCACCACCACGACGAACAGCGCCAGCACCGGGATCAGGCTGGTCAGCCCCGAGATCCGCCGCTGCCAGCCGTGGTGCCGGCTGGGGCCGCCGAGCGCCGGGAAGCCCCAGCACAGCAGGGCCGTGCCGACGATGAACAGCAGCGCCAGCAACAGCCCCGGCACCAGGCCGGCGGCGAACAGCCGGGGAATGGATGTCTCGGTGAGAAAGCCGTAGACGATCAGGTTGATCGACGGCGGGATCATGATCCCCAGGGTGCCGCCGGCGGCGATGGAGCCGGCGAACAGGCGGTCGTCGTAGCCCAGGGTGCGCGCCTGGGGCATGGCCACGGTGCCCACCGTGGCCGCCGTGGCCACGCTGGAGCCGGAGGTCGCCGAGAACAGCGTGGCGGTGCCGATGTTGGCGTGCAGCAGCCCGCCCGGGAGCCAGGACAGCCACGCCTCCAGGGCCTCGTAGGTGCGCCGCGCCACGCCGGTGCGCATGAGGATCTCGCCGAGCAGGATGAACAACGGGATGGCGATGAGCAGGAAGCTGTCCGAGGCCGACCAGAGCACGTCGCCCAGGGCGCGATGCAGCGGGAAGCGGGAGTAGAACTCGTCCAGGAACAGCGCCAGGGCGATGAGCGCCGCCGCCACCGGAATGCTCAGCGCCAGCAGGACCAGCAGAACCAGCAGAGCGACCCCGATCATTGGTCCTCCTCCCCGGTCGGCGCGGCGGTCTGCTCCTCCAGGGTGGCGCTGCCCGCCACGCGCTGGACGGAGCGCGGATCCGCCGCGACAAGCGCCACGATCACGCGCAGCAGCAGCACGGTCACTGCGGCGGCGAACCAGGCCAGCCCGACCGCCCACAGCCCCTGGGGGATCCATAGCGGCGTGGCCAGCGGGGTGTTGGCCCGGGAGCCGCCGGCGAACGATGACCAGGCCACGTCCGCGGCGGCGCCGACCACCAGGACGCAGAACAGGCCCAGGGTCGCCAGGGCAACGGCGTCCAGCACCGCCCGGACGGTGAGCGGCATCTGCATGTAGACCACGTCGATGCGGATATGGGCCTTGCGGAACAGGGAGTACGCGAACGCCCAGCTGGCGCTGATGGCGAGAACGTAGCCGCTCAGCTCGGTGGCGGCCGCGGTGGAGCGGCCCAGGAGCTGGCGCGAGAGGATCTCCACGATCACCAGGGCGACCGTCGCCAGGATCAGCACCCCGCCGGCGCGGGCCAGCCAGTGGGAGCCGGTGTCCATGTAGGCCAGCAGGCGATCGAGGAATGCGGCCGTTCGATCAAGCATGGGAGGACCCTTGCTGTCGGAGGAATGGCCCGTAGGCATACGGCAACCGGCCGTACCGCGCACCCCGCGGTACGGCCGGACTCGGCGCGGCGCTAGTTCGCCTCGGCGGTGACGCCGGTCACCTCGCCGATGGTGTCGTTCCAGCGCTCGACCCACTCGCTGTCGACACGGCTGGCCCAAGCAGGCAGGACCTCGGCCTCCAGCCGCTGCCGGGCGTACTCGAAGTCCTCCTGCGTGGCCTCGACGTGGACCATGTCGCCGGGCTCACCCCGGGTGCACTCGCCGTCACCGGTCAGGCAGGCGATGCCTTCCTCGGTTTCCGGCACGGCGTTCTCCCAGACCGGATCCTCGTAGTTGGTCGCGATCTCGTCGAGCAGCCACTGCTGCGTGGTCTCGTCCAGGGAGTCCCACTTGTCGCCGTTCATGGCGGTGACCACGTGGTCCCAGCCGCCCACGGGCAGCGGATACAGATGGGTGGAGACCTCATGCCAGCCCGAGCTGTAGCCGGACAGCGAGCCGGTCACCGCGCAGTCCACGACGCCCCGGTCCAGGGCGCCCGGGACCTCGCTGAAGTCCAGGGTCACGCCCTCGGCGCCCAGTGCCTCCAGGAACTCGGCGGTGGTACGGCCGCTGGCGCGGATGGACTTGCCTTCCAGGTCCTGCAGGCCGCTGATCTCGGCGTTGCAGAACACCATCTGCGACGGGTAGGGCACCACGGCCAGCAGCTTGGCGCCGTCGAAGCGCTCCGCCATGATGTCCTCCAGCACGGGCCGGTAGGCCTCCGCGACTTCCCGGGCCTCCTCGACGGTGGGCGCGATCATGGGGATGTCCAGCCCGCCCAGCTCGGGCGCGTCCTGGACGGTGTAGTCGGCCACCGTGGAGCCGACGTCGAACACGCCGCGGCCGAGCAGGCTGAAGACCTCGCCGCCGCCCAGGCCCATCTGGTCGAAGGTGGAGACTTCGGTGCTGATCCGGCCGTCGGAGGCCTCCGGCACGTGCTCGCCCCAGAAGGGCTTCTCGAAGTTCTGGAACAGCGACAGGCTGCTCCAGCTGCCCACGTAGGCGATCTCGGTGCTCTGCAGATCCTGGGCCTGGGCTGCACCCGTGGCGACGATGACACCCATGCAGGCGACGCTTAGCAGACGGTTTGTTGTCATGGTTTCGGTCCTCCGGCGAATGCGCGGGTTCAAGGGTCGGTCCTTACGTCGATGTGCCACTCCAGTGCGACACGTGCTAGAGCAGAGCAAGCTGCGAGTCGCGCCAGTCCGTGAGCAGCATGTGGCCCGGGCTGTGGGTGATGGCGAACGCCACCCCGGAGCGCTCCAGCGCGCGCTGGGGCGTGACGCCGCAGGCCCAGAATACCGGCAGTTCGTCGTCGTCCACGGTCACCGGATCGCCGTAGTCCGGCGCGTCCAGGCTGTCGATGCCGAGGGCGGCTGGGTCGCCCAGGTGCAGCGGCGCGCCGTGGGCAAGCGGATAGCGCGTGGTGATCTGCACGGCGCGTATGGCGTCGGCCGGGCGCAGCGGTCGCATGGACATGACCATGGCGCCGCCGAACGGCCCGGCGGGGACCAGCGGCACGGTGGTGTCGTACATGGCCACGTTGCGCTGCTGCTCGACGTGGCGCAGGCGGATGCCGTCGGCCATGAGCGCATGCTCGAAGGTGAAGGAGCAGCCCAGGGCGAAAGCCACCAGGTTGTCCCGCCACAGATCGACGATGTCCGTGACCTCGTCCGTGCAGTGCCCTTCCCGGAAGACCCGGTAGCGGGGGATGTCGCAGGCGATGTCCAGGTCCTCGCCGAGGACGGGAAGGCGCCGGTCGCCGGGCTCGCCGACGGCCAGGACCGGGCAGGGGCGCGGATTCGCCTGGCAGAACCGCAGGAAGGCGCCGGCATCCGCCTCCGGCAGGAGCACCAGGTTCGCCTGCACGAACCCCTGCGCCAGGCCCGCCGTCGGTCCCGTCCATGCCCCGCTGCGTGCCGCGCGCCGTACGGCGGCACCGTCGAGCAGATCGTGACTTGCTGCGCTCTCGCCCATGGTCATCCCGATCCCGGTCTCTGTTACATACAGGTTTAGGCGAGATGACTGATTCATTCAAATTGTGATTATTGATTGAAGCTGATAGGTATTTCCGATTGATCATCCCGTCGACAGCCCGGGCGGGCCTTTACGGGTGCTCCGAGGCCACGCGGACGGCCAGATCGGCCACTGCCCGGGTGATGGTATCCCCGGGGGAGATGGCATAGGAGACGGTGAACCGCAGCTCCGGCAGCACCCCTTCGGCCTCGAAGGTGCGCAGGCTCCCGGACGCCAGCTCGTTGCCGATGATGCGCGGGGGCAGGGGGCTGATGCCGATGCCGTCCACGGTCATGCGGATGATGGTGGCCAGGGAGGAGCTGGCATGGATGCGCAGCCCCGGGCTGGTGCCGCGCACGAGCTGCTGGACCGCGATGTGCGGCTTGCTCAGGCGCGGGTAGGTGATGATGGGCCACCGGGTCAGGGCGTCCAGGTGCACGGGTTCCGGCGGCAGCGGCAGGCGCGGGCTGGCGACCCACGACAGCGGGTAGCGGCACAGCTCGGCGTTGACGATGTCCGGGTGGTTCACCGGCCCCATGAGAAAGGCGATATCGATGTCGTGGCCGGTGAGCTTGTCGGTGAGATTGAGCGAGCTGTCCACGTCCAGCTCCAGGGTGACGCCGGGGTAGGCTTCGTTGAGCCGCTCCAGCAGGTGCGGCAGCCAGGTGTAGACGATGGTCTCCACCACGCCCAGGCGGATGGTGCCCTGCATCGCGTGCGGATCGGCCACCGTGTGCAGCAGCTCGGAGCGCATCTCCAGCAGCCGCTCGGCGTACTCCAGCGTGTCCCGGCCCTTGGCGGTGAGCGCGACCCGCCGGCCGGCGCGCTCGAACAGCCGCACGCCCAGCTCCTCCTCGAGGTTGCTGATGCGGGCGGATACCGAGGGCTGCGAGGTGTAGAGATGCTTCGCCGCGGCGCGGAAGCTGCCCAGGCGGGCGATCCACACCAGCGTTTCCAGGGAGCGGAAGTCCATGCGATGTCCTGACCTCGGTTGTACCGGGCAGCCAGGCTAGCGCCTGCGGTGGCGAACCGCCACCGCCGTCGGACGTCGGCGCGGCCGCGGGAGCCGGGCCCGCCGGGTGCGGCTCCGTTCGCTGCGGCGCGGTGCCGCCGCAGGATATACTCGGGCGGGTACCGGCACGAGGAGGCCCCATGGACGCATTCATGCAGGCGGCACTGGACGAGGCGCAGCGCGGCCTCGACGAAGGCGGCATACCCATCGGCTCCGTGCTCGTCCACCGAGGCCGGATCATCGGCCGGGGGCACAACCGCCGCCAGCAGCGCGGGAGCGTGGTGCTCCACGGCGAAATGGACGCCCTGGAGAACGCCGGCCGGCTGCCGGCCGGCGTCTATCGCCAGAGCGTGCTCTACACGACGCTGTCGCCGTGCGCCATGTGCAGCGGTGCGATCCTCCTGTACGGCATCCCGCGCGTGGTGGTCGGCGAGAACACCACCTTCCGCGGCGAGGAGGCGTTGCTGCGCAGCCGGGGCGTCACGGTGGATGTGCTCGATGTGGCCGAGTGCGTCCGAATGATGCGCACCTTCATCGAGCGATCCCCCGCCGTGTGGAACGAGGACATCGGGGTCCCGGGTAGCCCGGGCGCGGGCACCGGCTGACCGGCACCGGCCTGGCCGGTGCGCGCCGGAACCGCCCATGGGAAAGCGGGCGGGAATGGTTTTCAATGGCACGATGGCGACCGGGCCTCGGGCCCGGTCCTGTAACCGGCAACCCGCGGAATCGACACCATGGTGGTATCGCCCCGGCTCCTTCTCCTCTGCGTAGCCGCTGTCGCGATCGCGTGTACGGCGCCGGGTTGCCGCGCGCCGGGCAATCCGGAGGCCGGCGGCCCCCCGGTGCCGTTCAAGGCACGGGGCAACGAGCCCGGCTGGCTGCTGACCATCACGGACGACCGCATGCGCCTCGAGTATGCGTACGGAACCAAGCAGGCACACGCGCCGCGTCCGGATCCGGTGGGCACGCCGGACGGCTATCGCTACGTCGCCGCCGCGGGAGAGCACGAGTTGCACGTCCGCATCCGGAACCGTCTGTGCACGGACAGCATGTCGGGCATGTACTACCCGGCCGCGGTGACGGTCCGGGTCGACGGCGAAACGCTCTCCGGCTGTGGTGGTGATCCGGCCGATCTCCTGACCGGCGGGACCTGGGTGGTCGAGGATCTTGCCGGCCGGGGCGTGATCGATGCCTCCCGCATGACGCTGCGCTTCCGGCCGGACGGCCGGCTGGGCGGCCGCGCTTCCTGCAACCGCTACACCGCCTCGTACGTGCTGACCGGCGAGCTGGATATCGACGCCGTGACCAGCACCGACGAGAGCTGCGCACCCGCCCTCATGAACCAGGAGCAGCTCTTCCTGCGCCTGCTGCGCAACGTGCGCCGGTTCGCGATCACCGACACGGGCGCCCTGCGCCTGGTGACGACGGACGGGCAGGCAATCACCGCGCGTCGTCGCGCATCGCTTAGCACTCCGGAAACGTGATCACGCGCCGAGTTGAACTCTCCGGTTCCGCATTCCCGGATTTGACATAGTGTAGACGCGACACTAACTTTGTTTGACGGTTTGCTTACAGGAGGTCCCCGTGACGGAGCGGCAACTGACCGGGCTGGCGACGGACGTGGTGGTGTTCACCATCTCGGAGCACCGCCTGCGGGTTCTGCTGGTCAGCCGCAGCCGGGATCCGTATGCGGGCTGCTGGTCGCTGCCCGGGGGCATGGTGCCCATCGACGAGGGGCTGGAGGAGTGCGCCAGCCGCATGCTCCGGGAGAAGACCGGCGTGCACGGCGTCTACCTGGAGCAGCTCTACAGCTTCGGCGAGCCGGAGCGGGACCCGCGCGGCCGGGTGGTGTCGGTGTCGTACTACGCGCTGGTACCGCCGGGCCGGCTGCAGGGGGTCGCGCTCAACGGCGACACCCTGGGGTGGTGGCCGGTGGACCAGCTGCCGGAGCTGGCATTCGATCACGACGCCATCGTGCGCATGGCGCACCAACGTCTCGCGGCCAAGCTGGAGTACTCGACCATCGCCCTGCAGTTCATGGGTGAGCGGTTCACGCTGAGCGAGCTGCAGTCGGTCTACGAGACCATTCTCGGCGAGCCGCTGGACAAGCGGAATTTCCGCAAGCGGGTGCGGAACCTGCCCTGTATCGAGGATACCGGGGAACGGTTCCGCGCCGGCAAGCACCGGCCGGCGCGCCTGTTCCGGGTCACCCGGCCGCACCGGGTGGAGATCATCAAGTAGCAGCGGCCTGCGGGCCGGAGGTGATGAGCATGAGCAAGGTAGAGGCGGTCCGTGCCGAGGCCCCGGTGCAGTTCTTCCGGGAGCAGCCGTTCACGGCCAGCGAGACGCTGGACGCCGGTGAGCGCGAGCAGCTCATGGACCGCATCCGCAACCAGCTGCGGGCGCAGGACGCGGTCCTCGTGGCGCACTACTACACCGCGCCGGACCTGCAGATCCTGGCCGACGAGACCGGGGGCATCGTCTCCGACTCCCTGGAGATGGCCCGCTTCGGCTACGAGCACCCGGGCAGCACGGTGGTCGTGGCGGGGGTGCGGTTCATGGGCGAGACGGCCAAGATCCTCAGCCCCGAGAAGCGCGTCCTCATGCCGGAGCTCGAGGCCACCTGCTCCCTGGACGAGGGCTGCCCGCCGGATGAGTTCGCGGCGTTCTGCGACGAGCATCCGGACCGCACCGTGGTGGTCTACGCCAACACCAGCGCCGCGGTGAAGGCGCGGGCGGACTGGGTGGTGACCTCCAGCATTGCGCTGGATGTGGTGCGCCACCTCCACGAGCGCGGCGAGAAGATCCTCTGGGCACCGGACAAGCACCTGGGCGCCTACGTCCAGCAGCAGACCGGCGCCGACATGCTGCTCTGGGACGGCGCCTGCATCGTCCACGAGGAGTTCAAGGCCATCGAGCTGGACAAGCTGCGGGCGCAGCACCCGGAGGCGAAGGTGCTGGTGCACCCGGAATCGCCCGCCGGGGTCATCGCCCAGGCGGACGTGGTGGGCTCCACCTCGCAGCTGCTCAAGGCGGTGCAGACGCTCGACGCGGACACCTTCGTGGTGGCCACGGATGCGGGCCTGTTCCACAAGATGCACGAGGCGGCCCCGGGCAAGACCCTGCTCAAGGCGCCCACGGCGGGCCGCAGTGCCACCTGCACCAGCTGCGCGCACTGCCCGTGGATGGCCATGAACGGCCTGCGCAGCCTAGCCCATGCCCTGGATGCGGGGGCCAACGAGATCCACGTCGATCCCGGCGTGGCCGAGCAGGCTCTGGTGTCCCTGGGCCGCATGCTCGAGTTCGGGCGCAACCGCAGCCGGGCCGTCGAGGGCGCCGGCGACGCCTGATCGCCGCGTTTGCGCCGAGAAGGAGCCACCCGCAAGGGTGGCTCTTTTTGATGCAAGCCCCCACGAATGACCGGTGGCACTGCCCTGTATCCGCTGTTCCCTCCCTTCCCTGCCATCTCCCGCGAGAGCGGCCTTCCATTGCGTTGTATAACTTATGTATAGAAAACGGTATCATCACCGCGTTACTGATCGTGTGGCTTAAGGGGAGCCTTCCATGGAACAACTCCTGGCTCTGGTGGAGCAGGGGCGCGTGCCGGACGGCCTGGTGCGGGCGGGTATCCGGCGCCTTTTGAAGCAGCGCCTGGCCGGCGAGAGCGGCGACGTCGAGCAGCGCCGGGAGCGGCTTCACGAGCTCATGGCGCACATGGACGCCAGCCCGGTGGCGCTGGCTACCGACACGGCCAATGAGCAGCACTACGAGCTGCCGGCGGCCTTCTTCCGGGAGGTGCTCGGGACGCATCTGAAGTACTCCTGCGGCCTGTGGCCGGAAGGTGTACACGAACTGGACGAGGCCGAGGCGGCCATGCTGGCGGTCACCTGTGAACGCGCGGACCTGGCGGACGGCCAGAACGTGCTGGAGCTGGGCTGCGGCTGGGGCGCGCTGTCGCTGTGGATGGCCGAGCACTACCCCGGCAGCACCATTACCGCCGTGTCCAACTCCGCCTCCCAGCGCGCGTTCATCGAGGCCCGCCGGGACGCCCGCGGGCTCGACAACCTCACCGTGGTCACGGCGGACATGAACCGCTTCACCACGGAGGACGCGTTCGACCGGGTGGTGTCCCTGGAGATGTTCGAGCACATGCGCAACTGGGGCGAGCTGCTGCGGCGCATCCACGGCTGGCTGCGTCCCGGCGGCAAGCTGTTCGTCCACGTGTTCTGCCACCGCGAGGTGGCCTACGTGTTCGAGACCGGCGGCGCGGCCGACTGGATGGGACGGCACTTCTTCACCGACGGCCTGATGCCGGCGGATGCGCTGCCCCTGTACTACCAGCGGGACCTGCGGCTGCTGCGTCACTGGCGGGTCAACGGCCGCCACTACGAGCGCACCTGCAACGCCTGGCTGGCGCGCATGGACGCCGCGCGCGGGCGCATCCAGCCGTTGTTCGCCGAGACGTATGGTGCCGAAGGGGTCACCCGCTGGATCAACCGCTGGCGGATCTTCTTCATGGCCTGCGCGGAGCTGTTCGGCTACCGCGGGGGCGACGAGTGGTTCGTCAGCCACTATCTCATGGAGCGCCCGCCGGGGCGCGCGACCGCTTGCGAGTGACACGGAGACAGCGTGATGCAGGATACGGGGCTTGTGGTACTGCTCGGGCTGACCAGTAGCCTGCTGCTGATGGTGCTGGTCTGGATCGCGAGCCTGGTGCGCCGGGACGCCAGCCTCGTCGACCGCTTCTGGGGCGCGGGCTTCGTGCTTCTGGCGTGGGTGTACTGGTTCGCTGCCGGGGCGCCGGCGGCCGGGCTGCTCATGGTGCTGCCGGTTACCCTCTGGGGGCTGCGGCTGTCCGCGTACCTGACCTGGCGGAACTGGGGCCACGGCGAGGACTATCGCTACCGCGAGATGCGGGCGCACCACGGACGGCGTTTCCCCTGGGTGAGCCTGTGGACGGTGTTCGTGCTCCAGGGGATGATCATGTGGGTGGTGGCCATGCCCCTGGTGTACGGGACGCGCGTGCCGTCGGCGGACGTCCTTGTCTGGCCGCTGGCCGCCGCCGGCCTGGCGCTGTGGTTGGCGGGCCTGACCTGGGAGGCGGTTGCCGACGCCCAGCTGGCGCGCTTCAAGGCCGATCCCGCCAACCGCGGCAGGGTCATGGACCGGGGACTGTGGCGCTACAGCCGGCATCCCAACTACTTCGGCGAGGCCGTTCTCTGGTGGGGGTTCGCCCTGATCGCGGCCGCCGCCGGCGGCTGGTGGACCATGCTCAGCGCCGCGCTGATGACCTTCCTGCTGGCGCGGGTCTCCGGCGTGACGCTGCTGGAGAGGAAGCTCACCGATACCCGTCCCGCGTACCGGGACTACGTCGCGCGCACCAATGCGCTGGTCCCGGGGCCGCCCCGCGAGCCGTCCTCCGGCAATCGGTGACGGTATGCCGGTTCCGTGGAATATGCGACGAAGGTATGAAGATAGGTGTTTTCATTCTTTTTGTGACTTAGAAGCAAGCGGTAAGGTACTTGGCAGTCACAGGGAAGCCACCCGGTGAGGAGAGCCATGAGCAACTGCCAAGCCACCGTCGCACCCCTGCCGAGAGGGCAGGCGCTGGATCTGGACGCGATCAACGCCGAGCTGGACCGCGCCAGCGCCGAGGACCGCGTCCGCTGGGGCCTGGAGCAGTTCGGCCAGCGCATCGTGCTGTCCTCAAGCTTCGGTGCCCAGGCGGCCGTATCCCTGCACATGGTCACGCGGCAGCGTCCGGATATCCCGGTGATCCTGGTGGATACCGGCTACCTGTTCCCGGAGACCTACCGCTTCGTGGACGAGCTCACCGAGCGGCTGGGGCTGAACCTGCGCGTCTACCGCGCCGAGCTCAGTCCCGCCTGGCAGGAGGCGCGCTACGGCAAGCTCTGGGAGCAGGGGCTGGACGGCCTCGAGCAGTACAACCGCATGAACAAGGTCGAGCCCATGCAGCGCGCCCTGCGCGAGCTGCGCGCCGACGCCTGGTTCGCCGGCCTGCGCCGCCAGCAGGCGACCACCCGGGAGCAGCTGGACCCGGTGGTGGAGCAGAACGGGCGCTACAAGGTTCACCCGCTGATCGACTGGACCGATCGCGACATCTACCGCTACCTCACCGCCCACGATCTGCCCTACCACCCGTTGTGGCACCAGGGCTATGTCTCCATCGGCGACGTCCACACGACGCGGCGGCTGGATGACGGCATGACCGAGGAGGAGACACGCTTCTTCGGCCTCAAGCGCGAGTGCGGCCTGCACGAGCACGTCTGACGCGCGGCCGCGCGTCAGTCCACGAGCAGCTCCAGCGACCCCTCGCGGCTGAACGCCTGGCTGCCGCGCAGGAAGCGGCCGTAGGCGACCTCCCCGGTCAGCGTGTAGTCGAAGGTTCTGCGCCCGCTGTAGACCATGCGCATCAGCCCCGGAAGGCTGCCCAGCAGCTGCGTCCGCGCCTCCAGGTCCACCGTGGTGGTGTCCTCCGCGGCCAGCGTGAACGCGCTGGTGGACTGCCCCTCGGCGAGGTCCAGGCCGCCGAGCTGCAGCCCGTAGCGGATCTCGCGCACCCGCAGCGAGTGGGGATTGGGATTGTCCACCGCCAGGGTGAGGCGGAACCGCTGCTCGCTGACACCCAGCTCCAGGACGGTGACCCGGTCCACCCGGAACTCGGGCTCTTCCAGCGGGCGTTCCAGCAGGCTGCATGCATTCAGCAGCGTGATGGCGAGGGTCATTGCCGCGATGAGCAGGCAATTGCGGCGGAGACGGGGCATGGTGCCTTCCTCGTGGGGATGCGAAATGACGACGGCTCGGGTAGCCTTGGCCGGGAATCTCGGCGAGGCTTCAGGACAAGGAGGATAGCACGTGATGGCAGCAGGCTATGGAAGGCCGACCCGCCTCCGGGTGGCCGGAATGGTATTGGCGGCATTGATGCTGTTCTGCGCTTTTCCGGTGGCGGCGCAGCAGCCTTCCGGCTGGTCGCTGGGCCTCGGTGCCATTGTCTCGGGGGGACGCTATGGCGACGCGGACACCGAGGTGACGCCGGTGCCGGTACTGGGCTACGAGGGCGAGCGGTTCTTTCTGCGCGGACCCGCCGCCGGGCTGCGACTGCCCCGCGTCGGCGGTGTGCGCAGCGCACTGGTCCTGCGGGCCCGCATGCAGAGCTTCGACGCGAACGACGACCCGGTGCTCGAGGGCATGGAGACCCGGCGCCGCACCGCCGAAGGCGGGCTGCGCGTCGGCGCCGGCAAACGGTGGCTCCGGGGGCACGTCGGTATCTACCAGGAGCTTCTCGGGCGCCATCACGGACAGGTCCTGGAAGCCCGTCTGCAAGCGCCTTTACCCGCGGGGAACTGGTTGATCGTCCCGTCGGTGGGCGTGGACTGGCAGAGCGCCGAGACCGCGGACTACTACTACGGTGTCCGGGACGACGAGGCAAGGGGCGGCCGCCCGGCCTATGCGCCGGGTGCGTCAGTCAACCGGGTCCTCGGGCTGGGCCTGCGCTATCGCGGCGGCGAGCGGTTCCGTTTCGTGCTGCGGGTGCAACGGGAGTTCTTCGACAGCAGCCTGCGCGCGAGCCCCATCGTCGACAGGGACGGCCGATGGTCGGGATTCGCCGGCATCAGCTGGCGCCTGTGAATGCCGCTCGGAACAAAAAAAAGGCAGGGATAACCCTGCCTTAACGCGCTCAGACCCCTTGGAGGTGGAGTCAAACTGGCGACCCCTGTGCGGCCGTTCCCTCGGCCGGAATCGCCTGGAGGAGTGACAACGCAGATCACCTGAACTTGGTTGCAGATTACAATGTTACTCCGCGGGCTGCTGCGGCGCAGTTCACAAAAAGGGCGATCGGGCGTTCCGTGATTCCCTATTCGGGATCGGAGAACATCTCCCGGGCCAGCGCTGCGCGGACCTCCGGGTTGTGGGGCAGCCTCTCCATGGCCTCGATGCGCCGCAGGCGGTGGAGGAGGCTGGCGCGATTGGCCAGCTGAATGCTCAGGCCCGGCCGTGCGTTGAGCTCCAGCATCATGGGCCCCTGGTGGTAGTCCAGCACCACGTCGACGCCCAGGTAGCCGAGCTGCGCCAGCGAGTAGCAGCGCGCCGCCAGGGTGAGGAGGTCGTGCCAGTCGGGGATGCGCACCCCGGCGATGGGCGCGCCGGTATCCGGATGCCGCGTGACCGGCCGGTCCAGGCACACCGCCGTGGTGGTCTCCCCGGTAGCGATGTCCAGCCCGGCGCCGAGCGCGCCCTGGTGGAGGTTGGCCTTGCCGTCCGAGCGCCGGGTGGGCAGGCGCACCATGGCCATGACCGGAATGCCCCGGAAGACGACGGTGCGGATGTCGGGCACGCCCCCGTGAGCGATATGGTCGAACATGGGGTCGAACTCGACGCGCTGCTCGAGGATGGCCCGGTCCGGCTGCCCGCCGAGGCTGTACATGCCGCTGAGGATGTTGGCGATGTGATGGCCGATCTCGTCCTCGGTGATCAGCGTGCCGTTGGCGCGGCGATAGCGCCCGTACTGGCTGCCGGCGATGACCAGGATGCCGGTGCCGCCGCTGCCGTGGGCCGGCTTGATGACGAAGTCGTCGCGGCCGGCCAGCAGCTCCGGCAGCCGGCGGATCTGGCGCTGGATCTCGATGACGCAGTACAGCGCCGGGACGCGGATGCCCGCCTCCTCGGCGAGCTGCTTGCTGCGCAGCTTGTCGTCCACCAGCGGATAGTGCCGCCGGTTGTTGTACTCCATGATGTACTCGGCGTTACGCCGGTTCATGGTGAGCACGCCGGCATCCCGGATGCGGCGGATCAGGCCGATCATGCCTGGTCCTTGCGGTCGCGGAAGAACATGCGGAAGCGCCACAGCTCCGTGAGCCGGTAGCCGGAGTAGCGCCCCATCAGCAGGATGACGGCGAGCACCAGCAGCAGGGATTCCGGGAACACGAACACCAGGTGGGCCAGGGGCTCGTAGTTCATCAGCAGGTAGCCGAGAACCGCCACCAGCAGGCTGCCCAGGCCCTGGGTGATGGCCGTGCGCGGGCCGTTCTCCTCCCATACCACGGACATGCGCTCGATGGTCATGGCCAGGATCACCATCGGGAACAGCGCCACGGACAGGCCGCGCTCCAGCCCCAGGTGGTGGCTGAGAATGCTCAGCGCCATGATCAGCAGCACCACGACCACCAGGACCGCTGCCAGCCGCGGCACCAGGAGCAGCTTCAGCCGCTCCAGGTAGAAGCGGAACGCCAGGCCCAGGGCGACCACGGTGGAGAACAGCGCGATCCCCCAGAGCAGCTGGGTCTCGCGGAAGGCCAGGGCGATGAGCACCGGCATGAACGTGCCGAATGTGCTGATGCCCACCACGTTGCGCACCAGCACCACGACCAGCGCACCCAGGGGAACCAGCATCAGGGTATGGTAGACGTTCTGGATGTCCACGGGCAGGGCGAACAGCGAGAAGTCCAGCACCCGCGAGCCCATGTGCTCGGCGCGCTGCTGGGCGACCTGGACCACCGCCCGGAAGGTGCGCGACGCGGAGAAGCCGATGTCGGCGACGCGGCCGCCGCTGACCTCCACCAGGGGCGCTTCGCCCCGGTACCAGACCAGCATCTCCTCGTCGTAGCCGCGCTGGCCCGTCTGCGGGTCGAACGGGATCCAGGACGAGCCGTCGTGGACCTCCAGGTAGGGCTCCAGCTCGCCCCGGCGCATGCCGTCCTGGAGGTGCAGGACGTGCGCGGTGCGGGCGGGTATGCGCGCCCCGGCGAGGATGTGGATCACGTTCTCGATGTGTGCCCGCTCGCCGTCGATGCCGCTGCGCAGCACCTGCACGTGCTCGTCGGGGTTGTCGGAGTAGTAGCGCAGCAGCAGCCGCCGGGCGAACGAGGCGATGTCCGCGGACTCCTGGCGGACCTCTTCCAGCACGGTGAACGCCGCGGACCCGTACGGCTCGGCGTAATCGGGCACGGGCGGGAAGGCCGGTTGCGCGCCCGCAATGGCCTCCGGGGCTTCATCCGGGGCATCGGCGACCTGGAGCCGATAGTACAGGGTCTGCTGGCCGTCCACGCGGCGTGCGGTCCACAGGGCCCGGCGGTTGACGGCGTCGCTCTCCCGGGCCAGGCCGAAGCGTCCGGAGACGAAATCCTCGCCGAGCACGTTCAGCCCGGACGGGTCGCGGGGGATCATGAATGCGACCTGGGTCGGTCCGCCGTCGGTCTGCAGGGCGAGCCGGGCCTCGACCGTCCAGATGCCTGTCTCTTCCTCGGGGGTCAGGGGGAGGCCCAGGTTCGCCACCTTGTGCCACATCAGCAGGCCGGCGATGCCGACCAGCGTAAAGGCGACAATCTTCAGGTGCAGGTTCTTCAACGTCTTCTTCCTGTTGTGCCGCCGGATTCAGGTCACGGCAGAGCGTGATGCCTACACCGGGTTCCGTTCCGCTGGAACCCACGATACGGGACGCATGCTTGTCTCTACAGGCGCAACACAAGGCGGGGACACCCAACGCCCGTGGGACTACCAACCTTCATGAAAGGTTAGTAAAGCAGCGGGAGTCTGCGGAGAGGGGGGTGGCAGGTCAAGGCGTCGCTCACAGGAGACAGCCCAGCGCCGTCGCCCGTAGCGGCCCGGGCCCGGGCGGCTTGCCCGGGCCCGGAAGGCAAGGGCGGACTAGAAGTTGCTTTCGCCCCCGTTACCGCCGCTGCCGCCGAGGCCGTCCTGGTTGTTGTCGATGTTCTCCTGCATCTGCTCCATTTCCTCCTCGTCGACGGGCTCGCAGGCCGTCAGGGTGAGCATGCCGGCGGTGAGCACGATCGCGAACAATACGAACAGGCGTTTCATGATGACCTCCTGGCTGACTGGATCGGTGGGCACTTGCCCATCAGCCAGGACGATGGCAGGAACCGTGCCAGGGGCCGCGCTGTCCTATGACACGGCCTCGGGCGGTTGGTGATGCCTTGGGCCGGGGGTGGTGTGCCGACTCGTGTGGCACAATGGCACATGTGTCCGGCTGGCATGCCGCACGAGGCAGCAACAGCACAGCGGGGAGTCAGCGATGCTCGACGCGATACGCAGCTTCTTTACCGATCACCTGGCCGGCGTCGACGCCGATGGCACCGAGGCCAGCGAGGAACGCCGCCTGCAGCTCGCCACGGCGGCGCTGCTGATCGAGGTGACCCGGGTGGAGCGCCGCGAGGATCCGGACGAGGCGGCAGCCGTGGAAGAGGCGGTGCGCCGGAAGTTCGACCTGGATCCCACGGAGACCGACGAGCTCCTGCGCCTGGCCCGGGAGGAGGTGGAGCGCTCCGTTTCCTATTACGAGTTCACCTCGCTCATCCACGAGCATTTCGACCTGGCGCGCAAGGCGCGGGTGGTCGAGCTCATGTGGCGCGTGGCCGCCGCCGACGGCGACGTGGACAAGCACCAGGAGGCCCTGGTGCGCAAGGTCGCGGATCTCCTCTACCTGCCCCACGAGGAGTACATCAGCGCCAAGGTCCGCGGCCTGCGCGCCGAGGGCATCGAGATCGCCTGAGCCGCTGGGGGCTGCCCGGCGGCCCCGGAGGTCAGTACGTGATCACGCGCACGTCGTCCCGCGCCATGGTCTGCGCAAGCTCCTCGGGGTCGTTGACGGTGACCTCGTTGAGCAGATCCTCCTCCGTGTACTGGTGATAGCCGCTGTTGGGCAGGTACAGGTGGCAGACCTCGACGGAAGCGCCGAAGCTCATCGCCTCCTGCATGATCTCCTTGGCGGATACGTCCCGCGGGGCCAGCGCTTCCGGGATGTACTCCTGGAGCCCGAGCTGCGCCGCCTCGCCGCAGAGGACGATATCGACGGCGTGATCCTGCCGCGCCATGTGCGACGCCATGCTCATGGCCATGCCCTGCACCTGGTTGCTGCTCGTGTTCACGAGCATGAGCACGTCGGGGGAGTCGTCCTGGGCCATGCCGCGTACCGGCATGAGCGCCAGGACCAGCACGGCCGCCAGGACGACATGGAACGAGCTACTGTGTCTGATCATGGGGTGTTTTCCACGTTTTTGGGGGTGCCCGGCCGCGTGTCGGCGCACGGTGCACGTTGGTTCGTGTATAGCCGCATGCCAGGGTAACAAAACCAGCGCACCGGTTCGTGGTCTCAATACATGATCCCGGCATGCCGTTTCCCGAAGGTTACCCACCGCGTCTGTGGTACCCGGGGCGCCGGCGATTTATGCTGTTGCGGCCCGGTATTCTGGAGACAAGACCTTGCAAAATCGGTTCCGCTGGCTGGGGCAGTTCCTCGGCGTCCTGGTGATCACCGGCCTGGCCCTGGGCGGCTGGTTCTGGCTCGAGGAGATCGACAGCGCCGCCGGCGGCGATGCCAGGGCTCCGGGCGCGGGCGCACGCGCAACCCCGGTGGAGGTGGCCGAGGCTGAGCGGCGGTCCGTGCAGGACGTGGTGCGTGCGGTGGGCACCACCCGCGCCCGGGAGTCCGTGGCAATCGTCGCCGAGGTGGCCGGCCGGATCATCGAGGTGCCGGTGCGCGAGGGGCAGCCCGTGGAAGCCGGCGAGCCGCTGTTCATCCTCGATCACGTGCGCCAGGAGGCGGATCTGCGCGAGGCTCGGGCCGAGCGCGACGATGCCGCGGCGAAGTACCGCCGTACGGCGGCGTTGTTCGAGAACCGCGACGTGCCGGAGTCCCAGCTGGACGAGCGCCGGGCGGCGCTGGAAGTCGCCGAGGCCCGGGTGCAGGTGGCCCGCAGCCGGCTGGAGGATCGCACCATCCGCGCGCCGTTCGACGGCGTCGCCGGCCTGCGCGAGGTCAGCCCCGGCGCCTACGTGGAGCCGGGAGCGGTGCTCACGACGCTGGACGACCTGTCCGTGGTGCGGCTGGAGTTCTCGGTGCCGGAGCGCTACCTGGGCGACCTGGCTCCCGGCCTGCCGGTGGCGGCGCACAGCCTCGGCTTCGGCGACCGCGTCTTCGAGGGCGTGGTGGCGCGGATCAGTCCCCGCGTCGACCCGGTGACCCGCAGCGTCCGCGTGCAGGCGGAGTTCGCCAACGACGACCGCCGCCTGCGCCCGGGCATGTTCATGACCGCCCGCCTGGTGCTGGCGGAGCGCGACGCGGTCATGGTGCCCGAGGAGGCGCTGCTGCGCGAGGGCGCCGACAGCTTCGTCTACGTCATCGACGACGACACCGCCCGGCGCGTGCCGGTGACCACCGGCCGGCGGATCGACGGGCGGGTGGAGGTGGCCGGCGGGGTCGGTGACGGCGACGCGGTGGTGGTGGCCGGCCTGCAGACCGTCCGCGACGGCGCCGAGGTCCGCCGATGATCCTCTCCGACTTGTCGGTGAAGCGGCCCGTGCTGGCCGCGGTGGTGAGCCTGCTCATCGTCGTGCTCGGCATCGCCTCGCTGATGCAGCTGCCCGTGCGCGAGTACCCCAACATCGACCCGCCCATCGTCTCCGTGTCCACGGAATACGTCGGCGCCGCCCCGCAGGTCATCGACACCGAGATCACGGAGCGCATCGAGGGGGCGGTGAGCCGCGTGGACGGCATCAGCTCGCTGACCTCGCAGAGCCGCAACGGCCGCGGCGAGACCACCATCGAGTTCGAGCTCAGCCGCGACATCGACAACGCCGCCAACGATGTCCGTGACGCCCTGGCGCGCATCGCCGACGACCTGCCGGAGGACGCCGAGTCGCCGGTGGTGACCAAGACCGAGGCGGACGCCCGGCCCATGATGTGGCTGGCCATGAGCTCCGACCGGCTGGAGCCGGCGGAGATGAGCGACCTCATCGAGCGCCAGATCCAGGACCGCCTGTCGGTGCTGGAAGGCGTGGCGGACATCCGCATCGGCGGCCAGCGACGCTACGCCATGCGGGTGTGGCTGGACCGCGAGGCCATGGCGGCGCGCGGCGTCACCGTGGCCGACGTGGAGACCGCCCTGCGCGCCAGCAACGTGGAGCTGCCCGCCGGCCGCGTGGAATCCGTCATGCGGGATCTCACCGTGCGCACGGATACCCGCCTGAGCGAGCCCGCGGCGTTCCGGCGGCTGGTCGTCCGCCAGGACGGCGACACGCCGGTGCGCCTGGGCGACGTCGCCCGGGTGGAGCGCGGCGTCGAGGACGACAGCGCCATCCTGCGCAACAACGGCCGCACGGCCGTGGGCCTGGGCATCATCCGGCAGTCCCAGGCCAACATCATCAGCGTCTCCGACGCCGTGCAGGAGGAGCTCGAGCACATCCGCGCCACCCTGCCGGAAGGCGTCGCCCTCGAGACCAGCTACGACGAGTCGGTGTTCATCCGCGAGTCCATCCGCGAGGTGCTCACCACCCTCGCCATCGCTGTCGGCCTGGTGGTGCTGGTGATCTTCGTGTTCCTGCGCTCCGTGCGGGCGACGTTCATCCCCGCCGTGACCATCCCAGTGGCCGTGATCGGCGCGTTCACGGTCATGGCGCCGCTGGGCTTTTCCATCAACGTGCTCACCCTGCTGGCGCTGATCCTGGCCATCGGCCTGGTGGTGGACGACGCCATCGTCATGCTGGAGAACGTCCAGCGCCGGGTGGACGACGGCGAGCCGCCGCTGCTGGCGGCCTACCGCGGCGCGCGCCAGGTGGGCTTCGCCATTGTCGCCACGACGCTGACGCTGATCGCCGTGTTCGTGCCCATCGCCTTCATGGAGGGCAACGTCGGCCGGCTGTTCACGGAGTTCGGCCTGGTGCTGGCGGCGGCGGTGGCGTTCTCCAGCATCGTGGCCCTGACCCTGGCGCCGGTGCTGTGCTCGCGCTGGCTGCATCCGCCGGACGAGGAGGGCCGGCTCCACCGCATGACAGAGCGTGCGTTCACGGGCCTGGCGAACGGCTACCGCGCGCTTCTGTCGCGGGCCCTGGGGCTGCCGCTGGTGGTGCTGGCGGTCTGCGTGGCCGCGGGCGCCATGGCCTGGCAGCTGTTCCAGGTGCTGCCCCAGGAGCTCTCGCCCACCGAGGACCGCAGCGTCATCATCATCCCCAGCAGCGCGCCCCAGGGCGCCACCTCGGCCTATACCGACGAGCAGGTGCGCAAGATCGAGGCCATCCTCCAGGAATACGTCGACCGCGGCGAGGCCTGGCGGGTGTTCTCCATCATCGGCTTCCGCGGGCGCGAGAACAGCGCCTTCACCATCCTCGGGCTGACGCCGTGGGAGGAGCGCGAGCGCTCCCAGCAGGCCATCGCCGCCGAGCTCATGCCGCGGCTCATGGGCATTCCGGGCATCCGCGCGTTCGCCGTCAACCCGCCGGGGCTGGGCCAGAGCGGCTTCCAGCAGCCCATCCAGTTCGTCATCGGCGGCTCCAGCTACGAGCAGCTGGGCGAGTGGAGCGAGCGCATCCTCGAGCGCGCCCGGGAGAACCCCAACCTGCAGGGCCTGGACGCCGATTACGAGGAGACGCGGCCGCAGCTCAACGTCAGCGTCAACCGCGAGCTGGCGGCGGACCTGGGGGTCAGCATCCGCGACGTGGGCGGCACGCTGCAGACCATGCTCGCCTCGCGACAGGTGACCACCTACCTGGACCGCGGGCGCGAGTACGATGTCATGCTCCAGGCCGCCGAGGCGGACCGGGCCTCACCGTCGGACCTGGAGAACATCTTCGTGCGCGCCGACAGCAACGACCTGATCCCGCTGTCCAGCCTGCTGACCCTGGAGGAGGTGGGCTCGCCGCCGGTGCTCACCCGGGTGAACCGGCTGCCGTCGGTGACCATCGAGGGCTCCGTGGCCGAGGGCTACGACCTGGGCAGCGCCCTGGACTACCTGGACCGCATCGCCGCCGAGGAGCTCCCCGAGGAGGCACAGACCAGCTACCTGGGCGTGTCCCAAGAGTTCACCGAGACCTCCAACGCCATCTACGTCACCTTCGCGCTGGCCCTGGTGGTGGTGTTCCTGGTGCTGGCCGCCCAGTTCGAGAGCTTCATCCACCCGGGGATCATCCTGGTCTCCGTGCCCCTGGCCGTCACCGGCGCGCTGGCGGCGCTGTTCGCCACCGGCATCTCGCTGAACATCTACAGCCAGATCGGCATGATCCTGCTCATCGGCCTCATGGCCAAGAACGGCATTCTCATGGTGGAGTTCGCCAACCAGCTCCGGGACGCCGGACACACGGTGCGCGAGGCCATCCTGGAGGGGGCGACCCTGCGCTTCCGGCCCATTCTCATGACGGCCGTGTCCACCGTGTTCGGCGCGCTGCCGCTGGTGCTCTCCGGCGGCGCGGGGGCGGAGAGCCGCAGCGCCATCGGCGTGGTGATCATCGGCGGCCTGAGCTTCGCTACGCTGCTGACCCTGTTCCTGACGCCGGTGCTCTATGATCTGCTGGCCCGGTTCACCCGCTCCACCAACGCCGTGGCCCACGACCTGGACCGGCTGGAGCAGCGGGAACAACGCACGGGCACCGGCGAGCGCGTCACGGCGGAGTGATACCCGAGATACAAGCAGAGGAGATAACCAATGAGCGGCACGATTCTGGTTACCGGGGGAACGTCGGGCTTCGGCGCGGCCACGGCGCAGCATTTCAGCGAGCAGGGCTGGAAGGTGGTCATCACCGGCCGGCGCCGCGAGCGCCTGGATGCCATGCAGGAGCAGCTCGGCGGCCCCGAGCGGGTGCACACCCTGGCGTTCGACATCGCCGACCGCCGGGCTACCGACGCGGCCATGGCCGGCCTGCCGGAGGCCTTCGCGGACATCGACGTGCTGGTCAACAACGCCGGCCTGGCCCTGGGCCGCGAGCCCGCCCACCAGTGCGACCTGGACGAGTGGGAGACCATGGTCGACACCAACATCAAGGGGCTGCTGCGCGTCACCCGCGCCGTCCTCCCGGGCATGGTGGAGCGCAACCGCGGCCACGTGGTGAACCTGGGCTCCGTGGCCGGCAACTGGCCGTACCCCGGCGGCAACGTCTACTGCGGTACCAAGGCCTTCGTGCAGCAGTTCAGCCGCGCCATGCGCTCGGACCTGCAGGGTACCCGGGTGCGGGTGACCAACCTGGAGCCGGGGCTGTGCGAGACCGAGTTCTCGGTGGTGCGCTTCCGCGGCGACGAGGACAAGGCGAAGAGCCTGTACGAGGGCAACGACCCGATGCTGCCCGAGGACATCGCCGAGATCATCTGGTGGGTCACCAGCCTGCCGGCCCGGGTGAACGTCAACAGCCTCGAGGTCATGCCCGTCACCCAGAGCTGGGCCCCGCTGGCGGTCAAGCCCGTGCGCTAGCCGCAGCGGCCTGTCGGGGCTGAAGCCCCTCCCACAAGAGTTCCAGAGCTTGGGGGGATGCACTGTGGGAGGGGCTTCAGCCCCGACAAGCCCGGCAAACCCTGGCACTTCTGTGGGAGGGGCTTCAGCCCCGACTGTTCCGCGAATCGGGCTCCCTGCAACGGTCGCGACTTACGTCGCTCCTACGGCGGGCGATGGGAAAGGCTTTCCCAAAACCCGCCGTGGGAGCGGCTTCAGCCGCGACCCTCCCAGAACCCCTCCCCGCTGCCACCACGCAACCACGACGCCCCTTGTGACAAGCCCCGGCCGCCACGATACTCAGGGAAAGGAGAGGACATTCTGCCCAGGGAACGCATCATCCCGAAGGAGGACGATGCATGACTCATCATCACCACCACGAACTGCTCAGCGACCCGGCGCACACGGCGCTGCTGCTGGTGGACATCCAGCCGGACTTCATGAACGACGGTCCGCTGGCCACCGCTGACGGCGACGCCATTGTGCCCGGCGTGCGGGAGCTCATGGAGTCGGTCCCCTGCGGCGTCATGGTGGCCACCCAGGACTGGCACCCGGCGGGGCACGTCTCCTTCGCCAGCTCCCATCAGGGGCGGGAGCCCTTCGAGACCATCGAGCTGCACGGCCACGAGCAGGTGCTGTGGCCGGAGCACTGCGTCCAGGGCACCCCCGGCGCCAAGCTGGCATCGGGCCTGCCCTGGGAGCGGGTGGACCTGATCCTGCGCAAGGGCTGCGATCCGCAGTCGGACTCCTACAGCGGCTTCCGCAATAACTGGGACGCCGAGGGCAAGCGGCCCGCCACCGGCCTGGCCGGCTACCTGCGTGAGCGCGACATCCATACCGTGCTGGCCTGCGGCCTGGCGCGGGACGTCTGCGTGCAGTGGACCGCCGAGGACGCCGTGGAGGCCGGCTTCCGCACCGGGTTCATCTGGGACCTGACGCGGCCGGTGACCCACGACAACGACCAGGATTGCCAGCAGGCGCTGAAGAACGCCGGCGTCCACATCGTCGAGGCCGCGGATCTGCACGCCGGAGGCGGCACAACAGGGAGAAGCGCATGAGCGAGCACGTCTACAAGCACCTGGAGGTGACCGGGTCGTCCCCGAACGGCATGGATGCGGCCATCCGCAACGCCGTGCGCACCGCGGGCCAGACCGTGCGCAACATGCACTGGTTCGAGGTGACCGACACGCGGGGCCATATCGTCGACGGCGACGTGGCCCACTGGCAGGTGACGGTGAAGATCGGTTTCACCCTGGAAAAGTAGCGCCATGGCGCGGGGGAGGAGCCGCAGCCGAGCAAGCGGCGGGGGCGAGACACCCTGCGTCGGGCTGATTCTCTCCGGCGGCGGCGCCCGGGCGGCGTACCAGGTGGGCGTGCTCAAGGGCATCGGCGAGATGCTCCCGCGCGGCGCGCCCAGCCCGTTCCCGGTGATCTGCGGAACCTCCGCCGGGGCCATCAACGCCGCCGCCGTGGCCACCCATGCCGCGCGCTTCCGCCAGGGCGTGCGCGGCCTGGAGGCCGTCTGGCGCGACTTCCGCGCCCGGCAGGTCTACCGCACTGACGCCTGGGGCGTGTCCACCCGCGCCATGAAGTGGCTGGGGGCGCTGTTCCTGGGCGGCGTCGGCGCCTACCGGCCGGTCTCCCTGCTGGACAACCGCCCGCTCCAGGAGCTGCTGGCGCAGGTGGTCCGCTTCGAGCGCATCGACCGCGCCATCGACGCCGGGCAGCTGCGCGGGCTGAGCATCACCGCCTCGCGGTATACTGGCGGCGAGTCCGTGTCGTTCTTCCAGGGCGTCGACAGCATCCAGGAGTGGGGGCGCGCCCGGCGGCTCGGCGTGCGTACCCGGATCGGCCTGGAGCACCTGATGGCGTCCAGCGCCATCCCGGCGGTGTTCCCTGCCGTGCGCATCGGCGATCATTTCTACGGCGACGGCAGCGTGCGCCAGCTCGCGCCCATCAGCCCGGCGCTGCACATGGGCGCCAACCGCGTGCTGGTCATCGGCGTCAGCGGTCGCACCGGGATCAAGCGCGCCCAGCGGCCCCCGGAGCGCTATCCGTCGGTGGCCGAGATCCTCGGCCACGTGCTCGACTCGGCGTTCATCGACATGCTCGAGGGCGATCTGGAGAGGCTGGAGCGCATCAACCGCACCCTGGAGCATCTCCCGGGCGACGCGAAGCGCGAGCAGGGGCCGGATCTGCGCCGCGTGGACGCGCTGCAGATCGCCCCCAGCCGGGAGCTGGACGAGATCGCCGCCGCCTGTGCCCACGAGCTGCCGCGCACCCTGCGCTTCTTCCTGCGGGGCAGCGGTGCAACCAGCGGGGCGGGTTCCACGGTGGCCAGCTACCTGCTGTTCGAGCGCGGCTTCACCCGGGCGCTCATCGACCTGGGCTACCGCGATGCGCTCACCCGCGAGCCCGAGATCCTGCGCTTCCTGGGCTACGAGTCCACGGCCCGCTACCGGCGCGCCGACGCCGTCCCCGCCGACCTCTGGTAGCGGCGCCGCCCGGCCGCACGGCCGTCGCTCGAGCCCCTGATCCACCGGAAGTCAACCGTTGACTTGAACACCGGATGTTCTACCATGAGCTGCATCCGCACCCAACATATAGGGGTTTCATCGGAAAACCTGTAGACATGTTGTGGACCGGCCTGTGGATAATCGGGCCAAATCATTGATCTAACAAAGACGAATCCGTACGCGAAGGAGACTCAGCGAATGACCAGCACAGCCGAGGCCCGGGACTTGCCCAGGGACGTCACGGAGATCGACATCCAGAGCGCATCCTGGGACATCTGGGACAAGAAGTACCGCCTGAAGGCGAAGGACGGCCGCATCATCGACGAGACCGTCGATGACACCTACAAGCGCGTGGCCTGGTCCCTCGCGCAGGTGGAGGAGACCGAGGCCAAGCGCCAGGAGTGGTACGGCAAGTTCCTCTGGGCGCTGCGTCAGGGCGCCATCCCGGCCGGCCGCATTACCTCCAACGCGGGCGCCGAGGAGCACAAGCCGTCCACCAGCACCATCAACTGCACCGTCTCCGGCACCATCGGCGACTCCATGGACGACATCCTGCAGAAGGTGCACGAGGCGGGGCTGACGTTGAAGGCCGGCTGCGGCATCGGCTACGAGTTCTCCACCCTGCGGCACAAGGGCGCCTACGTCTCCGGCGCCGGCGCCTACACCAGCGGCGCGCTGTCGTTCATGGACATCTACGACCGCATGTGCTTCACCGTCTCCAGCGCCGGCGGCCGCCGCGGCGCGCAGATGGCCACCTTCGACGTGGGCCACCCGGACGTCCTCGACTTCATCCGCGCCAAGCGCGAGAACGGCCGCCTGCGCCAGTTCAACCTGTCGCTGCTGATCACCGACGAGTTCATCGAGGCCGTGCGCAACGACGCCGACTGGCCCCTGGCGTTCCCGGTGAGCCCGCGCGAGGCGGAGGTGGACGAGCTGGATCTCAACGACCCGTCCACCATCATCTGGCGCTACTGGCCCACCAAGGAGGGCTACATCACCAACGACGAGGGCCTGGTCGCCTGCCGCATCGAGCGCACCGTCAAGGCGAAGCGCCTGTGGGACATGATCATGACCTCCACCTACGACTTCGCCGAGCCGGGGTTCATCCTCATCGACCGCGTCAACGAGATGAACAACAACTGGTTCGACGAGGACATCCGCGCCACCAACCCCTGCGGCGAGCAGCCCCTGCCGCCCTACGGCGCGTGCCTGCTGGGCTCGGTGAACCTCACCAAGTTCGTGCGCGAGCCGTTCACCGAGAACGCCCACTTCGACTGGGACACCTACCGCGAGGTGGTGGACATCTTCACGCGCATGCTCGACAACGTGGTGGAGGTCAACGGCCTGCCGCTGCCCGAGCAGCAGAAGGAGATCATGCGCAAGCGCCGCCACGGTATGGGCTTCCTGGGCCTGGGCTCGACGGTGACCATGCTGCGTATGAAGTACGGCGACGCCGACTCCGTGGCCTTCACCGAGGAAGCCGCCAAGCAGATGTCCCTGCAGGGCTGGCGCACCGCCGTGGACCTGGCCGAGGAGAAGGGCCCGGCGCCGATCATGGACGAGGAGTTCACCGTCACCAAGGAGATGCTGGCCAAGCGCCCGCGCATGGCCGAGGACGGCTACAAGGCCGGTGACAAGGTCAAGGGCCGCGTGCTCATGGCGCGCTACAGCCACTACATGGAGAAGGTCGCCGGCGCCGACCCGGAGACCGTGGACGCCATCGCCGACAAGGGCGCGCGCTTCACGCACCACAGCTCCATCGCGCCCACGGGCACCATCTCCCTGTCCCTGGCCAACAACGCCAGCAACGGCATCGAGCCCAGCTTCGCGCACCACTACTACCGCAACGTCATCCGCGAAGGGCGCAAGTCCAAGGAGAAGGTGGACGTGTTCAGCTTCGAGCTGCTGGCCTACCGCTCCTTCATCGACGCCTCGGGCCTGCCCAAGGCGGCGGATGCCAACAGCGCCGGCCTGCCGGACTACTTCATCACCGCGGACGACGTCACGCCCAAGCAGCACGTGGACATCCAGGGCGCGGCCCAGAAGTGGGTGGACTCCTCCATCTCCAAGACGGCCAACGTGCCCACGGACTACCCCTACGAGGACTTCAAGGGCATCTACCTGTACGCGTACGAGCAGGGGCTGAAGGGCTGCACCACGTTCCGCTTCAACCCGGAGGCCTTCCAGGGCGTGCTGGTGAAGGAGGAAGACCTGGCCAACACCACCTACCGCTTCGAGCTGGAAGACGGCAGCGTGGTCGAGGCCCAGGGCGGCGACGAGATCGAGTACGACGGCGAGACCCACACCGCCGCCAACCTCTACGACGCCCTGAAAGAAGGCTACTACGGCAAGTTCTGAGCCCACGGAGGACGAGCAACATGGCGATCAAGATAGACAGCAAGATCGTGGGCTACGAAGTGGCCAAGCCCGAGGACGAGGCGGCGAAGAGCAACGCCTCCGCCACCCCGGCTGAGGCCGCTAACGCCCCGGACATCGAGCACATGCACGAGATGGTGCAGCGGCCCAACGAGCTCGAGGGCAGCACCTACAAGATCAAGACGCCGCTGTCGGAGCACGCGCTGTACGTCACCATCAACGACATCGTGCTCAACCCCGGCACGGATCACGAGATCCGGCGGCCGTTCGAGATCTTCATCAACTCCAAGAACATGGACCACTTCCAGTGGATCGTCGCGCTCACGCGGATCATCTCCTCGGTGTTCCGCAAGGGCGGCGACTGCACCTTCCTGGTGGAGGAGCTGCGCTCCGTGTTCGACCCGCGCGGCGGCTACTTCAAGAAGGGCGGGCGCTTCATGCCCTCCCTGGTGGCCGAGCTGGGCGACGTCATCGAGACCCATCTCAAGAAGATCGGCATGATCGAGCCCGAGGAGATGGACGAGCACCAGAAGGCCTTCCTGGAGAAGAAAAAGGCCGAGGCCAAGGGCCACAACCCGGCCATGGACGCCGCCGCCGCGGAGGCCCCCGAAGAAGGCGACTTCCCGGAGAACGCCGCCCTCTGCGGCAAGTGCAACGTCAAGGCCATGGTCCAGATGGACGGCTGTATGACGTGCCTGAACTGCGGGGATTCCAAGTGCGGCTAGCGTAAGCCGCACCGTGGCAGGAAGAACGAACCCCGGTCATCGCAAGGTGCCGGGGTTTCGCTTTTATGGGAGGCCGAACGTGAAACGACCAGACCGACCGTTTGGCACGCCGCCCGATTTCCGCTACTGTCGTGACAGGACGACATGCGGGAGCCACGCCATGGATCTAGGCCACTGCACCAGCCGGAAATGCCCGCCATCACGCCACGTCCAGCGGGCTTCGCACGCCTTTGCCGCCCCGGACAAGACGCCCGCAGCGGGAGAACTCAACATCCTTGATGCGCGGCCGAACGCACTCCATCAGCCGCAGCCCGGCGCCGTAAAGCAAAGATGCCATCAGCCAGCGCGTGCCATCCAGATGGGCGAGAACAGCACGGATCTCCGCCCGTGTGAGCACGACCGGCAGCCGCGCAGGCTTCCTGGCGCGCTCAACACTCTGTATGGCGTCGAGCTACAGGCCCAGCACCTCCCGGTAAAGAAACAGGAGAGCGCTGAAGGCCTGATTCTGCGTGGACGCAGCCACGTTCTTTCGTGCCGCCAGGTGGGTCAGAAAGGCCTCAACTTCCGGGGCCCCCATATCCCGCGGATGCCGCTTGCCGTGGAAGAGAATATAGCGTCGAATCCAGTCGACGTAGCTCTTTTCCGTGCGAATGCTGTAGTGCTTGCGGCGAATCCGATCACGGACCTCGTCCAGCAGCTTCAGCGCCTGCTCCATGGCGACCTTGCTCCCTGTCAAAGTAATGTGTTCGACCACGTCAAGCCTAGCGTCGCCGCCACATCGTGGCAAGTGAGTGCATCTTATCCGTCACTGATGACGCGATTTAGCACGTCGATACCGATGTCTACTTTTAGTTAGGCTCAAAAAGATGAAGTTTCGGGACCTACTCGATCTCCCATACAACGAACGCAATGGCATCATTGAACTGGAGGCGATCATTGAAGCGCTTCCCAACACACCAATTGAGGTGGCGAAACAGGTCTATCGAGATCACGGGCGAAACGGAGAGCATCAACAAGAGTATGGGGACCTCGATATTGGTTCCCTGTCGTGGGAGAAAAGGGAGCTCGCTGCCGCAAATATTCAGTCGTGCTTCATGTCGTCTCGGTTTTCCGAATGGGCGAACAGAGTCAGTGAAAGGATTGATCAGTTCGAACGTGTTGGATGGCAGTGCATTGATGTCAGGGAAGATGTTTGGCGGAATTGGGAAAAACACCAAACTTGGGTGACTAAGCCAGTATTTGTTCGTCGTGATCTGGTCGGTGTAGAAGAGGGCCTGCATCTTGTAGAAGGGCATACAAGGGTAGGGGTTCTCCGTGGGCTGCTAAGCCGATCACTGATTTCCGGGAGTAGTGTTCACGGGGTTTGGTATGGAGCCTAACAAGGCCGTAAACACGGACGCATTTTCCGTTCGCTGTGCTCACTACAAATGCGCCGGTTACGGCTGGCGTTAGGTTGAATTCATCTGAGAATGGGGAGACTAGATGCAATGATCAAGAGAATCTGGCACGGCTGGACAACGCACGAGAACGCCGATAAGTACGAAACTCTTCTCAAGGAAGAGATATTTCCGGGCATTGTCGCAAAGAGCATTGCCGGATATAGAGACATTCAACTGCTGCGTCGGCCACATGACGATGAAGTCGAGTTCATTACGATCATGACGTTTGACTCATGGAATTCGGTCAAGGAGTTTGTTGGTGAGGACCTGTCAGTGTCTTACGTTCCCGCAAAGGCCAAAGAGGTTCTCTCCCGATATGATGATCGATCACAGCACTATGAAGTGCGGGAACATTTGTCGTACTAAAAGGATAGGCGTGTCCGCGGATGCAAAGGCTACGTAACCTAACAAAAGCTTCAACTCGGACCGCCTTTTCCGCTGGCGCTACAAAGCCGGCCGGTTAAGATTGGCGTTAAGCGCTAGATCGGAGAACGATGGATCCCGCAATTCTTTCCGCAATTATCGTGGCTGTCGCGACACTTTCTGCGGCTGTTCTCGGATCGTGGTTGCAGCATAGACGGCAGTTACCGGCATCGCGAAAAGGAGGAAACTCGTTCGAGCCGGACGAGGACGACATATATTTTCTGACCTATTTGCTCCACGACGGTTATGAGCAAGATCGGCCAATGTCGACTACCGAGCTTGCGCAGCACCATGACAGGTACGCGCCACTGGAGCTGGAGGTCAAACTGATACGGTTGGAAAGGAATGGCTTCGTGTCGAGAGCTAATAAGAAGAATTCAAGCATCGGAGATTGGCGGATACTCCCGCACGGAATCGAGTATATGATGGCAGATGGGCATCAACTTCATGATCTCGTGGAAGAAGACCGGCGTAGCGCTTAACACGTCGCTCAACGTGACTGGGTTACGCTTCGCTTCACCCAGCACGTTAGCTATGCGTTAGACGAGGTAAGTAAAATGACGAGGGAGGCATTCTTGCGGATTCGTAACAAAGGGAGGGCTTGGTTTGAGAAAACCCAGGTTCTCTGCGCTAATCTCAATCGGAGCCAGAAGTTCTTCTTTTTCGGTGCAGTTGTGGCTCTGATAGCTGCCTTTTGGTGGATGACGCCCTTCCGGCAGCCGTTCGTATCCTTCGTCATCTTGAGTGGCCTGCTCTTTGTGTCAGGGGTGTTTCAGACATCTTGGTTGTGTATTCCAAGGTTTGGGCGACCACGCTGGGGAAGGCGCTACTCCTTCTACTATATGCGTTATCCACTACGGCTGCGTACGCACTCGCGGCGCAACTTGTAAATGAAGTGGTCGCATTTGAAACATCTATGCTAGACAATGCAGTTGTCTTCGTCGCTATTCTTCTCGTTCCTATATTTGTCTTTATTTCGACCTATGTCCTGTTTGCGCTGGTGTTCCTGTTTGGGCAACTATACCTGATTCTGGTTGCGCACGCGGATGTGCTCAAGCATGACGAATGCTTCAAATCTGTCGTGCCCAAGAACCTGGAACGCTATCCCTTTAAAACACTTGCCGCAAGAGCAATTATATACCCTGTTGCCTTAGGTTTTCTCTGGGGCTCTGCATCGCATATGCTGCCGAGGTATGGGAGCTTTATAGAGACTTCGGCAGCATCTTTCATTTATCACCTAGAGGCGGTTAGATTCTCTAGGTGCAGCAATGTCCCCATCGGTGCGAAGGTGATCCCGGTGAATGATACTGAGATAATCGTCGTAAGATGGAGCGATGGCGAGTATTCGTTCGAACCAATGGCTTGCGATCCAAAGATTTCGTCTAACAATAGCTTCAACCCGACCGGCCTCTCCGCTGTCGCTCCGAGGCCGGCGCGTTAAGCTGGGCATTGGCGGGAAAGAGCTTATGGCTAAAGGCACGGAAGCGTGGATTGGTGGGCTTCGTTCAACCGCGATCAAAAGCGGAGCGTTCGTGTTGGCAGACACGGTGAATTGGGGCGGGAATTGAGCGCACTGGAATCAGGTCATCCTGTAACGCCTGCGGTCACCATGTCGCGGCGGCCCCTGGTGCGGGGCGCGCAAGGCAAGGCCGGTGCAGTGCCGTCCGGTCAGCTCCGGGGTTGCGGAGCGTCTTTCCCTCCAACAATTGGCTCGAGGCGACGCCGGCACACGTGGCTGCCTGTAATCGGGCGCTCCGGGCGGCGCGCCTCAGCCAACCGTTAGAAGAACCTTACTTCGGTAGAACCCCAATATGTTACTCGAGATCTTTGTGATGTTAGTCATAGTAAGCACAGCGGTTTGGGTGGCGGCGACCAGATTTGTTCGTTCGCGTGGCTACCCGGGGTGGTATTTAAGCTACATCGGGGCTGGGTCGACCAACCCGACTTGGGGGTCGTTATCCGCTATCAAGCGATCGGGAAATCCGCACGATCGGCGCCTGGCGGTCTTTTACTGGCGGGCACTGATACTGACGTACATCACGTTCTTTGTTGTATTTGGTCTGCTCGCCTACCGATATCTGGGCGGAGCTAGCTGAACCTGAGTAGTGGCCACAGTAGGAGTGACGCGGTGACAACATTGGCGGCTTGTTCTAACACGTCACTGAAGCCGACTGGCCTACGCTTCGCTCCGCCCAGCGGCTTAGTTTTGCGTTGGGCAAAGGATACGTTTTGAATACAGATCAGCCTGTAGTGTTTCTGTGCTGTCACTGCGGAAACCGGACACCGCATACTCTCCGGTTTAGTTATACAGCCGAACATCTTTACGAGGAGGTCGATCGGCGCTATTACGAGCCGTTCACCTATTACGCTTTCCTGTGCGGCACGTGTACTGGCCTTACACTGCTCGGTCGCTTCGACCATGAAACCTCCGAGCATGATCCCGACTACGACGGGCCGCCACGTCCGCAACTCTACCCAAACGGACCGGAAATCGAACCGGCTAGGCATACCGTGCCTGGCGGCAACCCTGTCCCCTTGCCGGTCCGAAAGGCATTCCAAGAGGCATGGCCGTTGCGTCACACGGCGCCAGGCGCCTTCGCGAATCAGATTCGGCGGACTCTTGAGTTTATCTGCCGCGATCAAGAGGCAGTTGGCCAAAATTTGCACATGCAACTCCAGGATCTGGCAAAGCGAGGCGTTTTTCCTCCGGACCTCGCGGATATCGCTGACCTAGTGCGAGAGCTTGGAAATATTGGCTCCCATGCGTCCACGCAGGAGATAAGCATTTGGGACGGCGAGCTGCTTGACGAGCTTTTTCGTATGATTCTTGAATATGTCTATGTCGGGCCCGCGCGCGTACAGCGTCTTAAGCAAAGGATGGGGCACGAGTAGCGATTGCGCTCAACAAACTCATTGAGCCGACGCGACTGACGTCGCGCGGCTCATGAAAAACGTTAAGTGGCCTAGCGATATAGATGCTTGCGGAAATCCTCAATTATTTCTCGGATGATCCGATGCGGGCCCTCTATCTCGCTGGTGGCACCGGTGGCCTGTGGTTTTGGATCCAGGAGTGGAGAAACCGGGTTCGCGTTCGCGTGTGGCTCCTGTCGGAGCAGCCGTACGTATCAACCGCGGAAATGGACGAGCGTTCGATCCTTACTTTCGAGGCGGAGAATATCGGCACCCAAGCGACATCGGTCGAGCCTTTGGTGTCAGTGAGGGCGTATACGGCCCGTCGGCAACGCATCGAGCGGGATGGAAAGGTTCTCGAATCCGAACGTGACCTACAACCGTTTCAAGCCAAGACCCTTTCCGTCCAAGTAAAGGCGAACCCAGATCACACGATGCTGGTGTTCCGGACCTATCACTTCCGCTTCACGCGTGGCGCCTCGAGAACGGTCCGCGTCTGGTCGGCTCACCACCGGACGGTAAACTGGTTTCGATTCCAGTATGAACGCGCGCGCTTTCTTAAGCGTGGAGAGTATCGTGAACCGGGAACTTAACAATGCGCTCAACCGGACGCTCGTTCCTCGCGCCGGTTAGCTACACGTTGGGCCGATGAAAACAATCAGGGGAATCTACATGGGTTACTACTTCTTCATTCTATATCTGTTCCGGAGAAACGAAGTATCGTTGGAAGTGCCGATGTACATTGAGGCATCTGATTCGGCGGACGCGAAAGATAAAGCTGAGGAGTTAATGAAGGCCGTGCAATCGCACTTCGAGCTCCTTATGGAACCGCCAACGCCCCAGCGTCTCGTGGAGTCAATAAATGGCGCTCGGTTTGAACCGTTTTTTACGCGAATCAAGAACAATGAGCACGTAGAGATCAATCTTCCGCTAGATTTCGGTGCCCGCGTATACCAGTACCAACTCAACACACCGGTGGGGACGCTTGAGGCCCACGTCCTAATTGGAGGGCAGCATGCGCCTATCTATAGCTTGTAGGCCCAACACGACGCTCAACCGGACGCTCGTACCTCGCGCCGGTTAGCTATGCGTTGGGCGAACGACGTGGGGAGAGCAAGTGAGCTTCAATGATCTAAGCGACCGCAAGGCCGTGCTAAAAGCTATCTCTGAGTACGACTCTATGGGCAGAGAGGCATTCTTGGGGCACTACGGCTTCGGTAAGGCGCGAATGTTCTTCCTCGTGTACCAAGGGAAGTCATATGACTCCAAGGCCATTGTTGGTGCGGCCTACGGACATCAATTCGGAGAACCGTTAACCCCTACAGACTTTTCGGGTGGCCAGGCCACGGTGGTTCCGAAGCTCGCAGATCTTGGATTTACGGTGACGGCTCAGGAACTAAACGAGCGATCGTCGGCTCTGCCGGAGGAGGTCCCAGAAGCAACGTGGGAGGGAGCACGTCGATCGGTGACGGTCAACTCATTCGAGCGGAGCCCGGCCGCACGCGCGGCGTGCATTGAAGAACATGGCAGCCACTGCTCCATTTGCGGTTTCGACTTTGCCGCAGAGTTCGGGCCGGAGTTCGAAGGGTACATCCATGTTCATCATCTCGTGCCGATTGCCAATGTCCGCCAGAGATACAAGGTAGATCCCAAAAATGATCTCCTGCCCGTGTGCCCCAACTGCCATGCTGCCTTGCATTATGGCGGCAAAGATCGAACACCTGATGAAGTTCGCAAATTGCGAAAGATTGCGCGCGGAAAGTGATCCGATAAGCGCGCCCAACCAAACCTTGCAGCCGACGCTCGTACCTCGCGCGGCTGAAGGTAACCGTTAGCTTATGAAGGACATTACACTCGCGATCTCTGTGACGGCGTTGGCCGCTGGATACGTCTCACTCGCGGCGAGCCATTACTTCCGTTATCGCATCGAACTTATTCGGTGGGAGAGGACATTATTTGAGTCTGCGCTTCTTGGTGGCCTGTATTTTGTAATTGCCCGCGTTGGTATCGAAGGAGCAATTCGGGAAAATCCCAAGCTGGCTGACTACGAACCCGTCGAATTTTTTAAAGATGCGGTGCCATTCGCGTTCAGCGGAAGTCTACTGTTAACCGTTCTATTAAGCCTGTTAGTCGCACTGGTTATCAACATAGTAGTGACGAAGGAGGCGGCGCTAGTACAGATAACTCGGCGATACGCGGATAACATGCGGAATACCCTCCTCGAAGCCGCAGAGCGAAGCAAGCCGGTATTATTGAAGAAGAGCGATGGTACCGTAGTGATTGGCTTCGTCTGTGCGCTACCGATAATTGGCGCAGGGAACAATTGGGTAGGTCTGGTACCGCTAGTGTACGGAAAAGTGGACAACTTCGGTAAAGTAGTAATTGATGAGACATTGATTCAAGAGGCAAATCCCGACGGCGGAACCGACCAACCATATGAGAGCCGCAGTCGAGCGGAAAAGGTCTATATACATATGGATGATGTCAATGAAGTTAGCCAGTTTGAGTCAAATCCATACGAGCGAATGAGCAGCTAACAAGGCGCTACAGCGCGACGCCGGAACCGCTTGGCGGTTCCGGCGCGGCTGAGCGTTCGCGTTGGGCAGAGGAGGCCGGTCATGGAGCCATCGTTGTATCAGGAAGCGAAGCTTGTCCTTGTTTCGACGCTCGGTCTGTCGAAAGATGCGCTGCATGTGCACGCCGGGTTCATTGTGTTCTTCGCTGCGGTGGTTCTGCTGCGCAAACCGCTCTGTGCTATAGCGCCGCTAGCCCTCGTGGTAGTAGCCGCCATTGCGGCAGAGCTGCTGGATATGAGAGAGGATATTATTAGCCTCGGTTACTGGCGCTGGGCAGCCAGTATCGGCGATATCACGAACACCGTATTTTGGCCGACGCTCGTGTGGGGGCTCGCAGGGCTGAGTATGCTGCGAAAAGGCAAGAGGCCCAACCAAGCGCTCCAGTCGACCGCGCCGAAGCGGCGCGGAGGCTGAGCTTTCTCGTTGGGCTTACTAGGGAGATGTAAGGTGCACAATCTCGGAGCATTCGCCGTCATTCTGGACGGAGCATCACGTGTGTTGCTCTGTCATCGAACGGATTTTGATGCGTGGAACTTGCCAGGCGGAAAAGTAGAGAGCCTAGAATCGCCGTGGAAAGCCGCAGAGCGTGAAGTCTTGGAAGAAGCGGGCCTTGTTGTGAGAGTTGAGCACTTAGTCGGTGTCTATTCTGTGCCCGAGCAGGAAACCGTAGCTTTCACCTTTCTATGCACTCAAACGGGTGGCAGTATTCGCCTTAGCGATGAAGCCGACGATATTCAATGGTTTCAGAGAGACCATCTCCCTTCGAGCACACTGCCTCATCATGTTGAGCGCATAGAAGATGCACTCAACGAATGTGGCGATACGTGGCTACGTGTACAAGCCCAACAAGCGCTTGCAGCGGATGGCCCGTGCGCTACGCGCTCGCGCCACCGCTGAAGCTGGTCGTTATACGGCACTGAAACACCACTACTGAGAGCTCGTTATGGGTATCGTATCCGTTCGCTACATTGTTTCCGATGTCGATGCCGCGATTGCGTTCTACGCCGGCAGTCTGGGATTTGAGGTGGAAATGCATCCGGCTCCAGGTTTTGCGGTACTAACCAGAGGTTCGCTTCGCTTACTTCTAAATGCGCCTGGTGCGGGTGGTGCGGGCGCCTCGATGCCTGACGGATCCGCGCCAGAGCCAGGTGGATGGAACCGAATCCAAATCGAAGTCGAAGATTTGACGGTCACCGTGAGAGAACTCGAAAGTCAAGGGGCGTCCTTCAGAAATGAAATCGTTGAGGGAAAGGGTGGAAAGCAAACACTGGTTGACGATCCGGCGGGTAATCCTGTCGAGCTATTTGAGGCAAAGAGGTAATGCCGTATAACACGTCGCTCAACCGGACGCTCGTACCTCGCGCCGGTTAGCTATGCGTTGGGCTCCACAAGAATGAAGGAAACGTCGCATGTTTAAAGGCTACGGAGACATCCGCTCGGGAAACTCGTACAAGGTCCGCTTAGCGCTCATACAGCTCGGGCTTGCCCACGAGTGGGTGCACGTCGACCTCTTCGCCAAGGAAACACGCGAGCCCTGGTTCCTGGAAAAGAACCCACACGGTAAGGTGCCCGTGCTGGAGGCTCACGGTGGCGTCTGCCTACGGGAGTCAAACGCCATCATGTGCTACCTCGCCGAGGGAACGCCGCTTCTACCTGACGATCACCTGCTCAAGGCGCAAGTCATGCAGTGGCTGTTCTTCGAGCAGTACAGCCACGAGCCGTACATCGCGGCTTCGCACGCGATCATCTATTTCTTTGGCAGGCCGCCAGGGTCTGATGCCGAGCTCGAGGAGAAGCGGGCGCCGGGCTACAAGGCGCTGGAGTTGATGGAGCAGCACCTCGGTGCGCACGAGTTTTTTGTGGGTGAGCGCTACACCATCGCAGACATTGCGTTGTACGCATACACCCATGTCGCCGAGGAGGCGGAGTTCGAGCTGGCGCGATTTCCCGCGGTCTGTGCATGGCTTAAGCGTGTAGAGGGCCAGCCCGGGTATGTGTCCAAAGCCGAACTCAGTCAGGAACTGCGCCAAGAGGCACAGGCGTAAGCAACCAGGACGGGCTTCTGGCCATGCGCTTTGTAGAGTACGCGAGGCTATGCCCAACCACAGTTTGAACCTGACCGGCTTCTCCGCTGGCGCTCCGAAGCCGGCGGGTTAAGCTGGGCGTTATATCGCCGGAGGGGGAGAGGCATGAAACTGAACGAGTTCGCCGGGAAACTCCGAGAGGTTGTACCGATTGGAACGGTTATCGACAATCCCGGTGGCAGAACCTCGGAGGTCACGGGGTTTACAGATGATCGCATTTCGTACGTTCGCGGCTCATCGACCATCTCCGTCAAGCTCGTAGATCTCCACTCAGCGTATGAATCGTTCCGAGGGAAGCGGGTTACTTCGAGTGAGCTCAAAGAATTGGAGCCCGCCGTTTTCGACTCAAGCGTCCGTCCGGCAGGACACTCCTGTAATTGCACGTTCCTGTTTGTGGCCCTAGAGCGGGCGGGGCTCGCGAGCAGTCTTGCGGGATCGGGAGTTCGCGGCGATCCTTATTCGGCGGTTTTCATTGACCGCTAAGCGATATAACACAGCGCTCAACCGGACGCTCGTACCTCGCGCCGGTTAGCTCTGCGTTATGTAGTCAGTAGTCAGATTCTGTAGACGGCATATGGGGCCAGTGGATATACGCCGCTTGGCGGCGATCGATATGCATGGTTTGAAGGGAGGGGTGATCCGCCGGAAAATCATCACAGCGGAGTATTTGCTGGGCGCGACGGTAGGACCAGCAATTGGCTTAATCGCAGTAGATAATTCAACCAGTATTGGCTGGACTCTATTCGGGCTATGGATTGCAGGTGGCTGTTTGAATTATATACCTCTCGCCATTCATGCATTGCTTCTTCTACGGCAACGAGCCCTAGAGGTGGAACTGAGTAATGTGAACGTAAGATGCGCACTGCGCTTTTATACTGCAGCCCAATTGTGGCTCGCGGTGCCGATTCTGTTTGTCGTTACTTCGATTCCACAAGCCTTGGGTAGGCGACCGATAGACCAGAACTCAAATTACTGAAACCAAGAAGATAAGGAACCACGCGGACTTGACAGAAAAACTACATAACAATGCACTGCAGCCGACCGCTCAACCGCTACGCGGCTTCGCGTCGGCTGAGCTTCATCGTTAGGGCTTGAAGGGTCACGGCCATGGCGGAACCAACGTGGAGTGAGCGGGCTACGATCTCGGAACTGCTGTGCGTGCCGTTTCTGGACTCCGGCGCACGTAACTGGCAGCTGGAGGCGGACGCGGAGCTTATCCGCCGCGGAATGTCGAGAATGCTTATCCCAATCCTCCGAAGAGTCTGCGCGATCGGCCTTTGGACGCAGTATCTGGCCTGGGAGGAATGGCACCTCGACCTGTACGACGTGTTGTTCGGGTATGGAGTTTTGTTCCTCGGTGCTGGTGTAGCCGTGTCCGTGTTCGGTTTCATGTTCGCCCCGCTTGTCGGCTGGTTCGGGGGTGCTCTTTTTCTCATGGGAGCATGCTTGGCGGTCGCGGGGTGGAGAGGTTACGGCAAGGGCACTCGGCATGTGCCGTAGCCCTAACGATGCGCTTCATCTGACCGCCCAACCGCTGCGCGGTCGGGCGGCAGCTGAGCTTCATCGTTAGCCGGAGGAGGGAAAGATGAAGGCTGTTGCCCGAGTCGCAGGAGGTGCAATCGCCATTGCGGTTTTCGTCGTTGCCTTTATGGCTTACTTCATGGGGTCGGTAGATCCTGCAACGGGGACCGTATATGACGGCTTGGGGCGTGTGCTGACTGAACCGCCGTGGTGGGCAAGAATGATTTTCGGCGCCGATCGGTCTTGGGCCGGTCTCGGGTGGCACGTAGTCGATTTTGTGTGGTTCTTCGGAGGTCTAGGCGTCGCGTTTGCGGTGTATGCGTGGGGTGACGAAAGCTAATGGCGGTCACGAACGCTTTTGACGCGTCGCTAACAAATTGGTGGAGGCGACGCCGGCACACGTGGCTGCCAATAATCGGCCGCTTTGGGCGGCGCGCCTCACCAAACCGTTAGCGGTACTGATATGAAAGTTGCCATATGCGGTGCTCTAAATGTCCTGGCGGTAGGCATCTTCTTGGTTGGCTTGCTTTCGCCACTCACGCCATCTGAGGGGATGCCATCGCCGGCTCATTTATTGCTGTTCGCAGTGTTGCCGGTTGCAATGTTGCTCGCTGCTGGTCGCACAGCAGGCGGCGTCTTTGGGTGGGGAGTATTCGGTATACAGGCGGGTGTGGTTGTGGCGCTGGTTGGGTGGCTGCTGTCCTTCCAGGCAGGGATCGTTGCCCTTGGTCCCTCCCATACTCTCGCCGCTAACCGGTCGCTCCAGGTGATGCTGGAACCGTTACGCGTTTCCAGCGCACCTGAGCGTTCGCGTTGGGCGTCATGCTGTACAGCCTATGTCGATTTTCTGGAGCCTAGTTCGACTAGCGGGTAGGGGGTAGACAGGTCGAAAGCCCCTTAGGCCCAGCTGTTATAGGTGAGAATAGTATGAGTGAGGAAAAAGTGATCGTCGCGGGGTGGACTACCGTTGATCCGGAGAGAAGGGATGAAGCAGTGGAGAGTTTCAAAGACTTAGTGCTTCGTGCTCGAAACGTCCCAGGATGCTTGGATATGGCCATTACTGCCGACACGGTTGATCCGAGTCGGATCAATATTTTTGAGTTCTGGCGATCCGAGGAAGATCTAAACTCATGGCGTGCCGTTTCTGACCCTCCAAAGAAAGTTACTCCAATAATCCAAATGGGAGTGCAGAAACATATCATCCAAGAATCAGGGCCGCCGTTCTGATATGAAGCCCAACAAGTTCGGGAGTGCAGAATGATTATTGTGTCAGGGCGGATTTATGTATATGAATGCACGAGAGAAGATTTTCTTGCGTTGTCTCGCGACGCGATTCTACAAGCACGAAAAGCGCCTGGTTGCCAAGATTTTATCGTTGCGGCAGATCCGATAGAGCCGGACCGCGTAAATGTATATGAAGAATGGGAAACTGAAGAACAACTTTTGTCATTTCGAGGCAGTGGGCCTAATGACAGCATGACTTCCGTTATCAAGCATGCAGCTGTATATCGGCATCAAGTTTCGTCATCTAGCCCTGCGTAGCATGAGTTTCTTTGGAGCTTGGTCGCCCAACAAAGCGCTGCACCTGACCGCTATCCCGCTGGCGCTCCATAGCGGCAGGTGAGCTCTGGCGTTGCGCAGCGTATCGGCACAATATGCTGCGAGTTCGAAGGAATTATGTGCATCCCCCGTTCCATTTGTTGCGACTGAGTTCGGCCATTGCCACCACTCAGAGCAGAGGAACGGTTGTTAGGTCGTCAGGCCTACCAAGGTGTTACGCCATCCGGCTCAACAAATTGGCCGGATACTGCGTTTTCGCCGAGCAGCGCATACTCGACCGGCAGCTTCGCACCTTCTTCAACCGTCATGAAACCGTTGTGTCCGGTCAGATCCGTTTTCACGAATCCTGGGCTCACGGAGTTCACGACGATCGGTGTGTCGCGAAGTTCTTCGGCCAGCTGCACAGTGAGCATGTTCAGCGCGGCCTTGGACGCGTTGTAGCCAATAAACCGCTGGGAGTAGAAGGTGGAGTCTGGATCTCCATTCAAAGTCAATGAGCCCAAAGAGGTGGACAGATTGACGATCCGGGCCGCAGACGATTGCCTCAGTAACGGTAGCATGGCTTGCGTCACTGCCAGCGTGCCTACGAAGTTGGTATCTAGGATACGGCGGGCCGCTTCGGGCGTGGCCGCAGTCGGTGGGCCGTCCTCGGCATCCACGATGCCCGCATTGTTGACGAGAATATCGAGCCGGCCATGTTCCGTGCCGATCGTTTCGGCGGCCGCTGCGATACTTGCATGGTAATTGAGATCGATTAGGGTGGACTGCACTGCCAGCCCCTGCAACGAAAGCCCTTCGACGGCGTTTCGGGCTCGCCCGGCATCGCGGGCCCCGATGATAACCAATGTACCTGTTTGTGCTAGCTGGCGGGCGATCTCCAGCCCAATGCCTTTGTTCGCGCCGGTGACAAGTGCGATGCGATTTCGGCCGTTCATGAATCAATCCTTCTATTGTCATTTGGGTGCGATTATTATATGAAGGATTGTTCAGTTTAAGTATTCGCATATGCCGCAAGAACCACCGTCCCACCTGAGCGCCCGCAAGAAGCCGCGTCAAGCGCGTGCGCGGGCGACAGTGGACTTCATTTTCGAGGCCACCATTCAGGTTTTGGTGGCCGATGGGCCGAACCAGTTGACAACCACCCGGGTGGCGGAGCGGGCAGGTGTCTCGGTCGGCACGATGTATCAGTATTTTCCGCACAAACAGGCGCTGTTCTATGCCGTGAACGAGCGCTACCTGGACGCGTTGGGTGATAAGGTTGAGCGTGCCTGCCGGGAAATGCATGGCGCCTCGGCCGAGCAAATGATCAACACACTCGTGACTACCTACTGGAATGCCAAGATGGAACGGCCCGAGGTCACTCGGGCGCTATACAAGTCAGTCGTGGAACTGGACAATCAACCGTTGATCACTGCTTTCAGCCGTCGCGTCGATACAGCGTCTGCTGCCATGTTTGCCAGCGCATCCGACGCCGACTTCGAAGACCTGTCTACAGTGAATCTTACGCTTTTAACGACGATCTTCGGCACGATCCGAAACGTGTTCGAGCGCGATTTGTCCGCCGCCGAAGTCAACGCCGTGCACAGGCAGTTGATTTTGATGTGTAATACTTATTTAATGGCAGTTAGTAAATCGCCAACAAGCAGCGCATTAAATGCACACGACACTTCGTAGCGCGTCTCGGTTTTAGTCACGTTTCATGCAAGGTTTAACACCGAGCCTAACAAGGCGCTGCACCTGACCGCCGTTCCGCTCCGCTCCACGGCGGCAAGTGAGCTTCGACAGTTAGTCTAATAGATGAGGGACGCATAAATATGGAAGTATGGCTTGCCTTTACAGCAATCGCATTTGTGGCCACTGTAATACCTGGTCCTGCTATGCTTCTCGTCTCCGCACATAGTGTCAAATATGGTGTCATGAATTCATTGAAAACAATTATCGGTAATATTACCGGTCTAGCTATTCTTTCAAGTTTGTCTGTTGCTGGCCTAAGCACATTAATTGTTTATTCTTCAATTGCGTTTACTATAGTAAAAATATTGGGCGCGGCGTACTTGGCATACTTGGGTATAAAGATCTGGCGAAATGGTATCCAACCAGTTCCAGTCAGCGAACGCCATTCTGGAGAAAGCGGGAATTACCTATACATTCAAGGTATTGCTGTGTCAGTTTCAAATCCGAAAGCAATAGTGTTTACTACCGCGCTATTCCCGCAATTTATCGATCCTTCTCAAAGTCTTTTATTTCAATTTACGATTTTTCTCTGCACCTTTATGGCGCTTTCGTTTATCTGCTTATTAGGGTGTTCTTTACTTGTTAAGAAAACAACTGCGAAATTGGCCGGCAATGTTTCTCGTTATCTTGGAAGGGTCTTCGGTGGTGCGCTCGTTGGTGCTGCCGGATTGTTGCTTGCGTCGAGCCACCGCTAGCCTCACCAATTGTTGCAGCCCGTTCCGGGCCTGAAGGCCCTCCACTGGACAGCTTTGTCGCCGCTTCGCTCTGCCAAAGCTGCCACTGAACCAAGGCCGATGTGGAATAAAACTATGAATTTTGAGATTAGCCGTGACCAAGATTTCTTGGTGGAGCATTGCTACACATGTGCAGTTCCTGGCTACCTGATCGTGTCGCCGGTCGCAGAAGCACATTCATTGGAGGAGTTGCCTCTAGCGACCGCCGAACGGCTCGGGCCGGTTTTGGCAAGGGCTGCCGCTACTGTCAAGGCGGTGTGCGATCCTCTGCATATCTACTGCGCTCAGTTCGGCGAAGAACAGTCGCGGATTCACTTTCATGTGTTCCCAAGGAGTCGGGCATTGACAGACGATTATCTCGTAGCTTTCCCCGAGCATGCTTCCCAGATCAGAGGACCCATTATCTTGGACTGGGCGAGGGACAGGTATCGTTGCAGCTCTGAAGAGACTTTTGCCACTGTATCGGAGACTATCATTCGGCTGCGGAGATCCTGGATTAGACAACAAGGCGCTTCAGCCGACGCAGACAGGCTGCGCAGGTGAGCGTTATCGTTGGGCGCTGTAGTGGAATGAAGTGAGAAACAGTCGTGGCTCGGATCGTCGGAGTAATAGCTATTATCGTGGTGATTGCTCTAAACGTGCACCGTTTCACCCCGCTCACAGAATTTTGGCGTTCCTCGACTGAGAGTGTTTCGGAAGGGTGTCGAATAAAGGGAAATATCAGCATGAACGGAGAACGCATTTACCACGTTCCAGGCAGTGAATGGTACGACGAGACACAAATCGACAGGTTGAAGGGAGAGCGATGGTTTTGCTCGGAAGACGAAGCACGGGCGGCAGGATGGCGTAGGGCTTATGAATGACGGATGTTTGTTAGTGAACACGGTTCGAGTTGCGCCCAGCAAGGGCGCTGCAGGCCGATGCTTGACTTCGCTGGTGCTCCGGTCGGTCGCCGTCAAGCACCGCTGAGCGCCGTCGTTATACGAAGGAAGACCCATGGAAGTCCATGTAGAGGTATTTACGGACCGCATGGAGGTTTCTGGCGGCGGTAAGTCTCCAGCTATACTGCCGGCAGTGCCCTATCCCGGTAAACGGATTCTCGTCGGTGCCTTCGAGCCAGCGGTGAATTGCTCGCGACAGGCTCTAGACGAAATCGGCGCTACGGGCGCTCTCAAGAGGATGCCGGCGGTGCAGATCCACGCCATGGAGATGAATGAAGGCGGCCTGAGCGAGGTAAAAGAGCGCTGTTTGCGATAGGTTGGGCTGTCGGTGGGTGCCGGAAGTGTGGAGATTCGATGAAAGGGATTCGTATAACACGGCGCTCGAGGCGACGCTCGCAAGGCGCGCGCGCCTCAGCTCTGCGTTAGGTGTGGAGGAACAATGCCGAACGGAAAACCGGGTGATCATCCGATAACAGATATCTGCGTTCATGGATGGGACTATTTCTCGCCCCGAGTGGACGACCTTATTCGCCAAGTCTGCAAGTTGGGTGTCTCGGCGCAGATTGAAGATCTCGTTCTGGAGAATGACCGCCTAACGAACCGGGAGCCCGATCTAGAAAGAATGGAGCGGAAGCTGATGCAGATCTTAGATAGGGTGGAGCGTGAGAAAGGCAGGCGCTCCTAACCATGCGTTCCATCCGGCCGATCAATCGCTACGCAGTTTCGAGCCGGCTCCGCTTCATCGTCAGGCGGCTTCGCCAACCAGATGAATCTAGCTAATCAGCCACTTGACGTCTCTTTACCGGCCGCACCCTTGCGGCCGTATATCAGTCATTACTGGTTGAGTCTGAACAACCACGACGAGATCTACTCAATCGTGCCAGATGGTGCTGTGGATGTCGTCGTTGTGAGTGGCTCAGCCGCTTACCGAGTGGATGCTTTTGGCACGACGACGAAGAACACGGACGTACAACTCGATGTAGGCAAACACTACTTGGGTATTCGTTTCAGACCCGGCCAAAGCCGACATTTCTTGGACGCCAAGACCTCTGAACTGACCAATACTGTGCGTTCCGCCGAGGGCGGATTCCTGCCGGACATGCTTCGGGTGGCCGAATCAGTTTCTACTGAGTCGCTTTTCGCTCGCTTGGATGCTGTTCTATTGCAGCACCTTAAGCGCCAATCGCCCGGTCGCTCCCGGATTGATGAAATCATTTGTTACATCGAAGCGACGCAAGGCCCAGTGCGCGTTTCCGAATTGTCGAATATGTACTGCAAAAGCCGTCGGCAATTTGAACGGGCGTTTCTTGATGTGGTTGGTCTTCCACCTAAGCTGTTCGCAGAGATTATTCGGTTTCGCCGCGCTTCTGCTCTGCTTGCTGAGTCGAAGCTCCCCATTGCGGAGATAGCCGCCAACCTTGGCTATACGGACCAAAGCCATCTCGCGCATGAGTTTGCTCGCTTCTTAGGGCAGACCCCGTCACGACTGCGCGAACATGCCGCATTTTTACAAGACGGAGGCCGTTTTACCGAACACAATGGGACTCCTTTTACCGTTGATAAGGAGTCTATCCATGATGAATATCAATAGTTTCTATCCGGTTATCATGACCGAGGACGTGGCGGAATCGAAAGCCTTCTGGATTGCTCATTTCCCCTTTGAGGTTGTTTTTGATGCTGGGTGGTACGTGAGTCTGAAGGCGAATCAGCAAGTCCCGTTCGAGCTGGCTCTTCTTGACTCAGTTCACCCGACCGTACCGGAAGAGTTCCGCGGAAAGTTCAATGGTGGGCTGCTCCTCAATATCGAGGTCGAAGATGTGGATGCCGAGTATGAGCGAATGCACAAGATCGGGCTTCCTATTCATTTACCGATACGGTCAGAGGAATTCGGCCAACGACACTTCATCACATCTGATCCGAATGGCGTGCTCATCGACGTAATCAAGGTTACACCTCCTTCGGCGGAATATGCGTCTCACTATGATGAGGAAACACTGAGGACCATGGGCGCCAATCCCAGTGCAAAAAAGTGACCCGGAGCCGCCTATAGATCGGTTGCAGCGGCGGCGCTAACGCGCCGTCGCTGAACCACAGCGTTTGTGGCGGTGGTCTTGAGGTGCCCGTCCGCTTAGAGTGTTACAGCTGGTGTTTCCGTCGCGGAGGTGAAAGGAATCGTGAACACAAGGGGTTCTGCAAGGAAGACGCGCATGGAGAGAGTTCTTGAGCACACCTTCGTCGGCGTCGTCGTCTTGGTGTTGTTCGGCGGCGGCGCATTCATGCTTGTGCTCTGGTTCTTCGCGGATGCCGATTCGTCCGCCGAAGGACGGTCCATTGCGTTGTTGATGGGCGTGGCTTTCTTGGGGATGGCCGTTTTGTTGGTCTACGGATGGAGGCGTTCGTCGACGGACTCGACAAGCGCGGTGGCGGAGCGGGTCGGTGTGCCTGACTCAGTGCAGCGTGCGGAAGATGCTCACCCGAAGACCAACATCCCGAATGCGCTGCGCGGTCAGAATCCGCCGAGGGGTGCCGTGATCGTTGCTGGTCGGTCTATCTGGTCGTCGCGAGTCCTGCTCACGGTGGCCTTGACCATCGGCGTGGGGCTGCTCTATCTCGGCTGGAACCTCGAGAGGATCTTTCCCGAATGGCACGTCTCTGCCGGTTACCTATTTATGGGCTTCGGCGCACTTCTGCTCATCCTTGGTCTATGGCCGGGCAACTGGCGCAAGCGTACTCTTGGTTTCATCGCGATGCAGGAGGGGATCTACGCTCACGGTCAGGGGAGCTACCCCGATGGCCACGAATGGGCCACTCCGGAGACGCGGTGGCTTTTCGTGCCTTGGACGAACGTCGTCGACGTGCGCGAGGGACTTGTTCTCAAGGTAGCCGGCGGCCCGCCGGGCGGGGCGTGGTGGCCCTCAACCAAACTCAGCCTGCGTGTAACCCCCGACGAAGCCCGGGAATGGTTCCCCTATGCGGACGATGAGCCAAGTGACGATGGAATGAGCCGGATCGTGTCACTGGACTATTCCGACAGCGATCCCTCGCCCAAGGAAACGGTTCCAAGACTACAGCAGCTCTGGGCGCCATCACGCGTCTGAGCGTTCCGGCGCAGAGGTGTTCTGGATCAGCTGTCTTTGATCGCAGAATCTTTAGCCACATCGGTTGCGGTGATTTCAATCACGAATCATCGACAGCAGCCAGCGCAGGGATAACGGAGTATTGGGTTGTACTTGTCGCCACGATTTGGGCTTCGGCCTAGCCCGCCACTAACAAGTCGTTCAGCCGAGTAAGGTCAGGGCAGCTTAAAGCGCGGTGACGGAGAAGCCGCGCTTTAAGCTTCCGGTTAACTCCGCTGTTATGTCTCTACGGAGAAATCGTGGGAGAGTAAGATCGACCTGATGGGCTAACACCCGCGGCTCACCTTCGCGCTGAACATAATAGGAAAGAAGATGTCCGGCGAGCTGGATTTTTCGATCGAGGGGGAGGGCCCGGTCGCCATGGAAGTGCGGCGGCGCGGGTTCGATCGCTTTCTCGCGCTTGGCGAGCACGTCGCCCGGTTGCCCTATGGAAGACCCGCATGTTCTAACGATGTTCTAACGGTTCTGAAGGAACAGCGGGGCACGTGTAGTTCCAAGCACAGACTGCTCGCTGCCGTGGCGCAAGAATGTGGGCATGTGGAAGTCGAGCTTGTCGTCGGCCTTTACGCAATGTGCGAGCAGAACACGCCAGGCATAGGAACCGTCCTGGAGCCTGCCGGATTCGATTATATTCCGGAGGCACACTGCTATCTCCGACTCGGCGGTCGCCGATACGACTTCACCGGCTTAAGCAGCGGCAGCACGTCGCCGTTTGAGGCTCTGCTCTCTGAGCATGTGGTATCCACGGTGCACCTCGCGGACGAAAAGGAACGGATACACAGAGACGCCGTCCAGAGGTGGGCCGACTCGCATGCGGTGTCTTTCGCGGATGCATGGGCTCTGCGGGAGGCCTGCATCCAAGCGCTAACGTCCAGTAACACGCTCAAGCCGACCGGCTCTTTCTCTGGTGCTACAGAGCCGGGGGTTTAGCGACGGGGTTCGGCTGCGGGCGGACTTGGAGAGACTTTATGACGCCGGAGTTTTTCGTAACCTCGCTCATCGTCGTACTGATGCCGGGCACGGGCGTCCTTTACACGCTCGCGTTTGGCATTGGCAGCGGGTGGCGCGCAAGCGTGGTTGCCGCCTTTGGCTGTACGCTTGGCATTGTTCCGCACATTCTCGCAAGTATTGCCGGCCTCGCTGCGCTGTTGCATACAAGCGCGGTGGCGTTTCAGGTCGTCAAGTACCTTGGCGTCGCGTATCTGTTTTACATGGCATGGCGTGTTTTGCGCGAGGGCGGAGCCCTCCGGGTATCGGGAGGGAGAACGGCCGCCTCCGACGTCAAGATCATTGTCGACGGCCTGCTATTGAATATCCTGAATCCCAAACTCTCTCTGTTCTTCCTGGCGTTTCTCCCCCAGTTCGTGCCGAGCAATACGTCCGAGCCAACACACTACATGCTCGGATTGGCAGCTATATTCATGCTTCTGACATTTGCAATTTTCGTTGGCTACGGAGCGTTTGCCTCGGCTACGCGACGCTACATAATCTCGAAGCCCAGCGTGATGGCGTGGTTCAGGCGCGGTTTTGCGGGTGCGTTTGTTGCGCTCGGAATGCGGCTGGCGCTGTCCGACCGGTAATGAGGTGGCTCGTTCTCGATCAACCACCGCCGAACAATATGCCTGAGCCGGTAGGGAAACCGTTGGTTGGTTTCTGCATCGGCTGAGCTTCATCGTTATATCCTTGCCAATCCCGCGCAGGATGAACACGAACATGAAGGAACAAGAGATAGGCCCGAAGACGTGAACATCGTTGAACTTCTTTTTGGAATCTTGTTTACCGGAATGGCGCTATGGGGCGTTGTCGGTGGCGAGATTTACGTGCTAGCTGGAAAAGCGAGTGCGGGTGAAGGTGGTTGGGCTTCGTTCGGTGATCACCCAGTGATTTTCTTGGTGGCATTCTTTCTGTATCTGTTGAGCGGTGTGGTTCTGATACGGGGCGGACTGAAAGGAGACAAATAACTATTAACAATGAGGCACGGGCCACCCGGCTTCTCCGCCTCGCTCCAAACCGGCCGCTTAGCGATACGTTGGAGGGCAAAGGAGTGCAGTCATGAAGAAGGTGCTCGCAGGCATATTCGGATTCATAGCAACTGCCGTCGTCGCGCAGGAGTCTCAGTGGCCTCCTTTACCAGAGGACGGTTTTATTTCTGGTCGTGCCGCAGAGCAACAAGACCTCGAAGCGGGTAACGCGGTTTTTGTCGCGGCTGTGGATGGAGTGTCTATTGGTGAGCCAATTGACATAATAATTCCGCAATATGCTTTCCACATCGAACAGGATGAAAAACCCCCGTCATTATTGTTCAGGCTGAATCGGCGCAGGGGCTGAAGATTGTCGGCGCCCGAAAGTTCGATGGCAATGAGCTGGTTGCTACTCTTCCAGAATTCGAGTTGCTGGGCACGGAGGGGAGGCCCCCAAAGTAGTGTTGAGCTCGAGCAAGCGCATGGAGTGGGACATTGTCCCGCTAACCACTCGCTACGCGACTTTTCCGAACCGTCGAGTTCAGCCTGGACAGCCAGGTCTTTGCTGCCCTGAACGGCGGGCCCCATTTCCGGTTCAGTGAAGCCGTCTCCTTCCAGGTGCTGTGTGACAGCCAGGAGGCCATGGACTACTACTGGGAACGCCTGGGAGAGGGCGTTGAGCCGCGCCGGAAAAGGGGTTGCATGGTAATGCGCGGCGAGGTGGCGCGGCTTGACCGATACGAGGGGGGATACTGGCCATGAGCAAGACCGTCCAGGGTTGGACGGTCAGTCCCGCTGCGCGTGCTGCGGCGGCGCGGGGAAGATGCTCACGCTTCCGCTCTGGTAAGTGTGTCACTGCTGTTCAGCCGGGGATCCGATGCGGGTGAACTGATCAACGATTTCCTTACGGCTTGAGTTCGCAATCCAGTCGGTTAACCAGTTGGGGTCTTCTTTGGAGGCCGCGCTCCTTGCCTTGTGCTGTTCGAGCTGATCGCTGAGTCTCGGCGAGTCTGCAAGCTTCAATGCAACAAGATAGTTCAGGTCACGCTCAATCTGTGGTGTCTCGGGCGTCTCGTAGCGCTCCACGACATCGTGGTAGCAAGACAGGGGGACCGGGTTCTCTCGTTCAACGCGCTCGATCAACATGCATCGGTAGAGCTGGTCTGACGCCTGGCCACTGACCTCCGCGAGGCGGCGCGCGCGCCCAAGGGCCTCGCGGTCGCGTCCGGCGCGCACGAGAAGCCGAACTTGCGAGCGTAGCGACGGCACATGGTTAGAATCTATTCGCAAGGCCTCATCGAGCAACTCCAATGCTCGCTGGTGATCTTGAGCAGTCCCGGACCGTCCTAGCGCACTCTGGGCTCGCTCGTGTAATTCATCGGCGGTGGTGGGTGATTCAGATCCTTCGGTGCATGCGACCAATATGGCCAGCATCACCACCACGGCAATACCCGGTATCGTTCTTGGCAAGCTGATCACCGGTGCCTCCGAAGCTGTACATCGGCGGTGCCGGAACCTGGCATCGGTTGCACGATCCCGGCGCCGGTGTCGTAGAAATAGCCGCCTTCTATGACTATCGAGTACGCGATGTCTGGATGCGAGTTGGGTATTTTGACGGTAGCCGACCCAATAGGGGCCATGCTGTCGTCATCCCATGCTTGAGGTCCGGGCTTTGTCTCGAGTTGCACCGTCTGGACTCTATGTCCGTTGCTCTTGAGCATTGCTGTCGCATGGAAACGGATCGATCCCCCATGCTGTCGGGCGATAACTTGTGCAGGGGTGGTGCCCTTCGCCGATATATGGACAACTCCATTGCGCCGAACGGTCACGGTTCCGGATATTTCAAAGCTTCCGTGGATACCGGCGCCTTCGACCAGTAGGTAGGCCGGTTCCCGTATGCTGTAGTCATCCTGTTGGACTACGTTCGTTGGCATGCCGAATTCCTTTTCGGTTGTGAAAAAGTAGTATCTCCTTTGGGAGCTAAAGTTTCTGATTGGTGCTTGTGTCGAAGCCGACCGAGGCGCTTGCAAGCGCCTTTCCGCGATCGTCGTACGGCGTGTAACGGAGTTCCAAGCCTGTGAAACTGATCGTCAGCTCCTCGACAGGTCTGATGGCATCGTTCTTCGTTGCGGTGACTTCGTAATCGGAAATGATGGCGTTCTTGAGTACGTATTCGGCGAAGGTCTCTGCTCCCGATCCAACGCCAGTCTTGGTGAGTCGGATTAGAATTTCCTTGCCTGAACCGCAGCAGGCTTCAAGAAATAGCCTTGGCGTCGCGCTATCCATACGTCTAATAAGAAAGAGATCGGTGATCTCCGCATTGGCCGACTCGCGGTCGAAGGAAGTACCGGGAGGGGAGGTGATCCGGCGCGCGACACTCCATTCAAGGTAATCGATATTCAAGAACCCGACGTGGCTCATGTCGGCGGTTTCGCCTTGAATGCCGGGGAAACTCATGAAGATTGACATGATTAGCGTCCCTCCTTGGCAATCTGCTCGGCGCCGCAGACTCCTCCGGCGGCGAGATGAGTCCTTTCGTCCAGACATCCGATGTCGCGTCATGAGCCTATCGTACAGTCCTGACGTGCGGCAATCGGAACAAGGCAACTACAGTGACACTGGGGCTCGCATGTGGTTTGGGCTTATCGACCGCTGCGGCGATGGTTCTTTCGAACGTGCAGAGCGCAGACACGTAACCGGGCCATAAAGTTCGCGCACTTCGTGCGCCGGACGTCGTTTCACCGGGCTGCTTACCTCTTGCGGCCTACCTGGTAGCAGTGCCAGCCCGGTGATTTGGCCATCGCGACCGCATGTCGGTCGCGATGGCAATCCGTGTATCAGGGTTGCACTGCTAGCCGCGTGCTCTCTTGATCATATCGGCACCCTTTTCGGCAATCATGATGACAGGCGCATTGGTGTTGCCCGAGGTGACGAACGGCATGATGGAGGCATCCACCACACGCAAGCCATCTACGCCTCGGACCCTCAGCTCCTCGTCCACCACGGCCATGTCGTCGTTGCCCATCTTGCAGGTGCCGCACTGATGGTGGTAAGCGATCACTGCGCTGCGGGCGTACTCCGCCAGCTCCTCGTCACTTCGCTTGTCTGCACCTGGATAGACCTCTCGCCCCTTCCATTCCGATAGTGCCGCTTGGTCGGCGATTTCACGATTCCGACGAATGGACGTTACAAGCGTGCTGACGTCATAGTCCGTGGCAAGCAGATTCGGGTCGATATGCAGCGGATCCTCCGGGTCCGGGCCGGTCAACAGGATTTCACCACGACTTGTGGGGCGAATCCCGGCGGCATTCAGCGTGAACCCATGGGGTGACGCGGGCTCCTGACCCTCGATGTAGGTGGGAACGTGGAAGAAGAGTGGCTGCATGTCCGGCCCGGGTAGCGTTTCGTCAGTCTTCATGAAGGCATGGGCGTGGAGGACCTGGATCGCCATGTTGCTGGGCGGGGGGAATTCCTTGGCGCCCTCGAAAATGACGGGTAGCAGGGTATGGTCATGGAGGTTCTGGCCGACGCCGGGCAGGTCGCGGGCCACGTCGATGCCGTGCTCGCGCAAGTGATCCGCCGGTCCCACGCCGGAGAGCATCAGAATCCGTGGACTCTCGATGGCACCCCCTGCAAGGATGACCTCACGTTCGGCCCGCACGGTGCGCAGCTCACCCTCCTGTCGATAGGTCACGCCGGTGGCGCGGCCATTCTCGATGACCGTTTTGTGGACTCGAGCATTGGTAATGAGTGAAAGGTTGGGCCGGCGCAGCGCCGGATCCAGAAACGCGACGGCCGTGGAATGGCGCTCGCCGTTCTTGGTGTTGAGGTCCGTGAAGGCGACCCCCATCTGGGTTTCCGCATTGGTGTCCTCGTTATAGGGATGCCCGGCCTGCTGCGCTGCTTCCACAATCGCCGCCGTGACGGGATGGGGCTCGAACTCCGAGGTGACGTGCAACCTGCCGCCCGCGCCGTGATACGCGTTCTCGCCCTTGTCGAAATCCTCGGACTTCTTGAAGTACGGCAGGACCGACTCGTAGTCCCAGCCGGTGTTCCCGAGATCGGCCCATCCGTCATAGTCGGTGCGGTTGCCGCGGATGTAGATCATGCCGTTGAGCGAGGACGAGCCGCCCAGGACCTTTCCCCGGGGCCAGTGGATGCGCCGGCCGTGGGCGTGCTGCTGGGGTGCCGTCCGATAGTCCCAGTCATACTCGGTGTGCCAGAGCTCAAGCAGGCGCATCGGCGTCGAGATCTTCTCGCTGTTGTCCGGCCCACCCGCCTCGATGACGAGCACGGAGTAACCATCCTCGGACAGCCGGTCGGCCAGTACGCATCCCGCCGACCCTGCGCCACAGATGATGTAGTCGAAGCGGCGTTCGCCGGCATCGGCGGGATTGATGGAAGCACCCCACAGGCCGCCGCCAAGCATCAGCGTGCCCGATGCAACAGCCGTGTAGCCGAGAAAGCGACGACGGGTTATCCCGCCGGAATGACGGTGTTGATCGCTCATGGTCTCCTCCGGTTTTTCGGATATTATTGGTTATTACCGCCCGGCCAGGCGGTGATCCGGGCGTCAGCCCGGATGTGTGGATTGCCGGTTCAGGGACTGGTCTCTCTCCCCGGTGGGATCAGGAGAGAATCACTTGAATGTCCGTGTACTCGGCGAGCCCCTCTTCGCCGAACTCGACCCCGAGGCCTGACTGCTTGACGCCGCCGAACGGCGCGTTCGGCTGTATTGCCCCGTGCTTGTTGATCCACACGGAGCCGCACTCCATTCGCGCCGCCATGCGACGCGCTTCCTCGACATCGGCGCTCCAGATGGAGCCGCCGAGGCCATTGGGGCTGTCGTTTGCCGCGGCGATCGCTTGGTCGATATCGGTGTAGCGGATGACGGGCAGTACCGGCCCGAACTGCTCCTCGTCTACCAGCGGATCGCCCGCCCCGAGTCCCGCGATGATGGTGGGGGGGAAGAACAACCCGTCGCCCGCTTGGCCCCCGAGCAGCACCCGACCGCGCGTGCTGGCGTCCTGCACGAGACGCTGGACTTTGTCGAATTGCATCCGGTTCTGGATGGGGCCCAGGACGCTATTCTCGTCGAAGCCGTCTCCGACGGGGATGGTTCGGGCAACATCGACAAGCGCGTCGCAGACCCGGTCATGAATGCTGTCGTGCACGTACAGCCGCTTCATCGCCGCACAGGTCTGGCCGTTGTTGATGAATGCCCCCCAGAAAAGCCCTTCGGCGATGGCTTCCGGGTCGGCGTCCGGCAGCACGATCCCGGCGTCATTCCCGCCCATCTCCAGCGTGAGGCGCTTCATGGTGTCGGCCGCATTGCGCATCACGTGCTTGCCGGTCGAGCACGAGCCGGTGAAGACGATCTTGCGGATCTCCGGATGGCTGGACATGGCGGCCCCCAGGTTGGTGGCCTGGTCATCACTGGTGACGATGTTGACGGCGCCCGCGGGTAGCACCTCGTTCATTAGCTCCACCAGCCGCATCGCCGACAGGGGGGTATAGGGCGACGGCTTGATGACCACCGTATTGCCGGTGCGCAGGGCCGGCAGGATGTGCCAGACGGCGATCAGTACCGGGAAGTTCCAAGGGGTGATGGATCCGACCACGCCGAGCGGCCGGCGATGCAGCTCCACCCGCCCCTCGTCGTCGTCCTGGATGATGCGCGGCGGCAGCGTCAGGCCTGCGGTGTGCTCGGCCCACGCCGCTGCAGCGCCGACCTCCCATCGCGATCCCGGGCCGTTCAGCGGTTTCCCCTGTTCCGCGGTCACCAGTCGGGCAAGCTCCTCGGAATGCTCGTTGATCACGGCGGCCACCGCCTTGCAGGCCTCCTGCAACGAAGCATCGGAACGCTGCGACCAGTTCGTGAAGGCTGCACCGGCCGCGGCGACGGCCCGGTCAAGTTCGCTGTCGGTGGTATTCGGTGCGTAACCAACGATGCTGCCGTCCGATGGATTGGTGACAGCGAAGCGATCCGGTATCTCGACGGTAGAGCCATCGATGGTCAGGGCGGGACTGTACATGGCTGGTTCTCCTCCCATTGATTGGAATTGTCGGGATCATGGACTCAACCATAGGAGGGGAGAAGCGGCAGGTCTTGGCGCCGCGTGCCACCTGTTTTGGACATGGACGCCAGGGTTGGGCCGGACGCGTACCGTCGAGGAGCCTGCAACGCCGCAGCAACGCGCGTCCTTCTACGCAGGCTTGCTGCACCTACGGCGTTGTCGGGAGCCTGGTTTTCCTGTCCGTGGATTCTTAGCAGATGGGCGGCCGGCCGACCTTCCCGGGGGGAATCCCATACCGCTTTCGAAATGCGCGGTAAAAGTAAGACAGATCGTTGAATCCGGATGCATAGGCCACCGCGGCCACGCCGCCCGTCACGGTTGCCGCCCGTCCGGTAGCCAGGCGTGAATGGGCACGTTCGAGCCGGATGTCCAGGATCAACCGACGCGCTGTCTCTCCCAGCCGGCTCAGGTGGCGCTGCAACGTACGACGGGACGTGCCCATGACGGTAGCGAGCTGACAGAGATCGAAGTCCGGGTCATCGGCGTGTTCATGTACGACCGCGCGGACTCTGCCCAGGATGCGGTCATCCCGCCGATCGTCCGGAGAAGACTGTCGTTGACGCGCAAGGAAATAGGCACCGAGCAGATCCATGAACGTCTCGCCCAACGGCGCCGAGGCACCGTGGCTCTGCTCCTGCATGAGCTTTTTGAGCACGGCCTGCAACGCCTGGCGCAACGGATCATCCGTGTCGATGGCGACCCCGCCCGTGCATGCCCGGCCGAAGCGGTGGACGGCCTCGTCCCTGGGAATGTGCAGGGAAAGCTGCCGCATGCGCCGTCCAGAAGAGATGAACGCGGAGGGCCGCGCCGAGTCGACCAGGAACATGTCCCCGGGGCTCAACGGGCTAAGAGTGTCGCCCTGGCTAATGGTGGCGTGGCCTTCATCCTGGACAATCAGGAACAGGTGCTCCCCCGGGTCGCGACGGATCATCGACGCATCACGCGTGACCGATTGCGCGTCCAGCGACACCTTCGCAGCCTCAAAGCGCGATAGATACGCCCGAGATACGCCTCCCGCAATACGAGGCTGGCGCTGGTACGGCTCGACCAGGAAGCGGCCGCACACCTCCGTGAGGTCCGCGCGGAAATCCTCCACGGCCACGCTATTCCAGCAGGGCGTGCTCAGCGGAGTCCATGCATTCAGGCGCATCACCCGCAACCTCCCCGTCATCGTCCTTGCGAAGATACTTGCCCGGGCATCCATGCGGACGACTCATGTTTGCCCTTAAACATAGTCAGTTTCACGCTCAACGGTCAAAACCCGGGTGGGATCGCCTGCGAGAGCAGCGTCGTATCAAGGCCGATGAGGCCATCGCCCCCGACGAGGCGTCTCACGTCCTACGGGGTGGCGTTGCACATGCCGATCACCCTGGCACGGCCTTCGTGCGGGTCTCGCAGCAAGGCGCTTGAGTGCTCGCCAGACGGGGGATGTCCAGTCTCTTGGCTCCGGCGCTCCTCAGGAGCCGCTGCCGGTTGCGGAATCCCGTTGGGGCCTGCGGACGACCCGCACCTTGCCGCTGTTTCCGCCTCCGCAGAAGAAGCGGTCGACGCCGTCGGACTCGAGCCCGGAAACCCCCACGCCGGCCGGCATTTCGATGCTCTCCAGGACCTCTCCCGTTTGCGGATCGATGTGCCGCAATTCGCTTTCGTCATTCTCCCAGGTGCCGTGCCAGAGCTCTCCGTCGAGCCAGGTGACGCCGGTGACGAAGCGATTGCACTCGATGGTGCGAAGGATCTCTCCGGTTTCGGGATCGACCTGATGGATCTTCCGGTTCCGGTACTGGCCCACCCAAAGCGTCCCTTCGGCCCAGGTGAGCCCCGAGTTGCCGCCGTCGGGTGCCGTGATCGTGGCAAGCACGTCGCCGGTCTGCGGATCGATCTTCTGGATGCGATTGTCGGCGAGCTGGAACAGGTGCCGGCCGTCGTAGGCCGTTCCCGCATCGGCGGCGGCCTCGAACGAGCGCAGCGGTGTCTCCCCGCCGGCGGGATCGAGGGCGTGCAGCCGGTCTCCGGTGGAAAACCAGATGTTCTTTCCGTCGTACGTGAGGCCGTGGATGCTGTCCAGATCCGGGAAGGGGCCGTACTCGCGCTCGATTTCCGCGTTTGATTGTTTCATGTCTCCGTCCTGTCGGTGGCCGATGGCTTCATGCCTGCATCCTAGTCGACCGGCACGGGGCCGGGGAGTAACAAGGTTGTCGTGAACCCCGGCATAGGCGGGGTCATCCAGCGGCGCGCCCGGCCGCGGCCCCAGGATTGCACCTTGCCGTCTGCCGCCAGCGCGACGAGCGCCCGCTGCACGGTGCGCTGGCTCGTCCCGAGCGCGAGCGCGAGAGCGGAGGTGGACCACGATTCGCCGTCGGCGAGGAAGGCGAGCACTGAGGCATGCTTCTCCTCGACGGGCCGCGCCAGCACGAGTACCTCCTGCGCGTGATGCGGCGTCAGCACGAAACCCCGCCTGGTCGCGCGCACCCGGGCCAGCGGCTGCAGCGCCGTGCGCAGCCGGCCCATCTCGACGCGCAGTCGTGCGCGGTGCGATTCGTCGCTGAGCTTCAAGCGGAATGCGCGCGCGATCAGCGTTTCCCGGGGCACGTCGTCCGGCCATGCCTCGGCCAGCGCCCGCGCAAGCGCGAACAGCACCGGGCGCCTTGCCAGGGAAACCACGTTGTTCTCTTCCCGCACGACCAGGCGGCAGGCGTCCACGATCAGTGCCTTCGACGTCAGCAACTGTTCCACCTCCTCGAGCAGGAGGGGCCGTTCCCCGCCGTTGGCAACCAGGCGTGCGGCGGGGGTGTTCAGGACCTCGAATGCGCTTTCGACCTCGGCCGTCAGCGAAGGGATGCGCGCGTGCTGCGCCACACGCTCGGCCCGCGTGAGGGCGGCACGCGCGGCTCTCGTCCGGAGACGGCGCATGCCGATGCCCGCGGTCACCAGCTCGTGGACGGTTCGTGATGCGGGCGGCAGGGGCGCGGGGTTGAGCTCGGCGAGCCTGCGCTCGGCCGCGTCGATGTGGCCGATCAGCAGCAGGCGCCGGATCTCGAGATAGCGCGCATGCGCGGCGTTGAGCCGGTCGCCGTGCGCTTCGAGCGTTGCCTGTGCCGTGTCGAGCGCCTTCGCGGTCCAGCCCAGGTCGCGGGAGACCAGCGCGATCTCGGCCTCGGCGACGACGCAGCGCGCGCGGGCCACGGCTTCCCGCGGACCGAAGGCGCGCGCGGCGCGTCGCAGGAGGGTTCTCGCGCGATCGAGATCGCCGATCTGCGCCATCGCGATGCCGCGAAGCGCGAGCGCCGGTGCGTCGTCGCGCAGGGCGACCCGGTCCAGCGCCCGGAGGGGATCGCCGGCGGCGAGAGCCCGCGCCGCGGCGGTGATCAACGAGTCCACTGGAATCCCGTCACACTTGTCACTCCCACCCTGTGGCGCCCCGCGCCTAGTGTATCCCACGTCCGACAACCACCAGGAGGGAAGAGCGATGAGCAAGCACATGACGGCGACACGCGAACAGTGGCTGGCAGCACGGCTCGAGCTGCTCGAGGCGGAGAAGGAGCACACGCGGCGCAGCGACGAGCTGGCGCGGCGGCGGCAGGAGCTGCCGTGGGTGCGGATCGACAAGGACTATCGTTTCGAGACCGACGAGGGGAGCGCTTCGCTGGCGGACCTCTTCCAGGGGCGCTCGCAGCTGCTCGTCTACCATTTCATGTTCGGTCCCGACTACACGGCCGGGTGTCCGGCCTGCTCCGCCATCGCGGACGGCTTTGACGGCTTCGTGGTCCACCTCGCGCATCACGACGTCACGCTCTGCGCGGTGTCGCGCGCTCCGCTGGCGAAGCTGCAGGGCTTCAAGCGGCGGATGGGCTGGAGCTTTCCCTGGGCATCGTCGCTGGACAGCGACTTCAACTTCGACTTCCAGGCGGCGTACACCGAGCAGGAGCAGCGCGCCGGACTGGAATACAACTACCGGCGCGAGGAGCCTGCCGTCCCCATGCCGTCGCGCTCGACAGCCGACGGCGCCCCCACATTCGCGGACATGTGCGGAACCGACATGGCCACCTACACCCGCGAGCGGCCGGGCATGAGCACGTTCGTGCTCGACGACGGCGTCGTCTACCACGCCTATTCCACCTATGCGCGCGGGCTGGACGCCGTCTGGGGCATGTACCAGTGGCTCGACCGCGCCCCCCTGGGGCGCAACGAGACGGGCGCCTGGTGGCGCCGCCACGACGAGTACGGCCAGGGCTGAGCCGGGTCACCGGGCATCGTTGCCGCAATTGCGGGCCGGGAGGTCGCAGGCATGTCTTTCACAAGAGGTTCCGATCCGGTGTTCCTCGGTATCGCGGCGCTGCTGTTCGCCGTCAGCGTTGCGGCGACGGTCGCCTGGTGCGGGTCCATGGCGGGGATGGGCGGGATGCCGATGCCCGGCGGCTGGACCATGTCCATGACGTGGATGCGGATGCCGGGCCAGACCTGGCCCGGTGCCGCGGCGTCGTTTCTCGGCATGTGGGTCGTGATGATGGCGGCGATGATGCTGCCGTCCCTGGTCCCGATGCTGTGGCGCTACCGCCGGGCCGTCGGCAGGGCAGGCGAGGTACACCCGGGTCGATTGACCGCGCTCGCGGGCGTGGGATACTTCTTCGTGTGGACCGTGTTCGGCCTGATCGCCTTTCCGGTGGGCGTGGCGCTGGCGACGGCCGGGATGCAGTGGCCGTCGCTGGCGCGCGCTGTTCCGATGGCGGTGGGCGGGGTCGTCCTGCTCGCCGGCGCGCTGCAGTTCAGCGCGTGGAAGGCACGGCATCTTGCCCGCTGCCGGGAGGCGCCGGAGTGTGCGTGCGCGTTGCCGGCAGATGCCGCAACGGCCTGGCGACACGGGCTGCGCCTCGGCCTTCACTGCAGCTACTGCTGTTCCGGGCTGATGGCGATCCTGCTGGCCATCGGCGTCATGGATCTGCGCGCGATGGCCGTGGTGGCGGCAGCCATCACCGTCGAGCGTCTGGCACCGGCCGGCGAGCGTGTCGCCCGAGTCACCGGGATGGTCGCTGTCGGCGCGGGGTTGTTCCTGATCGCGCGGGCAGCCGGTGTCGGATGACGCAGGGGGCACTGGCTAGGTGGGGGAGTTTTCCGCCGCCGTCGAGATCAGCCTCGTCCGCGCGACGAATTGATGGACAGCGGCTACGGCTGCGACTGTTCCGCCAACCCGGAGGAGGCGAACCATGGCTCAAATGATCTTCGTGAACCTGCCCGTGACCGATCTGGGCGCGTCGATGGCTTTCTACGAGGCCCTCGGCTTCAGGAACAATCCGCAGTTCACCGACGACACGGCTGCGTGCATGGTCTGGAGCGAGGCGATCAACGTCATGCTGCTCACCCATGCCAAGTGGCGTACCTTCACCAGTCGGCCGATTCCGCCCGCGACGTCCAGTGAAGTGATGCTCGCCATATCCTGCGACAGCCGGAATGCCGTGGACGCCATGAACGAGGCGGCGGCCTCGAACGGCGGTACCGCGGATATCAATCCTGTCCACGACCTCGGCTTCATGTACAACCGCAACCTTGCCGATCCCGACGGCCACGTCTGGGAGGCCATGTGGATGGATCCGGCGGCCATGCCCCGTGACAACGGACAGAATTGATCGCCCCGCCTTGCGGACGATATTCCTGCCCCACTCCGTCTGGATCACGATGCACGCTTCTCTTCGAGCAGGCCCTTTGCCGGGCCCGCTGGCGCCGGGCACGGGGGCCTTTACACGCTCGCGTTTTGGCATCGGCAGCGTGGGGACCGCAGGAGGAAAAGAAGGGGCGTGATTTTCTGTGGCGGCCGACGGCTACGGTGGCTGGTTATATGCAGGGCCTGAACGTAGCATTGTAGCCGACGGTTCCGCCGCGGCTGCGCTTGTGCGCCATGCATCGAATGAGGTGACGGCATGAAACCACGGATCAGTATGCTGACACTGGGTGTCAGGAATCTGGATGAGTCGATTCGCTTTTATGAGCAGGGACTTGGCTTGCCGAGAATGGAGTCGCCGCCGGAGGTTGCGTTCTTCACGCTTAATGGAACCTGGCTGGGGCTGTATGGCCGCGAGTCGCTGGCTGAAGATGCGGGTATATCCGCGGACGGGACCGGATTTGCGGGTATTGCGATTGCTCACAACGTCGCCTCGGAAGAGGAGGTGGACAAGCTGATCGAACAGGCCGTCGCGGCAGGTGCGGAGCTGGTGAAGCCGGCCCAGAAAGCATTCTGGGGCGGGTATTCAGGGTATTTCGCTGATCCAGACGGTTACCTGTGGGAGGTCGCGCACAATCCCCTGTTCTGGGTCGGGCCGAAGGATGAAGATACATAACGACGCCCTACGGCCGACGCTCGTACCTCGTGCGGGTGATAGCGGGCGCAATTTGTTGAGGATGTCCTGTGAAAACACTCTCTGAAAAAATGGCCTGGGTGGAAGAGGGCGAAACACGGCGATGGAAGCGCGTCGTAAACTGTGTGGAACTCCTCTTTTTCGCTCTAGCGCAGGCAGCGGTCGTGTCTGTCCTGTACGTCTACGGCGACGGTTCTCACCTGCAGCCCGTATTCATGTTGTTTTCCGGCTTGATGGGCGTTGTCTCGGCGGCCTTGATTCCCTCGTTCTATCGAGGCGGAAGCTTTAGCCGGTGGCACGGCTCATTGGTGACACTGGGGCTCGCATGTGGTCTGGGTCTATCGACAGCTGCGGCGATGGTTCTTTTGAATGCGCAGAGCGCAGGCACATGACCGGGCCGTAAAGTTCGCGCACGTCGCGCGCCGGACCTTGTTTCACCGGACCGCTTATGGCTGGTGTTAGGCACCTTTTCGGGAAAACATGATGAAGGCTCTTGTGTACAGGCGGTTCGGGGCGGCGGACGTGCTGGAGTGGGTCGATGATTGGCCATATCCCGAGCTTTCCGGAGACACGGTACTGGTCGAAACGGTGGCGGGCAGCGTCAACCCCAAGGATGTGTTGATGCGGACGGGGAAATTCAGGCGCACTCTTGCGAGGGACCCACTTCCTCGTGCTTCTGGACTGGACGTATCGGGCCGGGTTGTAGCGGTCGGAGAAAGGGTTTCCGGGTTTTCTGTCGGTGATGCCGTCTTCGGGATGACGAACCACTTCTCAGGCGGGGTCCATGTTGAGGTCGCGCGATTTCAGCAAGGCGAAATTCAACATGCACCGGAAAACGTTTCACTTGAAGCGGCATCGGCCGTTCCACTCGCGGCGCAGACAGCGTTGCAGGCTCTCCGTGATTGTTGCGCCGTGACTAAAGGCCAGCGAGTACTGATTAACGGTGCCAGCGGCGGTGTTGGGCACTTTGCGGTTCAGATCGCAAGAGCTATGGGGCTGGAGACGCATGCCGTTTGTGGCCCAAGCAATGTTGATTTCGTTAAGTCTTTAGGCGCGGATGCCGTCTATGACTATACCAATACACCGGCAGTGGAAGTGAGATCACGATTTGACGCGGTGTTCGATGTGTTCGGGAAATTCACCGGATCGATGTTTTCCGACCAGCTCGAACGGGGTGGCGTGTATGTCAGCACTGTTCCAAAAATCCCAACCCTAGGTGGGGAGCTGGTTGCTCGCTTGGGTGTAAAAACTTCCAGCCGGCTGGTCCAGGTGCAGTCCAACTCTCAGGATTTACTGCAGATAAAGACGTGGATCGAGCAAGGTTTGCTGCAACCCCATGTACAGAGATCGTTTCCCGTGGAAGATGCGGCGCAAGCCCACAGGCAGATTGAGTCGAAGCGCACCGTAGGCAAGGTTTGTATCGCCTTGGGTGCTGCGTAAGAGTCCAGCGCACCACGGTGCGGTACGTGACCGTTCTTCCGCTGCGCTCCATAGCGGCAGGCAAGCTTCGTCGTTACTGAGGCTGTGATGCACATAGCTGGGCCGGACTGGAAAGCATTCAAGAAGATCGGAAAGAGATCCCCATGCCCACACCACCTGATCTTGCCGCCCTGGCGCAGGAAATGAAGACGGCACAGGATTCTGCGCAGCAGATCCAGCCTTTCACGGAGCGTGTGCGGGGCTTCGATCTCTCTGCCGCCTATGAGGTCGCGCACCTCGTTCACCGTAAAAGGCAGGAAGAAGGCGCCACGCCCGTCGGCCGCAAGATCGGATTCACGAATCCCGGCATGTGGGGCAAATACGGCGTATGCGAGCCGATCTGGGGGTATATCTACGACACAACGGCCGTGCAGCTGGACGGCACGCGGGCGACCTGCGCGATCGGCGGTTACGCTGAGCCGAAGATCGAGCCCGAGATCGTTTTCCGCTTGCGGACGGCCCCTCCCGCCGATGCCCGGCTCGTCGACGTCGTGGACGCAATTGAATGGGTGGCGCACGGATTCGAAATCGTGCAGTCGCACTTCCCGGGCTGGAGATTCCAGGCGCCGGACGCGGTCTCCGACGGGTCGCTCCATGGGGCGCTGCTGATCGGTCCACTGCGGGCCGTGTCCGAGCTCGGAAGGGATCCCGTTGCCGCGCTGGAGTCCTTCTCCCTGGCCTTGTCATGCAACGATCGAATCGTTGAAACCGGCAAGGGCACGAACGTCCTCGGCAGTCCACTCGCCGCCGTGGTTCATTTGTCGTCGGTGCTGGCCAGGCAACCGGGATACCCACCTCTGCAAGCGGGCGATATCGTGACCACCGGCACGATCACGATGGCGCAGTCGGTTCGTGCGGGAGAAACGTGGCGATCCGAGATTCAAGGCGTCGGGCTCGACGGCCTTGCGGTGGAATTCGCGCTATGAAAGGAACATAGGGGTGCGGTCGCCCGCAAGGTACGTCCTGCCCCTGTCGATAGCGATTCGCACCCTGCGCGGGCGGAGCGCGCCATGCACGCCGTGCTGCAGATGGAAAAGCTCGATATCAGCGCCCTGCAGGCCGCCGCGGACGGCGCTTGGTCCCGCCTCTGCAGAGGTGTTTGCTCAGCACTCCGGGAATTGACGGAACCATGGCAGTCGACATACGGCAACTTGCTGCGGATGATGTCGTACTGATGCGGGCGCTGTTGGCGACCTTCGGCGCCGTATTTCACGACGAGAGCACGTATATCGCGAGCCAGCCCGGTGACGGCTACCTGAGCCGGCTTCTCGGCGGTGAGTCGTTCATTGCCCTGGTGGCTCTCGATGACGGCGTTGTGGTCGGCGGTATCGCGGCCTATGAGCTCAGGAAGTTCGAGCAGGAGCGCAGCGAGGTCTATATTTACGATCTGGCGGTCGCGGAGGCGCACCGGCGCCGGGGGATTGCAACGGCCCTGATCCGGAAGCTCGCGGCGCTGGCGGCGGGCCGGGGGGCGCATACGGTGTTCGTGCAGGCGGACACGGGGCCGGAGGACGCCGCGGCCCGCGCGCTCTACAGCAAGCTGGGCCGGCGGGAGCGCGTGCTCCATTTCGATATCCCGGTGGATGCGGAAGACGGCGATGCCTGAGCGTCTCCCCGCGGGGGGCGGCTGGCCACAGGGCCTGGGGTATCAGGGGAAGTACGGCAGGGGCCGGTGAGGGCGTGAGCCTCGCCGGAAAGGGGATTGCGTGGTCATGCGCGCGGAAGTAGTGCGGCCTGGCCGATACGAGGGGGATGCCGACCATGAGCAAGACCATCCAGGGGCCGGACGGCGAACCGCGCTGCGTGTGGTGCGGCGGCGCGGGGGAGATGCTCGATTACCACGACAGCGAGTGGGGGTTTCCGGTCCGTGATGACCACCGCCTGTTCGAGAAGCTGAGCCTGGAGGGTTTCCAGTCCGGCCTCAGCTGGCGCACCATTCTCGCCAAACGGGAGAACTTCCGCGCCGCCTTCCATGGCTTCGATTTCGATCGGGTTGCGGGTTTCACCCAGCATGATGTCGAGCGCCTGCTGAACGACGCGGGCATCGTGCGCCATCGCGGCAAGATCGAGGCGGTGATCAACAACGCGCAACGGGCCCGGGAGATGGTCGAGCGGGAAGGCTCACTGGCCCGTTACATGTGGCGCTACGAGCCGGACGAGGCGCAGCTCGCGGAGCCGCAGACGGCGTCCACCTCGGCGGAGTCCGTGGCGCTTTCCCGGGATCTCAAGAAGCGCGGCTGGAAGTTCGTCGGCCCCACCACCGTGTACGCCTTCATGCAGGCCATGGGGCTGATCAACGACCATGCCGAAGGCTGCGTGGTCCGAAGCCGGGTCGCGCAGGCGCGCGACGCGTTCCAGCGGCCCGGCGCCGCTGCTTGATACCGATTTCTCGTCAGGAATGAAGCAAGGAACCCACGGATGACAGACAGCACTGCCCCCGAAACGCCCGATCACGGATCCGTTCCCGTCCTCTACGGCGTCCCGCACTCCCTCTACACCGGCATCGCCCGCTGCTACCTGCGTACCCAGGGCATCGGCTACGTCGAGCGCACCACTGCCCACCCGGCGTATACGGACCGCATCATGCCGGCGATCAAGCGCGGCATCATCCCGGTGGTAGAGACGCCGGACGGGACGATCATCCAGGACAGTCTGGACATCATCGACCACTTCGAGGCGCAGGGCGTGCCGTATTCCGCCTATCCGGCGGGCCCGCTGCAGCGGGTGCTGGGGGTGATCCTCCAGTACTACGGCATGCAGGGCATGCTGCGCCACGCCATGCATTACCGCTGGAGCTATCGCGAGCAGCAGGAGGCCTTCCTGCGTAGCGCCTTTAGCAGTCGCGCCCCGGACGGGCGCGGCGAGAAGGTGATGGCGCGCATGAGCAGCTACCTGCCGCGCCTGGGCGTGACCGAGGCCACCATCCCCGCCATCGAGCAGTCCTACGGGGAGGTGCTCGCCATCCTGAACAGGCATTTCGCCGAGCATCCGTACGTCTTCGGCGGCCGGCCCACCATCGCCGATTACGGCCTCATCGGCCCGCTGTTCGCGCACCTGGGGCGGGATCCGGTGCCCGCCGGCATCATGAAGACGAACGCGCCGTGGGTGTTCCGCTGGGTGGAGCGCATGACCGCGCCGGGGCTGGATGCCCCCGAGTTCCCGGAGTACGACGGCGATCTCATGGCCGGGGACGCGGTGCCGGAGACGCTCGTGCCGCTGCTCGGCCACATGGCCGGGGAGATGTTCCCGGAGCTCACGGACAAGCTGGCCTTCATGGACGCGCTCATCGAGCAGCGCCAGCCCGCCGACGGCACGCCCGTGTCGGAGAAGCCGCATCAGCGCGCCGTGGGGATCGTGGACACGCACTTCCGCGGCGTGCCGGTGCAGGCCGGCGTGGAGCCGTATCTCGTCTACGTGCTCCGGCGTGCCGACCGCGCCCTGGCCGCGTGCACGGCGGAAGAGCGCGACCGGGTGCTGGCGTTTCTCGGGGAGGTCGGCCTGGAGCAGGCCCTGCCCGGCGACCGCGGCTACTCCGTGGACCGGCGGGATCACGTCGAGGTGTGGCAGCGGTAGGACAGCCGCTGAAGGAGCAAGCGATCGATGGCTCACGAGGGGCAGACATGGGAACCGGCCCGGTATGCGCGCGAGGCCCGGTTCGTATCGGATCTCGGCAACCCGGTGGTCGAGCTGCTGGCGCCGCGCGCCGGCGAGCGGATCCTGGACCTGGGTTGCGGTGACGGCGCACTGACCCGGGTCATTGCCGATGCCGGCTGTGGGGTGCTCGGTGTCGACGCCAGCCCGGAGATGGTCGCCGCCGCCAGGGAGCAGGGGCTTGAGGCAAGGGTGGTCGACGGCGAGGACCTGCCGTTCGACGGTGACTTCGACGCGGTTTTCTCCAACGCGGCATTGCACTGGATGACCCGGCCCGACCGGGTTCTCTCCGGTGTCCGGCACAGCCTGAGACCGGGAGGGCGCTTCGTCGGCGAGCTCGGCGGTCACGGCAATGTCGCCGCCATTGTGGATGCCCTGGCAGCAGCCCTGGACGAGCGCGGGATCGACGCCGCGGCGTTGAATCCCTGGTTCTTTCCCGATGCCGAGCAGTACCGGCTCCTGCTGGAACGCCACGGGTTCGAGGTCTCGGCCATCGAGCTCTTCTCGCGGCCCACCCCGCTGCCCGGCGACGTCATCGGCTGGCTGGAGACGTTCGCCGATGCGTTCGTCGCGGCACTGCCTGCGCAGGACCGGCGGGAGTTCCTGGTCGATGTTGCCGAGCGCTGCCGGCCCGTTCTGTGTGACGACTCCGGGCAGTGGGTCGCGGACTATGTGCGCCTGCGTTTCGCCGCACACAGGAAGGAGTAGGAGATTGGCCACGTATAGCGCAGCGCGCGGTTCAGAAGCGATCGTTTGCTGGATCCTGATCGTGGCGAGCCTGGCGATCGGATTGCTGGCGGTCATCACCTGGGCGGGCCGCTCCGTCGGCGGATTTCCCTTCCTCGAAGTCCTTCTCCCGGTGCTCGCGATTGCGGGTAGCATCGCACGCCTGCGGGGGTGGGCTCCGCCGCCGAAGGGCATTGGCGGGGGCGGAGGGCCGTAGGTCGGCTCCACCCCCTCCCCCGATCAGGTTCGAGTGATCGACACCCCGCCATCGACGAGCAGCGCGGTGCCCGTGATGAAGCTCGACGCATCGGATGCCAGGTGGAGCGCCGATTGCGCGATCTCCTCGGGTCGTGCCAGGCGCTTCAGCCCGTGCAGGCCTTCGATGAACGCCCGGGTTCCCTCGGCCGCTCCCGGCAGGTTGGCGTGATTGGCGGGTGTATCGGTACCCCCCGGCAGGATCGCGTTGGCGCGGATGCCCTGCGCCCCGAACTCCGCGGCCAGCACCTGCGTCAGGCCGACGATGCCCGCCTTGGCGGCGGCATACGCGCCCGTGCCGGGGAAGCCGACGGTGTGGCCGACAAAGCTCGAGGTGAACACGATGGAGCCGCCGCCGTGGGCGAGCATGGCGGGTACCTGGTGCTTGGCGCCGAGGAAGGCGCTGGTCAGGTTGGTATCGATGGTGTCGTGCCAGGTGGCGAGTGACAGCTCCGGCACCGGCCCCATGTCACCGGTCGCCCCGGCGTTGTTGAAGGCGATATCGAGCCGGCCGAACCGGCTCACGGCCGTGTCGACCAGCGCTTCCGCCAGCGACTCCTCGCGGATGTCACCGGCAACCGCGACGGCCCGGCCGCCGATTTCCTCGATCTCGGCGACCAGCGTATCCAGCTCCGCCTGACGGCGCGCGGTCACGACCAGCTTCGCGCCTTCCTGCGCGAACAGCAAAGCGGCGGCCCGGCCGATGCCGGAGCTGGCCCCGGTGATGATGGCGATCTTGTCGTTCAATGCGTTCATTGTTGCGTCCTCCTTCTCCGATGGTGTCGGAGAAAGGTAGCGACGCGGGCCGACGGGGGAACTCCGGATCTTGCTTGCCAATTTCATCGAGCGTCTCGCCGCCGCGCCGGCCTACCACCGCCGCGATGCGCTGGCACACCTCAGCGCGTGGCTGGTCGTTCACTGCAAGCTACGGCACGTGCTCCGGGGCGTTGAGGTTCTCCCGCAGGAGCTCCCGTAACACAGGAGCTCCCGTAACGGTTGTGTCGATCAATAGCCGACGGTAAAGCGCTGACGCACGTGCCTGGGGGTCTCGAGCTCATCCACCAGCGCGATGGCGTAGTCTTCAAAGGAGATGCTGGAGCCCTCGTCATGGGTTAGCAGCCTATCCTGCCCGAGACGGAACGTTCCGGTACGCTCGCCGGGCACGAATTCTGCCGAAGGCGACAGGAACGTCCAGTCGAGATCGTCGACACCGCGCAGGAAGTCCAGGAACTCACCGCCGGCGTGCGCTTCAGGCTTGTAGGCCTCGGGAAAACCCGGCTGATCGATGACTTTCTCGCCGGGCGCCACCTCGAGGCTGCCCGCCCCGCCCACCACCAGATAGCGTGCCACCCCGGCATTACGCACGGCCCCCACGAGCGTTCCAGCATCGCTTGCTGTAAAGGGCACGGCACTGATGACCGCGTCATGCCCCTTGAGCAACGCCCCCAGCGCCTGCCGGTCATTGGCGTCGGCCTGTCTCGGTGTAACCCCGGGCAGCGAGGCAATTTTGTCCGTGTGGCGTGCAATGGCGGTCACCTGGTGTCCCCGGTCGGACAGTTCGGCAAGAATACGCGAGCCTGCATTGCCCGATGCTCCGATGAGTGCAACGTTTGCCATGAGGAAATCTCCTTGAGTTCATTTTTGGCACATGGTCTAAAAAGCAGACCATGGGATAAACTTATGGGAGTTCCGCGAACGGCACAAGAAGTCATCTTTACCTGACACGGTCACACTGATGTGATCACTGGACCACGATTGATGGAGAGATCATGACAACGATGTCGGATGGCGAAGAGATCGTCTTTGAGCAACCCTGCCCCATTCGTGATGTGCTCGACCGGATTGGCGATCAGTGGAGCCTGCTGATTCTGGAAGCTCTGGCTCCCGGCACGCTGCGCTTTAATGCCCTGATGCGGGAGATCGGTGATGTCTCGAAGCAGATGCTCTCCCGTACGCTCAAGCAGCTGGAGCAGGACGGTTTCATCACGCGCACGCTCTACCCCGAGGTTCCCCCGCGTGTGGAATATACCCTGACCCCGCTGGGGCGTTCCTTTCTCGAGCCGATGCGACAGCTTGTGGCCTGGGCGGATGCGCATCACGGCGCCATTGTGGCCGCTCGCGCCCGGTATCAGGCCAGACAGGAGCAAACCTGATACCCGAGCCGAGCTCGGGCGAATCCATCGCTTGCGCGCAGCGTCTGAGCGTTGGCCCAACGGTCCGAGGGGCGCACCATATATCGACGTCGACCATCGGGGTTGGATACGACCGCCGTAGCATGTCCGATCGAGATGCCACGGCCGTGAGAGCCAGATACAGGATGAAAGTCTTCGCACTGGTCCTACCCGGCTGCGATGCGGAGCTGCCTTCTACACCGCGTTCAGCTCCGTGCAGACGAATTTTCGAAAGTCGTGCTCTCGAATGAGGACACATGGAGTGCAGATGCGGCGGGAGGCACTGCACATTTGACCGCGCGGGCCCGAGACCGGATCCTTAGCCGCCTGTCCCACGGGAGCGGTCTCGGCCATGAATATCGTCTTCCTGCTGATCGTGCTGGTGGCGTTCCTGACGGCGGCCTGGCACCAGATCCAGTACGCCCCTCCACAGGGTGGTGGAGGTGATGGCGCTGCCGCGCCCATGGCGGCAGTCTCCGAGGCGGTGGTGGAGTCCGCCGGCGGCGCGGTGGAGCTGGCCATCGGGCTCATCGGCGTGATGACCCTGTTCCTGGGGCTCATGAAGGTCGCCGAGGCCGGCGGTATGCTCACCGTGCTGGCGCGCCTGATCCGGCCGCTCATGACGCGGTTGTTCCCGGACGTGCCGCCGGATCATCCGGCCATGGGGTCCATGATTCTCAATATGTCCGCCAACGCCATGGGGCTGGGCAACGCCGCCACCCCCTTCGGCGTCCGCGCGATGCAGGAGCTGGACCGGCTCAATCCGCACAAGGGCACGGCGACCAACAGCATGGCCCTGTTCCTCGCCATCAATACCTCCAGTGTCACGTTGCTGCCCACCGGCGTGATTGCACTGCGCGCCTCGGCCGGATCGGCGGAGCCGGCGGCGATTCTGCCGTCGACGCTGTTCGCCACGGCCTGCGCCACCGTGGTTGCGGTCGTCGCCACCAAGACCTATCAGCGCTTCAGCCCTGCGCCGCTGCCGGACGCGCAGCCGGCGCCCGCGGCGGAGGACGAGCCGGCTGCGGCGACGGGCGGCCACGGTGAGCCGGAGGATCCGCACGGGCATCTGGCGGATGCCGTCGCCGGATCGGCGACGGGCTACCCGGTGTGGGTGTCGTACACCTTCCTCGCCGGCCTGCTCGGCCTGATTCCCCTGAGCATCGCCTACGGACGTGTCATCGCGCCGTGGATCATCCCGGGGCTCATCGTGTTCTTTCTGCTCTACGGCGCCGTCCGCCGGGTGCGCGTCTACGAGGTGTTCGTCGAGGGCGCCCGCGAGGGCTTCCAGGTGGCCGTTCGCATTATTCCGTATCTGGTGGGCATTCTCGTGGCCGTGGGGATGTTCCGGGCGAGCGGCGCCATGGAGGCCCTGGTGCAATGGGTGGGGGCGTACACCGAGCACCTGGGCATGCCGGCGGAGGCTCTGCCCATGGCGCTGTTGCGCCCCCTGTCCGGGTCCGGCGCCTACGGCGTCATGGCCTCGATCATCAATGATCCCGCCGTGGGGCCGGACAGCTACACCGGCTTGCTGGTGACCACGCTCCAAGGGTCCACGGAGACCACGTTCTATGTCCTGGCGGTGTACTTCGGGGCGGTGCAGGTCCGGCGCATCCGGCACACCCTGGCCGGGGCGCTCACCGCGGATCTCGCCGGCATCATCGCCGCAGTGGCCGTGTGCCTGTACCTGTTCGCATGAGCCACCGGCGTGCTCAGCACGGAACCCCGCCTTGGAGCGCCGGCCCCATCGGCGCTCCATCTCTTGACCACGATCCGGACAGCGGACGTTCTCGAGATGTCGGAACAAACCGAAGTCTAGGCGCTTCGTTTCGCCGGGCCGCGTCCAGTGCGGGCGTGGTCCGCGAGAAACTGGCTTTGCCTGCCCAGCGCGGCGATTACTGAACGAACACCATCCAACTGACGATGAAGACTAGGACACCGATCAAAATCGCGGCCCACATCGGTACACCCGAAGACTGTGCCAGCCATCCTTGTGGGTGCCCACAATCTGGACAGGTCTTTGCCTGAGGACTTAACGGCTTTGAACAGTTTTTGCAGGCCGCTTCGTTAGTCACTCATCCTCCTTCACTGGTCTGTCTAGGCGAGCCGAGTCTATAGATACTTCAGCATCTGAACCGTGTGACCAACTTCGATTTTCCCCTTTGGAGATTGAAAATCGGGCGGCGAATGTCCGATGCGCAGGGCATGCCCATTCTGCTGCGCAGGCTTACATGCGGTCGCATCGAACCATGGTGCGCTCTGCCGCCACGTAAAGGTCAAGTCGGCTATCGGTCACCGAGCGGATCTCGGTTGACACGGCTATCCCAGTAGTCTGATTGACCGAACGATGTATCTCCGCCTGCTCTGCGCTAGACATCTGCGATATATCTAAGGGCGTCCCGTTCGCCGCCATGCCCATGACGGAAACCCGTTGCAGTTCCTCGATGAGGTTGCCGTCCTCCACTTTCCAAGTGCCGCTCGATATCATCTCAATCGACATGGAGAGCCCCTGCTGCGGCATAGTCGCTACAGTTTGGGCCGTGGCTCGTCCATCGGGCATGTATTGCACTCTCATGTGGGCTTTGCCCGCGGGTATTGTAGCTGTCGCGGGCACCCGCATGTTGCATTCCCAAGTGCCCCTGACGGCGTAGGCGAACTTATCGTCTGCCGAATCGCAACCGGAGAGAAATGTAATCAGGAGAACGAGTCCGGAGGCTCTGAACATTATCAATCACCACAAAGCCACATATTGGCGAGGCCGACGCAGCGCCCGACATGGTGCCCTTCGAAGCTGACATCGGCGGCGTTCGCGACGAAGTAGTCCGTATACCTGACCTGAAGACGGTCCCTGATCCGCGACTCGCAGGAATCCGCGGCCGTCCGGCACTTCAACTCTGCAATCTCGCGTGCCAGCCGGCTGTTGCCAAATTCGCCGCTCTGACCGAAAGCCAACTCAACGGAATCTCCATATAAATCATCGAAGGTCGAATGATGAGGCTTCGATCCTACGGCCGTTCCGGCAATGATGCACGCTATTAGGAAAAAGTACTGAAAATGAGACATGCCTGCCAAATTCAGAAAGGATAGTTTGATTGTTATTATAGCTGGGGCGGGCAAGAAAGCCAGGTGGAGCATTGTTGAGCGGGTTCACGGAAGGCGCATAGTCAGCAAGCATCGACAGTGCTAGGGCCGTCCACACTACCACTGATTCCGAAGATGTCTTCGGGATCAGATTGGGCCTTTGTCTCGACCAGAAGACTGTCAAGCAGCAGTGTACGGAAGTATGTGTAGAATCTCGGGTGAGCTAGATTTCCCCGGGGGGCAGGCAGAAAGCAGCCTGTGAGCTATGATCAAGATAGGCTATCAGTTAGCAGGGTTTTAACCCTTTTGGCAGAAACTTAATGAGAGCGTCGAGGCGCTGCAAGCCGACTTCGACGATTGGCTCGTACACTACAACACCGAGCAACGGCGTCTGGGTTGCCGAAACCAGGGGTGGCCACCGTGGCAGTCTGTTCAGCAGTTCTTCAAACCATCAACCTAGGTGTCCGCCTAAGAGGTTGAGAGGACAGGTTACGGATTCGGGCTGGTCGTATTGCATGGAGGTACTTTTTCAGCGAAAGAGACCTATACTTCCCATGCTGAAGGCAAACTAAGGAACCCCTCCTCATGCAACTTAGAGCCGCAGCTATCTTTGGGCTCATCATCGCTTCTGCTGTGATGCTCGGTGGATGCATCCAATCTAGGGGGGGCTGTTCTCTCTGACAATGAACTTGCAACACCGCTCCCCACAGAAGTTCGTCTAGTCGAGATCAACGCCTCTGGAAATCCACGTCGCCATATGCTCGGTGTTTACGAAAGTGGATTATCGCTTACAGGCAATGTCTACACTGGCTTAATCGAAGGCCAAGATGGCGACTATTTTGACCGCTTTGGGGCTGTCCCCTTTGGCCCTTCGGGCCAATACCTAATCCAAGTTCGAAAGAAGGAAACGGAGAATTATATTTATCTTATTGGCATCCTAGAAAGAAACGACGTATTGAACATCTACTACATCAAGTCGGCAACGCGATTTCGTGACCGGATGTCAGCGCTAGGTTTGCCGAGTACGGTAACGAGTCGTTCCGAACTCGAAACCGCCGTTTTGGAGGCAATCGAGAGTAATTATTATCAAATTTGGAAGCGATATCGGGTTTTTGACATGAATGGTGATCGCCGCGCTTATGCCGATTTTCGCGACTGCGTATTAAACTGCTATCGGTAGTCAGTTCACTCAAAAGAGTTCTACGTGTTGGAAACCTATACAGCACGCAGTACAACGGCGCGTGAGGACTATCATGATATGGTTGTTGAGCAATGCCAACCAATCAATCATTTCGCGGCGTGTCTTTGTAGCGTCAGGTGAAGAGCGGACGCTCCGCGATGGCAAGGCAAGGTCTGCTCCGGGCCGATCGCATTCGGGACGGATGGCGATGGCTCCGTTCGTATTCGTGCTGCGCTCTCCGGTTTGTTTTTCACTAAGCTGCACTTATGGCCGCGTTCCGGTCTTTCCCGTTTCGGCTGCACCTACGCCGGCCCATGTTGGTCTTCTGAACCGCACGGCGCAGGACGCGGCGACAATGCTATCCGTTATTGTCGGCGAGGATGACCGTGATCCTTTCTGTGTTCGAGGTCCCGTACCTGAATTTGAGAAGGCCTGTGACTCGGTCGCCAACCCGTTGCGGATAGCCTGGAGCCCTGCACTCGGCGGTAAAGCCCCGGCTTTCGAGCGCTAGAGTATTGGAGTGCCGTTGCACGCAATAGCGTATTCCGCATCGAAGCGGGACGTTCATAGATTCCGTGGGCGGTACACTACAGCATAGGTCGGAGCAGATGGAGGACGTCCACCCGTTGCAGGACTGAGGCTCACTCCGGACGCACGTAGGACGTCTTCAAGCTCGTATAGAACTCCACCGCGTGGCGCCCCTGCTCACGTGGTCCGTAACTGGAGTCCTTCATTCCGCCAAACGGGACATGATAGTCGAGCCCAGCCGTAGGTAGATTGACCATGGTCAACCCGGATTGGGCATTCCGGCGAAAATCGCTCGCATACTTGAGGCTCGTCGTGCAGATGCCGGCGGTTAATCCGTACTGGGTATCATTGGCAATGTCCAGCGCTTCCGCGTAATTGGCTACACGGATGACGGCAGCGATTGGGCCAAAGATTTCCTCCCGAGCGATGCGCATCCGGCTGTTCACATCCGTGAACAATGCAGGCTGTAGGTAATGTCCGGGAGGAGTGCGTTCGATTGTCTGGCCTCCCCAGTGAAGGGTTGCGCCTTCGGACTGGCCGATCTGAATGTACTCAAAGTCTTTCTGTAGCTGGCTTTGGTCGACGACTGGACCGATATCCGTCCCTTCCTTGAGCGCGTCGTCGACGGTCAGCCCGTCGAGCCGACGGGTCAGGGCGTCGATGAACGTATCGTAGATACCGTCGGTGACGATGAGACGGGACGACGCCGTGCATCTCTGGCCTGTCGAGAAGAACGAACCGTTGACCGCGCACTCCACGGCCGTATCAAGATCGGCATCGTCGAGCACCACCAGCGGGTTCTTGCCGCCCATTTCGAGCTGCATCTTCTTCATGGGACGGCTTGCCACGCACGCTGCTGCAACGGTCTGACCTGTAGCAACGGACCCAGTGAAAGTAATTGCCGCAATATCGGGGTGGTCCGCCATCGCGCTCCCGACCACGGAGCCCTGGCCCATGACTAGATTCAGTACACCCGCCGGGAGCCCTGCGCGGTGCAGCACCTCGGTCAGCGCCCAGGCTGATGCAGGGACGAGCTCCGCAGGTTTGAAGACCACGGTGTTGCCGCACGCCAGGGCCGGTGCGATCTTCCATGCCGGAATGGCCGTCGGGAAGTTCCACGGTGTGATGACCCCGACTACGCCCAGAGGCTCACGGGTCACCTCGACGGATACGCCAGGCCTTACGGAAGGGATGAGCTCACCACCGAGTCGCAGGCATTCGCCGGCGAAAAAGGACAAGACCTGCCCAGCACGCGTTACCTCGGCGATGCCCTCGGGCCGCGTCTTGCCTTCCTCGCGGGAGAGGAGGGTGCCAAGCTCGTTCTTGCGTGACACCAGTTCATCGGATGCGCGCTGAAGGATCCCGTGACGCTCGGCGGGCGTCGTCCGCGCCCATGCGGGGAACGCCTCGCGTGCGGCCGTTGCGGCGGCATCCACGTCCTGTCGCGATGCCTGGGCGAACTCCCCGATGACGTCATCGGTGTTGGACGGGTTGATGTTGGCCGTGGCCTCTTGCGAGTCCATCTTCTCGCCGCCGATCAGGTTGGGATACCGGTCCGCCATTGACTTAACCTCTCTATTGTCCACTGCCGGGGTGCGTTGTTCCGTCATCCGCCCTGGTGCCATTCATACGGTCAGGATGGTGGATCCGGTCGTACGTCGGGCTTCGAGCGCTTCGTGGGCCTGTTGGGCCTTCTCCAATGGGTAGCTCTGTCCGATCTCGATGCGCAGGATCCGGCGGTCCAGTGCGTCAAACAGCTCCGATGCCGTAGCCTCGAGCTGGCGTCGCGAGGCAATGAAGTCGGGCAGCATCGGTCGCGTGACCGTGAGCGAACCGCCTCGCGCCAGTTCGGCAAGATCCAGCGGCGGTGGGGCTCCTGACGACTGTCCGAACAAGACCAGTATGCCGCGGGGTCGCAGGCATGCGAGTGAGCCGGACAACGTCTCCCGACCCACGGAGTCATATGCGACCGTCACCCCCTGATCGCAGGTGATCTCTCGCACGGCTTCCCGGAAGTCGTCCCTGCTGTACACGATCGGATAATGGCAACCGTTTGCCCTGGCAATGGCCGCCTTTTCGTCAGTGGATACCGTGCCGATCACTGTTGCGCCAAGCGAGGACGCCCACTGGCACACAAGTACGCCGACGCCGCCGGCGGCGGCCTGGATCAGTACCGTGTCGGAGTCGGAGACCGAGTGGACGTCACGGACCAGGCACTTCGCTGTCATGCCGCGAAGCAGACTGGCCGCTGCCGTGTGATCGTCAACGGACGGGGGCAGTTTGACCAGGCGGTCGGCGTCGATTAGGCGTGCCTGGCAGTAGCTGCCGCTTACCGATGCGTAGCCGACGCGATCGCCGGGGACGAGATGGGTAACACCATCTCCGACCTCCTCAACGACGCCGACACCTTCCCTTCCCGGAATGAACGGAAGGGGCGTGGCATACAAGCCGCTCCGGTAGTAGACGTCCGCGAAGTTGCAGCCAATGGCCGTGTGGCGTACGAAGACTTCGCCCGCATCGGGGTGGCCCACGCGAATCGGCTCCCACTTCAGAACATCCGGCTCGCCCGGTTGGTGTACGCGGATCGCGTAATGCATGGCGCATGGCCCTGTTTGCTCGCAAGGCGATTGCCCGGAGTCCAGGAAATGCCGGGACTCCGGGCGTGAACGGCCGAACTGCTTTAGTCTTCCTGCATCCCCCGGATTTCCTCGACCAGACCCTCGCGCCAGAGGTCACCTTCGAATTCCTGGTAGACGTCTTTCGACAGCTCCCGGAACGCCGGACGGTTCGGGATCGTGACCTGCATTCCGGCTTCGAGCATTGTGTTCAGCTGGCGCTCTTCACGATCCTGGCCTTCACGCGTGATCATCTCGCCGGCCTTCTCGACTTCATCCACGACGATGTCGCGGTGTTCCTCCGAAAGGTTCTGCCAGGTTCTTTCGGAGGCATACCAGCCGTACAGGGAGCGCACGTGATTACTGAACGCGAAGTAGTCGGTTACCTCGAAGAACTTGCTGGGAACAGTGACGTCAAGGCCGTTATCCTGGCCTTCGACGACTCCCTGGCGCAGAGACATGTAGAGCTCGTTGAACGCGATGGGCGTGGGCTCCATGCCCCAGGCCTCGAACGTGGCGATGGATACCGGGTTGGGCAGTACCCGAATCTTGATTCCTTCGGCATCCTCCGGTCCGAAAATCGGTCCTTCGGTGGTGTTGATCGAGCGCGGTGCCCGATCACCTCGGACCGCAAGAACGCGAATCCCCTTCTCTTCACGGAGGCGTTCGTACATCGGGGCGAACACGTCGGAGTTATAGATCCTCCGGGCAGCGTCCTGCGACTCAAAGAGGTAGGGGACTTGACCGACGAAGAACTCTTCGTGGCCGTCGACGTAGCCGAGCAGTGAGACATCGACGAAGCTCATGTCCATGGTTCCCTGGCTCAGCTCCTGCCATGTCTGTCCGACGTCGCCCAACTGACCGGCGGGATATACTTGTACGTCGATTTCGCCGTCAGTGCGTTCCCTTACCGCGTCTGCAAACTGATTGATCGCGTCGTTCTCCAGAGAGTTCTCTGCGAACACGTGGCCGAAACGCACGGTGGTCTCGGCGCTTGCGGTGAGTGGCGTGAACACCGTCGTGGCGGTCACCAGGGCAATGCCCAGGCTCAGATTTCGTAGATGCATGGTTTCTCCTCCAATTACTCGCAGTGATGTACAGGCCGGCTACCGTGCGAGCTGCGGCAGCCAGAGGATGAGCTTGGGAAACACGGTGCACACGAGCAGCACGCCGACCAGTGCCAGGAAGAACGGCATGACGCGACGAATGACCTGTTCGACAGGCAGGCGTGCGACCGACGCGGTGATGAACAGATTGAGCCCCACGGGCGGGGTCAGTAGACCGATCATCAGATTGAGCACGACGATGAGGCCGAAATGCACGAGATCGATGCCGGCGGCCTCGACAATCGGCAACAGAATCGGCATGAAGATAACCATCGCGGGCAACGGCTCGAACACGCATCCCACGATGAGCAGCACGACATTGATCACGAGCAGGAGCTGTACTTGCCCCAGGCCGAGCCCTTCCACGAAATCCCCGAGCGTGGGGCCGACCTGAAGTACAGTCATTCCCCACGCGAAGGTCGCGGCGGTTGCCAGCGTGATGAGGATGACCCCTGAGGTGACGGCGGCGCTGCCGAAGACGTCGGGCAGGTCGCGCAGTGTTAGCTGGCGGTTGACGAAGAATGCGACGACTACCGCATAGGCTGCGGCGATGGCAGCAATCTCGGTCACCGTGGCAATGCCCGTGACAATTCCCCCGATGACAAAGGCGGGCATGGCCATGGCGAGGAAGCCATCGAGCAAGACGCGCCCGCCTTTGGCAAACGGAATGGCCTCCATGGACGGCTGGCCCTCGCGCACCGCTTTCCAATAGCAGATGGCCAGCAGGGCAATGCCCATGAACAACCCCGGAATAACGCCCGCAAGGAAGAGTTCGCCCACGGAGACGTTGGCCAGGACGCCGAAGACGATGAAGGGGATGCTCGGCGGTATGATCGGACCGATCGTGGCAGCGCTGCCGATCAACGCGGCGGAGTAGGCCGGATCGTAGCCGTCGCGGCGCATGGCGGGCAGCAACACCGATGCCGTGCCGCTGGCGTCGGCGACGGCCGAGCCCGACACACCCGCCATCATCATGTTGATTAACACCCCGACCATGGCGAGGCCGCCCCGGAGCCCCCGGATGACCAAACGCGCAATCTCAAGGAGTTGCTGCGTGATCCCACCGCGGTTCATCAGCTCGCCGGTCAGGATGAATAGCGGGATTGCTGCGAGCTCGGTGCCGGTGATTCCCTCAAGCATGCTTCGAGGGGCCACCGAGAGCAGGGAGAAGTCGCCGTAGACCATCATGATGATGATGACGCCGACAGCCGCCATGACGAGCCAGATTTCCAGACCCAAGAGCGTGAGGGCGAAGAAGATACCGAAGCCGATGGCCGCATCGATCATGACCGGGTCCTCGTCCGAATGCGGCTGTGTAGTAGCAGGCCCTCCAGTACGAGCATTGCCACGAGTGCGACGGGAAGCGCCAGGTAGACGAGCCCCTTGGTGAAGGCGACTCCTCCTATGGAAGCATCGAAGCCGGTCATGACCGCGGCCTTCGAGGCGATGAGGAAGACGACCATCGTCGCGATGCGGATCACCCAGATGCCGCTGCGCACGGCTACCCGAAGGACGCTCGGCATCCAATCGACAAACAGGGAAAAGCGGAGATGGCTCGCACTCGCTACGGCCGCAACCGCACCCAGGAAGACCATCCACACCTGGAGCAGGATCGTGACCCCGGGGATGGAGGCCTGGAGATAGCTGGTCCCCGGCACGTACCGCATGATCGTTCCCGCAAGCATGACGAGAAAAACGCCCAACAGGCAGGTGCCGGCAAGATGGCGGAACACTCCGCCGATCTTGTTTGCGACAGGACTTGCGGGGATGGACGTCGCCTCCTGCTGTTGCAGTGGCTCAACCATGGTTCTCTCCTCCCACGATGTGCTTTGCCGTTGTCCCGCTGCTCACCCACACAGATGAACTTGTCGTACCCGAAACTTCGCAGCCATTAGATGTGTGTGCTTTCAAATGGCCTGGCTGAGCTGCATGTACCGGGCCGCCGCCCCTATCGCGCTTGGTGCCCCGTGCTACGTCATCCACGTTCGCTTGAGCTGCTCGCACGTGGTGATGGGCTTGTGCGCGAATGCTTCATTATGTGTGGGTAAATATTTTGAATAATGAAAGTATAGTTGCAACATAGGCCATCTTATGTTCGACTGTCAACATAGGATTATCGGTAGGTGGCGTAGAAAACAGGGCGGAACGAGGGGAAGCACGCATGCGCGTGACGGATATGGACCTTGCAGCGGTCGACCTTCCACTGGAGCGGCCGCTACGCACCGCGATTCACGACATTCGGAGCGTGTCGTGCTTGCTCGTGACATTGCGGACCGACGACGGGCTGACGGGCGAAGGATATGCCTTCTGTTTCGGTATGGAGCGGCTTCGGGCCATCGCTGCAGTTGTCGAGAGCCTGCGGCCTGTGGTGGTAGGGCAGGACCCGCTGCAGCCGGAAGCCCTCTGGCAGAAGCTCTTCCATTCCCTCCACTTCTTCGGTCAGAGCGGCTTGTCTGCAATCGCGATGACGCCCATCGATGTGGCGTGCTGGGACCTTGTGGGCAAGATGGCCGGGCAGCCCCTGTACCGGCTGTTTGGCGCGTATCGGGATCGTGTGCCCGCGTACGCCAGCGGAGGGCTGTGGCTGTCGTCTGATACCGACGAGCTGCAGGCGGAGTCCAAAGCGTTTGTCGAGCAAGGCTTCCACAGGGTGAAGCTGCGCCTCGGATCAGGTCGGTGGCAGGACGACATGGCCCGCATCGAGGCAGTCCGGGAGGCGATTGGCCCGCATGTAGGGTTGATGGTTGATGCAAACCAGGGGTTGACCCAGGACGCCGCCTTGCGCTTGGGCCGCGCACTGGATGACTACGAGCTGATCTGGTTCGAGGAGCCGGTTCCAACCTGGAATGATGCAGCCAGTGCCGCTGTTGCCGCCGCAATTGATACGCCGTTGGCGAGCGGCGAGAGCGAGTACCTGCGATACGGGTTGCGACGCCAAATCGAGAACCGATCCGCTGACATCCTCATGCCGGACCTGCAGCGCATGGGGGGCTACAGCGAGTTCCTCAAGGCGGTCGGCCTCATGTCTGCCTACGACATGCGGTTCTCACCCCACATCTTCACCGAGCACAGCCTGCACCTGGTGGCCAGTTCGCCGAACGCACTCTATGTCGAGCATATGCCCTGGTTCGGGGCGCTCTTTCAGGAAGACTTGACGCTGGACGCCCAGGGCGCCTTTGCCCTGCCGGAGCGTCCAGGTGTCGGGTTCAACTTCGACTGGGAGGGCCTCGACTCCCACAGAGTTGCCCTTTAAGTGGAGACGACGCTATGGATTTTCAGCTGAATCCGGATCAACGGGCGTTGCAGGATGCTGCGCGGCGATTCGCCCAGAACGAACTGCCGGAGCTAGCCCGGGAGCTGGAACGCACCAATGAGCCCGTACCGAAGGCTTGGTTGCGACGCTACGCCGAGCAGGGGTTCCTCGGGGTCAACCTGCCAGTGGAGCTGGGCGGGCTGGGACTAAGCAACCTGGATGCCATGATCGTGCTTGAGGAGTTCGCCAAGATCTCCGTGGCGGTTGCCTTCCCCGTCTTCGAGAGTGTCTCGGGGCCCATCCACGGGATTGCCGAGCTTGGTGAGCCGGCGTTGGCGAAACCCCTTTGCAACGCGGTTTGCCAGGGTGAAAGCGTCGTCGCGGTGAGCATGTCGGAGCCGAATGCCGGTACGGCGTTGACGGATCTCACGACACGGGGGCGTATCGAAGGCGACGAGATCGTCCTGAACGGCCAGAAGCGGTGGTGCAGTGGCGGAGGGCATGCCGATGGCTACTTCGTTTATTGTCGTCTTTCGGAGGATCGCGGGGCAAAAGGCATTGGTGCTGTCTATGTGGAGGGGGATCGGGACGGGCTGAGTTTCGGGCCGCCGGAAGAGCTTATGGGCTTTCGGGGTGTTCCGAGCGCGGATATCTTCCTCGACGATGTCCGTGTCCCGCGGGACCATCTGATCGTGCCGGCCGGCGGGTTTCGCCAGCTCATGGAAGTGTTCGACCTCGAGCGCTGCGGAAACGCCACCATGAGTGTCGGCCTGGGGGCCGCCGCGCTGGATCAGGCGCTGGCATACGTCCAGGAGCGGCAGCAGTTCGGCAAGCCCATCGCGGACTTTCAGGCGGTGCAGCTGCGGCTCGCGGAGATGGCGATGCAGGTCGAGGCGGCACGCCTTTTGGTCTGGCGGGCCCTCGCCGGCAGTGGAGGCGGGCATCAACTGCCCTCGCTTGCAGACACCAGCCTGGCCAAGTGCTTCGCCAACGAAATGGTGCGCGATGTATGCGGGCAGACGGTGCAGATCATGGGCGGCTACGGCTACCACAAGGAATACGAGGCCGAGCGCCGGTTTCGTGACTCCTGGGGATGGGGTATCGCCGGTGGCACCATCGACATACAGAAAGTCAATATTGCGTCCTCTTTGATCGGTCGGCGATTCAACCAGCGGAGTTGAGCATGGGGGATGCGACGAAAACAACAACGGGCTCCGGCGGGCCGCTTGCCGGGATTCGCGTGCTCGACCTTTCCCGGGTGCTGGCCGGCCCCTGGACGACCCAGTGCCTGGCGGATCTCGGCGCTGAGGTGCTTAAGGTCGAGCGGCCCGGAGAGGGCGACGAGACACGAAGCTGGAGTCCGCCGTACATGGACGGCCTGGCTGCTTATTACACGTGCGCCAACCGCAGCAAGAAGAGCTTGTGCCTGGATCTCAAATCGGACGAGGGCAGGCAGCGGGCCCAGGAACTCGCCCGACACGCGGACATTCTGGTGGAGAACTACCGGGCGGGCACCCTGGAGCGGTACGGCCTCGGGGTCGAGGCACTACACGAGATCAACCCTCAGCTCATCTATTGCTCCATTTCCGGCTACGGCCGTACCGGTCCCAATGCCGACAGGGCTGGCTACGACTACGTGATCCAGGCGGAAAGCGGGCTGATGTCGGTGACCGGATTTCCCGACGGGCCCCCGACCAAGGTGGGTGTTGCCGTTTCGGATCTGTTCGCGGGGTTCTACGCTACCCAGTCGATCATCGCGGCACTGTATGAGCGCGAGCGAACAAAACAGGGCCGGTTTCTCGATGTGGCCCTGTTTGACTGCCAACTGGCCGCCCTCGCCAACGTCGCGGCCAACGCCATGGCCACGGGCGAGCCATCTCCGCGCTATGGCAATGGGCACCCCAATGTTGTGCCGTATGATGTGATTGAGGCCTCGGATGGACCGATGGTGGTGGCTGTCGGGAATGACCGCCAGTTCCAGATATTGTGCGAGGGCGTGCTCGAGGCACCGGAGTTGGCGCAAGATCCTGGGTTTCGGACCAATACGGCGCGACTGGCCAACCGCGAGCGGTTGCTGCCGGAGCTGCGGTCACGTTTCGCACAGGCGAGCCGTGCGCATTGGGAGCAACGCATGGCGGAGTATGGATTGCCGGCAGGAGCGCTGCGCAATGTCGACGAAGCCTTGAACTCGCCCCAGGTCCGCGCCCGGTCATTGATTCATACCTTTGCCAACCGCGACAGTACGCCCGGGATGAATCCCATCAAGGTGATCAAGTATCCGATCCCCATGGATGACGCCTCGAATGCGATGACGCCACCTCCGCAGTTGGGTGAGGGAGGAGAAGAGCTGGCCCGGCGGTGGATGGCAGAGAGCACCGACGATGGATAATGGTCATCCTGGCACGTGAACGGCGGCGGAATCAGGAGCCGAAATGGCGGACAACACAAGCAGTGCGGCATTCAAGACGGAACAGCCACCGAGCGGAACGCTGGCGCGCGGCCTCGCGATTCTCAGAACGGTTCTGGATGCCGCGCAGCCGTTGGCATTGGCCGATATCGCCGCCGCAACACAGCTCGATCTGAGCACGACACACAGGCTGGCGCGCACGCTTGAAGACAACGGGTACCTGGTGCGCATCGGCAGCTCCAAGCGCTATGCCGCGTCGCCCCAGGCGCTAGAGCCGCTGCCGGTCATGCACCCCATCCAGCAGCTTCGGCGCGAGGCCCGATCGATCATCGAGGGCCTGGCGAGCCGCCTGCGTGAGACCGTGGTTCTCGTGCTTTACCTGGACACGGAACGCATGGTCGTCGATATCGCCCAGAGCCAGGGTTCCCTTGCGCCCTATTACAACACCTGGCTGAACGGGCCCTTGCACGGGTCTGGCTCCGGGAAAGCGCTGCTGCTGAGCCTCTCGCCGAAGGAGCGCAATGAGCTTCTCGGGAAGGAGCCTTATCCTGCTGTAACGCCGTATACGCTGACGTCACACGAGGCGCTGGAAGCGGATCTCGCTGCATCGAAAGCGAGGGGCTTCGTTTCGACCCGGGATGAGCATTACGTCGGTCTCAGCGCTGTCGCGGCAAACGTCCCGACATGGCACGGCAAGAGTACGGGGTGCCTGGTGGTGACCGGGCATACACGGGACTTGGACGCCGAACGGATCGCCAGCGTCGGTGAGGAACTGGCCCGTGTGTCCGGGCTGATGCTGTATCAGGCTCCCAGTCTTAAGGCCGCGGCCCAGAGCCTCGGAAACTGGTGAAGGGGGCGGAGCGCGTACCCATTGAGGTAACCGGAGGAAACAGAGACATGCCGATCGTGAACATTACGCTGATCAAGGGCCGCACCAGGGAACAGAAAAACAACATGTACCGCGAAGTGACCGAGGCGATACACCGCACAACCGGAGCCCCGGCGGACAAGGTCCGGATCATTGTCAATGAGGTCGAGCCCGAGCATTTCGCAGTCGGTGGTGAGGCGAAGGGCGGGCCGTCGTCATGACTGAGTCGCAGCAGCCGCACACCCTGGAAAGGGGTGATGTACCGGCGAAAAGCTCGGGTGGCCAGATCCTCGTGCAGGCAATGCGTCTGCACGGGGTCGATCGCATCTTCTGCGTGCCGGGCGAAAGCTACCTTGCCGTGCTCGATGCCCTAGTGGATGTTCCGGAGATCGAGATTGTCGTTTGCCGGCACGAGAGCGGCGCAGCGATGATGGCCGAGGCCTACGGGAAATATACGGGTCGACCGGGTATCTGCTTTGTCACGCGGGGGCCGGGTGCGACCAATGCCGCATCCGGCTTGCACATTGCCCAGCAGGACTCGACGCCGATGATCCTCTTTATCGGGCAGGTCGAGCGCGGAGCTCAGGAACGCGGGGCATTCCAGGAAATCGACTACCGGCAGATGTGCGGGCCACTGAGCAAGTGGGTCGCCCAGGTGGATAGCGCCGCTCGTATTCCCGAGTTCACGAGCCGGGCCTTTTACACGGCGACGTCGGGGCGTCCCGGCCCGGTAGTGCTCGCTCTCCCGGAAGACATTCTCACGGAGCAGGCCGTGGCGAACCCGGGCGAAGCCTGCGCGGGTGTGGAAAGCGGGATCGCAGCCGGGACACTCGATCGGGTTCGTGACCTGATGGCCTCGGCCGCACGGCCTTTCGTTGTCATCGGGGGAGGAGGCTGGAGTCAGTCCTCGTGCGATGCATTGCAGGAATTTGCGGAGGCGTGGAATCTACCGGTCGCGGTCTCCTTTCGCTGCCAGGGGTACTTCGATGCCCTGCACCCGAATTACGCCGGTGACGCCGGGCTCGGGGTCAACCCCGAGCTTGTGACCCGTATCCGGGAATCGGACGTATTGCTCGTCGTGGGGGCCGAGCTGGGTGAGGCAACCACTGGCGGCTACACGCTGATCGATATCCCAAGGCCGCGCCAGACACTGATTCACATTCACGCCGACCCGTCCGAGCTTGGACGTGTCTATCAGCCGGATCTTGCGGTGAACGCATCGATGCAGGCAGCCCCCGGTGCCCTGGCGTCCCTGGAGCCGCCCGAAACCGTTCGCTGGAGCGACTGGACGCGGGCGATTAATGAAGACTATCTGGCGTGGAGCGTGCCACCGGAGAATCCCGGTCCCCTCCAGATGGGCCAAGTCCTGCGAGCCATCGACGACCGGCTGCCGAACGATGCAGTGATCGCAAATGGCGCCGGGAACTACGCCATCTGGCCGAATCGGTTCCACCGATACCGCCGTTTCCGCAGCATGATGGCGCCCACTTCAGGATCCATGGGCTATGGTGTCCCGGCGGCGATCGCCACCAAGATGATTCAGCCGGCGCGGTCGGTAGTGGCATTCACCGGTGACGGGTGCTTTCTCATGACGGGCCAGGAGCTGGCAACGGCCGTGCAGTACGAGGTCCCGATCGTCATTGTGCTGGTGAACAACAATATGTACGGGACGATCAGGATGCACCAGGAACGTGAGTATCCGGGTAGAGAGTGTGCTACCGCCTTACGCAACCCGGATTTCGTCGCTCTGGCGCAAGCATATGGTGCCTATGCCGAACGGGTCGAGACGACGGAGCAGTTTCCAGTGGCACTGGATCGGGCAATAGAAGCACAACGTCCCGCGCTCTTGGAGCTGATGCTGGATCCTGACGCGATATCGCCGACGCGAACTCTTGGCGAGCTGCGTAATCGTGCATAACACCCAGCGCTTTGAATGCCGGGGGTACTGAGCGAACGGTTACTCGTTTACGCGAGGGCTTGGCAAGAATACGTCGATCCAAGATTGCGCTCTCACGGAGGCCCGGTCGGCCGCCTGCCGCCGCGGGTGCCCATCGACTTTGCCGAATGTCAGCTTTCGCCCGGTCCCCGACCTCGTCGCTGCCACGTCCGTTGCTTCGGGTGCTTTCGAGCAGGTCCTCCCGGAGTGGCACCTATCCGAAGGCACGCCCCGCGCCATCGCGCTCGGTGGCCAGCTCCACCGCGCCGCCGGCGGACTCCACCACTGCCTCGGAGACTGCCGCCATGGGCGCGGCAGCGCCATCGCCTTTACCACCCTGTGGAGGGGCGTACTGGATCTGGTGCCAGGCCGCCGTCAGGAACGCCACCAGCACGATCAGCAGGAAGACGATGTTCATGGCCGGGACCGCTCTCGTGGGACAGGCGGCCAAGGATCCGGTCTCGGGCCCGCAGGGTCAAATGTACAACGCCACCTGCCGCGTCTGCACTCCATCTCAAGTGACCCACACTTTGAAGTCGGTCCGTGGACCGATGCCGGCCAGGTACGCCGCCGTTCGGCGGCCCGTGATTCGGGCCTCGGCATCGCCGGTTGCACGGGATGTGCGGCGTTTGCTTGGGGCATCGCATCGGAATCAGTTCATCATTTAATAAAGTGGTTGGTTGAGAGTGGGGGCACTGCCATATTCAACTCCATGGTTGAATTAAGAACGCCCCAACTGGATTCCGTCTTCCGCGCCCTTGGTGACCCCCACACGCCGACGGATGCTGCGCGAGATGGCCGATGGCGAGCGAACGGTTGGGCCGGCTCGGAACCCTTCGATATGCCGCTCGCGGCCGCGTCGAGGCACGTCAAGGTGCTCAAGAGGGCCGGGCTGATCCGGCGCGAGGTGCGCTATTGCGCCCTGGTATCCAGCATGTACGCGGGCTCAAGGCGCTCGTTGTGCATCAGCATACGCCGGAGTAGCGCCGTTGCCGGGCCGGGCGCCGCGGCCGAGCATCATGATCACGCCCGGTGAAAGGGGGGTCTGCGCAATGAAGATCGTGGTGAACATCGATGTCCCGGAGCTCGCCCCGGCGATTGCGTTCTACTGCGCCGCCTTGGGGCTGAAGCACAACCGCACGCTGGACGACGACGTGGCAGAGCTGACGGGCGCGTCCGTGGTCATCTACCTTCTTCAGAATGCGCCCGGGTCCCGGGCGGCGGCCACGGCACCGGATGCGCGCAGGTACGTCAGGCACTGGACGCCGGTCCATGTCGATTTCGTCGTGGATGATATCGCCGCGGCGGCCAATCGCGCCCTTGAGGCGGGCGCGAGCCGCGAGAGCGAATGCATTGAGTGGCGGGGGTCAAAATGCGTGACGTTCTCGGACCCGTTCGGCCACGGGTTCTGCCTGATCGAGTTTGCAGGAGAGTCGTACAGGTCGTACAGCTAGAGCGCGCGTGTGGCGCTGCCCTTCGCCGGAGGTGTGTGTGAACGTCGGAATCTATCTGTACCCGGGAGCGGAGGTGCTCGACTTCTCGGGGCCCTTCGAGGTCTTCTCCACGGCCGCGCGCATCAGCGGCGACGCCGTGCCGCCGTTCACGGTGTTTCTCATCGGCGAGACCGCGGAGCCGGTGGCCGCGCGCGGCGGCTATCGGGTGCTGCCCGACTTCACGGTGCACGAGCACCCACCCGTCGACGTCCTTGTCATCGCCGGCGGCGTGTACACCGATGCGATCCGGAATGCGCCGGTTCTCCAGTGGATCCGTCGGCAGCGCCGGTCGGCCTCCGTCGTCGCCACCGTGTGCACCGGAATCTTTCTGCTGGCGGCGGCCGACGAGACCCTCGGCTGCCGGGTGACCACCCACTGGGAGGATATCGGCGATCTCCGGCGAATGTTCCCGCGCCTGGAGGTGATCGAGGGGGTGCGGTGGGTGGATGCCGGCCCCGTGGTGAGCTCGGGCGGCATTTCCGCGGGGCTGGACATGAGCCTGCACCTGGTCGCGCGCCTGCACGGTGATGATCTCGCCGAGCGCACCGCATATCAGATGGAGTACATCTGGAATCGCAGGGCCTGAAAGCTGCCCGGCTCAGGGCCCGCCGCATGCCGTTCGCGCGTCGACCGCCATCCCGCCGCAGGGTCGCATGGGGAATGCATCGGGTCGCTTCCCCCCTGTCGGCTGCTATTCCTTCCGGTGGTCCATACTGACCGGACAGTCGAGATCCTGCATTTCTCAGCCCGCCGCCGAATTCCTGATTCATTCTGCATATATTACGGAAGATGGCGTCGCTGTTTTCGCCTGTTTGTTCGTTAAGTCCTCGCAGATGAAGGTATTTGCCATTTCTTTATCAGAATTGGCAATCATTCCATTGCTGCTGTCGATTGCATCCCTCGATATTCCTGTGCTTTAACCGGTTAGCGCAGAACTCGGAGGTGTTCCGCTTACATTCATTCAGCGGCCCTCGCCTTCGAGCGCCGGGCACGACCGTCGTCCCCGGCTGATCGCATCGCGAGAGTGCGTCATAAAGATAAACGGAGGAGAAGCTGCATGGCTGGTTTTCTGGATAAGCAAAGTACCGTCGCGGAGCCCGGCTTCAACCGATGGCTCATCCCGCCCGCCGCCCTGGCCATCCACCTCTCCATCGGCCAGGTCTATGCATTCAGCGTGTTCAACGAGCCGTTGACGCGGATCATCGGGGTCACCGAGTCCGTTCCGGAGGACTGGAAGCTCACCACTCTGGGGTGGATCTTCAGCATCGCCATCGCGGTACTGGGCGTTACCGCCGCACTCGGCGGGCGCTGGGTCGAGCGGGTCGGGCCGCGCAAGACCATGGTCACGGCGGCCGCCGCCTGGGGCGGCGGATTCCTGATCTCCGCGCTGGGGGTCTGGGTGCATTCCGTATGGCTGCTCTACCTCGGGTACGGGGTGTTCGGCGGCATCGGCCTGGGTTTCGCCTATATCTCCCCGGTGAAGACGCTCATCCGTTGGTTCCCCGACAAGCCGGGCATGGCAACCGGCATGGCCATCATGGGCTTCGGCGGCGGCGCGATGATCGGCTCGCCCCTGGCCGTGAACCTGATGGAGTTCTACTCGGGCCCGAACAGCGTGGGCGTAGCCGCCACCTTCGCGACTATGGGCGTTCTCTATTTCATTCTCATGATGTTCGGCGCCCTGATCGTGCGCGTCCCGCGTGATGGCTGGGCGCCCGCGGGCTATGACCCGAGCACGGCCACCAACGGCAAGCTGCAGACGGACGGCCACGTGCACGTGGATCAGTCCCTGAAGACGCCGCAGTTCTGGCTGGTCTGGGCCGTGCTGTGCCTGAACGTGACGGCCGGCATCGGCGTGCTCGGCCAGGCTTCGGTCATGAGCCAGGAGATGGTCGGCATCTCGGCTTCCGCCGCGGCCGGGTTCGTCGGGCTGCTCAGCATCTTCAACATGGCGGGGCGCTTCTTCTGGGCCAGCCTGTCCGACTACATCGGCCGCAAGGCGACCTACACCACGTTCTTCGTGCTGGGCATGGCGCTCTACGCCGCGGTTCCCTCGATCGCCTCCGGCGGTATCGTACTGCTGTTCGTGCTCGCCTACCTGATCATCATGAGCATGTACGGCGGCGGCTTCGCCACGGTGCCCGCCTACCTGCGCGATCTGTTCGGTACCGCCCACGTGGGCGCGATCCACGGCCGGCTGCTCACCGCCTGGTCGGTGGCGGGCATTCTCGGGCCGGTGCTCATCAACTACCTGCGGGAATTCCAGATCCAGGCGGGCGTGGCGCCGGCGCAGGCGTACTCGCTGACCATGTACATCATGGCGGGCCTGCTGCTGGTCGGCTTGGTCTGCAACCTGGCGATCGGCGAGATGCAGAAGAAGCATCTGATGGCCGAGCACGAGCTTGCGTACGAGTAAAACCGGCAAGGGGGAGGGCCCTCTCGAGGCCTTCCCCCGAAAGCCGGACCGTTCTGAATGAGGAGAATCGTCATGTCCGAACAGAATCAGTCAGGTGCGAGCACGCAGGAGAGCGTCGATCCCGCTACCGGCAAGCTGGTGGTGTCCTGGGCGGTGGTACTGGTGCCGCTCGCCTACGGCGTCTTCAACACGATCATGGACTCCATACCGTTGTTCACCTGACGGCGGACGCCTGCCGGCGGACGGATTCGTCTCCGCCGCCGGCTGCATTTCAGAAAGCCATTTTTCATAGAAATGGCCGATAAAACGATCGGAAATCACCATATATTTCCGGTTTGGGAGCCGGGTTAATTACTCTATACTTTTCGAGTAATAATACAGACCGGGGCGAGGACCCTGGCCGGGAGGAGATCGATGAACAATTCTTCCGAAATTTCGCCCGATACGGTGCGGGCGATTTGCGCTGCTCACGCGCATCGCCGTGGTCCCACGCTCGAGATCCTGCACGCGCTGCAGCGCGAGTTCGGCTTCGTGCCGTCCAGCGCGCTGCCGGTGATCGCCGAGGAGCTGAACGTGACCCGGGCCGAGGTCCACGGCGTGTTCAGCTTCTACCACGATCTCCGCGACCAGCCGCCGCCGCGGCACACGGTGCGGGTCTGCCGCGCCGAGGCGTGCCAGTCGATGGGTGCGCGGGCCGTGTGGGATGCCGCCCAGAGGGCCGCGTCGACCACGCCGTCGGTGGAGGTCTCCGAGGTCTTCTGCCTCGGCAACTGCGCCTGCAGCCCGGCCATCCAGGTCGACGAGCGCACCCGCGGGCGCATGGATCCCGGCCGGGTGACCGGCATCATCGAGCAGCTTGATCGGGAGGCGTCGTAATGAGGCTTTTCGTTCCCGCGGACAGCACCGCTGTATCCATCGGCGCGGACGAGGTCGCCGCGGCGCTGGCGGCCAGGGCGCCGGACGCCGAGATCGTGCGCACGGGCTCGCGCGGCCTGTACTGGCTGGAGCCCCTGGTGGAAGTCGAGCACGAGGGGCGCCGCCTCGGCTTCGGCCCCCTGGCGCCGGCCGACGTCGACGGGCTGCTCGAGCGCCTGGCTGCCGGCCAGCTGGACGGCCCGGGTGCCGTCGGCGACGTGGATCAGCTCCTGGCCGGGCAGGGCCAGCAGCGGATCACCCTCGGGCGCTGCGGTGTGGTCGCGCCGGGGTCGGTGGCCGACTACGAGCGCCACGGCGGGCTCGCCGGCCTGCGCAATGCCCTGGCCATGACGCCCCAGGCGGTGGTCGACGCGGTCAGCAACTCGGGGCTGCGCGGGCGCGGGGGCGCCGGCTTCCCCACCGGTACCAAGTGGCAGACCGTCCACGACACCGACGACAGCCCCAAGTTCATCGTCTGCAACGCCGACGAGGGCGACAGCGGCACGTTCGCCGACCGCATGCTGATGGAGGGCGATCCGCTCGCCCTGATCGAGGGCATGCTCATCGCCGGCGTCGCCGTCGGGGCCGAGCAGGGCTACATCTACCTGCGCTCGGAGTACCCGGACGCCCTGCGCGTGCTCCGGGCCGCGCTGGCGGACGCCCGTGAGCACGGCGTGCTCGGTGACGATGTGCTCGGCTCCGGCAAGCGCTTCGACATCGAGATCCGCGTCGGCGCCGGGGCGTACATCTGCGGCGAGGAGACCTCCCTGCTGGAGAGCCTGGAGGGCAACCGCGGGATGATCCGCTACAAGCCCCCGCTGCCGGCCATCAAGGGCTTCTTCGAGAAGCCGACGGTGGTCAACAACGTGATCACGCTGGCCACCGTTCCCGGGGTGCTGATGGACAACGGCGAGAGCCACAAGGCGCTCGGTACGGGCAAGTCGCTGGGCACGCTGACCGCGCAGCTCTGCGGCAACGTCGCCCGCCCGGGGCTGTACGAGATCCCGTTCGGCATGCCGCTCGGGACACTCATCAATGATCTCGGCGGCGGCTCCGCCTCGGGGCGGCCGGTACGCGCCGTCCAGGTCGGCGGGCCGCTCGGGGCCTATTTCCCGGTCTCCAAGTTCGACGCCCGCCTGGACTACGAGTCGTTCGCCGAGGCCGGCGGGATGATCGGCCACGGCGGCGTGGTCGTGTTCGACGACACCGTGGATCTCTACCAGCAGGCGCGGTTCTCCATGGAGTTCTGCGCCAAGGAATCCTGCGGCAAGTGCACCCCGTGCCGGGTTGGGTCGACCCGCGGTGTCGAGGTCATCGACCGCATCCACGCCGGCACCGACGTGGAGTCCAACATCGAGGTGCTGGACGATCTCTGCGAGACCATGGCGAGCGTGTCGCTCTGCGCGCTCGGCGGGCTCACCCCGTTCCCGGTGCGCAGCGCCCTGCGCTACTTCCCGGATGATTTCCACACGGCCGTGCGCGAGCACGTCGAGACGGCACACGAGTGAGGAGACAGGTATGCCTGTAAAGTGCGAAATCGACCTCGGTACCCCGCCGAGCCGCAGCGAAGAGACGGTGACGCTCACCATCGACGACGCCCCGGTCACCGTGCCGGCCGGCACCTCGGTCCTCCGCGCCGCTGCGGAAGGGGGTATCGACATCCCCAAGCTCTGCGCCACCGACAGCCTCGACGCCTTCGGCTCCTGCCGCGTGTGCGTGGTCGAGATCGAGGGCAAGCGCGGCTTCCCGGCGGCCTGCCACACGCCGGTGGAGGAGGGCATGGTCGTCCACACCGAGACGCCGCAGGTCAACAAGCTGCGCCGCGGTGTCGTCGAGCTGTACATGTCCGACTACCCCGTGGACGACCTGCCGGCCCGCGGCCACGAGACCAACGAGCTGGAGCGGGTGGTCCACCGGGTCGGGCTGGAGAGCGTGCGCTACGGCTTCACGGGCGCCAACCACCAGCACGCCGAGCTCGACGAGTCCAACCCGTACTTTACCTTCGACCCGAGCAAGTGCATCGTGTGCTCGCGCTGCGTGCGCGCCTGCGAGGAAATCCAGGGCACCTTCGCGCTGACCATCGAGGGCCGCGGCTTCGACTCCAAGGTCAGCGCCAGCCAGGATGAGCCCTTCCTCGACTCCGAGTGCGTCTCCTGCGGCGCCTGCGTGGATGCCTGCCCCACGCCGGCCCTCATGGAGAAGTCGGTGCTGGAGAAGGGGGAGCCGGACCGCAGCGTCATCACCACCTGCGCGTACTGCGGCGTCGGCTGCTCGTTCAAGGCGGAGCTGCGCGGCGACGAGGTTGTGCGCATGACCCCCTACAAGGACGGGCACGCCAACCACGGCCATTCCTGCGTCAAGGGCCGGTTCGCCTGGGGCTACACGACCCATCCGGACCGCATTACCAAGCCGATGATCCGTGACGACATCCATGAGCCCTGGCGCGAGGTGAGCTGGGACGAGGCCTTCGCCTTTGCCGCGGAGCGCATCAGTAGCATCCGTGATACGCACGGCCGCGGTGCCATCGGTGCCATCACCTCCTCGCGCTGCACCAACGAGGAGACGTACCTGATGCAGAAACTGGCGCGGGCCGGTTTCGGCACCAACAACGTGGATACCTGTGCGCGGGTCTGCCACTCGCCCACCGGCTACGGGCTGAAATCCACGTTCGGCACGTCCGCGGGCACCCAGGATTTCGACTCGGTGGAGTCGGCCGATGTCATCTTCGTCATCGGCGCCAACCCGACCGATGCCCATCCGGTGTTCGCCTCGCAGATGAAGCGCCGGCTGCGTGCCGGAGCCCGGCTGATCGTGGCCGACCCGCGGCGCATCGATCTGGTGCGCAGTCCGCACGTCGAGGCGGACTACCACCTGCAGCTCCAGCCCGGCACCAACGTCGCGCTGATCAACGCCCTGGCCCACACGGTGGTGAGCGAGGGCCTGGTGGACGAGGATTTTGTCCGCGGGCGCTGCGAGCAGGAGGAGTTCGCCGAGTGGCGCGAGTTCATCCTGCGCGAGGAGAACAGCCCGGAGGCCCTGGCGGACGCCACCGGCGTGGCCGCGGAGACGGTCCGTGCCGCCGCGCGCCTCTATGCCACCGGCGGCAATGCAGCCATCTACTACGGCCTCGGGGTCACCGAGCACAGCCAGGGCTCGACCATGGTCATGGGCATGGCGAACCTGGCCATGGCCACCGGCAACCTGGGCCGCGACGGCGTGGGCGTGAACCCGCTGCGCGGGCAGAACAACGTCCAGGGATCCTGCGACATGGGCTCTTTCCCGCACGAGTTCCCGGGCTACCGCCACATCGCCAACGACGAGGTGCGCGGGCTGTTCGAGCGCGAGTGGAACGTCACCCTCGACGCCGAGCCCGGCCTGCGCATCCCCAACATGATCGATGCGGCCATCGAAGGCACGTTCAAGGGGATCTACATCCAGGGTGAGGACATCCTGCAGTCGGATCCGAACATCCAGCACATCGCTGCCGGCCTCGGCGCCATGGACTGCGTGATCGTGCAGGACCTCTTTCTCAACGAGACGGCCGGCTACGCCCACGTGTTCCTGCCCGGCTCCACGTTCCTGGAGAAGGACGGCACGTTCACCAACGCCGAGCGGCGGATCAACCGCGTGCGCAAGGCCATGGAGCCGGTGGGCGGGCTCGCGGACTGGGAGATCACCCAGCGCCTGTCCAATGAGCTCGGCTACCGCATGGACTACAGCCATCCCGCCGAGATCATGGACGAGATCGCGCGTACGACACCGACGTTCGCGGGCGTCAACTACGACAAGCTCGACCGCCTGGGCAGCATCCAGTGGCCGTGCAACGACAAGGCCCCCGAGGGCACGCCGGTCATGCATGTCGACGAGTTCGTGCGCGGCCGCGGCCGCTTCATGCTGACGCCCTACGTGCGCACCGAGGAGCGGGCCAACCGCAAGTTCCCGCTGCTGCTGACCACCGGTCGCATCCTTTCGCAGTACAATGTGGGGGCGCAGACCCGGCGGACCGAGAACCGCCGCTGGCACGCCGAGGACATTCTCGAGATTCATCCGCACGACGCGGAGGAGCGCGGCATCAGCGACGGCGATACGGTGGCCGTGGCCAGCCGTATCGGCCAGACGTCGCTGCGTGCGACGGTCAGCGAGCGGATGCCGCAGGGCGTGGTGTACACGACGTTCCACTTCCCGGAGACGGCGGCCAACGTGGTCACGACGGAGGAATCCGACTGGGCGACGAACTGCCCCGAGTACAAGGTGACCGCCGTTCAGGTCAGTCTTTGCACCACGGCGACCGACTGGCAGCAGCGCTACATGCAGTGGCGGCTCGAGACCACCCGTGTGGCCGGGGAAACCGAACAGCCCGAGAAGGCCTGATGAGCGCGGAACCGGATCCCGCCACACCACCGACCAGCGCCGCCCCGGAGGGCGGTGCGGCGGCGCGCGCGGTCACGGCCATCGGCTACCGGAGCTGGGACGGTCAGACATTCCGCAAGGGCCTGCGCAGCATCCCGGTGGAAGCCGCGGTGGCGCTGCGCGTGGGCGGCCGGGACTACGCGGTCATGCTCGCCACGCCGCGGGATCTGGAGGATTTCGCCTACGGCCTGATGCACGGCGAGGGCCTGATCCGCGACGCCGGGGATGTCCGTGCCATCCGGCGGCCCGAGCACGATGCCGGCATCGTCGTGGAGGCGGAGCTGGACGAGCGCCGCGGGCGGCCCGGCGGCAGCGGGCGCGACCGTCGTCTGGCCGGGGTAAGCGGCTGCGGCCTCTGCGGCGTTGAGAGCCTGGACGACGCCCTGCGCCCCATACCGCCGGTGACGGCAACGCTGCGCATCGCTCCGGAGGCCGTCCGGCGGGCCATGTCCCAGCTCCGCTCGTGGCAGCCGCTGAATGCCGACAGCGGTGCCCTGCATGTCGCCGCCTTTGCTTCGCCCGACGGCGCGCTTCGGCTCAGCCGCGAGGACGTGGGTCGCCACAACGCCCTGGACAAGCTCATCGGCGCGCTCCTGCGCAGCGGTATCGAGCCGCAGGAAGGATTCATCGCCCTGAGCAGCCGGTGCAGCTACGAGCTGGTCCAGAAGGGGGCCGCGTTCGGCGTGAATCTGCTGGTGACCGCCGCGCCGCCCACGAGCCTTGCGGTGCAGAGTGCGCGCGCCGCCGGCATGACCCTGGTGACCAGTGCCCGCGACGGCGGCTTCATGATCGCCGCCGACGGCAACGGCATCGACTACGATTGAACGCAGGAGGAATCGATGCAGGACGCGAAGATGGTGCGAATGGCCAACCAGATCGCGGACTACTTCGCGGCCTATCCGGCCGAGCGCGCGGAGCGGGAGGTGACCAACCACCTGCGCGCTTTCTGGGAGCCGCGTATGCGGCGCCAGCTCGTCGAGTACGTGCAGGCGGGCGGCGACGGGCTGCACCCGCTGGCGGTCAAGGCCGGCCGGGATCTCGCCGATCCGGAGGAGGCGCCATCCGCCTCCGGCACTACCCGGTAGGAATGCCTGCGTGATGGCCGTGGGGTTCTTTGCACTTTAGCTGCCGCACGGCTTGCGGTATGTTGCGGTCCGCCACGGCGGTGCCGCTGATGTCTCGTTCGCTCCGACGCTACTCCGGGGGCCAGTAACTTGGATATCCGCCAGCTCGAGTATCTCGCCGCGCTCGCCGAGGAGCGCCACTTCACCCGCGCCGCCAACCGTTGCAACGTGACCCAGCCGACCCTCTCCGGGCGCATCCGGCAGCTGGAGGAGCAGCTCGGCGTGCCGATCGTCCAGCGCGGGCACCGCTATCACGGCCTGACCCGCGAGGGCGAGCACGTACTGCGCTGGGCGCGCGTGATCATCGACAACCGTACGGCGCTCATGCAGGAGCTCTCGGGGCTCAAGGGCGGGCTGGCCGGCCGCCTCACGCTGGGCGTCATCCCCTCGGCCCTGCCGATGGTGAGCAGCGTCACCACGGCGGTGCGCGACAAGCACCCCGGGATCACCTTCACGGTCTGCTCCCAGGCATCCCAGGATCTCCTTCGCGATATCGGCGAGTTCCGGATCGATGCCGGCATCACGTATCTGGACAACGAGCCGCTGGGGCACAGCGACGAGCTCGTTACCGAGCCGCTCTACGTCGAGTCCTACCGGCTGTTCATTCCCAGCGACCACCCCTGGGCGGGACGCGAGAGCGTGAGCTGGCACGATGCCAGCAGCCTGCCGCTGATCCTGCTCACCCCGGATATGCAGAACCGCCGGATCGTGGACGGCGCGTTCCTGCACGCGAACTCGCTCCCCATCTCGGAGATCGAGACGAATTCCGTGATCACGCTGTGGTCGCACGTACGCTTCCGCGGCTGGGCGAGCGTCATGCCGGCGTATTTCGAGGGGCTTTTCGGGGCCGACAGCGGCGTCGTCGGCCTGCCGCTGGTAGAGCCGGAGGTGGAGCAGCAGGTCGGCCTGGTGACGCTCCAGCGCGATCCGATCCCGCCGCTGATCGAGGCACTGCGCGAGGCCTGCCACCATCGGCTGGAGTGGTAGCCGCTCGATACCTCCGGCGGCGTCCGGCCATGGCGGGCGCTGCACGCAGGGCCGTGTGCTGGTACCGTTGTTCTGGAATTATCGGTCCCTTACTGGGCTGATCCCGCGGAAGTGCAGGGGCCGGCGCCGGCGGGCCGGTTGAAAAACCGACCCCGCCACCCCCATGCCAGTGCGGGACGCCACTGGGCCCGGCCGTGCGGGCGAGGCCCGAGATGCCATCGCGCACCATCAACCCTGGAGAGACCCTGATGACCGACGGAACCTATACGCCACCCCGGGTGTGGACCTGGGAGAAGCCGAGCGGCGGCAAGTTCGCGAGCATCAACCGCCCCGTCGCCGGGCCCACGCACGACAAGGCGCTGCCCCTGGGGAAGCATCCGTTCCAGCTCTACTCCCTGGCGACGCCCAACGGCGTGAAGGTCACCATCCTGTTCGAGGAGCTCCTGGCCATGGGGTTCCAGGGGGCGGAGTACGACGCGCACCTGATCCGGATCGGCGAGGGCGAGCAGTTCAGCAGCGGGTTCGTGGAGGTCAATCCCAACTCCAAGATCCCGGCCATGCTGGATCGGACCACCACGCCGCCGACGCGGGTGTTCGAGTCGGGCTCGATCCTGCTCTACCTGGCCGAGAAGTTCGGCGCCTTCCTGCCGGACAACCACACGGCCCGCACCGAGTGCCTGAACTGGCTGTTCTGGCAGATGGGCAGTGCGCCGCTGCTGGGCGGCGGTTTCGGCCATTTCTACGCGTATGCGCCGGAGTCCTACGAGTATCCCATCAACCGCTTCACCATGGAGGTGAAGCGCCAGCTCGACGTGCTCGACCGCGAGCTGGCCGAGCGCCGCTATATCGCCGGTGACGAGTACACCATCGCCGACATGGCGATCTGGCCCTGGTACGGCCAGCTCGTGAAGGGCCGCCTCTACGACGCCGGCGAGTTCCTCCAGGTGCACACCTACGAGAACGTGCTCCGCTGGGCGGACGAGATCGACCAGCGGCCGGCCGTGCAGCGCGGGCGGATGGTGAACCGCGTCTGGGGCGAGCCGCACAGGCAGCTGCCGGAGCGGCACGACGCCAGCGACTTCGAGCACCGGACGCAGGACAAGATGCAGGCATAGCCCGGCGCCGGAAAGCGGAGGGCGGGAGCCGAAGCCGGCCCCGCCGTCTCCGGTGAAGCGCGAACGCTCGCGGCGCTCGCGAGCGCCGCATCATTGCCAAGCCCGTCCCGTTTCATTAGTTTGCCAAGTTGGGGAAATGGGCTGTGGTATCTGGCCCGCATCCAGGGACGGTTCCCCGAACCCCTCTCCTGGAGCGCGCCGGTGCCCGTCAGTCCGCTACGGCGGGCGTTGTCCGGGGTCAGCCTTCAGCTGCGGCTCCGGGCGCCGATCACCCCGGCATAACCAGAGAATCGTGAGGGGCAAATCGTGAAACGGGCACTGATCATTACGGCGCTGATCGTCGTCGTGGGGGGCATCGCCGGGCATACCTACGCCACCTGGCGGATCGAGAGTCACCTGGATGACCTGGCCATGCAGACCCGCCCCATGGGCACGTTCGAGTACGGGGATGTCTCCATTACCCCGTGGGGGGAGGTGGAGATCGAGGATCTGGCCTTCAGCCCGCGGGGGCCGGGCGAGGAAGCGCGGGTGGACAAGGTGATCCTGCGCACGGGCAGCCTGTGGGCCCTGTATCGCCTGTCCGGCCAGTTCGAGGACCGTCGCCTGCCGGCGCAGCTGGGGCTGACCCTGGAGGGCGTGCCGCTGGATCTCTACGCCATGGATGACCGCCAGTGGCAGATGATGCAGCCCGCGGCGCGGCTGGACGTGGCGGGCTGCGGCGAGTCCGGGGAGCTCACCCCGGAGGAGCTGGCCGATCTGCTGGGCGCGTCCGGCGGCGAGCTCGCCATGGACATGGACATGGACTACCGCTTCGAGGACCGCTCCCTGCAGCTGTCCTTCGCGTCGCGGGTCCAGGACATGGCGGACCTCACCGCTGACATACGCATCGGCGTGACCGCGCGGTCGCGCAGTGTCGCGGAGCTCGCCGCGGCAGCCTCCACGGCGGAGCTGGAGGCGATCGATCTGCGCTACCAGGATCACGGGTACTACCGCCGGCTGCTGGATCACTGCCAGCAGGAGAGCGATCTCGGCCGGGAGGCGTACCTGGAGCGTCATGCACAGGCCTGGGAGGCGCGGCTGCTGGAGGCCGGGATCCAGCCCGGCCCGAACATGCTGGCGGCCTACCGCCGGTTCATCGATGAGCCGGACCGCGTCACTGTCGAGATCCGGACACGGCACAGCCTGCCGGTGATGCGGATGGGGGAGATGCGGCCGCAGACCTTGCGCCAGTACCTGCAGGGCCAGATCTACGTCAACGATGACTCCATCGGCCGGCTCGACATCGCCCGGGCGGAAGGCCGGCAAGGGCAGGCGAGCGGCCCGTCGGCCGCCGGGAAAGGCGGCGACGGCGAGGGTGAGACCGGGGCCGGGCGGGCGCCGGCTGACCAGGGCGGGCAGGCGGCCCGGAGCGATGACGCGGGCGACGAGCCGTCCGCCCCGGATGACGGCTATACGCCCGTCCCGGTCGCCGAGCTCGGCAGCCACGAGGGTGCCTATATCCGCGTCCGCACCGATGACGGCGAGACCTCGTTCGGCTACCTGGATGCCGTCGAGTCCCGGCGGCTCCAGCTCCGGCAGCGGTTCAGCGGCGGCCACATGGTCTCGCCGGTGTACTTCGATGCCATCGAGGAAGTGGCGGTGCGCTAGTCCGGGGGCGCGTCCGCCCCGGGCGGGAGGCGCGACGCGACGCCGGGGCATGCTCGACAAGCGCCGTTTTCGTGCCATGCTGATGCTGTTCCAGGCACTGTTGCAGGCTTCACCCGGCCGGCGGAACGAGCATCGCCGCTTCGCCGGGGCAGGGAAAACCACCAAACAGTACCGGGCGCTGACGGCTCGAGCGGTCGCGCGGACGACGACCGGCCAACGGCGGCGTCGTGGCGGAGGGACGCATTGCCCATGGACGACGATCTCCTCAGCAACCTGGCGCAGGCCTCCGGCGTCGACCTGACGGTGCTGTCGCTGCGGCTCGTCGCGCTCAGCGTGAGCGTTACCTTTGTCATCCTGGTGGCGGCGTTCACGGTCGCCCATCGCGGTGATCGTAGCCGCCAGGCCCGGATTGCGCAGTGTTTCGCGCTGGCGAACCTGTTCGCCGTGCTGTACATCGGCGCCGACACGGCCGTGCGCCTGGACGCCCTGCACGGCGACCTGAGCGGGACGCTGCCGAAGATCCGTGTCGCCATAGCCACGGTGATCTTCGCCATTGCCGCCTATATCAATCTGTACTGGGCCCTGGCGTCCCGCGGCATTCTGTCCTGGGCGCGCATGGCCCTGCTCTATGCGGTAGCCGCGATCGTCTCGACGGTTCTCTGGGTGGACCACCCGGCCCTGGTGATCGCCGGCGGGGAACTCACCCGGCGGGGCATGTCGGTGTTCGCCGACTACGGCGCACTGGCGCCGTGGTTCTTCGGCTTCGCCCTGGCGCTGTCGGCGCTCATCTTCCCGCTGCTTGCGCGCTCGCCGCTGCGCCGCAGTGACCGGCTGGGCTGGTGGCTCAATGTCGCGGGTATCACGGCCCTCTATGCGGCGGGGCTCCACGACGTCCTGCGGGAGCTGCGCGTGCACCTGTCGCCGATCAACATGCTGCCGCTGGGGTTCGCCTGCTTCCAGGTGGGTGCGTTCGCGTTCCTGGCCCTGCACTACTCCCGCACGTTGCGCGAGGAGCGCCACCAGCACATGGTGCTCCAGCGCCTGTCCGACGAGGTGGACCGCGATCCGGCCACGGGGCTGTTCACCAAGCAGTATCTCCAGAAGGTGCTGGGTGAGCGGGACGGTGCCCGGGACGGCGGCCTGCTGTTCGTCGATCTGGATGATTTCAAGGCGATCAATGACGCCTACGGCCACCTGGTCGGCGATGCCGTGCTGCGGCACGTCGCCGTCGCCCTGCGCACCCAGTTGCGCGGCGATGACGTGCCGTGCCGGTGGGGCGGGGACGAGTTCCTGGTCTACCTGGCGGATACCGGGCCGGCGCAGGTCGAGGAGGTGGCTTCGCGTCTGCGGGCGGCGGCGGGGCGCATGTATTTCGACGAAGCCCCCGGCCTGCGCCTGGGCATGAGCATGGGGTACGCGGCACTGACGGGCGATCATTGGCAGATCAGCGTCGCCCGGGCCGACCGCGCACTGTATGTCTCCAAGCAGAACGGCAAGAACCGGCTGACCGTGATCACCGACGGCCGCGAGGCGGCGGCACATGATGGTCCCCCAGAGAGCGAGCGGCGTTCGCACATGGAAGTGGTTGAAGGAGGGGGATGAATGCAGGATGCGTTACCCTGCGCTTGATGCGGCGGGATCAACCGGTCTCGATTGCATGCGGTGGGACGGTGCGGATACAGTCCAGCACTCGGCGTTCCGTGCGCCATCGGGCCTGCCCGGTAAGGGCGGTATTGCCGGAGCCGCGGATACAAGAGAAGCAACGTCAGGGAAAGGGGGGATGCATGCCTACAGGGAATCGTGCATGGGCGGTTCTGGCCGTACTGTTCCTGGCTGCCGCCGGATGGTGGTCTCCGGGCGCCGTGGATGCCGCTGAGGCGCCGGCTTCAGCACGGGGCGAAAGCCTGCATTGGGCGCAGTATCTACGGCATCACACGGCGGGAACCGTCTCCCGGGATGCCGATATCCGGCTCGTGTTCCAGCACGACGTGCTGCCCCCCGGTGTGGACAGCAGCGATCTCGAAGGCGTGTTCCGCATCGAACCCTCGGTTGCCGGCAGCGTCCAGCGCGTCTCGGGCAGTGAGCTGGTTTTCCGGCCTGCAGAGGGCCTGGACCCCGGAACGGAATACAGTGTCCGCGTCGACCCCGCACGGCTGGGTGGGCTGCCCGACGGGCTTGAGCCCTACGCCTTCCGGTTTGCCGTCATCACGCCGGAGCTCCGTGTACGCATCGATCCGCCCTCGCTGGGCGGCGACGAAGGTGTCCGCGTTGCGGGGCGGCTGTCCACCTCCGATCGGGTGAAGCCGGCGACGGCCCGCGAGATCGTCACGGCACGCTATCGCGGCCGCGACGTCGACCTGGACTGGCGCCACGCCGAATCCGGGCGGTCCCACGTATTCACGGCCTCGGGGCTGGACCGGCCGGATGAGCCGGCGTCGCTGACGTTCCGCTGGGCCGGCGAGGCCATCGGCGCGGAAACGGAAGGTGCCCGCGATGTGCCCATCCCCGTGCGGGGCACGCTCCAGGTCGCGGATGTCCGGGTCGAGCGCGAGCCCAGCCGCCGGGTGCAGATCACCTTCACCGAACGCCTGGACCCCGGCCAGGACGCCAGCGGCCTGTTCGCCCTGGAGGGGGCGTCGTTCGATACCCGCGTCTCCGGCAACACGGCGACGCTGTTCGTTACGGACCTGGCCAGCGGACAGGCACAGAGGCGGGCATCGCTGCGGGTGAATCCCGGCCTGCGAAGCGTCTCGGGCGAGCGTCTCGACGCCGCCTTCGAAACGGAGCTGGTGTTCGATCACGAAGACCCGCAGGTGCGCTTCGCCGGCAGCGGCGTCATCCTGCCTGCCGGTGAGCACCTGGAAATCCCCATCGAGACCATGAACGTGGATTCGCTGCAGGTCCAGGCCATGCGGATCTACGAGGACAATATCGGCCAGTTCCTGCAGGTGAATGATCTGGATGAACGGCGCGAGCTGCGTCGTGTCGGCCGCAACCTGTGGCGCCGCACCATCGAGCTGCCCGACAACCAGCGCAACCAGTGGCAGCGCTACTCGCTGGATGTCTCCGAGCTGGCGAGCAGCCACCCCAACGCGCTGTTCCGGCTCGAGCTTTCCATCAATCGCGGCAATGCGACCTACCCCTGCGGCGACAGCGAGAGCCGCGCCCCCGTGTGGCGGGAGGGGCCGCCGGAGAACTACGACGGCTCGGACAGCGTCGCCGAGGACAGCAACTGGGACTACGCCGAGGCGTACTACGGCGCCGACTCCGGCGGGAGCTCGCGCGCCGACCGGCGCGACCCGTGCAGGAACGCGTATTACCGCCACTCCGATCAGGTCAGGGACCAGCGCAACTTCCTGGCGTCGAACATCGGCCTGATCGCCAAGCGCGGCAATGACGGCTCGTTCGTGGTCGTGTCCACCGACCTGCGGACCGGGGAGCCGCTGCCGGACACCCGGATCGAGCTGCGCAACTATCAGGATCAGCCCGTCGACACGCTGCATACGGATGCTCAGGGCATGGCACGGGTGCAGCTGGAATCCGTGCCGTACTACCTGGTCGCCCGGCACGGGGGCCGTCAGGGCTACCTCAAGGTCGATCGCGGCTCGGCCCTGCCGACCAGCCACCTGGATACCGGCGGGCAGACCGTCGAGCAGGGCGTCAAGGGCACCATTTACGGCGAGCGTGGCGTCTGGCGACCCGGCGACACCATGCACCTGACGTTCGTGCTGCACGACCCGGACGACGCGGTGCCGGCCGGGCACCCGGCCACCCTCCACCTGCTGGGGCCGCGGGGACAGATCCGTCGGACCAGCACCAACCGGAATCCGCTCGACGGCTTCTACCGGTTCAGCGTCGCCACGGCGAACGACGCCCCCACGGGCCGCTGGACGGCGCGGGTGCTCGTGGGAGACAAGCAGTACGACCGCACCGTGCGGGTGGAGACGGTCAAGCCCAATCGCCTCGACATGAATCTGGAGCCGGGTGCCGAGCCCCTGCTTCTCGGCGAGGAGCCGGTGCCGTTCGACTTCCGGGCCCGCTGGCTGCACGGTGCCACCGCGTCGCAGCTCGAGGCGGACGTCGAGGTCCGGTACGCACCCGTGGATACCACGTTCAACCGGTTCAGCGGCTACGAGTTCGACGACCCGGTCCGGGCGTTCGACGGCGAGCCCGCCACCATCTGGGAAGGGCGGCTCGATGACGAGGGCCGGGCCCGGTTCGAGACGCCGCTGCGCGTGCCGGGCCAGCCCGCCGGAACCCTGCGCGCGGCGTTCACCTCCCGGGTGTTCGAGCCCGGCGGGGAATTCAGTGTCGGTACGCAGTCGCTCACCGCCCATCCCTACCACCGTTACGTCGGCGTGCGCATGCCCGAGGGCGACGCGTCCCGCGGCATGCTGCTGACGGACAAGACCCACGAAGTGGCCATCGGCACGCTCACCCACGACGGCGAGCCCGCCGACGTCGACGCCGTCGAGGTCAGGCTCTACGAGCTCGACTGGAAGTGGTGGTGGGACAGCTCGGCGGAGAGCGTGACCGCCTTTTCCAGCGCGGAACACCGTACGCCGGTCGATCGCGCGACGGTGAGCACCACGGATGGTCGCGGCGTATACCGGTTCGAGATCCAGCGGCCCGCGTGGGGGCGCTACCTACTGCGCGCGTGTGACAGCGACGGCGGCCATTGCACCGGCGAGGTGTTCTACATCGACTGGCCGGGCTGGGCGGGACAGCCCCAGGAGCAGGCCGAAGCCGCCAGCGTGCTCACGTTCAGCGCCGACAAGGACGACTACCGGGTGGGCGAGACGGCGGTGCTGACCATGCCGTCGGGACTGCGGGGCCGCGGCCTGCTCACCATCGAGGACGGCTCCGGGATCCTGTCGCAGCGCTGGCTGACCTTCGACGGCGAAGGGCGGCGCCGGGTCCGAGTCCCCATCCGCCAGGGCATGGCCCCCAATGTCTATGCGGCCGTTACGGTGATCCAGCCGCATTCCGGGCGCGACAACGATCGGCCGATGCGGCTTCAGGGGATCGTTCCGCTGAAGGTCACGGACCCCGACACGGAGCTGCAGCCGGAGATCGAAACCGACGGGCCCTGGCCGCCGCAGTCACGGCAGACCATCCGGGTCGCCGAGGCGCGCGACCGGCCCATGACGTATACCCTGGCCGTGGTGGACGAGGGCCTGCTGGGGCTGACCAGCTTCGCGACGCCGGCGCTCCATGACCGGTTCTACCAGCGTGAGGCGCTCGGGGTGATGACCTGGGATCTGTTCGATCAGGTCGTCGGCGCCTATGATGCGGACCTCCAGCGCCTGCTCGCCGTGGGCGGAAGCGACAGCGGCAAGGAGGACAGTGGCAGCCGCAGGGAGCGGCGCTTCCCGCCGGTGGTGCGGTTCCTCGGGCCGTTCCGTCTCGATGCCGGGGCGCAGCGCTCCCATCCCGTGGATCTGCCGCAGTACATCGGGGCCGTGCGGGTGATGGCAGTCGCCGGTCACGACGGCTCGTACGGCTCGGCGGAGCGGACGGTGCCGGTGCGGGACGCCGTGTCCGGGCTGATCACGCTTCCCAGGGTGCTCGGCCCCGGCGAGACGGTGACGGTGCCGGTGCGCGTGTTTGCCCACGAGGAGGGCGTAGCGGAGGCGTCCGTGGCGCTGGAGCCGGGCGACGGCCTGAGCCTCGCGGGGGCGTCGACCCGGGAGGTTTCGTTCGAGCAGGGCGCGGAACAGATGGTGCGCTTCCGGCTCCGTGTGGCCGAGCGCATCGGGGAGACCAGTGTCACTACCGTGGTGCGGAGCAGCGAGGGCGGCAGCCGCACGACCACCAACCTCGAGATCCGGTCCGCGTCACTGCCCGAGGCGCGAACCGTGCGCCGCCGCCTGGAGCCCGGCGAGACGTGGCGGCAACCGGTGAATCTCCACGGACTCAAGGGCACCAACGAGGTGACCCTGGAGGCCAGCGCGGTCCCGCCGTTCGGGCTCGGCCAGCGGCTCGGCTACCTGATCCGCTATCCCTACGGGTGTATCGAGCAGACCACCTCCGCGGCCTATCCCCAGGTCTATCTGCCCCGGCTTGCGGAGCTGCCGCCGGAGCGCATCCAGGCGACGGAAGACAATGTCCATGCCGCCCTGGAGCGCCTGCGCAGCTTCCAGCGCGGCGACGGCGGTTTCTCGTACTGGCCCGGCGGTAGCCGCTACAACGGCTGGGCGGACGTCTATGCGGGCAACTTCATGGTCGCCGCCGAGCGGGTGGGTTACGACGTACCCGAGGCGCTGCTGTCCGACTGGCTGGACCATGCCGCCACCGTGAGCCAGGAGTGGACCGCGGGCGGCGACGGGGAGGCCATGACCCAGGCGTTCCGCCTGCTGGTCCTGGCCCGGGCGGATCGCCCCCAGATCGGTGCCATGAACCGGCTGCGTGCCGGCAACACGCTGCCGGCACCGGGCCGCTGGCTGCTGGCGACAGCGTATGCCCGGCTGGGGCTCGACAAGGCGGCGGGCGCATTGATGGGCCGGGCGCCCTCCGTTTCCCGCGAGTATGACCGGCCGGGGGCCACCTTCGGCTCGGCCATGCGGGACCGGGCCATCCTGCTGACGGCGCTGCACACCCTCGGCAGGCACGAGGAAGCAGCCGCCGTGGCCCGTACGCTCGCCGAGGGGCTCCGCGGCGGCGAGTGGCACAGTACCCAGAGCGTCGGTTTCGGCCTGGCCGCCCTGGGCGGCTACGTCGTCGATCAGCAGGAGGCTGGCACGGGCGTCGCGTTCGCGTACGGGCGCGGCGACTCGGCTACCCGGCAGCGGCAGGTGGACAAGCCGGTGGTGGCCGTACCCCTGGCCACCGACGAGGGCGCCGGGCCCGTCGTGGTGCGCAACGATGGCAGCCGCCCCCTGTATCTCACCCTGACCACCGAGGGCACGCCGCCGCCGGGCGCGGAGGAGGCCCGCCAGGAGGGTCTCGACGTGGCCGTCACGTACTACGGCCGTGACGGCGAATCGCTGGACATCGCCGACCTGGCATCGGGCACCGATGTTCGTGCCCGGGTCGAGGTGGCCAACCGCAGCGGCCAGGATGTCGAGCAGCTGGCGCTGCGCCACGTCGTCCCTTCGGGCTGGGAGATCAGCAACGAGCGGCTCCGGGGCGCCGGAGACGGGGCCACCGGCGAGTACGTGTATCGCGACATCCGGGATGATCGCGTGCATACGCACTTCGGGCTGGCCGACGGTGAGAGCCGGACCTTCGAGCTGCGCTTCACGGCCGCGTACCCCGGGCGGTACTACGCCCCGGGCGTGGTCCTCGAAGCCATGTACGACGACACCCTGAAGGCGCGTACGGCGGGACAATGGATCGAGGTAAGCGGCGGCGACTAGGGCGTCGGGCCGTCCTGCCGGCGGTCCTGCTGTCCGCCCTGGCGGTCGCCTGGGCGGCCTGGCCGCGCTTACCCGAGCCGCTGTTCGGAACGGACTACTCGGCGGTGCTCCTGGACCGCAACCAGGAGCTGCTGAGCGCCCGGGTCGCCCCCGACGGCCAGTGGCGATTCCCGCCCCGCGAAGAGGTGCCCGAGCGCTTCGCCACCGCCCTCATTGCCTTCGAGGACGAGCGCTTCCGCCACCACCCGGGGGTCGACCCCGTGGCGGTAGCCCGGGCGAGCTGGGAGAACCTCGCCGCCGGGCGCATCGTCAGCGGCGCGAGCACGTTGAGCATGCAGGTCGTCCGGCTGGCGCTGGATGACCCGCCCCGGACTCTGCCGCAGAAGGTCTACGAGACCCTCCTGGCGCTGCGCCTCGAGACCCGCTACAGCAAGGATGCGATCCTGTCCCTTTATGCTGCGCATGCACCGTTCGGGGGCAACGTCGTGGGGCTGCGGGCGGCAGCCTGGCGGTATTTCGGCCGCAGCCCGGCGTACCTGTCCTGGGCCGAAGCCGCCACGCTGGCGGTTCTGCCCAATGCGCCCGGGTTGATCCACCCCGGTCGTGGCCGGGAGCGCCTGCGTGCAAAGCGTGACGCGCTCCTGCGCAAGCTTCACGGCGCCGGCGAGCTCACCGCCCAGGATCTGGAGCTGGCGTTGCTCGAGCCCGTGCCCGACGGCCCCCGGGCGTTGCCGCGCCACGCCGGCCACTTGCTGGACCGCCTGCGCGTCGGCAGTGAGCGGGCCCGCTTCACCTCGACGCTGGACGCCGATGTCCAGGCGCGGGTGGAGGGGATCGTGCAGGAGCACGGTGCGCGTCTGCGCCGCAGCGGCATTCACAACGCGGCCGCGCTGGTCGTGGATAACCGCACCTTCGAGGTGGTCGCGTACGCGGGCAACACGCGTCGGGTCGGGCACGCTGGCCACGGCTACGCCATGGACCTGGTCCAGCGGCCGCGCAGCTCCGGCAGCATTCTCAAGCCCTTCCTGTTCGCGAACATGGTCGAGCACGGCATGCTCCAGCCGGGCATGCTGGTTCCCGACGTTCCCGCGCATTTCAGCAGCTTCAGCCCGGAGAACTACGACCAGCGCTTCCGCGGCGCGGTGCGTGCGCGCGCGGCCCTGGCGGACTCGCTGAACGTGCCGGCGGTGTTCATGCTGCGCCGCCACGGCATCGCCCGGTTCCACGACCTCCTCGAACAGCTGGGGATGACCACCCTGCACCGGTCACCGCAGGACTACGGGCTGACCCTGGTGCTCGGGGGCGCCGAGGCAACGCTGTGGGATCTCACCGGCATGTATGCCAACCTCGCGGGCACGCTCGCCAGCGGTGGCCGCGCCGGCGCCTATCGCCTGCGCAACCCGCGCGTCCTGGCCGGCACTGCCCGTGAACCGGGGCCGCCGTCGCCCCTGGGCGCCGGCAGTGCCTGGGTAACGCTGAACACGCTCCTCGAGGTGGACCGGCCCGGCGTCGATCGTCACTGGCGTGACCACACGGGCGGGCGCCGCATCGCCTGGAAGACCGGTACCAGCTACGGCCTGCGGGACGGATGGGCCGTGGGGACGACACCGCGGTACACCGTCGGCGTCTGGGCGGGGAATGCGGCCGGCGAGGGCCGGAGCGAGCTCACCGGGACGACCACGGCGGGACCGCTGCTGTTTGCCATATTCGACCAGCTGGAAACCGGCGGCTGGTTCGACAAGCCCCGGTCGCGACTGAAGACCATCCGCGTCTGCAGGGCGGACGGGCATCTGCCGAACAACGGTTGCCCGACCCGCCGGGCCGAGGTCCCGGTGGACAGTCACTACCACCGGGTCAGCAGGAATCATCGCTGGATCCACCTGGATGAAAGCGGCCAGTGGCGCGTCAACGCGGATTGCGAATCGGTGACTGCCATGCGGAACGAGAGCTGGTTCGTTCTGCCGCCGGTGCAGGCGCACTATTACCGTCGCCGCAATGCCGACTACCGGGTTCTGCCCCCGGTGCGCCCCGACTGCCGCGAGTCGGCTCCGACGCAGTCGTTCGCCATCCTCTATCCGGACCCGGGGGCGAGGGTCTACATACCCACGGACTTCGGCGGCCGCCGCAGCCGGCTGGTTCTCAAGGCGATCCACCGGGTGGACGACGCTACCCTGTACTGGCACCTGGACGGGCGCTTCGTGGGGGAGACCGAGGTGTTCCACGAGGTTCCCGTGGATCTGACGCCGGGGGCGCATACCCTGACCGTGGTCGACGAGACCGGTGCACGACGCGTACGGCGCTTCCGTGTTGCGGCCCCGGACGCGGACCGGCGCCTTCCCACCAACTGAGGGATCCGTGCAGTCATGACACGGCAAGGGCTTTTGGGGATCCGGCGGCGACGGCCTTTCGGGCGTCATGCGCTTACCGCGTGCGGGCTTCTGGTGCTCGCCTGCGTCGCCGTTGCCGCCTATCACAGCTTCAAGCCCTTGCCCGAGGGGCTGAGCGCCGCCATGCCGGTACGCGAGCAGGGCGAGGTCCGCTTCCTGGCCGACGACACCTGGGTCGACGCCTCGGGGCAGCGCCGCACCGAGCACCACATCTTCGACCGCGTGCTGGCACTCATCGGCGGGGCCGAGCGCCTGATCGTGCTCGACATGTTCCTGCTCAACGACTTCGCCGGCGAGGCCGACGGCGACGACATGCGGTCCCTGTCCGACGAGGTGACCGCCGCCCTTGTCGACAGGAAGCGGGCGCGGCCGGAGATGTCGATCATCCTGATTACCGACCCCATCAACACCCTCTACGGCGGGGTCGTGAACGATAATCTGGAACGCCTTGAGCGGGCCGGGGTCGACGTGGTCATCACCCGGCTCGGCGCGCTGCGGGACCCGAACCCGGCGTGGTCCGGCCTGTGGCGCATCTGCTGCCAGTGGCTCGGCGACGCTCCGGAAAGCGGCTGGCTCCCGAACCCGGTCGGGGATCAGGCCGTTCCGTTGCGCAGCCTCCTGGCCATGCTCAACTTCAAGGCAAACCACCGCAAGACACTCGTCGCCGACACGCCCGGGGGCTGGGTCGGCCTGGTGACGTCCGGCAACCCCCATGATGCCTCCAGTGCGCACGGCAATGTCGCCGTGGAGTTCACCGGCCCGGCCGCCCTGGATCTGCTGGAGACCGAGCGTGCCGTCGTGCGCTTCTCCCGCCCCGGGCTGGTCTGGCCGGAGCCGCCGGAGCCGCGCCCGTCCGGCGCGGAGCGCCATGACGGTACCCGCATCCAGGTGCTGACGGAGGCGGCCATCCTCGAGCAGGTCCTCGCCCTGCTGGGCCGCGCCGACTCCGGCGACTCCATCGACCTGGCCATGTTCTACCTTTCCCACCGCGGCGTCGTCGGCGCCTTGAAGGCCGCGCACCGGCGCGGCGTGCAGGTGCGCGTGCTGCTCGATCCCAACCAGGGTGCGTTCGGCCGCCGCAAGAACGGCGTGCCGAATCAGCCGGTCGCCGATGAGCTGGTTGCCGCCGGTATTCCCGTCCGCTGGTGCACCACCCGCGGCGAGCAGTGCCACAGCAAGTTCATGCTGTATCGCTCCGCCGTCGGTTCCGCCGCATTCATTGCCGGCTCGGCGAACTATACACGGCGCAACCTGGACGACCTGAACCTGGAGACCAGTGTCCTCGTTGAGGGGAGCCGGCAGACCCCGGTGATGCGTGACGCCGCCGTCTTCTTCGACCGGCGCTGGAGCAATCGTGGTGACCGGCGGTACAGCCTGCCGTACACCGAGCACGGTGATGCCGGCCGGCTGCGGTACTGGCAGTACCGGATCACGGAGGCGACCGGCCTGTCGACGTTCTGAGCCGCGCAGAGCGCACCGTGCCGGTGCCCTGGGCAATGCCGGGCTGTCATCGCGGGATCATCATGCTGACATCGATGGTCGGGTAAATTGCTCAAAAGACATGATGCCGGAAAGCCGGGCAACGCCCCGGGCAGTGGACGAAACGGACAATGGAGCACGCCATGAAAAGGACGGTCTTTTTCGCGATCGCCTTCGCATTGCTGTCGCTGACGGCCGCCGCGCCCGGGGTGCTGGCGGCCCAGGCCGTGGCGGCCGGAGGCGACATCACCCTCGGCCCGCGGCCGTTGTTCCTGGCCCGGGACATGGGCGAAGACTTCCCGCGCGAGCGCGAGCTCAAGGATGAGCTCCTGCACTGTGCCAGCAGCGGGCGCAACTGGCAGCGGACCGAGTTCTCCATCGGCCATCGCGGCGCGGCCCTGCAGTTCCCCGAGCATACCCGCGAGTCGTACATTGCCGGCGCGCAGATGGGCGCGGGCATTCTCGAGTGCGATGTCACCTTCACCGCCGACAAGGAACTGGTCTGCCGGCACTCCCAGTGTGACCTGCACTCCACCACCAACATCCTGGAAACCGATCTGGCGGATCGATGCGCCGTGCCCCCGGCGTTCGATCCGGACACCGGTGCACTGACCAATGCAGAAGACATCCGGTGCTGCACCAGCGACATTACCCTGGCCGAGTACCGCACGCTGGAAGGCCGTATGGAAGGCGTCGATACCGAGGCCGATACCATCGAGGGCTACCTGGACGGGACACCCCGATGGCGCACGGATCTCTACGCCTCCAGCGGTACGCTCATGACCCATGCCGAGAGCATCGAGCTGTTCCGGTCACTGGGCGTGAAGATGACCCCCGAGCTCAAGGCCCCCGCGGTGGACATGCCGTTCAACGGCATGAGCCAGGCGGACTATGCGCAGAAGATGATCGACGAGTACAAGGCAGCCGGCGTCGCTCCCGCCGATGTCTATCCGCAGTCGTTCAACCTGGATGACGTGCAGTACTGGATCGACAACGAGCCCGCCTTCGCCGAGCAGGCCGTGTATCTCGACGGTCGCTATGCCCGGGACGATTTCGACCATGCCGACCCGGGCACGTGGACGCCGGACATGGGCGAGCTGGCGGACCGGGGAGTGAACATCCTGGCCCCGCCGATGTGGATGCTGCTGGCGACCGATGCTGCCGGTGGCGGGGGCGGCAGCCCCGTGGTGCCGTCCACCTACGCCGAGCATGCCCGGGATGCCGGCCTCGATCTCATCGCCTGGACGTTCGAGCGTTCCGCTCCACTGGGCCAGGACGGCGCGTGGTACCACCAGACCACGGACGACGTGATCGACACCGATGGCGACAAGCTGCTCAGCCTCGACGTCCTCGCCCGGGATGTCGGCGTCATCGGTGTGTTCTCCGATTGGCCGGCGACGGTGACCTTCTACGACAATTGCGTGGATCCGGATGCCTGAGCGTGCGGAGCTCGGCATCGTACGTAGTCCTGGGTCGGGCGTGGCGAAGCAGCGCCGAAGGGCCTTCAACCGTCTGGATCTATAGGGCGCTGACTTGCACGGAAAAGAGTACTGGACGGGGTGCCGGGGGAAGCGTATCCATGCAGTTGCGCCGAAGGCCTCGGCGCTGGGCCGGACCGTACTCCGGATGCCTCTCCTTCTGGATGATTCTTCCAATGAAGACGACCAAGTGGTTGACGGCGGGCGGTCTCGCGATCGCCCTGGTGGTACCCGGTGCGGTGCTCGCCGCGGACGCCGTTGCGTTCAACAAGACGGACGCCAACGGCGACTCCATGATCAGCATGGATGAGCTGGTCTCGAATCCGGAACTGCACGCTCAGTTCCGGACCCTCGACCGCGACGGCAATGGCACGCTGGATCGGGCCGAGTTCGAACGCGGCCTGGCCAATGCGACCTCGACGCGGGCAAGGGAAGCCGGGTAGAGACGACGGACTCGCAAGGGGGGCAGGGATGCCGGGGGCGCGCTACGGCGCGCCCTTTTCGTGTTTCGCCGCCGTCCCGTCGCCCGCTGTTTTCGCGGCCGCGCCGCGGTCAGCGGGCCTCGTGACGCACGGCCACCAGCAGCACAACCCGCGGCAGGTCAGCGCGCTTGCCGGGCATTGTCGGCCTCCGGGGTGGTTGCGCGGGCACGCTCGGCGAGCTTGCGCAGGGCAACGTAGAACACGGGTGTCAGGAGGAGCCCGAATACGGTGACGCCGATCATGCCGGCGAACACGGCGACCCCCAGGGCGTGGCGGACCTCGCTGCCGGCACCCGTAGCCAGCACCAGCGGGACCACCGCCGCCGTGAACGTGATCGAGGTCATGATGATCGGGCGCAGGCGCAGGCGGCAGGCCTCCAGGGCGGCCGCCACGATGCCGCGGCCCTGGTGCTCCAGGTCGCGGGCGAACTCCACGATCAGGATGGCGTTCTTGCACGCCAGGCCCATGAGCACCACCAGGCCGATCTGGACGAAGATGTTGTTGTCGCCGCCCGCCAGCCACACCCCGGCCAGGGCGGAGAGCACGCACAGCGGAACGATCAGGATCACCGCCAGGGGCAGCACCCAGCTCTCGTACAGCGCCGCCAGGACCAGGAAGACCAGGAGCACTGCCAGCGGGAAAATGACCAGGGAGGCCCGGCCCTCGTTGACCTGCTGGAAGCTGAGGTCGGTCCACTCGAAGGTCATGCCGTTGGGCAGGACCTGCGCCGCCACCTCTTCGACCACGGCCAGTGCCTGGTTCGATGACAGCACGGCCGGGTCCGCCTCCCCCATGACGTCGGCCGCGGGATAGCCGTTGTAGCGGATCACCGGATCCGGCCCGAAGGTAGGCTCGATCCGGACCATGGTTCCGATGGGCACCATCTCGCCGTCGCGGTTGCGCGTCCTGAGGTTGGCGATGTCCTCCGCCTGCATGCGGAAGGGCGCATCCGCCTGGGCGATCACCTGGTAGGTGCGGCCGAAGCGGTTGAAGTCGTTGATGTACGCCGACCCGAGGTAGACCTGCAGGGTCTCGAAGACATCGGTGATCGCCACGCCCTGCGCCTTGGCCCGGTCCCGGTCCACGTGGGCGTCGAGCTGGGGCACGTTGGCCTGGTAGGAAGAGATCGGGTAGCCCATGCCCGGTACCTGGCTGAGTGCCCCGGAGAGGTTGGTCAGGGCGTCGTTGAGGGCGCCGTGGCCGAGGCCGGCACGGTCCTGGATGTAGAACGAGAATCCGGAGCCGGTGCCGATGCCGAGAATCGCCGGCGGCATGATGGCGAAGCCGAAGCCCTCGCGGATGCCGGCGAACTTCTGGTTGAGCTCCCCGGAGATGGCCGCGGCGGTGCGCTCGCGGTCGGCGAACGCGTCCAGCCCGAAGAACACGGTGCCGGTGTTCGGCGTGTTGGTGAACTGCAGCGGATTGAGCCCCGGGAACGCCACGGCGCTGGACACGCCCTCGGTGGCCAGGGCGAGGTCGGTCATGGTCTCCACCACCGTTTCGGTGCGGTCCAGGGACGCGCCTTCCGGCAGCTTGACGCCGCCGATGAGGTAGAGCTTGTCCTGGGTGGGGATGAATCCGCCCGGCACGCTCTGGAACATGACGCCGGTGGCGGCCAGCAGCACCGCGTAGACGACGAACACGGCACCGCGGTGGCGCAGGCTGTGGCCCACCGCGGTCTGGTAGCCCTCGGAGCTGCGCCGGAAGAACCGGTTGAACGGCCGGAAGATCCATCCGAACAGGAAGTTGATTCCCCGGGTGAGCCTGTCCGGCGGCGCGTCGTGGGGCCGGAGGAGCATGGCCGCGAGGGCCGGGGACAGGGTCAGCGAGTTGATCCCGGAGATGACCGCCGAGATGGCGATGGTGACGGCGAACTGCCGATAGAACTGGCCGGTGACCCCTTCCAGGAAGGCCATGGGCACGAAGACGGCGCAGAGCACGATGGAGATGGCGATGATCGGCCCGCTGACCTCGCGCATGGCCTGGTGCGCGGCGGCCAGGGGATGCCGCCCCTCGGCGATGTTTCGCTCCACGTTCTCCACCACCACGATGGCGTCGTCCACCACGATGCCGATGGCGAGCACCAGGCCGAACAGCGTCAGCGTGTTGATGGTGAACCCGAGCAGGTAGAGCACGGCAAACGTGCCCACGATGGAGACGGGAACCGCCAGGAGCGGGATGAGGGACGCGCGCCAGGTCTGCAGGAACAGCACCACCACCAGCACGACCAGGAGAACGGCCTCCAGCAGGGTGCTGATGACGGCGCTGATGGAATCGCGCACGAACACCGTGGGGTCGTAGACGACGTCGTGCTCCAGGCCCGGCGGGAACCGCGTGGCGAGCTCGTCCATGGTGGAGCGCACGGCGTTGGACAGCGCGATGGCGTTCGAGCCCGGTGCCTGGAAGATGCCGATGGCCACGGCCTGCTGGTTGTCGAGCTGCGAGCGCAGCGCGTACTCGGACGCGCCTAGCTCCAGGCGGGCGATGTCCGCGAGGCGGGTGATCTCGCCGTCGCTGCCGGTGCGCACGATGATGGCGCCGAACTCCTCCTCGGTGACCAGGCGCCCCTGCGCGTTGACAGAGACTAGGAAGTCCGCTGCCTCCGGGGTCGGCGGAGCGCCGAGCTGTCCCGCGGAGACCTGCACGTTCTGCTCGCGCACGGCGCGCACCACGTCGCCGGCGGTCAGCCCGCGCGCGGCGGCCCGGTCCGGGTCGATCCAGATGCGCATGGCGTAGTCGCCGGCGCCGAAGACCAGGGTCTGTCCCACTCCCGGCAGCCGGGCGATCTCGTCCTTGATGTGCAGGGTGGCGTAGTTGCGCAGGTAGACCGCGTCGTACTCGTCCCCGGGCGAGAGCAGGTGGACCACCATGGTCAGGTCCGGGGACTGCTTCTGCGTGGTCACCCCCTGGCGCCGGACTTCCTCCGGCAGCCGCGGCAGGGCCTGGTTGACGCGGTTCTGCACCTGGACCTGCGCCTGGTCCGGGTCGGTGCCCGGCTGGAAGGTGATCGTCATGGCGAGCACACCGTCGCTGCCGGCGACGGACTTCATGTACATCATCCGCTCGACCCCGGTGATGGCGTCTTCCAGGGGCGTGGCCACCGTCTCGGCAATCGTGTCCGGGTTGGCGCCGGGGAATACGGCGCGCACCTGGACGCTGGGCGGGACGACGTCGGGGTACTCGCTCACCGGCAGCAGCGGGATGGCGATGGCGCCGGCCAGGAAGATGCACACGGACAGCACGGCGGCGAATACCGGCCTGTCGACAAAGAATTTCGCGAAGTTCATGACATGCGTCCGTCCGTGTAATCCGCCGGGAAGGGGACCGCCGGGTAGCGTTGCGGCTGCACGGTGCCTACGGCGGGCTCGCCGCTGCAGTGGCCCCCGTGGCGGCGTCCATGGAGACGATCTCTGCGTCCACCGGCATGCCGGGGAAGAAGATCCGCTGGGTGCCGCTGATCACGACCCGGTCGCCCGGAGCGAGCCCGTCGGTGATCACGCGCAGGCCGTCCACCAGACGCCCGGGGACCACGTCCTTGCGAACGGCGTGCCCGTCGCCGTCGACGACATAGACGTACTTGCGGTCCTGGTCCGTGAGTATCGCCTTGTCGTCGACGAGAAGGGCGGTGAACGAGCCGCTGCCCGGCATCTGCACCCGGGCGAACATGCCGGGGACGAACCTGCGTTCCCGGTTGTCGATCACCGCGCGCATGAGGATCGTGCCCGTGTCGGGATTGATCCGGTTGTCCACGAAGTCCACCCGTCCCTGGTGCGGGTAGCCGGGCTCGATGGCCAGCCCGACGCGGACCGGCGTGCCGTTGTCCCTGGAGCTCGGCCGCTCGCCGCTACGGGCCATGGCGTCGTAGCGCTGGTAGGCCTGCTCGTCGCTGTGGAAGTGGACGTGAACCCGATCCAGGGAGACGATGGTGGTCAGCGGTGTGCCGTTGCCCTGGCCGGAGACCAGGTTGCCCACGGTCACGCGGGCGCGTCCGGCGCGCCCGGCGATGGGAGCGCGCACCTCGGTGAACTCCAGCTGCAGGCGGGCGATCTCCACCGAGGCGCGTGCCGCATGCACGGCCGCTTGCGCCTCGGCTGCCGCGGCGCGGCGCTGATCCAGCTCTTCCGCGGATATGGCGCTGGAGCCGGCGAGCTTCTCCGCGCGCTCGGCTTCCGTGCGGGCCAGCTCGGCCCGGGCCAGGGCCCGGGCGTGCTCGGCTTCCGCCCGGCTCAGCTCGGCCCGGTAGGGGCGGGCATCGATGACGAACAGCACGTCGCCGCGCTCGACCTCCTGGCCTTCGTCGTAGTTGATCCGCTCGATGTAGCCGTCGACCCGCGGGCGCAGCGCCACGGTCTCGACCGCCTCGATGCGCCCGGTGAACGTGTCCCAGAGCTGGACCTCGCGGACCACTACTTCCGCCGCGCTGACCTGCGGGGGCGCGGGCGGCTCGCTGCCGTCCTGGGCCTGCGTGTTGCAGCCGGCCAGCGTCAGCGCTGCCAGGGCCACGGCGGCGACACGCACCAGGACGGGTGATACGACAGACCTGCGGTTCCTATCCATTGTCTTCCCCTTGCGTGCGCGGGCGCCCGCTTGCCCCGGGGGCCGGGGCGCATGATCTGGTCGGCTGGGGTGGTCCCGTTTCGACAGGAACCGGCCCGCATCTGCGGTTTCGGTCGCGATGAACCATACGCCGCGATTGCGCGATTGATTAGTGGGGCATTCAGGGAAATACTGTTCCATGGACGGGACAACACGGGCCGGTGCCGCGCGGCGGCCCTGACGGAAGGAATCGTTCGATGCAGGACCTCAACGATGCGTTGATCTTTGCCAAGGTGGTGGAGAAGGGCAGCTTTACCGGGGCGGGGCGGGTGCTGGGCATCCCCAAGACGACGGTCAGCCGCAAGATCCAGGAGCTGGAGGAGCGCCTCGGTGCGAAGCTGCTGCACCGCACGACCCGCAATCTCGGGCTGACCGAGGCGGGTTCCGTGTACTTCAACTACAGCAGCCGTATTGCCCGGGAGCTGGACGAGGCGGCAAGCGCCGTGCAGCAGCTCGAGGAGCGTCCACGGGGATGGCTGCGCGTGACCGCGCCGTTCACCATGTGCTCCGAGGTGATGGCGGTGCTGATCCACGGTTACCGGGAGCTCTACCCGGACGTGCGCATCGATCTCGTGCTCGACAACGATCGCCTGGATCTGGTCGCCAACCAGATCGATGTGGCCCTGCGCGTCGGGCCGCTGCCCGATTCCCGGCTTGTTGCCCGGACCCTGGCGCGCTACCGGTCGTTCGTCTACGCCAGCGACGACTATCTGCGACAGCGCGGTGAACCCCGCGAGCCCGGTGAGCTGGCCGATCACCCGGTGCTGGGCAAGCGCACCGACCGCAGGGGCAACCGCTACACCTGGCTGCTGAGCAACGGGGAGCGCACCGAGGAGGTCACGGTCCATCCCGTGGCGGTGGCCAACGATCCGTACGCGTTGCGCATGCTGCTGGCGGGCGGGCACGGCATGATGCTGGTCAGCGAGATCGTCATTGCCTGCAGCGATGCCCGGCAGGGCCGGGTGCGCCGCGTCCTGCCCGACTGGAGCGGGCCCGAGACCGTGCTCTCCGCGGTGTTCCCCGGGGGAGGGCTGGTGTCCCCGAAGGTCCGTACCTTCGTGGATTTCGTCGCCCGGCGCCTCAACGAGGATCCGTTCATGTGCTCATCGGTCGCGGTCGCGGCGGCTCAGGCGTCCGCCGAGACCGACGAGGCCCTCGCATGAGCTGCAGGGGGCCGTGCCGCGGTGTTCGGTGCCCGCGTGCCGCGCGGGATGCCGCTGGCCGCGGCGGTTTTCACGCGAACGATCGGTCAGCCCTGTGAGAACTGCGTCACAACTACAGGAGGAAAACGGCGCCGTGCGCTGGCTGCGGCGGCGCTACGCTGGTACAAGGAACGGGCTACCCATTGCTACGGAGGAGGTCCCATGACCACGGAACTGAAGAAGAGCGAGCTCATCGACAAGATCGCGGAGCGCGTCGACGGCGTAACCAAGAAGCAGATCGATGATGTCCTGAAGGCACTGGCGGATACGGTCACCACGCACGTCCAGGACGGCGTCAAGGCCCCGCTGCCGGGCCTGGGCAAGTTCGTGCGCACCGAGCGCAGCGCCCGCCAGGGGCGCAATCCCCGCACCGGGCAGACCGTGCAGATTCCGGCGGCGAAAACGCCGAAATTCCAGCCCGCGAAGGGATTCAAGGACGCGGTCAACGGCTGACCCGGTCCGGGATGGCCGGCGCTTGTCCGGTGGCCGGCCATCCTTCGCACCCTCCCGGCAAGCGGCGCAACGGCCGCGGACTCACGTGAGCCCCTGCATCGCCGCGTAGACCGCCACGCCGCCGGTGACGGTCAGGGCGATGCTGCGGCTGGCCACGGCGATGAGCAGCGCCGCGGCCCCGGCGACGACGTGGGGCAGCGACCACGTGATGCCGGGGCGCTCGCCCACCAGCAGGATCTGGTCCACCAGCAGTGCCGCGATCACGGCGATGGGAACGTAGGTCAGCCACTCCTGCACGACAGCGGGGAGGCTCAGCCGCCGGGCGAGAAGCAGCGGCAGCACGCGGGGCACCAGGGTGACCGCCATGCAGGCGCTGATCAGGACCACGGTCTCCGGGCGTATCGTCATGCAGCCTCCTCCCGCACAGCGCGCCGGCGCACGGCTCTTGCGCCGACACCTGCCGTGGCGGCGACCGCGGTGGCGATCATCAGGTTCAGCGGGTGCGGCTGCCAGTAGTCCAGCAGCACCATCACGGCGCCGGCGAGCAGCGCCACGAACACGCGCATCGGCACACGAGCCCGCTGCGCCCGGATCTGCGTGACCAGCAACGCCGCGAACATCCCGGCGAGAGCGAACTCCAGTCCCAGTGCGTCAACGGTGCCGGCGATTTCTCCCAGCAGGGCCCCGGTGACATTGCCGCCGATCCAGGCCAGGTAGGCCCCCGTGTTCAGCCCGATCATCCAGGCGCCGTGATGCAGGCGCGTGCCGATCAGGCTGCTCGCCAGCGCGAAGGTCTCGTCGGTGAGCTGCGCGCCGATGAGAAAGCGGGCGCCGGGCGGCAGGTGCTGTACCCGCGGCGACAGGGCCGTGGCGTAGAGCAGGTGGCGCAGGTTGACCAGGAACACGGTCGCGACCAGGACCGTCGCCGCACCCGTATAGAGATCGGCGAAGACGAACTGCGCCGAGCCGGCGAAAAGCAGCACCGACAGGAGCCCGACCTCCGCGGCGCTCAGCCCCGCCTCGGCGCCGACGACACCGGCGGCGAGGCCGATTCCTGCGTAGGCGACCGCCACCGGCGCCGCCGCTCGCATGCCCAGGGATGCCGCTTGAAATGTTGTCGGGGAGTGCTGCATGGCGGCTCCGGGTTCCGTCGCGGAGGTCTGTTGCGGGCAGCAACGCGGCGACCATGGGAAATGTTAACCGGCCCCGGGGTCTTGGACGTTCTTGCACGCCCGCTGGTACTGGCCGGGCGTGACCCCGGTCCGGGCCCGGAAGCAGCGGTTCAGGTGCGCCTGATCGGTGAAGCCGAGCGCCAGGGCAACAGCGGCGATCGGCTCCTGTGACGCCAGCCGGGCCCGCGCCTGCTCGACCCGGCGATTGACCTGGTAGGCATGGGGCGGCAGGCCGTAGGTCTGCCGGAAGGCCCGGCACAGGGTGTGCGGCGGCAGTCCCGCAATGCGGGAGAGCTCCCCGAGCGAGACGCCTTCACCAAGGTTTGCCTCGAGGTAGTCGCGGGTCTGCCGGAGCCCGGCGGGCACGCCGTTTCCGCGCGAGGGGGACGTGCGCGGGGAGTGGGCGTGCCGTTGCACCAGCTGCTGCACGGCCGTGTAGAATGCGCTCTCGCCTTCCAGGGTGGTGCCTTGTTCCAGCCGCTCGTGGGCGCGGACGAGCGCACGCGCCAGCCCGGGGTCGTGGATGACCCCGCTCGGGAAATGCGGCGTCCCCGGCCCGGTGGTCCCCGCCGCCCGGCGTAGCAGGTCGACGGTGGGGTAGATCATCCGGTAGCGGAAATGCCCGCCGACGGGAAAGCCGTCGTGGGGCTCCTGCGGGTTGATCACCACGATCCGGCCGGCACCCGCGGCGTGGCGGGCACCGCGGTAATGGAAGCCCTCGATGCCGCTTTCCACCACGCCGATGGCATAGGTTGCGTGGCAGTGCCGCGCGTAGCGCTGGCCGTCGACAAAGCGTGCGTGCAGCCACTCCAGGTGGTCGAGACCGGGAAAGATGCGCAGGTGCGCCGTTACGCCGCGCTCGGGCGGGTTGGCGTGTTCCGGTGTAGCACCCCCCGGATTCATTTCCTTTATCCTCCGTGCCGGTGCCGGTGCCGGTGCCGGCCAGGCCCGCTGAAGCTGTTCGAGGAGCAACTCCGGGGCTTCAGGGGTCAACCCATTTGCTCGTCCGGGGGACTTCCGCATTCAGCAGGCGATCAATGAGCGGTTCCGGCGCTTGCTCGACCACGAGAACGTCGCGATGCTCCTGCTTCACGAATCGTTCGCTGATCAGGTGATCGAGAAAACCGAGCAGGCCGTCGTAGAAGCCATCGACGTTGAGGATACCGATTGGCTTCCCGTGAATGCCGAGCTGCGACCAGGTCCATGCCTCGAACGTCTCCTCGAGGCTGCCGATACCCCCTGGCAGCAGGATGAACGCGTCCGACAGCTCCGCCATCTGCGCCTTGCGATCGTGCATGGATTCGGCGATGCGGAGCTCCGTCAGGTGCTGGTGGGCGATCTCGACGTCCAGCAGAGCCCGGGGCAGCACGCCGGTGACGTCACCGCCCTGTTGCAATACGGACTCGGCGATGGTTCCCATGAGTCCGACGGACGCACCGCCGTAAACCAGACCGATCCCCCGTCCGGCAAGATGGTTCCCGAGCCTTCGGGCCGCGTCGCGATAGGAGGGCCTGAGCCCGTGGCTTGAGCCGGCGAATACACAGATGTTCGTCATCCCTAACCCTCTGCATTGGACGTGGAGGTACCAGCAGTGAACCCGTGCGACGTAGTGGTCGAGCAGGACACTAGCAAGCCGCCCGGCGTTTCGGCCACCGACGGCGTCGGCCTTGGACCGGCGCTGTCACGGTCGCGCGGATGCCGGCAGCACCTCGCCGGCGGCGGTTGCACCTCGACGCTCAGGACCTCGGCGGGAAGCGATGCCGAAGCACGGCAACGCCGACCCGACGCCATCGCCGTGGCGGTGTCGCGCGTGTCCGGGGTCCATTGTCCGTCGTGCTGACCGTATGCTGTGTTGCATCGCCTCAGTCGGGGTCCAGCAGCCGCGGGCCGGAGCCCTGCTCCGCAAGCTCGTCGTAGGGGTTGCGCAGCGGGCAGCTGTCGATGGACAGGCAGCCGCAGCCGATACAGCCGGTGAGCTGGTCCCGCAGCCGGGTGAGGCGATCGATGCGTGCGTCCAGCTCGCTCTTCCAGTGGGCGGACAGCCGGCGCCAGTCCTCCGTGGTGGGCGTGCGCCCTTCCGGCAGGGTGCTCAGGGCCTCGCGAATGGCATCCAGCGGGATGCCCGTTCGCTGGGCCACCTTGATGATGGCCAGCCGGCGCAGGACGTCACGGGAGAAGCGGCGCTGATTGCCGGCGTTGCGGCGGCTGGTGATAAGCCCCTTGGCCTCGTAGAAATGGATGGCCGACACGGCCAGTCCGCTGCGCGCGGCCACCTGGCCGACGCTGAGCTCGCGCTGGATGCGGGCGGTTTCGGTCATGGCGCCTAGTGTCCTGTAACCCAAGTGTGCGTCATTGCCGCGCCCCAAAGGGCCGGTCTTGCGGCATTGGCGTCGCTTGACCTCAATATAACTTGAGGTTCTACACTCCTGCGCCGTTGTACGCAATACCCGCTCTCGGCCGCCACGGCGGGTGCGGAAGAAGAACCGATGCAGCGCCGGATGATCCGGCCTGCCCGCAACCAGTGAGATTCGTTCCATGTACCGATTCTTCGAGAACCTGGTCGACCCGTTTCCCCGCGGGGAGCCGTCGCAGCCGCCGCGGGGCCTCGCCGCCTTCCTGTATCACTACTCGCGACCGCTGCTGCCGTGGCTGGTGCTCATGTCCGTGGTCACGGCGCTGATCTCCGTGGTCGAGCTGTCCTTTCTGAGCTTCCTGGGCTCGCTGGTGGACTGGCTGGCGGACGCCGACCGTGCCGGCTTCTTCCGTGAGCACGGCTGGATGCTCCTGGGCATCGGCGTGCTCATCGTGGCGGGGTTCCCGCTGCTGGTCCTGCTGCAGTCGCTGCTCACGCACCAGACCATCTTCGGCAACTATCCCATGCTCGTGCGCTGGCTGGCGCACCGCTACGTGCTGCGGCAGAGCATGGCGTTCTTCCAGGACGAGTTCGCCGGCCGCGTGTCGCAGAAAGTGATGCAGACGGCGCTGTCCATCCGCGAGACCGTTCTCAAGCTCACGGACGTGTTCGTCTACGTGGTGGTGTACTTCACCGGGGCCATGTTCCTGGTGGGCCGGGCGGATCCGTGGCTGATGCTGCCGCTGGTCCTCTGGCTGGCGGCGTACATCGGCATCCTGGTGCACTTCGTGCCCCGCCTGCGCCGGATCTCCATGGCCCAGGCCGACGCCCGGGCGCAGATGACCGGGCGGGTGGTGGACAGCTACACCAACATCCAGACCATCAAGCTCTTCGCCCATACCCTGCGGGAGCAGGACTACGCCCGGGAGGCGATGACCGGGTTCATGGATACGGTCTACCGCCAGATGCGCCTGGTGACTGCGCTGACCGTCACGCTCCAGACGACCAACGCGCTGCTGCTGGTGGGCGTCGCGGGCATTGCGGTGTTCGCCTGGCAGCAGGCGCTGATCAGCCTGGGCGCCATCGCCGTGGCCGTCTCCCTGGTGCTGCGCATCCGCTCCATGTCGGACTGGATCCTCTGGGAGGTGGCCGGGCTGTTCGAGAACATCGGCACCGTGCAGGACGGCATCAATACCATCGCCCGGCCCCCGGCGGTGCGGGACGCGTCCGGCGCGGCCGAGCTGGCGGTGCCGCGCGGCGCGATCCGGTTCGAGGACGTACGTTTCGGCTACGACCGGTACGCCCCGGTCATCCGGGACCTGGCACTGTCCATCGGCCCCGGCGAGAAGGTGGGCCTGGTCGGCCGCTCCGGCGCCGGCAAGTCCACGCTGGTGAATCTCCTGCTGCGCTTCCACGACGTGGACGGCGGGCGGATCCTGGTGGACGGGCAGGATGTCGCGACGGTGACCCAGGAGTCCCTGCGCCGGAACGTGGGCCTGGTCACCCAGGACACCTCGCTGCTGCACCGGTCCATCCGCGACAACATCCGCTACGGCCGGCCGGACGCCACCGAGGAGGAAGTCATTGCCGCCGCCGAGCAGGCGCGGGCCCACGAGTTCATCGCGGGTCTATCGGATCCGCAGGGGCGTACCGGCTACGACGCCCACGTGGGCGAGCGGGGCGTGAAGCTCTCCGGCGGCCAGCGGCAGCGCATCGCCATCGCCCGGGTGCTGCTCAAGAACGCGCCGATCCTCATCCTCGACGAGGCCACCGCGGCGCTGGACTCCGAGGTCGAGGCCGCCATCCAGGAGCAGCTCTACACGCTCATGGAAGGCAAGACGGTGATCGCCATCGCCCATCGCCTGTCCACCATCGCCGCGCTCGACCGGCTGGTGGTGATCGATGGCGGGCGCGTGGCGGAGAGCGGCAGCCACCACGAGCTGCTGGCCCGGGGCGGCCTGTACGCGGCGCTGTGGCAGCGCCAGTCGGGAGGCTTTCTCGGCCTGGAGCCCGCGGAGGGCGGATACGCAGAGTCGCGTGCGACCGCGGTGGAGGCGGGAGGCTAGCTATCGCGGCGCAAGCACTGGCGGGCCTCAGTGTTTCCTCAGGTCCCGGAACGCCTCGACCACGTGGCCGGCCAGGGCGTCGCCGGCGCTGCCCGTGGCGCTGCGGCGAACCAGCGCCACCTGGTAGTCCCCCAGCGGCGGCAGTGCGTCCTGGTCGAGCTTGCGCAGGGGCGGCTTGACCAGGCTCACCGGGAACGGCGCCACGGCCAGGTCGGCGAGCATGGCGGCTTCCTGCCCGGCGCAGTGCTCGCAGGTATAGGCGACGCGGTAGGCGATGCCGGCGCGGTCCAGGGCATCCAGCGCCGCCGCGCGCCATGCGCACCCGCGGTTGGCCAGCGCCACGGGCAAGGGCGAGCGCTGGGTGGCGATGCCGCCTTCACGCCCCGCCCACACCAGCGGCTCGCTGTGGACGATCTCGCCCTGCGGCTCCTGGCCGTCGTTGCCGGCGGTGACCAGCACCAAATCCAGCTCGCCGGCCTCCAGGCGCTTGAGCATCGCGCTGCTGTTGCCGACGACCACGTCCACCTGCACCGCCGGGTGCGAGCGGGCGAACTGCGCCAGCACGCCGGGCAGGATGCGGGAGCCGACATCGTCGGTGGTGCCGAATCCCACGCGCCCCTCCAGTGACGGCGCCAGGAACTGCGTCACCGCTTCCTCGTTGAGCTGGAGCAGGCGGCGTCCGTATCCCAGCAGCATCTCGCCCTCCGGGGTCAGGCGCACCCGCCGCGCCTCGCGCACGAACAGGGGCTGGCCCAGGGTCTCTTCCAGGCGCTTGATCTGCATGCTCAGCGCCGAGGGCGTGCGGAAGACCTGCCGTGCGGCCCGGGTGAAACTGCCGCTCTCGGCGATGGTCACGAAGGTGCGCAGCACCTCGGTATCCAGCAAGGGCAGGGCGCCGTGGTTCAGCGGTGTGGCGGGTTGGTTCATGACGAGACCTTTCAATTTTACTTAAAGTTAAATGTAAATCTTTTCGTTTGTCTAATCAATGCGCCGCCGCCATGATCCTTCCCAGAGATCGCGTCAGGGATCGCGGTCTCCGATCACTGCAAGGCAATTACCGGCAGGCGCGTACCGCGCGGCTGCCCCGAGGGAGGTGCGACATGAGCAATGCCAATCCGATCCGCCGTTGCGAGGTTCCACAGAACCGTCCGGCGTCCATGCCCGACTTCTACATGCCGGCCATGCCGCCGCTCGGCCTGATCCGCGCCATCGAGCGCTGGGTGGCGCTGTACCGGCAGCGCCGCCGGTTCCGGCGGCGCTTCCTGCCGCTGCTGGCCCAGAGTGACCGGATCCTGGAGGATATGGGATACCGCCGCGAGGACATCCTCTGGGCCCTGCGGCTGCCCCTGCGGGTCGACGCCCGGCGGGCGCTGCAGGAGCGCCGTCGACGCGGCGACGCGGCAGGGCGTGTGGGACCGCCATGCGGTGAATGCGCGATGTGTTAACAGGCCCTATTGCCAGTGGCGGGGCTCGATGCGGAGCCTCGCCCTGAACCCCTTGCGCGAGCGCAGCGGAATGACGAATCCGGCGTCCGTTCGCTCCGCCGGGCGGCCCCGCCCCTCGCCCCAGTCCTCGTCGCTGAGGATGTAGCGCAGGTTCCAGTCGTCGCCGGCCGGGCGCGCGCGCAGGGTGATGGTGTCCCGGAACAGGTATTCCGACGGGATTTTCCGGTCGAGGAACAGGAAGCCGTCCACGGTATAGTCCGTGGTGGAGACGGCCAGCTCCACGCTGAAGACCAGGGTCTCCCCCCGGGTGATCCGCCGCCGGTCGAGGAAGACCGAGAACAGCACCGGCCAGCGGGGCGACGCGCCGCCTTCCGTCTGCCAGCGCATCATCTCGTCGAACTGGCGCAGAATGGCGGAGAACGTGTCCCGGCGGCGCTCGCTGAGCATGTAGCCGCTGGCGGCGCGCGGCGCTACGCCGGCCTCGAAGTAGTACGAGGCGCGCACCTCGCGGCCCTCCGCGCGGGCCTTGCGCACGGACGGGGGCAGCGGCAGGGCTTCGACCTCCAGGATGCCGCGGACCTGTACGTCGCCGAAGAGAAAGCGCGTGAGGTTCTGGTAGCCCTCCTCGGAGTTGACGATGCCGAAGGCACCGCCGTGGCTGCGGTGGACATGGGCGCGGGGTGCGCCCTGCACGGCGGCGTTGTCGATGCGCACCAGGCCGTCGCTCATCTCGCCGGCCAGCTTGCTCGACCACCCGCCGGCGGCCTCGTAGTCCGGGGCGTTGGTGCCGATGAGGCAGAAGAAACGCCGGGGATCGAACCGGCCGTCGAGCGTATCCACGCGCTCGGCATCGGCGGGCAGCTGCAGGTAGCGGGCCATCTCGCTGCGGTTGAAGTTGTTGATGTGCCAGGTGTCGAGGAACTGCGGCACGTTGATGCCGGCGAGCTCGATGCCGTTGTGGGGCGTGGCGTAGGTGAAGACCTTGTCCACCAGGGCGCGGTCGGCCTCGGTGCTGACCTGGTCGTTCTGCAGGAAGCACCGGCACACCAGCCCGCCCATGGAGTGGGCGACCAGGTAGACCCGGAACTGCTCGCGCATCGCCGCGTCGTCGCCGCAGACCTGATCCCGGAGACGGTGGATGGCGTCGCGCAGGCCGCGGGCGGCGTCGATGATCGTGGGCCGCTCGCCGGTGCCGAGGTGCTCGTCCGCCTGCTCGTAGTAGCGGTGGATGACGACGCTCTTCGCCGGCAGGCGTCCCGCGCGCTCGACGCCCCCGGCGTAGATGTCCGTGTAGCCGTAGTCCTTCATGAGCCGCACCAGGGGCGACTCGAAGACATGCCGGTGCACGGAGCCGTCCCAGCTCTGGCGGATCTTGGTCGAGCCCAGGTTGAAGCCCATGTAGGGGGTCGCCACCGTGGCGGCGATCTCCCCCGGCGTCATGGCATAGCCGCGCACGTAAATGATCGGGAAAAACGGACGCATTGTCTCGGCCATGGCTCCTCCTTGCCGGCCCAATACTTCCGGGAAGGTTAGTACCTCCCTGTATAGCCCATTGTCCGGGTGCCGGGAAGCACCGCGGGAAGGCGCCTGTGGCGCCCCCGGGGCCGGTCAGCCGTGTCCGGGGCGGGCTTCGTCGCCCCAGACCTCGTCCAGGCGGCCGTAGCGCCCGCAGCTGGAGACGTAGAACTTGTAGCGCAGGGGGCGCTTCTTGAAGTAGTCCTGGTGGTACTCCTCCGCCGCGTAGAACGTGTCGTCGGCGATGATCTCCGTGGCGATGGGCCTGTCGAAGCGTCCCGATTGCTCCAGCTCTTCCCGGGAGCGTTCCGCCGCCCGGCGCTGGTCCTCGTTCTGGACGAAGATCACCGTGCGGTAGGTGCTGCCCCGGTCGCAGAACTGCCCGCCGTCGTCCAGCGGGTCGATGTTGCGCCAGAATACGTGCAGCAGCCGCTCGTAGGAGACGTCCGCGGGGTCGTACTCGACGCGCACGGCCTCCACGTGGCCCGTGCCGCCGGCGACCACCTGATCGTAGCTGGGGTTCTCGACGTGGCCGCCCGCGAAGCCGGCGGTATGGTCGATGACCCCGTCGACGCCGTCGAACGCCTCCTCGACGCACCAGAAGCAGCCCCCGGCGAAGACCGCCGTGGCGGTGTCCTCGGCGGCGCCCGCCCGGGGGCCCAGGACAGTCGACAGGGTGACCGCCAGGGCGACGAGCAGCCCCGGCACCGACATCATGATCCGTTCCACGGGGTACCTCCGCGTTTGCAGTGACTGACGGGACCATTATCACGCCGGCGCGGGACCACCGCATGAGGGCTAGTACGTACACCCGGGCCCGCACCCGCCGGAGCGGCGACGACGCCGGCCTGTGCTGGCCAACGCGCCTGCCGTCCCTCATGATGGGCCGGAGCGGCACCGGCCGGCGATCGCCGCTGCAAGCGTGCCCGGCCTGCTACTACGCTCAAGGAGGGTGCGCATCATGAAACTGGCCATTCTCTCCTGCGGCCCGAGGTCCTACAGCACGCGCCGCCTCAGGGAAGCCGCGAAGGAGCGCGGTTACGAGGTCAGGGTGCTCAATACCCTGAAGTTCGCCATCGACCTCCAGCGGGGCGTGCCGGACCTCTACTACCGGCAGAAACCGCTCAGCGACTACGACGCGGTGCTGCCGCGCATCGGCGCGTCGATCACCTACTACGGCACGGCCGTGGTCCGGCAGTTCCAGGAAATGGACGTGTTCTGCGCCAACACGGCGCACGGCATTCTCAACTCCCGGGACAAGCTGCGCAGCCTGCAGATCCTGAGCCGGCACCACATCGGCATCCCGCGGACGACCTTCGTCCGCGACAAGAAGGACGTGCTTCCGGCCATCGAGCGCGTCGGCGGCGCGCCGGTGATCATCAAGCTGATCGAGGGGACCCAGGGTATCGGGGTGCTGCTGGCGGAATCCGTCAAGGCCGCCGAGTCCATCGTGGAGCTGCTGCAGAGCCAGAAGCAGAACGTCCTGATCCAGAAGTTCGTGGCCGAGAGCAAGGGGCGGGACATCCGTGCCTTCGTGGTCGGCGACCGGGTCGTGGCGGCCATGCGGCGAGTGGCGCAGGGCCAGGAGTTCCGCAGCAACGTGCATCGTGGCGGCGTCGCCGAGGCCGTGGAGCTGCCGGAGTCGTTCCGCGAGACCGCCGTGCGCGCGGCGCAGATCATGGGGCTGCGCGTGGCGGGGGTGGACATGCTGGAGAGCCGCAGCGGCCCGCAGATCATGGAGGTCAACTCGTCGCCGGGCCTGGAGGGCATCGAGTACTGCACGCAGCTCGACGTCGCCGGCGCGGTGATCGAGTACATCGCCGCGCAGGTGGATTTCCCGGAGATCGACATCCGCCAGCGCCTCACCGTAAGCAAGGGCTACGGGGTGAGCGAGATCTATATTCCGGAAGGATCGGATTTCGTCGGCCTGACCATCAAGGACACCGGCCTCTGGGAGCAGGACATCAATGTCCTGACCCTCTACCGGGGGGCCAAGGTGATTCCCAATCCCAAGGTCGACCGCGTGCTGGAGGCCGGCGACAAGCTGCTGTGCTATGGCAGGATGGAGTCCATGCGCCGTATGGTACCGGCGAAGGCGCGGCGCCGCCGGCGCCCGAAGGTCAGGACCCTGGAGTCCGGCCCGGCGGAGTAGCCCGCCGCTGTTCGGCCGTCCACGATGCCGGGAGAATGCCGCATGCCCACTGAAGCCGACCTGCCGTATCTCCGCCGTTGCGTCGAGCTGGCCACCCAGGCGCTGGAAGCCGGTGACGAGCCGTTCGGCTCCGTGCTCGTGTCCGCCGACGGGGCCGTGCTCGCCGAGGACCACAACCACGTCGCCTCCGGCGATCACACCCAGCACCCCGAGCTCGCCCTGGCGCGGTGGGCCGCGGCGCACATGAGCGCCGACGAGCGGGCCGCGGCCACGGTGTACACCTCCGGCGAGCACTGCCCCATGTGCGCGGCGGCGCACGCCTGGGTGGGGCTGGGCCGGATCGTCTACGTCAGCTCCTCGGAGCAGCTGGTGGCGTGGCTCGCCGAGCTCGGCGTGCCCGAGCCGCCCGTGCGGCCGCTGCCGATCCGGACGGTCGCGCCCGGCGTTCCGGTGGAGGGGCCGGTGCCCGGCCTGGCGGAGCAGGTGCGCGAGCTGCACCGGCGCTTTCACGCCGGCACCTGACACTAGGCAAACGCGGGCATAAAAAAAGCCGCCACCCCGGCAGGGGATGGCGGCTTCACGTCAGGCGTTGCCCGGGTGGTTACTTGCTCTGGCCGGCGGCCTTGGACGCGCTCTTGGCGGTGTCCTCAGTCACCTTCTGGGCCTTCTGCGCGAAGTCCTGGTTCAGGGACACGACCTTCTCGGCGTCGCCCTTGAAGCGCTCGCCCAGGTCCTTGGCGATCTTCTGCTGGTTCTCGACGTAGGCGCGGACGTCGGAGGCATCCTTCACGTCCAGGGCGGCGCGGGCCTGCTGGACGCCGGTCTCGGCGTAGGCCTTGACCGCATCGAACTGCAGGCTGGCGAGCTGCTCGAAGTGATCCAGGACCAGGCTGGCATAGGTGCGGGCCGGGCCGGCGATGGTGCTGTCGAACTGCTTCTGCATCTGGGTAACGGCTTCGTTGCTCATCTCGATGATCCTCTGTTGGCTCGTTCTGCAAAGGCGGCCTGCCTTTGATGCGATGCAATATAGCAAGGTGGATGCTGCGATGCAACATCTTTTCGATTGTCGCCCCGGATTGTTGTCCGGTGCTGGCTTTCCCGGCGTTTGCAGGTACCCTGTCGGGCGGTAGTCCCATGTACAATGACCGGTTCGGACGCGCGCCGGCAGAGAAGAAGGCCCGACTCGTGCTCAACATCCTGTTTCTCGTTATCGGCATCGCCCTGCTCACCGTCGGCGGCGAGACACTGATCCGCGGTTCCCTGGCGGCCGCCCGCCGGCTCGGTGTCTCCCCTTTGCTGAGCGGGCTGGTCATCGTCGGCTTCGGCACCTCGGCGCCGGAGCTGGTGGTGTCCGTGGATGCGGCGCTGAGCCAGCGGCCGGACATCGCCGTCGGCAACGTGGTGGGCAGCAACATCGGCAACATCCTGCTCATTCTCGGCGTATGCGCGGTGATCGCGCCGCTGGCGGTGCGCCCGCTCGCGCTGCAGCGGGATGCCGTCACCGTGATCGCCGCCAGCGTGCTGTTCGTGGTCCTGGTCGGCGGCAGCGCCCTGGCGCGGTTCGACGCCGTCATCCTGCTGGTGGCACTGGCTGCCTACCTGGTCTGGGCGTACACGACGGAACGTTCCAGTGCGGCGCCCTCCGCGGAAATGCACGCGGCGGAGGGCAACGAGGTATCCCCGGTGCCGCGGTCGGTGCCGTGGACCATCGGCGCCGTCGTCCTCGGTCTCGCGCTGCTCATCGGCGGCTCCCGGGTCCTGCTGACGGGGGCGGTGGGGATCGCCGAGTACTTCGGCCTGTCCGAGGCGGTGATCGGCCTGACCCTGGTGGCGGTGGGCACCTCGCTGCCGGAGCTCTCGGTGTCGGTGCTTGCGACCCTCCGCCGGCACGCGGACGTTGCCGTGGGCAACATTCTCGGCAGCAACATCTTCAACGTGCTGGGGATTCTGGGTCTTTCCGCGATCCTGCAACCGCTTCCGGTGGCCGGGCGCATCCTGCAGTTCGACCAGTGGGTGATGCTGGCCACCGCGGTGGTGCTGCTGGGGCTGCTGTACACTGGGCGCCGCCTCAGCCGCCCGGAGGGCGGGCTGCTTCTGGCGGCGTACGGGGTCTACGTGGCCCTGAGCTTTACGCTGTTCGCCTGAAACCGGCTTCGGTAACGGCGTTCAGCAACGGCTCCGAGGATGAAACCATGCTGCGGCTTTCCAACACCGTGACCCTGCCGGAGCGCGACATCGAGATCACCCAGGTGCGCGCCCAGGGCGCCGGCGGCCAGAACGTGAACAAGGTGTCCACGGCCGTGCACCTGCGCTTCGATATCCCGGGCTCCAGCCTGCCGCCGGCCTATAAGGAGCGGCTGCTGGCCCTGCCGGACCAGCGCATCAACAAGGACGGCGTCGTCGTCATCAAGGCGCAGCAGTACCGGACGCTGGAGGACAACCGCGCCGATGCCCTGGAGCGGCTGCGCACCCTGATCCGGGACGCCATGCGGCCGGTGAAGACCCGGCGGCCGACGCGGCCGAAGAAGGCGGCCAAGCAGCGCCGGATGGACGAGAAAACCCGCCGCGGGCGTACCAAGGCCCTGCGGGGCAAGCCCGTGGATTGAGCGGAACCGGCCCCCTCAGGTCCCGTTGCGTCGGCACCACTCGCTCCAGCCGCCCACGTACAGGCGGGAGGGAGAGCGGCCGGCGGCCTCCTGGGAGAGCACGTTGACACAGGCGGTCACCCCGGAGCCACAGAAGGCGACGGTCTCCTCGGCCGCATCCAGGCTGCGCCAGTACTCGGCAAGCTGTTCCGGTGCCTTCATGCGCCCGTCGTCGTCCACCACGTTGTTGCTGAAGTAGTTGACGGCGCCCGGGATCGTGCCGGCGACGGGGTCGATGGGCTCGCTGCGGCCCTGGTGGCGCTCCGGGGAGCGGGCGTCGATCAGGGTCACCTCGGGGCGCCCGACCAGGCCGGCCACCGTCTCGAAGTCCACCGCCCACTCCGGATGCGGGTGCGCGGTGAAGCGGCCCGGGCGCGGCTGCGGGACCTCGCTGCTGACGGGCAGGCCGGCGTTGCACCAGCCCGACCAGCCGCCGTTGAGCACTGCCACGTGCCGGTGCCCGAAATAGCGCAGCAGCCACCACAGGCGGGCGGCGAACGACATCCGCGCGTCGTCGTAGGCGACCACGAACGTGGGGCTGCCGGTGTCGTCGCTGTTGATCCCCCAGGAGGCCAGGCGCCGGCCGAAGACCTCCGTCTCGGGCAGCGGGTGGCGCCCGGTGGCGGGCCCGGTGGGGCCCGACAGGTCATCGTCCAGGTGGGCGTACACGGCCCCGGGGATGTGGCTGGCGGTATACTGCTGCCGCCCCGCCTCGGGCTCCATCAGGCTGAACCGGCAGTCCACGACGCGGACATCGGGGTCGTCGACGTGCAGCGCGAGCCACTCCGGCTCGACCAGGGGCGTGTTTCCGGTGCGCATGGTCATCACCAACCTTCTAGGGCCTGTTAACACTTCCCGCGGTAGCGATAGCCGACGCCGGTCACCGTCTCGATGCAGTCGGCGTGCCGGCCCATCTTGCGCCGCAGGGCGGCGACCACGGCGTCCACCTTGTTGCTCCAGCCAGTGTACGTGCTGCCCCAGACATCATGCAGCAGGGTTTGCCGTGACACCGCCCGTCCGGCTTGATCCTGCAGGTGGACCAGCACGCCGTACTCCAGGGGCGTGAGGGGGACACGCCCCTCATCCAGGACGAGCTCGCGGGCGTCGCGGTCGAGAATGTCGGCGGGCGGCGCGAGACCGAGCTCGCGCGCGGCCAGAGTCGCCAGCCAGCCGTCCACCGAGTCGGCGCCGAACTCGAGAACGGCGGTATGGTAGGTATGGCCGTCCATGGTCACCGCCAGCTCCGGGTGGACCTGGAAGCCGAGCTCGGCGGCGATGGCGGCATACGGTGCCAGGTCGGTCACGGTCAGGTAGACGCGGGACAGGGCCGGGCGCATCTCCATGTAGGTGCGTTTCAGGTCCAGCCATGCCGCTGCCTGCACCCCGCCGGGCCGCTCACCCTCGCTGCGCGCCAGCCACCGGCGGATGAACAGGACGCTGTTGCCCGCCGGTACCGGGTGGGTCCGGAGATGATCCCGCCAGGCGGCCGTAACGGCGTCATCGGCCAGGGCCCGGACCGGCACCCGGGCCGGGTCGAGCCGGCAGCAGAAGCCCTCGCAGCCCCCGCCGGGGCCGCGCACGACCGCGAACGCCCCGGGGGCGGTGTCCATCCACATGCGCAGGCACTCCACGGCGCGCGGCCCTTCGTGCCCACGCGCGATCGCCTGCATGGTGGGCCGGTCGTCGGCGCGGGGGTGCTCGACCACTAGCCGGGCGGCCGCGGTGGGAAAGAAGGCCTCCCGGCAGACCGGGTTCTCGATGAGGTAGAGCATGTCCGCCGTGTAGCGCCACAGGTCCGGCCGGCCGGCGGTGCCCGCTTCCGCGGTCAGGGCACGCCAGGCCCGCCGCCGATGCTCGAGGTACTGGTGCGGGTTGCGCGCGTGCAGGGTCCGGGCGAGGGGCGTACGAACGGCCTCGTGGATGCGCAGCCCGTCGCTGGCGCTCTCGGTGAAGGGCAGGCGTTCGAGGGCGCTGTAGGCGGCTTCGGCATCGGATCCGGGGAACAGCGCCGCCAGCAGTGATACCGTCACCCGGCGGACCACCGCGGCGCCCTCGATGATCCGGCGCAGCAGCGGGTCGTCGATGTCTTCCAGGTAGACGGCGGTCAGACGGTCCATGACGCCCTGCAGGGAAGTGTCGTCGAGGCTCACGTCCGGGCGCTCGCGGAGCGTCGTCGCCGCCAGGCGCAGTGCCAGCGGATGCCCGTGCAGGCGACCCGCCATGAGGGCGCACTGCTCCGGCCGCAGGCCCTCGCCTTTGAGGAGAGCGGAGGCATCGTCCGGCTGGAGAGGCCCCAGCGGCAGGTCCAGGGTCAGGTCTTCCCAGCCCTCGCTCAACCACCCGGTGGCCGGTGGGTGGCGTCCGGCCAGGACGATACGCACGTTCTCGGTCATCTCCGGGATGAAATGCAGCCGTAGCCATGGGTCCAGCAGCCGGAAATGCTCGAAGGCATCCAGCCCCAGGACCAGCGTTTCCCCGGAATCGGGCAGGCAGTCCGCGATGCGCGCAGAACCGGGGCGCGGACTGCCGGCGAGCTCCCCGAGGGTAGCCAGAAAGGCGTCCGGCGTGGGCTCGATGCCGCGGCAGTCCAGCAGGATGACGCGCGCGCCCTGCGCTGCGGCCGCTGACAGGAAGCCGCGCAGCAGCGTGGACTTGCCGATGCCGGGCAGGCCGTGGACGTGCGCGATCCGCGGGCCCTGCCGTTCCAGCAGGGTCCGCAGCTGCCCGAGCTCGGTTTCGCGGCCGAGCATCGCCGCAGCCGCGCGCTGTCCCAGACGATCCGCGACGCGCATGGCCTACCCCCGATCATCCGATCCCTGGTGCTCCGGTGCCGTCGACTCGCCCTGTGCCGGCTGTCGCAGTGATTCCGGGAACGCCTCTTCCATGAAAGCTTAACCGTTCCGGCGCCCGCCGCCACGTCACCGTTCGACCGGAGCGGGGCGATTCTCATGAAATTCTCATGGCGCCCTCACGCTGGCGGGCGCGGCGCGGGCTATACCTGCAGTACCGCGGCGCCGGATACGGCCCGGGGTCAATCCGCATCGAGGGAGGAGTCATCATGGGTGTCGAATGGCGAGTGGATGGTACGTACTTCGAGGCATGCACGTGCAAGGGCGCGTGCCCCTGCCTGTTCGGCGGGGACCCGACGGAGGGGACCTGTGACGCCCTGGTGGGGTGGCACGTGGAACGCGGCCACTTCGGGGAGACCCGCCTGGACGGGCTCAACCTGGCCATGATGGTGCACGCACCGGGGAACCTGACCGCCGGCGGCTGGAGCGTGGTCGTGTACGTGGATGCGGAGGCGGACGAGGCCCAGCGGGACGCGCTGGTACAGATCTACGGCGGCCAGGCGGGCGGCCATCCGGCAACGCTGGCGTCGTTCGTCGGTGAAATCCTGGGCATCGAGACAGCGCCCATGACGTTCACCGTCGAGGGCCGTCGGGTCGGGTTGCGCATCGGCAACCACGGCGCCGCCGCGCTGGAGGGCATCGAGGGGCAGGACGGCGCGAGCGTGCGTATTACCGGGCACCCGGTCGCCATCGCGCCGGGGAACGACCTGATGGTGGCCCAGTCGCGGGAGGTGAGTCACCGCGGGCACGGCATCGACCTGAGCGTGGAACAGCGCACCGCGTACTACGGCCCGTTCCGCTACCAGGCGGGCTGACCGGCGACAGCAGCCAGGGAGGAAAGGGCATGAGTGCGCTCGGTTACTCGAAAGGGCACGCCCACGAGCTGGTGCTCGTTGCCAGCATTACGGCGGCCGCTGCGTTCGCCTGGTGGTACATGATCCGCATGGCCGGCATGATGCCGGCCATGCCCGCCGACGCTGCGCCCTTCGCCGCCATGGTCACCATGTGGGCGGTGATGATGGTGGCGATGATGCTCCCCGGGGCCATGCCGAGCCTGCTGTCCATGGCGGCGCTGGCGCGGCGTCGCCCGGGAGCGGCGCCGGTGCTTCCGTATCTTTTCGCGACGGGCTACCTGCTGGCCTGGACGGGATACGCTGCCGCCGCTGCCGGGGCGCAGTATGCGCTGGACGCCATGTCGCTGTTTGCCGCCGGCTCCAGGGTGGAGAGCTCCGTGCTTGCGGGGGGATTGCTGGTGGCCGCCGGCGCATTCCAGCTGACGCCGCTGAAGGACGTCTGCCTGCGGTACTGCCGCAGTCCCTTCGGACTGCTGGCGGCCGGTCCCCCGGAAGGCATACGGGCGACCGTCGGCCTGGGCCTGCGCCAGGGGCTGTATTGCATCGGCTGCTGCTGGGCGCTGATGCTGCTCATGTTCGTCTTCGGCGTCATGAACCTGGCCTGGATGGCCCTGCTTACGCTGCTGATCCTGGTGGAGAAGCTCGCGGGCGGGCGCTGGCACCTGGTCCGCTGGGTGGGGGTGGCGCTGATGATCGGCGGCGTCTGGCTCATGCTCGCCTGACCGGATCTTCATGCCGCTGCGTCCAGGTGAACGGGCTCCAGCCCGGTGCGGGCGGCCAGCGCTTCGGCAACGGACTGCCGGTGGCAAACGGCGACATCGCGCTCGTAGCACATGAGGGCGACGCGGCCGTGCAGCGCCTCGGCCAGGGCGTGGAGCCGGTCGCCATGCGCGCGCAGGTGCTCATCGTAGGCGCGGAAGAAGCGGGCGTAGTCGCCGTCCTCGCGCACCTGGTCCCGCAGCCACTTCGGCGCGCCGAGGGCGCCCTCGTGGCGGTATCCGATGCCGCTGTCCGCCAGCGTCTCCGCCAGGGCCTTCCTGGAGAAACCCGGGCGCCGGGATACGGGGGCCTGCCGGACATCCACCAGGAGGTCCACCGCGTGATGCCGGAGAGTACCCGTGAATGCCTCCATGGAGGCGCCTTCATAGCCGATGGTGAACAGCCCGTCGATGCCCGTGTCGTCGGCCATGGGATCCTCGCCATGTGGCTTCAGGCTCATTGTCGGACAGCCTTCGCGGTACGGCTACCCCGGCCCCGCCCGGGTTCAGGGAATTGAAGCGGTGGCTCCGGCCGGGGCACAGTACCCTCAGCCACCCTACTCCGGCGCGTCCGTCGGGGCCCGGCGAGGGAGTGTCCATGGAGTGCCCGAAATGCGGTCATCCCCGGGAAGCCGGGGAGATTGCCTGCAGCAGCTGCGGGCTGGTGTTCCACAAGTACGAAGCCTACCTGGAGCGCCTGGAGGCAGTGGAGGCAAGCGCCCGGGACACGGACGCCGGCGAGGGCGGCCGGTGGTCTTCCCTGGGGCGCGAGCTGCTGGCTCCGCCCGTGGCGGCCCGGCAGTTCTTCTGGCCTTGTCTCGGTCTCTGGCTCGTCTTCGTGGTCTGGGGCTGGAGCTACATGCTGCAGGATATCGATGCCCTGGGGCATCGGCCCGGCTTCCTGCACAGCGTGAACCTGCCCTTCCACGAGGCCGGGCACGTGATCTTCGGTCTCTTCGGCCAGTTCATCGGGTCGCTGGGCGGGACCCTGGCGCAGCTCCTGATGCCGGTGATCTGCGGCGTCGCGCTGCTGTGGCAGCGCCAGGATACCTTCGGCGCCAGTCTCTGCCTGTGGTGGTTCGGCCAGAACTTCCTCGACATCGCCCCCTACATGGCGGATGCCCGGGCCGGCGAGCTCCCCCTGCTGGGCGGCAACTACGGCAAGTCGTCGCCCTACGGTTTCCACGACTGGGAGTTCATCCTCGGCGAGACGGGCCTTCTCGCCTACGACACGACGCTGGCCGCCGTCACCCTGAACGCCGGGCGGGCGATCATGCTGGCCGCCATGGCGTGGGGCCTGCTGCTGCTGTGGCGGGCGCGACCGGCACGAGCGTGAGCGGCGCGGCGGATCCTCCGCCTGCGGCGTGCGCGGACCGTGGAATGGGTCGCATTTTGAGACACTGGGCCTTTACCCCGGGTTCCGGGCAGGTACGCTTGTACCCGGAGTCGTCACAAGGGCCCAGGCATGAAGGATACTGCCCAGCCGGACAAGGAATCCGTCAGCGATCCGCTGTATGTCGTCGCGCCGGGGTTGTTCCGCAGCCCCTTCCGGCGGGACGGCCGCTCCATTGCGATCACCCGCGGCGAGGAGACGCTGGCCTCCATCGAGGAGCCCGGGCTGTGGTCGGGGCGGCCGGAGCAGCTGCGCTTCCGCGGCCGTCGCTATCGGCTGGCACGGCCCGATGACGCCACCGTGGGCGAGGCGGTGGCGAACATGGCCCGCTCGGTATTCGGAGTGCCCCGGCGACGGCGTGTGTGGCGGGCCGGGGCCGGCATCGTCACCGAGATCCGCGAGACCACGGAGACGACCCGCGAAGCCGCCGGCCGGTTCGTGATCGATGATCAACCCTACCAGGTGCAGTGCACCGCGTACGGTTCTGCGCGGCGCGACATCCAGCGGCTGCTTTTCGGCCCCAGGGGGCTGACGGCCGAGCTGGAGCCCAGCGAATTCTCCCGGCAAGCCTTTTTCCTGACGCCGCGCCTGCCGACGCGGCTGGACGTTCTGGCCATCGGCCTCCACATGATGTTCTGGCTCAATACCGGGATCTCCAGCGGCGGTGGTGCCGTGGGTGCCGGTGGCGCAGGAGGCGGAGGCGGTGACGGGGGCGGCGGCTGCTGATGGCGGGGGCCCCCGGCGGCCGGGAGAGCGTGGACAACAACGATTGGAGACAGAGGAGGTTGCATGCTGATCAGCAACATGGAAATCGTACCCGGCAAGCGTGTCCGGGAGCACTTCGGCATCGTCCAGGGCAGTACGGTGCAGTCGAAGCACGTCGGCCGGGACTTCATGGCCAGCCTGAAGAACCTGGTGGGCGGCGAGCTCACCGGGTACACGGAGCTGCTGGAGGATGCCCGCGAGTACGCACTGGAGCGGATGACCAGCCAGGCCGAGGCCATCGGCGCCAATGCCGTGGTCAACGTCCGCTTCTCCACCTCCGCCATCTCGGCCGGGGCCTCGGAGATTCTCGCCTACGGAACGGCGGTCGTCCTCGACGACATGTAGGAGGGCATCATGGAGCTGATTCTCATCCTGGTCCTCCTGGTGGTGGGATTCGTGTTCGGGCGGCTGGCGGAGAAGCGCCACTACCGGCGGATCCGGCGCCGCGAGCTGGCCTACCGGGGCCTGGTGGTGGTCCCTGCCCGCTCGCCGCCGCGGGAGTATCTGCACCACGACAGCGAGCTCGTCCGGGGCAACGTCGTCGTCTCCGTGGACTACTTCAAGTCCACCCTGGCCATGCTGCGCAATCTCGTCGGCGGTCGCGTGTCCGCCTACGAGTCGCTGCTGGACCGGGGCCGCCGCGAGGCGGTACTGCGCATGCAGGAGCAGGCACGCCAGTTCGGCGCCGACGCCGTGTTCAATATGCGCTTCGAGACCAGCCGGGTCTCCGGCAATGCCGGCAGCGGGCTCGGATCCATCGAGGTGCTGGCCTACGGTACCGCGCTGATTCCGAAAGACCGTGAAGGCGCCGCGTCGTAATCCGCAGCCGCCGGAGGGCGTCAACAGCCCGGAGACCAGCGGCCTGGGCGAGTTCCTGACGCTGGCGGCGGGGCTGGCCGTCGCCGCCGTGGTCGTCACGGCGGTGCTGGTGGTCGCCGCGCAACGGCTGGCGCCGCTGGTGCCGTTCGAGTGGGAGCGCGCCGTGGCCCGCGGCGTCGAGCCCGGGGTGGTCTCGCAGTACCCGCAGGCCCGTGACGCCCTGCAGGCTCTGGCGGACGAGCTGGCGGTGGCCGCGGACCTGCCCGAGGGCATGTCCGTGCGGGTGCACCTCACGGACCAGGCCGTCCCCAACGCGTTCGCCACCCTGGGCGGCCACGTGATCGTCACCCGCGGGCTGGTGGCAACGCTTTCCTCGGAGAACGCCCTGGCCATGGTGCTCGCCCACGAGATCGCCCACGTCAAGCACCGTGATCCGGTCCGGGCGCTGGGGCGCAGTGCCGTCATCAGCCTGGTATGGGCGGCCATCTCCGGGGCGACCGGGCAATCCGGGGTGCAGGAGGTGCTGGGCTCGGCGGGGCTCATGACCGTGCTGAGCTTCAACCGGGACATGGAGCGGGCCGCGGATCGCGCGGCCCTGGACGCGCTGCGCGCGCATTACGGCCACGTCGCGGGCGCCGGCGAGTTCTTCCGGCACATGCAGCAGCGACGCGGCGATGCGGGCCCGGTGGATCTGCTTCGCACCCACCCGCGCAGCGCCGAGCGACTCGCGGCGATTGCGCGCCGGACGCGGGCCGCGGGCGCGTCCCTGGAGCCCCTGCCGCCACCGCTGCAGGCGCTCGGCGGGGGCGGCTCCTCCCGCCCGTCGGGGGCCGTCAAGTAGCCGGGCGGCTATGGCATTCCCCGGAGAACCGGTGGCATGCTGGTATTGCGGTGCAAAAATGGCCGAATGAACGGGAGGTCGCCATGAGCCTGCTTATCCATGCCCGCGGGATGGCGCGTTACAACCAGTGGATGAACGAACGCATCTACGATGCCTGCGCCGGTCTGTCCGATGCCGAGCGCAAGCGGGATGCCGGGGCCTTCTTCCGCTCCATCCACGGTACGCTGAACCACATTCTGCTGGCCGATCGCCTGTGGATGGGGCGCTTTACCGGCGAGCCGTTCTCGGTCCAGTCCCTGGACCAGGAGCTGTATGCGGACTTCGATACCCTCCGCAGCGAGCGCGCCCGGGAGGACGAGCGCATCCGCGCGTGGGCGGAGGCGCTGACGGAGGCAACCCTCGGCGGCGAGCTCGCCTACACCAGCGCCGTGAACCCGGCGCCCCGGCGCATGCCTTACTGGCTGGCGGTATCCCACTTCTTCAACCACCAGACCCATCACCGCGGCCAGATCACCACGCTGCTCACGCAGCAGGGCGTGGACCCGGGCGTGACGGATCTCATCTGGTGCCCCGAGGCGAAGGAGCTCGGGCCGGCGGGTGCGCCGCCGGGGTGACCGGCGCGTTGCGAGCGTTCCCGGAAACCCTGCCAGGTCCCGGTGGTTTCCGGGAAGCCTCGTATGCCGCGGGGCCGGTACCCGGCCTACGGGACCGGATCGGTGGATTCCGGCATGCCTTCTTCGCGCGGACTGATAGACTGGATCGTGACAGACCCGGTCGCACCTACAGGCGGCACGTCACCGGGAACAAAGCGGCCTCCGCACCTCTCCAACCGGGCGGTGACGCCCGAGGAGCGCCCTGCGTCCCGGGCGAGGCAGACAATCCCCCGAAAGCGGTGAATCATGAACAAGGTACAGATCGATATCGTCTCGGACGTCGCCTGCCCCTGGTGCGCCATCGGGTACAAGCGCCTGGAGCGGGCCATGGGCGAGCTTGCCGGCGAGTTCGCGTTTACCATCCAGTGGCATCCGTTCCAGCTCAATCCGGACATGCCGCCCGAGGGCGAGCCTATTCTCGAGCACCTCATGCGCAAGTACGGGCGCAGCGCCGAGGAGATGCAGGCTGCCCAGCAGCAGATCATCGACACTGCGCACGAGCTGGGGCTGAACTTCCGCATGGCGGCGCAGCGGCGCGCGCACAACACCTTCGATGCGCACCGCCTGCTCGGCTGGGCGCGTGACCGGGATCACCAGACCGAGCTGAAGCTGGCGCTGTTCGACGCCTACTTCGGGCACGGGCAGGATCCCGGCGACCCCGCCGTGCTGCGCGCGGCGGCCGAGGCGGCCGGCCTGCCCGGCGACGAGGCGGAACAGGTGATCGCCGGCGACGACTACGCCGACGAGGTGCGCGCGGAAGAGGCCTACTACAAGCAGGCCGGCATCACCGGGGTGCCCGGGTTCATCATCAACGGGCGCTACCTGATCTCCGGCGCCCAGGAGCCGGCAACCCTGGTCAGCGCCTTCCGGCAGATCGCCGACGAGGCAACGGCGCCGGCGTGACGGGAAGGTCCGCCGGGTCCGGCTCCGGCGCGGGAAATCGGTTCATGGCAGGGACTTGCCGGTTTGACAGTTCCCCCAATCCTTCTAGGCTCAGGGTGTCACCTTGGGTGATCGGAGGAGAGAGGGGGTATAACCATGTCAAAACACACCCTGCAGCAAATCAGTCACATCCACCGGAAAGGGTTCGTCACGGCGATCACGGCCACCGCGCTGCTCGCCGTGAGCGGGGCGGCCCAGGCCGCCGGCGATCCCCCGGACATCGAGTTCCGCACGCAATACGGGGACATGAGCTTCCCCGAGTCCTTCCCGGACGGCACGGAGCTGCGCATTACCCAGTGGAGCCACTTCGTGCCGCGCTACGACGAGTGGTTCGAGGAGTACGCCCAGGACTGGGGTGACGCCCACAACGTCGACGTCACCGTGAACTTCATCAACCTGGCGGATCTGTCGTCCACGCTGTCGGCGTCCATCTCGGCGGGTGAGGGTGCCACGCTGTTCGAGATGGTCGCCCCGCCCACGGCATTCATCGACGGCCTGCAGTCCCTGGACGACGTCAACGAGGCCGCCCAGGCCGAGTTCGGCGAGCAGGCAGGTACCTGTGCCCGGTCCAGCTACCTGCCGGCGAAGGATCAATGGTACGGCTTCTGTCACGGCTGGGTGCCCGACCCGGGCGACTACCGGCGCTCCCTCTGGGACGATGCGGGCTACCCCGAGGGGCCGGAGACCTACCAGGACCTGCTGGAGGGCGGTGCCCAGATCTACGAGGACACGGGCATTCCCGTGGGCGTCGGCATGTCGCCGGAGATCGACTCCGAGTTCTACGCCCGGGCCCTGATCTGGTCCCACGGCGGCTCCATCCAGGACGAGAACGGCAACGTGACCTTCGACTCCGAGGAGGTCCTGGAGGCGGTGAAGTTCCAGCAGCAGCTGTACAACAATGCCATGACGCCGGAGGTGTTCGCCTGGAACGCGGCCTCGAACAACCAGACGTTCATCGGCGGCCGGGCGTCCTACATCCAGAACTCCATCTCGTTCTATCGCAGTGCCCAGGAATCGGCACCGGAGATCGCCGCGGACACGGGCTTCCGCCCGGGGCTGGAGGGACCGCGCGGGGATCGCATGATGCCGTCCCACGTGTGGTTCATCTACACCATGCCCGATTACGTCGAGGACGAGGACACCATCCAGGCGGCGAAGAAGTTCATGCTGGACCTGGAGGGCAACTACGCCAACGCCAGCTACTACTCCAAGTTCTACAACTTCCCGGCCTTCCCGTCGACGGCGCCGCAGCTGCTGGGCGAGGACAGCTGGCTGGATAACGACCCCTGGGGGGCCGAGCCGGCGGACAAGCTGAGCCTGCTCAAGACGGCCGAGGACTGGACCGCGTGGCTGGGCTACCCGGGTTATGCCAACCCGGCGATCAGCGAGGTGTACCAGTCCGAGCTGCTCTCCAGCATGATGGCCGACGTCGCCCGCGGCGTGAAAACCCCCGAAGAGGCGGTGAGCGATACCGCGGAGGAGATCGAGCAGATCTTTGCCAAGTGGCGTGAACGAGGCTACGTCGGCGAAGGGAACTGATCCCTCCGTTGCAGTCCTGCCATGTTCACCACCCGGCCGCGGCCCGCGGCCGGGTGGTGTACGGTGAACCATGTCCAACGTGTTGAGGGCAGCGATCTATGGCGATCCTGGAAGCACGGCAACTGAAGAAGCATTTCGGGTCCATCCATGCCGTCGACGGCATCGATTTCCGCTCCGAGGACGGCGAGCTGCTGGCGATCCTCGGCCCCTCGGGCTCGGGCAAGAGCACGCTCATGCGCATGGTCGCCGGCCTGGAGGAGCCCACGGCCGGCGATATCCTGGTCAACGGCGAGTCCATCGTCGGCATCCCGCCGCGACGGCGCAACGTGGCCATGGTCTTCCAGAGCTTCGCGCTGTACCCGCACATCACGGTGCGCGAGAACATCCGCTTTCCCCTGGCCGCCCGCAAGGTGCCGGAGACGGAGCAGAAGCGGAAGATCGACTGGGTGACGGAGATCCTGGACATCCGTGACCTGCTCGATCGCCGGCCCAGCCGCCTGTCCGGCGGGCAGAGCCAGCGGGTGGCGCTGGCCCGCGCCATGGTGCGCGACCCGGACCTGTTCGTCTTCGACGAGCCGCTGAGCTCGCTGGATGCGCAGATCCGCAGCCAGGCGCGGGGCGAGCTGCGCAGCCTGCTGGATCGTACGCAGATCACCACCCTGTACGTGACCCACGATCAGGTCGAGGCGCTGGGGCTCGCCGATCGCGTCGCCGTCATGCAGAGCGGGCGCATCCACCAGATCGGCACGCCGCGGGAGCTCTACGATGCGCCGGCGAATCTGTTCGTCGCCGGGTTTATCGGCGACCCGCCCATGAACCTGTTCCGCCAAGGCGACGAGATCATCGGCGCCCGTCCCGAGCACCTGATCGCCGAAGCGGACCTGCCCGACGACGTCGAGGCAGCCCTGCACCTGGACGTGGAGATCGAGCACCTGGAGTTCCTGGGCTCCGAGTGGCTGATCTACGGGCTGGTCCACGGGGGCGTGCCGGAATCCGGCGAAGGGCTGCGCATCATCGCCCGGGAGCGTCAGGAGACGCCGCGCCTGCGGGCCGGTGAGCGCACGCAGCTCGTGGTTCCGCGGCATCAGGCGCAGTATTTCGACGCCCGCAGCGGCATGCGCAAGAGCGGACCGGAGGTGGCAGTGGCATGAGCGCACAAGTCTCTGAGCCGGTGCGCGCCCGCGCGCCCGCGACCTTCGGCGAACGCCTGGCCGGGGCGCTGGAGCGCCCGCGGGTGCTGGGCTCGCTGATGCTGGCGCCGGCGGTGCTGTACGTGGTGTTCTTCGTGGGCGTGCCGTTCATCATCGCCATCGCCCTGAGCATGAGCGACGCCACCGCGGGCAACCCGAGCATCGACACTTTCGTCGGCCTGGACAACTTCCGGGCGGTCATGCAGCAGGAGACGTTCTGGACGGCCCTGCGCAACAGCGTGATCATTACCACGCTGACGGTGGTGAGCATCGTGGTGCTGGCCACCATCGCCGTGGAGATCCTGTCGCGGGAGTTCCGCGGCAAGCGCCTGGTCCAGGTGCTGTTCATGATGCCCTGGGCCATGCCCGTGGCCCTGTCGGCCATTACCTGGCTGTGGCTGCTGGACTCGCAGTTCAGCCCCATCGACTGGGTGCTGGTGCAGATCGGCATCCTGGGGCCCGACGGGCTGTTCGGGCCGCAGCGGCACATGTACTGGCTGGGTCGCGAGTGGCTGGGCATTCTCTCCGTGGTGTTCGTGGACACCTGGCGCACCCTGCCGCTGGCGACCATCATCGTCCTGGCCGGCCGGCTGTCCATCCCGCGGGAGCGGCTGGAGCAGGCGCAGATCGACGGCGCCGGCTTCTTCCGGACGCTGTTCCGGGTCATCCTGCCGGCGCTGGCGCCGGTGCTCATCGTGGCCATCCTGTTCACCGCCCTGCTGGTGATCGGCGAGATCTCGTCGGTGGATCTGCTCACCCGCGGCGGGCCCGGCCATTCCACCCAGATCCTGCCGCTGTGGGCCTATCTCAAGGGCATCGAGAGCGGTGACCTCGGGCAGGGGGCGGCCATTGCGCTGTTTCTTTTCCCGGTATTGTTGGCGGCGGCGATCGTGGCCCTGCGCTTCGCGTCGCGCCTGCACAAGGACTAGGAGCCGGTGGTCATGCAACGACAATTGCGCAAGCTGGGGTTCTACACGGCGGTGGTGCTGCTGTTGCTGTTCGCGGTGCTGCCCATCGCCTACGCCGTGATCACCACCTTCAAGAAGGAATCGGAGTTGTTCTCCTTCGGGGCCAACCCGTTCATCTACGAGCAGGGCCCGACCCTGGAGCCGCTGATCTTCCTGTTCACGGACACGGGGTTCCCGACGTTCGTGTGGAACTCGGTGGTCATCGGCGTGTTCGTGGTGGCCATCACGGTGGTCCTGGCGGTTCCGGCGGCCTACGCCCTGGCGCGCCTGACGGGCCGCTGGGGCGAGAGCTCGGGCATGGCCATCTTCCTGGTCTACCTGATCCCGCCGACGCTGCTGTTCATCCCGCTGTTCCGCATCGTCGTGTGGCTGGGGCTGGCGAACACCATCTGGTCGCTGGTGCTGGTTCTGCCCACGATCACGGTGCCGTTCTGTACCTGGCTGCTGCTGGGCTTCTTCCGGTCGGTCCCCCAGGAGCTGGACGAGGCGGCGCTGCTGGACGGCTGCACGCGCTTCGGCGCGTTCCGCAAGGTGGTGCTGCCCCAGGCCCTGCCCGGCATCGGTGCCTGCGTGGTGTTCGCGTTCTCGCTGTCGCTGTCGAACTACATCTACTCGGTGACATTCATCAGCGAGAGCGCCGCGCGCAACATCAGCGCCGGGGTGCCCACGGAGCTGATCCGCGGCGACGTCTACTTCTGGCCGTCGCTGATGGCGGCCACGGCCATCGTCGCCATCCCGCTGGGCATCGCCTACGGGCTTCTGTTCGACTACCTGGTGCGCGGCTTCCAGGCGTCCGGGGCGACGGAAGCCGAGGGCTGAGCACCGCCGAGCCGTGCCGACGTCCGCGGGTGCCAGGGACGGTCACCCGCAACGCCCGCGCCCTGATGCCCTAGGACCGGGGCGATGCCGGAAGGTTCGTGCATGCCCGGGGTAGGGGCCCGGCCCGGTGCTCGCGTAACCGCCGCGCGGGGCGTGTCCGGATCATGCCGCCTGTCCCGCCATGATAGGCTCCCTGCCTGTACTGGTGTGCAACCGCGACCGCGTGGGAGTGGACGACCGCATGGGCGATGCCGCCATCAGCCTGATTCTTCTCGGCGCCATCCTGTCCGCGAGCATCCTGGTCGACGTGGCGGCGCGGCGCACGTCCATGCCGCGCATTTCCCTTCTCATACTGATCGGCGTGGCGGTCGCCGCGGTCCAGCAACTGGTGCTCGGGTCGCCGGGAGTGCGGCCTCTGGGGGAGCTCGGCGAGCCCCTGATCCAGCTGGCGCTGGTCATGGTGGCGTTCCTGCTGGGCGGCGAGCTGACGGCGGAGCGCTTGCGTACCCTGGGCCCGGTCATCTTCCGGGTGTCCGCGGCCGTCGTGGTCGCCAGCGTCGCGGTGGTGGGGCTGGGGATCGCGCTCATGGGATATCCGCTTGCAGTCGCCGTTTGCCTTGCGGCGGTCTCCGTGGCCACGGATCCGGCCGCGGTCCTGCAGGCCGTCCGCGACAGCGGCGACGACAGCCTGCGGGCGCGGGTGCTCAAGGGGGTCGTGGCCATCGACGATGCCTGGGGCATTCTGGTCTTCGGGCTCGCCATGGCGTTGCTCGGCTGGCACACCTCCGTCGACGGGGCGGCCGCGCTGGGGCACGCGGCCTGGGAGCTCGGCGGAGCGCTGCTGCTGGGCGGGCTCATCGGCCTGCCGGCGGCATGGCTCACCGGGCGTCTGCAACCGGGCAAGCCGACCCAGGTCGAGGCCCTGGCGCTGATTCTCCTGATGACCGGCCTGGCGGAGGTGCTGGAGATCTCGGGGCTGCTGATGGCCATGGTGGCGGGGTGCGTGATCGCCAATGCCTCCGTGCATCATACGCGGGCGTTCAACGAGATCGAGAACATCGAGTGGCCGTTCCTGGTGTTCTTCTTCGTCCTGTCCGGCGCGAGCGTGGACTTCACCGCCGTGGGCCCGGCCCTGGGCCTGGTCGCCGCCTACATTGTCCTGCGCCTGGCGGGGCGGTATCTCGGGGGGCTCGCCGCGGTGCGCCTGGATGCGGGCGGTGGCCGGCTGCCGCCGGCGATCGGCCTGGCGCTGACGCCCCAGGCCGGTGTCGCCATGGGGATGGCGCTGCTGGCGGCGGAGCGCTTTCCGGAGCACGCCGGCCTGCTGATGACCACCGCCGTGACCTCCACTATCATCTTCGAGGTGGCGGGCCCGTTCCTGGTGGCCCGGGTGCTCCGCGGCAGGGCGGCTTTTGCTTGACCGGACGGTGACTTGAGGTGTATGTTCCCCGCCTCGAAACGTCGCGGTTTCGCGGGTCGAGGCCCGTGCGCGGCTCGAGCGACGTTGCCCCGGCACGAGGCGTTCCGGGCCCTGGAAAGCGGCCTGGTGCTGTCCTGCCGGGTGCGCCCGCCGGGTGCCGGCGGCAGGAGTTCGCAACCCAGCGGGATGGCGCCTGTCAGCCGGGCGCCGGTCGCTGAGCATCGGATGGGCCTCGGGGCCCATTTTTTATTTGTGTGGAATGAACATGGACGCGATCCGGGAAAAGCTGACGGCGCTGGCCGAGCCCGCGGTAGCCTCCATGGGGTATGAGCTGGTCGGGCTGGAGTATCGTCCCAACAAGCGCGAGGGGCTGCTGCGGATCTACATCGATTCGGCGGCAGGCATCACGCTGGAGGACTGCGAGGCCGTCTCGCACCAGATCAGCGGTTTGCTGGACGTGGAAGATCCGATCCGGGATGCCTACCGCCTGGAGATCTCGTCGCCGGGGCTGGATCGCCCCCTGTTCAAGACCGCGGATTTCGACCGCTTCGCCGGGGCGCAGGTGCGGGTGCGCCTGACCGGCCTGTGGGAGGGGCGGCGCAAGTTCAACGGCATCCTGCGCGGCGTGCGGGATGCCATGGTGGTAATCGAGGAGCAGGGCACGGAGTACGCGGTGCCGCTGGAGCGGATCGACAAGGCCAACCTGGTTCCGGATGTCTGACAACCCGGCGGACGTACAGCGTCGCCCGGGCGTGGAGTCGCGAGCATGAGCAAAGAGGTTCTGCTGGTCGTAGAGGCCATATCCAACGAGAAGGGCGTCGATCGCGACGTGATCGTCGAGGCGGTCGAGGCGGCCCTGGCTTCCGCCACGAAGAAGCGCCATCCCGGCGACATCGACGTGCGTGTCGATGTCGACCGGCGCACCGGCGACTACAGCACGTACCGCCGCTGGGAGGTGGTGGACGACGACGCCGAGGTGGAGCATCCGGAGCAGGTGATGCGCCTGTCCGAGGCGCACGAGCGCGACCCGAACCTCCAGGTGGGCGACTACGTCGAGGAGCCCATGGAGTCCGTGGCGTTCGGGCGTATCGCCGCGCAGACGGCCAAGCAGGTCATCGTCCAGAAGGTGCGCGAGGCCGAGCGCGCCAAGGTGGTGGAAGCCTACAAGGACCGGGTGGGCGAGTTGCTCACCGGCGTGGTCAAGAAGGCCGAGCGCGGCAACGTCATCATGGATCTCGGCAGCAACGCCGAGGCGCTGATCCCGCGCGAGGAGATGATCCCGCGCGAGGCGTTCCGCGCCGGTGACCGCGTGCGCGGCTACCTCAAGGAGGTGCGCCCCGACGCCCGCGGCCCGCAGCTGTTCGTCTCGCGCACGGCACCGGAGTTCCTTATCGAGCTCTTCGAGCTGGAAGTGCCGGAGGTCGGCCAGGAGCTCATCGATATCCTGGGCGCAGCCCGGGATCCGGGCCTGCGGGCGAAGATCGCGGTGCGCTCCAACGACCCGCGCATCGACCCGGTGGGCGCCTGCGTGGGCATGCGCGGCTCCCGGGTGCAGGCGGTGTCCAACGAGCTCTCCGGCGAGCGCATCGACATCATCCTCTGGGACGAGAACCCGGCCCAGTTCGTGATCAACGCCATGGCGCCGGCGGAGGTGGAGTCCATCGTCGTGGACGAGGACTCCGGCAGCATGGACGTCGCCGTGGGCGCGGATCAGCTCTCCCAGGCCATCGGCCGGGGCGGGCAGAACGTGCGCCTGGCCAGCGAGCTCACCGGCTGGGAGCTCAACGTCATGACCAGCGAGGATGCCCAGGCCAAGAGCCAGGAGGAGGCGCAGCGGATCCTGGACTCGTTCATCGAGACCCTGGGCGTCGACGAGGAGGTGGCCGGGATCCTGGTGCAGGAAGGCTTTTCCAGCATCGAGGAGGTGGCCTACGTTCCCACCTCGGAGATGCTCGAGATCGAGGAGTTCGACGAGGATATCGTCGAGGAGCTCCGTTCGCGCGCCCGCGACGCGCTCCTGCAGCAGATGATCGCTTCGGGCGGCAGCAGCGGTGAGGCGAATGCGGAGCCCGCCGAGGATCTGCTGGCCATGGAGGGCATGGACGACGAGCTTGCGCGCAAGCTGGCGTCCGAGGGCGTGGTGTCCATGGAGGACCTGGCCGATCAGGCGGTCGACGACCTCGTGGACGCCACCGGCATCGACGCCGAGCGGGCGGCTGCGCTGATCATGAAGGCTCGGGAACCATGGTTCGCCGAGCAGGAGCAGAAGGAATCCTGAGCCGTCGTGCGGGCCAGGCCCGGTAAGGCAGGGGCACGCGTGAGGCGGTGCCGATCGACGCACAGGATTCGGGGAGAAATGCATGTCGGAAGTGACAGTCAAGCAGTTTGCAGAGGCGGTCGGTACACCGGTGGACAGGCTGCTGTCGCAGCTCAGTGAGGCCGGTGTCGAGGTGACCGACGCGGATTCCGTGCTCTCGGAGGACGACAAGGCGACCCTGCTGGCTTATCTGCAGAAATCGCGCAGCGGCAACGACGCCGAGGACGGACCGCGCAAGGTGACCCTGCGTCGCAAGAGCACGAGCCAGATCAAGCTGCCCACCGGGGGCGGCGGCGCGCGCGGCTCGCGCAGCGCCGGCACGCGCACCGTGAACGTGGAGGTGCGCAAGAAGCGTACGTACGTCAAGCGCGAGGACGTGGAGGCCCAGCGCCAGCGGCTCGAGCAGGAGCAGCGCGAGGCCGAGGAGGCCCGCCGCGCCGAGGAGGAACGCCAGGCCGAGGAGGCCCGCGAGGCGGACGCCGGCGCGCCGGAGCCGGAAACGGCCGGGGAAGCCGCCGAGCAGGCGCCGGCCGCCGCCGGCGAGGAAGCCGCCGGCACCGGGGAGGCCGTCGAGGCGGCGGAGGCCGCGGATGAAGCGGTCACCGAGACCGAGGCCGATGCCGAAACCGGCGACACGGAAGAGGCCGGGACCGAGGCGTCCGCCGGCGAGCCGCCGGTGGCCGATCCGGCCACGCTGGAAGCCGAGGAATCCAGCCAGGCCGGCAAGCGCAAGAAGGCCAAGGCCAAGGAGCGCAGCCGCGCCGACGAGGAGGCGGAGGAAGGCCGCCGCAAGGGCAAGAGCCGCAAGGGCCGCGACGAGATCCACGTTTCCACGCGCCCGGGCAAGCGCGGCAAGCGCAAGGACAAGGATCGCCGCGGCGGTGCCGCGAGCACCCTGCAGCACGGCTTCGAGAAGCCGACGGCGCCGGTGGTGCGCGAGGTGGAGATCCCCGAGTCCATCACCGTGGGCGAGCTGGCCCAGCGCATGAGCGTGAAGGCCCCGCAGCTGATCAAGGAGATGATGAAGCAGGGGGTCATGGCGACCATCAACCAGGCCGTGGATCAGGAAACCGCGGTGCTGCTGGTCGAGGAGTTCGGCCACCGGCCCAAGATCGTCAACGAGAACGCCCTGGAAGAGGAGGTGGTCAGCGAGGCCGCCGAGCCCGAGGGCGAGAAGCGGCCGCGCGCGCCGGTGGTTACCATCATGGGCCATGTCGACCACGGCAAGACCTCGGTGCTGGACCACATCCGCCGCACCAAGGTGGCCGCCTCCGAGGCCGGCGGCATCACCCAGCACATCGGCGCCTATCACGCGACCACCGAGCGCGGCGGGGTGACCTTCCTGGACACCCCGGGGCACGAGGCGTTCACCGCCATGCGGGCCCGCGGCGCGCAGCTCACCGACGTGGTGGTGCTGGTGGTGGCCGCCGACGACGGCGTCATGCCCCAGACCGAAGAGGCCATCAAGCATGCCCGCGAGGCCGGCGTGCCGCTGGTCGTGGCGGTCAACAAGATCGACAAGCCGGATGCCGACCCGGACCGGGTGAAGCAGGAGCTCAGCCAGCACGACGTGATCTCGGAGGAGTGGGGCGGCGATACCCAGTTCGTGCACGTCTCGGCGAAGACCGGCGAGGGCCTGGAGAACCTCCTGGAGGCGATCATCCTCCAGGCCGAGCTGCTGGAGCTCAAGGCGGTGGTGGACTGCCCGGCCACCGGCATCGTGGTCGAGTCTAGCCTGGACAAGGGGCGCGGACCGGTCGCGACGATCCTCGTGCAGAACGGCGAGCTCCACAAGGGCGACGTCATTCTCTCCGGCGTCGAGTACGGGCGCGTGCGGGCCATGCTGGACGAGAACGGCCGCCAGGTGGACAAGGCCGGACCCTCGACCCCGGTGGTCGTCCTGGGCCTGTCCGGGCTGCCCAACTCCGGCGACGACGTCATGGTGCTCAAGGACGAGCGTAAGGCCCGCGAGGTGGCCGAGCTGCGCCAGGAGCGCCAGCGCGACAAGCGCCTGCAGCAGCAGAAGGCGGCGCGCATGGACGAGCTGTTCAGCCAGATGAAGTCCGACGAGGTCAACCAGGTCAACATCCTGCTCAAGGCGGACGTCCAGGGCAGTGCCGAGGCGCTCAGCCAGTCGCTGGCCGACCTGTCCAACGACGAGGTCAAGGTGCACGTCATCCAGACCGGCGTCGGCGGCATCAACGAGTCCGACGTCAACCTGGCCATCGCGTCCAACGCCATTCTCATCGGCTTCAACGTGCGTGCCGACGGCGCCGCCCGCAAGCTGATCCGCGAGGCCGAGGTGGACGTGCACTACTACAGTGTCATCTACGAGGCCATCGACGAGGTCAAGAAGGCCATCAGCGGCATGCTGGAGCCGGAGATCCGCGAGAACATCCTCGGCCTGGCGAAGGTCCAGGACGTGTTCAAGTCGTCCAAGCTGGGCTCCATCGCCGGCTGCCTGGTGGAGGAGGGCGTGGTGCGCCGCCGCTGCCCGATCCGCGTGCTGCGTGACAACGTGGTGATCTTCGAGGGCGAGCTGGAGTCGCTGCGCCGGTACAAGGACGACGTCAGCGAGGTGCGCTCGGGTACCGAGTGCGGCATCGGCGTCAAGAACTACAATGACGTCAAGGTCGGCGACCAGATCGAATGCTTCGAGCGCGTCGAGGTGGCCCGTACGCTGTAAACGGGCCCGGGCTGCCACCGCAGGGGACAGGCATGAGCAACGAGACACCGCGCACCCGGCGCGTGGCCGAACAGGTCCAGCGCGAGCTGGCGACCATCATCCGCGACGAGATCCGCGATCCGCGCATCGGCTCGGTGACCGTCTCCGGGGTGGAGCTCGCCCGCGACCTGGGGCACGCCCGCGTGTTCATGACCGTGCTGGGCGCGGAGGCGGCCGCCAGCGAGGAGGCCGCCGGCATTCTCAACCGCGCCTCCGGGTTCCTGCGTCGCGAGCTGGGGCGGCGGGTGCGGCTGCGTACCGTGCCGGCCCTGCGTTTCGTCCACGATCCGTCGTTCGACCGGGGCGCGCACCTGACGTCCCTGATCGATCGCGTCGTCGAGGAAGACGACGCCCACCGCGACGACTGAACCCGTCATCTCCCGGGACGCCCGACGACTTCCGATGGTCAGCAAGCGCAATCGACGCAACGTCAGCGGCATTCTCCTGCTGGACAAGCCCGCCGGCGGCACCTCCAACCAGGTGCTGCAGTGGGCCAAGCGCCTGTTCGTGGCACGCAAGGCCGGCCATACGGGGAGCCTGGACCCGCTGGCGACGGGGCTGCTGCCGCTGTGCTTCGGCGAGGCGACCAAGGTGTCCGGTTTCCTCCTGGACGCCGACAAGCGCTACCGGGTGACCTGCCGGCTCGGGCAGACCACCACCACGGCGGACGCCGAGGGTGAACTGCTGAGCGAGCGGCCGGTGCCGGCGCTCGACGCCGACGCCGTGGCCGGGGTCCTGGAGCGTTTCACGGGCGAGCACGACCAGGTGCCGCCCATGTACTCCGCCGTGAAGCACCAGGGGGAGCGGCTCTACCGGCTGGCCCGCCGCGGCGAGGAGGTGGATCGCCGGGCCCGGCGCGTGAGCGTGTACGCCATCGCCCTGGTGGCCCTGGGCGATGACACGCTGACCCTGGACGTGCACTGCTCCAAGGGCACGTACGTGCGCACCCTGGTCGAGGACATCGGCGAGGCGCTGGGCGCCGGCGCGCACGTCACGGCACTGCGGCGCACCGGGCTGGGGCCGTTCACCGGCGAGACGCTGGTCACGGCGGACGAGCTGGAGGCAGCCGCCGAGCAGGGCTACGAGGCCCTGGATGCGCTGCTTCTGCCGCCGGAGGCGGGGCTGACCGGCTGGCCCGACGTGAACCTGGATGCCGACAGCGCCCATTTCCTGTGCCAGGGGCAGGCGGTTTTCGTGCCGCGGGCGCCGCGCGCGGACTGGGTCCGGCTGTTCGGACCGGGCGGCTTCATCGGCATGGGCGTGCTGCTGGATGACGGGCGCGTGGCGCCGCGGCGCCTCATGGTTAGCAAAAGTTCCGGCGAGAAGCGAGTTTAGCTTGTCGCCTCATCGGCGCGCCGCTACAATATCGGGCCTTCAGAAAGTGGACGGAATACCAGGAGTCATTTGATGTCACTGACTGCCGAACAGAAATCCGAGATCGTCAACGAGCACAAGCGCTCGGAAGGGGATACCGGCTCTCCCGAAGTCCAGATCGCGCTGCTCACCAGCCGGATTTCGCATCTCACGCAGCACTTCGTGGACCACAAGCAGGATCATCATTCCCGCCGGGGCCTGCTGAAGCTGGTCAACCAGCGGCGCAAGCTGCTGGATTACCTCAACCGCAAGGATCGCGAGCGCTATCAGGCGATCGTGGCGAAGCTCGGTCTGCGCAAGTAAGGCGCCGGCGCCATTTTCCCGCAGGCAGAGGTAGAGTTGCTGTGGAATCAGTAAAGAAGTCTTTCCAGTACGGTGAACACACCGTTACGCTCGAGACCGGTGGCATCGCACGGCAGGCAACGGGCGCCGTGCTCGTCAACATGGCCGACACCGTGGTGCTGGTCACGGTGGTCAGCAAGAACGAATCGGGTGCCCAGCGGGACTTCCTGCCGCTGACCGTGAACTACCAGGAACGGACCTATGCGGCGGGCAAGATTCCCGGCGGGTTCTTCAAACGCGAGGGCCGCCCCTCCGAGAAGGAAACCCTGACCTGCCGCCTGATCGACCGCCCCATCCGTCCGCTTTTCCCCGAAGGTTTCTACAACGAGGTTCAGGTCATCGCCACGGTGATCTCCATGAACCCGGATGTTGACCCGGACATCCCGGCGCTGATCGGGACGTCCGCGGCGCTGGCGATCTCGGGCATTCCGTTCGAGGGCCCCATCGGTGCGGCACGGGTGGGCTACAAGGACGGCGAGTACCTGCTCAATCCCGGCTTCTCGCTGCTGGAGGAATCCGAGCTGGACCTGGTCGTGGCGGGGACGGCGGAAGCCGTTCTCATGGTCGAGTCCGAGGCCCGGGAGCTGCCGGAATCGGTGATGCTGGGCGCGGTAATGTTCGGCCACGAGCAGATGCAGAAGGCCATCGGCGCCATCAACGAGCTGGCCGCCGAGGCCGGCAAGCCGCGCTGGGACTGGCAGCCGCCGGCCAAGGACGACGACCTGGCGACGCAGCTGCGCTCCCAGTTCGAGAGCGCCCTGCGCGAGGCCTACGGTGTCCCGGAGAAGGGCGAGCGCAACGAGCGCGTCAACGCCCTGCGGGATCAGGCCGTGGAGATGTTCGTCTCCGACGAGGAGGGCGGCACCAGCAAGCACGACGTGGTCGGCGCCTTCAAGGACGTGGAGAAGGACATCGTCCGTGGCCGCATCATCCGCGGCGAGCCGCGCATCGACGGCCGCGACAACCGCACGGTCCGCGGCATCGACATCGAGGTGGGCTCGCTGCCGCGCACCCACGGCTCCGCCATCTTCACCCGCGGGGAGACCCAGGCGGTGGTGGTGACCACCCTGGGTACGGGCCGCGACGCGCAGATCGTCGATGCCATCGAGGGTGAGCGGAAGGAACCGTTCATGCTGCACTACAACTTCCCGCCGTACTGCGTCGGGGAGACCGGCTTCATGGCCGGGCCCAAGCGGCGCGAGATCGGCCACGGCAAGCTGGCCAAGCGCGGCGTGCAGGCGATCATGCCGTCATCCGAGGAGTGCCCCTACGTGATCCGCGTGGTCTCCGAGATCACCGAGTCCAACGGCTCCAGCTCCATGGCGACGGTGTGCGGGACCAGCCTCTCCCTCATGGATGCGGGCGTGCCGGTCAAGGCGCCGGTGGCGGGCATCGCCATGGGCCTGATCAAGGAAGGCGACGACTTCGCCGTGCTGAGCGACATCCTCGGTGACGAGGACCATCTCGGCGACATGGACTTCAAGGTGGCCGGTACCGAGGGGGGTGTCACCGCCTTGCAGATGGACATCAAGATCAACGGCATCACCCGCGAGATCATGGAAAAGGCGCTGGCGCAGGCCAACGAGGGCCGTATGCATATCCTCGGGGAGATGCAGAAGGCCATCAGCAAGCCGCGGGAGGACATGTCCGAGTATGCGCCGCGCCTGCTGACCATGCGGATCGACCCGGAGCGCATCCGCGATGTCATCGGCAAGGGCGGTGCCACCATCCGCCAGCTCACCGAGGAGACCGGTGCCAACATCGACATCTCCGACGAGGGCGTGGTCACCATCGCCTCCGTGGACAAGGCGGCGGGCGAGGAGGCGCGCCGGCGCGTGGAAGAGCTCACTTCCGACATCGAGGTGGGCAAGGTCTACGAGGGCCGGGTGGTCAAGCTCATGGACTTCGGCGCCTTCGTCAGCATCCTGCCGGGCAAGGACGGCCTGGTGCATATCTCCCAGATCTCCAACGAGCGGGTGACCAAGGTCGCCGACAAGCTCAACGAGGGGGATATCGTCAAGGTCAAGGTCCTGGAGGTGGACCGCCAGGGCCGCGTCCGGCTGAGCATGAAGGCGGTGGAAGAGGCGGACGCCTGAGCGCCGCCTCCTTCAACGACCCCGGGAGCCCCGCCGCGCGCGGGGCTTTTTTTTGGGTTACCGGACACTCGCTTGCCGGCGTATTGCGTGGCCCGGGGGCGCCGCGTACCATCAATGATGCTTCGGACGCTGTTCCCAGGGCGATCGTCAGTCCCCGCCCGTCTTGTCACCGGGCCCGCGCTGAACTCGTTTCCTGTGCACCGGGCGCCGGGTGCCAGTGGGCACTCGCGCCTTCCGGAGTGTTGAGGCGGCACCCGTGCCGTGCGTATTGAATCGTGATTCAGAGGTTGCAAGTAATGGCAGAGCGAGAAACGGGTACGGTCAAGTGGTTTGACGCGGCCAAGGGGTATGGGTTCATCGCCCGCGAGGCCGGTGATGACGTGTTTGTCCACTTCCGTGCCATCCGCGGTACCGGCTACCGGACGCTGGAAGACGGCCAGCAGGTCGAGTTCGGCGTCGTGCAGGGCCAGAAGGGTCTGCAGGCCGACGACGTGGTCGCGGTCGAGTAACACCGACCGCAGACCCCGGGCCGGTTACCCGGCCGGATCAAGAAGGCCCCCGTCCGGGGGCCTTCTTGCGTTGAGGCCCCCGCCTTCTAGCCCTTGCCAGAGCATGTCGGGGATCGTGGTATCCAGCCAGTAGCCCGGGTGTAGCGGCGACGCCCCCGTGACGAAGCCGACGTGCCCGCCGCCCCCGCTCAGCTCCAGGCTGACCGATGCCGGCAGCTCGCTCCGCCCGGGCAGGGAGTCCGGGGGCACGAACGGGTCGTCCAGGGCCTGGATCATCCGCGTCGGCACGCGGACGTTCGCCAGGCGCCGCATCGGCGAGCAGCGCCGGTAGTAGTCGTCGGCGCCGCGAAAGCCGTGCAGCGGGCTGGTCACGTGCTCGTCGAAGTCCCGCAGGCTGCGGATCCCGCGCAGGCCTCCTGCCGGCAGGCCCAGATCCTGCTGCGCCTGCTTCCGCCGGACGAGCCGCAGCAGACCGCGGACCAGATGGCGGTCGTAGACCCGCCGGACGCCGGAGTCGAGATGGTCGGCGCAGCGCGCCAGGTGCAGCGGTGTCGAGACGGTAATGGCGTGGTCGACGCCGGTGCGGTCGCCGCGGGCACCCAGCCAGTTGAGCGTGACGATGCCGCCCATGGAGAAGCCGACCACCGCGATCGGGCGCGCCGGGAACGCGCGCCGGACCCGCTCCACCGTGCTCTCCAGGTCGTCGATGGCCCCGGCGTGGAAGAACCGGGGTCGCCGGTTCAGGTGCTCCCCGGCGCCGCGGAACTGCATGACCACGCCCTGCATGCCGCGGTCGCGGAGGGCCGCGAGCAGCCCGAGCACGTACGGCGAGCGGGCGCAGCCGCCGAGGCCGTGCAGGACGATGACCACCGGTCCCCGGACCGGCGGACCGTGGAAGAGCTGCAGATCGTCGCCGTCCGGCAGCTCGAGGGTCTCCGGGGTGAGGGGCACCGGTGCCCGCCGGCGGACGAGCCCCGCCCAGAGCGTCTGGGCGTGCCCGTTCGCCAGCCACCGTGGCGGCGTGAAGCCGTTGTCCCGGATCACGCCGGTGCCCGGCAGAGCGTCCCGTGCCGCGTCAGCCGATGTCACAGTGCTCACCCCCCGCCTCCGGCAGTCGCACCACGAAGGAGGCGCCGCCGGCGTCGGCGTTCTCCGCGTGGATCGTGCCCCAGTGCAGGTCCGTGATGCGCTTGCAGATGGCCAGTCCCAGACCGCTGCCCTTGGGCTTGCCCGCCTGCTGGTCGCTGATCTGGTGGAACTTGTCGAACACCCGCTCGCGCTCGTGTTCCGGGATGCCCGGGCCGTGGTCGGTGACCCGGAGCTCGTGGAACGAGCCCCGCGTGGCCAGGCTGACCCGCACGGCGCCGCGCTCCGGATCCGAGAACTTGACCGCATTGGACAGCAGGTTGATGACCAGCTGGATGAGCCGGTCGGCATCGCCCTTGACGTAACAGGGCTGCTCCGGGGTGTCCTGCTGCAGGGCCAGATCCCGGTCGCGGAAAAGCTGCGAGGTCGCCTCGGCGCCTTCGTGGACGATATCACGCAGGTCCACGGTCTGCAGCTGCCACGCGCTCCAGCCGCTCTCGATCCTGGACAGATCCAGGACCTGGTTGATGAGCCGCGTCAGCCGCTCGCTCTCGCGGACCACCACGTCCAGGAACTCGTGGCGCTGGTCGCCGTCCATGTCCGGGTTGTTCATCAGGATCTCGCCGAAGGCGCGGATGGACGTCAGCGGCGTGCGCAGCTCGTGGCTGACCATGGAGACGAACTCGTCCTTGAGCTGATCCAGCTCCTTGAGCCGCTCGTTGGCGGCCCGGAGCTCGCTGGTGGCCTGCTCCAGCTGGCGGGACTTCTGCTCCAGGCGCTGGCTGTACTCGATGGCCTGGGAGGTGGCATCCAGGATCTGCATCACGCCCTCGAAGGTCAGCGCCTCGCCCTGGACGATGGACGAGACCATGACCCGCGCCGAGGCCGAGCCGATGGTCCCCGACAGCACGCGCTCGGCGTGGTTGACCAGCCCCGGCGGCGCCTGCCGGCCGGCCGCCTCCGCCGGGTCGTCGCCCCGCGGCAGGTAGTGCGCCAGCGCCTTGCGCGCGCGCTCCTCGCCGACGAAGCGGGCGAGCAGCGCCTCGACGTCGCCGATGGTGGCATTGCCCTGCCAGAAGCGGGTGTCCTGCTCCGAGCGCAGGAAGACGTCCACGAACAGCGCGGCCTGGATGCGCTCGATATCGCTCTGCCGGGTCAGCAGCGAGATCACGACGATACTGCCGACGTTGCCCAGCATGCTCCAGAACAGGGCGTGGGTGATGGGGTCCAGCCCCCGCAGGCCGAACAGCGCGTGGGGGTCGAGCAGGGCGATGCCGAACGGCCCGCCGTCCAGGGGGCCGGCCGGCAGCCAGCCGGGGTCCATGAGCGAGGGCAGGAACAGCGTATACGCCCAGATGGCGAAGCCGGCGACCAGGCCGACCACCGCGCCCGGGCGGCTGGCGCCTTTCCAGTACATGCCCAGCAGGATGGGCGGGGCGAACTGGGCCACGGCGACGAAGGAGATCAGGCCGATGCTCACCAGCGCGTAGGTCTCGGCGATCAGGCGGAAATAGGCATAGCCCAGCAGCACCAGGCCGACGATGATCCCCCGCCGCAGGTAGATGATCAGCCGGCGCAGGCCGAAGCGCTCGATCACCGGCCAGTGGCGGATGCGCAGCAGGGCCGGCATGAACAGGTCGTTGCTCACCATGATGGCCAGGGCGATGGTGGCCACGATGACCATGCCGGTGGCCGCCGAGAAGCCGCCCAGGTAGACGAACAGCGCCAGCAGCTCGTTGCCCTCCGCCAGCGGCAGGGCGAGCACGTAGTTGTCCGGGCTTACCGGGGTATCGCCGAAGTACAGCAGTCCCGCCAGGGCGATGGGCAGGACGAAGATGTTGATCAGCAGCAGGTACAGCGGGAACAGCCACGAGGCCACGCGCAGGTGGTCCTCGTTGACGTTCTCCACCACGGTGACCTGGAACTGCCGCGGCAGGAACAGGATGGCGGCCATGGACAGCAGCATCATGCCCAGCCAGCTGCCGTAGCCGCCGGGGCTGTCGCGGAAGCTCAGCAGCTCGCGCAGGGCTTCCTGCTCCCGGGCGTGCTGGACCAGGTCGGCGGGACCGGCGTACAGCACGAAGGTCACGAACACGCCCACCGCCAGGAAGGCGACCAGCTTGACGATGGACTCGAAGGCCACCGCCACCACCATGCCTTCGAGGCGTTCGGTGGCGTCGATGTTGCGGGTGCCGAACAGGATCGCGAACACGGCCAGCAGCCCCGCCACCCAGAACGCCTTGTCGCCGAGCAGGGCCGTGCCCGCGGCAGCGCCGCCGGCGCCGTCCGGGAAGCTGATGAGTGCATCGAAACTGGCCGAGACCGCCTTGAGCTGCAGGGCGATGTAGGGCGTGATGCCGACTACCGCGATGAAGGTCGCCAGGCCGCCCAGCAGCATGCTCTTGCCGTAACGCGAGGCGATGAAATCGGCGATGGACGTCACACGGTGCTGCTTGGCGATGCGGATCATCTTGCGCAGCACCAGCCACCAGACAATGGCCACCAGGGTGGGCCCGAGGTAGATGGTAATGAAGCTCATGCCGTCCTGGGCCGCCCGTCCCACGCTGCCGTAGAACGTCCAGGCGGTACAGTAGACAGCGATGGACAGCGTGTACACGTAGGGATTGTTGACCAGCGAACGCCCGCTGCGCGCGCGCTGATCCGCGACATAGGCGATGGCGAACAGCAGTCCCAGGTAGACGAAGGGGGTGACAATGATCAGCCACTCGGGCATGGGCGCGCCTCAGTGACGGTGCCTCCGGGACATGATCCAGCCGGTGAGGGCGATCACGCCGGCCCAGGCCAGGAACAGGTACAGGTACAGCACGGGGATCCCGAATGCCAGCGCATCGCCGGCGAACAGCGACAGAAGCGGATAGTTGAGCAGCAGGAAGGCGACGGCGAACAGCGCGACCAACCGTTCCGCGCGGCTGGACGGTGAGCGCACGGATCGCTGCCGGTCGCCGTCCGCCACGGTCAGGATGCCCCCAGCAGCTCGTCCACCTTGTCCACCACGTCCTGGGTGGAGAACGGCTTGGTGATGTAGTCGTCCGCGCCCAGGGACAGGCCCTTCTCGCGCTCCACGTCCCGCCCCTTGGCGGTGAGCATGACGATGCGCAGATCCGGCAGGTCGGCGCGCTCGCGCAGCATCTGGCAGACCTGGTAGCCGTCCTTGCGCGGCATCATCACGTCCAGCAGCACGAGATCGGGGTTGTCCCGGTCCACGGCGGCCAGGGCCTGGTCGCCATCCGTGGCGGTGGTGACCTCGTAGCCGCTCTTCTTCATCAGGAATTCCAGGGACAGGACGATATTGGGCTCGTCGTCAACGATCAGGATGCGTTTGGGCATCGTCTCTCCTCGCCTGTTGTCGTGTCGGGCCCCCCTCGCCGACAACCTTTTCGGTCATTATGGCGCTTGTGGCACGCCGCGTCGCCTCCGGCGAGCCGGCGGATCGCTGCGTGTTACACGAGGAAACACGGGCGTTACGGGAGGTGACACCCGACGTCGCGCCGGGCGCGCGTCAACGCCCGCGGAACGTGGGCCGGCGCCGTTCCAGGAAGGCGGCCACGGCGTTGTGGAAATCCTCCGTGGCGGCGCATTCCCTGAACGCCTGCGCCTCGGCATCGAGCTGCTCGCCCGGCGTGTGCTGCAGGCTGGCGCGCAGGAGCTGCTTGATCCGCGCCTGGGCCGCCGGCGGGCCGTCCGCCAGGCGCCGGGCCAGCCGCTCCGTGGCCGCGGGCAGCTCCGCCAGCGGTACCACCTGGTTCACCAGGCCCAGGTCGAGCGCCTCGTGGGCCTCGACGGTCTCGGACAGCAGGGCGATGGCCATGGCGCGCCGCAGCCCCACCACCCGGGGCAGCGACCACGAGCCCGAGCAGTCCGGCACCGTGCCGATGTTCGCGTAGGCCAGATTGAAGCGGGTGTTGTCGGCGGCGATGGCCAGGTCCGCCGCCAGGGCGACACTCATGCCGGCTCCGGCCACGGCGCCGTGGAGGCTGGCGACCACCGGCTGGGGCGCATCCATGAGCCGGGCCATGGCCGCATGGGACGGCCGGATGATGGCGTCCACCGTTGCCACGGCGTCGTCGCCGGCGTCGCGCATGGCCTGCAGGTCGCCGCCGGCGAGGAAGGCATCCCCCGCGCCGGTGAGCACGATGACGCGCACCGCGTCGTCGCCGGTCGCCCGCGTGACGCAGTCGTGGAACGCCTCGGCGGTGGCGGCGTCCAGGGCGTTGAGACGGTCCGGGCGGTTGAAGCGAATCTCCGCGATGCTCTCGCGGCAGGCCAGGGTGACGGCTTCATCGGTGGTGTCGGCCATGCGGGGCTACTCCAGGGTTGACGGTGAATCTACCCGCGAGTATAGAATCGACTCATCGGAAAATTCCAACCGGCGGACAGGAGAAACGCGTGCAGGACGGCCGCGGTGATCGGCAGCAACCGTCCCCCTGGGCGCCCGCCGCCCAGCGCGACGAGCAGCGCACGCTCAAGCGCGAGGCGGTGCTTCTGACGGCGGTGCGCTCGTTCAACCGCCACGGGTTTCACGCCACCTCCCTGGAACAGGTGGCCGAGGCGCTGAACATCACCAAGCCCACGATCTACTACTATTTTTCCAGCAAGGACGAGATCCTGTTCGAGTGCGCCCGGCGCGGGCTGGAGCGCATCCGCGAGGTCGCCGCGGCGCGGCGTGCGCCGGAGGAGACGGGGCTGCAGCGGCTGACGGCGATCATGCGCGACTACGCCATCATCATGACCGAGGACTTCGGGCAGTGCGTGATCCGCATCGGCGACCACGAGCTCTCGGAGGCGAGCCGCCAGAAGCAGCGGGCGCTCAAGCGCGAGATCGATCAGACGGTGCGGACCGTCATCGAGGCCGGCATCCGCGACGGCTCCATTGTCGACCGCGACGTGCGCCTGCTCACGTTCACGATCACGGGCGCGCTGAACTGGATCGCCAAATGGTACGAGCCCGGCGGGCGGTACCCGCCCGAGGCGGTCGCCGAGCAGTGCGTGGGCCTGCTGGTCGACGGCCTGGCGCCGCGGGCCGGGAGCGAAGGATCACCGGCCGGCTGCCCCGGGCAGCCGGAATCGGCCTGACAATAACGATTAGCCCGAGAACAACAACGGACCGACGCGGACAAGACAACAATCGTCGGGCGGAAAGGAGGAGAACGACGATGCGGATTCACCTGGAACCCCGGAATCCACGCCTCGTGCCCCGCCGGTACGCGGACGCCTGATCGTTCCGTAACGATGTTCCCGTCGGGCGCGGTCACCGGAGCGCGCCCGACCTGGGCGAGGAGGCATGATGTCGATTCTGCGCGTGGACGGGCTGTCACTGGCGTTCGGGGGGCTGCAGGCTCTCCGGGACGTCAGTCTCGACGTCGCCCCGGGCAGCATTACCGCGGTGATCGGGCCCAACGGTGCGGGCAAGACGTCGCTGTTCAATGCCGTATCGGGTTTTTACCGGCCCCAGGCGGGCCGGGTCGTCCTCGAGGGCCAGGATATTTCCCGCGTGACACCGCCCCGGCGTGCGGCCCTGGGCCTGGGCCGGACGTTCCAGAATATCGCGCTGTTCCGCGGCATGACGGTCATGGACAACGTCAAGCTGGGTGCCCACGTGCGCACCCGGACCGGGCCCCTGGCGGCCATGTGGTACCTGGGCCCGGCGCGCCGCGAGGAGGTGCGCATCCGGGCCGAGGTCGAGCAGGAGGTGTTCGACTTCCTGGAGATCGATCACATCCGCCGCAGCCCGGTGGCCGGCCTGCCCTACGGGCTGCAGAAGCGCGTGGAGCTGGCCCGGGCCCTGGCCATGCGGCCGAAGGTGCTCATGCTCGACGAGCCGGTGGCCGGGATGAACCGCGAGGAGAAGGAGGACATGGCACGGTTCATCCTCGACGCCCGGGATCAGTGGGGCCTGACGGTGCTCATGGTGGAGCACGACATGGGCATGGTCATGGACATCTGCGACCAGGTGCACGTGCTCAACTTCGGCGAGAAGATCGCCGGCGGCACGCCGGCGGAGGTGCAGGCCCATCCCGAGGTGATCGCCGCCTACCTGGGTTCGGACGACATGGCCACGCTGCGGGAGCGGCTGCGCGGCGAGCGGGGGGCGGCCTGATGGAGTGGCTGTTCTTCTTCGAGGTAAGCCTGGCCGGGCTCGGTTTCGGTGCGCTGTACGCCCTGACGGCGGTGGCGTTCGTGGTGATCTACAAGGCCACCCGGGTGATCAACCTGGCCATGGGCGAGATGCTCATGTTCGGCGCCTACCTGTTTTTCGGCTTCGCCGCCGGCATGGCGCTGCCCGTGTGGCTGGCCCTGGTCCTGGCGCTGCTGGGCGGCGCCCTGCTGGGCCTGGGCCTGGAGCGGATCGTCATCCGGCCGCTGCTCGGCGAGAACCCCATCTCCGTGTTCATGGTGACCATCGGGCTGTCCAGCGTGCTGGTGGGCCTGGTGGAGATCATCTGGACGGCCACCCCGCGCAGCCTGCCGGACTTCCTGCCATCGGACCCCATCTTCATCGGTGACGCCTTCGTGGCGCCGAAGACCTTCTGGAGCTTCGTCATCGCCGCCGTGGTCATCGGCGTCTTCCTGGTGCTGTTCCGGTTCTGGCGCGGCGGCGTTGCCCTGCGGGCCACCGCCTCGGACCAGGGCGCAGCCTATGCCATGGGCATCAATGTACCGGCGGTCTACAGCCTGTCCTGGGGGCTGGCCGGCATGCTCGCCGCCGGCGCCGGCATTCTCCTGGGCTCGGTGGCCGGCATCTCGTCGGAGATGGGCGTGTTCGGGCTCACCGTGCTGGTGGTGGTCATCGTGGGCGGGCTCGACAGCGTGCTGGGTGCGCTGGTCGCCGGCCTGTTCATCGGCTGGGTCGAGTCGCTGGCGGGCGTGTACTTGGGCGGCGAGTACGAGCACCTGATGACGTTCATCATCCTGATGGTGGTGCTGCTGCTGCGGCCCTGGGGGCTGTTCGGCACCCGCGAGATCGAGCGGCTGTAGGAGACCCGTATGCGCATCGGCTCACCCAAGGAGACCTACGCCGCCGACGAGGGGTTGTTCCGCACGCGCACGCAGTGGGCGTGGTTCGGCATCCTGCTGCTGTCCCTGGTGCTGTTTCCGTTTTTGAGCAACCTGTACTGGCTGTACCTGGTCTGCCTGATCAGCATCCACGTCATCAGCGCCACGGGGCTGAACATCCTCACCGGCTATACCGGGCAGGTGAGCCTGGGCCAGGCGGCGTTCATGGGCGTGGGTGCCTATACCGTGGCGTGGCTGGACAACCACGCGGCCACGCCGTTCGTGCTCAATCTGCTCGCCGCCGGCGGGGTGACCACGGTGGTCGGGATGGTCGCCGGCCTGCCGAGCCTGCGGGTGAAGGGGCTGTATCTGGCCATCGCCACCATCGCGGCCTCGTTCATCCTGCATTTCGTGTTCCTCAACTGGGAGAGCGTCACGGGTGGGGCGCGGGGCATGAATATCGCGCCGCCGCAGGCGTTCGGCCACGAGCTCGCCAACGCGGACACGTTCTACTGGCTGGTGATGCCGGTCACCGTGGTCATGGTGCTGCTGGCCGCCAACCTGTTCCGCACGCGGGTCGGGCGGGCGTTCATCGCCATCCGCGACCGCGACATCTCGGCCTCGGTGCTGGGCATCAGCCTGCCCGTGTACAAGCTCATGAGCTTCGCCATCGCGTCGTTCTATGCGGGCATCGCCGGAGGCTTCTATGCCTACTTCTTCGGCGCCATCAATCCCGAGAGCTTCCCGCTGCTGATGTCGATCTTCTACCTGGCCGCGGTCATCGTCGGCGGCCTGGGCACCATCCTCGGGAGCATTCTCGGGGCCGTTTTCATGACGCTGACGCCGGAGCTGCTGCGCTACGGCGTCGATGTCATGGAGCCGTTCGTCGATGATGCCTCGGCACTGCTGTCGCCGGTGCGCACCATGGTGTTCGGCCTGTTGATCGTCGGGTTTCTGCTGTTCGAGCCCCACGGGCTGGCGGAGATCTGGCGGCGTGTGCGGCGTTTCTTCCACTTGTGGCCGTTCCGGAACTAGGCGGGCGCCCGGTTCCGACGGCGGGAGGGTAATTGCATGTCCATGAAAATACGTACCTCTCGACTCCTGTTCGGTGTTGCTTCCGGGCTGGCCCTGGGCGGCCTGGTCTCGGGCACGGCCCTGGCCCAGGACCAGGAGACCACGGTGGGGGCCGGTGCCGGCGAGGAAGACGCCATCGTCATCGGCGGCTCCATCCCCATGACCGGGGTGTTCGCGTTCGCCGGGCTGGCCTTCAACGAGGGAATGCGGGACTTCGTGAGCTGGGTCAACGAGGAGCACGGCGGCGTCAACGGGCGCAAGTTCCGCTACGTGGGCCAGGACACGGGCTACGATGTCGACGAGTCCGTGGGGGTTTTCCAGCGCATCACCAGCCGCGAGGACGTGGACTTCTACTTCGGCGACTCCACGGCGTTCTCCCAGACCATCAACTCCGAGCTCAACCGGCGGGACATCCTCATGACCGGTGCATCGTTCGCCTCGGAGCTCAACAATCCCGAGGAGTACCCGCTGCAGTTCCTGCTGGGGCCGGACTACACCGAGCAGGTGGGCATTCTGCTGGACTACATCGCCGACGAGCAGCCCGGGGCCCGGGTGGCCTTCGTGCACTCCGACACCGAGTTCGGCCGCGATCCCATCGCCGCCAGCCAGGAACGGGCCGAGGAGCTCGGGCTCGAGGTGGTCGAGACGCTGGTCACGCCGCCAGGGGCGTCGGATATCTCCGGGGCGACCCTGTCGCTGCGGCGGGCGCGGCCGGACTACACCATCTTCCACGGCTACGTGCTGGCGCCCATCCCCGATTTCATTGAGCGGTCCCGGCAGATGGGCATGGAGACGAAGTTCATGGGCACGTACTACTCCATGGACCAGACCATCATCGACGAGATGGGCGAGGCCGCCGACGGCTTCATGGGCGTGATGCCCTATCGCTACTACTACGACCAGGAAGCGCCCGATACCGAGATCCTGGGCGCCATCCACGACATGCACGACGAGTACAAGCCCACCATGTACATCCAGGCCTGGCTCGCCGGGGTGCTGCTGCGCGAGATCGCCCAGGAGACGCTGGATGCGGGCAAGGAGCTCACCGGCTCGAACATGCGCGAGACCCTGGATTCCATGGAGAACATCGACACCGGCGGGATCATCGGCGTGCCGGTGACCTACCGGGGCAGCTCGATTCCCGTGGGACGCATCTACCGGGCGGACATGGACGAGGGGCGCATGGTGCCGGTGTCCGACTGGATCGAGTTGGAGTAAGGCGTGGACGACCGGATCCTGGACGTCAGCAACATCGAGGTGGTGTACAACCACAGCGTGCAGGTGCTGCGGGGGCTGTCGCTGAACGTCCCCCGCGGCGAGATCGTGGCGCTGCTCGGCTCCAACGGCGCCGGCAAGTCCACCACGCTGAAGGCCATCGCCAACGTGCTGTTCCTGGAGGACGGCGAACGCTCCTCCGGGCAGATCCGGTTCGACGGCGATGCGGTGGACCACCGGCCGCCGCATCGCCTGGTCCGCGACGGGCTCTGCCACGTCATGGAAGGCCGCCGCGTGTTCGAGGACCTCACCGTGGAGGAGAACCTCATCGCCGCCGGGTACGCGCGCTCCGGCCGCGGGACGTCGGTGACCCGCGATCTGGTCTACGAGTACTTTCCGCAGCTCTACTCCCGGCGCCGTTCCCTGGCGGGCTATCTCTCCGGGGGCGAGCAGCAGATGCTCGCCATCGGCCGCGGGCTGCTCGGCCAGCCCAGCATGATGCTGCTGGACGAGCCCTCGCTGGGCCTGTCGCCCATGCTGGTGGAGGAGATCTTCACCATCATCGCCCGCATCAACCGCGAGCAGGAGGTGGCCATGCTGCTGGTGGAGCAGAACGCCAACGTGGCGCTGGCCCTGGCCTCCTACGGCTATATCATGGAATCCGGCCGGGTGGTCATCGATGGCACGCCGGAGAAGCTGATGGCCGACGACGACGTCCGCGAGTTCTACCTCGGCAGCGGCGGGAGCGAAGGCGAGGGCAAGAGCTACCGCGACGTCAAGCACTACAAGCGCCGCAAGCGCTGGCTGTCCTGACACCGGCCGAGGAGGGACCAATGACCGCGAATGCCGAACTGCCGGAGCTGTCCCTGCCGCAGATGCTGCGCCACAACGCGCGCCATCGCGGCGACCGCGTGGCGCTGCGGCAGAAGGATTTCGGGATCTGGCACCCCGTCACCTGGGCGGAGTACTACCGGCGCGCCCGCCACGTCGGGCTCGGGCTCCGGGCGCTGGGGCTCGGGGTCGGCGGCCATTTCGCCGTCATCTCCGAGAACCGCATCGAATGGGTGATCGCCCAGATGGGGGCCGGGATCGTGCGCGCGGTGACCGTCGGCGTCTATCCCACCAGCCCGGCCGCGGAGGTGGCCTACGTGCTGGAGCACTCCGACGCCGAGATCGTCCTGTGCGAGGACCAGGAGCAGGCGGACAAGGTGCTGGAGGTCCGCGACCGGCTGCCGTGCCTGCGCAAGCTGGTGGTCCCCGAGATGAAGGGGCTGCACGGCTACGACGAGCCGGACCTGCTGTCCTTCGACGCCGTCGAGCGCATGGGCGCGGAGGCGGAGGCCCGCGAGCCCGGGGCCGCTGACGAGCTGCTGGATGCCCAGCAGCTCGCCGACATCGCCCTGATGATCTACACCTCCGGCTCCACCGGCAAGCCCAAGGGGGCGATGATCAGCTACGCCAACATCCGCGCCGCCGCCCCCAGCATCATCGACGGCCTGGGACTCGCCGAGCGCGACAGCCTGCTGTCCTATCTGCCGCTGTGTCACGTCGCCGAGCAGGCCACCACGAACTTTGCGCCCATGTACCTGGGCATGCTGGTGAACTTCGGCGAATCCCTGCGCACGGTCCAGGAGGATCTCCGGGAGGTGGCGCCCACGGTATTCCTCGGTGTCCCCCGCATCTGGGAGAAGCTGCACTCGGCCATCCACATCAAGATGCTGGAGGCCGGCGGCGTGCGGCAGTGGCTGTATCACCGGGCGCTCGCCGCCTGCGAGCCGTTCTGCTTCCGCTCCCGCGCCCGGCTGACCACGGGGGAGATGCTGCGCTACCGGCTGTACTACCTGCTGGTGTTCCGGGCCCTGCAGAACTTCATCGGCCTGCGCTGCTGCCGCGTGGCGATTACCGGGGCGGCGCCCATCGCCCCGGATATCGTACGTTTCTTCCGCACCATCGGCGTGCCGCTGCTGGAGGTCTACGGCCAGACGGAGACCACCGGGGTGGTGACCGCCCAGCATCCGGAGCGCATCGAGCCCGGCACCATCGGCGAGGCCACCCCCGGCGTGACGCTGCGGGCGGCCGAGGACGGCGAGCTGCTAGTCGCGGGGGGCATGGTCTTCGAGGGCTACTACAAGAACGCCCAGGCCACGGACGAGACCATCCGCGACGGCTGGCTGCACACCGGTGACGTGGTGGAGATGCGCGACGGCATCGTGCGCATGGTGGACCGCAAGAAGGACATCATGATCACCGCCGGCGGCAAGAACCTCTCGCCCTCGGAGATCGAGAACACCGTCAAGGCCAGCCCCTATATCAAGGAGTGCGTGGCCATGGGCGAGGCGCGCAAGTACATCAGCGCCCTGATCCAGATCGACTACGACACCGTCGCCAAGTGGGCCGAGGAGAACGGCATCGCCTATACCACTTTCCGCAGCCTGGCCGAGAATCCGCAGGTGGAGGCCCTGATCGACCGCGAGGTGGTGGCGGCCAACGGGCAGCTGCCCCGGGTGGCCCAGGTCAAGCGGTTCGCCCTGCTGACCAAGGAGCTGGACCACGACGACGACGAGGTCACCGCCACCATGAAGATCCGCCGCGGCAAGATCCACGAGAAGTACAGCGAGCTCATCGAGTCGCTGTACCGGGACGAGAGCGCGGCGTAGGCGGGGTCCCGGGCGCGGCCCCGGGCCGGGCGGATCATGGCTTCCGCGCAGGGTCGCGACTGACGTCGCTCCTACGGCGGGTCGAGGAAAGGCTTTCCAGAAACCCGCCGTAGGAGCGACGCCAGTCGCGATCCCCCGGAAGACCGCACCCCGGATCTCCGTGCCCGTTGTGGGAGGGGCTTCAGCCCCGACGTTCCAGAGGCGGAGTTCCCCGAGCCGTCGCGGCTGAAGCCGCTCCCACGGGATCACACGCCCGCCGTAGGAGCGACGTCAGTCGCGACCCCGCCCGGAAAACCGGACCGCGAACCTCCATGTCCGCCCGCCGCATTCAACTGAAAACCGCCAACTGAGCACGGACAACGTGCATCGTCAGTCCTTGCCTACCTCCAGCTTGGCGATGGTCTCCATGTGCACCTCGTCCGGGCCGTCGGCCAGGCGCAGGGTGCGCAGGCTGGCATAGGCGCCGGCCAGGAAGGTGTCCTGGCACACGCCCATGGCGCCGAAGGCCTGGATGGCGCGATCCACCACGTTGCAGGCCATGTTCGGCGCGACCACCTTGATCATGGCGATCTCGCGGCGGGCGACCTTGTTGCCCACGGTGTCCATCATGTGGGCGGCGTTCAGGGTGAGCAGCCGCGCCTGCTCGATCTCCATGCGCGAGCGGGCGATCTCCTGGCGCAGCCCGCCCAGGTCGGCCAGGCGCTGGCCGAAGGCGGTGCGGGTCCTGGCGCGCTCGACCATGGCCTCGAGGGCGCGCTCGGCCACCCCGATGGAGCGCATGCAGTGGTGGATGCGGCCGGGGCCGAGGCGCCCCTGGGCGATCTCGAAGCCGCGACCCTCGCCCAGCAGCATGTTGCTCGCCGGCACGCGCACGTTGTCGTAGACGATCTCGGCATGCCCGTGGGGGGCGTGGTCGTAGCCGAAGACGTTGAGCGCCCGCTCGATCTTCACGCCGGGCGTGTCCAGGGGCACGAGGATCATGGACTGCTGCTTGTGCTTGGGCGCCGACGGGTCGCTCTTGCCCATGACGATGGCGATCTTGCAGTGCGTGTCCAGCGCCCCGGAGGACCACCACTTGCGGCCGTTGATGACGTACTCGTCGCCCTCGCGACGGATCTCCGTCTCGATGTTGGTGGCGTCGCTGGATGCGACCTGGGGCTCGGTCATGGAGAAGCACGAGCGGATGCGTCCCTCCAGCAGGGGCTCGAGCCACTGCTTCTTCTGCTCGTCGGTGCCGTAGCGGACCAGGACCTCCATGTTGCCGGTATCCGGCGCGGAGCAGTTGAACACCTCGGGGGCGATGGGCGAGCGGCCCATGATCTCGCACAGCGGGGCGTACTCCATGTTGGTCAGCCCGGCCCCATACTCGCTCTCGGGCAGGAACAGGTTCCACAGTCCTTCGGCGCGGGCCTTGGCCTTGAGCTCTTCCAGAATGGGCGGGGGTGACCAGTGATCCCCCTCGGCGTGCTGCCGGCGGAAGACCTCCTCGTTGGGGTAGATATTGTCGTCCATGAATGCCTTGAGGCGATCCTGGAGCTCCCGGGAGCGTTCGCTGAACTCGAGCATGGCGTCGCTTGACCTCTTGCGCTTGTTGCGTGGACTGCCACCGCTCGCGGGAGCGGGTGGCCTCAGAGCCGGAACCGCAGCGGCTCACCCATGGCGCGCCGCTGCATGACAATCGTGGTGGCGCCCACGATCAGGAGACCGGCGGATAACAGCATCAGTGTGCCATGGTTGATGCCGACCATGCCGCCGCCCGGCGCCGCCAGGACCAGGCCCGAGGCGACCAGCGCGGCTCGCGCGAACAGCCCGGCGGGGCCCGGACCCACGCGGCCGGCCCCCAGGAGATAGCCCTGCAGGCCCGCGGCCAGCAGGATGACGCCGATCAGGGCCGTGATCACCACGGTGATCACCTCCAGCGGCGAGCCCATCAGCAGCAGTGCCGGATTGAACACGAAGAAGAATGGAATGAAGTAGATGATCGTGCCCAGGCGCATGGCCTCGAAGCCCGCCTGCATGGGGCTGACCTTGGCCACGGATGCGGCGACGAAGGCGGCGATGGCCACCGGCGGCGTAATGAAGCTCAGCATGCCCCAGTACATGATGAACATGTGCGAGGCCACCGGGTCCAGGCCGGCATTGATGAGCGCCGGCGCCAGGATGACCGCCAGGAAGATGTAGGCGGCGGTCACCGTCATGCCGATGCCCAGCACGAACGCCGTCAGGGCCCCCATGATCAGCAGCACCAGGACGTTGTCGCCGGCGATGTAGACCAGGTCGTTGGTCAGCGTGCCCGCCATGCCGGTGACCTGCAGGGAGCCGATGATCAGCCCGATGGCCGCCAGGATGCCGCCTAGCTCGGCCAGGATCTGGCCGGCTCCGGAGAGCAGGTCGAGAAAGCCCCGCATGCTCAGCCGGTGCCGCGTGAACTGGTTGATGACCAGCAGCAGGGCGGTGGCATAGAACGGCGCCGTCGCCTCGCGCTGGAGGAAGACCAGCATCCAGATCAGCAGCGCGAACACGAAGATGAAGTACCAGCCCTCCTTGAGCACGCCCCACGGGCTGGGCAGCTCGTCCCGGGGCAGCCCCTGGAGCTCGTGGCGCGCCGCGTAGGCGTCGATCTGCATGAACAGGCCGAAGAAGTACAGCAGCGACGGAATGATGGCGGCGATGACGATGGTGACGTAGGACACGCCCAGGAAGTTGGCCATCACGAAGGCGGTCGCGCCCATGATCGGGGGCATGAGAACGCCGCCGGTGGACGCGCAGGCCTCGACGCCGGCGGCGTAGCCCCGGGAGAAGCCGATGCGCCGCATGGTGGGAATGGACAGCGGGCCGGTGGTCAGCACGTTGGTGACCGGCCCGCCGCTCATGGACCCCATGAGGCCGCTGGAGAAGATGGCGACCTTGGCCGGGCCGCCGCGGAAGCGGCCCAGCAGCGCGAAGGCAATGTTGATGAAGAACTTGCCGGCGCCGGTGTGCTGCAGCGAGACACCGAACAGCAGGAAGCCGAACAGCAGCAGCGCCGCCACCTGCGTGGGAATGCCGAACAGGCTCTCCTCGCTCATGATGTGGAACGCGGCCGCTTCCTCCAGGCCCATGCCGACACCGGAGATGACGTCCGGCATGCGGTCGGCGTAGAGCGGGTACAGGGAGAAGACCAGCACCACCACGAAGATGGGCCAGCCGCCGGTGCGGCGTCCGGCTTCCAGCACCAGGGCCCAGGTCGCCAGGGCCATGTAGATGCCGAACTGTGGCGCCGCGTATTCCCAGGCCTGCAGGACGATGCGCTCGGCGTGGACCGCGAAATACCCGAACAGCCCGGCGGTGGCCAGCGCCAGCACGATGTCGTACCAGGCGACGGTGGTGCGCGAGGCGGAGCCGTTGGCGGGGAACGAGATGAACACCATGACCAGGATCGCCCCTACGTAGATGTAGAGGTAGCGGGTACTGAGCATCACCTCGCCGATGAGGAACCCCAGGTTGAAGATCTGGTTGATGGCGAGCAGCGATATGATCGCCGTCATGACCATCAGGAAGGCGCGCCACGGCCGTGACAGCATGCGGTACCGGGTGGCGTAGAGCTCCTCGGCGCGGCGCTCCGATTCTTCGCGCGAGGCGCGCATGGTGTCGTTTTCGTCGGTCATGTCGCCGTGTCTGCTGTTGCGGTGGAGGCGGAATGGCGCGGGCCGCCGCCGGCGGGCCCGCGCCGCGGTCGCGTGCCGTGTTACCGGATGACCGTGCCCGGCAGCTCGATGTCGGCGGCCTGGGCGCTGGTGGCGAGGGCGAGCGCTGCGGCGGTACCACCCAGGGTGCCACGGGCGATTCGGAGTCCGGATTGCATGCTGGTTCTCTCTCCTGCACCGGGCGGTGCGTGTCGGTTTCTTGTCGAACGATCTGCCGCGGTCGCGGTATCGGACGCCGGAGCGGTCGGGGCGTCTTCGACACATCGACGGCGAGACCGAAACATGGCATGAACCGGGCGAGGGGTCAATAATTTCGGAACAAGATTCCGCACAGCAAAACTACAGGGGCGAAAGGACAACCCCCCGGGGCGTCGAGCGCCCCGGGGGAGCAGGGTTACATCCAGTTGGCGTTCAGGGGGTCGAAGCCGTTGTCCTCCAGGGCTTTCCTGCGGGCTTCCATCCAGCCGCGGGCGAACGCCTCGCGGTCGGCCGGGGAATCCGCGGTGTAGTCCGCCCAGGCCTCCTGCAGGACCTCCTGGCGCTCCAGGGCGCGTTCATGGTTCGCCTGGGCCTCGTCGGTCCAGATGCCGATCTCCTTGTAGTAGCGGATCGCGCCCTCGTGGAACGGCACCGGAATACTGGCCAGGTCCATGCGCTCGGGGTCCCAGCCCTCGGCGCCCGGTGCAGCGTCCTTGAACGCGTCGTAGCTCTGGTGAATGGCCTTGACCATGTTGTAGACCACGTCGGCGTCCTGGTCGGCCATGGTGATCAGCTTCGGGTACGGCGTGGTCAGGACCTCGATCTCCTCGTCGGGCTCCATGCCCACGTTCTGCGTGCTCCGGTGGGGCACGAACCAGGGCGCGTACTGGTTGACCCGCTGGATGCCCTCCTCGTTGTCGTGGGGGAATTCCACGAACGTCAGGCCCCGGGGCGAGGAGTCGATGCGCAGGAATGGTGCGGAGTTGCAGGAGCCGCCCATGGCGTCGGCCCGGTTCTCGATGATGGCCTCCACGGCGCCCATGTAGCCGCCCACCTCCACGCGCTCGACGTCGTCCCAGCCGAGACCCGCGTAGTTCAGCAGGTACTGGATGCCGAAGTTCAGGCTGGGCGCGCCCTGGACGTAGACCACGCGCTTGCCCTCCAGGTCCTCGGCGGTGTCGATGCCCGCATCGCCGGCGGCGGCGATGGTGAACGAGCAGGCGTCGGCGATGGACCACATGACGCTGCGAACCGGCTGCGGCCCCCAGTGGCGCTCGCCGAAGGCGAACTGGGCGTCCTGGGCGGAGACGGACTCCGTGCCGCCGGCGGAGAAGTCGGCGCGGTCCCGGCGCAGGGGCTCCAGGCGCGAGACGTCATTGCGGCCGGGGATCACCCGCAGATTGGTGTCGTACTCGTTCTGCAGCACCTGGCCGATGGCCACGGCCTGGCTGTAGCCGCTGCTGCCGGTGGGGTACGCCGACCAGATGATGGTGCCGGGCAGCTCTACCTCCGCCGTCGCGACCGTGGAGCCGAGGGCCAGCGCCAGGCCGGTGGCCGCCGCGGCGGAAGCGTGCAGTGCGTGGGTCTTTCGAGTCATGGATGGTCTCCTCCGATGGGTTTTCTTGCAGGTCAGTTGCCTTGTCCGCCCGCCGTCCTGACGGGCCGCATCCGGGCGGTGCCGTCCCGGCACCGCCCGTCGCCGAGCCTCAGCCGCCCGGGCTGCGCTCGGCCTCCTGCAGCTCGCGCCACAGGAGCTTGCCCGTGCCCGACCGGGGCAGCCGGTCGACGAATTCCACGTAGCGCGGCACCTTGTAGGCGGCCATGTGCTCGCGCGCCCATTCGATGATCGCCTGCTCGTCGGTGTGCCCGCGGGCGTCCGGCTGCAGGACCACCACGGCCTTGACGGTCTCGCCGCGCTTGGGGTCCGGCGTGGCGATCACGCAGACCTCCTGGATGGCCGGATGGCCGTAGAGCATGGATTCCACCTCCGACGGCCAGACCTTGAAACCGGAGGCGTTGATCATGCGCTTGAGGCGGTCGACCATGAAGAAATAGCCGTCCTCGTCGTAGTAGCCCAGGTCGCCGCTGCGCAGGAAGCGCTTGCCGTCGCGCTCGATGAACGCCTCGGCGGTGGCCTCGGGGTTGTTCCAGTACGCGCGCATGACCTGGGGTCCGTGCATGATGATCTCGCCCACCTCGCCGGGCCCCTTCTCCTCGCCGGTCTCGGGATCGATGATCCGGCTGTCCACGTCGCACACGGGAATGCCCAGGCACTGGCGCCGGGGGCGGTCCGGCGGATTCACGTGGGTCTGGGCAATGGTCTCCGACATGCCGTAGCCCTCGACGTACGACAGCCCCGTGAGCCGCGTGAGCTTCTCGGCCACCGCCTCGGGCATGGCCGCGCCGCCGCCGCCGGTGGCCTGCAGGCTGCTGATGTCGTACTGGTCCAGCTCCGGGTTGTTGAGAAAGTCCACGGCCATGGTGGTGATGTTGCGCCAGTGGGTGACCCGGTAGTGCTGGATGAGGCGGGCGGCGGTGGTGCGGTCCCAGCGGGTCATCACCACGGTGGTGGCACCGGCGTACAGCGGGCCGTTCATGGAGCTCTGCATGCCGGTGACGTGGAAGAACGGCAGCGTGGCCAGGTTGACGTGGTCCACCTGCATGGGATTCCAGAGGACGCCACCCTGGGCGGTGGCCATGACCGTGGCGTGGGTATGCACGCAGCCCTTGGGCCGCCCGGTGCTGCCGGAGGTGTACGGGATTACCGCCATGTCCTCCGGGCCCACCGGCACCGGCGCCAGGCCGGCGCGCTCGCCGGCCGCCAGCGCCTCCGACCAGCCCACGGCGCCGGCGTCCGCCGGCGCCGCTTCCGCGGCACGGACCACGTCCGGCAGCTCCAGGCCGATGTCGTCGTCGATGTAGCTGCCGTAGGCGGCCACCGCGGCGTGCGCCAGACGGCCGTCGGCCAGCAGGGGCTGCAGGTAGGGGTAGAGCTCCTGGCCGCACAGCGCGACCCGGGCGCCGCTGTCGTCGACGTAATGGCCGAGCTCGTCGGTGAGGTTCATGGGGTTGGCGGGTACGACCACCGCGCCGGCGGTGACAATCCCGTAGTAGCCGATCATGAACTGGGGGCTGTTCTGCATGTAGAGGATGACGCGGTCGCCCTTGCCGACGCCGCAGTGCTGCTGCAGCCACGCGGCCACGGCATCGGCTTCCCGCTTCATGCGGGCGAAGCTGATGTCGGTGCCGTAGTAGGCGATGGCCGCCTTGCCGGGGAAGCGCGCCGCGCTCACCTCCAGGTTGTACTGGAGACTGGTGGCGGCGACGGTCAGGGTACGGGGGAGGCCCTCGGGCCAGACCCGGAAATGTCGGTCAAACATGGTTCTCCTCCTCGCGGAGCCGGGCTCGTGCGCTCACACCTTCATGCCGGGCATGTTCAGCGAGGCCGTGTTGCCACCGTCCACGGCCAGCGCCTGCCCGGTAATGAAGCTCGCCTCGTCGCTGGCCAGGAACAGGATCGCGGCTGCCAGCTCCTCCGGCCGGCCGTAGCGGCGCAGCTCGCAGCGGGCGCCCAGCTTGCTCTCCTTGCCCTGTTCGCGGGCATAGTCGAACACGCGCCGGGTCATTCCCGTCTCCGTCAGGCCGGGGCACACGGCATTGACGCGAACCCCGTACTGGCCCAGGTCGCAGGCGCTGGTCTGGGTGAGATTGATCACCGCCGCCTTGGAGGCGCTGTAGGGATTGCCCCCGGCGCCCGCGCGGATGCCGGCCACCGACGCCGTGTTGACGATGGCGCCGCGCTGCTGGTCGCGCATGATGCGGCCGGCGTACTTGGTGCCGTACATGGCGCCGAGCAGGTTCACGTCCAGGACCCGGCGCCAGACGTCGGCGTCCTCCTCGGTGACCGGCCCGTAGGAGCCGCCGGTAATGCCGGCGTTGTTGCACAGGATGTCCAGGGAGCCCCAGCGGTGGTGCGCGGCCTCCACCAGATCGGCGACCGCGCTCTCGTCGGCCACGTTGACCACCCGGCTTTCCACGGAGGCCGCGCGCTGCTCGACCTGGCGGCGGGTCTCCGCCAGGCCGTCCTCGTCGATGTCGGCAATGGTCAGGCGCGCGCCCTCGGCGGCGAATCGCAGGGCGGTGGCCCGCCCGATGCCGCTGCCGGCACCCGTGATGACGGCCGTGCGCTCATGAATGGCTGCTGTCATGGCTGTGATTCCTGCGTGCGTGTGTCGGTACGCGTCCCGGTTTGCACGCGGCGCATTGGTCGGGCGAGGATTGCCCCGGTGCCGCATTGCCGCCGGTCCGCCCCGTATCCGGACGAGGGCAACCCCGTCGGTACGATCGATTTTCGGGAAACGTTACACGCTCGCGGGGGTTTCGACAACCGAACCGTAATTCCGCACAGCGGAACTGTCAGCGAAACGTTATTCCGCACTGTGGACGAAATCGCGCCCCAGGGTGCTACCATGCACTGCAGATACGTGGCTCCCTCCACGCATGAGCGGACCGGGCGAAGCCACGCGCAGCGGACTCAGGACGGACAACAACGATGCGACAGAAACCAGTGGCCCTGGTCGACTTTGCGGCCCAGGAGCAGGACGGCAAGAAGGACCGGAACTTCGTCATGGCCCTGGCCCGGGGGCTGGAGATCCTGCGGGCGTTCCGCCCCTCGGACGGGCTGCTCAGCAACCAGGAGATCGCCGCGCGCACGGGCATACCGAAACCCACGGTGTCGCGCCTTACCTATACGCTGACCAAGCTCGGCTACCTCAGCTATTCCGAGCGCCTGGAGCGCTATCAGCTGGGGACGGGGGTCCTGGCCCTGGGGTATTCCAGCCTGGCGAGCATGGGCATCCGCCAGGTGGCGCGTCCGCTGATGCAGGAGCTGGCCGACGAGACCGGGGCGTCGGTGTCCCTGGGCAGCCGCGACCGCCTCAGCATGGTGTACCTGGAGAACTGCCACGGCCAGGGGGCGCTGACGCTGCGCCTGCAGGTCGGCTCCCGGGTCCCCGTGGCCACGACCGCCATGGGGCGCGCCTTTCTGGCGGCCCTGCCGGAGGTCGAGCGCAACTACCTGCTGGACCATATCCGCCGCAAGGACGAGCAGGCCTGGCCGCGGATCCGCCAGGGCATCGAGCAGGCGGTGGAGGATCTGCAGGACAAGGGCTACTGCATCTCGGCCGGGGACTGGGAGCGTGACGTCAACGCCGTGGGGGTGCCGCTGGTGCTGGATGACGGCTCGGACGTGCTCGCCTTCAACGCCGGCGGCCCGTCGTTCCGGCTGCCCCAGGAGGAGCTGGACCGCAACCTGGGGCCGCGCCTGGTCAACCTGGTGCGTACCGTGGAGAACCGCCTGTCCACGAGCCAGTAGCGCCCGCCGGCGAAGTGCGCCGGGTTCAGCTGCTGCGTTCCATGATGTAGCGCGCCAGGTCGCGGAGGCAGTCGGCGCTGTCGCCGAGGCCTTCCAGGCTGTCCAGTGCCCGCTCCACGAGCTCGCGCCCGCGGGTGCGCGCCTCCTGCATGCCCAGAAGCCCGGGATAAGTGGCCTTGTCCAGGCGCGCATCGGCGCCGCTGGTCTTGCCGAGGGCCTCGGTGGTTCCCTCCACGTCCAGGATGTCGTCCTGGATCTGGAACGCCAGCCCGATGCTCTTGGCGTAGCGGTCCAGGGCGTCCAGGTCCTGCCGGTCCGGCGCCCGGGCACAGAGGGCGCCCAGCATGACGCTGGCCCGGATCAGCGCCCCGGTCTTGTGGATGTGCAGATCCTCCAGCTGTGCCAGATCCAGGGTCCGGCCGGTGGCCGCCAGGTCCAGGGCCTGGCCGCCCGCCATGCCGTGTGAGCCCGCCGCGGTCGCCAGGCGCGCGACCATCTCGGCCCGCGCCTCGGCGGGTACCGCCGAGGGCGCCTCGGCCAGGATGCGGAACGCCAGGGACTGCAGCGCGTCACCCACGAGAACGGCCGTGGCCTCGTCGTAGGCCTTGTGGCAGGTGGGCCGGCCCCGCCGCAGGTCGTCGTCGTCCATGCACGGCAGGTCGTCGTGGACCAGCGAATAGGCGTGGATGAGCTCGACGGCGCACGCCGGCCGGTCGAGCGCCTCGGCAGGTGCGCCCAGGGCCTCGCCGGTGGCGTAGACCAGCACGGGCCGCAGGCGCTTGCCGGAGCCCAGCACGGCGTAGCGCATGGCCTCGTGCAGCCGCATGGGCAACGTATCGGGGGCGGGGAGAAACCGGGCCAGGCTGTCCTCGACGCGGTCGCGATAGGCGGGCAGGCGCTGCTCCAGCCGTTCAGTCGGCGTCCGGCTCGAAGGGTTCGACACGGTCTTCGCCTCCTTCCCGGGTGAGGATCTCCACCTTCTGCTCGGCCGAGCGCAGCGCCTTCTCGCAATGGCGGGTCAGCGCGATGCCCCGCTCGAAGGCCTGCAGCGAGTCCTCCAGGGAGAGCTCGCCCTTTTCCATCCGCTCGACGAGGCCTTCCAGCTCCTCGAGCGCCTTCTCGAAGTCGACGTACTCGCCGGACTCGTCGGGGGTTTCACCGGTGTCCTCGGTCATGGCAGGCCCTCGGGCGTGAGAATGCGGGAACGGTAGCGCAGCGCGGCGGGAGGGTCAAAAGATCGGGCGCCCTCTCGCTGCCCGCGGATCTGCACTGTAGACTGCTCACGCCGATCACGGTATCCCGCGATCCCGAACATTCACGTAACAGCAGTACCGGAACCCCTATGGCAGAGAGCTACGATTCCGCCTCCATCGAGGTCCTCACCGGCCTGGATCCCGTGCGCAAGCGCCCCGGCATGTACACCGACACCAGCCGGCCGAACCACCTGGCCCAGGAAGTGATCGACAACAGTGTCGACGAGGCCATCGGCGGCTACGCCCAGCGCATCGTCGTGACCCTGCATTCGGATCATTCGCTGTCGGTGGAGGACGACGGACGCGGCATGCCGGTGGACGTCCACCCGAACGAGGGCGCCCCAGGGGTGGAAGTCATCCTCAGCCGGCTGCATGCCGGCGGCAAGTTCTCCCAGAAGAACTACCAGTTCTCCGGGGGACTGCACGGGGTGGGCGTGTCCGTGGTCAACGCGCTGTCGCAGCGGCTGGAGGTCACGGTGCGCCGGGACGGCAAGGAGTACCGGATCGTGTTCGCCCACGGCGAGAAGGTCTCGGACCTGGAGGAAATCGGCACCGTCGGCCGGCGCAACACCGGTACGCGGCTGCATTTCTGGCCGGACACCCGCTATTTCGACAGCGCCCGCTTCTCCATCCCGAAGCTGCGCCACATCCTGCGGGCCAAGGCGGTGCTGTGCCCGCGGCTGGAAGTGGTGTTCCGGGACGAGGCCGGCGACGAGGAGACCGTCTGGTACTACGAGGACGGCCTGCGGGACTACCTGGCCGGGGCGCTGGTGGATCTGCCCCGGCTGCCGGACGAGCTGTTCACCGGCCGCATGACCGGCAACACCGAGACCGTGGAGTGGGCCCTGGCGTGGCTGCCCGAGGGCGGCGAGGCGGTGGCCGAGTCCTACGTGAACCTGATCCCCACGACCCTGGGCGGCACCCACGTCAACGGCCTGCGCACCGGGCTCACCGACGCGCTCCGGGAGTTCTGCGAGTTCCACAACCTGCTGCCGCGCGGGGTGAAGCTCACCCCGGACGACGTCTGGGAGAACCTGTCCTTCGTGCTGTCGGTGAAGCTGGAGGACCCGCAGTTCTCCGGGCAGACCAAGGAGCGCCTGTCCTCCCGGGAGTGCGCCACGTTCGTCTCCGGCGTGGTCAAGGATGCCTTCAGCCTGTGGCTCAACCAGAACGTCACCACCGCCGAGGCCATCGTCCAGCTGGTGCTGGCCAACGCCAACCGCCGCATGCGCTCGTCCCGCAAGGTGGCCCGCAAGCGCGTGAGCAGCGGCCCGGCGCTGCCCGGCAAGCTGGCCGACTGCACCGCCCAGGACCCGCAGCGCACGGAGCTGTTCCTGGTGGAGGGCGACTCCGCCGGCGGCTCCGCCAAGCAGGCCCGGGACCGCGAGTACCAGGCGGTGATGCCGCTGCGCGGCAAGATTCTCAATACCTGGGAGGTGGACCCGGCGGATGTCATGGCCTCCCAGGAGGTCCACGACATCGCCGTGGCCCTGGGCATCGAGCCCGGCTCCGACGATCTCTCGCGGCTGCGCTACGGCAAGGTGTGCGTGCTCGCCGACGCCGACCCGGACGGCGCTCACATCGCCACGCTGCTGTGCGCCCTGTTCCTCAAGCACTTTCCGTCGGTGGTCCGCGCCGGGCACGTGTTCGTGGCCATGCCGCCGCTGTACCGCATCGACGTGGGCAAGCAGACTTTCTATGCCCTGGACGAGCACGAGCGCGAGGGCATTCTCGACCGCATCCAGGCGGAGAAGCTCAAGGGCAAGGTGGCCACCACGCGCTTCAAGGGGCTGGGCGAGATGAACCCGGTGCAGCTGCGCGAGACCACCATGCGCCCGGATACCCGGCGCCTGGTCCAGCTCACCGTGGACGCCCCGGAGGAGACCGACCGGCTGATGAACATGCTCCTGGGCAAGGGCGCCGCCAGCCAGCGCCGCAGCTGGCTGGAGAGCAAGGGCAACATGGCCGAGGTGCTGGTGTAGCCGGCGCGGCAACAACGATGTAGGAGCGGCTTCAGCCGCGACCATGCGAGGCGGGCTGCCGCCGCCGAGGTATCGCGGCTGAAGCCGCTCCCACAGGGTCGTTGCAGTACCCGAGGCGAATTCTTACCGACAGTGCAACCGGGAACACCATGACCGACAGCGATACCACCAGCAGCAACCAGGACTTCGAATCCCGTCCGCTGCACGAGTTCACGGAGAAGGCGTACCTGGACTACTCCATGTACGTCATCCTCGACCGCGCGCTGCCCAATATCGGTGACGGGCTCAAGCCGGTGCAGCGCCGCATCGTCTACGCCATGTCGGAGCTGGGGCTGTCGGCCCTGGCCAAGTACAAGAAGTCGGCCCGCACGGTGGGCGACGTCCTGGGCAAGTATCATCCCCACGGGGACGCGGCCTGCTACGAGGCCATGGTGCTCATGGCCCAGCCGTTCTCCTATCGCTACCCGCTGGTCGACGGCCAGGGCAACTGGGGCTCGCCGGACGACCCCAAGTCCTTCGCCGCCATGCGCTATACCGAGTCCCGCCTGGCCAAGTACTCCGAGGTGCTGCTGGCGGAGCTGGGGCAGGGCACGGTGGACTGGGTGCCGAACTTCGACGGCACCATGGAGGAGCCGTCCCTGCTGCCGGCGCGCCTGCCCAACGTCCTGCTCAACGGCGGCACCGGTATCGCCGTGGGTATGGCCACGGACATCCCGCCGCACAACCTGCGCGAGGTCGCCAGCGCCTGCATCCACCTGCTGGAGGATCCGGACGCCACGGTGGCCGATCTCTGCGAGCACGTCCAGGCGCCGGACTTCCCCACCGAGGCCGAGATCATCACGCCGCGCGACGAGATCCGCAAGGTCTACGAGAAGGGTCACGGCAGCATCCGCCAGCGCGCGCGCTACCAGGTCGAGGACGGCGACATCGTCATCACCGCGCTGCCGTTCCAGGTCTCCGGCAGCAAGGTGCTGGAGCAGATCGCCGCGCAGATGCAGGCGAAGAAGCTGCCCATGGTGGAGGACCTGCGCGACGAGTCCGACCACGAGAACCCGACCCGGCTGGTGGTGGTGCCGCGCTCGAACCGCGTGGACACCGGCGAGGTCATGAAGCACCTGTTCGCCACCACCGACCTGGAGAAGAACGCCCGGGTGAACCTCAACGTCATCGGCCTGGACGGCCGTCCCCAGGTCCGGGATCTGCGGAGCCTGCTGGCGGAGTGGCTGCAGTTCCGCACGGAGACGGTGCGCCGGCGCCTGCAGTGGCGGCTGGACAAGGTCGAGGCGCGGCTGCACATCCTGGAGGGGCTGCTGACCGCGTATCTCAACATCGACGAGGTGATCCGCATCATCCGCGAGGAGGACGAGCCCAAGCCGGTGCTCATGGAGCGCTTCGGTCTCAGCGACCGCCAGGCGGAGGCCATCCTGGAGCTGCGTCTGCGACACCTGGCGAAGCTCGAGGAGATGAAGATCCGCGGCGAGCAGGACGAGCTCCAGGAAGAGCGGGGCCAGCTCCAGGAGATCCTGGGCTCGGAGGAGCGGCTGCGGGCCCAGGTCAGCCGGGAGCTCAGCGCCGATGCCGAGACCTACGGCGACGAGCGGCGCTCGCCGCTGGTGGCGCGCAGCGCCGCCCGGGCGCTGGACGAGACCGCGCTGGTCCCCAGCGAGCCGGTGACCATCGTGCTCTCGGACAAGGGCTGGGTGCGCGCCGCCAAGGGGCACGAGATCGATCCCGCGAGCCTGAACTACAAGGCCGGCGACGGCTATCTCTCCCACGCCCGCGGCCGCAGCAACCGCCAGGCGCTGTTCCTGGACTCCACCGGTCGCGCCTACGCGCTGCCGGCGCACAGCCTGCCCTCGGCGCGAAGCCAGGGCGAGCCGCTGACCGGGCGCCTGAGCCCGCCGGCTGGGGCGCGCTTCGAGCACGTCGTCGCCGGCGACGACGCCGACCGCCTGATCCTGGCGTCCGACGCCGGCTACGGCTTCGTCACCACGGTGGCCGATCTGTACGCCAAGAACCGCGGCGGCAAGGCCGTGATCACGCTGCCGGGCGGCAGCCGCCTGCTGCCGCCGGCCCTGGTGGACGACCCCGAGACGGACCGCCTGGCCGCCGTGTCCACGGCCGGCCGGCTGCTGGTCTTCCCGGTCCGCGAGCTGCCCCAGCTCGCCCGGGGCAAGGGCAACAAGATCATGGGCATACCGGCGGCGCGGGTGAAGGCGCGGGAGGAGCTCCTCCTGGCCGTGGCGGCGATCCCGGACGGGGGCAGTCTCGCGCTCACCGCCGGCAAGCGCACGCTGACCCTGCGCGGCGGCGATCTGGCGAACTTCGAGGCGGGCCGGGGACGTCGCGGGGGCGCGTTGCCCCGCGGCTTCCAGCGCGTGTCGGCGGTGCAGGTGGTCCCCCCGGGAGGAACGGCCACTTGAACCGCGTCGCCGCGCCCCTATCTAAGCATTGAAGCGTGAATGTCCTGAAAGGTTCGTAGTCGAGGGAGGCCGACCCGGATCATGAAGCGTGTAAGCCTGTTCGTCCTGACCAACCTGGGCATCGTGGTGCTGCTCGGGATCATGCTCAACCTCTTCGTCGAGCCGTGGATGGCCCGGGAGGGCATGCAGCTCAATACCACGTTCATCCTGATCCTGGCGGCTGTCCTGGGCATGGGCGGGTCGTTCATTTCTCTGGCCCTGTCCAAGATGATGGCCAAGCGCATGATCGGGGCGCGGGTCATCGAGCGGCCCGCCAACCCCGCCGAGCAGTGGCTGGTGGATACCGTCCGCCGGCATGCCCGGCAGGCGGGGATCGGCATGCCGGAGGTGGCGATCTACGAGGCCCCGGAGATCAATGCCTTCGCCACCGGGATGAAGCGCGACAACGCCCTGGTGGCGGTGAGCTCCGGGCTGCTGCGGCAGATGAACGCCGACGAGGCGGAAGCGGTGATCGGCCACGAGATCGCCCACGTGCAGAACGGCGACATGGTCACGCTGGCGCTGATCCAGGGGGTGCTGAACACGTTCGTGATCGTGCTCTCCCGGGTCATCGGCATGGTCGTGGACAAGGTGATCTTCAAGAACGAGCGGGGCTACGGCCCCGGCTTCCTGATCACCGTGATCTTCGCCCAGGTCGTGCTCGGCATCATCGCCAGCATCATCGTCCAGTGGTTCTCGCGCCAGCGGGAGTACCGCGCCGATCTGGGCGGCGCGCGCTTTGCCGGCCGGGAGAAGATGATCGCGGCGCTGGAGAAGCTCAAGAAGAACGTGGAACCGTCCACGCTGCCGGAGCAGGTGGAGGCGTTCGGCATTTCCGGGCGCATGGGCTCGGGCATCAAGCGGCTGCTGATGAGCCACCCGCCCCTGGACGACCGCATCGCCGCCCTGCGTGAACGCAGATATGGGTAGAGTTTTCAGTTTTGCAGTGCTCAGTTTTCAGTCGCGGGCGTCTGCGCAGGCGAACTGAAAACTGAACACTGAAAACTCAGAACTGAAAACTTCCCTCACATGACCGTGCCGGTGAAGTCGTAGTCCATGGTCAGTGACGGGGCCTGGAGGAAGTGCCCCTGGACGAAGTCCACCTGGTAGCGCCAGTAGGTGGCCATGCCCATGGCATCCTCCACGTAGCCCGCGATCACCCGCTTCTTCATGGAATGGGCGTTGTCGATGATGCTCTGCACGCGTTCCTGGGTTTCCTCGTTGTCCGCCAGGTCCTGGCCCAGTGAGTGATCGAGCTTGAGGTAGTCGGCGGGCAGGTGCTTGAGGAGCTGGAACGGATTCACGCCGCTGCCGAAGTGATCCAGGGTGAAGCCGCAGCCCAGCTCCTTGAGCCCCCGGAACGTCTCGCGGGCCTCGTTGAGCTGGGTGACCGCCACCGGCTCGTTGACCTCGAAGTTGACGTTGCGGCCCTTGATGCCGTGCGCCTTCAGGCGCTCGCCGAGGAACGCCAGGAATCCCTCGTCGGACAGCGTCGGCCCGGAGATCTTGATCATCAGGGTGCGCTCCGGGTCGTTCTGAAGCCCGCGGCTCAGGGCCGCCAGGGCATGATCCACGACCCAGCGGTCCACCTGGGCCATGAGTCCCGCTTCCTCGGCCCGGGGAATGAAATCCGCGCCCCGCAGCTCTTCGCCCTCCTCGTTGCGCAGCCGCACCCGCACCTCGTACCGGGAGGTGGTGTCGCCGTTCAGCGCGGCCACCGGCATGTAGACCAGGTGGAAGGCGTCGCGCTCCAGCGCGTCCTGGAGGAAGGCCTGCCAGTGCTGGTTTCCCGCAGCGCCCTCGCTGTCATCCTCCGCCGGCAGCAGGTAGACCTGGTTGCCGCCGGCCTCCCGGGCGATCTCGCAGCCACGGTGCGCCCGGCCGACGGCCTCGCCGGCATCCCGCGCCTTCTCGCCCACCATGACGGCGCCGACGGTGCAGGTGGCGGTGACCGTGTGGCGGTCCGTCTCCACGATATGGTCCTCGACCTTCTGCCGGATCGCCTCGGCCACGGCCACGGTGTCGTGGACGCCCCGGTTGGGCAGCAGCACGGTAAACACGTCGTCGGCGAACCGGCCGGCGACCGCCCCTTCGTCCAGCTCGCCGGTGACCAGCGCCGCGACGTCGGTAATGACCTTGTCGCAGGCACTGATCCCCAGGGTCTGCCGGATGCCGTCGAGATTCTCCACCTGGATGTAGAGCAGGCCGTCGCTGCTTTCCTCGTTGCCGGCGGACTCGCGGATGCTGTGCTCCAGGCGGTCGACGAAATGGGCGCGGTGGAACAGGCCCGTGAGCAGGTCCGTCTTGCTCAGCGAGTCCAGCTGCGCTTCCAGGTCGTGCTCCGCCGACTGGTCCCGGATGAGCACCTGGGTGCACGGCTCGCCGTCCACGGTGGCCGCCGACAGGCTGACCTGCACCGGCAGCGTCTGGTCGCGGGCCACCATGCGCAGGTCCGCCTCGGGCTCGGTGCGATCGCCGCGGCTGTAGCGGCGCAGCAGGTCCTTGAAATCCTTCTGGTCCTCCGGCGCGATCATGTCCAGCAGGGGCATGCCCTCGATCTCCTCGAACGCCTCCACGCCGAACTTCTCCAGGTACGCCGGGTTGGCGTAGATGTGCATGCCTTCGTGGACGTAGGCGATGGCATCCCGGGAGCTGTCCAGGAGGGCGCTGGCGCGGCGCTCCGACTCCTTCAGGGCCTTCTCCATGCGCCGCAGCCGGCGGCGGTCCTGGAGGTGGCGGAGCTCCCGCCGCACCACCAGCTTGAGATGCTCCAGGTCTTCCTTGCTGACCAGGTCCAGGGCACCGGACTGCATGGCCTCGCGGCGCCGTGTCGGCCCGTCTTCCTCGGTGACGGCGATCAGGGGCAGGTCCCGGCCGCTTTCCTGGACGGCGTGGGCGGCGTCGGCCAGGGGCAGCTCATCCAGGTGCAGGGTGCACAGGAACAGCTCGAAGGCATGCTCCTCCAGCGCGCTGTGCAGGTCCTCGAGATCCTCCACGTGGCTTGCGCGCACCGCGTGGCCGGCATTGCGCAGCACGCTGATGAACATCTCCGCGTCGTTGAGCGACGTCTCCGCCACCAGCAGTCGGACAATGTCGTCCTGATTCATGAAGTACCGTCCTGTCTATGCGTTCGTTGCGGCCCGCCGGGACGTCCTGCGGTCATTGCGTGTCGTACCGGAAGCTCCAGCGGGCGAAGTCCGGTCGGCGTTCCATGCAGGCCTCCGGCCGGATCGGGACCAGCCCGTCCGGGGTCTCCAGCCAGATGCGCCGGCGCTGCTGGGCGGCCAGGGGCGGAACGATGAGGGTCGCCGGCACGTTCAGCCGCGACATGGCCGCCGTGTGCAGGGCGCGAAAGACCCCCGTCAGCCGGCCCTCGTCGTCTTCCGCCCGCAGCTGCACCGCGGTCGGCTCCGGTGCGATGAGCTGCACCCCTGCATCCACGCACCCCTTGTGATGGTGCCGTACCCAGCGGACAACGCCAAGCTCCCAGGGGAGCCGCTGGTCTTCCAGTACCTCCCGCACCAGCACGGGCTCGCCGACGCCGGGTGCCGAGTCCGCTTGCTGTTCCCGCAGCCGGTAGCCGTCCGGTGACCGGTCCGCCACCTCCCACGACACCACGCTGGCGGCGGCGCGGCCCTGGTCCGGGGGGTCCGGTTCGGCGGAGCGACCCGGGGAGTCGCGATTCGCCTCGGCGGGGAAGATGAGATCCCAGATGTCCGTGCTCGGCGCCTGGGCGCGCGGTACGCGGCCCTGGAACCGGGCGTGCTGCGGCGTTTCCGCGGCGCCGGCGAGCATGCGGTGGGCGGCGGTGAGCCCGGTAACCACCTCGACGCGGCCGGACGCCGCACGACGCGGGTATCGGCGTGCGGCGACGGCTGCCAGCTGCTCGTGGGCATGTTCCAGGACGCGGCGCCGACGCTCGGAGACGGGGCGCCGGCGCCAGGGCCGGCGGCGTGTGCAGGCAGCGATCTCGCGCTGCAGCCGCGCCGCCACGCCGGAGGTGTCCACGAAAACGGTGCCCGCGGCCGTGCCCGTCGCCTGGGCAAGAGGGAAGGGAGCCGCGTCGTTGTCCGGAGCGACCGCGAGTCCGCCGCCGTCCGGGCGTGTCGCGCGCAATCGCACGCGGCCGGCCCAGCGCGCGGTCTGCCGGTAGAGCTCGCGGATATCCGCGCGTGCCATGCCCCAGGGGTCGCACCCCTCCACCAGGAGCAGCTGGCGATAGCGCGTGCCCGTGCGCCGGATACCGGGCGCCAGGCCGTGGCGGTGGAGCAGCTGCCACAGGCCCGGGGGTGGTGCCGTGTGGCACGCGTGGTAGTCCTCCAGGATGACTCCCCCGTGGTGGACGATCCGCCGCGAGGCCCGTTCCCGGAGCCGCTTGCCGCCGCTGGCGTGCACCAGCCGATAGCCCCGCGCCATGGACTCATGCAAGGCCGCGGCCCGCTCCACGGCCTCGGTATGGCGCGCGGTGGCCGCGGCGCCGCCGCTACGGGGCTCGCGTAGCTGGCCGCTGATGCGGTGTACCGTGGCCTCCAGGCGGTGCAGGAGGGCGTTGCGGCGGCCCGGGCGAAGCCGGCACGTGTTGAGGGTGTCGATGCACTCCAGTAAGCGGGAGGCGGCGCCCGCCGGGTGGGCCAGCGGCAGCTCCCGGAGCCAGCGCTTGAGGGGGGCGACCCGCGTGGGTGCCGGCGCCGCGGCGGGGTCCGCGGCGCCATGGCCATCGGCGTGGATTGCTGCGAACGGTGCGCGGGTCATGGCGTCCTTGTGCTTGTCGGCCCGTCGTTCCGGCCTCGCCGGGCCTTGCCCTCCGGCGTTCAGTGTATGCACCCGCCGGCGGGAAACCAATCCCCGCGTCAGCCGTGGCGGGCGGTGGTCAGGGGCGTCTTGGCAGGGGCGCCGGCATCCTCGCGCATGAGCTGCGGTACCAGGTACCCGGGCAGTCGCGCCGCCAGGGCCGCCGCCAGCTCTCTTGCCTCGTCCTCCGGGACGAGGAAGTGCGTGGCGCCGGCGACCCGGTCCAGCTGGTGCAGGTAGTAGGGCAGCACGCCCAGGGTGAACAGCCGCTCGCTGAGCTCGCTCTGCGCGTCTGCCGTGTCGTTGATGCCGCGCAGCAGCACCGCCTGGTTCAGGAGCTGGACGCCGGCCTCGCGCAGGCGCCGGCAGGCGCTCGCGACCTCGCCGTCCAGCTCGTTGGCGTGGTTGGCATGGAGCACCATCACGGGCTGCAGGCGGGTGCCCGCCAGCCATGCGAGCAATTCGTCGTCGACCCGCTCCGGCAGGACCACCGGCAGCCGCGAATGGACCCGCAGGCGCACCAGGTGCGGAATGGCCGCCAGCTCTCCCGCCAGCGGTCCCAGGCGTCGGTCCGGCAGCGTCAGCGGGTCGCCGCCGCTGAGAATGACCTCCCTGAGCCCGCTCTGGTGGCGCAGGTAGGCGAGGGCCGGCTGCCACGCGTCGCGGGCGGCATGGGCGTCGCCGTAGGGAAAGTGCCGGCGGAAGCAGTAGCGGCAGTTGATGGCGCACGCCCCCGTGGCGACCAGCAGGGCACGCCCGTGGTACTTGTGCAGCACGCCCGGGGCCTGCTGGGCGGCGAGATCCCCCACCGGATCGGCCCCGAAGTCCGGGGCCTCGGTCTGCTCGGCGGCCAGGGGGAGTACCTGCCGCAGCAGGGGGTCGTTCGGGTCGCCCGGGCGCATGCGGCGGACGAAGCCCCGCGGCACGCGCACCGGGAAGTCCCGGTGCCCGGCCTCGGCCGCGGGCAGCAGGCCCGGGTCCAGCGCCAGCGCCTCCAGGAGCTCGGCGGGGCGCCGGAAGCCCCGGGCCAGCTCGGTCTGCCAGGCGGGAGGCGTGACGGGTTCGCGGGCGGTTGCGGACATGGGCGTCATTGTAACGTGCTCGCGGCGACCACAGGGGCGTGTATTCGCGGCAATTTTTCGTTAGCATTCGGCCGTTTCCCCGGCAAGGGAAACGCTGAACAATTCGCGCGCGCCTCTGGCCGAGCAGCGCGAGCGCAGACAAGGCGCGTTGCGCCGCGCTGTACTGGCGGTACAGTCAAGCAACGCAACGCCGGCTGCGCTCGCGCTGCTCGGCCCCGAAGGGCGCTCCACGGCGGCGTTGTGGTCTGCGTTGGCATTCTTGTAAAGGGCGACGCCATTCACGGCGAATGCCGCCTTGCCACAACGCCGCTGTGGAGCGCAGAGGCACGCGGGAATTGTTCAGCGTTTCCCAAGATCCGGACCACCGAACCCACGCACAGTCCAGCGGAGTCTCCATGGCGACGTATACGACCAACCAGTTCAAGGGCGGGCTCAAGCTCATGCTCGACGGTGAACCCTACAGCATCGTCGAGAACGAGTTCGTCAAGCCCGGCAAGGGCCAGGCGTTCAACCGGGTCAAGCTGCGCAACCTGAAGACAGGCAAGGTATTGGATCGCACCTTCAAGTCCGGGGAGTCCGTGGAGGCCGCCGACGTGCTGGAGACCGAGCTCCAGTATCTGTTCAACGACGGCGAGCACTGGTACTTCATGGACACCGAGACCTTCGACCAGGTCGCCGCCGGCAAGGCCGCCATGGGCGGTGCCGAGAAGTGGATCAAGGAGCAGGATATCTGCAACGTGACCCTCTGGAACGGCGAGCCCCTGCAGGTGGATCCGCCGTCGTTCGTGGAGCTGCAGGTCACCCAGACGGACCCCGGCGTGCGCGGCGATACCAGCAGCGGCGGCAGCAAGCCCGCCACCGTGGAGACGGGGGCCGTGGTCCGTGTGCCGCTGTTCCTGGAGGAGGGCGAGGTCATCAAGATCGACACCCGCAAGGGCGAGTACGTGGGGCGGGTGAAGGACTGAGCCCCGCCCGCGGTCCGGGCCCCCACCCGCCGCCAGCGCCCGCCGTAGGAGCGACGTAAGTCGCGACCTTCCAGGAGAGCCCGATGCCCTGAAAAGTCGCGGCTGAAGCCGCTCCTACACGGCTTCGGTACAGCCTGCTGCAGAATGCTGTGGGAGCGGCTTCAGCCGCGACCGTTGCAGAGAACAAGGTTCTCTGGAATGTCCCGACTGTCGTCGCTCCCACGCGATTCTCCAAGAGGGTTCGGTCATGAGTGAAAACTGGCGCCCCGCGGCCTCGCTGGCGACGCTGCGTGCCCGCGCGGAGCTCATGGACGCCGTCCGCCGGTTCTTCCGCGAGCGCGGCCTGCTGGAGGTGGAGACGCCGCTGCTGTCCGCGGCCGCCGGGACCGACCCGAACCTGGAACCCCTGCACACCCGCTATGAAGGGCCCGAGGCACCGTCCGACGGGCTGCTCTACCTCCACACCTCCCCGGAGTTCCCCATGAAGCGCCTGCTCGCCGCGGGCAGCGGACCCGTCTGGCAGATCAGCCGGGTGTTCCGGGGCGGCGAGCGGGGCCCGCGTCACAACCCCGAGTTCACCATGCTGGAGTGGTACCGGCCGGGCTGGGATCATCGCGCGCTGATGGTAGAGGTCGCCGAGCTGGTGGCCGCGGTGGCGGGGCCGCGCCCGGTCCGCGAGCGCACCCACGCCGAGGCGTTCGCGTCGCTGGGCGTGGATCCGCACCGCGACGATGCAGCGGCGCTGGACGCGGCCGCCCGGGCGAACGGCGTGACCCCGCCGGACGGGCTGGAACGCGATGCCCTCCTGGACCTGCTGTTCTCCCATGCCGTAGCCCCGGAGCTGGGGCACGGGCGGATCGAGTTCGTGCACGACTTTCCGGCGGAGCAGGCGGCCCTGGCCCGGGTGCGGGAGGGCGACCCGCCGGTGGCGGAGCGCTTCGAGTGCTACCTCGACGGCATGGAGATCGCCAACGGCTTCCACGAGCTCGCCGACGCGGCCGAGCAGCGGCGCCGCTTCGTGGCGGACCAGCAGCGCCGCCGCGCACGCGGCCAGCCCGTGCCGCCGGTCGACGAACGCCTGCTCGCGGCCCTGCAAGCGGGACTGCCCGACTGCGCCGGCGTCGCCCTGGGCCTGGACCGGCTGTTCATGGTGGCCCTGGGCGCGCGCCGCATCGACGAGGTGCTGGCGTTCCCGCTGGAGCGGGCGTGAATGGATACGTTCGCGCCGCTTGCCGTCTTCGGTCGTCACAAGAGGCGGCCGTAGGAGCGACGTAAGTCGCGACGTGCCAGAGAACCTTATTCTCTGCAACGGTCGCGGCTGAAGCCGCTCCCACAGCACTCTGCAGCGGGCTTTACCGAAGCCGTGTAGGAGCGGCTTTAGCCGCGACTTTCCAGGGCATCCGGTTCTCTGGAAGGTCGCGACTTATGTCGCTCCTACGGCGGCTCCCGCGATGGCCGGCGGCTACGCCTTCTCCGGGTCGGTGTCCTCCGGCTCGAGCACCTTGGTATCGCCGGCGTGATCCACGGTCTCCAGCCGGACGGGGCGGCGCCAGACCCGCTGGATGTAGTTGAGGACCTTGCGGGAGCGGTTGATGTCCAGGCCGCGGCCGTCGGTGTCGGTGTCGTGGGCCAGCTCCAGGCTGCCGTCGACGCCCATGGAGCGCACGTAGATGCGCGGCGCGCCGTAATTGAACTTGGGCCCGATGATGTTCTCGCGCAGGGCGTCGATCTCGCGGTCGCGGATGATGTAGCGCTCCTCGCCGCCGGCTCCCGGGCGGCGCGTGTAGTTGAACAGCTCCAGCTCCGCGGCCAGGTCCTCGTCCAGGTAGTTGCGGATGAAGCTGAAGTCGTCCTCGTCCCGGCGGATGGCCAGGGCTTCGTCCAGGCTGCAGTCGCGCAGGATGCGCTCCCAGATCGAGAACCCGAGGTGATAGGGGTTCACGCGCAGGGCGACGGCGTCGTCGCCGGCATACGGCCGGACCACGTCGGAGTGGGTCTTGATGGCGTCCAGGTAGACCTGGTGCGGGAGGAATTCCGCCTCGCGCAGCAGCCGCGCATGCCAGTAGCTCGCCCAGCCCTCGTTCATGATCTGGCAGGCGAACACGGGATAGAAATAGAAGGACTCCTCGCGCACAGCCAGGAAGATGTCCCGCTCCCAGCCCTCCAGCTCCGGTGCGTAGCGGGCGATGAACCACAGCAGGTCGTACTCCGGCTGCGGCGGAATGGCGGCCGGCCGCCGGCGCTGGGGCTCTTCCTCGGTCTCCTCGCCGGGGAGCTCGCTGTAGTGGCGCTGGAAGCCCTGGGGACGCGGGCGCACCCGGGGCTCCTCCATCTCGGGGAAATCGCGCCGGTTGAGCGGCTGGTTGACATCGATGTTGGCCTCCAGGGCCAGCGCGGCGTCGAGCACTGCCTCGACGCGGCGCTGACCGTGGGTCTCGATGGCGTCCTGGATGCGGCTGGCCCGCTCCGCTGCCTGCTCGACGATATGGAATCCCACCTCGCGCTGCATGCGGTCGAACAGCTGGTTGTTGCAGGAGAAATCCGCGTGGCCGAGCACGTGCGCGGTCACCAGCGTGTTCTCGGGCAGCGCGTTGTCGTCCACCAGGTAGGCGCGGTTGGGGTTGCCCGGGAAGACCACCTCGAAGATCTTCGAGTTGCCCATGCGGTGCTGGATGTACTGGTAGATGTAGCGCACGCCGAAGGACCAGTGGGGCATGCGCACCGGCAGCCCGTAGACGGCGACCTCCATCATGAACTGGTTGGGAACCAGCTCGAAGTCCACCGGGTAGAAGCTCAGCCCGTGGTCCCGGGCCAGCCCCTCGATCCGCGGGGTGTACTCGGCGAGCTGCTCGTTGCTCATCTCCGGGCCGTGCACGTGTTTCACAGTCACCTCCTGGCCTGGGGGCCGGTTACCGCTGCCCGCGACGGCCGCGCGCAGCGGTAACCGGCCCTATCCGGCCTGCTGGCTGTCGTCGCTGGTGGCCTGGCGGCGGAAGAACGCGCGGATCGCGTCCCAGATATCCTCGTTGCCGTGGACGGTATAGCTGCTCACCGGGTAGTTGCGCGCCTCCAGGGACTTGAACAATCGCCCCGTCTCCGAGCGGGCCGCCTCGAACCGGTTCTGGGGCGTCTCCACGAAGCCCATGAAGTTGACCTGGTTGCCCAGCTCCATGGCCAGGGCCTCGGCGGCGTCGCGGTCGTCGGCGAAGTTGTCGCCGTCCGAGGCGTAGAAGACGTACTGGTTGTACTGGCTGGGCTGATAGCGCTCGCTGAAGATCTCCTGGACCTTGCGGAAGCCGCTGGAGGCGACCGTGCCGCCGGTGGCGCTGATCTGAAAGAACTCTTCCTCGGTGAATTCCCAGGCCTCGTTGGTGTGGGCGACGAACACCGTCTCGATGTTGCCGTACTGCCGGCGCAGGCCCTGGCTCGCCCAGAAGAAGAACGCCTTGGCCAGCTTGCGGCGGTTGGCGTCCATGCTGGCAGAGACGTCCAGGATGAAGGCCACCACCGCGTTCATGGCCGGGCGCCGGCGCCGGGAGAGCTGGCGGTAGCGCAGGTCGTCGTCGGTGAACGGAACCGGGTCGGTCTGGACGGCGCGCCGCTTCACCGCCTCCTTGACCGTGCGCCGGCGGTCCAGGCGCGCCCGCGGGCCGCGCTTGTCCCAGCCCTCGGGGGTGAGCTCGTCGTCCTGCAGGGCGTCGGCGGTCTTGGGCTTGAGGTCCGGCAGCTCCAGCTCCTGCCAGATCCAGTCGACGATGTCGTCCACCTGGAACTCGAGGACGAACTGCATTTCGCCCTCGCCGCTGCCGCCTTCGCTGCCGCCCTGGCCCCGCCGAGGCTGGCCGCCGGTGCGGTAGACGTCACCGGGCTGGCCGCTGCCCTGGCCGACGCCGTCGTCCTCGTGGGGGTCGCGCAGGCGGAAACGGTAGTGCTCCATGAACCGCACCGGCACCTGCACCGTGCGGTCGCCCGGGCGGCTGAGGATGTCCGAGCCGGTGACCATGTCCGAGAGTTGATCGCGCACCGCCTCCCGGACCTTTTCGTTGTGCCGCAACCAGTCCCGGGCTCCGCGGGAGAAGAGATCGTACCAGCGGTTCTTGACCGCCATTCGGGATACGGGCTGCCTGTCTTCGTCGCGCATGCTGCCTCCGGGCCGTCCCCGGGGGATGTCCCGGGGGTTCGGCCGTTATTCCTGGGAGAGCAGGGTCGTGACGTAGTTCAGTGCCTCGCGGGCGCTGTGTGCGTCATACCCGTAATCGCTGACCAGCCGGTCCTCCACGGCGGAGACCTTCTTCTGGGTCTCCTCGTCGGGACGGGCGCTGGAGGTCACCAGGCGCAGCACGTCCCGGCGCTCCTGGAACAGGTACTGCTCCACCGCCTCGCGCAGGCGGGCGTGGCTGCCCAGGGTGAACTTCTCGCCGCGCTTGTACGCGCCCATGGCCTTGCGTACCACCTCCTGGCGGAAGGAATGCTTGCCGGCATCGGAGATGCTGATCTTCTCCTCGACGCCGCGGAGGAAGCGCTCGTCCGCCTCGCGTTCCTCGCCGGTGATGGGGTCCTCCACCTTGCGGCTGTCCAGGACCGCCTCCACCTCGTCCAGGTACTTCTCCAGCAGGTCCTGGGCCTCCTGCTCGAAGGAGACGAACAGCGCCTTGTGCACGTCCTCCTTGACCCAGCGGTTGTAGAAGTCCTTGCGCGCGGTGACCAGCAGGTCGATCCAGGTCTTCTTCTCCTTGCTGTCCATGCGCGCGTCGGACTCGATGGCGTCCTTGAGCGCGATGAGCACGTCCAGCGCCGTGAGGCTCTTGTTCTCGCTGCGGCTGATCGCCCCCGCCAGGGTGTTGACCACGAAGCGCGGGCTGATGCCGTCCATACCCTCGTCGGGGTTCTCGTTGCGGATCTTCTCCACCTCGGAGTAGGAGATGCCTTCGACATCCTCGCCGGCGTGCAGCCGCACCTTCTTGGTGAGATCCAGATCCGCGCGCTCCGAGGGCTTGAGCCGCGTCAGCACGGCGAACACCGCCGCCACCTTGAGGGCGTGCGGGTCCAGGTGCACCTCCTTGAACGTGGGCGTCGAGGAGGTGAGCTTGTCGTAGATCCGCGCCTCGTCCTGGTAGCGCAGCGTGTACGGCACCTGGATGATTACCATGCGATCCAGAAGGGCCTCGTTCTCCTTCTCCTGGAGGAACTTGCGGAACTCCGCCAGGTTGGTGTGGGCGACGATGGTCTCGTCCATGTGGATGAGCGGGAAGCGCGAGACCTTGATGTTCTTCTCCTGGGTCAGGGTCAGCAGCAGGTACAGGAACTCGCGCTTGACCTTGAGGATCTCGATCATCTCCAGCATGCCGCGATTGGCGGCATACACCGCACCGGACCACGACCAGGCCCGCGGATTGCCCTCGTCGCCGTACTCGGCCACCTTGGACAGGTCCACCGAGCCCACCAGGTCGGCGATGTCCGCGGTAGTCGGATCGTGGGGGGCATAGGTGCCGACACCGACGCGGCCGGCCTCGCTGATGAACACGCGCTCCACCGGTACCTGCGTGAAGTCGCCCTCGTACTCCTCGTCCAGCATGGCGCGGGTGTACGGCGACAGCTCGCCCTCGATCTCCACGCCGTAGGTATCGCGGAACTCGGCGCGCTTGCTCTGGGGAATGAGCAGCAGCGGATTCTCGTGGATGGGCGAGCCCTTGATGGCGTACATCGCCCCTTCGTCGGTGAGGCTGTACTCTTCCAGGCCGCGCTTGAGCAGCGTGACCAGGCTGGACTTGCCGCCGGAGGGTGGTCCCAGCAGCAGGAGCAGGCGGCGCCCGACCTCGGAGCCTTCGCTGGCGGCCTTGAAGTAGTTGGCCACCCGCTCCAGGGATTCGTCCATCCCGAACAGGTCGTTGGCGAACAGGTTGTAGCGGGTGACGTGCTCGCCTTCGTCCGAGCGCTCCGAGCCGTACCAGCGGATCATGTCCCACAGGTACTGGTGGCTGGTCCGCGCCAGCAAGGTGGGCGCGGTGGGGAGCACTTCCCGCAGGAATTCGCCGAACGTGCCCTCCCAGTGCTTCGCCTTGTGCGCCTTGGTGTAGTCGACCAGGGAGTCGACGAAGCGATTCGTTTCCTGCGTTTCGGGATGCTGATCCTTATTCACCATAACCGGCCCTCTGCGGAATGCTGGCAAGACAACACACCCAGGTGACCGGCCGTGGATCCTGTGCTGCTACCCGTGCCCGGGGGCCGGCCACCGGCGCTCGTGTTCATCCGGTTGGATCGGTGCTGCCGACCGTAAGTTCCGGATGACGTGCGTCCTCACTGCCATTATGGTCCTCTGCAGCGAGATTTGCTGCCCCCGGAATGAGCGCGATTTGGCAAAATTCGCTTGTCGCCGTCGAAAGAACTCGGGCTAAAGGACACGAGCATGAGCGAAGCAGGCACCGAGCAGGCCCGCAGCCGCATCGCGGCCCTGCGCGAGCAGATCGAGGAGCACAACCACCGCTACTACGTGCTCGATGAGCCGGTGCTCTCGGATGCGGACTACGACGCCCTGTTGCGCGAGCTCCAGGAGCTGGAGGCGGCGCACCCGGAGCTGGTGACCCCGGATTCGCCCACCCAGCGCGTGGGCGCGCCGCCGTCGGAAGGCTTCGGCGAGGTGGTCCACGGCCGGCCCATGCTGTCGCTGGACAACGCCTTCAGCGCCGAGGAGCTGCGGGAGTTCGACCGCCGCGTGCGTGAGCGGGCGGGGCTGGCGGACGTCCGCTACGTGGGCGAGCCCAAGCTCGACGGCCTGTCCCTGAGCCTGCGCTACGAGCAGGGGGTGCTGGTCCAGGCCGGGACGCGGGGGGACGGCCGCGTCGGCGAGGACATCACCGGCAACGTGCGCACCGTGCGCAGCGTGCCCTTGCGCCTGCGTGCCGGGCCGGTGCCGGAGCGGCTGGAGGTGCGGGGCGAGGTGGTCATCCGGCGCCAGGACTTCGAGCGCCTCAACGCCGCGCGTCTGCAGGAGGGCGAGCGCCCGTTCGCCAACCCGCGCAACGCCGCGGCCGGCAGCCTGCGCCAGCTGGATCCGCAGGTGGCGGCGCGCCGGCCGCTGACGCTGTTCGTCTTCGGCGTGGGCGAGTGCAGCATGCCGCTGGGCGATAGCCACTGGCAGGTACTGGAGCAGCTGGGCGCCTGGGGCTTCCGGATCAACCGCGAGGTGCGCCGGCTCGACGGGCTGGACGCCTGCCTCGCGTACTACGATGAGCTGCTGGCGCGCCGTGACAGCCTCGACTACGAGATCGACGGCGTGGTGTTCAAGGTCGACGACCTGCGGCTGCGGGAGCGCCTGGGCTTTACCGCCCGGGCGCCGCGCTGGGCCGTCGCGTCCAAGCTCCCTGCCCGCGAGGCCACCACCCGGGTGCGCCGCATCCTGCCCTCGGTGGGCCGTACCGGGGCCATCACCCCGGTGGCCGAGCTGGAGCCGGTGGAGGTGGGCGGCGTGACGGTCAGCCGGGCGACACTGCACAACCTCGACGAGCTGCGGCGCAAGGACGTGCGCGAGGGCGATACGGTCATGGTGCGCCGGGCCGGCGATGTCATCCCGGAGATCGTGTCCGTCAACCGCGAGGCCCGGCCAGCGGGGGCGGAGCCCTGGCAGATGCCCGAGCGCTGCCCGGTGTGCAGCGCCGAGGTGATCCGGCCGGAAGGCGAGGTGGACTATCGCTGCGTCGGCAGCCTCCAGTGCCCCGCCCAGCTGCGGGAGTCCGTCCGCCACTTCGCCTCCCGGCGGGCCCTGGATATCGAGGGCCTGGGCGAGAAGGTCGCCGAGCAGCTGGTGGACACCGGGCTGGTCCGGGAGCTGGCGGACGTCTTTCGCCTGACCAAGGAGCAGCTGCTGGCCCTGGAAGGCTTCGCCGAGGTCTCGGCGAACAACCTGCTCGCCGGTATCGACGCCCGGCGCCACGTGCCGCTGGACCGGCTGCTGTACGCCATCGGCATCCCGGGCGTGGGCGACGATACCGCACGGCTGCTGGCGGCGCAGGTGGGGGACCTGGATTTCATCCGGCGGGCGCATCCGGTCCTGTTCGCGCTGATCCCCGGCGTGGGGCGGGCCATGGGCGAGGAGATCCGCTCGTTCTTCGCCGATGAGCGCAATGCCCGCGGGCTGGACCGCCTCCTGGGCGAGATCCGGGTGACCGGGGACGAAGGCTTCGCCCCGGAGTACCTGGACACGATCACCGCCGAGGCCGTCATCGGCTCACTGGGGCTGCCGAGGATCGGCCCGACCCGGGCGCGGGAGCTGGCGCAGAAGATCGATCACCTGCCGGAGCTGGTCGCGCTGGCGCCCCAGCGGCTGCCCGTCTCGGGGGCCGAGGGCGAGCGGCTGCGGGCGGCGCTCGCGGAGCTGGAGGGCGAGTTGGCCGCCATGGACACGCTGCTGGCGGACAAGCACCTGCACTGGGCCAGCGACCGCTCCCGGGCGCGCGTGCGCGGCGGCGCGGCGCAACGCCCGCTGGCGGGCAAGACCTTCGTTCTCACCGGAACCCTCCAGGAGATGACCCGCGACGACGCCAAGGCCCGCATCGAGGCCCTGGGCGGCAAGGTCGCCGGCAGCGTCTCGGGCCGGACCGACTACGTGGTCGCCGGCGAGGCGGCGGGTTCCAAGCGGGATCGGGCGGAGCAGCTCGGCGTCACCATCCTGGATGAGGCGGCGTTCCGGCAGCTGCTGGACGGGACATCAGCGTGATCCGACGGGCCCGCTATTCGCTGTCGCTGTCGTTCTTCGGCCGGTACAGCTCGACGTCGGCGTTCTGCCGCAGGTCCCGCACGTAGGCGTTGATCCGCTCTTCGGCGAGCTCGTTGCGGAGGTGCCCGGTCATCTGCTCGAACCGCGGCGGCTCGCGCTCGCGCCGGTCCTCGAGCTTGATTACGTGATGGCCGTAGCGGGTGCGGATGGGCTCGTGGGTGTACTCGCCCACCTCCAGCTCCTTGATGGCCTCGCCGAAGGTCGCCACCATCTCGCCGGGGACCACCCAGCCCAGGTCGCCGCCCCGGGAGGCGGTGGGCCCGTGGGATCGCTCCCGCGCGAGCCGGGCGAAGTCGGCGCCGTCGTCCAGTGCCTCGATGACTTCCCGGGCTTCCTCGGCGCTGCGGAGCAGGATGTGCCGCGCATGGAATTCCTGGCTGTGCTCGCCGCTGGCCACGGCCTCGTTGAAGCGCTCGCGCATGCGATCCTCGGAGACCGCGCGGCCCTTGAGGTCCTCCAGCATGGCCTGGGCCAGGACGGCGTAGTGCATGTTGCGCATGCGGGCCCGTACCCGCGGATCGTCGGCCAGGCCGTTGCTGCGCGCATCCTGGGCGATCAGCGCCATCTCCACGAGCTCCAGCAGGAGCGTTTCGCGCTTGTCGGCGCTGATGCCGTCCAGGCTCTTGCCGGTGCGGCGCCGGACGTGCAGCTCCAGCATGGTCTCGCTGATGGGCTCGTCGTTGACCCGGGCGACGATACGGACGTCCTCGCCGCTGTCGGCCGTACTGGCGTTCTGTTCGCACGCATTCAGGGCGAGCAGGGCGGGCAGAAACAGCACCAGCCCGCATAGCCGCAGTTGCGCATTCATGCGGACGCGCCCTCGTGTTCCTGCGGTGTCAGCGCGCGGATGCTGAGGGCATGGATGGTATCCCGTCGCATGGCGTCACCCATGGCATCGTAGACCAGTCGGTGGCGCTGCAGGGGCGGGCGGCCGCTGAACGCCTCGCTGACCACCAGCACGCGGAAGTGGCCGCCGCCCTCGCGGGCGCCCGGGTGGCCGGCGTGAAGATGGCTCTCGTCGGCGACCTCCAGGTGCTCGACCGGGAGCGCCGCCTGCAGGCGCTCCCGGATCATGGCCACGCGCTCCTCGGTCATGGCAGCACCTTCTTGAAGGGTTTGACTGCGACCGACCGGTACACGCCCGCGGCCACGTACGGGTCGGCATCCGCCCACGCCCGGGCGTCCTCCAGCGACGGGAACTCGGCGATGACGACGCTGCCGGTGAACCCCGCCGGGCCCGGGTCGTCGCTGTCCACCGCCGGGTTGGGGCCGGCAAGGAGCAGGCGCCCCTCGGCCTTGAGTGCCTCCAGGCGCTCCAGGTGGGCCGCCCGGGCTTCCTTGCGGAGCGGCAGGCTGTCTTCGACATCCTCGCTGACAATCGTGTAGAGCATGGTGTGATCCGCCTTGTGTGTCCGTCTCGGGCAACAGGTGCCGAGGTTACTAACTTTTCAGCGACGATGGCCAGCGCGCGTGCGCGGACGGCGTCCCATGCCCGGGCGCGCGCTGCCGCAGCGCGCCTGTCCCGTTACAATGGACATTCGTGGACGGCATCCGTTCGATACATCGGCAACCGCGGGGGCGTCATGAGCCAGTATTTCGAGGTCCATCCCGAGACACCGCAGCCGCGACTGATGAAGCAGGCCGCGGCCATCATCCGGGAGGGCGGGGTGGTGGTCTACCCGACGGACTCGACCTACGCCCTGGGCTGCGCCATGGGCGAGAAGGGCGCGGTGGACCGGATCCGCCGGATCCGCCAGCTGGGCGACGAGCACAACTTCACGCTGCTGTGCCGGGATCTGTCGGATATCGGCGTCTACGCCAAGGTGGAGAACACGGCGTACCGGCTGCTCAAGGCGTTCACCCCCGGGCCGTATACGTTCGTCCTGCGCGCGACCAGCGAGGTGCCGCGGCGGCTGCAGCACCCGAAGCGCAAGACCATCGGCATCCGCGTGCCCGATCACGCCATCGCCCGGGCGCTGCCGGAGTACGTGGGCGAGCCCATCATGACCACCAGCCTGCTGCTGCCCGGGCAGGACATGCCGTTCCCCGAGGCGCCGGAGATCCGCGAGCGCATCGGCAAGCAGGTGGACCTGGTCATCGACGGCGGGCCCTGCGGCATGGAGCCGTCCACGGTGGTGGACCTGACCGATGAGGTCCCCGAGGTGATGCGCCGGGGCGCCGGGGATGCCACCGTCTTCGAGGAAAGCTGAGGCGGTGGTCGTGTCGGGCGAGAGGCAGCGGGGACCACGGGCAGGGCGACTAGCGGAGCCCCGTCGCGCAGGGCGTCCGGCCCCGAAGGGGTTGCTTCAGGGATGAAGCAACCGAGCGTCAGCACAGGGACGTGCTGTCGCTCGGCCAGCCCGGAGCGACGGAAAAGGCGGAGCTCCGGAGCCCTGCCCGTGGTCCCCGCTGCCTCTCGCCCGACACGACGCCGGCCAGGCTGGGGCGGGCATGTGGCCGCATTCCTGCGCCTGTCCCCTCCGGGCCGGGCGGCCTGCGCGGCGGGCCTCCGCGAGTCGCCCTACCGGACATGCCCTGCCCCAGGCCGGCCACGGGGCTTGGCGTGCCCCGCTTGTTCCGAAGTGATCATCCAAGTCTGTGCCGGCCTACGGCGAGCGGGTATGATGGCCGGCCATTGTGGTGTTTGAAAGGAGTTCGCGTTGAGTTCGCTACCGGCACGGCAGAGCCGCGTACTGTCCGGCATGCGGCCCACCGGGCGGCTGCACCTGGGGCACTATCACGGGGTGCTGAAGAACTGGATCGACCTGCAGAAGGAGCACGAGTGCTTCTTTTTCGTCGCCGACTGGCACGCCCTGACCACCCACTACGAGGAACGCGAAATCCTGGCCGGTAACGTCTGGGAGATGCTCATCGACTGGCTGGCCTGCGGTGTCGATCCCAGCCTGGCGCGGGTGTTCATCCAGTCGCGGGTGCCCGAGCACGCCGAGCTGCACCTGCTGCTGTCCATGGTCACGCCGCTGGGCTGGCTCGAGCGCGTGCCCACCTACAAGGACCAGCAGGAGCAGCTGCGCGATCGCGACCTGGCCACCTACGGCTTCCTGGGCTACCCGCTGCTGCAGTCCGCCGACATCCTCATCTACCGGGCCACCGGCGTGCCCGTGGGCGAGGACCAGGTGGCCCACGTGGAGCTGACCCGGGAGATCGCGCGGCGCTTCAACCACCAGTTCGGCCGCGAGCCCGGCTTCGAGGACAAGGCCCTGGCGGCGGCGCGGAAGATGGGCAAGAAGAACAACAAGCTCTACCTGGATCTGCGCCGCAAGTACCAGGAGCACGGCGATACCGAATCCCTGGACGTCGCCCGGGCGCTGCTGGACAACCAGCAGAACATCACCCTGGCGGACCGCGAGCGGCTGTACGGGTATCTCGACGGCAGCGGCGTGATCGTGCTCCCGGAACCCCGGGCCATGCTGACGCCGTCGCCGCGCATGCCGGGGCTTGACGGCCGCAAGATGTCCAAGTCGTACAACAACACCATCTCCCTGCGGGACGAGCCCGAGGAGGTGGAGCAGAAGATCCGCACCATGCCCACGGACCCGGCCCGGGTGCGGCGCACCGACCCGGGGGAGCCGGAGAAGTGCCCGGTGTGGGACTTCCACAAGACGTATTCGGACGCGGACACCCAGGACTGGGTGCAGCACGGCTGCCGCACCGCGGGCATCGGCTGCCTGGACTGCAAGAAGCCGGTGATCGAGGCCGTGCAGTCGGAGCTGCGGCCCATCCGCGAGCGCGCCCGCGCCTACGAGAACGACCCCGAGACCGTGCGCAGCATCGTCGCCTCCGGAGTCGAGGAGGCGCGGGACTGCGCGCGCGAGACGCTGGACGACGTCCGGCGGGTCATGGGCCTGCGCTACTGGTGATCTCCGGGAGGACGGGTGACGGAAACGGCGGATACGGACCATCTCCTGCCTGATCAGGCGGCTCCCGGGACCGCCGTGCGCGTGCGCGGCGAGCCCGTGCGGGAGCTGCCGAGGGATCTGTACATCCCGCCGGACGCCCTGGAGGTCTTCCTGGAGACCTTCGAGGGGCCGCTGGACCTGCTCCTGTACCTGATCCGCCGCCAGAACCTCAACATCCTGGACATCCCCATCGCGGCCATTACCCGCCAGTACATGGAGTACGTGGAGGTCATGAAGGAGCTGCGCCTGGAGCTGGCGGCGGAGTACCTGGTCATGGCCGCCGTGCTGGCGGAGATCAAGTCGCGGACGCTGCTGCCGCGGCCCCCGGCGGCGGAGGAGGACGAGGAGGACCCGCGGGCCGAGCTGGTGCGCCGCCTGCAGGAGTACGAGCGCTACAAGATCGCCGGCGAGAACCTGGACGCGCTGCCGCGGGAAGGGCGGGACGTGTTCCCGGCGGTGGTGGAGGCCCCGGATGCGGAGCCCGAGCGCCGCCGGCCCGAGGTGGACATGCGCGAGCTCCTGGCCGCCCTGGCCGACGTCATGACCCGGGCGGAGATGTTCACCCATCACCACGTGCAGAAAGAGGCGCTGTCGGTGCGCGAGCGCATGACCGAGACCCTGGCGCGGCTGGAAAGCGAGCGCTTCGTGACCTTCACCGAGCTGCTCAACCCGCAGGAGGGGCGGGCCGGCGTGGTCGTGGGCTTCCTGGCGGTGCTGGAGCTGATGAAGGCGCACCTGGTGGAGGTGGTCCAGGCCGAGCCGCTGGCCCCCATCCATGTCCGGGCCCGGGCCTGATGACGGCGGGCATATCCTGAGAGGCTGGCACGTCCATGGCGACCCCCGAGCTCAAGCACATCCTGGAGGCCTCGCTGCTCGCCGCCGGCGGGCCGCTGTCGCTGGAGCACATGCAGTCGCTGTTCGAGCGCGACCGCATCCCGGACAAGAGCGCCCTGCGTGCGGCCCTGGCGGAGCTGGCCGCGGACTACGACGGCCGCGGCATCGAGCTGCGCGAGCTGGCCAGCGGCTTTCGCATCCAGGTGCGCACGGAGCTGGCGCCGTGGGTGAGCCGGCTGTGGGAGGAGAAGCCCCAGCGGTACTCCCGGGCTCTGCTGGAGACCCTGGCCATCATCGCCTACCGCCAGCCGGTCACCCGGGGCGAGATCGAGGACATCCGCGGCGTGTCCGTGAACACCAACATCATGCGCACGCTCCAGGAGCGCGGCTGGATCCGCAGCGTGGGCCATCGCGACGTCCCCGGCCGCCCCGCCATGTACGGGACCACGCGGCAGTTCCTGGACTATTTCAACCTCGCCAGCCTGGAGGAGCTGCCGTCTCTGCTCGAGCTGCGGGACCTGGACGACCTGCACCCGGAGCTGGATCTCCGGTTCCCCGAGGACAATGCCGACGGGGCGGCGGCGTCCGCCGCCGGCCCGGACGAGGAGCGCAACGATGACTGACGAGAAGCTCCAGAAGGTGCTGGCACGGGCGGGGCTGGGCTCGCGCCGGGAGCTGGAGGGCTGGATCCGCGACGGCCGGGTGCGCGTCGACGGCCGGGTGGCGACCCTGGGCGACCGGGTGACCGGCACCGAGCACATCACCGTGGACGGCCACCGCGTGGCCCGGGAGCGCCTGGCGGGCCTGCGCCGCAAGGTGCTGGTCTACCACAAGCCGGTGGGCGAGGTGACCAGCCGCCAGGACCCGGAGGGCCGGCCCACGGTGTTCGAGAGCCTGCCGCGGCTCGGCCAGGGACGCTGGATCAACGTCGGCCGCCTGGATCTCAACACCCTCGGCCTGCTGCTGTTCACCAATGACGGCGAGCTGGCCAACCGGCTCATGCACCCGAAGTGGCAGCTCGAGCGCGAGTACGCGTGCCGCCTCTACGGGACCGTCGAGCAGAGCGTCGTCGACCGCCTGGTCGCCGGGGTGACGCTGGACGACGGCGAGGCGCGCTTCGACTCCGTCGAGCCCGTGGGCGGCACCGGCGAGAACGTCTGGTACCACGTGGTGGTGCGCGAGGGCCGGCAGCGGGAGGTGCGCCGCCTGTGGGAATCCCAGGGCGTGACCGTGAGCCGCCTCATCCGGGTGCGCTACGGGCCCGTGCGCCTGCCCGAGGATCTGCCCCGGGGACGCTACCGCTTCCTGGACAGCGACGCCGTGCGCGCGCTCTGCCGGGCGGTGGACCTGGACCCCGACGCCGCCATCAGCGCCTCGCTGCCCCAGGGGGGCGGCAGGCAGCAGCGCAAGCCGCGCAGGGCGGCGCGACGGCGGTGAGCGTGGCGGACGTGCGCACCGTCTTCGACGTGCTCTACGGTGCCTACGGTCCCCAGCACTGGTGGCCGGCGACCACGGACTTCGAGGTGATGGCGGGGGCCGTGCTCACCCAGAACACCGCCTGGCGCAACGTCGAGCGGGCCCTGGCGAACCTGCGTGCCGTCGGCGCCCTGGAGCCGGCGGCGCTCATGGCCCTGGAGCCGGCGCACCTGGCGGAGCGGATCCGTCCGGCCGGCTACTACAACATCAAGGTGACCCGGCTGCGCAATCTCACCGCCGCCCTGCTGGACGACGGCGGCGTCGAGGGCTGGCGGTCGTGGTCCACGGCCGCCCTGCGACAACGGCTGCTGGGCATCAAGGGGGTCGGCGAGGAGACCGCGGACAGCATTCTCCTGTACGTCTATCATCGCCCGGTGTTCGTGGTGGACGCCTACACGCGCCGGATCTTCGCGCGGCTGGAGCTCCTGCGGGGCGACGAGACGTACCGGCAGGTGGCTGCGGTGTTCGAGCACGCCCTGCCCGCAGACACGGCGCTGTTCAACGAGTACCATGCGCTGCTCGTGCGCCTGGGCAGCGAGTGCTGCCGGCCCCGGCCCCGGTGCTCGCTGTGCCCGGTTTGCGTGATGTGCCCCACGGGGCGAGCGCAGGCGGGCGGATCGGCGGAAAGGTGAAGTGCATCACGGATGTTTCCGCACGATCCGTCCATGGTAAGCTTCGATGGCGCAAGGACCCGCAGACGAAGCGACACGTACTGCAGTCGGCGCGGTGCCCGTGATTACCGGGCTGCCGGCCGGAGCGCCATGGTCGCGGAAGCACGATAGAGCAAGGGAAAGAGCCTCATGATGGAGAGCCTGCACAAGGTCATTGATTCGGAATTCCGCCTGGCCGTGCTGGAGACGCACGAGCCCGATCGCGTGGTGGAGGCGTTCAAGCGCCTGACGCTGACCACCGGCCGCGCCGTCTACGGCTGGTCGCCCAACGACGGTCTCTACCGGCTGGGAACGGAGCGGATCTTCATTCCGCACACCCGCAGCTTCACGGATGCCCTGGGGTATATCGCCGCCAGCCGGCACTACGGCATCTACCTGGTGCGCGACTTCCAGAACGCCCTGGACAAGCCCAGCGTCCAGCGGGCCCTGCAGCGCATCCTCGCCAAGGACGACGACGTCCGGCGCCTGGTGCTCATGCTCGGGTCGGATGTCACCATTCCCGAGGAGCTGCGCGGGCAGCTGGCGCGCATTCGCCACAACACCGCCCGGCGGGCCAACGGCGACAGCTGAGCCCCGCCGCCACGGGCCCGGCGGGTGGTGGCGCCGCCCGCCGGCTCAGCGGTCCACCGGCTCGCACAGCACGGACGGGCGCTCGCCGCGCTGATAGTAGGGGTGCTGGCCGCGCATGTCGGCCATCGCCCGGTCGCGCTCTTCCCGCGTGGCATACCAGCGGTAGGCCTCCCAGTCCGGCCCGAGCAGATGCTCCGCGCGACGCGGATCGCCTTCCGGCAGGGTCAGCCGGATCCCGAACGGTTTCTCGGCGGCGTTGTTGTGGCTCATCTCGTTTTCCCGTGCGGTTGTGGTCATGACATCCCCTTACCGTTTCCGGAGGCCAGGCTCAGGCGCACGCCCTGAAGGGCATCACCCGCCGGCCCCAGCGGGTAGAGCAGGCGTTGCGCCACGTCGTCGGGGCGGGGCAGGCTGGCGCTGTCCTCGCCCGGGTAGCCCTGCCGGCGCAGCGCCGTGTTCATGACGCCGGGGTCGACACTCATGGTCCGCACCGGGCTGCGCTCGCCCAGCTCGGCGGCCAGCGTCTCCATCATGCCTTCCTGGGCGAACTTGGATACGCCGTAGGCGCCCCAGAACGCGTGCCCGCGCCGGCCCGCGCGGTCGCTGACGAACAGGATGCGGCCCCGGTCGGAACGCTGCAGCAGGCCCAGAAGGGCCTGGTTGAGCAGGAACGGCGCGTTGACGTTGACATGCAGGGTGCGCGCCCAGAGCTCGGGATCGTACTGGTGCATGGGCGAGAGCTCGCCGAGCATGGCGGCGTTGTGGATCAGCACGTCCAGCCGGCCGAGCTCCCGGTCCAGGGCCGAGGCCAGCTCCAGGTAATCCGCCGGTCCGACGCCTTCCAGGTTCAGCGGGTGCAGTACCGGCTGCGGGTGGCCCGCGGTCTCGATGGCATCGTACACCGCTTCCAGCTGCTTGAGGTCCTTGTCCACCAGCACCACCGTGGCGCCGCGGCCGGCACACGCCTGGGCCAGGGCGCGGCCGAGGCCGGCGGCGGCTCCGGTCACCAGAACGGTACGCCCCGCCAGCAGATCCGCCTCGGGTGCGTAGTCCTGCGGGATCAGCGCTTCACGGATGTGGTTGTCTTCGCTCATCCACCTGCCTTTCTGCTGAGCCGCTGCTGGCGGCGCGCGGTGCGCCAGGCGATCCACAGGCGCCGCAGCGGCGTGAGTTCGAAGCCGCGTTCGAGCAACGGGAAATCCTCCTGCGCCATCTCCCGGAGCAGCGCCCGGTCCAGCGCGGCGAGGATGATACCACTCCGCAGCCGCGCCCGCTCGGCGTCGTCGAGGTGGGATTCCGCCTGCGCGATGAACGCCAGGATGCGCTCGGCCTGCTGCCGGAACAGCGCGCGCATGGCCTCGTCGGTCTCGTCCCGCAGCAGGTCCTCGCGCTGGATGCCGGCCTGGCGCAGCTCGTCCTCGGGGATGTACACCCGGCCGGCGCGGGCATCCCGGCGGACGCTGAGCAGCCGCCGGCGCAGGGCTCGGGCCATGCCCAGGTCATGGGCGAAGCGGGTGGCCGCGGTGCTGTCGGTGCCGGCGATGCGGACCAGGAGATGGGCGAACGCGCCGCCGGTGCGATGGCAGTAGACCGAGAGCTCGCGGAAGCTCGGGTAGCTGCCGTAGGCCAGGTCCATGGCGGCGCCCTCGATCATCTCCCGGAGGTCGTCTGCTGTCAGCCCATGGCTCTCGATGGCCGGCGCCAGGGCCTGGCTGGCGGGGTGTCGCGGCGAGCCGGCGAACAGGCGCTCGATCTCCTCGCGCCACCAGTTCAGCTTGACCTCGCCCACCGCGGCTTCCGAGACCTCGTCGGGGATCTCGGTGATCTCGGCATGCAGCGCATGCAGGGCCAGCAGAGCGTCGTGCTGGTCCGGCGGCGCGAAGCGCAGGGTGTAGTAGACCGCCGATCCGGGGGCGGCGATCTTGTCGCGGCAGTAGTCCAGCGGCTCCATAGTATCCCTGGAAGATTCGTGAGGCCTCGCGGGAGGCAGGGGCGGCGGGGGCAAAGTGTAACGTCTTCGGCGGGCCGATTCCGAGCCGGCGCGGGCGGGCGTGGCGGTTCACCGCGGCCCGCTACCGGTGGGAGGGGCGCTCCGGCGGCGTGAACGCCGGGACGAGCCAGCGGAGCAGCTCGCCGGGGTGACCGATGAGGCCGTCGGCGCCCCAGAAGGTGGGCGTGTCCTCGGCGCAGAGATAGCCGAACAGGGCCACGATGGTCATGGTTCCGGCCAGGCGGCCGGCGTGGACGTCGCGGTGGGCGTCCCCCACCACCACGGTCCGCCCGGGGTCCACATCCATGAGCCCGCAGGCATGGAGGATCGGGCGCGGATCTGGCTTGCGGCACGGGACGGTGTCGCCGCTGACGATGCAGCCGGCCCGCCGGGTGAGATCGAGATCCGTCAGCAGGGGTTCCGTGAGCCAGGCCGGCTTGTTGGTGACGACGCCCCAGCGCAGGCCGGCGTCATCGATGCGGTCGAGCAGTTCCGGTACGCCGTCGAACGGCCGGGTCAGGCGGCTGACCCGGTCCCGGTAGAGCGCCAGGAAGCGCTGGCGCAGGGGCTGCATGCGCGGATCATCGGCGGCCAGGTCGAAGCTGCGGGCGATCATGGCCGCGCTGCCGTGGGAGACCACCGGGGCATACAGGCCGGGTGCGAGGGCAGGCAGTCCCTGCTCCGCGAGCAGGTCGTTGGCCGCGCCGATCAGGTCGGGGGCCGTGTCCAGCAGGGTGCCGTCCAGGTCGAAGAGCACCGTGTCCACATGGGGCGGCCGCAAGTGGCGGGTCGGACCGCGCGCTGCGGAAGGTTCCGGCTGCTCCCGGCCACTCGCGCGATCCGGCGCCCGGGAGGTCGGTTCGGCAAGCGGTGCATCGATGGCACGGTCGAGTCTCACGGTGCTACGCATCCCCCGTTCTGGTGCAGTGGGCCAGGTAGTTCACACCGGTGTCCCGGGTCAGCCGGTATTCGCGGCTGACCGGGTTATAGGTCAAGCCGGTGAGATCGTCCATCACGGCGCCCGCGTGACGGCACCATGCGGCCAGCTCGGACGGCCGGATGAACCGGGCGTGGTCGTGGGTGCCGCGCGGCAGCAGGCCGAGCACGTACTCGGCGCCGACGATGGCGAACAGCCACGACTTGCGCGTGCGGTTCAGGGTGGAGAAGAACAGGTGGCCCCCGGGGCGCACGAGCCGGGTACAGGCGGCAACCACGGATTCCGGGTCCGGCACGTGCTCCAGCAGCTCCATGCAGGTCACCACGTCGAAGGAGCCCGGTACTTCCCGCGCCAGGTCCTCCACGGCAATATCGCGGTAGGTGATCTCCGCGCCCGTCTCCAGCGCGTGGAGGCGGGCCACTTCCAGGGACTCGGCGCTCAGGTCGATGCCGGTGACGCGCGCGCCGCAGCCGGCCAGCGCCTCGGTGAGGATGCCGCCGCCGCAACCCACGTCCAGCACGTCGCGGCCGTCCAGATGCGCATGGCGCTGGATGTAGCCCAGCCGGAGCGGGTTGATGGCGTGGAGGGGCTGGAACTCGCCGTCCGGATCCCACCAACGGCTGGCGGCATCCGAGAACTTCCGGATCTCCTGCTCGTTGGCGTTCGTGCTCGCGTCCATAGGGCCCGTTGCGGCTTCCGGAATGCCATTGGTGCGTTCGTGCGGCACCGCTATCCCGGTTTCGTGCCGGTTATTGTATCACGCATTGGGCTGCAGTTTAGCGCGCCAGGCGTCCAGGCGATTGAGAATGCGGTCACGGTCCAGCGTCACGAGCTCGCGGTCGTGGAGGAGCTGGCGTCCGGCGATCCAGACGTTGGTGACCTGGTGCCGGCCGGTGCTGTAGACCAGCTGCGAGATCGGGTGGTAGACCGGCCGGGACTCGATGACGCCCAGGTCCACGGCGGTGATGTCCGCGGCCTTGCCGGGTACCAGGGAGCCGATCTCGGCGTCGCGCCCCAGGGCGCGGGCGCCGTTGATGGTTGCCATGGCCAGCACGTCCGCGGCGGGCAGCGCGGCCGCGTCGCCGGCGACCACCTTGCCCAGCAGCGCCGCGGAACGCATTTCACCGAACAGGTCCAGGTCGTTGTTGCTGGCGACGCCGTCGGTGCCCAGGGCGACATTGATCCCGGCGTCGGCAAGGCGCTGCACCGGGCAGCAGCCGCTGGCCAGCTTCAGGTTGGCCTCGGGGCAGTGGAGGGCGTGGGCGCCGGAGGCCGCCAGGCGCTCGATCTCGTCGTCGGTCAGCTGCGTCAGGTGGGCGGCGATCAGGCCCGGGCTGAGCAGGCCGTTGGCCTCCAGGCGCGCCAGCGGGCGCTCGCCGGTGTGCTCGACGCTCTGGCGGACCTCGTCGGCGGTCTCGTGGACGTGGATGTGCACCGGGCATTCCAGCTCGTTCGCCAGGGTTGCGATGCGCCGCAGCCGCTCCTCGCCCACGGTGTACGGCGCATGGGGCGCGAAGGCGGTGGTGACCAGCGGATCGCCGCGCCAGGCGTCGTGCAGGGCCAGCCCCTTCTCGATGTAGTCGTCCGGCCCCTCGCCGTAGGGGGTCGGGAAGTCGATGAGAATCATCCCGGCCGTCAGCCGCATCCCGGCCCGCGAGGCCACCCGCGCCGTGACCTCGGGGAAGAAGTACATGTCGTTGAAGCAGGTGATGCCGCCGGCGATCATCTCCGCGACCGCCGCCTCGACGCCGTCCTGGCAGAACTCCGGGCTCATGTGGGCGGCCTCGGCCGGGAAGATGTGCTCGTTGAGCCAGGCCATCAGCGGCAGATCGTCGGCGATGCCCCGCATGAGGTTCATGGCGGCGTGGGTGTGGGCGTTGATCAGCCCCGGGATGAGGGCGTGTTCCGCCAGATCCTGGGTATGCTCGGCGCGGTAGTGCCGCCGGGCCTCGTCGGTGGGCACGACGGCGACGATGCGCCCGTCCCGCACGGCGACGCTGTGGTGGTCCAGCACGGTGCCGGCGGGTTCCACCGGGATGACCCAGCGGGCATTGATCAGGGTGTCGACGGCTTCCATGGGGTTCTCCGTTGCATCGCTTGCGCACCGAGTGCGCATCATCACCCGGTGGCGCGTATGCGACAATGGGGTGCGGTCCCGTCCCGCGGGAACGATATACGCCCGGCGCTGTCGGCTTCGGGCGAGGAGCCGCGTCCAGCGGGGTCCGGGAACCCCCGGCGGCACCCATTCAGCATGGCCCGGAAGCGCAATGCCGATGACGGATTTCGACACCATTCGCCCCGTGCTCTGGCAGCACGACCAGGTGGCTCTGCTGGATCAGCGCCGGCTGCCCGGCGAGGTGAGCTGGATGCACTGCGACAGCAGCGAGGCCGTGGCGGAGGCGATCCGGGCCATGGTGGTCCGGGGCGCGCCCGCTATCGGCATCGCCGCGGCCTACGGGGCCGTGCTTGCGGCGCGCGAGGCGCAGGCCGGCGCGCCGGAGGCCTGGAGGCGGTCGCTGGATGCAGCCCTGGAGCGCCTGGAAGCGGCACGGCCCACGGCGGTGAACCTGCACTGGGCAGTCCAGCGCCAGCGCCGGTGCCTGGACGGGGCGCCTGCGGATCCGCCCGCGGCGCTTCTGGCGGAGGCCCACGCCATCGCCGCGGAGGATCTGGCCGCCAACCGCCGCATGGGCGAGCTGGGCGCGACGCTGATCACCGAGCCCGGCGGCGTGCTCACGCACTGCAATACCGGCTCGCTGGCCACTGCCGGCTACGGCACGGCCCTGGGCGTCATCCGCTCCGCCTGGAGCGCCGGGCGGGTGACCGCGGTGTACGCCGACGAGACGCGTCCCTGGCTCCAGGGGGCACGGCTGACGGCCTGGGAGCTGCAGCAGGACGGCATCCCGGTGACGCTGCTGGCGGACGCCGCGGCGCCGGCGCTGATGCGCAGCGGCGCGGTGCGGTGGGTGGTGGTCGGTGCCGACCGGGTTACGGCCAACGGCGACGTGGCCAACAAGATCGGCACCTACGCCCTGGCCGTGGCCGCCCGCCACCACGGCGTCGGTTTCATGGTCGTGGCGCCGCGCTCCACGGTGGACATGGCGCTGCCGCACGGCGATGCCATTACCATCGAGACGCGGGCGGCCGACGAGCTTCTCGCCGTCCATGGCCATCCGGTAGCCGCCCCCGGCGCCAGTGCCTGGAATCCCGTGTTCGACATCACCCCGGCGCAGCTGGTGGACGCGCTGGTCACCGAGGCCGGCGTCATCCACAACCCCGACGCCGAGCGCATGCAAGCCCTGTTCGGCGGCGCCTGATCGCCGCCGCGCCCGCCGGGACCGCGGCGGTACGACCCGTCCCCGCGGCCGCGTCCCTTGTCATTGAACTGTCATTGCACGGACACGTGCGCGTAATCCCTTTTCCCCAATCTGTTCCCCGGTTCGGCCAGGGAGGTTCCGGCACGGTCGCCGGGCCCCGGGCCATGGCCAACACAAACGCAAGCCCAAGGGGAACAATCCATGAAAAAGCTTTCCACGACGGCACTGGTGATCGCGGCAGGTATGGCGTCGTCGGCGCAGGCCGCGGACTTCGAGGTCAGTGACAATACCACCGTGGGTGTCTACGGGGAGTTCGCGCCCATGCTGGTGTCCGAGAAAGACGGCGCCGGCGAGTCGCGCAGTGAATTCACCGACAACGGCTCCATTATCGGTTTCAGCGTCGATCAGCGCCTCGACAACGGCGTGACCCTGTTCGGTGTGGCGGAGTTCGAGTTCCTCACCGACAACAGTGATAACGACTTCGTGTTCGACGCCGGCTACATCGGTGCCCGGGGGAACTTCGGCCGCGTGCAGCTGGGCAACTTCGACAGCGTCTACGAGGACCTGATCATCGACGCCACGGAGGTCGCCGAGCTCGCGGAGATCACCGACGAGTCCGTCATGTCCGAGGACAACCAGGTCGCGTACTACAGCCCGAGCTTCAATGGCTTTTCCTTCCGCGCCCAGGCGCGCTACATGGGTGACGGCGACGACAATGCCATCGCGGGCCAGGACAGCGCCGAGGTCGGCTTCTCGCTGGCCGGCGGCTACTCCGCCGACAACTGGGGCGTGTACGCCGGCTATGACGACCGCGGCTCCGAGGTGGTGGACCAGTACGACGCCAACGGCAACGTCACCGGCCAGGACTATGCCGACAACGGCACCTACGGCGTCAGCGGCATCTACGGCATCGGCCCCGTGGAGCTGGCGGCCAAATACGCCATCCAGGATCTCGAGGACAACGATCCGGCCGGCGACGACATTACCTATGCGGCCCTGCGCGGAACGGTCACCTACGGCCCGGGCGACGTCTATGCCGCGGTCCAGGAGGTCATGCACGACAACGACGACGTGGTCGCCGACCGCACCGAGTTCACCGTCGGTGTCTCTCACGGCGTCGCGGACAATCTCGACCTCTGGGCCGAGGCCGGCTACTTCGACCAGCAGAACGATGCCGGTGACGTGATGGGTGTCGGCGCCATCTACGAATTCTGATTCCTCCGGTATCAGCTTCAGGGACAACCGGGCCAGGGATGGCGCGTCCCGTTTCTCCATTTCATCCGACGAGGAGTCAATCAGTATGTTGCGTCACGCTATTGCCACGACGGCACTGCTCACCGGGAGCGTTCTTCTGGGCGGCTCCGGGACGGTTGCCGCCAGCACCGACCTTGCGGAAGCCTGCCCCAACCCCATGCGCATGGCGGACACCGGCATCGAGGGCATGGGGCAGCTGGACGAGGCATTCGGCCCGTTCCAGGAAGCGTTCCAGGAGCATACGGGCCTGGAGCTGGAGCTCTACAGCCTGAGCAACCGCACGGCTGCCGGCAACGCGCTGCGCTACGACGAGGTCGAGCTGGTCTTCGCCGGGCCCTCGGAGTTCGTCCTGTTCCAGCAGGAAGTCGAGGAGGGTGTCGAGATCCTGTTCGACATCAAGCGCCCGTACTACGGCTCGACCTTCCTGGCCAAGGCCGACAGCGGTATCGAGTCCCTCGAGGGCATCGATGAGGATACGAGCATCGCCATGAAGGATACCGGCTCGACCAGCGGCCACATTATCCCGAGCCAGATGCTTGTCGAGGCCGGGCACGACATCGACGAGCTCGACATCACCATGGCCGGCGACGCGTTCACGCACGCCCTGGCCAACGGCGACGTGGACGTCATGGCCGGCGGTAACGACGATGCCGACTACGTTCGCGAGGAGCTCGACCCCGAGGGCGACTATCGCGTGCTCGCCGAGTCGGATCCGCTGCCGGGCGATCCCGTGATCATCCGGGCCAACATCGCGAGCGAATGCAAGACCCGGCTTCGAGAGACCCTCAGGGAGAACAGGGATGACCTCTGGGAAGCCCTGATCAGCACCGAGCGCAATGAGGAGAAATTCCTCAACCGCGGTGCCGAGCTCGGCTTCAGCCTGACCGCCGAGGACTACCAGGTGATCAAGGAGGCCTACGAGGCAGCCGGCATCGACCTGTAAGGCCGCAACCCTCGAACGAGCGGGGCACAGGGACGTGCTCCCGTCTTTTCATTTTCCGACCCGGTCCATGGGCGTACCGGGCTCCTGCCCCGGGAAGTCGGTCATGAACGCGATCGAAGTCAACGACGTGCACAAGTCGTTCGGCGAGCTGCACGTGCTCCGCGGCATTGAGCTGACAATCCCGCGCGGTGAATGCGTGATCCTGCTCGGTGCCAACGGCAGCGGCAAGTCGACCCTGATCCGCTGTCTCAACGGGCTGGCACGGCCCGACGCCGGTGCCGTCCGCATCAACGGCGAGCTGCTCACCGGTGCCGGAGTCCGGCGCCTGCGCCGCTTGCGCCGGCAGATCGGCGTCGTCTTCCAGCACTTCAACCTGGTGCCGAATGTCAGCGCCCTGCAGAACGTGCTCTACGGTGCGCTGGGCCGGCAGCGCGGCGGTCTGCTGCGCACGTTGCCGGCATTCGCGCCGAACGAGCTGCGGGAGCGTGCGATGGCCTGCCTCGACCGCGTCGGCATGGCCGATTACGCCGCCAGTGATTGCCGCCATCTCTCCGGTGGTCAGCAGCAACGGGTGGCGATCGCGCGGACGCTGCTGCAGAACCCCGAGGTCCTGATTGCCGACGAGCCCGTCGCCAGCCTCGACCCGCGCGCCGGGCGCGCGGTGATGGAGCTGCTCATCGAGGTCGTGCGCGAGCGCGGCATGACGGTGCTGTGCTCGCTGCACCAGTTGGAGCTCGCCAGCGAATACGGCGACCGCGTGGTCGGCATGAAGGCGGGGCGGATCGAGCTCGACGGCGCCCGCCAGTCCATCGGCCGTGCCTCGATGAGCGGCCTCTACGAAGGGGTTGTCCGGGTTGATCATGCCCCGTCGCACGCCGGCGTTGCCGCCGCGGCGGAATCCGCTTGATTACGTAAGGAGTGCAACCCGTGCAATCATCCTCTGCGTCGAACAGCGCGCCGACGCCCCCGCCGCGATTCAAGCGCCCGTCGATGTTCTCCTGGGCCGTGGGCCTGGTATTCCTGGCACTATTCATCCAGGGCGTGCTCGTGGTCGAGGTCACCCCGGGGCGGCTGGCCCAGGGGGCCGTCAACCTGGTCGACTTCGTCGGGCGGGCCATTCCGCCGGCCCAGAAGGATCTGGACACGGTCGGCTGGGCGATGCTCGAGACGCTGTATATCGCCATCGTCGGCGTCGTCGCCGGCGTGGTTCTCAGTGTGCCCTTCGCCCTGCTGGCGGCGCGCAACACGACGCCGCACGTTTTGGTTCGGGTGATCACGCGCTTCCTGATCGCGTCGATGCGCACGATCCCCGACCTGGTGTGGGCGCTGATCTTCGTCGTCGCGGTGGGCCTCGGGCCGCTCGCCGGTGTGCTCGCCATCGTCATGGATACCATCGGCTTCGCCGCGCGCTTTTTCTCCGAGCGCATCGAGGAGGTCCATCCCGGCCCGTCCGAGGCGCTGGCGTCCACGGGCGCCGGCCGCCTTTCCGTGATCGGCGGGGCCATCATGCCGGAGACCCTGGCGTCGATGACCGCCACCAGCCTGTTCAGCTTCGAGAAGGCGTTGCGCTCGGCCGTGACCCTGGGCCTGGTCGGTGCCGGGGGCATCGGCGTGGAGCTGGCGGCGGCGATGCGGCTGTACAACTACGACGAGGCGCTGACCATCATCATCGCCATCCTGATCTGCGTGCTCGGCTTCGAGCAGATCTCCTCGGCGATCCGTAAGCGGGTGATCTGAGGCAGCCGGGAACGTCCCCGGAAGGTGTTCCTTGCGCCCGCGGGCAGCTGCTCGTTCCGCGGTAAGCGGTCCGGTAATCCCATCAAGTCCTCCGCCCCCGGATTTATATGGACACCGACCGGTGGGCATTGTCCGGTGCCCGGGCCGGGAGCCACGCGCACGGTCGCCGGGCGCGCCTTGTACCGGTTCCGGGTCAGGTTGAAGATGCTGGGGTCGAACCCACTGACCGGTGAGGATCGGAGGGCTCCCGCAGGGCGCGTCGGGTCCATCAAAAACCCGCGCCCCGTCAAGACGGGACGCGGGTGCTTCGGAATCACTCCGGGGCCGGACCCCCGTTAGTCACGACCAGGGAAAAGGTCCTGGTAGGCCCCGAGATCCAGGAAAGCGGTCTCTCCGGCCCAGCCGTTGACGCCATCGTTGTCCGTGACCAGGCGAAGGTGGCCGTCTTCCCGGACCGCCAGCCCTTCCGGCTTGTCCGAAATCCAGCCCTGGGCGTCCTTCAGGTACGGAATCAGATCAACCCGGCTCTTCTCCGCTCGGGTGATCCGCCCGTCCGCGAGGGCGGCGTCCGGGACGCGCACCAGGTGTTTCACTGCCGCGTATGCGCCGCTGCGGTTGTCACGCTCGATGAACAGCCAGGCGCCGTCCGGGGCCCGCTTGATCTCCGAAAGACCGACCCAGCTGGCCTGCTCCGGCGTGGCTTCGAGCTCGTAGGTAATGCTCTGCCATCGCTGGTTATCGGGGTTGTAGCGCCAGACACGGGTCTCGCCGGTGTCATCGTCGCGGCCGCTACAGCGCTCGGTGGTGTAGGTCCAGGGCAGCTGCTGGGCTACCAGCAATCGGTAGCCGGAGCCCGTGGGTTCTACGGCCACACCTTCAAAGCCGTTGTCCAGCGTGCTCCGGTGCTCGCTTTCGGCGCGGCACTGGCGGATGGAGGGCGGTAGCTTCGCTGTCGCGGTGATTTCGCCGCTGGTCTCGACCCGAAGCAACTCGTTGGGGATGCCGCCCGGGGCCGCCCCTTCGCTGGCCAGCCAGCGATCACCGTCCGGCGCCACGGCAACGCCCTCAAGATCGTACCGCTCACGACCGCCGGTGAGCCGGATGCGCTCGGTAATCACCGCGGGCTGTTCACCCGCGTCGATGGCCAGGAGATGGGCGGGACGGTAGTAGGAATCCTCCACCGCGAGAACACGCTCGCCCTGTTCCGGTACCGCGGCCAGCGCGGACAGCGCTGACCAGGACAGCGGTCGTCCGTGGGCATCGTCGGCGGAGATCAGGTGCGGGTATGCCGGCGCCCCCTCACCAAGCCGGTAGACCATGGTGGTCGATCGCACACCGTGGGGCGGATTGTCCGCTTCGCCGACAACAACGAGCAGGTCGCGGTCCGGCAGAGCCAGCACATCCTCGGGTTCCAGGGGTGCAGGCAGCAGCTGGACGAACCGCGGCTGGGTTCCCCACATCTCGTAGACGGCGACGAAGCCGCCCCGCTCGCTGGCGACGAACAGGTATTCATCGTCCCCGAAGCGGCTGTAGGCAACGCTCTCGGGCTCGGTCCCCTTGGCCTCGGACCGGTGCTCCGGATAATGCCCGTACCGCACGGCCCGGTGCTCGAACGCATTGCCGCTATCGAAGACCAGCCCACCGTCGGCACCGAACAGGCTGAAGCCCCGCGAACCACCCCGGAGGTCGCCTTCGTTGGCCGTCGCAAGGAGCGGTTCACCGTCGCCGCGCTGGATCCAGCTGATGGCATCGGGCTCGCGCGGCACACCCTCGAGTCGCTCGTTCAGGCGGATGCGGCTGTCGTTCGTGGTATCCACCGCCGTCAGCGTCGCGCGCCCTGCCGGGAAGTCCTGTACCACCTCGCCGCTCGCCACATCCACAACGGCGATGTGATTGTTCTCCTGCATCGAGACGGCCGCTTCCCCGTCCGCGTTGATCGTGACAAATTCCGGCTCGGGATCACCCGGGGCGTACCCGGCCAGGCCCGTCAACGCCACCTGCTGCGTCCGATCACGCTGATGGTCGAGGATCATCAAATACCCCGGCGGATTGTCGAAGTCGGTCTGCGGCAACCCCCCCGGCAGACCCCCGGCTTGGCGGCATTCCGACGCCGCCTCGCTATCGTCCTCCGGGACATCGGCTCCGTGGAGGGAACCACCCACACAGAGCTCCTCATTGCGCTCGTTCTCGATCGCCACCGCCGTGTACCGCCCCTGCGGACCGACAGCAACGGCATCAGGCTGACCACCCAGATCGATGCGGCGCACCACCGAGGGTTCAGCCGGATCGCCGATATCGACGATTGCCAGGTGGCCGGATGGCTCGCTGAACGACTCGCTGGTATTGACGCTGACCAGAACCTGGTTCTGGCCACGCACGGCGACGGACGTCGGTTCGCCTTCCACGGCAATGGAGCCCTGGCGTTCCGGCGACGCCGGGTCCTGCAAGGACACCGTGACCACTGCACCCTGCTCGCTGTCGGTGTAGACCAGCGTCCGCCCATCCGGCGTGGCGTCGACGATCTCCGCCGCTGTTTCGGTCGACGGGTCCGGGTTGCCGAGATAGTTCGGCAGCGTCGCGATGCGTTGGAACCGGCTATCGTAGTGCATGCCCGCGTGGTTGGGCTCCGAGTGCGCGGTCGGCAACACGACCAGCAGGCCAACCAGGCCCAGCGCGCCTATTACCGCAAGATTGCCGTATCGCATAATCCCCCCTCTTTCGTATGGCGGGGCGCAGCATGCACAGACCGCGTTACATACGAATGACCTACAGAAACCGCTTGCCTTGCGTGCTCCGCCCAACAGGATGCTGGGCCCGCGATGGCCGGCATCGACATGGCCCTCAGCGTCGTCGCCGTTCTCTCGACCACGGCCCTTGTTGTCATCGTTGCGGGCCCGCCCCGGGCCGGAATGCCGGCGGGTCTGTCATCGCGACGTCAAGACGCTGTCATCGTGAGTTCATCCGTTGCGGCCAGGATGCGGGCAAGTCAACGGGCCGCGCCGGTTCTCCGGCGGGCCCATTTCAAGGAGAGGTCGAGTATGTTGCATCAGAACACGACACGGCCCGCGCCCGCGGCAGGAATGTTCAAGGTCGTGGCGCTTGTCGCCGCGCTCGCTCTTGGTGGCGGAGCCACGGCGCAGGCGCAGATGACGGAGTGCTCCCACCGCGGCGACCTCGCCGAGCGCTACTGCGACGACGACCGCGACCTGGTCGCCGACCTGCCCCTGGACCAGGCGCAGTGGCAGAACCCGGATACCCTGTTCTTCTCCTATGTCCCCGTCGAGGATCCGGCGGTGTACGAGGATGTCTTCGCGCCGTTCATCGACCACCTGGAGGAGGTGACGGGCAAGAACGTGCGCTACTTCTCCGCGCAGTCCTACGCCGCCCAGATCGAGGCGCTGCGCAGCGGGCGGCTGCACGTCGCCGGCCTGTCCACCGGCTCGGTGCCCTTCGGCGTCAACATCGGCGGCTTCGTGCCCTTCACCATCATGGGTACCGATAGCGGTGAATACGGCTATCGCATGCAGGTTATCACCCACCGGGACAGCGACATCGAGAGCCTGGATGACCTCGCCGGCGAGACCATCGCCCACACCGAGCAGGCATCCAACTCGGGCAACCAGGCGCCGCGAGCGCTGCTGGCCGAGCGCGGCATCGTTCCCGGCGAGGACTACGAGGTCACCTATTCCGGCGGCCACGACCGCAGCATCCTCGGGGTGGCCAACCGGGACTATGTCGCGGCGCCGGTGGCTTCCTCGGTGCTGGACCGCATGGCGGACCGGGGCGTGGTCGATCGGGATGACCTGCGGGTGATCTTCGAGACGGAATCGTTCCCCACCACCGGCTTCGGTCACGCCCACAACCTGCACCCGCGGCTGGCGCTGCTGGTGCGCAAGGCGTTCTTCACCTTCGACTTCGACGGCACCAGCGTGGGCGAGGAGTTCAGCGACGCCGACCGGTTCATTCCCATCACCTACCGCCGGAACTGGTCGGACATCCGCACCATCCAGGATGCCAACGACGTCGAGTACACCCGCGACCAGCTGGAAGCGCAGGAGTAGCGGCGGGATCGTGACGACCGGCGGCGGCAAACGGGCCGCTGCCGGTCGCCGTCGTTCGTCCCGGCGGTTCGGAGGGCCCCGTGCTGACCATCGACAAGCTGACCAAGACCTATGCCGACGGCCACCAGGCACTGCGTGACTGCTCCTTCACGGTGCCCGGTGCGCAGGTGGTGGCGGTGATCGGCCCCTCCGGTGCGGGCAAGAGCACCCTGATCCGGTGCATCAACCGGCTGGTGGCACCGACCCGGGGGCACGTGCACCTGGGTGATACCGATCTCACGGCCGCCGGCACCGCCGGGCTGCGTGACGTGCGCCGGCGCATCGGCATGATCTTCCAGGAGTTCAATCTCATCGAGCGCCTGACGGTGATGGAGAACGTCCTGGCCGGGCGGCTGGCCACGGTGTCCTTCCTGCAGGCCTTCCTGCGGCGCTTCCCCGCCGGGGACATCGACCGTGCCTTCGAGCTGCTGGGCCGGGTGGGCCTGGACGGCTACGAGAACAGCCGCGCGGATGCCCTCTCCGGCGGGCAGCGCCAGCGCGTGGGCATCGCCCGGGCCCTGATGCAGGAGCCGGAGCTGCTGCTGGTGGACGAGCCTACCTCGTCCCTGGACCCGAAGGTGGCGCGCTCCATCATGGGGCTCATCTGCGAGCTCGCCGGCGAGCGCCGGATCCCGGCGCTCATCAATATCCACGACGTGGGGCTGGCGCTGGGCTTCGCCCAGCGGGTGATCGGGCTCAACGGCGGCCGCGTGGTCTTCGACGGCGCCCCGGAGGCGGTGGACGAGGCGGTGCTGACCCGGATCTACGGCGCCGACGAGTGGCGCGACGCGTTCCGGCAGGAGGGCGGCGAGGACATGCTGGCCGCAGGAGGGGCGGCATCGTGAGCGGGGCTTCGGCGCAGGCGCCACGCCGCTGGCGGCCGGCGCCCCGGATCGCCAACCCCTGGCTGCGCCGCGGCCTGTGGGTGCTGGCGGTCGCGTACGTGGCCTTCGCCGTCGCCGACATGGAGTTCGACGTCGAGCGTTTCATCAGCGGTATTCCGCGGGGTGTGGACATGGTGGCGTCCATGTTCCCGCCGGACTTCAGCCGCTGGCGGCTGCTGGTGGACGGGCTGGTGGAGAGCCTGCAGATGGCGTTCTTCGCCACCGGCATCGGCCTGGTCCTGAGCGTGCCCGTCGCCGTGGCCGCCGCCACGAACGTGGCGCCGCGGTGGCTGTACGCCCTGGCGCGCGTCTATATCGGATTGTCGCGCACGTTCCCGGAGGTCCTGATCGCCATCTTCTTCGTCAAGGCCTTCGGCTTCGGCGCGTTCGCCGGCGTTCTCACCCTGGTGGTGGCGTCCACCGGCTTCATCGGCAAGCTGCTGGCCGAGGAGATCGAGGCCATCGATCCCGGCCAGGTGGAGGCCATGCGGGCCACCGGCGCCGGGCCCGCGCACGTGCTTCTGTTCGGCGTGGCGCCCCAGGTGCTGCCGCGCTTCGTGGGGCTGATGATCTACCGGCTGGACATCAACCTGCGCGAGTCCACCATTCTCGGCATCGTCGGCGCCGGCGGCATCGGTGCGGTGCTGTACAACTCCTTCGCCCGCTACGAGTACGACTTCTCCATGGCCATCCTGCTGGCCATCATCGCCGTGGTGCTGGTGGCGGAATGGTTCAGCGGCTACACGCGGGCCCGGATCACATGACCGGCGCCGCCGCTTCCGCCCCCGGATCCCGGCCGTGGCAGCGCTACACCCGCGGCCAGCGCCTGGCCCGTTTCGCTGCCTGGCTGGCGGCGGTGGCCGTGCTGGTGTGGTCGGCGGGAACGCTGGATATCCACTGGCCGTTCGTCCTCGACGCCCCGCGGCAGGCCGGCGACCTGCTCGGCCGCATGCTGCCGCCGGAGTGGCCGTTCTTCGCGCAGGTCATCGGCCCCATGGTGGAGACCATCAACATCGCCACCCTGGGGACGCTCCTGGGGGCGGCCCTGTCCGTGCCCGTGGCCCTGATGGCGGCGCAGAACACGACGCTCAACGCGGCCACGCTGTGGGCGGCGCGGGTGGTCGTGGTGGCCTCGCGCTCGGTGAACGAGCTGGTCTGGGCGCTGCTGTTCGGGGTGGTGTTCGGGCCCGGGGCCATGGCGGGCATGGTCGCCGTCGGCGTGTCGTCCGTGGGCTTCGTGAGCAAGCTCGTCGCCGAGGGCATCGAGGAGGTCGACGGCGGCCAGGTGGAGGCCATCGCCGCCACCGGCGCCAGCCGCGGCCAGGTGCTGATCTACGCGGTGCTGCCCCAGGTGCTGCCCACCATCATCGGCGTGCTGACCTTCCGCTGGGACATCAATATCCGGCAGTCGTCCATCATCGGCCTGGTGGGCGCCGGCGGCATCGGCATCACCCTGAACAACGAGATGAACAGCTTCGCCTGGGCCAACGTCACGGTCATTCTCATCGCCATCTTCGCCGTGGTCATGGCCAGCGAATGGGTCTCGGCGCAGCTGCGCCGGCGAGTGACCTGAATCGCGCGCCTTGTCCGCCGGCCCGGCGCGGGTCACCATGGTGGATTCGCGTGCCGCAACCATGGAGACCACATGACTGCAGTCCCGCTCGGCGTCGGCCTGTATGTCGACGCCGCCAACATCCAGATCAACGGCGGTTTCGGCATGCAGTACGACGTGCTGCGCCGCTTTGCCTGCCGCGGCGGCGGCGAGCCGGTGCGGCTGAACGCCTACATGATCTTCGACGAGGAGCGCGCGGCGCGGGACCGCCAGTACGGCACCGGCACCAGCAACTTCTTCGCCTCGGTACGCGAGTACGGCTTCAAGGTCATCGTCAAGAACTATCGCTGGTACCGCGACGACGAGGGCAACGCCTACGCCAAGGCAAACGCGGACCTGGACATGGCGGTGGACGCCCTGCTGCAGTCCAAGAACCTGGGGCGGGTGATGCTGGCCACCGGTGACGGCGATTTCGTCCAGGTGGTGCGGGCGCTGCAGAACGAGGGCTGCCGGGTCGAGGTGCTCGCCTTCGACAATGTCTCGGCGGCCCTGCGCCGCGAGGCGGATGTCTTCGTGTCCGGCTATACGGTGCCGGATCTGCTGCCGTGCCGGGGCGGTGCGGCGGGCGTGCCCTGGGGCGAGCCCGGCTCGCGGGTGCGCGGGACCTGCTACCACCACAGCCCCGAGGGCTTCGGCTTCATGCGCTTCCTGCAGGGTGTGGCGGCGAATCTCTGGATTACCGACACCCGGGATCCGGACTCCCCGTACGCGTCCGCGTTCTTCCGCGATGCGGACCTGCCCGACGGCGTGCGGCCGGCGGATCTGCCCAGCCATCACCGCATCTTCGAGTTCGACCTGGGCAACTCGTCGGTGAAGGAAGGCGGCCTGCAGGCGACGAACATCCGCCAGGTCACCGCCCAGGGAGCGCGCCAGGAATACGGCGGCCCCGGGGAGCGATGACCGGCGAGGTCTTTCTCCTTTCGGTGCTCGGCCTCGGCGCCGTGGTGCTTGCCTGGAGCGTGCTCATGGCCGCCCAGGAGCAGGCTCGCCGGGCAGCGGCCCGGCGCTGCCGCGACCTGGGCCTGCAGTTCCTGGACGAGAGCCTGGTGCGCGAGCGAACCCGGCCGGCACGGTCGCGGGACGGGCGCGTGCACCTGGTGCACCGCTACCGGTTCGAGTTCTCCGCCGACGGCAGCCGTCGCCACGGCGGCGTGGTGGAGGTCGCCGGCCGGCGCGTGCGGCGCATCGACATGGAGCCGTGGCCGGAGCCCGGCGGCATCCCGCACGACGGGGGCTGATTTCGCGGCCGGCGACAGCAGCGGCGATGGGGTGGGGCGCCGGCGTCCCATGCTGTCGCCGCCAAGCTGTGGTATAGTCCCCGTTTTTCCCGGCCGACTGCCGGGCCGGCCGCGCGGCCGGCCGGGGCGGGTCGTGCCGCCGGCGCGTGCCGTACTACCACAACCACCAGCCGAGAGCGTCGATGGCCAACGTCGCGAAAGAGATACTGCCGGTCAACCTGGAAGATGAGATGAGGCAGTCCTACCTGGATTACGCCATGAGCGTGATCGTGGGCAGGGCGCTCCCGGATGTGCGGGACGGCCTCAAGCCGGTTCATCGCCGCGTGCTCTACGCCATGCGCGTGCTCGGCAATGACTGGAACCGGCCCTACAAGAAGTCCGCCCGCGTGGTGGGTGATGTCATCGGTAAGTACCACCCCCACGGCGATTCCGCGGTCTACGACACCATCGTCCGCATGGCCCAGTCGTTCGCCATGCGCTACATGCTGGTGGACGGCCAGGGCAACTTCGGCTCGGTGGACGGCGACGCCGCGGCGGCCATGCGGTATACCGAGGTGCGCATGGCGCGCATCGCCCACGAGCTGCTGGCGGACATCGACAAGGAAACCGTCGATCTGGTGGACAACTACGACGGCTCCGAGCAGGAGCCGGCGGTGCTGCCCGCGCGCTTCCCGAACCTGCTGGTCAACGGCGGCGCCGGGATCGCCGTGGGCATGGCCACCAATATTCCGCCGCACAACCTGGGCGAGGTCATCGACGCCTGTGTGGCCCTGATCGACGACGACAGCCTCACCGTGGACGACCTTCTCCAGTACGTGCCGGGCCCCGATCTGCCCACCGGCGCCATCATCAACGGCGTCAGCGGCATCCACGAGGCCTATCGCACCGGGCGCGGCCGCCTGATCATGCGCGCCCGCACCGAGATCGAGGAGGATGCCAAGTCGGGCAAGCAGACCATCGTGGTCAAGGAGCTGCCCTACCAGGTCAACAAGGCGCGGCTGCTGGAGAAGATCGCCGAGCTGGTCAAGGAAAAGCGCATCGAGGGCATCACCGAGCTGCGCGACGAGTCCGACAAGGACGGCATGCGCATGGTCATCGAGCTGCGCCGCGGCGAGGTGGCCGAGGTGGTGCTCAACAACCTCTACCAGCATACCCAGCTGCAGACGGTGTTCGGCATCAACATGGTGGCGCTGGTGGACGGCCAGCCGCAGCTGCTGAGCCTGCGCGACATCCTGGACGCCTTCCTGCGCCATCGCCGGGAAGTGGTCACGCGGCGCACCATGTACGACCTGCGCAAGGCCCGCGAGCGCGCCCACGTGCTGGAAGGCCTGGCGGTGGCGCTGGCCAACATCGATCCGGTTATCGAGCTGATCAAGGCTTCGCCGGGCCCGGCGGAGGCCCGCGAGGCCCTCACCGGCAAGCTCTGGGCCCCCGGCATCGTCAGCGACATGCTGGAGCGCGCCGGCGCGTCGGCGTCCCGGCCGGAGGGCCTGGCGGCGGGCTACGGCCTGCTGGACGGCGGCTACCAGCTCACCGAGACCCAGGCCCAGGCGATCCTGGACCTGCGCCTGCACCGGCTCACGGGGCTGGAGCAGGACAAGATCCGCGACGAGTACCGCGAGCTGCTGGAGCGCATCGCCGACCTGATCGACATCCTCGACAGCACCGATCGGCTGATGCAGGTCATCCGCGACGAGCTCGTCGCGGTCAAGGAGCAGTTCGGTGATCGCCGCAAGTCCGAGATCGTGCACGACCGCATCGATCTGACCATGGAGGACCTGATCACCCCCGAGGACGTGGTGGTGACCCTGTCCCATCACGGCTATGCCAAGTACCAGCAGCTCGATACCTACCGCGCCCAGCGCCGGGGCGGGCGGGGCAAGAGCGCGACGTCCATGAAGGACGAGGACTTCGTGGACCAGCTGTTCGTGGCCAATACCCACGACATGCTCCTGTGCTTCTCCAGCCACGGCAAGTGCTACTGGCTGCGCGTCTACGAGCTGCCCCAGGGCAGCCGTAACTCCCGCGGCAAGCCCATCGTCAATCTCCTGCCCCTGGAGGATGACGAGCGCATCAACGCCGTGCTGCCGGTGCAGGAGTTCACCGAGGATCGCTTCGTGTTCATGGCCACGCGCAGCGGCACGGTGAAGAAGACGCCTCTGGCGCACTTCTCCCGGCCGCGCAGCAACGGCATCATCGCGCTGGACCTGCGCGGCGACGACGCCCTGGTCAACGTCGGCATGACCGACGGCGGGCGCGACGTCATGCTGCTCAGCAGCGCGGGCAAGGCCATCCGCTTCCCGGAGAGCGAGGTGCGCGCCATGGGCCGGGGAGCGGCCGGCGTGCGCGGCATGCGCCTGGAGTCCGGCCACCGGGTGATCGCACTGCTGATCCTGGGCGAGGGCGATGTTCTCACCGCCACCGTGAACGGCTACGGCAAGCGCACGCCGCTGGAGGACTACCCGCGCCGCGGGCGCGGCGGCATGGGCGTGATCTCGGTTCGCACCGGCAGTCGCAACGGCGACGTGGTGGGGGCGACCCAGGTCACGGACGACGACGAGGTGATGCTGATCACTCGCGGCGGTACCCTGGTGCGCACGCCGGCCAGCGAGATTTCCGTGCTCAGCCGCAACACCCAGGGCGTGAAGCTGATCAGCCTGGATACCGACGAGACGCTCATGGGCCTGGCGCGGGTCGAGGCCCTGGACGACCACGAAGGCAGCGACGGAGTCGAGGCCGATTCCGACGCGCCGGGCGACGACGAGACCTGATGATCCCCGGTCCGGTCGTCGCCCCGACGACGATTTCTTTCGGAACCAAGGGGAGACATGACTATGTCCCGAGTGTACAACTTCAGCGCCGGACCGGCCGTTCTGCCGGAAGAGGTGCTCCAGCAGGCCGCCGGCGAGATGCTCGACTGGCACGGCTCCGGCATGTCCGTGATGGAGATGAGCCACCGCGGCAAGGAGTTCGTCTCCATCGCCGCGGAGGCCGAGCAGGACCTGCGTGACCTGCTGGGCGTGCCGGACAACTACAAGGTGCTGTTCCTGCAGGGCGGCGCCACGGGGCAGTTCGCCGGCGTCCCCATGAACCTGCTGCGCGGCGGCGACCGGGCCGACTACATCCACACCGGCTCGTGGTCCGCCAAGGCCATCAAGGAAGCGCGCAAGTACTGCGACGTCAACGTCGCCTGGGGCGCCGACCAGGACACGCCCATGGGCATCGGGCCCGAGTCCGAGTGGAACCTGGACCCGAAGGCCTCCTACCTGCACTACACGCCCAACGAGACCATCTCCGGCGTGGAGTTCCACTGGGTGCCGGACGCCGGCGACGTGCCGCTGGTGGCGGACATGTCGTCCACCCTGCTGTCGCGGCCCATCGACGTGTCGAAGTTCGGGGTGATCTACGCGGGCGCCCAGAAGAACATCGGCCCGGCGGGGCTGACCATCGTCATCGTGCGTGACGACCTCATCGGCGAGGCCATGCCGCACACGCCCACGTTCCTGAGCTACAAGGTCCAGGCGGATGCCGATTCCATGTCCAACACGCCGCCGACCTACGCCTGGTACCTGGCCGGCCTGGTGTTCAAGTGGCTCAAGAAGCAGGGCGGTCTCGAGGCCATGGCCGAGATCAACAAGCGCAAGGCGGACAAGCTCTATGCCGCCATCGACGACAACCCCTTCTACAGCAACCCGGTGGATCCGGCCTGCCGCTCGTGGATGAACGTCCCCTTCGTCCTGGCCGACGACAGCCTCAACGGCACCTTCCTCGAGGAAGCCGAGGCGGCGGGCCTGACCACCCTGAAGGGCCACCGCAGCGTCGGCGGCATGCGCGCGAGCATCTACAACGCCATGCCCGAGGCCGGCGTCGACCGTCTCATCGAGTTCATGCAGGACTTCGCGCGCCGCAACGGGTGAGCACCGCCCCCGCGTTTGCTTGCGCGCACGTTGTCGCCTGCTTTGTCGCTACATCAAGGAGTAACCATGTACAAGATCCAGACACTGAACAACATCTCCGCCAAGGGGCTGGACCGCTTGCCCCGGGACAGCTACGAGACCGGCTCCGAGATCGCCAGCCCGGACGCCATCCTGCTGCGCTCGTACAAGATGCACGACATGGCGGTGCCGGATTCGGTACTCGCCGTCGGCCGCGCCGGCGCCGGGGTGAACAACATCCCCGTGGACGCCATGACGGACAAGGGCATCCCGGTGTTCAATACCCCCGGGGCGAACGCCAATGCCGTCAAGGAGCTGGTCCTCGCCGGCATGTTCCTGGCCGCCCGCAATATCTGCCAGGGCTGGGACTACGCCCGCAGGCTGGAGGGGGATGACGCCGCCATCAGCAAGGAGATGGAGGCGGGCAAGAAGCACTATCGTGGCTTCGAGCTGCCGGGCCGTACCCTGGGTGTCATCGGCCTGGGCGCCATCGGCGTCAAGGTCGCCAACGCCGCCCGGGCGCTGGGCATGCACGTGGTCGGCTTCGATCCGGGCATTACCGTGGGCAGCGCCTGGGCCCTGGAGGCCGGCGTGCGCCAGGCCCACAGCGTCGACGAGCTGGTCAGCCGCAGCGACTTCATCTCGCTGCACGTGCCCTACAACGACCACACGGCCAACCTCATCAATGCCGAGCGGGTGGCCATGCTGCGCGAGGGCGGCGTGGTGCTGAACTTCTCCCGCGCGGGCATCGTCGACGACCAGGCGGTGGTGGACGCCATCGACAAGGGCCACCTCACGGCCTACGTCAACGACTTCCCCACCAACCTGACCAAGAATCACCCGAAGTGCATCACCCTGCCGCACCTGGGGGCGTCCACCACCGAGGCCGAGGACAACTGCGCCATCATGGTGGCCGACCAGGTGCGCGACTACCTGGAGAACGGCAACATCCACAACTCGGTGAACTTCCCGGAAGTGAACATGCCGCGGGCCGAGGAGTGCGAGCGCATGACCGTGGTCAATGCCAACGTTCCCAACATGCTCGGCCAGATCTCCACCACACTGGCGGACGCGGGGCTGAACATCGATGATATGTACAACAAGTCCCGCGGCGACATCGCCTATACCGTGGTGGACGTCCACGGCAGCATTCCGCGGGAGGTCGCCGACGTGGTTCGCGGCATCCAGGGCGTGCTGAAGGTGCGCGTGCTGGACTGACGCCCGGGGAGGGGCGGGCATGACTGACCGGCAACAGCTCAGCGATGTGCGGGCGCGGATCGATGCCGTTGACGAGGAGCTGCTGGCGCTCGTCAACGAGCGCGGCCGGCTCGCCCAGGAAGTGGCGCGCATCAAGCGCGCCCAGGGCGAGGAGGGCGATTTCTATCGCCCCGAGCGCGAGCAGGAGATCCTGCGGCGCCTGGAGGCCCTGAACCAGGGGCCGCTGTCCGACGAGGTGATCGCGCGGCTGTTCCGCGAGGTCATGTCCGCCTGCCTGGCCCTGCAGCAGCCCCTGAAGGTGGGGTTCCTGGGGCCGGAGGGCACGTTCACCCAGGCCGCTGCCCTCAAGCAGTTCGGCCACGACGTGCAATTGCAGCCGCTGGCGTCCATCGACACCATCTTCCGCGAGGTGGAGGCCGGCGACATGAACTACGGGGTCGTCCCCGTGGAGAACTCCACCGAGGGCGTGGTGAACCACACCCTCGACTGTTTCCTCACCTCGCCCCTGCAGGTGGTCGGCGAGGTGGAGCTGCGCATCCAGCAGAACCTTGCCAGCCGCGAGAACGATCTGGCGGCGATCCGGCGGGTGTACTCGCACCAGCAGGGGCTGGCCCAGTGCCGCGCCTGGCTGGACAACCACCTGGCCGGCGCCGAGCGCATCACCGTGGACAGCACCGCGGAGGCCGCCCGGGTCGCCACCGCCGAGCCGGGCAGTGCCGCCATCGCCAGCGACGCCGCCATCGATCTCTACGAGCTGAACACGCTGGCGGAAGGGATCGAGGACATCTCCGGCAACACCACGCGGTTTCTCGTCATCGGCCGGCAGTCGCCGCCGCCCACCGGCGACGACAAGACGTCGGTGGTGGTCTCGCGCGCGGACCGCCCGGGCGGCCTGGTGGACCTGCTGGAGCCGCTGGCCCGGCACGAGATCAACATGACGCGCCTGGACGCGCGGCCGTCCCGGCAGGGCGTTTGGGAGTACGCATTCTTCATCGATCTCCGCGGCCACGCGGAGGACCCGAACGTCAGCGAGGCGCTGTCGGAGATGAGCGAGCAGGCCTCGCTGTTCCGCGTGCTCGGGTCCTATCCCCGCGCTGCCCGGTGAATGCCTGTGGCGAGGGAAACATGACCGAACTGCGATCCGCGTTCCAGAAGCTGGCCGTTGACGGCGTGCAGGGGCTGGCACCGTACGAGCCGGGCAAGCCCATGGAGGAGCTGCAGCGGGAGTACGGGCTCACCGACATCATCAAGCTGGCATCCAACGAGAACCCGCGGGGCCCGGGCCCGCGGGCCGTGGAGGCTGCCCGCGCCGCGGCGGCGGATCTGCATCGCTACCCCGACGGCAACGGTTTCCGGCTCAAGCACGCCCTGGCCGTCCACCACGGCGTCGCGCCGGAGACCATCACCCTGGGCAACGGCTCCAACGACGTGCTGGCCCTGGCCGCATCCACGTTCCTGGGGCCGGGCCGGGAGGCCGTTTTCTCGGAGCACGCGTTCGCCGTCTACCCCATCGTCACGGCGGCATCCGGGGCGACCGCGCGGGTGGCCCCGGCGCTCGGGCCGGAGACGGACATGCCGTTCGGCCATGACCTGGACGCCATGCGCGCCCGGGTGGGCGAGGCCACCCGGGTGGTGTTCGTGGCCAACCCGAACAATCCCACCGGGACCTGGGTCGGACGGGAGGCGCTCAAGGATTTCCTGCGCTCGCTGCCGGAGCACGTCATCGCGGTGGTGGACGAGGCCTACTGCGAGTACGCCGACCATCCGGGCATGCCCGACGCCACCGAATGGCTGAGCGCGTTCCCGAACCTGGTGGTCACGCGCACGTTCTCCAAGATCCACGGCCTGGCGGGGCTGCGCGCCGGCTACAGCATCTCCCATCCGGCCGTGGCGGAGCTGTTCAACCGGGTGCGCCAGCCGTTCAACATGAACGCCTGCGCCCAGGCGGCCGCCGAGGCGGCCCTGGCCGACCAGGAATACGTCCGCGCGTCGGTGGCACTGAACACCGAGCAGCGCGACCGGCTCCGCCAGGGCCTGGAGGCCCTCGGCCTGGACGTGCTGCCGTCGGCGGCGAACTTCCTGTGCGTGCGCGTGGGGGATGCCGCGGCGGTGAACGAGGGCCTGCTGCGCGCGGGGGTGATCGTGCGGCCCGTGGCGGGCTACGGCCTGCCGGAGTGGATCCGGGTCACGGTCGGGCTGCCGGAGGAGAACGAGCGCTTCCTGCGGGCGCTCTCGGCGCAGGTGGCCGGGGACTGATGACGGGCACGGGCACTGCATCGGTGGCACTCATCGGTACCGGCCTGATCGGCGGTTCCTGGGTTCTCGCCCTGCGCCAGGCGGGGTGCCTGCGCGGGCCGGTCTCCGGCTGCGGGCGTTCCGTGGCGAACCTGGAGACCGCCCGGGAGCGCGGTATCATCGATTCCGCGACCACGGACCCGCGCGAGGCCGTGCGCGGGGCCGACCTGGTCATCCTGGCGGTGCCCCTGGGCGCCACCGGACCGCTGCTGGAGACGATCCGGGACGTACTGGAGCCGCACGCCGTGATCACGGACGTGGGCAGCGCCAAGCAGACCGTGGTCGCGGATGCACGGCAGGCCCTGGGGGAGGGCGCGGCCCGGTTCGTTCCCGGGCATCCCATCGCCGGCACCGAGAAGACCGGCGCGGCGGCGGCGTTCCCGGAGCTCTTCCGCGGCCGGCAGGTGATTCTCACCCCCGGCGACGACACCGCCGAGGACGCGGTGGCGCAGGTCCAGTCCCTGTGGGAGGCGGCCGGGGCGCGCGTGGTGCGCATGAGCGCGGCCCACCACGACGAGGTGCTGGCGGCCACCTCGCACCTGCCGCACATGCTGGCCTATTCCCTGGTGGATACCCTGTCCCGCTGGTCGGACCGCGACGAGGTGTTCGCCTATGCCGCCGGCGGCTTCCGCGACTTCACGCGGATCGCCTCCAGCGACCCGGAGATGTGGCGGGATATCTGCCTGGCCAACGGCGACGCCCTGGTGGACGCCCTGGATCGCTACATGGCCGATCTCGCCGAGCTGCGCGAGGCCGTGCGCGCCGGTGACGGCGCGCGGCTGGAGGCGGTGTTCGGTCATGCCCGGCTCACCCGGGAACGCTTCGTCGCCATGCTGGAATCCTGAGGAGACCGGATTGCCTGTCGATCCCGCGTACGTCGATTATCTGGTTCAGCCCGGCGGCAGCCTCTCGGGCCGGGTGCGCGTGCCCGGCGACAAGTCCATTTCCCATCGGGCGGTGATGCTCGGGGCCCTGGCCGAGGGCGAGACCCGGGTCAGCGGGTTTCTCGAGGGAGCGGACGCCCTGGCGACGCTGGCCGCCTTCCGCCGGCTGGGGGTTACCGTGGAGGGGCCCGATCACGGCCGGCTGCGCATCCGCGGTGTCGGCCTCCACGGGCTGACGGCCGCCGACGGGCCGCTGGACATGGGCAACTCCGGGACGTCCATGCGGCTGCTCACGGGCCTGCTGTGCGGCCAGGACTTCGACACCACGCTCACGGGGGACGACTCGCTGCGGCGTCGGCCCATGGCGCGGGTCACGGAGCCGCTGGCGGCCATGGGCGCGCACATCGAGACCGCGCCCGGGGGCACGGCGCCGCTGGCCATCCGCGGCGGGCAGCCGCTGCGGGGCATTCGCTACGAGATGCCGGTGGCCAGCGCGCAGGTGAAGTCCGCGCTGCTGCTGGCGGGGCTCTACGCCGACGGCGAGACCTGGGTGCACGAGCCCGCCCCCACCCGGGACCACACCGAGCGCATGCTGGCCGGGTTCGGCATGCCCGTGGAGCGTGCCGGGGCCTGGAGCGGCGTGCGCGGGGGCGGCACCCTGCAGGGGGGCGCCATCGACATCCCGGCGGATATCTCGTCGGCCGCGTTCCTGCTGGTCGGCGCCTGCATCGCCGAGGGCAGCGACCTGGTGCTGGAGCATGTGGGCCTCAATCCCACCCGCACGGGCGTCGTGGAGATCCTGGAGCTCATGGGCGCGGACATCGAGATCCGGCACCGCCGGGAGATCGGGGGCGAGCCCGTGGGCGATGTGCACGTGCGCGCCCGGCCGCTGCACGGCGTCACGATTCCGGAGCGCCTGGTCCCTCTGGCCATCGACGAGTTCCCGGCGGTGTTCGTCGCCGCGGCGTGCGCCCGGGGGCGGACCGTGCTCACCGGTGCCCGGGAGCTGCGGGTCAAGGAGAGCGACCGTATCGCCGTCATGGCCCAGGGGCTGCAGGCTCTCGGCATTCAGGCGGAGCCCCGGGAGGACGGCATGGTCATCGAGGGCGGCCGCCCGGCGGGGGGAACCATCGACAGTCACGGCGATCACCGCATCGCCATGGCATTCGCCATGGCCGGCCTGCAAAGCGACGGGCCGATTACCATCCGCGACTGCCGCAACGTGGATACATCGTTTCCGGGGTTCGCGGAGCTCGCGCGGAGCGCGGGGCTGGAGCTGCAAACCCGGACCGCTGAGGATGCGCATGAGTGACGACACGATTCCGGTGCTCGCCGTGGACGGGCCCGGCGGCTCCGGGAAGGGCACCATCTGCCGCGCGGTGACCGATGCCACGGGCTGGCACCTGCTGGATAGCGGCGCCATCTACCGCGCCCTGGCCGTGGCCGCCGCCCACCGGGCCATCGACGAATCCGACCCGGATGCGCTGGCGGAGGTCGGCCGGCACCTGGATGTGGTCTTCGCGCCGGCGGCAACCGACGACGTGCGCGTCTGGGTGGACGGGGACGACGTCACCCGGGAGCTGCGCAGCGAGACCACCGGTGAGCTGGCCTCCCGGGTGGCGGCGGTGCCGGCCGCCCGGGAGGCGCTGCTGGAGCGCCAGCGGGCCTTCCGCAAGGCGCCGGGCCTGGTGGCCGACGGCCGCGACATGGGCACGGTGGTGTTCCCGGATGCCCCGGTGAAGGTGTTCCTCACCGCCAGCCCCGAGGAACGGGCGCGCCGGCGCCATAAGCAGTTGAAGGAGCAGGGGGTTGATGTTAGTCTCGCCAGTCTTCTGGACGAGATCGCCGTACGCGACGAGCGCGACCGGAGCCGCGCCGTGGCGCCGCTGGTGCCGGCGGATGACGCGGTGGAGCTGGATACCACCGGCCTTTCCGTGGAGGAAGTGGTCGGGAGGGTACTCAAGTTGCTGCAAGAACGGCTATCATGAAGGGTTAGGATAGCGAAGCGCTATCTTCAGGGTGGTCAGCGGGCGCGGGCCTGCTGACTGTTTTTATTCATCAACGCAACAACAGACATCGATCCCGGGATTGATGCTCTAGGACTGACTGACCAATGAGCGAGAGCTTTGCCGAACTGTTTGAAGAGAGCCTGGCACAGACCGACATGCGCCCCGGCGCCATCGTCACTGGCAAGGTGGTGGCAATCCGCGGCGACCACGTGGTGGTCAACGCGGGGCTGAAATCCGAGGCCGTGATTCCCGCCAACGAGTTCTACGGGGAATCCGGCGAGATCGAGGTCGGTGTGGGGGATGACGTCGAGGTCGCTCTCGATGCCGTGGAGGACGGTTTCGGCGAGACCCGTCTTTCCCGGGAGAAGGCCAAGCGCGCCCATGCCTGGAAGCACCTGGAAAAGGCCTACGAGAACGGCGAGACGGTCACCGGCGTGATCAGCGGCAAGGTCAAGGGCGGTTTCACCGTCGATCTCAAGCACATCCGCGCGTTCCTGCCCGGTTCCCTGGTGGATATCCGCCCGGTGCGCGACACCACGTACCTGGAAGGCCGGGAGCTCGAGTTCAAGGTCATCAAGCTGGACGAGCGCCGCAACAACGTCGTCGTCTCGCGCCGGGCCGTGGTCGAGGAAGAGTACAGCGCCGAGCGCGAGGCGCTGCTGGAGCGCCTCCAGGAAGGCCAGCAGCTCAAGGGCATCGTCAAGAACCTCACCGACTACGGCGCGTTCGTGGACCTGGGCGGCATCGACGGCCTGCTGCACATCACCGACATGGCCTGGCGCCGCGTCAAGCATCCCTCCGAGGTGGTGGAAGTCGGCCAGGAGATCGAGGTCAAGGTCCTCAAGTTCGACCGCGAGCGCAACCGCGTCTCCCTCGGGCTCAAGCAGCTCGGCGAGGATCCGTGGGAGAACATCGCCCGGCGCTACCCCGAGAACACCCGTGTGGTGGGTCGTGTCACCAACATCACCGACTACGGCTGCTTCGTCGAGATCGAGGAAGGCGTGGAAGGCCTGGTGCACGTCTCCGAGATGGACTGGACCAACAAGAACGTCAACCCGGGCAAGCTGGTGGCCGTGGGCGACGAGGTCGAGGTCATGGTCCTGGACATCGACGGCGAGCGCCGCCGGATCTCCCTGGGCATGAAGCAGTGCCAGGCCAACCCCTGGGAGCTGTTCGCCGCGACCCACAACAAGGGCGACAAGGTCACCGGCCAGATCAAGTCCATCACCGACTTCGGCATCTTCGTCGGCCTGGAGGGCGGCATCGACGGGCTGGTGCACCTCTCCGACCTCTCCTGGGAGGAGAGCGGCGAGGAAGCCGTGCGCCACTTCAAGAAGGGCGACGAGGTCGAGGCGGTGGTCCTGTCGGTGGACGCCGACCGGGAGCGCATTTCCCTGGGCATCAAGCAGCTGGAGGACGATCCCTTCTCCGCCTGGATGGCGTCCCATCCGAAGGGATCCATCGTCACGGGGACGGTTCGCGAGGTCGACGCCAAGGGGGCCGTGGTCGACCTGGGCGAGGGTGTCGAGGGCGTGCTGCGCGCCTCGGATCTTGCGCGCGAGCGTGTCGATGATGCCCGGAGCCACCTGAAGGAAGGCGACCAGGTCGAGGCGAAGTTCGTCGGCGTGGATCGCAAGAACCGCTCGGTCAGCCTGTCCATCAAGGCCAAGGACGAGCACGAGGAGGCCAGGGCGGTGCAGGACTACAGCCGCGGCAGCGCGGCGGCCGGCACCACCACCCTGGGGGATCTGCTCAAGGAGCAGATGGACGGCAACAGCCAGGACGACGACGACTAGTCCGGGCTCGCTGCCGGGCGGCGGTGTCCCCGCCGCCCGGCGCTCTCCGCAAACGATCCATTCACCGGAGCACGGGTAGAGGCCCAGAAGGTTCGGCCCGTAACCCCACGGACTCGTCTGGAAAAAACAATGACGAAATCCGAACTCATCGAAGTCATTGCCACCAAGCAGCAGCATCTCGCGTATCGTGATGTGGAGGTGGCGGTGAAGACGCTGCTGGAGCACATGAGCGAGGCCCTGTCCACCGGGCAACGTATCGAGATCCGCGGATTCGGCAGCTTTTCGCTGCACCACCGGCCGCCCCGGATCGGGCGCAACCCCAAGACCGGTGATCCCGTTGCCCTGCCGGCAAAGTATGTGCCACATTTCAAGCCGGGGAAGGAGCTACGGTACCGCGTCAACGGCGAGGGTTAGTGTCCTGCAACCCGGGTTTGTTACAGGCCGCTAGCATCCCGCGATCACGGCGTCGCGCAGCCCGGTTCCGGCGGCATGCGGCGGGGGCGGGTGCGGACGGTTTTCTATCAGCGGGAAGGTGAACATGCGTCGACTACTCGGGGTTGCGGCACTTCTGGTCATTGCCCTGTTCGGGCTGAGCTTCGCCCTGCTGAATGCCACCCGGGTGGACGTCGACTACTACTTCGGGGTCGTGGCCGCGCCACTGTCCCTGGCGCTGCTGATCGCCCTGATCCTGGGCGCGATTCTCGGCGCCCTGTCCGCTCTCGGGGTGCTCGTGGGGAAACAAAGGGAACTCCGTCGCCTGCGGCGGCGCGTACGCGACTCCGAGAAGGAACTCAGCGAACTCCGCCGCCTGCCGCTGAAAGACAATCGCTGACATGGTCGAGCTGTTCTGGCTTCTGCTGCCGGTCGCCGCGCTGTCCGGGTGGCTGATCGGGCGCCGCGGCCGCGAGGGACCGGACCGCCGCACGGGGCAGGACGGGCTCCGGGGCGATTATTTCCAGGGCCTGAACTACCTGCTCAACGAGGAGCCCGACAAGGCCATCGAGGTCTTCATGCGCATGGTGGAGGTGGACTCCGACACCGTGGAGACCCACCTGGCGCTGGGCAACCTGTTCCGCCGCCGCGGCGAGGTGGACCGCGCCATCCGCATCCACCAGAATCTCATCGCCCGCCCGTCCCTGAATCGTGATCAGCGCACCCACGCACTGCTGGAGCTGGGCGAAGACTATCTCCGGGCCGGCCTGCTGGACCGCGCCGAGAACCTCTTCGAGGAGGTGGTGGAAAGCGGCGCCTACGTGCCGCAGGCGCTGCACCACCTGCTGGATATCTACCAGCAGGAGAAGGAGTGGGACAACGCCATCGCCGTGGCCTCGCGCCTGGAGGCGCATGCCGACCGCGCCATGGGGCCCATGATCGCCCAGTTCTACTGCGAGCAGGCCGATGCCGCGTGGCGCCAGGGCGAGCTCAACCGTGCCCGCAACCTGCTCAAGCGCGCCCTGACCGCGGACCCCCAGTGCGCCCGGGCGAGCATCCTCCAGGGGGATATCGAGCGCAGCGTGGGCAACTACAAGCAGGCCCTGAAATGCTACCAGCGGGTTCGCGAGCAGGACCGGGACTATCTGCCGGAGGTCCTGGTCGGGCTGCACGAGTGCTATACCCAGCTGGGCCGGGCGGACGGCTTCCGGGCCTTTCTCGAGAATCTCAAGCAGGACTACCGGGGCGCCTCGGTCATTCTCGCCCTGGCCGAACGCATCCGCCGCGACGAAGGTGAGGAGGCGGCGGCCCGGTACCTGGTGGAGGAGCTGCGGGCGCGGCCGTCGGTGCGCGGCCTCAACCGCCTCATCGAGCTCAACCTGGCCCGTTCCGGCCAGGCGGGGGAGGACGACCTGGAAGTCCTGCGCGAGCTGTTCCACTCGCTTCTCCGGGATCGGCCGGGCTATGCCTGCCGCAATTGCGGCTTCCAGGCCAGGACCATGCACTGGCACTGCCCCAGCTGCCGCTGCTGGGCGACGATCAAGCCGGTTCACGGCGTACAGGGGGAATAGCGATGGCGGGCGAAGCGCCGCGAGTGGTGGTTGCCCTGGACGTGGACTCCCGGGAGCGGGCGGAGGCGCTGGCGTCCCGGCTGGACCCGGCGCTGTGCCGCCTGAAGGTGGGCAAGGAGCTGTTCACGCGCACCGGTCCGGAGCTGGTGGAGCGCCTTCATGCCCGCGGGTACTCGGTCTTTCTGGATCTCAAGTTCCACGACATTCCCAATACCGTGGCCGGGGCGTGCCGCGCGGCGGCGGATCTGGGCGTCTGGATGGTCAACGTCCATGCCCTCGGCGGGGAGCGCATGCTCATCGCCGCCCGGGAGGCGCTGGACACGGCCGGCGGTGCACGGCCGCTGCTCACCGCGGTCACCATGCTCACCAGCCATGGTCCGGAGGATCTCGCCCGCCTCGGGCTCCGGGATTCGCCCGATGCCCTGGTTGCGCGGCTGGCGGCGCTGGCCCTGGGCGCGGGGCTCGACGGCCTGGTGTGTTCCGCCCGGGAAGCCGCGGACCTGCGGGCCGCGCACGGTCCGGATCCGGTGCTGGTCACCCCGGGCATCCGGCCGGCGGAGGCGGACGCGGACGACCAGCGGCGGGTCGTCACACCCGGCGAGGCGCTGGCGCAGGGATCGGACTACCTCGTCATCGGCCGGCCGGTGACGGCGGCGCCGGACCCCCGCCACGCCCTGGAGCGCATCAACGCCTCGATTGCCGACTGACCCGACGCTTCTGGCGGGTTCCCGGCTTGCGCGGTCGCCGCCCGGTGGCTAGCATGGTTTCCGTTCCGGGCGGCTTGCCGGAACCGCGGACATCGACGTCCGTGCCACAGCGACCAAAAGGAGTTGACCATGTGGAAGCTGATTCGTCCTGTCTCCGTTACGCTGTCTGTGTTCGCGCTCACCGCGGGGGTTGCCCTGGCGGAGACCGTGGACATCAACCGGGCCGACGCCGATACGCTGGCGCAGGAGCTCGACGGCGTGGGGGATACCCGTGCCGCGGCCATCGTGGACTACCGCGAGGCCAACGGCGGCTTCTCCAGCGTGGATGCGATCACGGAGGTGAACGGCATCGGGCCGGCGACGCTGGAGGACAATCGCGAGCGCATGCGCGTCGGAAGCGATTAGTCCCGCCGGGCACCGCCGTGCCGACACGATGAATCCGTGCGCCCGCCATCGGCGGGCGCTTTGCGTTAGGCGTCGACGGGCGCAGTGTCCTTCACCGAGGGTCGCGTGCGCAGGGCGTCGTGCCATGCGCCGAGCTGCGGGCGATCCTCCGCCCAGGCGAGCTCCGGGAAGCGGAAATCCAGGTAGTCCAGGGCCACCACCGCTGCAATGGCGCCGAGCTCGGGCATCGCCCCCGGCAGCCGCGCTTCCATCCGGTCCAGCGCCTGGCGGATGGCACGGTCCCGGCGCTGGCCCAGCGGGGAGTCATCGAACGCCTCGCCGGCGGCCTTGCGGCCGAGCAGCTTGTGTACGGCGGCGTCGATGATCCCGACGGCGATGCCGGCCTCGCCCAGAACCCGGCTGTCCGCGCCCTTGGGTAGCAGGGCGCGGTCGGGGTGGCGGCGCTCGAGGTACTGGGTGATCAGCGTCGCCTCGGTCAGCGTCGTGCCGTCGTCGGTGACCAGGGTCGGCACCCGGGTCAAGGGATTGACCTGCATGAGGCCCGGGTCGTCGTCCCACGGATTCACCACGTGGTGTTCCACCTGTGCCCCCAGCCCCTTCTCGTGGATCGCCATGCGCACGATGCGGGCATAGGGGGAGGTGAGGCTGTAGTAGATCTGCATGGCTGGGGCTCCTCTCGGAACAGGTGTGCCGCGTACCCGGTCGATCCGCGGCGCAACTGCACCATTCCGTACCGGGTTTTGATTTGTTTCACGAGTTTGTCATATTTCTCCCCTAGTCTGCTCCTCGAAACGCGCCGGGAGTGAACCTGAAGCGGACTCCGGCGGGTGACGTTTCACCACAGCAACGAGGCAACTCGACCTGAGGAGTGGTTCCATGCAGAACTGGAAGAAGTCCGCAATTGCACTGGCCGCGATCGTCGGTGCGAGCTCCGTCGCCGTAGCCCAGGAGCGCGAGCAGATTCGCATCGTGGGTTCGAGCACGGTGTATCCGTTCGCCAGCTACGTCGTCGAGGAGTTCGGCGCCACCACCGACTACCCGACACCGACCATCGAGTCCACCGGTTCCGGCGGCGGCATCCGCCTGTTCTGCGAGGGCGTCGGCGCCAGCCATCCGGATATCACCAACGCCTCCCGGCGCATGAAGCCCAGCGAGTTCGACCGCTGCCAGGACAACGGCGTCGAGGAGATCACCGAGGCGATGATCGGCTCGGACGGCATCGTCTTCGCCCAGGCCACGGAGAACGAGGAGCTGGCGCTGACCCGCGAGCAGATCCTGCTGGCGGTGGCGGCGCGGGTGCCCCAGGACGGGGAGCTGGTGGACAACCCCTATGACAACTGGAACGAGATCGATTCCAGCCTGCCGGACCGTGAGATCGAGATCCTGGGGCCGCCGACGACCTCCGGCACACGTGACGCGTTCGAGGAGCTGGTCATGGCAGCGGCGAGCGAGGATGCCGGCTACTCCGAGGAGTACACCGAGGTGCGCTCCGACGGCGCCTACGTGGACTCCGGCGAGAACGACAACCTGATCGTCCAGCGCATCCAGGAGAACACCGCAGCCATCGGCATCTTCGGCTACAGCTTCCTGGAAGAGAACCGCGATGTCATCGAGCCGGCGTCCGTCGACGGCGTGATGCCCACCACGGAGGCCATCTCCGCGGAAGAGTACCCGGTGGCGCGCAGCCTGTGGTTCTACATCAAGAAGGCGCACGAGGGCTCCGTCGCCCCCGGCATCGACGAGTACGTCAGCCTGTTCATGGACGACCTCATGATCGGCCCCGACGGTCTCCTGGTCGAGCAGGGCCTGATTCCCCTTGCAGATCAGGCGCGTTCGCGGTGGCAGGAGCGGGTTGCCGATCGGGTGAACCTGCAGCGTAGCGACCTTGAGTGATCGTCTGTAACATACCGCCCCGCGCCGGGTAGGGGCGGTGGATTCAGCGGCCCGGCCGGCGACTCGCCGTCCGGGCTGCTCCATTGTTGTGGCTCCGGCCTTGCGCCGGAAGCGCACATGCAAGACGGCAAGGGGGAGTACGAGTTCATGGGGCTGGATGAGGGGAGCTCCTCGTGAGTGTCGCAGAAACCATCCTGTTGCTGCTGGCCGGGTTGATTCCGCTGGGGTATGCGGCCTTCTACCTCGGGCGCCGCAAGGCGCTGGCGACGGTGGCCGACGGCGTGCGCATGCACTCCAGGCCGCAGCAGTACGGCTGGTATTCCTTCGTCTGGATGGCGCTGCCGGGCATCGGTATCGCGGTTGCGGCGTCGCTGCTCAACCTTCTGGGTTTCGTCACGCCGCCGCGGGAGCTGGTGCTCCTCATGGCCCTGATTACCGGCGCGGCCGGCCTGGGAGTGGGCCTGAGGTCCATCCGTCCGGCACTACGGGCCCGCAACGTGCTGGATAACCTGATCCGCTGGCTGCTGCTGGGCGCGGCCATGATCTCCATCATGACAACGGTTGCCATCGTACTGTCCGTGCTGTTCGAGGCCATGCGGTTCTTCCGCGAGGTCAGCGTCTGGGAGTTCATTACCGGGACCGTGTGGAGCCCGGGCGACTCGTTCCTGGAGGCGGCCGGGCGCGGCGACGAGGTCGGCGAGCGGGGGGCCGCGTTCGGCTCGGTGCCGCTGTTCGCCGGCACGTTCATGGTGACCGGCATCGCCATGGCGGTGTCCCTGCCCATCGGCCTGCTGTCCGCCATCTTCATGTCCGAGTACGCCACCCCGCGGATCCGCGGCATGGCGAAGCCGCTGCTGGAAATCCTGGCCGGCATCCCGACCGTCGTCTACGGCTTCTTCGCCGCCATCACGGTGACGCCGGTGGTGGTCGACATCGCCGGTCTGTTCGGCCTGGATGCCTCGTACAGCAACATCCTGTCGCCGGGCATCGTCATGGGGATCATGATCATCCCCTTCATCTCGTCGCTGTCCGACGATGTCATCAACAGCATTCCCCAGAGCCTGCGGGAAGGCGCATACGCCCTGGGAACGACGCGCTCGGAGACCATCCGGAGGGTGGTGGTACCGGCGGCGCTGCCCGGCGTGATCTCGGCCTTTCTCCTGGGCGTGTCCCGGGCGCTGGGCGAGACCATGATCGTGGTCATGGCCGCCGGCGTGCGCCCGAACCTGACCTGGAACCCGCTGGAGGACATGACCACGGTGACGGTCAACATCGTCTACTCGCTGACCGGGGACCAGTCCTTCGACAGCCCGCAGACTCTGTCCGCATTCGCCCTGGGGCTGGTGCTGTTCATCGTGACCCTGACCCTGAACATCATCTCCACGGTGCTGGTGCGGCGGTTCAAGCAGAAGTATGACTGAGCAGACTTCCATGAAGACACGACGGCTGACCGGATCCATCGATGACCCCCGCATGCAGCGGCGCTACCGGGCGGAGCGGCGGTTCCGGCTCTATTGCATGTCGGCGATCGTGCTGGCGCTGGCCATCATCGTGACCTTCTTCAGCAACATCATCAGCCAGGGCTATACCGCGTTCTGGCATCACCAGGTCCAGGTGACCCTGGACTACAACGAGCGCGCGGCGCGCCTCGGGCAGTTCGCCCTGGACGGGGACATACGGGAGGTGGCCACCCGGGGCGCAACCCGGACGATTCCCCGGGAGATGGAGCGCAACCCGGATCTGGCGGGGACTACCGAGCAGCGGTGGGTGCCCGTGAAGGGGGAGATCGACCAGTACCTCAAGCACGGCCGCTCCATCGCGGACCCACTGCAGGAGCAGGTGGACGCGCTGGCGGAGGCCGGCCGGATCCAGAGCAGCTTCAACTGGCGCTTCTTTACCTCCGGCGACTCCAAGCTCCCGGAACTGGCGGGGATCATGTCGGCCGCCGTCGGCACGCTGTACGTCCTCTCCATCACGTTGCTGTTTGCCTTCCCGGTGGGCGTGATGTCGGCGGTGTACCTGGAGGAGTTCGCGCCGGACAACCGCTTCACCCAGGCCATCGAGGTCAATATCAACAACCTGGCGGCGGTGCCGTCGATCCTGTTCGGGCTCCTGGGGCTGGCGGTGTTCATCAATTTCTTCGGCGTGCCGCGGTCGTCGGCGTTGGCCGGGGGGCTGACGCTGGGGCTGATGACGCTGCCGATCATCATCATCAGCACGCGGGCGGCCCTGCGGGCGGTGCCCGACCCCATCCGCCTGGGGGCCTTCGCCATGGGGTGCTCGCGCTGGCAGGTGGTCCGCGATCACGTGTTGCCGGTGTCGCTGCCGGGCATTCTCACCGGAACCATCATCGGTATCGCCCAGGCCATGGGCGAGACCGCGCCGCTGATCATCGTGGGCATGATTGCCTACATCCCCGACGCGCCCACGAGCATCTTCCAGGCTGCAACGGTCCTGCCGGCGCAGATCTTCACCTGGGCGGGCGAGCCGGAGCATGCCTACGTCGAGAAGACCGCCGCCGGCATTATCGTTCTCCTGGCCGTGCTTCTGAGCCTGAACGCGGCGGCCGTTCTCCTGCGCCGCAAGTTTGAACGTCGCTGGTAGCGACACTCGAGGGGTTGCCATGTACTCTGACAACGTTGCCGAACGAACCGCCACCACGGGACGGCCCGCTGATATGACGCCGCCGAACGAGCACGAGCCTCCGCGGCAGGAGGACGCCGGCACCCCGGAGGCTGCCGAGAAAGAGGTGAAGGTGCGCGCCGACAGCGTGCGGCTGTGGTACGGCGAGACCCAGGCGCTGCACAGCGTCAGCCTGGACGTCTACGCCCGCGAGGTGACGGCGCTCATCGGGCCGTCCGGCTGCGGCAAGACCTCGTTCCTGCGCTGCATCAACCGCATGAACGACCTCATTCCCAGCGTGCGCATCGAGGGCAGCATCACCCTGGACGGCGAGGACATCTACGATCCCAGCGTCGACGTAGTCCAGCTGCGCAGCCACGTGGGCATGGTGTTTCAGAAGCCGAACCCGTTCCCCAAGAGCATCTACGAGAACATTGCCTACGCGCCCCGGCTGCATGGCATCGTGAACTCGCGCACCGAGCTGGACGAGCTGGTGGAGAACTCGCTGCGACGCGCGGGCTTGTGGAAGGAGGTGTCCGATCGCCTGCATACCCCGGGCACGGAACTCTCCGGCGGCCAGCAGCAGCGCCTGTGCATTGCCCGGGCCATTGCGGTCAACCCGGAAGTGATCCTCATGGACGAGCCGGCGTCGGCCCTGGATCCGCTGGCGACGGTGACCATCGAGGAACTTATCGATGAGCTCAAGGATCGATATACCATCGTGATCGTTACCCACAACCTGCAGCAGGCCGCGCGCGTTGCCGGGTACACGGCGTTCTTCCACATGGGGGAGATCGTCGAGTTCAGCGACACTGATACTCTGTTCACGAATCCGCGGGAACAGAAGACCGAAGACTACATTACCGGCCGGTTCGGGTGAGGCTTCGCCGTCCCGGGCCGCCAACGATGGATCGATACCGCTATGGACAAGAAGAGCATCACGCAGCACGTCTCGCAGCAGTACAACGAGGAGCTCGAGACCATTCTCACCAAGGTCATGAACATGGGCGGCCTGGTGGAGCGGCAGCTCTCGGATGCCCTGGTGGCCCTGGTGGAAGGCGATACCCAGCGTGGCGAGAGCGTTGTCACCTCGGATTACCTGGTCAATGCCGCCGAGGTGGAGGTGGACGAGGAATGCACCCACGTCATCGCCCGCCGCCAGCCGGCGGCCATCGATCTACGGCTGGTGCTGGCGGTGATCAAGACCATTACCGACCTGGAACGCATCGGTGACGAGGCCGAGCGGATCGGCCGCATGGCCCTGCACCTGCTGGACCAGGATCGCCAGTACGGACCCATGGACGAGATCCAGGCTCTGGGCGAGCACATCAAGGGCATGCTCCACGGAGCGCTGGACGCCTTCGCGCGCATGGACGCCGAGCAGGCCGTTCGGGTCGCCCAGGAGGACATCAAGGCGGATGCGCAGTACGATGCCATCTTCCGCCAGCTGGTGAGCTACATGCAGGAGCATCCCCAGGCCGTGCCGTCGGTCCTGGATATCTTGTGGTCCGCCCGCTCCCTGGAGCGCATCGGTGACCGGTCCCGGAACATCTGCGAATACATAGTCTACTTTGTGCGGGGCAAGGATGTCCGTCACACCAGCTTTGAGCGGATGGCCCAGGAGGCCACGGGCGATCGGCGGTAACGCGTCCGCCGGCGCGGCGATGGCAGCGCCTGTTGACGGGAGGCCCGGCGGGCCTTAACGGGCTTCGGCCCGGGTGACCGGCGTGGCGGCTTCGTCCTGCTCGTTGCCGGCCATGTCGACCAGGCGCGCCGCGGGGAAGCGACAACGGAAGCGGCTGCCCCTGCCGGGCTGGCTCTCGATCTCCAGGGTGGCATCGTGGCGCTGCAGGGCGTGACGCACGATGGCCAGCCCCAGGCCGGTACCGCCCCGCGACCGTGAACGGCTGGTGTCCACCCGGTAGAAGCGTTCCGTGAGCCGGGGAATGTGCTCCGGCGGAATGCCGATGCCGGTGTCGACCACCTCGAAGCAGCCGTCCTCGCCGTCCCGGAACCAGTAAATGGAGACCTCGCCGCCCTCGGAGGTGTACTTCACCGCGTTCTGGACCAGATTGCTGAACGCGCTCTGCAGCTCCGAGGCGGCGCCGTTGATGCCCACGGCCGGGTCGGTCTCGCAGTGCACCTGCACCTGCCCGTCGGCGATCATGCGATTGTCCCGGCACAGCTCCCGGGCCAGGGCGGCGATGTCCACCGGAGCGTCCCTGGCCGGGTCCGGCTGGGCATCGAGGCGGGAGAGCAGCAGCAGGTCCTCCAGGATGCGCCGCATGCGCTCCGCCTGCCGGTGCATCTCCTGGACCGGGCGGCGCCACTCCTCGGCGGCGGCGCCGTCATCCTGGCGCAACGTATCCAGGTAGCCGGTGATCACCGTCAGCGGCGTACGCAGCTCGTGGGAGGCGTTGGCGACGAAGTCGCGGCGGATTTTCTCCAGCCGGTGCAGCTGGGTGACGTCGCGGGCGATCAGCAGGCGCTGGTCCTGGCCGTAGGGGATGATCTGCAGCGACAGCCGCACGTCGCTCGCCACCGGACTGTCCACCTCGATGGGCTCGTCGTACATGCCGTTGTTGAAGTAGGCCACGAACTCCGGGTGACGGACCAGGTTGAGGATGTGCTGGCCGATGTCCACCGGCGTGCGGAAGCGCAGGAGGCGTTCGGCGGCGGAGTTGAACCAGACGATGCGATTGTTGGCGTCCAGGACCACGGTGCTGTCCGGCATGGCGGCCGTGGACTGGCGGAACTCCCGGACGATGGTCCGCAGCCGGCTCTTGCGCTTCTTGTTCCGGCGCTGCATGCGGTAGAACTGGTCGAAAATGGCGCCCCACAGGCCGGAGCTCTCGGGTGGGTGCGCGCTGCGGGAGGCGCTCACCCACTGGTATAGCCGGTGCTGCTGGTACAGGTGCCAGGCGAGATACAACGACACGGCCGCCAGCAGGCTCAGGGTGAAGGCGTCGAGGACCAGGCCGACGATGGCCGCCAGGAGCAGGATCCCGGCCAGCCGCAGGATCTCTTCCGTCCAGGGCGACCGGTTCACGGTGACTCACTCCCGGAGGGAAAACCGGTAGCCGGCCCCCCGCACGGTCTGCACGAAACGTTCCGCCCCGGTCCCGTCCAGGGCCTTGCGCAGTCGCCGGATGTGTACGTCAACGGTGCGCTCCTCCACGTAGACGTTGGGTCCCCAGACCCGGTCAAGCAACTGTTCGCGAGTGTAGACGCGATCGGGGTGGGCGACAAAGAATTTCAGCAGCCGGAACTCCGTGGCCCCCAGATGAACGGCCCGCTGATCCACGAGCACCCGGTGTGCCGCGATCTCGATGCGCAACGGGCCCACTTCCAGGATGTCGTCGCCTTCCTCGCCGCCGGCCCGCCGCAGGACGGCGTTAATGCGTGCGGCGAGCTCCCGCGGCCCGAACGGCTTGGTGACATAGTCGTCCGCCCCGGCGTCCAGGCCGCGGACCTTGTCCTCCTCCTCCGTGCGTGCGGTGAGCATGACGATGGGGATTTCCTGGGCAAGGTTCTCGCGCCGCAGCGCCCGGGCCAGGTCCAGCCCACTGGTGTCGGGCAGCATCCAGTCCAGCAGGACCAGGTCGGGCTGGTGGTCGGTGATGGCCACCCGGGCCTCGGCGGCATCGGCGGCTTCCACCACGCGGTAGCCCGAGCGCTCCAGGCTGAACTCGACCATCTCGCGGATGGGCTGCTCGTCGTCGACGATCAGAATCGTTTTCTCGGTCATTCCACCCTCGGCTACGCCAGTTACGGGACTCTAGTGTCCCGTCCCGAAAGTTCGTGCGATTGATGAGGCCCCAGCGTCGCCAGCGCCGAGTAACTGGACGCATTAGAGCAGTGTAATATGACAGTTGTGTGAAAGCGTCGGGAAGACCCGTCAGGCGGCCGGTGATGCCGGCACCGGGCCGGCGATGCCCGCATGACAGGCGAGAATGCCCTCGAACCGGTCGGCCACCGTTGTCCAGTCCTGCCGGGTGACGCTGGCGCGGGCATGGATGCCGAGCCGCCGGCGCAGCCGCCCCTCCCTCGCCAGCAGCGTCGCCGCGGCCCGGAACCGGGCGGCGTCGCCGAAGGGCACCAGCAGGCCGTTGTCGAACGAGCGCATGTGCTCCGCCGCAGCGCCGCTGTCGAACGCCACCACCGGCAGGCCGCTGGCCATGGCCTCGAGGACCACGTTGCCGAACGTGTCGGTGAGGCTCGGGAACAGGAACAGATCCGCCGAGGCGTAGTGGGCGGCCAGGTCCGGGCCGGATAGCGAGCCGGTGAACACGATGTCCGGGTGCTCGGCGGCCAGGGACGCCCGCAGCGGGCCGTCGCCGACCATGATGCAACGCGCTTGGGGGACGGCCTGCTCGATGGCGCGAAAGCTGCGGATGGCCAGCTCCACGTTCTTCTCCGCCGCCAGCCGGCCCACGTACAGGATCACCGGGCTGCCCGGGAACACGCCCCATTGCTGCCGCAGCGACGGATTGCGCCGCTGCGGTCGGAACCGTCCGGTATCGACGCCCCGGGGCAGCACGGCGACATCGCCGAAGCCCCGCTCGCCCAGGGTCGCGGCGAGGCGGGCCGTGGGCGCCAGAGTGACCCGGGTTCGCTGATGGAAGCGCCGCAGGTACGCCTCGATCAGGGGTGCCGCCAGCCCCATCCCGTAGTAGCGGCCGTAGGCGGAGAAGTGGGTGTGGTAACCGGACACCACGGCGATGCCCAGGCGCCGGGCGGCGCGCACGGCCGCCCATCCCAGCGGCCCCTGCGTGGCCACGTAGACGACGTCTGGGGTGCGCTCCCGCCAGTGCGCGACCAGGCGCCGGACCGTGGGCAGGCCGAACCGCACGCTCGGATAGCCGGGTACCGGCAGGCCCGGCAGCGCCAGCACGGAACTCGCGCCGGTGCCGGGCACATCCGGCCGCGCCGGGATCACCAGGTCGATGTCGTGCCCGCGGTGGCGCAAGTGGTCCACCAGCGTACCCAGCGTCATGGCGACGCCGTTGGGCTCGGGGCGGTAGGTCTCCGTTACCAGGCCGATGTGCATGAATGATACCTTGCGCAATCGAAAGTCGGGGCCGGACTAGCGGAACGCCCCCCGGCCCGCGAGGCAGAGCAGCCCGGGGCGCGTTTCCACCACCACGAAGTCGCCGGAGCGGCCGTCCTCCAGGCGAACCGTCGCCGCGCTCCTGCGGCGGAGCCGCTCCGGGATGCGGACACAAGGGACGAATACCTGCAGGGCGCCCCGGGAACGGGCCGCCGTCCGGTGGATTACGATCTGGTCGCTGCGCAGCAGGACCCTGCCGGCCTGCACGATATTGCCTTCTCCGGTCTCCCACTCCGCCACGGTGCCACCTCCGTCATTCGACCGTGTCCGCATGATCTCCCTTGCGTGTCTCACCGTGTTGACGTAGAGGTGACACATTCATGACAGTTCGTACCGGCTCGGGATCGTTCGCATGCATGCGTCATCGAACTGAATTGCCGCTGACACACTCCCTTCAAGAGAGATGTTCACACTTCCGTCGAAACTGAGCCATGCAGGAGGCAAAGCCGATATGGCCGTCGTAGAGAACATGCGCCCGCTGCGCTACCGGAGCATCTTCATTTCCGACGCACATCTCGGGTTCCGCGGCGCCCGAGCCGACTACCTGCTGGAGTTTCTCGAGGCGACCGAATCCGAGTACCTCTATCTTGTCGGCGACATGCTCGACATCTGGGAGATGCAGAAGCGCGTCTACTGGCCCCGGGAGCATGCGCTGGTGGTGCGCAGGATCATGGAGAAGGCGTGGAACGGTACCAAGGTCGTGTACCTGCCGGGCAACCACGACGAGGCCATGCGGGCCTACAACGGCAGCGTCCTCGACCAGTTCTCCATGACGGATCAGGCCATCCATACGACGGCGGACGGCCGGCGGTTTTTGGTTCTGCACGGGGATCAGTTCGATACCGTCGTCAAGTGCTCGCGGCTCCTGTCCATGCTGGGAAGCCGCTCGTACGGCCTGCTGCTGCGCGCCAACCACTGGGTGCACCTGGTACGGCGCGTATTCGGCTTCCCTTACTGGTCCCTGGCCGCGCACGTGAAGTACCGGGTCAAGAACGCCATGGCCTACATCTCGAACTTCGAGGAGATGGTGGCCTGGGAGGCGACCCGGCAGCACGTCGACGGCGTGGTCTGCGGTCACATCCACTATGCCGAAATGCGCAGCGTCGGTGACGTGCTGTACTGCAACGACGGCGACTGGGTCGAGAGCTGCACCTCGCTGGCGGAGAACCACGACGGCTCGCTGGAACTGCTGCGATGGGCCGAGCTGCGCGAGCAAGCGCGCCCGGACGAGCAGGTGTCCGCCCGGATCGCCTAGGAGAGCCCGTCATGCGAGCACCCGATACGCTGCTGAAGCATTACTGGTCGTCGCCGGCCCGGGCCATGGTGGCTCACGGTCCCCTGCGGCCCGGCGCACTGGGGCGCAACCGCGGGGGTACGACGGCGGTGGCGGTGGACGCGCCGGCACCGGCAACCGTCATGCGGGACGAGCTCGGGGCGTTGCCCGAATCGGCCCGGCTGGCCGGCAGCGGCCAGCTGAGCGTGTATGCGCTGCATGCCGCCCAGGCACCGGCGGTCGTCCAGGAGGTGGGCCGTCTGCGGGAGCTTACCTTCCGGGACGTGGGGGAGGGCAGCGGCGGCCAGCGCGATCTGGACTGGTTCGACAGCTACTACACCCACCTGGTGGTCTGGGATGGCCATGCCGGGTGCGTGGTGGGGGCCTATCGGCTGGGTTTCACCGATCGCCTTCCGGGCTGGGATCGCGCGTCGGCGCTGTACAGCAATACCCTGTTCCGGCTCTCGGAGAGCTTTCTCGCCGAGGTGGAGCCGGCCATCGAGCTGGGGCGCTCCTTCGTGCGCCGGGAGTACCAGCGTAGCTACGCGCCGCTTGCGCTGCTGTGGAAGGCCATCGGCGCCATCATCGGCGACGCGCCGCAGTATCGGTACCTGTTCGGCCCGGTCACTATCTCCGGGCGGTACGATGCCGCCTCCCGCGCCATGATGGTGCGCTTCCTGGCCAAGCCCGGGCGGGCGTCGTCGCTGATGCCGCTGGTTCAGCCGCGGCACCCGTTCCGGCCCGGCGCCAGTGCCCGGGCGCTGGCTCGCCTCGCCGACCGGGCGGATTCCGTGGAAGCCCTGAGCCGACTGATCGCCGCGGGCGAGAAGGACGGCGCCGGCGTGCCCATCCTGTTGCGCCAGTACCTGAAACTGGGGGCACGGTCGGTGGCGTTCAGCGTCGATGCCTCCTTCGGCCGGTGCCTGGATGCCCTCTGCCTGGTCGATCTGCTGGCCACCGATCCGCGCACGCTGCGCCGGTACATGGGCGCGGATGCCGCATCGTCCTATCTTGCCGCCCATCATCGCCGAAGCGCCTGAGCCATGAGCGCGCTACCGGCGTCCGATCGCTGGCTGTTCCTGCGCCGGTTCCTCGCCCGGGGGCGCCGTATCGCCAGTGTCACGCCCTCGAGCCGTTCCATGGCCCGGGCCCTGGCCGCGGGGGTGGATCCGCTGCGGCCTCAGACCATCGTCGAGCTCGGCGCCGGGACCGGGGCGGTCTCCGGTGTCGTCGTCGAGCGGATGCATCCGCGCAGCCGGCTGCTGGCGGTGGAGGCGGACCCGGAGCTCTGGGGCGTTCTCCGGCACCGGGTACCGGAGGCCGTCCAGGGCGATGTCGCGGACCTGCCGGCCCTGCTGGACGCGCACGGCGTCGGTGACGTGGACCTGGTTGTCAGCGGTCTGCCCGTGCCCAGCCTGCCGTACGCGATCAACGTGCGCATGTTCGAGTGGCTGGCCCGGCTGCCGGGAGACGTCGGCTTCAGCCAGCTCACCGTCATGCCCTGGGTGTACGCGCGTCTCTATCGCCGGCTGTTCCGGAACGTGGACTTCCGGCCGGTGCCTTGCAATCTCCCGCCCGGGGGCGTGTATCACTGTCGCGGGGTGCGAGAGGACTTCCGGGCCGCACTGCCGGGACCGCGGTGACTGCCACACAAAAAAAACGCCCCGTTGCCGGGGCGCAAGGAATCCTTTCATTGAGGAGGAGAAGCATTGCTGTGCGGCCTCCTGCCGCTCAAGAATCTAAGCAATAACCGGGCCATGTGGGCTCGTACCCGGAAAGGCGGATGACACGGGCGGGTCAATGTGCTGGACCGCGGCGGGGTGTCGCCGCCGTGCGTCATGAGCGGGCATGTCGCAGTACGGTGCACAACTGCGGGGCGGTGCGCGGCCCGACCCGGAGCGATGCTCCGTCATCGTTCCCGGGGTGGCCCCGGGCGGTGACACCGGGCCGACGGGGCGCGCAACAATGCCCGCTGTGATCCGGGCTCGGGACGCGCGTGTGCGAACTGTGAACGGGTTCACTGCGCACGGAGCCGGACTGGTGTTTCCTCGGCCATACCAGCCCATTACGGAGTGACTGCGTATCATGGCGGAAGCGACCGGAATCGCATCCCTGGCCTCGGGCCTGAGCCAGGCCCGGATCCAGTCGGAGGTGCAGACGAGCGTTGCGCGCAAGGCCCTGGATATCCAGGAGTCCACGGCGCAGCAGCTCGTGGATGCATTGCCGGACGCTTCGGGGGCGGCCCCTGCGGGGTCACCGGTCAATCCCGGCGACCGGGTCGGGGCGTTCGTCGACACGAGCGCGTAGCCTGCCGCTACGGCCGCGGGCGGTGACTACACCAGCTCGCGGGCGGCCTGAACCCAGCCTTCCACCTTTTTCTCCGAGATCACCACGGACTGTTCCCGCAGTTGCCGGGTAATCGCCTTGATGTCCGCCGCGGCCAGGTCGTCGAAAGTGCGGATGCCCATGCCCTGAAGGCGTCCCGCCATGGCCGGGCCGATGCCCTTGATGGTCGTGAGGTCGTCGACTGCGTCGTCGCCGGGACCCGACGTGGGGGCGGCCGTGCTCGCCGGAGACTCGCTCGCCGCCGTGTGCGCGGCCTTGTCGCCGGTCTCGTCCTGCCGGTCGTCGGCCTCACGGCCCGCGGACTGGCCCGCGGAGGTCTCCCGCGAGGATGATGTGGACGTGTGCTGCTCCCGCGGCAGCCACCAGAAAAGCAGGTCCAGCCAGCGTCTGAAGAGATCCTGTGCCATGGTGCCATCTCCCTGCGTGGGAGCCGCGCCGCCTGCATCCCGCGGGACGCTGTCGCCGGCGCGGCGTGAACGTCGGACGTCAGCCACGTCCGACGTTCATTCTTCCATACCCGGGCAGAGAGGTCACCAGCCGCCGCCGGCGCGGCGACCGCGGGAGGCGTTGGCGGGCGCTAGTCCTGGCCGAGCTCGCGGAGCGCCTCGGCCCGCAGGTCCTTGCGCAGCACCTTGCCGACCGGGGTGAGCGGGATCGCCTCGCGGAAGATGACCCGCTTCGGGATCTTATAGCCGGTCAGCGACTGGCGGCAGTGCTCGCGAATGGCCTCCTCGGTGACGGAATCGTCGGCCTTGACCACGTAGGCCTGCACTGCCTCGCCGGTTTCGTCGTCGGGCACGCCGACGACTCCGACCTCGCGGACCCCGGGATGCCGGGCGATGACGTCTTCCACCTCGTTGGGGTACACGTTGAAGCCGGAGACGTTCACCATGTCCTTCTTGCGGTCGACGATGTAGAAGAACCCGTCCTCGTCCATGCGGGCGATATCACCGGTGTGGAACCAGCCGTTGTGCATGGACTCCTCCGTGGCGTCGGGGCGATTCCAGTAGCCCGCCATGACCTGCGGTCCCTTGACGATGAGCTCGCCGGGCTCGCCCACCGGCACCGGGTTGTCCTGCTCGTCGACGATCCGGCAGTAGGTACCGGCGTAGGGGATGCCGATGCTGCCGGTCTTGACCGGGCCGTTCAGCGGGTTGCTGGTAACGCCCGGGCTGGTCTCCGTGAGCCCGTAGGCCTGGTAGATCGGGTGGCCCACCACCTCTTCCCAGCGCCGGGCGGTCGCGTTCTGTACGGCGGTGCCGCCGCCGATGGTGATGGCGAGATTCGTCGGCGGCGCCTCGCGGAACCAGTCCTCCGCCAGCAGGCCGTTGAACAGGGTGTTCACGCCGGAGAAGAAGCGAATGTCGTACTTGGCGAAGGCCGGCTTGAGATTGGCCACGGGCCGTGGCGAGGGGATCAGCACGTTGTGCCCGCCGAGGCTGAAGAACACGCCGCTCACCCCCAGGGCGAAGATATGGTACATGGGCAGCGCCGTCATGGCCGTGCGCTCGTCCGGCAGCGCCTCCTTCAGATTGTTGTAGGATTGCTGGATGTTGCTCAGCAGGTTGCGGTGCGTGAGCATCGCCCCCTTGGAGCGGCCCGTGGTGCCGCCGGTGTACTGCAGCGCCAGCAGGTCGTCCGCGCCGACCTCCAGGGTGGTGACGTCATCGCCGGCGGCGATGCGGCGCTCGCCGGCCCGGATCGCCTGCGCCAGGGGCGTGACCGCCATGTTCGCCGGCGGCACCATTTTCTTCAGCTTCTGGACGGTCTGCACGATGAACCGGCGCAGCGGCGGGAAGAACTCGGCGACGCTGTGCACCAGGACGTGCTCCACCCGGCTTTCCGGCACCACCTCGGGGAGCTTGTCCGCAAACATGTTGATGACCAGCAGCAGCCGGGCCCCGGAGTCGTTGAGCGCGTGATCGATCTCCGGGACGGTATACAGCGGGTTGATGTTGACGATCACGCATCCCGCCTTGGCCGCGCCGAACAGAAAGACCGGATAGGCCAGGCAGTTGGGGCTCTGGATGGCCACCCGATCGCCCTTGTCCAGACCCAGCTCGAACCGCAGGTAGGCGGCGAAGGCGTCGGACAGGCGGTCGACTTCCGCGAACGACAGGGTGCCCGTGGTCCCCGTGGGCAGGCAGGTGGTGAATGCCGGCTGTGCGGCGTGCTCGCGACTGGCCCGGCGCACCATGTCGCCGAAGCTGGTGTAGGGCAGGGCGTCCAGGTCGGACGGTGCGCTGTCCGCATAGAACTTCAGCCAGGGCCGGGCGTCATACGCCTCGAAGCTCCCCTTGCCGGCATTCACGGCCGGATCCTTCGCCGTATCGGTCATCTTGCTTCTCCTCTCGTGACTCTTGTTCTATTTCTGTTGATGCTTGGGCGCGATGCCGCACGGACACCGCCCAGTGTGCCATCATGAGACAGAATAGCAGGATGATGCGCATTCGGCAGGAGCCGCTCGTCGCCGGGATGCGATACGGCTTCCAGGGGGCAGCAAGGGGCATGGCCCGGGCCGGGAGGTGGGGTGGGGCGCGATTGCACCCCGCCCCGTTGACGTGGTCTACGCGAGCTCGAACAGCCCCGCCGCGCCCATGCCGGTGCCGACGCACATGGTGACGACCACGTAGCGCGCGTTGCGGCGCCGGCCCTCGATGAGCGCGTGGCCGGTGAGCCGCGAGCCGGTCAGGCCGTAGGGATGGCCGACGGCGATGGAGCCGCCGTTGACGTTCAGCCGCTCGTCCGGGATGCCGAGCTGGTCCCGGCAGTAGAGGACCTGGACCGCGAACGCCTCGTTCAGCTCCCAGAGATCGATGTCGTCGACGCTGAGGCCGTGGCGCTTGAGCAGCTTGGGTACGGCGTAGACCGGGCCGATGCCCATCTCGTCCGGCTCGCACCCGGCCACGGCGAAGCCGCGGAAGATGCCCAGGGGCTGGAGATTGCGGCGCTCCGCCTCCCTGGCCGTCATGAGCACGCAGGCCGAGGCGCCGTCGGAGAACTGGCTGGCGTTGCCGGCGGTGATCACGCCCCCGGGCAGGGCGGAACGGATGCCGCTGACCCCTTCCAGGCTGGTGTCCGGGCGGATGCCCTCGTCCTGCGCCACGGTGACCTCCTTCGTGCCCATGGCGCCCGTGGCCTTGTCCGCCGTCGCCATGACCGTGTCCATGGGCACGATCTCGTCGTCGAACCGGCCGGCCTCGCGGGCGGCGGCGGCGCGCTGCTGGCTGCGTACGCCGTACTCGTCCTGGGCCTCCTTGGCGATGCCGTAGCGCTCCGCCACCGTTTCCGCGGTCTGGAGCATGCTCCAGTAGAGAGCGGGCTTGTGCTCGGCGAGCCACTCCTCCTTCATGTACGTGGTGTTGACGTCGGCCTGGACCGTCGAGATGGACTCCACGCCGCCGGCGACCATCACCGGTGCGCCGTCCACGATGATGTGCTGCGCGGCCATGGCGATGGCCTGCAGCCCGGAGGAGCAGAAGCGGTTCACGGTCACGCCGCCCACGCTCACCGGCAGTCCGGCGCGCATGGCGCCCATGCGGGCGACGTCGTTGCCGGTTGAGCCCTCGGGCAGGGCGCAGCCCATGATCACGTCATCCACCTCGGCGCCGTCGACGCCGGCGCGCTCCACGGCGTGCCGGATGGCGTGCCCGGCCAGGGTGGCGCCGTGGGTCAGGTTGAAGCCGCCCCGCCAGGACTTCGCCAGCGGCGTGCGGGCAGTGGATACGATGACTACGTCATTCATTGGATCTCTCCTAGTGGCGGGCGATTCCGCCACTCCGTCACGAGCTCAGTTGAACGTCTTGCCTTCGGCGGCGAGTCCTGCCAGCAGGGGTGCGGGCTCCCAGAAGCCGGGCTGGACGTGGGGGTTGGCACGGAACTGCTCCATGGCCCGCTCCACGTTCATCAGCCCGACCTGGTCGGCGTAGTGCATGGGCCCGCCCCGGTAGACCGGGAAGCCGTAGCCGGTGAGGTAGACCATGTCGATGTCCGAGGCCCGCTGGGCAATGCCTTCGTCGAGGATGCGCGCGCCCTCGTTGACCAGGGCGTAGACGCAGCGCTCGACGATCTCCCTGTCGCTGATCCGCCGGGGCGTGATGCCGAGCTCCCGGCGGCAGTCGTCGATGACGCGGTCGACCTCCGGGTCGTGCAGGGCGTCGCGCCGGCCCTGCTCGTAGCGGTAGAAGCCGGCGCCGGTCTTCTGGCCGAAGCGGCCCATCTCGCAGAGGCGGTCGGCGATGACCAGGCGCTTCATCTCCGGGTGCTCGGCGTACTGGCGCTTGCGGATGGCCCAGCCGATGTCGCCCCCGGCCAGGTCCGCCATGCGCAGCGGCCCCATGACGAAGCCGAAGTCCTCGATGGCCCGGTCGATCTGCTCGGGGCTGGCGCCTTCCTCCAGCATGATCAGTGCCTCGCGCTGGTAGGGCAGCACCATGCGGTTGCCGATGAAGCCGTCGCACACCCCGGAGACCACCGCGGTCTTGCGGATGGTCCTGGCGATCTTCATGACCGTGGCCAGGACGTCCTTCGCCGTCGCGTCGCCGCGCACGACCTCCAGCAGCTTCATGACGTTGGCCGGACTGAAGAAATGCATTCCTACCACGTCCTGCGGGCGGCCGGTGCAGGCGGCGATGCGGTTGAGATCCAGGGTCGAGGTGTTGCTGGCGAGAATGGCGCCGGGCTTGCAGGTGGCATCCAGGGTCTCGAAGACCTGTTGCTTGACGCCCATGTCCTCGAACACCGCCTCGATGACGAGATCGACGTCCCTGTAGGCGTCGTAGTCGGTGGCGGTGTGCAGCAGGGCGAGCTTCTGCTCGGCTTCGTCCTGCTTCATTTTGCCCTTCTTGACGCGACCCTCGTAGACGCTGCGGATGTGGGCCACGCCCCGGTCCAGGGACTCCTGCTTCATGTCCAGGATGGTCACCGGAATCCCGGCGTTGAGGAAGTTGATGGCGATGCCGCTGCCCATGGTGCCGGCGCCGATGACGCCCACGTGCCGGATCTCGCGCACCGGGGTGTCCGCGGGGACATCCGGGATCTTCGATGTCTTGCGCTCGGCGAAGAACGCGTGTCGCAGCGCCGCGGATTCCGGCGTCTGCATGAGCTCGGCGAACAGCCGGCGCTCCGTCTGCAGGCCCTCGTCGAAGGGCTGGTCCACCGCGGCGCGGACGGCCTCCAGGCACTTGAGCGGCGCCGGGTAAGCCCCGGCCATCTGGCGGATACCGTTGCGCGCGTACAGGAAGAACGGCTCCGCCTTGGGATGGGAAACCCGCAGGTCGCGCACCCGCTTCAGCGGCCGGCCCTCGGCCACGATCTGTCCGGCCAGCGCCACGGCGTCGGCCTCCAGCTCGCCGTCGCTGTAGGCGTCGAACAGGGCGCTGCCCTCGAACATCGTCGCCGGCACGGTGGTCCCCGAGACGATCAGGTTCAGGGCGTGCTCGACGCCCACCACCCGGGGCAGGCGCTGGGTGCCGCCGGCCCCCGGCAGCAGGCCCAGCTTGACCTCCGGCAGGGCCACGCTCGCGCCCCGCGTGCTGATGCGGAAGTGGCACCCGAGGGCGAGCTCCAGGCCGCCGCCCATGCAGTTGCCGTCGATGGCGGCGATCACCGGCTTGCGGCTGGTCTCGATGATGTTGATCACCGTCGGCAGCGTCGGCTCGGCGAGCATCTTCGGCGTGCCGAACTCGCTGATGTCGGCGCCGCCGGAGAAGCTCCCGTTGGCGCCGGCAATCACGACGGCGCGGACGCTGTCATCCTGCTCCGCCCGGCGGATGCCGTTGACGATGCCTCGGCGCACGGCGTGGCCCAGACCGTTGACGGGCGGGTTGTCCAGGCGGATCAGGGCGGTATTCCCTTGGGTTTCGTAGTGGGCGTCGCTCATGTCATCTCCCGGATTCAATACACATGTGTATGGTGGTAACCGTAGTCGATGGCCGGCGCGGGCGTCAATTCCGGGGCGCACGCCGTGCACGCACAATGGCAAGCTATCCGTAGTCAACGACAGCAGGAGGTATTCATGACCACGGCTCAAGGCGACGGCGGCCGGCGGCGGAGCGAGCGCGAGCAGCTGTCGCGGGACGACTGGCTGGACGCGGCGGCGGGCCTGATTGTCGAGGGCGGCTTCGATGCCGTGCGCATCCTGCCCCTGGCGCGGCGCCTGGGTGTGTCCCGGGGCAGCTTCTACTGGCACTTCCGCGATCACCAGGATCTCGTCTCCAGCTTCCTGCAGCGCTGGCAGCAGCGACGCATGGCGGAGCTGGAGCTGCTGACCCCCGCCGGCGACGACCTGCGCGCCGAGACCCACCGCATCCTGCGCCTGCTGCTGGGCGAGTCCGGACGCAGCGTGCGCCGCATGCGCGTGGAGCTGGCGGTGCGCGACCTGGCCCGGCGCGACGACGAGGCGGCCCGGGCCGTGGCCGCCGTGGACGAGGCCCGCATCCGCCACAACCAGAACCTGCTCCTGCGCAGCGCCGACGATCCCGAGGGCGCCCGTGACCTGTCGCTGCTGCTCTACGTCGCCACCATCGGCGCCCAGCTGGTCATGGCCGGCCCCGCCGGCGACGAGGCGACCCTGGCGCGGCTGGAGCGCCTGATTGCCGGGCTGGTGTCCCGGGACGGGCCGGCAGCGCTGCAGTGGTGCGGCGAGGAGGGTGCCCCGGACGGGACGGAAGGTTACGGGGACGGATAAGCGGGGCCGGCTGGTATCCGCAACATTGCCGGTGGATCAACCCGGGCATGATCCGTAGGGTATGGAGACTCGAGCCCGCTGCGGCGGGCTGAAACGCACTGCATAATCGGGCGTGTCGCCGTGCCCGCCGGCCGGCGACGCCCCCGGAGGAGAGTGTCATGACCGTGCTGATCATCGGAGCCAATGGCCGCGTCGGCAGGCAGCTGTGCGAGCTGGCCGCCGAGGCCGGGATCGACGTGCGCGCCATGGTGCGCCACCGTGCCGAAGAGCCGTTGTTCCAGGAGCAGGGGATCGAGACCGTGCAGGCGGATCTGGAAGGTGATATGGAGCACGCCATGGACGGCTGCGACCAGGTGGTGTTCGCCGCCGGGTCCGGCCCCCATACCGGCTCCGATCGCACCCTGCTGGTGGACCTGCATGGCGCCGTGCGCGCCATCCAGCTCGCCGAGGACAAGGGCATCTCCCGGTTCATCATGCTCAGCGCCCTGCGGGCGGAGGATCCGCTGACGGCGCCGGAGAAGCTGCGGCCCTACATGGCGGCGAAGTACGCGGCGGACCTGGTGCTCGCGCGCTCCGCCATGCCCCACGTCATCCTGGCGCCGGGCCGGTTCACCGACGACGAGGAGGCCTCGGGCCTGGTATCGACGGCCCCGGAGCAGCACCACGACATCACCATCAGCCGGGGCAACGTTGCCCAGGCCCTGGCCGTCATCCTCCGCAGGCCGGAGCTCGTTGACCGGCGGATTCCGCTGGTGGACGGCGATACGCCGGTGGAGCAGGCGCTCAGCTGACGCGCCGGTAGCCGCCGACGAGCCCCCGCTTGGACAGCACCAGCTGCCACAGCTGCACCTCGCGGGCGCGGAACAGCCCGGCGCAGCTGAGCAGGTAGTAGCGCCACATGCGGTAGAAGCGGTCGCCGTAGCGCTCCCGGAAGCGGGGCCAGGCGGCCTCGAAGTTGCGGTGCCAGGCCATGAGCGTGTGGTCGTAGTCGGCGCCGAAGTTGTGGGCGTCCTCGATAACCGCCAGATCCTCGGCGGCATCGCTGATCTGCGCCAGCGCCGGCAGGTCGCCGTTGGGGAAGATGTACTTGTCGATCCACGGGTCCGGTGCGGAGCCGCGCTTGTTCTTGCCGATGGTGTGCAGCATGCACAGGCCGTCGTCGCTGAGGCAGCGATGGACGGTCTCCATGAACGTGCGGTGGTTCTTGCGGCCGACGTGCTCGAACATGCCGATACTGACGACGCGATCGAAGGTCTCGTCGATCTCGCGGTAGTCCTGCAGCCGGAATTCCACGGGCAGCCCCTGGCAGCGCTCGCGGCCCAGGCGGACCTGCTCCCGGGAGATGGTCAGGCCCACGCATTCCACGCCGTAGTGCTCGGCGGCGTACTGCATGAAGCTGCCCCAGCCGCAGCCGATGTCGAGCACGCGCATGCCGGGCTCGAAGCCGAGCTTGCGGCAGATCAGGTCCAGCTTGGCCTCCTGGGCGTCGTCCAGGTTGTCGGCCTCGCGCCAGTAGCCGCAGGTGTAGGTCATGCGCCGGTCCAGCATGGCCTCGTAGAAGTCGTTGCCCAGGTCGTAGTGGGCCTCGCCCACCTGCCGGGCGCGGCGCAGGCTCTGGAGGTTGAGCAAGCGCGCGCGCAGGGAGTGGAAGACCAGCCGCAACGGCTGGACCTGATCCTGGATGCCGGCCCGCAGGAGGCGGTAGAAGAACTCGTCGAGCTGCTCCGCGTCCCAGTCGCCGTCCATGTAGGCCTCGCCCAGGCCGAGATTGCCGTAAGCCAGGGCGCGCTCGGGGACGTTGTCGGCGTGGAGCTGGATGTCCCAGGGGCGGTCACCGTTGACGCGGATGTCCGCGCGCTCGAGCAGGTCCTGCATGAGACGGTCCAGGCCACTGCCGCTGTGCTGCTTGCGCGGCAACATGGTTCCGGTCTTGTCCGCCATGGGTCCTCCTGCCGGCGCTTCCCGTCACGCCGGTGTCTGCCTGTTTCGACGCTGTGCTTGCCCAAATCATAGCGAAAGACCGGAGCCGAGCGCACCCCTACTCGAAGGAGCGTTGCCGCCACCACGGGTAGAACGCCGGCATGTCCCGGGACGGGCACAGCGTGAATCGCGCCGGACGCTTCTCCAGGAAGCTGTTGACGCCTTCCCGGGCATCCTCGGACTGGCCCATGGCCGCGATGGCGCGCGAGTCCACCTTGTGGGCCTCCATGGGGTGATCGGCGCCGAGCATGCGCCACATCATCTGGCGATTCAGCGCCGTGGCCACGGCCGATGTCCCGTCCGCGAACTCCCGGGCCAGCTCCCGGGCCGCCGGCAGCAGGGCGTCGGGCGCGTGCACGCTGCGTACCAGGCCGCCTGCCAGGGCCTCCTCTGCGCCGAAGAGGCGGCCGCTGTAGGCCCATTCCGCCGCCTGCTGCATGCCCACCAGCCGCGGCAGGAACCAGCTCGAGCAGGCCTCCATGGTGATGCCGCGACGCGCGAAGACCAAGCCGAAGCGGGCGTGGTCGGCTGCCATGCGGATGTCCATGGGCAGCTGCATGGTCATGCCGACACCCACGGCAGCGCCGTTGATGGCCCCGATGACGGGCTTGGTGCACTCGAAGATGCGCAGCGAAACCGTGCCGCCGCCGTCCCGGATGGTGCCGGCGAGGTCATCGTCCTTGCGCTGATCGCGGTTGAACGTGTCACCGCCCTTCTCCAGGTCCGCACCGGCGCAGAACGCCTTCTGGCCGGCCCCCGTGACGACGATGGCGCGCACGGCATCGTCCTGGTCGGCCTGGTCGAAGGCCTCGATGAGCTCACGCCGCATGACGGCGTTGAAAGCGTTCATCCGCTCGGGCCGGTTCAGGGTGAGCGTCAGGATGCCGTCCTCGACGGCGTACAGCAGGGTCTCGTAGCTCAATGGTCGACTCCTCGTGGTTGGGGGTTGTGCGGTACGCCCCCGGGTGATGCAGTGGTGCGTACCTGCTGACACGGAATACCAAACTTGCCATTTCTGGCCCGTTCGAAAAAGCGCCCCGGGCCATCCGGGCCCGTTTCGCAGTTTCTTGAAAAGGCCGATTTTCAGCGAAACGGCATGAACAGGTCTGACACAACAATTTTCCCGGGGCCCGGGGCCCGCGGAGAGAAGGTTTCGCTGCAGTGCAGGGTAATTCCTGCGAAGCCGGAAGCAGGCCTTGTTTTTTGAAAAAATTCATAAAAAACAAGAAGATAACATGAATCGAAAACGTCCGCGGCGTCGCCGTTCCACGGCGACTCCTGTTGACAGACTGGTTGCCGGCTGTAGTGTGGCAAAAGAGGCGCCCAACAACAGGAAAAGGGCGGTAGCGCACCGCCGGCGCCAGGACGATTCACCCAGAGGAGGACACCACCGTGAAATACAGTCTCAGAACCGGGATCTCCCTTGTTACGGCCGGGCTGCTGGCGGCGACGCTGCTGCCCGCGCAGGTAACGGCACAGGACACGATCACCTGGCGTGTCCAGTCCCACTGGCCGAGCGCCAGCAGCTCCTATTCCGACAGCCTGGAGACGCTCAAGGAGCTCCTGGCCGAGCGCACCGACGGGCGCCTGCAGCTGGAGCTCCACGAAGCCGGGTCGCTGTTCGGCAGCGGCGAGATCTTCGGCGCCGTCAGCCGGGGCGTGCTGGACATGGGGACCATCTCGCCCGCCTACGAGATGGATCGCCTGTCCACCGCCGGTGTCGTTTACGGCCTGCCCAACGCGTTCAAGAATGTCTGGGAGGCGGCCTATTTCTACAAGCAGATGGGCATCGAGGAGATGATCCAGGAAGAGGCCGCCGAGTACGACGTCTACTACGCGATCGAGAAGGTCTATCCCACGGAGATGGTGCTCAAGGAGCCGGTGGAGTCGATGGACGACTTCGAGTCGCTGAACATCCGGTCCTCGGGCATCCTGCAGACGTTCCTGACCGAAGCGGGCGCCGCGGCGTCCATGATCCCGGGCGAGGAGCTCTACCAGTCGCTGCAGACGGGCGTGGTCGGCGGCGCTCACTGGGGCGCGGTCCAGGGTGCGCTGAGCATGTCCCTGTACGAGGTGGCTCCCTACCACGTGCGGCCGCCGCTGAACATCGGCGGTATCGACGCCTACGTGATCAGCGAGGAGTCGCTGAACGAGCTCCCGGAGGAGATGCAGGAGACGGTGAAGAACACTATCGAGGAGCAGTTCTGGCGCCGGACCAACGAGTATATCTATCTTGAGCAGCGGGCCCTGGAGATCGCACGCGCGGAGCACGGCGTCGAGGTGATCCAGCTTCCCGAAGAGGTTCGCGCCCGCATGCTCGAGGCTGCCCAGTCCATGTGGGACGAGGAGGCCGCCAAGAGCGACCGCGCGGCGGAAGCCGTGGAGAAGATGCGTGAATTCCTCGCGGAGCTGGGCTACGTCGAGCAATAACTCGGGGGGCGGCCCGGAACGGGCCGGGTAGCGCCCGGGCAGGCCGCGACCGCGGCCTGCCCGGGTTTGCGTGAATGCCGACGGAGACTGTCAATGAATGCCGTGCGCATGCTCCTGCGTGGGGTAACCCGGTTCAACGACTGGCTGGGGCGGGCCGTCCTCGCCTACCTGGTTCTGGCCATGTTCGCGCTCCTGTTCCTGGAGGTGATCATGCGTTACGGGGTCGGCGCGCCCACGGTCTGGACGGCGGAGCTGACCCAGATGCTGTTCGGCGCCTATGCCATGCTGGCCGGCGCCTACATCATGGCCCACAACGCCCATGCCAACGTGGATATCTTCTATGCCCGGTTCCCGCGCCGCGTGCAGGCCGCGGTGGACGTGTTCACGTCCTTCCTCTTCTTCGCCTTCATCCTGGTGCTCCTGACCGAGGGGTATACCATTGCCGCGGACTCGGTCAGTCGGCTGGAGACCTCCCACAGCGCGTGGAACGCTCCGGTCTGGCCGGTGAAGCTGACGATCCCGATCGGCGCCGGACTGCTGTTCCTGGAAGGCGTGGTGAAGCTGATCCACGACATCCTGGTCCTGTTCGATCTCGAAGGCTCTGAGCCCCTGTTTCCCGAGGATCACGAGGAGAAGGAGCAGTTATGAGCGTTGAGCTGCTGACCCTGCTGTTCTTTGGCTCACTCCTCGTGTTCCTGTTCATGGGGGTGCCGCTGGCCTTCGTCCTGGGCGGCGTGTCGGTGGTGTTCCTGTACTTCGACTGGGGTCCGGATGCGTTCTACATGGTGGGCTCCAGGATGTGGAGCACCATGAACAGCTTCACCCTGATCGCCATCCCGCTGTTCATCCTCATGGCCATGATCCTGGAGCGCTCCGGCGTGGCGCGGGATCTCTACCGGATGATGCACTTGTGGTGGGGCGGCGTCCGGGGCGGCCTGGCCATCGGCACCGTGGGCATCTGCGCCATCTTTGCGGCCATGTGCGGGATCAGCGGCGCGGCGGTGACCAGCATGGGCACCATCGCGCTGCCCAACATGCTCGAGCGCAAGTACGACAAGGAAATGGCGCTGGGCGCCATCAACGCCGGCGGCGGCTGGGGGATTCTCATTCCGCCGAGCATCATCATGATCCTGTACGCGCTGATCACCGGCGTCTCGGTGGGATCGCTGTTTGCCGCCGGCATCGTCCCCGGCCTGCTGCTCATGGTGCTGGTGTCGCTCTACATCGCCATCCGTTGCTACTTCCAGCCCCACCTGGGCCCGGCCCTGGCGAAGGAGGATCGCGGCAGCCTCCGTGACAAGCTGATGGCCCTGCGCTCGGTGATCCTGCCCATGTTCATCGTCGTGATCGTGCTGGGCTCGATCATGGGCGGCGTGGCGACACCCACCGAAGGGGCGGCCATCGGCGTGTTCGGGGCGCTGGTGTCGGCGATCGTGTACCGGCGCTTCAGCTGGGCCATGCTCAGCGAGGCCTGCGTGCGCACGCTCAAGCTCACCGGCATGATCATGTGGATCCTGTTCGCGGCGCACGCGTTCAGTACCGCGTACAAGTCCATGGGCGCCCAGCCCATGATCCTGGATTTCATGCAGGCCATTCCCGGCGGTCAGTGGGGCGCGCTCATCGCCATCCTGATCATCATTTTCATCATGGCCATGGTGCTGGATCCGCTGGGCATCATGATGATCACGCTGCCGGTGTTCATGCCGATCATCAACGGCTTCGGATTCGACCCGGTGTGGTTCGGCATCCTGTTCATCATCATGATGGAGATCGGCTACATGACGCCGCCGTTTGGCTTCAACCTGTTCTATCTCAAGGGCGTTGCGCCGCCGGGCATCACCATGGGCGACATCTACCGCTCGGTGGTTCCCTATACCCTGGTGGAGCTGCTGGGACTGGTGCTGGTGGTCATCTTCCCCGGGATCGCTCTGTGGCTGCCGAGCATTCTTTAGGGAAACGCTGAACCGTTCGCGCGTGCTTCTGCGCGCCGCGCGGCTCACGCGGCCAGGGGATCCAGGAGCGTGCTCACGGAATTGGCGTAGTAGCGCAGCAGCGGGTGCTCGTCGGTGACCGTGGACAGCGCTCCGGCGGCGTCCTCCGTGACGGCGCCGCGTTCCAGCAGGACGGCCACGGCCACGGTGACGATGTAGCCCGGCTCCCTGTGAGGCACGTACGGGGGTTCCGGGCAGGCATCCAGCTGGGCGATGCGTGCCGCGCACGCCTGCTCCAGGTCCTCCCTGGAGCAGGGCTCATCCGGCGTCCGCAGGAGCAGCCAGCACACCAGGGGAACCGGCAGTACGGGGATGACGCGGGCGGTGCGCTGCATCAGGTCGGCGGCCAGGGCGCGGCTGTTGCGGATGCGCTCGCGGTGCTCCTGCTGGCGCGGGTCGATCCCGCGGTCACGACACCACTGCCGGGCCGACAGCGGCCTGTCGAACCCGGCGGCGGCGTAGCCCATGGTCGCGCGCCGGCCGCGCAGCCGGTTGCCGAGGTTGCGGACCAGGAAGAGCAGACCCTCGCCCATGGCGCGCACGGTGGAGCGCCGCCGCACGCGCCGGCCCGCCTCCGCCAGCAGGGTGCGGTCCTCCAGGACCCGGTCGTAGTTCAGCCCCACGGGGATGAACAGGATGTCGCGTTGTCCCGCCGGATCGAAATCCCGCAGCATGTAGTCGACCAGCCCGGTGCGCGGCTCGCGCAGCGCGCCATCACGGCTCAGGCCGCCTTCCGGGAACACCGCCTGGGCCACGCCGCCCTCGACGGCCATCTGCACGTACCGCTCGAGAACCCGGCGATAGAGGGCGTTGCCGGAGTCCCGGCGCACGAAGTAGGCCCCCATGGCCCGGATCAGCGGTTCCAGGGGCCATACGCGGGCCCACTCGCCGACGGCGTAGGACAGCGCGGTCTGCTCTTCCACCAGATAGGCCACCAGCACGTAGTCCATGTTGCTGCGATGGTTCATGACGAACACGATGCTGGCGTCCGGGTCGATGTCGGCGAGCCCGGCATGATCGTGGTAGGCCAGGCGCACGCGGTAGAAGCGCCGGACGATGGCCCGCGCCAGGCGATTACCGAGCCGGAAGTAGACATAGGCGTTGAACGCCGGAACGATCTCCCGGGCATAGGTCTCGACACGCCGCAGCGCGACCGCCCACGGCGTGCCGTTGCTCTCGCAGTGCGCCCGCACCGCGGCGAGGACCCGGGGGTCGTAGGCGAGCCGGTCGATCAGGACCTCGCGCTTGGTGAGGCTGAACGTGGGCAGCTTCAGGTCCAGGCGCCGGTTGACCTCCTCGATCAGGCGACTGATCCGGCGCCGGAAGAACCAGCGCACCGTGGGGATCAGCAGGCGCGCAAGCACCGCCCACGCAGTGATCGCGAGCATGATCAGCAGCAGCCAGAGGGGTACGTCCACGGGTTGGTTCATTGTGATTCCCGGAATGGAGCGACTCCGCGCGTGGATGTCCGACCGCAGCCTATAGCAGCGGCATCACCGCTGGCCACCGGGAATGGCTACGGTGGACGCGGGGTGAAAAAAAGCTTTGCGTCGGGCCCGCGTTGCTGTATTGTCCGTCTTGCAGTGTTTCGCTTGAGTCGCTTCGGTCGTCGTCCCGCCAGTCGTGGTAGTCACACCGTACGTTCTTCAGCACGACCTGCACGACCCAATATCGCATGAGGAAACGTTACGATGATGACCGGTACCGTGAAGTGGTTCGACGACGCCAAGGGCTTCGGCTTTATTACTCCTGAGGATGGTGGCAAGGACGTGTTCGTCCATCACTCCGCCATCAATGGAACGGGCTTCAAGAGCCTGGCCGAAGGCCAGCGCGTGGAGTTCGAGACCCAGAACACGCCCAAGGGCCTGGCCGCGGCGAACGTCACCGCAGTCTGAGTCCGGGAGCCGGGGCCCGGCGCCCCGGGTTCTGCAGAAAACCCCGCTCCGGCGGGGTTTTCTCGTTTGGGAAACACGGATGACCCGCGTGCGAAGGCACCCGCGCGTCCGCCTTTCACTGGCGCCGTGCATTCGTGCGGTTTGGTCTCCGGCGGGTAGCCGGTTATGCTTTTCCTCTGCCCGAGCCCTGCCTCCCCGCTCATCGGGGGCGCCCGGAGAACCGCAAGGGAAGAAGTCGTCATGCCCGCAGGCCGCCCGCGACAGTTCGATCCGCCCACCGCCCTCAATCAGGCGATGGAGCTGTTCTGGTCGCGCGGCTACGACGGTACCTCGCTCCAGGAGCTCCTTGCCGCGACCGGCCTGTCGCGGAGCAGCCTCTACCAGACCTTCGGCGGCAAGCACCAGCTCTTCGGGCGCTGCCTGGACTGCTATCGGGAGATGGTGACCACGGCGATGTGGGAGCGCCTGCGGGAAGCGGCCAGCGGACGGGCGTTCATCGAGGAGTCGTTGCGGCGGACGCTGGCGGAGCAGCGGGTCCCCGGCGGGCCGCGGGGCTGTCTCGTGCTGAATACCGCCACCGAGTTCGGGCACCGGGACGCCGATGTCAACCGGCGCGTGCGCGCCGGTATCGACAGCTTCCGGGATGTCTTCGCCGAAGCGGTTCGTCGCGGGCAGGCGGACGGCAGCATCACCTCGCGGGATCATCCGGATCGGCTTGCGTCCTACCTCGTGGCCGGCATGGGCGGGCTGCGGACGCTGGTGAAGGCCGATGAATCCGAGGAGCGCATCCGGGCTGCGCTGGAGACCACGCTCCGGGCGCTGGACGGCTGAAGGGCCATCATCGCGCCCCGGGCCGCGTCCCCCTTCGGGCCGTCAGTCCTTTTCCACGAACGCCCGCTCGATGACGTAGTCGCCGGCGACGCCGATGCGCGGCGACGGCTTGAAGCCGCGCTCGTTGAGCATGGTGCTGACGTCGTCGAGCATGGCCGGGCTGCCGCAGATCATGGCGCGATCCCGCTCCGGGTCCAGCGGCGGCAGGCCGATATCCTCGAACAGCGTGCCGTTTTCCACCAGGTGGGTGATGCGCCCCTGGTTGCGATAGTCCTCGCGCGTGACCGTGGGATAGTAGATCAGCTGCTCGCGGATCATCTCCCCGAGGATCTCGTGGCCGGGCAGCTCGCGCTCGATGAAATCCTGGTACGCCAGCTCGCTGGTGTAACGGACGCCGTGGACCAGGACGATGTTGTCGAAGCGCTCGTAGGCCTCCGGGTCCTGGATCACGCTGAGAAACGGCGCCAGCCCCGTACCGGTACTGAACAGGTACAGGTTCTTGCCGGGCAGCAGGTCGCTGAGCACCAGCGTCCCCGTGGGCTTGCGGCTGGTGATGACCTCGTCGCCTTCGCGGATGTGCTGCAGCCGGGACGTGAGCGCGCCGTCCGGAACCTTGATGCTGAAGAACTCGAGATGGTCCTCGTAGTTCGGGCTGGCGATACTGTAGGCACGCATGAGCCTCTTGCCGCCCTCGTCCTGCAGCCCGATCATCACGAACTGGCCGTTCTCGAACCGCAGGGCGGGATCGCGCGTGGTGCGAAAGCTGAACAGCGTATCGTTCCAGTGGTGGACGTCGATGACGCGTTCGGTCGCCATACTGCTCATGTTGCCGATTCTCCTCGTGTCGGGTGGAGTGCCCAGTGCATTGACAGGCCCGGCGGCGCCGCGTTCCCTGTTCCCTGTTACCGGCTGCCCGTGCCGTCCGGCACCGTCACAACCCGCGGTGGGTCATCCGCCTGTCCAGACGCTACCTTAGGGAAATCCGGAATAAGTGTGAAATGGGTTATGCGCATAAGCTATAACCCATTCCGGCATAAGCGTCCCGTATCAGCGCAACTGGATGCCGCCGCCGGGGCCGCCGGCGCCGCCGCCCATGCCACCCATACCGCCCATGCCGCCGCCGCCCTGCCCGGGCGTGACGATGGACGTCGCCTGCTCGCGCTGCATCTCCTCGACGCGCCGGATCATGTCCTCCAGGGCCTGATTGGCGGTCTCGGCGAAGCGCTCCACGGCCTGCTCCAGGCTGTCCGCCTCGATCTCGAACGACAGCGGCAGGGCGCCTCCCTGCGTCATGACCTGCGTCTGGCCGCTGTAGGTAACCGGCCGTGATTCGTCCCGGGTGCCGTCGGTGTGTACCGGCGTCAGGCGGCGGATCGCGCCGACCCGGCTGTCCGTGAACGTCTCCTCCTGGACCAGGGACGCGGTGTCCAGGGACATGTCGGGCATCTGGTCGACTTCGCTCATGATCGTCTCCTGCGCAATAGGGGTCTATGATTCAGTGCACCATCATGCCGCAAGCGGTGGGTCGCGCCCAACCCCCTGAGGGACCGGGCGTCGTGTCCGCGATGGCCGGTGGCGCCGGCGATCAGGGACCGCCGGCGTTCTCCGGGGCCGCCGCGGGCTGCGTCTCCGGCTCCAGGTGCCGCATGGCCCGGTGATAGAGGGCCCAGGCCGTCGCCCCGGCGGCCAGGTTGCCCAGCAGGGCGCCCGTGAACACGCCGTTGATCCCCAGCAGCCATGCCCCCAGGGCCAGGGCGGGCAGGTAGCAGACGAACAGGCGCACCAGGGAGATGAGCAGGGCCCGCAGCGGCAGGCCCAGCGCATTGCACACCGACACCATCAGCATGCACACGCCCAGGGCCCCGTAGCTCAGGGGCACGCGCAGGAGGTAGTCCTGCAGCGTGGCCGCCACGGACTCGTCCTGGGTGAGCAGCTGCGCCAGCACCCCCGACAGCGCCAGCCACAGCACCGCCACGCCGAGCTGCCAGGCAAGGACGAAGCGCACGGCGAGCCGCACCAGGGCGCGGACGTGGTGCAGCTCGCCCGCGCCCAGGAAGCGCCCGACCATGGGCGGCAGCGACATGGTCAGGGCCAGGACCACGACGATGGAGAAGAACTCCAGCCGCGTCCCCAGGCCCCAGGCGGCAACGGCCTCGGAACCGAAATGGGCTACCAGGGCCGTGGCGAGCATGGCGGATACCGGCGGCATGAGCTGGCTGACCATGGCCGGGCCGGTGATCCCGGCCAGCTGCCGCAGCGCCGGCAGCGGGTTGATGCTCAGCAGGTCGAAGTGCAGCAGGCGGCGGCGCAGCAGGGCCGGGTAGATGGCCGCGATGCCCGTGCCGAACGCGGTGACCGTGGCCCAGGCCGCACCGGGCAGCCCCCAGCCGAAGACGAAGATGTACAGCGGGTCCAGCCCCAGGTTGAGCAGGCTGGTGATCACCATCCACAGCCCCGGCGTGCGGGTGTCGCCGTGGGCGCGCATGACACTGTAGCCGAAATACAGCACGGCGCCGCACCAGGCGCTCAGCAGCCACGGGATCCAGAAGGCGCCGATGAGCGGCAGCAGGCCGGTCTCGGCGCCCAGGGTCGTCACGATGGGCGCCCGCAGCAGCCACAGGGCCAGGCAGAGCACCGCCACGGCGGCGGCACCGGAGGCCGCCACCAGGCCGCCCAGCCGGCGGGCGCGGGAAGTGTCGCCGCTGCCCAGGGTGCGCGAGATGATCGCCGTGGTGGCGATGCCGAGCCCCACCTGGAAGCCGATGATGAGCTGCTGCATGGGCAGGGTGAAGCCCAGTGCGGCCAGGGGGTCCACGCCCAGCTGCCCGATGAACGCGCTGTCCACCAGCTGGAAGCCGAGCAGCGAGAACACGCCGAACAGCATGGGCCAGGTCATGCTGAACAGGGTGCGGCCCAGGCCGTTGCGTGTGAGATCGTCGGTGCTCATGGAGTGAATGGCGAAAAGCTCCGGTGATTCGTGGTGTCAGCCCGCTAGAACGGTTTCCGCGGCCAGGGTGAGAAAACCGGCGGCCGGCGCCACCGGCAGGCTGGCAAGAAGCCGCCGGCCGGCGAAGCGCCAGCCCATCATGGGGGCCTCGAAGACCAGGACCCGGTGCAGCGCCAGCACGGACCAGGCGGTGATCAGGGTGACCATCTGGGCAACCCCCATGCCCGCCTCCAGCAGGGCCAGGGCCAGCGGGAAGGCGATCATGGGGCCGCCCGGCAGGATGCCCCCGATCACCGTCGCCAGGAGCACGCCGTAGGCCCCGGATGCTTCGCCCAGCAGCCCCACCACCTGCTGCTCCGGCACCAGGCCGGCCAGGAAGACGCCGGCCAGCAGCGCCGGCGGCAGCCGCAGCAGCAGCGGCTGCAGCTGCACCCAGGCATCCGCGGCGACATCGCGGTGGCGGGTGGTTGCCCGGCGGTGCGCCAGGGCGCTGGTAATGCCCAGCAGGAGCGCAATAGTGCCATAGGCGATCAGCGTCATCATGTCGGCGGCCTCCGCAGCAGCCGGGAAAGGCCGCCGGCCAGGAAGGGCAGCGGCAGCGATACCAGCAGGCGGAGCAGGACGAAGTCCGGCCCCAGGAAAGGCAGCTCCCAGATCAGGGCGCGGTTGATCCCCAGCACCGACCAGGCCGTGACGTAGGCGATGCATACCTCCACCGAGGCGCCCGCACGGTACAGCGCCACCACCAGGGGGAAGGCGGCGAACGGGCCCCCGGGCGTGACGGCGCCGGCGACGGTGGCGACCGTGAGCCCGCGCAGGCCGCTGCGGCCGCCGAGCCAGCGCTCCATGGTCGCCCGCGGCAGCAGCCGCTGGACGTAGGCCCCCACCAGCAGGGCCCCCAGGAGCACGGGGGCGATCCACGCCAGCAGCCCCAGGGCGCGCAGCAGCGTGTCGGCAAAGGCGCCCGGGCCGTGCAGCCACCAGGTGGCGCCGCCGGTGGCCAGCGCCAGCAGCACGAAGAACACCGTGGTGCCGTCGATACGGCGCCATGGGGGTACGCGGTGGCTTCCGGGTGCGGCCATGGAGGTTGTACGGTAGCAAAAGCCGCTATTCTACTACGGCGTGGCAAGCCCCTGGCAGCGGATGCAGCATTCATGGACTCCAGCTATCAATCGGCAACCCGCCTGGCCCTGGCCCTGCGCGAGGGGGAATGCAGCGCCGCGGCGCTGCTCGACGAGACCCTCGCCCGGGTGGACGAGCGCAACCCCGCCATCAACGCCGTGGTGGCCACCTGCAGGGAGGACGCCCGGTCGCGGGCCCGGGAGGCGGATGCCGCGGCCGCGCGCGGCGAGCTCTGGGGCCCGCTGCACGGCGTGCCCATGACCGTGAAGGACACCTACGAGGTGGCCGGCATGCCGGCCACCGCGGGGGCGCCGCGATTCCGGGATCATTACCCGCAGGGCGACGCCGTCGCGGTGCAGCGCCTGCTGGATGCCGGCGCCGTGATCTACGGCAAGACCAACACGCCGCTGTTCGCGGGCGACCTGCAGACCTACAACGAGGTCTACGGCGTCACCTGCAACCCCTGGAACCCCGGGCGCACCTGCGGCGGCTCCTCCGGGGGCTCCGCTGCCGCCCTGGCCGCCGGGCTGACGCCGCTGGAGCTGGGCAGCGACATCGGCGGCTCCATTCGCACGCCGGCCGCCTTCTGCGGCGTGTGCGGGCACAAGCCCAGCTATGGCGTCATCCCCAAGCGCGGGCACATCCCGGGGCCGCCGGGCACGCTGGCCCGGGTGGATATCAGCGTCGCCGGCCCCATGGCGCGCTCGGTGGCCGACCTGGAGCTCGCCCTGGGGATTCTGGCCGGACCGGATCCCGCGGAAGGCGTCGGCTGGCAGCTGCACTTGCCACCGGCACGGCACCAGCGGCTGTCCGATTTTCGCGTGGCCGCCTGGCTGGATGATCCGGCGTGCCCGGTGGACGCGGACGTGGTCTCCGTGCTTCAGGAGCTCGTGGCGTGGCTGCGCACCGCCGGCGCGGAGGTCGACACACAGGCCCGCCCGGAGGGGATCGAGCTGGCGAGCTCCCACGCGACCTACTACCAGCTCCTGACGGCGGCCATGAGCGGCGGCCTGTCGCCGCGCGTGTTCGCCGGCATGCTGGAGCAGGCCGAGGCCGCCGATCCCGACGATGACGGCTATGCCGCGGCCTTCGCCCGGGGAGCGACCCAGCGGCATGCCGACTGGCAGCGCGCCGACGAGAGGCGCCAGCACATGCGCCGGGCCTGGCAGGCGTTCTTCGGCGAGGTGGACATCCTCCTGTGCCCGGTGGTGCACACGCCGCCGTTCCCCCATGATCACCGCCAGCCCATGGCGGAGCGCCGCCTGGCGGTCAACGGCGCCGACCGCCCGTACATGGACGTCCTCGCCTGGGCCGGGCTGGCCGGCGTGGTGTACCTGCCGGCGACGGTGGTGCCGGCGGGATACACGCCCGACGGCCTGCCGGTCGGGGTGCAAATCGTGGGGCCGTACCTGGAGGATTACACGGCCCTGGCCTTCGCCCGTCACGTGGAGGCCCTGACGGGTGGCTTCGCGGTCCCGCCCGGCTACGGGGAGGCGCCGTCATGAGCGGTCCGCTCCGCGGCTATCGGGTGGTGGATGTCACCGCCATGATCTCCGGGCCGCTGGCCACCATGACCCTGGCGGACCAGGGGGCCGAGGTCATCAAGGTGGAGAACCCCGCCGGGGGTGATTTCACGCGTTCGGCCGCCAACCGCCGCAACGGCTTCGCGGCCAGCTTTCTGAACAACAACCGCAGCAAGCGCTCACTGGCGGTGGACCTCAAGGCGCCGGAGGGGCTGGCGGTGCTCCGGCGCCTGGTGACGGGGGCGGACGCGTTCGTGCAGAACTTCCGGCCGGGGGTGGCGGAGCGCATGGGCCTGGGCGAGCCTGCGCTGCGGGAGCTCAATCCGGGGCTGGTGTACGCCTCCATCAGCGGCTTCGGGTTCCACGGCCCGTATGCCGCCCGCCCCGTGTACGATCCCCTGGTCCAGGCGCTGTCCGGGCTCGCCAGCGTCCAGGGCGGCTCGGACGCGGCGCGCCCGCAGCTGGTGCGTACCATCCTGCCGGACAAGCTCACCGGCATGACCGCCGCGCAGGCGATCACTGCGGCCCTGCTGGAGCGTGAGCGCAGCGGCGAGGGCCAGCACGTGCGGGTTTCCATGCTCGGGGCGGTGCTGGCGTTCCTGTGGGGCTCGGACATGGGCAGCCAGACCTTCGTCGGCGACGAGCGCCCGCAGGCCGAGGCGGCCAGCTTCATCGATCTCATCTATGCCACTGCGGACGGCTACATCAGCGTGGCCGTGCAGACCGACCGCGAGTGGGAGGCGCTCATCCGCGCCCTGGACCGGCCCGCGTGGCGGGACGATCCGCGCTTCCGGACGCCGGCGCTGCGCCAGGAGAACATCGACGCCCGGCTGGAGCTGACCCAGGAGGCACTCTACGAGCGCTCCGCCGCGGACTGGCTGGAGCGCCTGGAGGCCGAGGGCGTGCCCTGCGCGCCGGTGCTCAGCCGCAGCGAGGTGGTCCACCATCCCCAGGTCCGCGCCAATGCCCTGGTCCTGGAGCACGAGCACCCGCACGCCGGGTCCCTGCGGCAGGCAGCGCCGCCGGCGGCGTTCTCGCGCACGCCGGCGGGCATCCACCGCGCCGCGCCGGCGCTGGGGGCCGACAGCGAAGCGTTGCTGGCCGAGCTGGGCTATGACGCCGGCGAACGGCGGCGCCTGTACGACGCGGGGGTCGTGACCGGCGGCACCGCTCCGTCATGAGTGCTTGCTGCCGGCGGCGCCGGGCAGCGGTCCGGCCGCCGCGTCCACCTCCGGCACCCAGCCGTCCAGCGCCCGGCGGACCATGTCCAGGCGGTCCTGCCCCCAGAAGACCAGCCAGTCGTCCACCACCAGCGTGGGCGCGCCGCACACGCCCCGGTCGGCTGCCTCGCGGGTGTTGGCCTTGATCAGCGCCTTGGTGTCCTCGGCGCCGGCGCGGGCGATGACATCCTCCGGGTCATGGCCCTGCTCGCGGATGATGGCCGCGACGGTGTCCGTCTCGCCCAGGTTCCGGTCCTCCGCCCAGGCGGCCCGGTACAGCGGCCGGATCAGGGCCGGCTCCACGGCGGACACGCGCAGGGCGAGCACGGTGTTCAGCGGGAAATGGCTGGTAAAGCGGAACGGCACGCCCCAATGGTCGGCCCACAGGCGCATGTCGCGCTCCCCCCAGGCCTGCCGGTTGGCGCTCATGGCCTGCAACGGGATCATGGGCGTACCGATGGCCTTGAACAGCGCACCCAGGAGCATCGGCTTCCACACCAGCTCCGCGCCGTGCTCGGCGGCGATGCGCTCCACCTGGGTGCAGGCCAGGTACGAGAACGGGCTGGCGAAGTCGTGGAAGACTTCCAGCCGGCGCCGGTGGCCGTCGGCCGCCG